>NZ_JBHUFT010000004.1:0-65839 GCF_042681565.1 Mumia zhuanghuii
CCCGTGTGGCCGGCCCGTGTGGCCGGCCCGTGTGGCCGGCCCGTGTGGCCGGCCCGTGTGGCCGGCCCGTG
Organism: Mumia zhuanghuii; assembly: GCF_042681565.1. Classification (NCBI taxonomy): domain Bacteria; kingdom Bacillati; phylum Actinomycetota; class Actinomycetes; order Propionibacteriales; family Nocardioidaceae; genus Mumia; species Mumia zhuanghuii. Next base: position 72 of record NZ_JBHUFT010000004.1, read on the forward strand.
TGGCCGGCCCGTGTGGCCGGCCCGTGTGGCCGGACATTATCGAACCCAGAGTGTCAACGCGGCTGACCATGCTCACAGCTCTGTAATTCCTTCCCGGACAGGGTCGTCGGGTCGAAGCACAACGTGCTTGATCGGGGCACTCCGTCGCCCTCCCGAGGGCGCGCCGGTTAACGTACCGGTGGCGTGGATCACAACGCCCTGACGTTCCCCCGTCGCCAAGGAGGTCCGTAGTGCGCGTGCTGCTCGTCGAGGACGACGACGCGGTCGCCGGCGCCCTCGGCGCAGCGCTCCACCGCGTCGGGCTGGCGGTCGACCGGGCCGCCGACGCCGAAGAGGGCTGGTGCAAGCACGGCGACGCCTCGCTCGTCCTGCTCGACATGGGCCTGCCCGACTCCGACGGGCTCGCACTGGCCCGACGGATCCGTGCCGCGAGCGAGGTGCCGATCATCGCCGTCACCGCCCGGCGTGGCGAGTCGTCGGTGGTCGCCGCGCTCCAGTCGGGCGTCGACGACTACGTCACCAAGCCGTACAGCACGCAGGTCCTGCTGGCCCGGATCGACGCCGTCATGCGCAGGAGCGGGCGTGGGCTGGTCATCGGCGACATCCGGGTCGCACACCTGGTGCTGGAGCCGCAGGAGCAGCGGGCGACGTACGACGGGGCGCTGCTCGACCTCTCTCCCAAGGAGTTCGCTCTGCTGCTCGTCCTCGCCCAGAACGCCGGTCACGTCGTCACGCGCGCGGCGCTGATGGAGCGGATCTGGCACACCACCTGGGTCGGCGGCTCACGCACCCTCGACGTCCACGTCGCGAGCCTGCGCGCCAAGCTCAGGCGCGCCGAACTCGTCGAGACCGTACGAGGGACCGGCTACCGCCTCCGCGACACCGGGTGATCGCGTGCGCCGCCGCCTCCTCGCCCTCTCGACGCTGGCTCTGTCGATCCTGCTCGCCGCGCTCCTCGGGCCGCTGATCAGCACCTACGCGTCGGACCGTACGCAGGAGCTCTTCGTGACGCGGCAGGCCGACCTCAACCGCTTCGCCGTGGTCGCGGCCAACGCGCTCGAGACGGGGTCGGTGTCGTCGCTGCGCTCCGAGCTCGACCGGTACGAGGAGGTGCACGGGGCGCGCGTCGTCGTGGTCGACGCCGACCGCCGTACGATCGCCGCGTCCTCGGGCGACCTCGAACCCGCGTCCGTCCCTCGCCAGGTGACCCGCGCGCTCGCGGGCAACAGCGCCGAGAAGCCGGCCCCGGTCTGGCCGTGGTCGGACGACACCTTCGTGCTCGCCTCCCCCATCGGACGCGACGCGCACGTCCTCGGGGCGGTTCTTATGGAGGCGCCGACGGAGGGGGTGCGCGACGACGTCGCCGCTCGGCTCGCCCTGCTGGTCGTCGCCGGCCTCGCCGTCCTTCTCGTCGCCGCCGCGGGTGTCGCCGTCCCGCTCGTGCGTTGGATCCTCCGACCGGTCGACGACCTCGACGAGGCCGCCCGCCGCGTCGCGCACGGCGACCTGGCGACGCGCGTCCCCGCGAGTGCCGGTCCGCCCGAGCTGCGCCGGCTCGCGACCTCCTTCAACGCCATGGCCAACCACGTCCAGGTCGCGCAGCGCCAGCAGAGCGACCTCGTCGCGGACGCCTCCCACCAGCTCGGCAACCCGCTGACGGCGCTGCGGTTGCGCGTCGAGACCCTCAGCGCCGACGCCGAGCCCGAGGACGCGGCACAGCTCGACCTCGTCCTCGCCGAGACCGACCGCCTCACGCGGATCGTGGACTCGCTGCTCGACCTGGGTCAGATCGGCGCCGAGCCACCACCGGTGACGGAGGTGGACGTCGCCGCCGCCGTCCGCGCCCGCTGCCGGATCTGGGAGCAGGCGGTGCCCGGCCTGACGGTCGGCGCGCCGGACCGGATCCTCGCCCTCGCGACCGTCGAGGTCGTCGATGTCGTCCTCGACGCGACACTCGACAACGCGACGAAGTTCGCGTTGGGCTCGCCCGTCGAGGTGACGGTCGGGGAGGTCACGATCAGGGCTGCCGACGCCACGGAGACTGCAGCCGTCGAGATCCGCGTCCGCGACAATGGCCCCGGAGTGCGCGACGAGGACCTTGCGAAGGTCGGAGCCCGGTTCTTCCGGGGCGCGCAGCACCAGAACGTGCACGGGACCGGCCTCGGGCTCGCCATCGTCCGTGCCCACGTGGTCCAGCTCGGGGGGACCTTCGCGGTCGGACGTCCGCCCGGCGGCGGCTTCGAGGTGAGGGTGACCCTCAGGAGCCCCGCTCCCGGTAGTAGCGCAGCGCGCCGGGGTGCAGCTCCAGCGGCGCGGTGAAGATCGCCGCACCGAGCGTCGGCTGCCCGACTCCTGGCTCGAGCCGCTCGATCTCGTCCTGCCGCTCGAACACGATCCGTGTCACCGCGTACGCCACGGGCTCGGTCAGGGCCGGGTTCGCGACGAGGTAGTTCTTCACGCTGAGCGTGCTCACCGCCTCGCGCAGGCCGTACGCCGACGGCGGGATCGGCGCCCGTACGTACTGGGGGCCGAACGCGGCCACCATCGGCTCGACGACGTCACCGAGGTCGAGGAGCCGGACGGGCGTCTCGCGGGCGAGCGCGGCGATCGCCTGGTTGGGCAGCCCGCTCACGAAGAAGAAGGCGTCGATCCGGCCGGCCCTCAGCGCATCGGCCGAGGTTTCGAGCGCGGCGTCGACGAACCTCGCCCCGGGACTGCGGACGTCGTGGACCTCGAGGACGCGGGACGCGATCACCTGCGTTCCGGAACCGTGGGCGCCGATGCCGATCCGGGCGCGCGCGAGGTCCGAGACCTGGCGGTACGGCGAGTCCTCGCGGACGACGAGGTGGACGAAGCTGTCGTACATCCGGGCCAGTGCGACGAGGTCGTACGACCGGGCTGCACCGCCGGGCGCGGCGGGGGCGACCGCGTGGGCCGCTGCATCACCGAGGGAGAACCCGGCGTCGCACGCGCCCTCGGCGACGAGGCGAAGGTTCTCCAGCGAGGCGTTGGTGGTCCGGGTGCGAGCTCGCACTCCGTCGAGGTCACGCGCGATCACCGTCGTCAGCGCACGGCCGTAGCGGACGAAGACGCCACCGGGGTTGCCCGTCGCGATCGTCAGCGCGGTCTCGTCCAGCGCGTCCCATCCGCGCGGGACGCAGCCGAAAAGCCCGGCGAGCACGGGCAGGCCGAGCGCGGCGAGGACGCGGCGTCGACTGAGCTCCTGCACAGACGGATCGTAGCCTCTTGACTATCGTACGTGTGTTCTAATAATCTGCTCTCAGGCGTGCAGCCTGACCCCGGGCACACCCGTGGGCACGACCGGACGGGGGACCGGTCGTGCCCACGGGTGTCGTGGCATCAGCTCTTCTTGCGATTGAGGAACGCCAGCATCGCCGTGCGTGCCTCGTCCGACCCGAAAAGGCGGCCCGACTGCTCGGCGACCTCGTCCCCCAGCCGGTCGATCCGCGCGACGAGGTCGGCGTTGAGGAGCGCCTTCGTCTCGCGCAGACCCTGCGGGTACGCCTTGCGGAGCCCGTCGAGGATCTCGCCGAGCGCCGCGTCGAGCGCATCGGGAGCGACCGCCTCCGTGACGAGTCCGTACTCCACAGCCTGGGCCGCAGAGAACTTCGCCCCCGTCAGGAAGGTCCGCGCCGCCGCGCGAGGCGTCATACGCTCGAGCGTCGTCAGCGAGATCACGGCAGGCGCGAGCGCCAGGCGTACCTCGGTGAACGCGAACGTCACGTCGTCGGCGCAGACGACGACGTCGGCCGCACCCACGATCCCCAGCCCGCCGGCGCGGACCGGACCGTGCAGGCGTACGACGACGGGCTTCGGCAGGGTGACGATGAGGCGCTGCAGGGCAACCAGGCCCTTCGCCCCCTCGACCATGCCGCCACCTGCCGCCTCGGACAGGTCGGCGCCGGAGCAGAACACCGGCCCGGCCGCCGCGATCACGACGACGAGCGCGTCGGGATCCGCGGCCGCGGTCTCGAGGTGCCCGACGAGCTCCGTGACGAGCTGCGCCGACAGGGCGTTGCGGTTGTGCTGGCTGTCCAGGGTGATCGTGGCGACCTGGTCGGCGACCTCGAGGCGGACGAGCTCGGTCATGCGGTGACTCCTTCGACGTGGGGGCCGGACGGGACGGACGCGGGCATCAGTACGACTTCGGCAGGCCGAGCGAGAACTGCGCGATGAAGTTGAGCACCATCTCACGGCTCACGGGCGCGATCCGCGACAGGCGCGACCCCGCCAGCATCTGCACGAGCCCGTACTCCTCGGCGAGCCCGTTGCCACCGTGTGTCTGGATGGCCCGGTCCACCGCCGCGCACACGACCTCGCCGGCGGCGTATTTCGCCATGTTCGCCGCCTCGCCCGCGCCCATGTGGTCACCGACCGCATAGAGCGCGGCCGCCTTCTGCGTCATGAGGCGTGCCAGCTCGATCTCGATGTGGGTCTGCGCGAGCGGGTGAGCGACCGCCTGGTGCGCACCGATCGGCGCCTTCCACACCTGGCGGGTCTTCGCGTACTCGGTCGCGAGCTCGAGCGCGAGCCGCGCCGTGCCCGTGGCGAAGGACGCCGCCATGATCCGCTCTGGGTTGAGCCCGGCAAAGAGCTGCTCGATCCCGGCGTCCTCGCTGCCGATGAGGGCGTCCTGCGGCAGGACGACGTCGTCGAAGAACAGCGTGAACTGCTTCTCCGGGCTGACGATCCCCATCGGGATCTCCTGCCACGTGAAGCCCGGCGTGTCCGTCGGCACGAGGAACAGCGCCGGCTTGAGGTTGCCGGTCTTGTGGTCCTCCGTACGGGCGACGACCAGGACGTGGCTCGCCTCGTCGACTCCGGAGATGAAGGTCTTGCCACCGGTCAGGCGCCAGCCACCGTCTTCCTGCCGGTACGCGGTCGTGGTGATCTTGTGCGAGTTCGACCCGGCATCCGGCTCGGTGATCGAGAACGCGAACGTGCTCGTCCCGTCCGCGAGCCCGGGCAGCCAGCGCTGCTTCTGGTCGTCCGTCCCGTACTGGGCGATGATCGTGCCGACGATCGCCGGCGAGACGACCATGAGCAGCAGCGGGCAGCCGGCCGCGGCCAGCTCCTCGCACACGGCGGCGAGGTCACCGATCTCGCCGCCACCGCCCCCGTACTCCTCCGGGACTGCGACACCGAGGTAGCCGAGCTTGCCGGCCTCCTCCCAGAGCTCCGTGGTCTTGCGACCCTCCCGGTAGGCGGTGTTGAAGTAGTCGCGCCCATACTTGCGGCCCAGGTCGGAGACGGCCTTGCGAAGCGCCTGGCGCTCCTCGGACTCAGCGAATGCGGTGGTGGTCATGCGGGTTCTCCTTCGACGTTCTCCTGGGCGGCCGCGTCGTCGATCACCGCGAGGACGGCGCCGGACTCGACCTGGCTCCCCGCGGTGACCGCGAGCTCGGCGACGACGCCGTCGGTCGGCGCGGTGATGGTGTGCTGCATCTTCATGGCCTCGAGCACGAGGACGACGTCGCCCTTCGCGACCGGCTGCCCCTGCTCCACGGCGACCGACACGACGGACCCGGGCATCGGCGCGAGCAGCGACCCTTCGGCCACCTGGTCGGCGGGGTCGGTGAAGCGCGGCACGACCACGAGGTCGAGCGGGCCCTGCGGACCGTCCACGTCGACGACGCCCCCGCCGAGACGGATCTCGTACGTCTCCTCGACGCCGTCATAGACCAGCACCACGCGGTCCGTGCCGACGTGCACCGCAGTCGTCGCCTCGTCCACGCCGACCGGGACGAGCCGCCCGCGCCGCGACGCGTACGCGACGGCGAGCTCCTCGCCGGCGACGGCGTACGTCGCGGTGATCGGCTGCGACGGCACGTTGCGGAACCCGGCCGGGATGCGCGAGAGCACCGGCGCCGCCTTCGCTGCCGCGGTGGCCGACGCGAGCGCGGCAGCGACCGCATACCGGCGCTTGGCGGCGTCGTCGCCGCGGGCCTGCGACCAGGCGTCGAGCTTCTCCTCGAGCAGCAAGGTGCTCAGCGCCGCCGCGTCGGCAAACTCGGGGGCGCCAAGGATGCCGCGCAGCAGATCGAGGTTGGTGGCGACCCCGTGCACCGTCGTACGGTCGAGGGCGCCGCGCAGCATGCGGGTCGCCGACGCGCGGTCGGGCCCGTACGCGACGAGCTTGGCGAGCATCGCGTCGTAGTGGATGCCGACGTCGCTGCCGCTCTCGACGCCGGAATCGAGACGCAGGCCCGAACCGGTGAGCGCGCCGAAGCGGACGGTGGCCCCGGGGACGTCGAAGGCTCGTACGGTGCCGGTCTGCGGCGCGAAGCCGTCGGCCGGGTCCTCTGCATAGACGCGGACCTCGATCGCATGGCCTCGGGACGTCGGCGGCTCGGTGAGTCCGGTGGCCTCGTGCAGCGCGCGCCCTTCAGCGACGGCGATCTGGAGCGCCACGAGGTCGAGGCCCGTGACGGCCTCGGTGACGGGGTGCTCGACCTGCAGGCGGGTGTTCATCTCCAGGAAGGAGACGAGCGCGGGCTGGTCGGCGCCGCGCTCGGCGACCAGGAACTCGACCGTGCCGGCACCGGTGTAGCCGACCTGTTTGACCAGCGCGCGTGCCGCGTCGTGCAGCGTCGCGCGGGTCGCCTGCGAGAGACCGGGCGCCGGCGCCTCCTCGACGACCTTCTGGTGGCGCCGCTGCAGCGAGCAGTCGCGGTCGCCGAGCACCCAGCAGGTGCCGTGCACGTCGGCCATCACCTGGACCTCGACGTGGCGCGCGTGCTCGAGGTAGTGCTCGACGAACACGGTGGCGTCACCGAACGCGGAGCCCGCCTCGGCCGCCGCCTGCTCGAGGGCCGCCGGCAGCACGTCGAGGTCGCGGACGACACGCATGCCGCGGCCGCCGCCACCCGAGGACGCCTTGACCACGAGCGGCAGGTCGGAGGTCGTCATCGCCTCGGGCTCCAGCAGCCCGGCGACCGGACCGCCCGCCTCGGCCATCAGCTCCTTGGAGCGGACCTTCGAGCCCATCGCGGCGATCGCGTCCGGGTCCGGGCCGATCCACGTCAGACCCGCGTCGCGGACCGCTGCCGCAAACTCCGCGTTCTCCGACAAGAACCCATACCCGGGGTGGATCGCGTCCGCACCGGTCGCGCGTGCGGCGGCGATGACGAGGTCACCGCGCAGGTACGTCTCGCCGGGCGCGTTGCCGGGCAGCCGGACCGCCGTGTCTGCGTCCTTCACGAACGGCGCGTCCGCATCGGCGTCCGAGTGCACCGCGACCGTCGCAATGCCGAGCGCACGGCAGGTCGCGAAGACCCGGCGCGCGATCTCGCCGCGATTGGCGACGAGCACCTTCTGAATCATGCTTCTCCTCCGTCTCGTCCCCGATTTGGGCGGTTCCCCACTGTTTTCGCCGCTCGATTGCGTGCCGAATTGCCCGAATCGCGGACGGGGCGTGCGCCGGTCACAGCCGGAACACCCCGTAGCCACGGGCCCCTTCGATCGGCGCGGTCGCGATCGCGCTCAGGCAGATGCCGAGCACGGTGCGGGTGTCGCGCGGGTCGATCACGCCGTCGTCATAGAGGAGCCCGGAGGTGAAGTACGCCAGCGACTGCTCCTCGATCTGCTTCTCGACGAAGGCGCGCATCTGCTTGTCGCCGTCCTCGTCGTACGGCATGCCCTTCGCCTCGGCGGCACCGCGCGCGACGATCGAGATCACGCCGGCGAGCTGCGCCGGGCCCATCACCGCCGACTTCGCGTTGGGCCAGCTGAACATGAAGCGCGGGTCGTACGCGCGCCCGCTCATGCCGTAGTGGCCGGCCCCGTACGAGGCGCCCATGACGACGGAGATGTGCGGCACCGTCGAGTTGGAGACGGCGTTGATCATCTGCGCGCCGTGCTTGATGATGCCGCCCTGCTCGTACTCGGCGCCGACCATGTAGCCGGTCGTGTTGTGCAGGAACAGCAGTGGCGTGTCGATCTGGTTGGCGAGCTGGATGAACTGCGTCGCCTTCTGCGCCTCCTCGCTGAACAGCACGCCCTGGGCGTTGGCGAGGATGCCGATCGGGTAGCCGTGGATCTGCGCGAACCCGGTCACGAGCGACGTGCCGTAGAGCGGCTTGAACTCGTCGAACCCCGTTCCGCCGTCCACACTGGGCCCATCAACGATGCGGGCGATCACCTCGCGCGGGTCGAACGGGACCTTGAGGTCGCTCGGGACGATGCCGAGCAGCTCCTCGGGGTCGAAGGCCGGCTCCGCGTACGAGGCCTTCGGTGCCGGGCCCTGCTTGCGCCAGTTCAGGCGGCGGACGATCTGACGGCCGAGGCGGATCGCGTCGTACTCGTCGACCGCGAGATAGTCAGCGAGACCCGAGACGCGGGCGTGCATCTCGGCACCGCCGAGCGACTCGTCGTCGGACTCCTCGCCGGTCGCCATCTTAACCAGCGGCGGCCCGCCGAGGAAGACCTTCGCGCCCTCCTTGACCATCACGACGTAGTCGCTCATGCCCGGGACGTACGCACCACCGGCGGTCGAGTTGCCGAACACCAGCGCGACCGTCGGGACGCGCGCGGCGCTCGACCTGGTGATGTTGCGGAACGTCGCGCCGCCGGGGATGAAGATGTCCTTCTGGGTCGGCAGGTCGGCGCCGCCGGACTCGACGAGGTTGATCGTCGGGAGCCGGTTCTCGGCCGCGATCTGCGCAGCGCGCAGGCCCTTCTTGACCGTGAGCGGATTGCTGGAGCCGCCCTTCACGGTCGGGTCGTTCGCGATGATCATGCACTCGACGCCCTCGACAACGCCGATGCCGGCGACGAGCGAGCCGCCCACGGGGAAGTCGGTCCCCCACGCCGCGAGCGTCGACAGCTCGAGGAACGGTGCGCCTTCGTCGATCAGCAGCTCGATGCGCTCGCGCGCGAGGAGCTTGCCACGCTTGTGGTGGCGGGCGACGTACTTCTCACCGCCGCCCGCGAGCGCCTTCGCATGCTGCTCGGCGAGGTCGTCGATCTTCTCGAGCAACGCCTCGCGGTTGTCGGTGTACGTGGGTGACGCGGTGTCCACCGTCGTCGTCATCGTGGTGCCTCCATGGTCAGCTCGACGGGGATGTCGAGGTATCGGGAGAAGCGATCGGCCTGCACCGCGAACCTGTCGCGGACGGCCGAGGTCGTGGGGGTGAGGAGCGTGAGGGTGAGCCGCACCGGGTCGTCCTTGCGCGTGGGGCGGGACCACTTCCAGCCGCCGACGACGCGCCCCTCGTCGAGGGCGAGGCCCCAGAAGAAGAGGCCTTCGATCGGCTCGCGGACGTAGTCCTCGCTGGCGTCGACGGCCTGGCGGTTCTTGTACGAGATGAGGTACTCGTCGTACGGAGGAAGCAGATGGCTGATGCCCTCCCCGCCGGTCGAGGACGTCTCGAGACCCGGCAGCTCGTAGTACGTCAGCCCCTCGACCTCGTACGACGCCGCGCCCGCCGCCTCGTACCCGCGACGCGCGTCGGTGACCGTGATGCCGCCCCACCACGACAGGTCGTGCGGCGTCGCCGGCCCGTGGCTGCGCAGGTAGCGCTCCGCCAGACGGGCCACCGCCTCGTCGTGCTCCAGCGGGTCCGACGCCGGCACCCGGTCGTCGAACGCCGCGAACGTCTGCTGCTTGCCCTGCGGTGCCCCGCTGATCGCGACCCGCTCCAGCTCCGCGGCGAGCGTGATGAAGCTGATCCGTTTGGTCGTGTCGACGCCACTCGCCTCGAGCCGCTCGGCGAGCTGCTTGCGGGTGAGGTGCTCGCCGTCACCGAGGACCTCTGCGACGGCATCGAGCACCCTCGCACGCTCATCCGGCTCGTCGAGGCCGGTCGCGCGCCATGCCGATGCCATCGTGCGGACCACCCGCGGACCCGTGAGCTCCAGCATCCAGCGGGCATCGGCCGGCCGGACGAAGTGCCACGTCGGACGCAGCACGTGCGTCCGCAGGATCTCGCCGGACGCGACCAGCGCCTCGACCTCGCCCGCGGTGGGAGCATCCTCGCTGCGCTGCGACAGCGCCCAGCCGGCGTCGACGTACTCCTGCGCCTGCACCGCGCCCAGCCACTCGACCACGTCGACCGGCGAGGCGAACGGCTCGCCCACGAGCCGCTGTCGGCTCATGCGGGCGCTGCGCAACGGCGACCAGTCACCGTCGGCAGGATGCCCCCTTCCCGGCGGTCGAGCGTGTCGAGACCTCTCCATCAGAACCCCAGGATCTTGGCGACCAGGTCGTTCATGACCTCGGTCGCGCCGCCCCCGATGCCGAGGATGCGCGCGTCGCGGTAGTGGCGATCGATCTCGGACTCGCGCATGTATCCCATGCCACCGTGAATCTGCACTGCCTCGTCCACCACGAACGCGCAGGCCGCGACGGCGTCGTTCTTGGCGATCGCGGCGTCGGCGGCCAGGCGCATCGGGTCGACGTCCGCGCCCGCGGACGCGGCGGCGGCACGCTCGACGACCTGGCGCGTGTACGCCCGTGCCGTCGTCGTCGCGCGGTGCATCTCGACCAGCTTGTGGCGGATCACCTGGCGGCTCGCGAGCGGACGACCAAACGTCTCGCGCTCCTTCGCGTACGCGACCGCGAGGTCGAGTGCGCGCTGCGCGGTCGCGTACGACTGCACCGCCAAGCTGAGGCGCTCATTGACGAACTGCTGCATGACGAGGACGAAGCCGCCGTTCTCCTCACCGACAAGGTTCTCGGCAGGGACACGGGCATCGTCGAACGCCAGCTCGGCGGTGTCAGAGCAGTGCCAGCCCATCTTGCGCAGCGGGCGCTGCACTGTGAAGCCGGGAGTGCCCTTGTCGACGACGAGCAGCGAGATGCCGCCGAACCCGTCGCCACCGGTCCGGACGGCCGTCGTCACGAAGTCGGCGCGAACACCGGAGGTGATGAAGGTCTTGGCGCCGTTGACGACGTACCCGTCGCCTTCACGCGCGGCGCGTGTGCGCAGGTTCGCGACGTCGGAGCCACCGCTCGGCTCGGTCACGCCGAGCGCGCCGATCATCTCCCCTGCGAGCGTCGGGCGGACGTAGCGGTCGACGAGCGCCGCGCTGCGCTCGGACGGCGCTGAGAGGTGCGCGGACACGATGTGAGGCAGTGCGATGCCGTGGGTGAACAGCGCGGCCATCAGGCCCGACGATCCTCCCGACTCGATGACCGCCTCGGTGAGCACGGAGATGTCGACGACGTCACCGCCCTGTCCACCGACGTCCTCGGGGAAGCCGATGCCGAGGAACCCGGCGGCCGCCGCCTTCTTGTGCAGCTCGCGCGGGATCTCGCCGTCGTCCTCCCACCCGGCCAGGTTCGGGACGATCTCGTGGGTCGTGAAGCGCGTGACCGCGTCGCGCAGCGCCGTGCGCTCGGGCGTCGACCAGGCGTCGTACGGGGCAGCGGTCATCGCAGGAGCTCCTCAGGAACGTCGACCACACGGGCGCGAAGCCACTCGCCGAGCGCCTTGGCCTGCGGGTCGAACCGGGTGGAGGCGGCCACGCCGTCGCCGAGGAAGCCGTGGGCGACGACGTTGACCGCGCGGAGGTTGGGCAGCGAGTGGATCTCGAGGTCGAGACCCGCAGCCTCGGGGATCAGCGTCACGAACGTGTCAGCGTCGAGCAGGTCGACAAGCCACGCGTACGCGGCGTCGGGGTCGGCGACGTCGCTGCGGACCCAGACGCCGACGTTGGCGTCGCCCCCCTTGTCGCCGCTGCGCGCATGCACGACCCGGCCGAGGGCGACGGCTTGGGTGGTCTCGCTACGGGCTCCGTTGGTCGAGTAGTCCGAGCCGCTAGGCAAGGACGTATCGACACCCGGCGACGACGTCTCGAGGCCCGCCGGTGGTGGCACGTCGATTCGCGTGCCGTCGGCGAGCACGACGGTGTGCGGCACGAGCTCCTGCGGCACGTACGCTGGGGTGTAGACCCCGTACGGGGTCCCGGCTGCGGGCGGTCGCGTCACGGTGAACCCCGGGTACGAGGCCAGTGCGAGCTCGACGGCCGCGGACGAGAACGCGCGTCCGACCGGGTCGGGGGACATCGCCTTCACGTGGCAGCGCAGCAGCGCCGTCGCCTGCCCCTGGGTCCGGGGGTCTGCGACGTCCGTGCGGTCGAGGTCCCAGACGACCTCGTCCGGCATCCCGGCCGGCGACTGCGCGAGCGCGTCCTCGACCTGGAGGCGCACCAGCGCGGCCTTCTCCTCGATGTCGAGGCCGGTCAGCACGAGCTCGACGGTGTTGCGGAACCCGCCGAAGGAGTTGAGCGCGACCTTCGTGGTCGCCGGCGGAGCGGACCCGCGTACACCGGAGACGGCCACCCTGTCCTCGCCGTCCTGCGTGAGGACGATCGAGTCCAGATGGGTGACGACGTCTGGTCCGGCGTACGCGGGCCCGCCGATCTCGTACACGAGCTGGGCCGTGACGGTGTCGACGGTGACCACGCCCCCGGTCCCCTCGTGCTTGGTGATGACGCTGCTGCCGTCCGACGCGACCTCCGCGATCGGGAAGCCGGGGTGCAGCAGGACCTTGGGGTCGAGCGTCGCGAACCCGGAGAAGTTGCCGCCCGTCGCCTGCGCCCCGCACTCGACGACGTGCCCGGCGACCACGGCGCCGGCGAGCGCGTCGTAGTCCTCACGCCCCCACCCGTACGCGTGGATGGCAGGCCCGACGACAACCGACGCGTCGGTGACACGACCGGTCACGACGACGTCCGCGCCGGCCTCGAGCGCCGCGGCGATGCCGAACGCGCCGAGATAGGCGTTGGCGGTGATCGGCGGCTGTCCGCCGTGTCCGACGAGGCCGAGCTCGTCGGCGCGCGGACGCAGGTCGTCGCCCTCGACATGGGCGACGACGATCTCGAGCCCCTGCTCGGCAGCGATCTCGCGCAGCTTGTCGGCGAGCCCTGCGGGGTTGAGACCGCCGGCGTTGGTGACGATGCGGACACCGCGCTCCTTGGCCAGGCCCATGCACTCGGTCATCTGGCGGACGAACGTCTTGGCGTAGCCGAGCGAAGGGTCCTTGAGGCGGTCGCGGCCGAGGATGAGCATCGTGAGCTCGGCGAGGTAGTCGCCCGTGAGGTAGTCGAGGTCACCCTCGGTGAGCATCTCGCGCATCGCCGCGAGACGGTCGCCGTAGAAGCCCGAGCAGTTGCCGATGCGGATCATGCCGACCCCTCCGCCGGTCGAGCCTGTCGAGACCCCTCCGCCGGTCGAGCCGCACCTTCCGCCGGTCGAGCCTGTCGAGACCCCACCGGCACCGGGTCGGGACCCGGGAGCCCCGCGAAGGCCTGCACGATGTCGAGCCACTCGTCGGCGGCGGCACCGTGGGCGACCACGTCGACGTCGTCGCGGGTACGACGGCGCGTCGCGAGCAGCGCGAAGTCGTAGCCGTCGCCGGTGACGCGGTCCTCGGCGTCCTCCGGCCCCCACGCCCACGTCTCGCCGTCGGTGCCGACAAGCTCGACACGGACCGGTGTCGAGGGGATGTCGCGACCGCGGACGAGATAGGCGAAGGCGCGGGTACGGAAACCGAGGTTCGCGACGTGCTTCGCGCGGGCGGTGCGCGGCAGCTCGATGCCGAAGGCCTCCGCGACGTCACGTCCGTGCGCCCAGGTCTCCATCAGCCGTGCGGTCGCCATTGAGGCCGGGCTCATCGGCGGGCCGAACCAGGCGATCTTCTCGCCCGCGGGCACCGCCCGGAGAGCGTCGGCCAGCTGTCGGCGCCCGTCGCGCCATGTGGCGAGCAGCTCCTGCGGCGCGAGCGCGGCGAGCCGGTCGGCCTCGGCGTCGACGTAGCCGGTCGGGTTCTCGACCGCGTTCTTGATCAGTGTCGCGAACGCCTCGCCGCCCTCGATCGCCGCGAGCGAGGCGCTGTCGGTCCAGTGCAGGTGTGCGATCTGGTGCGCGACGTCCCAGCCCGGCGCGGGCGTCGCGGTGGCCCATCCGGCGTCGTCCAGGTCGGCGACGATCGCGTCGAGCTGCTGGCTCTCCGCGTGGAGGTCGGCGAGGACGGCCTCGAGGACCGCGTGGCGGGCCGCGTCGGGCGTCGGGTCGGGCGAGGTGTCGGTGCTCATCAGCGTTCCAGCTCCGTGTCGAGGGTGATCGCCCACGCGTCGAGGATCGACGTGCGGCGTGCGGTGTCATCCGAGAGAGAGGCGGCGAGCCCGAGCCCGCGCATGAGGTCGAGGGTGGCTTGGACGAGCTGCCGGTTGCGGCCCCGGTTGTCGTCGATGCCGAGCAGGTCGACCGCGTAGGCGTGGGTCTCGCGGCCGACGCGGCGCTCCAACGGGCCGACTGCGGCCCGCAGCTCGTCGTCGGTGCGGGCGGCGACCCACAGCTCGAGCGCCGCGAAGAAGACCGGCGAGACGAACTGTGCGGCGAGCACGTCGAGCACCGCCCGCGTACGACCTTGGGCCGGCAGCCCTCGCACGGCTGCGGCGAGGTCGTCGCGGCGCCGCTCGGTCAGGTGGTCAACGGCAGCGATGACGAGGGCCTGCTTGCTCGGGAAGTGGTGCAGCTGCGCTCCGCGCGAGACGCCCGCGCGCTGCGAGACGACGGTCGTGCTGGTGCCCGACCAGCCGAGCTCGACGAGCGAGTCGACGGTCGCCTCCAGCAGCCGCTGGCGCATGAGACGGCTGCGCTCGCCCTGCGTCGTGCGTGTGGTCGCGGTCACGCCCTCATCATCGCTCCGCAACTAACAAACAGTCAACCCTGTCTTTTTCTGCGAAAGGCCCACCCGCCCAGGAATGCGGTCGAGGCGCAGCCCGCTGCGCCCCTACGCTGACCCCGTGCGCATCGCGTCCCTGCACCTCTATCCCGTCAAGTCCACCGCCCCTCACGACGTGGACCGCGCGACGGTCGAACCGTGGGGTCTAGCCGGCGACCGGCGGTGGCTCGTGATCGGACCGGACGGCCGCAAGGTCGACGCCCTCGCCCACCCCCGGATCCTCGCCGTGCACGCCACCCCGACGGTCGACGGTCTCCTCCTGCGTTCCGGCGGCCTCCCCGACCTCCTCGCGCCTCGACCGGTGCACGGTGTCGACATCCCCGTCGGCATCTCCCGCCAGGACGCCCTGCGGTACGCGGGCGAGGATGCCGAGACGTGGATCTCCAAGGCGATCGGCACCGCGGCTCGGCTCGTGTGGCAGGAGGACCCCACCCTCCGCCCGATGTCGGCGACCCACGGAGGGACGAGCGGCGAGCCGTTGACGCTCGCCGACACCGCACCGATCCTCCTCACCACCACGTCCTCGCTCGACCAGCTCAACGCGTGGGTCGCCGAGACCCCGGACCCGAATCCGCTCTCCATGCGCCGGTTTCGCCCCAACGTCGTCGTGGAGGCCGACCCCGACGAGCTCGCCCCGTTCGAGGAGGACGGCTGGCGTACGGTCACGCTCGGCGACGTCCCGTTCCGCTTCGCCGAGCTCTGCGACCGCTGCGCGATCACGCTGATCGACCCGCGGACGCTCGTACGCGGCAAGGAACCGATCCGGACGCTGTCGCGCACGCGAAAGTGGGACGGGGTCACGTGGTTCGGTGTCCGCATGGTCCCGACCACGATCGGGACGCTTCAGGTCGGCGATCCGGTGAGCGTGACCCGCGCACTACCGTGACGCCATGCCCGAGCGTGAGATCACCAGCCCCGTCGACCTCTGCGGCCCCGACGGCCGCCTGAACCCCGACGCCGTCGGCTGGACGCGACGGCCCTTGCACCGCGCGAACCTCCGCGGCTGGGGGCGTACGAAGCGCTGGGAGTACTGGGGGGTGGTCTCCCCCACCCACGTGATCGGCATCCAGGTGTCGTCGCTCGACTACGCCGCCGTGCACGGCCTGTACGTCCTGGACCGCCGCAGCGGCCAGGAGTGGCGTCACGACGTCACCGTCCCGCTCGGGCGCGGCGTCGCCCTGCCCGACCGGGCCGGCAGCGGACGCGTCGCGGTGGTCGCGAAGGACCTGACGGTCGACATCGACCAGCCCACCGCCGGCACGACGGGTCCGACGACGATCCGTGCCACCTCGCCGCAGATCACGCTCACACTCACGGTCGAGCAGCCGGAGGGTCACGAGTCGATGGGCGTGGTCGTGCCGTGGAGCACGCGCCGGTTCCAGTACACGGTCAAAGACCTCGCCCGCCCCGTACGCGGCACGCTCGGGATCGACGGTGTCGCTCACCCGCTCACCGACGCGTACGCCGTGCTCGACCACGGGCGCGGCGTCTGGCCGTACCGGATGACCTGGAACTGGGGCGCCGGATCCGGTCCCGGCGGCAATGCCGTCCAGTTCGGCGGCCGGTGGACCGACGGCACCGGGTCGACCGAGAACGCGATCGTCGTCGACGGCATCGTCCACAAGATCGGAGCCACGCTCACCTGGTCGTACGACCGCGACGACTGGCGTGCACCGTGGCGGGTCACCGGCGACGGCGTGGACGCGACCTTTGTCCCCGAGCACGTCCGCGAGGCGCGCACCGAGCTCGTGGTCCTCGGCAACTCCACCCACCAGGCGTTCGGGACGTGGGCGGGCACGGCGCGCGCCGACGACGGCACCACCCTGGCGCTCGACGGGCTCGTGGGATGGGCCGAGGAGGCCAGCAACCGCTGGTGAGACCGGGTGATCTGCGCGAACCCCGTCGCGTGGTTACAGTCACCGACAGGTTCACACGTCGATCGGGGGGACGATGTCGGGGGACGATTCCGTGCGCACAGGAGACCCTGTCGCGCGACTGACCCTGGAGCAGAAGGCCTCGCTCACCTCGGGGAGCGACTTCTGGCACACGCAGCCGGTCGAGGAGGCCGGCGTCGCGGCGATCATGCTGGCCGACGGGCCGACCGGGCTCCGCAAGCAGGCGGGCGAGAGCGGACTCTCGCTCGGGATGGGCCAGAGCGTGCCCGCCACCTGCTTCCCGACGGCGACGACGCTGGGGTCCTCCTGGGACCCCGACCTCGTCGAGCGCGTCGCGGCCGCGATCGCCCGCGAGGCGCGTGCCGAAGGCGTCTCGGTCGTCCTCGCGCCCGGCGTGAACATCAAGCGCTCACCGCTGTGCGGACGCAACTTCGAGTACCTCTCGGAGGATCCGTACCTGTCCGGCGAGCTCGGCCTCGCGTTCGTCCGCGGCCTGCAGACCCAGGGCGTCGGCGCCTCGGTGAAGCACTTCGCGGCCAACAACGCCGAGACCGACCGCATGCGGCTGTCGGCCGACGTGGACGAGAGGACGCTGCACGAGATCTACCTGGCCGCGTTCGAGCGCGTCGTCACCGCCGGCGACCCGTGGACGGTGATGGCCTCGTACAACAAGATCAACGGCACGTACGCCACCGAGAACGCGTGGCTGCTGCGCGACGTGCTGCGCGACACCTGGGGCTTCGACGGCGTCGTGGTCTCCGACTGGGGCGCCGTGCACGACCGGGCGGCGGCGCTGCGGGGCGGCACCGACCTGGCGATGCCGCCGTTCGGGGACGATGACACGGTCGTGGACGCCGTCCACGCCGGGACGCTCTCGGAGTCCGTGGTCGACGAGGCCGTACGCCGGGTGCTGGCGCTGGTCGCGCGCGCGGGGGCGGCAGCCGGGGACGACGATCCCGACGAAAAGAACACCTTCTCCGAGGAGGCCCGCCTCTCCCATCACGAGCTCGCTCGCGAGGCCGCAGTCGCAGGGTCGGTGCTGCTCAAGAACGACCCCGTCGGTGGTGCTCCCCTGCTGCCGCTGAGCGAGTCGGCCGACGTGCTCGTCGTCGGCGAGCTCGCCCGCACCCCGCGCTTCCAAGGCTCGGGATCCTCACGGGTCAACCCGACGCAGGTCGACGTCCCGCTGGACGCGCTGCGCGCGACGTGGGGCGACGACCTCCCCTTCGAGCCGGGCTACACCCTCGACGGCACGCCCGAGGAGGACCGGACGCTGCGGGCGGCCGCCGTCGAGGCCGCGCGCGCCGATCGTACGGTCGTGTGTCTGCTGGGGCTGCCCGAGTCGTACGAGTCGGAGGGGTACGACCGCACGCACCTGGATCTGCCGCCCGCCCAGGTCGAGCTGGTCCAGGAGCTCGTCGCCGCCAACCCGCGGGTCGTGGTGGTGCTCGCCAACGGAGGCATCATCACCCCCGTCGCGTGGTCGCGCGAGGTGCCTGCCCTGCTCGAGGCATGGCTCGCCGGTCAGGCCGTCGGCTCCGCGATCGCCGACCTGCTCTCCGGCCGCGCCGAGCCCACCGGACGGCTGGCCGAGACGATCCCGTTCCGCCTCGAGGACACCCCGGCCTACCTCGACTTCCCCGGTCACCTCGGCCACTCCCGCTACGGCGAAGGTGTCTTCGTCGGCTACCGGTACTACGACGTGAAGCACATCCCGCCGGCGTACCCGTTCGGCCACGGCCTCGGCTACACGACGTTCGCCCAGGGCGACCTGGCCGTCGACGTCGCCGGCGAGGGCGACGAGGTGCGGGCGACGGTGTCGGTGACCGTCACGAACACAGGCTCGCGTACGGGTACGGAGGTCGTGCAGGTCTACGTCAGCGACCTCGAGTCGCCCGTCGCACGGCCCGAGCGTGAGCTCAAGGGGTTCGCCCGGGTCACGCTCGACCCCGGCGCGTCGCAGCGGGTCGTGCTGGAGCTCGGCCCGCGCGCGTTCGCGTACTGGCACCCCGTCCTGCGCCGGTGGGTGGTCGAGCCCGGCACGTTCACCGTGTCGATCGGCGCCTCGTCGGCAGACCTGCGGCGCAGCGTCACGGTCACGGTGGAGGGGACGCGGGTCCGGACCCCACTGAGCGCCGAGTCGACGGTCGCGGAGTGGAGTGCCGACCCGGTCGGTGGACCGCTCCTCGCGAGGGCGTTCGGAGGGGGCGCGGCGCTCACGGACAACCCTATGGCCGCCGAAGTGCCGCTCGGCGTCCTCGCCGGTCTCGCCGGGTTCCCCCGCGCGAACGTCGACGTGCTCGTCGACGCTGCGAACCCCGACGACGAGGGCGACGACGCTACACGCTGATGTCGGCGCGCTGCGCGCCGAGGACGTCGGCCAGCGCGTCGGCGTCCACGGTGAGCCCGACACCGTGGCCGCCACCGCCGACCGAGATCTCACCCGAGATGCCCGCATCCATCACGACCGGCCACGCCGTCGTGCTCCCGAGCGGCGTGATCGTCCCTCGCTCGAAGCCGGTGACCGCCTGCGCCGTGTCCGCGTCGGGCATCGAGACGCGGTTGACGCCCAGCAACGCACGCAGCTTGGGCCACGAGAACTCGCGGTCGCCCGGCACCATGACGAAGCGGTAGTCGCCCTCGCGCACGCGGACCACCAGCGTCTTGACCAGGGCGCGCGGGGCGATCCCTCGTGCGGCCGCGGCCTCCTCCAGCGAGCGCACGCGTCCGTGCCGCGTGACGGTGTGCGCGAGGCCGAGCGCCT
The DNA here is from genome assembly GCF_042681565.1 of Mumia zhuanghuii. NCBI lineage: Bacteria > Bacillati > Actinomycetota > Actinomycetes > Propionibacteriales > Nocardioidaceae > Mumia > Mumia zhuanghuii. Next base: position 19,442 of record NZ_JBHUFT010000004.1, read on the forward strand.
CGGCGGCGGCGATCGCGCGGGCCGAGTTGTCGGAGGGGTCCGGGGTGTCGGTCATGGGTCCATCGAAGCATGGCGGTTTCGACAGGCTCAACCAACGGCAGGCGCGGTTTCGACAGGCTCAACCAACGGTGGGCGCGGTTTCGACAGACTCAACCAACGGCAGGCGCGGTTTCGACAGGCTCAACCAACGGTGACGGGCATCGGCCGGTCGGCCAGCGCCTTCGCGACCGAGACGAGGTTCGAGGCCATCGTCCGACCGGTCGCGTATGACCAGGCGTGGCCTTCCGAAGTCTCGCTGAAGGACGGGCCCGGCCCGGGGCCACGGTTCCAGTACGTCCAGGCCTGGCCGGGGATCGTGAACCCGATGTCGACGAGCGCGCCGGCGATCTCGGAGATCACGTGGTGCGCGCCGTCCTCGTTGCCGGTGACGACGACGCCCGCCACCCGGTCGTACGCGATCGGGCGGCCGTCCTCGTCGGTCTCGGCGATCATCGCGTCCATCCGCTCGATCGCCTGCTGGGCGAGCGAGCTCGGATGCCCGACCCACGTCGGCGTCGCGACGATCAGGATCTGGCTCGTCGTGATCGCGGGCGTGCACTCTCGGCCAGTCGTCGCCCGCACCGAGGTCGGTCGCGACCCCGTGCGCGAGCCGCAGGTCCACGAGGCGGTACGACGTCGTCTCGACGCCCCACCCCTTCATCGCCGCGACGACGGACTCGGCGAGCATCTGGGTGTGCGACGGTTCGGGCGATCTCTTCAGCGAGCAGTTGAGCAGCGTGGCACGCACGGTCTCCCCCTCGGTCGATTCACCCGAGGCGTACCCACCCTGGCTCAGACCATGCGGCGGACGATCCCGAGAGGCAGGTGGCGGATCAGGAACGCAACCGGACGCCACGGCCACGCCGGCACGATGCGTTCGGGCTTCTCGCTGTCGATCGCGGCGACGAGGGCACGCGAGCCGGTCTCCGTGTCGACCATGCCCTTCGGCTTCTGCTCGACCTTGTCGTTCATCTCCGACGCGATATAGCCAGGGAACACGGTCGTGACGGCGATGTCGTGGCCCTTGCGGTTCACCAGGTCCGAGCGGATGCCCTCGGCGAGGAGCGCGATGCCGGCCTTCGTCGCGGCGTACGTCGTCATCGAGCTCGGCATCCCGCGCATCGCCGACACCGAGGAAACCACCACGAGGTGGCCGGAGCGCCGCTCGTAGAAGTGCTCCATCGCCGCCTCGCACTGCGCCAGCGCAGCGACGAAGTTGGTCTCGGCGGTCTCGCGGTTGGCCTCGAACTTCCCGGTCCCGATCCGGGCGCCCTTGCCGAGCCCGGCGTTGACGACGACGCGGTCGAGCCCGCCGAGGTCATCGGCGGCGCGCTTGATGACGGCGAAGACCTGCTCGTGGTCGGTGACGTCGAGCGCATGGACGACGACCCGGATCGTCGGGTGTGCGGCCTCGAGCTCGGCCTTGAGCGCTTCCAGACGGTCGAGGCGGCGTGCGGTGAGGGCGAGGTCGTGGCCCTTGGCGGCCCAGACGCGGGCCATGCCGGCTCCGAGGCCGGAGCTGGCGCCGGTGATGAGGATCGTCTTGCGCATGTCGCTCCAGTCAGCGGTAGGTGACGAGGTCGGGAGGTAGGTGGGTGTGCTCGTTGAACGACAGCAGCGTCCGACCCGACGATCCGGTGACGACGGTCGTCACGCCCGCGTTGATCGTGACCGTGTTGAGCCGCGGCCAGAGGGCATGCGCCTGCGGGGTCCACTCCGGCGCGTCACCGGCGAGCAGGTGCGCGGCGACGACGGCGAGCGGTCCACCGGAGGTGAACACGACGGCGCTCTCGCCGCTGCCGAGGGAGTCGGCGAGACGGTCGAAGGCGCCGAGGACCCGGGCCGTGAAGTGGGCGTACGGCTCGAGGTACTCGTCGTCGTGCTCGCCCCCCGCCCAGCGCCCGACCGCCGAGACGAAGATCCTCTGGAACTCCTTGGGGTCCTCGCTCACGAACCCCGGGGCGTACGCCTCCACGACCGACTCGTGCGGGAACTCGTCCCAGCCTCCGTCCACGTCGTAGCCGTCGGACGGACCCGCGGCGTCGAGCGCGGCGATCGCCGTCTGCGCGTGCCTCTTCATTGAGCCTGCGACCCCGTGCGTGGGAAGGAACGCCGAGGCTTCCCAGGACTGACCGAGTGCCGTCGCCTGCGCGTAGCCACGCTCGGACAGCTGGTCGTAGTCGTCGGCGCCGAACGACGCCTGCCCGTGCCGGACCAGGTAGATCGCGCTCACCGGACCACCTGCGCGCCCGTGGTGCGGGCACCGCCGACGGCTGCCTCGTCCGCAGCGGCCTTGCGCGCGGCGCGACGCATCGCGGCGGCGTACAGCCACGGTGCGAACCGCTTCACCGCGTACGCCGCGCGGGCCTCACGGTCGGGCAGGATCAGGTGCTTACCTGCGTCGAGCTGCTTCAGCACCTCGCGTGCCACGGTGTCGGCGCTGCGCTTCGAGCCGTCGATGAGCGTGCGGGCGGACGCCTCGGCGGTCGGGTCGGCGCTGCGGATCGAGTCGGCGAGGTTGGTCTTGAAGAACGTCGGGCAGATCACCGAGACCGCGACCCCGTACGGCTCGAGCTCCCACCGCAGCGTCTCGCTCAGCGCGACCACCCCCGCCTTCACCGCGTTGTACTCGCTCATGCGCGGCGGATGGACCAGCCCTGCCGCCGAGGCGGTGTTCACGAGGTGTCCGGTGCGCTGCGCCTTGAGCATCGGCGCGAAGGTCCGGCAGCCGCGGGCGACGCCGAGCAGGTTGATCTGAGTGATCCAGTCCCACTCGTCGGTGGTCGTGAGCTCGATCCTCCCGCCCGACGCGACGCCGGCGTTGTTGACGACGAGGTCGATGCCCTTCCAGGTGTCCTCGACCCACGCGCGGGCGGCATCCCAGTCGGCGTCGCTGCGGACGTCGAGGGGCCGGTACGTGACGCGGTCGCCGAGGGCGGAGACGGCGTCGGGAGTCTCGGGGTGGACGTCGGTGGCGAGGACGCGGCAGCCCCGCTCGGCGAGCCTGGTCGCGAGCGCGAGGCCGAGCCCGGAGGCGGCACCGGTGACAAGGACGCGATCGCCCGTACGTACGGTCATGCGGCCGAGCGTACCGAGCGAGCGCTTACCTCCCGCCCCGACCGCCCCGCGCCCCTCCACTTTCCGTTGGGGCCAACGAAGCGCGCGTGCCCCACCGGACGGTTCCGGTGGGGCACACACTTTCCGTTGGGGCCAACGGAAAGTGTGAGGACGGCGGGGAGTGATCACGGTTGCGTAACGACGTATGGGAGCGCTCCCAACGCTCTTGACCCTAAGGTGTGAGCCAGGCCACAGTGCATGGGAGCGCTCCCACCGGCGGGAGCGGCGAAGGAGAGGGTCACCGTGTCACACACACGCCGTTCGCGCTGGCTGGCTGGGGCAGCCGCGCTCGCCAGCTTGTCGATGCTCGCCACCGCATGTGGCGGCTCGGACTCGGACAACGAGTCCGGAGAAGACGTCACGCTTCGCGTGAACCTGTTCGGGAAGTTCGGATACACCGAGCTCTACAAGCAGTTCGAGAAGGAGCACCCGGGCGTCAAGATCGTCGAGACCGCCGAGGGCGACCTCGGGAAGTACAACACCGCACTCACCCAGCGCATCGCTGCGGGGACCGGCGCGGGCGACGTGGTGGCCATCGAGGAGGGTCAGGCGGTCAACTTCCTCGCGAGCGCCGACAAGTTCGTCAACCTGCAGGACCACGGCGCGAACGACCTCACCGACCAGTACCTGCCCTGGAAGTTCGAGGGCGCCACCACGGCCGACGGCGAGACCACCATCGGTCTCGGGACGGACGTCGGCGGGCTTGCGATGTGCTACCGCCGCGACCTGTTCGAGAAGGCCGGACTGCCCACCGACCGCGAGGCGGTGGCTGCGCTCTGGCCGACCTGGGACGCGTTCATCGCGACCGGCGAGAAGTTCCAGGACGGGATCGGCGACGCCAAGGCGAAGTTCATCGACAGCGCCACCAACACGTACAACTCGATCCTCATGCAGGGCGCCGACCACACCTACTTCGACCGCGATGGCGAGCTCGTGATCGAGAGCAACCCCGCCGTCAAGGCCGCGTGGGACAAGGCTCTCGAGATGGACGAGAAGGGCATCTCCGCCGAGCTCAAGTCGTTCTCGCCGGAGTGGAACGCCGGGTTCAAGAACGGCGACTTCGCCACGATCGCCTGCCCCGCCTGGATGACGGGCTACATCAAGGACCAGGCCGGCGAGGAGAACGCTGGCAAGTGGGACATCGCCACCGTGCCGGGCGGCAGCGGCAACTGGGGCGGATCGTGGCTCGCCGTGCCCGAGGCCAGCGAGAACCAGGACGTCGCGATCGAGCTCGTGAAGTTCCTCAGCAGCGCCGACGGCCAGCTCGCCGCGTTCAAGGAGGTCGGCAACCTGCCGTCCAACCCGAACCTGTACGAGGATCCTGCGCTTCAGGAGGCCACGAACCCGTACTTCAGCGACGCACCGGTCGGACAGCTGTTCGTCGCCGGCGCCGCCAACCTCGAGCCGGTCTTCCTCGGCGCGAAGAACCAGCCCGTCCGCGATGCGGTCGAGAACGCGATGCGGTCGGTCGAGAACGGCCAGCGCAGCTCGTCTGAGGCCTGGTCGACGGCGGTCAGCGATGCCGAGAAGGCCGCAGGCTAGGTCGTACGACCTGGTCTCGAGACCTCCGAGCCCGTGGTGCCCGCGCCGCGACCCCTACCGCGACGCGGGCGCCACGACGCCACCTCTGTCCGCCCCCTCGACCTCAGGAGCACTCCATGCACCTGCGCGACCGGCTCGCTCGGTTCGACATCAGCGGCGCGCCCTACGTATTCATCGCCCCGTTCTTCGTGCTCTTCGGCATCTTCGGGCTCTTCCCGCTCGGCTACACGCTCTGGGTGTCGCTGCACGACTGGAGCCTGCTGGGCGGCAACGAGGGGTGGGTCGGGTTCGCCAACTACACCGAGCTGGTCGGTGACGAGTACTTCTGGAACAGCTTGCTCAACACCTTCGCGATCTTCGTGATCGCGACCGTCCCGCAGATCCTCGCTGCGCTCGCGCTCGCGCAGGTGCTCAACACCAGCCTGCGTGCGCTCACCTTCTGGCGGATCGGCGTGATCGTCCCGACGGCAACCTCGATCGCCGCGGTCGGGATCATCTTCACGATGATGTTCTCCCGCGACTTCGGGATCATCAACTGGCTCATCGGGCTCGTCGGCGTCGAGCCGATCGCCTGGAACCAGGAGCGTCTGCCCTCGTGGCTGGCGATCGCCACGATGGTCGACTGGCGGTGGACGGGCTACAACGCCCTCATCCTGCTGGCCGCGCTCCAGGCCGTCCCCAAGGAGCTGTACGAGTCCGCACGGCTCGACGGCGCGTCGGCCCTGCGGCAGTTCCGCTCGATCACCATCCCGATGCTGCGCCCGACACTGATGTTCGTCGTGACGGTTGCGACCATCGGTGGCATCCAGCTCTTCACCGAGCCGCTGCTGTTCAACCCCGGCGCCAACGCGATCACCGGGGGCGACACCCGCCAGTTCCAGACGAGCGCGATGTACGTCGTGGAGCAGGCATTCACGGGTCAACGGTTCGGGTACGCCGCCACGGTCGCCTGGATCCTGTTCGCGATCATCGTCGTCGTCTCGCTCGTGAACTCCCTGCTCGTACGCCGCATCCGCTCGGTCGACTGAGGAGCCTCGTATGACCACACCCCTCATCCCGGTGGACAGGATCCTCCCGGTCCTGGACGAACCAAAGCCCGTCCGACGACGCCGTCGCCGCGCCCTCGGCAAGGCGTCGCCGCTGACCTACCTGGTCCTGACGTTCGTCATCCTCGCCTCCGTGGCACCGCTCTACTACATGGTCGTGATGGCGTCGCGGCCCAACAGCGACATCACCTCCACCCCGCCACCGCTCACGCCCGGCGACCAGCTCGGCGAGAACGCCACCCGCGTCTTCGCGAACCCCGACGTGATGTTCGCGCAGTCGCTGCTCAACTCGCTGATGGTCTCGCTCGTCGCGACGATCACCGTGGTGACGCTCTCCTCGCTCGCGGGGTTCGCGTTCGCCAAGCTCCGCTTCCGCGGCAAGAACGTCTTCCTGCTCGCGGTGATCGGCACGATGATGGTCCCGGTCCAGCTCGGCCTGGTCCCCCTCTACATGCTGATGGGCTGGCTCGGCCTCGCCGGCAGCCTGTGGTCGGCGGTCCTGCCCTTCCTCGTCACCGGCTTCGGCGTGTTCTTCATGCGCCAGTACGTCAGCCAGGCGATCCCAGACGAGCTGATCGAGGCCGCGCGCGTCGACGGCGCCTCGACCCTGCGGATCTTCGCGCAGGTCGTCTTCCCTGCGATGCGCCCTGCCGTCGCGGTCCTGGGGCTGCTCACGTTCATGGAGCGCTGGAACGACTTCATGTGGCCCTACCTCACGCTCTCCCCCGAGAACCCGACCGTCCAGGTGGCGCTGTCGCGGCTGTCGGGCGGCTACTACACCGATCAGGCGCTGGTGATGGCGGGCACGCTGCTCGCGACCGTCCCGCTGGTCCTGGTCTTCATCCTCTTCGGTCGCCGCATCGTCGGCGGAATCATGGAAGGTGGGCTCAAGGGATGACCGACGTCGTCACCGATCCCCTCACCACGCTCGCAGCGTCGTTCCCGTCCGGCTTCACCTTCGGCGCCGCCACCGCGGCCTACCAGATCGAAGGTGCCGTCGCGGAGGACGGCCGTACCCCGTCGATCTGGGACGCGTTCTCCGCGCAGCCCGGCCGCGTCGCGAACGGCGACACGGGCGAGGTCGCCGTCGACCACTACCACCGGATGCCCACCGACGTGGACCTGATGAGCGACCTCGGCCTCGGGGCGTACCGGTTCTCCGTCTCGTGGCCGCGCGTTCAGCCCGGCGGCGCCGGACCGGTCAACCCGAAGGGGATCGACTTCTACGACCGGCTGGTCGACACCCTGCTGGACCGGGGCGTCGCACCGTGGGCGACCCTCTACCACTGGGACCTGCCGCTCGCGCTCGAGCAGGCGGGCGGTTGGCCGGCACGCGACACGGCGGCGCGGTTCGCCGAGTACGCCGGAGTCGTCGCCGACGCCCTCGGCGACCGCCTCCACGGCCTGATCACGCTGAACGAACCATGGTGCTCAGCGTTCCTCGGCTACGGCAACGGCGTGCACGCGCCGGGTCGTGCCGACGGGGCGACCGCGCTCGCCGCGTCGCACCACCTGCTGCTCGGGCACGGCCTGGCCGCACAGGCGATCCGCGCGATCGCGCCCGAGACGCCGCTCGGCCTCACGGTCAACCTCTATCCGACCTCGCCTGCGCTCCCCGAGGGCTATGACGGCCCTGACCGCGCGGCGTACGACGATGCCGTGCGACGCGTCGACGGACTGTGCAACCGGTGGTTCCTCGACCCGGTGTTCGGCCGCGGATACCCGGCCGACGTCGTCGAGGACGTCCGGCCGATGTCGGCGCTGGAGTTCGTCCGGGGCGGAGACACCGACGTGATCGCGGCGCCGCTGGACTTCCTCGGCGTCAACTACTACACGCGTCACGTGGTCGCTCCGGGCGCGCACCCGGGCGCGGCGACGGTGGAGTTCCGCAAGCGCGGACTGCCGACGACAGCCATGGGCTGGGAGGTCGACCCGGACGGCCTGTACGACGTGGTCCGCCGCGTGCACGACGACTACCCGGCGATCCCGATCTATCTGACCGAGAACGGCTCCGCGTACGAGGACGTCGTCTCCGCCGACGGCCAGGTCCACGACCCGGAGCGGCTCGCGTACCTCCGGGAGCATCTCGAGGCGATGGCACGCCTGTCCGCCGACGGTGTCGCGGTCGCGGGCTACTTCGCGTGGTCGCTGGTGGACAACTTCGAGTGGGCCGAGGGCTACGCGAAGCGGTTCGGGCTGGTGCACGTCGACTACGACACGCAGGTGCGGACCCCCAAGGACAGCGCGCGCTGGTATGCCGCACTCCTTGCGGCCCACCGGGACGGGATACTGGGCGCATGACGGGTGGGCCGGAGGCTGGCAAGCGCCCGACGCTCGAGCAGGTCGCCGCGCTCGCCGGCGTCGGGCGTGGCACCGCGTCCCGCGTCATCAACGGCTCCCCCTCGGTCGCGCCACAGACCCGCGACGCGGTGATGAAGGCGGTCGCCGAGCTCGGCTACGTCCCCAACCAGGCCGCGCGCTCGCTGGTCACCCGCCGTACGGGCGCGATCGCCCTGGTGATCTCCGAGCCCGAGGAGCGCCTGTTCAGCGAGCCGTTCTTCGCCGGTGTCGTCCGCGGGATCTCACAAGTGATGGACGAGCGCGACCGCCAGCTCGTGCTCGTGCTCGTGCACGGACCGGCCGAGCGACGCGACGAGCCCGCCGCCTACCTGAGCCCGCAGCACGTCGACGGTGCGCTGCTGCTCTCGCAGCACGAGGGCGACGACCTTCCGCAGCAGCTGCGTGACCGCGGGCTGATGCTCGTGCACGGCGGCCGGCCGCCGGGCGTCGAGGGCGCCAGCTATGTGGACGTCGACAACGTCGGCGGCGCACGCGCGGCCCTGCGTCATCTGCTCGAGCGCGGGCGGCAACGGGTGGCGACGATCGCAGGACCGCCCGACATGCAGGCCGGACGCGACCGCTTGCGCGGCTACCGCGAGGCGCTCGAGGCCGGCGGGATCGCATACGACCCGAGCCTGATCGAACAGGGTGACTTCACCGAGCCCGGCGGGTGGCAGGCGATGCGTCGCCTGCTCGCGCGCCACCCGGACGTCGACGCGGTGTTCGCCGCATCCGACCCGATGGCGCTCGGCGCCCTGCGCGCACTGCGCGAGGCGGGGAGCGCGGTGCCTGCCGACGTCGCCGTGGTCGGCTTCGACGACTCGCCGATGGCGGCGATGAGCGACCCGCCGCTGACGACCATCAACCAGCCGGCCGACGTCCTCGGCCGCGAGATGGCCGAGATGCTCCTGGCGGCTCTGGCCGACCCGGAGAACGACGAGGCGCGCAGCCTCGTCCTGCCGACGAGCCTCGTCGTCCGCGGGACGACCTGAGTCACGGCGTCTCCGGAGGGGCCGGGCTGATCAGGTCGTGAACGCCTCGCCGGTCTCCCCCGGCTCGGCCGGCGTCGAAAGGATGCCCGTGCACGCCGCGGCCGCGGCTTCAGGATCACCTCGGACGACGGCGACCGCGAGATCGTCGAGCAGCGATCGGAGCATCGGCGTCTCCTCGGGGTCAGGACACTGGACGGCGAGCATGTCCTCCAGCTCGCCGAGGAGGCTGTTGCCCGCCAGACGGCGTACGCACCGCCAGACCTCGTCGAACGTCGGGACGGTGCCGTCGTCGCCGAGCATCGCGATCCGCATCGCCTTCTGCGGGTGGCTCGCCGCCGCACGAGCGACCCCGCCCATGACCGCCTCGCGGGCGGCCGCCACCTCCGAGCGAGGGTGGGCAGCAATCCGGCCGGGGAGATCCTCGGCGACCGGTGCCTTCCGGACGAGGGCGCCCACGCCGTGCCGGACCTCGACCCGTCCCTGGGTCTCGAGGGCGGCGAGCGCCTGCGCGAGCGTGGCGCGGCTGACCCCGAGGTCGCGCGCCAGCTGACGCTCCGAGGGGAGCCGGTCACCTGGCACCAGGCCCTGCGCGTCGATGAAGTCCGCGATGTGCTGCGCGAGGTGCTCGTACAGCCTCGGACGCTGCACGGGACGGGGCCCGCGCTGATCGTCGCCCTGGCTCATGAGGGGAGCGTACTTGACATTTGCACCAGTGGACCAGAGGCTAGGCCACTGAACCTGTGGTCTGCACCACATGACGTAGCACACACCTGGAAGGGGACCCCGTGTCCACCGAAATCGTCGCGCTGGCCGCGCTCGCGCTGGTCTTCCTGATCGCGACCGTCCGCAGCATCAACATGGGTGCGCTCGCGCTCGTGGCCGCCTTCATCGTGGGCCTCAGCGTCTTCGGCGACGACACGGACGCGATCATCGCCGGATTCCCGGGCGAGTTGTTCGTCATCCTGGTCGGCGTCACCTACCTGTTTGCGCTCGCCAAGAACAACGGCACCGTCGACTGGATCGTCCACGGCGCCGTCCGCGCCGTCCGCGGACGGGTCGCGCTCGTTCCGTGGGCGATGTTCTTCGTCTGCGCGGTCGTCACCGGCATCGGCGCCGTCAGCCCCGCCGCGGTCGCGATCGTCGCACCGGTGGCGATGGGCTTCGCGCACCGCTACCGCATCCACCCGGTGATGATGGGCATGATGGTGGTCCAGGGCGCGACCGGCGGCAGCTTCTCGCCGATCGGCATCTTCGGCAGCATCACCAACGGCGTCGTCGACTCCAACGACCTCGAGGGCAGCCCGACCTTCCTCTTCCTGGCCGCGATGACTGCCGCCACGCTCGTCGCCGCGATCACCTACGTGGTCTTCGGCGGTCGTGAGCTGATCCGCCGTGGCAAGGACGAGCGCGCGCTCGTCGACGTCGGCGCGACCGCCGAGGCCGCGAGCAGCGCGGCGACCCGTGGCGCGGTTACGGGGACGCCCGGCTCCGCCATCGAGCAGGGCCTCGGTCGCACCGACGACCTCGACGACCTCGACGACGACACCCGCCTCAACCTCGAGCGTTCGAGCACCCTCCTCGGTCTGGTCGCACTCATCGTGGGCGCGCTCGCGTTCGACCTCGATGTCGGCTTCACGGCGCTCACCGTCGCGGTGGTCCTCACCCTGCTCTTCCCGCCGTCGGCACGTGGCGCGGTCGAGAAGATCAGCTGGGGCACGATCCTCCTGGTCGGCGGCATCGTCACCTATGTCAACCTCCTGCAGAACCACGGCGTCGTGACCTGGCTGGGCGACCGCGTCGCCGAGGTCGGCGCACCCCTCATCGCAGCACTGCTGATCTGCTTCATCGGTGCAGTCGTCTCGGCGTTCGCCTCGACCACGGGCATCATCGGCGCCCTGATCCCGCTGGCGGTCCCCTTCCTGCTCACCGACCAGGTCAGCGCGATCGGACTCATCGCCGCGCTCGCGATCTCGAGCTCGGTCGTCGACTGCAGCCCCTTCTCGACCAACGGCGCCCTGATCGTCGCGAACTCCGACGAGAGCCAGCGCGAGATGGTGTTCAAGCGCCTCATGCAGTGGGGCATGTCCATCGTCGTGATCGCTCCCCTGCTGACCTGGGCAATCCTCGTGCTCCCGACGACGTGAGCAAAACGGTGTCCGGAGACGAGCCCGAGGCGGGCGGCGACCACGCCGCCCGCCTCCGGGCGTCCTTCACCGCCCAGGCCGACACGTTCGAGGAGCCCACGCTCAACGCGGCGTTCACCTCTGCGCTCGACTGGGTCGTCGAGGCGGCTCAGCCCCATGCGGGCGACCAGTGCCTCGACCTCGCGTCGGGCACCGGGCTCGTCGGGCGGGCACTTGCGCCGCACGTCGCCCACGTCACCTGCGTGGACAGCACCCCGGCCATGCTCGCGCGCGGACGCGCGGCGGCCGCCGCCGAAGGCCTCACGAACATCACCTTCGTCCTCGGCGACGCGACATCCCGGTCGTCCCCGCAGGGAGCGTCGATCTCGGCGTGACCCGGTTCTCCCTCCACCACGTCCCCGATCCGCTGGCCGTCCTGCGCACGATGGTCGAGGCCTGCCGGCCGGGCGGTCGTGTCGTCGTGCACGACCTCGCGTCGTCGACCGACCCGACGCTCGCCGCCCGTCAGGACGCGATCGAGACCTGGCGCGACGACTCCCATCTGCGCACCCCCGTGCTCGGTGAGGTCGCGGCCTGGCTGCGCGACCTCGGCGCCGTGGTCGACCGCACCGACCAGCGGACGTACGAGCGACCACTCGAGCCGTGGCTTGCGCAGTCCCTCACACCGCCCGACCGTGCCGTCCACGTGCGGCAGGCGTTCGCCGACGAGCTCGCCGGCGGCGAGCCCACCGGATTCGCGCCGACGCAGCGCGACGACGACGTCTGGTTCACCCAGACCTGGGAGCTCACCGTCGCCCACCGCCCCTGACCGACGACCTACACCACCGCCGTACCCGCCACGCCCGCACGACCAGGAGCACCGCATGCTGACCGACATCGTCGTCCTCGACCTCACCCGCGCCCTCGCCGGCCCGCACGCCGCGATGATGCTCGGCGACCTCGGCGCCCGGGTCGTCAAGGTCGAGTCGCCGACCGGAGACGACACCCGTGGCTGGGGACCGCCGTTCGTGGGTGAGCCCGGAGACGAGGAGTCGACGTACTTCCTGTCGTGCAACCGCAACAAGGAGTCGGTGACCGCCGACCTCAAGAGCGACGCCGGCAAGGAGCTGCTGACGCGGCTCGTACGACAGGCCGACGTGCTGCTGGAGAACTTCCGACCCGGTGTCCTCGCACGCCTCGGCTTCTCCGAGGAGCGTCTCCACGAGCTCAACCCCCGACTGGTGATCTGCTCGATCACCGGGTTCGGGCACGACGGGCCGGAGGGTGGGCGCGCCGGGTATGACCAGATCGCGCAGGGCGAGGCCGGGCTGATGAGCATCACCGGCCCGTCGCCCGAGGAGCCGACCAAGGTCGGGGTCCCGATCGGCGACCTGCTCGCCGGGATGAACGCCGCGTACGGGGTGGTCGCCGCGCTGCACGAGCGCCACGCCACCGGCCGGGGGCGGGTCGTGCGGACGAGCCTGCTCGCGAGCATCGTCGGCGTTCACGCCTTCCAGGGCACCCGGTGGACGGTCGCCGGCGAGGTGCCGCGCGGGATGGGCAACCACCACCCGTCGATCGCTCCGTACGGGCTGTTCCGTACGGCCGACTCGCCCGTGCAGATCGCAGTCGGCAGCGAAGGGCTGTGGACGCGGTTCGCACCGTTGATCGGGCTCGACCCCGCCGCCGCGCCGTACGCGACCAACCCCGACCGGGTCCGCGGGCGTGAGGGACTGACCGCGCTGATCGAGGAGCGTTTCGCCGACGAGGGTGCCGAGGTGTGGCTGGCTCGGCTGGCCAACGCGGGCGTCCCCGCCGGCAAGGTGCGCACGCTCGACGACGTCTATGCGTGGGACCAGACCCGCTCGCAGGGGCTGCTCATCGACGTCGAGCACGAGAGCCTCGGCTCCGTCTCGCTGCCGGGCCCTGCACTGCGGCTCGACGACAACCCGTATGCCGGCGCGCGTGAGACGCACCTGGCTCCCCCGCGACTTGGACAGCACAACGCATCGGTCGCCGCGTGGCTCGACGCCTGCGAGGCGGACGACGCGCGCGGCGCGTCGGAGGCGACGGCGTGAGCACCCGGTTGAGCGCGCAGGCGCTGATCGACCTCGTGCTCGACGACGGGTCCTTCGGGTCCTGGGACACGCCGGTCGTCCGAGGCGAGGTGGCGCCCGACTACGCCGCGGACCTCGCCCGTGCACAGGAGCGCTCCGGCACCGACGAGTCCGTCGTGACCGGCGAGGGCACGATCCACGGGCGCCGGGTGGCGGTGCTCGTCGGCGAGTTCGGGTTCCTCGCCGGGTCGATCGGCGTCGATGCGGCCGAACGGCTCACGGTCGCCGTGGAGCGGGCGACCGCCGAGGGACTCCCCCTGCTCGCCGCGCCGGTCTCGGGCGGGACGCGGATGCAGGAGGGCACCCCGGCGTTCGTCCGGATGGTCCAGATCACCGCGGCGATCTGCGCGCACAAGGACGCTGGCCTCCCGTACCTGGTGTATCTGCGCAACCCCACCACCGGCGGCGTCATGGCGTCGTGGGGATCGCTGGGCCACATCACGGTCGCGGAGCCGGGTGCGCTGCTGGGGTTCCTCGGGCCGCGCGTATACGAGGCGCTGTACGGGGAGCCGTTCCCCGAGGGCGTGCAGACGTCGGAGAACCTGTACGCGCACGGCATCGTCGACGCGGTGCTCCCGCCGGAGGAGCTGGCCGGGATCGTGGACCGGACGCTGCGCATCCTGCAGTCGCCACGGCCGACTGCTCCGGGTCTCGATACGTCCTCGCCTAGCGGCTCGGACTACTCGACCAGTGGGGTCGGCTCGGATCCGTGGGAGTCCGTCCTCGCTTCGCGCAGCGACGATCGCCCGGGGGTCCGCGCCCTCCTGCGCCACGGCGCGAGCGACGTCGTCCCGCTCAACGGCACCGGCCAGGGCGAGGCGGGCCACGGGCTGGTGCTCGCGCTCGCCCGCTTCGGGGCGTCGCCCGCCGTGCTCCTCGGTCAGGACCGGCGCGCGCAGACCGCCGACCGGCCGCTCGGCCCGGACGCCCTGCGTGAGGCACGCCGCGGCATGCGGCTGGCCGCCGAGCTCGGGCTCCCGCTCGTCAGCGTGATCGACACCCCCGGCGCTGCGCTGTCCGTCGACGCCGAGCAGGGTGGGCTCGCCGGCGAGATCGCGCGCAGCCTCGCGGACATGGTGACACTCCCCGTCCCGACTCTGACCGTTCTGCTCGGCCAGGGCACCGGCGGCGGCGCGCTCGCGCTGCTGCCCGCCGACCGCGTCGTGGCCGCGCAGCACGCGTGGCTGTCACCGCTGCCGCCGGAGGGTGCGAGCGCGATCGTGCACCGCGTCCCCGACCGGGCAGCGGAGATGGCACGCGCCCAGCGCGTCGGCGCCGCCGCACTCGTCGAGGACGGGACCGTCGACCGCGTCATCGCCGAGTCGCCCGATGCCGCGCAGGAGCCGGAGGCGTTCTGCCGCCGGGTCAGCGAGGTCGTCGAGGACGAGCTCACGCAGCTGTGGGCGGCCGACGACGTGGCACGCCGCGCCGCGCGACGAGCGCGCTTCCGCCGCGGACTCGCCGGCGCCTGACCGTCACGCGCGGGCGAAGGTCAGGACGTCGTCGCGATCGGCGAGAGTCTTGCCGCGCAGACCGGGCGGCACCGTCATCGACAACCAGGGCGCGAGCTCGTACGCGATCCCTTCGACGGTCGTGGCACGTGCCCACACCTGTGCGGCCGGCGCCGGGAGGACGACGCGGCGGTCGATGACGGGCACTGCTACCTCCGGGGAAGCGTGAGGACGGGCACGGGCACGTGACCCATGATGCGCGGTGCGTTCGATCCGAGGAAGATCCGGCGGACCGGACCATCGCGGCTCGACGTCATCACCAGCATGTCCCCCTCGCGCCAGTGCACCTTGTTCACGGCGCCGCGCCACGAGTCGGCGACCGCGACGATCCTGTCGGTGACCGGCACTCCGGTCTCCTCCACGAGCGACGCGGCACGCGCCTGGAAGGCGTCGATCTGCTCGCGCCACGCCTCGTACACCGCGTCGTCCGCCCGGCGCCCTCCTCCGTCCGGCAGCGCCGGCAGGCGTCGTACGCCGAAGGTCACGAGCCCGAGACCGACGCCTGCGCGCCGCGCCAGCAGCGTCGTCGCGTCGAGGGCGGAATCCACGGCGGCGTCGGAGTCGACGGCGAGGACGAGGCGTTCGAGCCGGTCGGTCGGCTCTGACCAGAACGAGCGCGGGGAGAGCGCGACGGGAAGCGATGCCCGGTGGAGCAGCCAGGTGCTGACGTTGCCGAGCGCGACGTGGCCCATGAGCGCGTCGCCCGCCGATCCGACGACGAGCACCGACGCGTCTGCGCGTTCGGACGCGGTCACCAGCTCGCGAGGCACCGACCGCGCGGTACGGACGACGGCGTCGACCCGCACCTCAGGCGGCGGGATCGTCCGCGCCTCGGCCATCGCCTCGGTTGCCATCCCCTCCAGGTGGCGCCGCCAGTCGGCATCCGCACCGGACGCCGCACTCCCCCGGCCCCACGCGTCGGAGACCACGCAGCACAGGAGCAGGTCCTCCTCGGTGGACGCCGCGATCCGGCCGGCCAGGTGGACGGCGTGCATGCCTCGCCCGTCGGGGCCGATCCCCGCCACGACGGTCACGACGTCGCCTCCTCGTCGCCGGCTCCGGTGCGCAGCGTCGAGCGCCGGAACCCGTACGAGAAGTAGAACGCGAGCGCGACCGCCACCCAGATGAGGAACACCACCCACGTCACGAGTGCGAGCCCCGTGAGCACGTAGATGCACGCGGCGATCGACAGCAGCGGCAGCACGGGATACAGCGGCACCTTGAACGTGCGCTCGAGGTCGGGTGCGCGCCGGCGCAAGATGATGACACCGAGCGAGACCACCATGAAGGCGACGAGCGTCCCGATGCTCACCGTGTCGAGCAACCAGTTGAGCGGGATGAAGCCCGCGATGAGCGCGACGACGGTGGCGACGATGATCGTGTTGGGGATCGGGGTGAGCGTCCGGGGGTTCACCCGGGCGAAGATCGGAGGCAGCATCCGGTCACGGCCCATCGTGAAGAGGATGCGCGTCTGCCCGTACATGACGACGAGGGTGATGCTGAAGATCGAGATGACCGCGCCCGCGGCAAGCACCGTGCTCGGCCAGGTCGAGCCGGTGACGTTCTCCAGGATCTGCGCCAGCCCTGCCTGCTGCCCCTCGAAGTCCTGCCACGGCTGTGCGGCGACGGCGGTGAGCGCCACGGCGACGTACAGGGTGGACACGATGATCAGCGAGATGATGATCGCCTTCGGCATCGTGCGTGCCGGGTCCTTCACCTCGTCCCCGGCCGTCGACACGGCGTCGAGTCCGATGTAGGAGAAGAAGATGGTCGCCGACGCCGCCTGGATCCCTGCGACACCGAACGGGGCGAAGTCGGCGAGGTTGTTGCTGTTCCAGCCCGTCGCCGCGATCGCGATGAACAGGAGGAGCACGGCCACCTTGATGCCGACCATGATCGTGTTGACGGTCGCGGACTCGCTCGCGCCACGGATCAGCAGCAGCGCGCACAGGACGACGAGGACCATCGCGGGCAGGTTGACGACGCCGCCGGCCTCGGGCGCGTACGACAGGTCGTGCGGGATCTGGACGCCGAAGAGGTTGTCGAGGAGCTGGTTGAGGTACTCCGACCAGCCGACCGCCACCGCGGACGCAGACACGCCGTACTCGAGCAGCAGGCACGCCGCGACGACCATCGCGACGACCTCGCCGAGGGTGGCGTACGCGTAGGAGTACGACGATCCCGACACGGGGACGCTGCCAGCGAGCTCGGCATAGCAGAGCGCAGTGAGTCCCGCCGTGACCGCGGCGATCACGAACGACACGACGACACCTGGCCCGGCATTCGGAACGGCCTCGGTCAGGACGAAGAAGATGCCCGTACCGACCGTCGCGCCGACGCCGAACCCGACCAGCTGGACGAGCCCGATGGTGCGCTTGAGGCCCTCCTCGGTGTGCGGACGTCGACCCACCGGCATGCGTCGGAAGATCTGCGCGGCGAACGACGACTGCTGCGCCCCCATGTCCGATGAAACGCACGCCGATGCCGAGGCCGCAAGTCGGACGCTAGCGGTTTGAACCGCCTGTAAGTCTTGGTGACGGTCGGCCTGGGGCTGGCTGGCAGGGTTAGCGCCGGTCACCCGTGCGCGTTGTGACCGCGGCGACGACAGCGCCTAGGGTCACGACAACCGCGGCGCTAACGGTGCGCGCGGCCGGTCGGCGGCGTTCGGTCAACGGCCCGACGAGTGCTAGGACGATGGGGAGTGCGCCGACCACGGTGCCGATCATTGCGGGGCTCGCGTGCCGGGTGGCTTCGACCAGGAAGATGTTGAAGCCCGCCAGGCCGGTGGCGGCCAGCGCTAGAAGGAGCAGAACGTCACGGGCGGTTCAGACCGCTAGCGTCCGACTTGCGGCCTCGGCATCGGCGTGCGTTTCATCGGACATGGGGGCGCAGCAATCGTCGCAGAGACGGCCGTCGAGGAGCCAACGAGCAGCATCGCGGCGGCGGCACCCGCAGCGGGAGCGTTGGAAGAATTCATGCCGCGTACTCCTTCGGGTGCGGGGCGGTGCCCGCCGCGGGGCTGAGTACTTGACGGGTAACGCGCTCGGCCATGGCGGCAACCAGGGTGCGCGGCCGGCGCGGCAGCAGATGCGCGGACAGAGCATTGCCGAGTCCGGGAGTGACGTATCCCCGGTCCCGGTCGAGCGCGCGTAGAGCGGCGCGTACAACCGGTTCGGGCGTGGTCATCGAGCCGTTGACGGCCGCCTTGCGGGTGCCGATGGCCTCGAAGAAGGGGGTGTCGACCGGGCCGGGGCACAGAGTAAGTACGCGAATGCCGCGACCGCGGTACTCCTGGCGCAGGGCCAGCCCGAAGTTCAGCACGAAGCCCTTGGCCGCCCCGTAGACGGCGAAGTAGGGGGAGGGCTGAAACCCCGCGGTGGAAGCGACGTTCAAGACTGCTCCCGTGCCGCGCTCCAGCATGTCGGGGAGCAGCGCGTGGGTGAGGTCTACGAGCGCGACGACGTTGACCATCAGCTGATCGTGGTCACGCTCTGCGGCGATCTCCTCAAAGCGACCGCAAGTGCCGAAGCCGGCGTTGTTGACCAGCAGGTCGACGCGGAGGTCACGGGCGGAAAGCTGACCAGCGATCTGCCGGGCCGCATCGGGGTCGGAGAGGTCCTGGACTAGGACGTGGGCCCGGATGTCGTGCTCCGCGGCGAGGCGCTCTGCGAGAGCGGTGAGCCTGCCCTCGGAACGCGCCACCAGGATCAGGTCGTGTCCGCGGGCGGCGAGTTGTGCGGCGAACTCTGCCCCGAGTCCGGATGAAGCCCCGGTGATGAGCGCTGTACTGTGCATGGATTTCTCCTTGAGTGGCAGTAAACTAAGACACAAGCGTTGCTCATAATGACCGTAAATGCAACACTGACGATGCAGTTAGTTCGGGAGCAGCGCAGTTCCGTGTCGTTTTGGGGCTGAGCAGATAGGTGGGAGGCGCCATGGGTGAGACAGCGGCACGGCCGTTGCGGGCGGACGCGGAGCGCAGTGTGCGCGCAATTTTGGAGGCAGCCGAACGCGTGCTCTCCACGGATCCCGGCGCGTCGATGGAGCAGATCGCGACTGCGGCGGGGGTGGCCAGGACAACGATCCACCGGCGGTTCGCCCATCGGCAGGCACTGATCGATGCCTTGGCATCTTCGGCCGCCCGCCAGCTCGTCCAAGCCGTGGAGGACGGCCGGCCCGACACCGCCCCTCCCCTGGTGGCATTGCACCGGATCACGGCCAATGTGCTCGAGGTGAAAGGCGCCTGGGCGTTCGCGCTGGGACTACCTGCCCATCCCGACAGCGAAGCGGCGGCCCTTCACGAGGACATCGGCCAGCGTTGCATCACAGTGCTGGAACGAGCCCGGGCGGACAAGCTCATCGACGAGACGGCTGACCTCGACTGGGTGCGGCGGGTCTACTACGCGCTCCTCGGGGAATCCCTGCGCGGAAGCCCGGACGATACCGACATCGACACTGACACCCTCGCCGCCCGCATCATCGATGCCCTACTGCATGGCGCAGGTCCGCGCACCTAAGCTCGGCCGAGCCGTCGGCTACCGCGGCGTCGGCCGACGTCCCGTCTGGTGCTCAACCCGATGCCGAAACGACGCCGCCTTGCAGCGGCTCGGCGCCCGCAAGGGCGCCCTCGAGGTCCGGCTCGTCGAGGTCCCCCGCCACCGACCGAGAGCCCAAGCGGATACCCCCCAACCCGCCGTCCTCGGCCCCGACCCAGCAGCCGCTAGGGCCCGAAAAGACGCAGGCAGACGGACGCTCTCCCCAGTCGAGCGGGAGAGTGGCCGCTCCGGTATCAGCCCTTACCGAGGGTGCTACCGGCCTTCGATTTTGCGCCCTTGGACGATCCGTCGGACGCGAGGGTCTTGCCCGCCTTCGACAGCGCGGCCTTTCTCGGCTTGCTGCTGGCCATGTCGCCACCTCCTCTCATCACCAGCATGAGTGGAGCCACCGACATTTTGGTTGGCAGCAAGGTTCGCGGGTGTGCTCCGGGCCACCGACCGGGACACGGTGTGATCTCTGACCGCTGAGTGAGTCGCCCGCGGACTGGTGTCCGGTCGATGCGGTGGTCCTGTTCGGGAACTTGGAGTCCGTGACCCCACAGGGTCGCGAGACTTCTGCTTAGAGAATGTCTGGACCGTGGCCGTGCCGCTCAGTCATTTCTGATCCGAACCAATGACTGACGGGAGCACGAGAGATGACGATGACCTTGGGTATCGACGTGGCGTGCCGTGCCGGGCCGACCAACAGGCCAACCTTTGCGGTGGACGGACGGCCCGTGTGGCGGTAGAGAGTTCCGATCCCAGGCTGGGCCAGCTACTTCCACCACTCCTGGGGACTCACCCTATGCCGGAATGACGGAGTTCTTCGCCACCGCATCTTGACCGGTCTGCAGTGCCTCGCGTCAGACCAAGGAAGGGTTCACTCGGCAGGGGGCAGACCCGTCTGCAGGCTGAGAGGGTCTAGCGTACGCTCTATCGCCGTCCGCCCGGCTTCGAACGCGGCTTTGAGGATCTTCGCGTCGCGAGTGAGGCGCCCGACTCGCGGCGAGTCCGGTCCGGGGCGCACGGACAGCACTGCGGATTTGGCCTTGGTCCGCCGGTCGACGGATGTTGGCCCCCCCGGCAGCACGGCTTGGTCGTATTGCGCGAGCAACGCTTCGTCTTCCAGAAGGCGGCGGTCCCGTGCTAGGAAGCTGTGCCGCACGGGGTCGGGATAGATCCGCAGCGCGGTCGCGGAGGTTAGGCGCGCCCTGTATGACGGGCGCGTGCGTGGGCCGGGGTCAGATTTACCGGCGGCGAGTGGCGGCGCTGGCCGGGACCGCAGAACCAGAACGTGACTGGCGCCCTGGGCGAGGGCGGTGCGGTAGGGGATGGACTCGGAGAGGCCGGCATCAGAGAAGCGCCGGCCTGCTAGCTCAATCGGTGGACCGGCGAGGAAGGGCAGTGCAGCGCTGGCGCGCAGGGCCAGTCGCAGTTCGGCCGGACTGGTCAGATGAGGGCGTAGATCAGTGGCTTGGCCAGTGTGGAAGTCGGTCGCCAGTGGGTGGTACTCGACGGGGTTGGCCAGGATGGCGTTGAAGTCCATTCGGGCCACCTCGCAATAGAGGTACTCGACGAGGTTCTGCACATCGACCATCGGCCGGCCGCGCCAAACGTTGGACGGACGGATCATCGCTGTCACATACGCCGGTTCAGCCCATCCGGTCAGGTTCTCAGGGGCTCCGCTCAGCAGCCACGCTCCAGTGATCGCGCCCGCAGAGGCGCCGTAGACGGCGTCGAAGGCGTGCGCCGCCCCCATCTCGTGCAGGGCTAGGGCCATCCCGGCGGAGATTGTGCCGCGCATGCCGCCGCCCTCGATGGCCAGCGCTACCCGTTGGCCGTCCTGGCGTTCGCCGGGACGGCTTCCGTGGCGCACGCGGTCGGCTAGGACGCGCAGGACTTCGTGGCAGCCGTCCCCGGTCATCAATTCTTCTTGCATGTGCTCTCTCGTCTCGTATCGCTGATCCCGCCGCAGCTATGACGGTTCTGTCTCAGATGGCGGGTAGTTGACATGCTGGACCCGACCGCCCTACTGGCCGTGGCTTGCTGTGCCGGGTTCGCCGCCGGCCAGGTATGACCGCGCCTGGACCCAGATAGCGGGGTCAGGCTGGGTGCCGGCCCAGGTGGCAGACCTGACCTTTCCCCGTCCGCGATAGCGGCGCATGATCGTGACGTGGTCAGGCCAGGCCACGAACCGGTGCAGGGCCTCCTCGTCCTGCCAGATCGACACCGAGCCGCACCTGGCCTGCAGGGGGGCTGTCCATAGCCACATGCCGACCGCGCCCGCATGGAGGGGCCAGGATCGGCGCAGCGTGAAGCCGGCCTGGTAGATGCCAGGCAAGTCGAGGTGGCGACTGGCCTGGAAGTCGGTGACGCTGATCAGCACTGGGCCTGTGGTGCTGGCGGCTGGGCCGGGCGTCCACCGGGTTCTCAAAATGGTCGAGTCCACAGTGGGGAGCGGCCCAGGAGCCCAAGCAGTCGCTCGAAGTCGGCGGCATCGGTGGACACCGGGACCTGAGGGCTGAACGCGGCACCGGGACCGCGGGAGCTCGGTGTATCCGGCCACTGGCGCGCGATCGTCAGCGCAGCGGCGGTCAACTCCGGGTCGGGATGGTAGGGCGCACCGATGGTCGCGGCGACATCCCATCCGTGAACGAGGACGTCCACGAAGTGCATGCTCAGAGCGACCCGGCCCCGGAAGATGCCGAACTCGCGCACTTCGACCTGACGGTCGTAGGCGTCCGGGGCGGCGAACGCCTCCGTGACCGCGTCCGCAGAGTCCTGGAAGGCGCGATACGCGTCGGTGCGGAGGTCGCCGCTGTCCCATATGGATCGGTCTACCGGTGCACTCATGGCGTTGGCGGCGAAGCCGCGATTCTCGCCAACAATGTGTCGTAGTAGTTCAGCCAGGTTCCAGGAAGCGCAGGGTGTGGGTCGCACAAGATCTGCGCCCTGGACCTGCGCGATCACTCCACTGGCCAGCGCCAACGCCTGGCGGTCCAGGTCGCGGACGTCCGCGGTTCTTTGCCTCGTCACAATGATCCTTTCCAAGCACGAACGTTCGTACTAGAAACGCACGCTAACACAGACAGGAGAGGCGTCGGGTATCATTTACCGAACGTTCGTGCGCAAGGAGGTGGAGAAGGTGGGGCGACCGCGAAATGACCAAGCGCGGACTGCGATCCTGCGCAGGGCGGCAGACCTCGCCTCCCAAGACGGGTTGGACGGGCTGTCGATCGGCCGGCTCGCCACGGACCTCGGCGTGAGCAAGAGCGGACTGTTCGGCTACTTCGGCTCAAAGGAGGAACTGCAGCTCGCCACGATCCGCGCCGCGGCAGGCGTGTACCTCGAGGAGGTTATCCAGCCCGCATTGGCCGTGCCGCCGGGCGTGGGGCGGGTGCGCCGACTGTGCGAGAACTGGCTGAGCTATTCAGAACGACGGACATTCCCTGGCGGGTGCTTCTTCTTCGCCGTTGCTGCCGAGTACGACGCTCGATCTGGCCGGGTACGCGACACCGTGGCCGCTGCCAGTCTGGACTGGAGCAACCTGGTCACACGCACCATCCACGACGCCCGCCAGCTCGGCGAACTCCCTGACGACACGGACGCCGACCAACTCGCGTTCGAGCTGATCGCCTTTCTGGAGACTGCCAATGCCGCATCTCTCCTGCACAACGATCCGGAGCCTTACGCGCGAGCCAGGACTGCGGTGCGCAAATGTCTCGAGCCCGCTACCGCAGAGCCTGCGAACACAGACTGAGCTCCACCTCTCGCGCTGACTGTCCCGTACGCCGTTTACGCGATTGAATCGGTCCTCCCTCGTCATGCCGTTGACGATGCTGCGTGACCGCCGCGCCGGCGAGGCACACATGGCGCTGCGCGTGCTGACCGTCGCGCGCGACCACATCAACGTCGAGCGGGTCCGGTGCATCAACGCGCGACCGCGCTCGTGCGCAGCCACGACCTTGGCATCGACGCCCGCAAGTCCCTGACCTCGCAACAGATCGCCACGATCGCGGGCTGGCGACGCCGCGAGGAGCCCTTCGGTGTCGCGACCGCACGAGCTGAGGCCGTCCGTCTGGCCAAGCGAGTCGTGAGCCTCGACGAGGAACTGGCCGAGAACCGCGCCACCATCACGAACCTCGTAGCTGTCGAAGCACCCGAACTTCTCGAGCAGCACGGAGTCGGAGCGATCACCGCTGCGGTCGTGCTGACGGTCTGGTCCCACCCCGGCCGGATCCGCAGCGAGGCGGCCTTCGCGCAGATCGCGGGCGCCGCGCCGATCCCAGCGTCGTCAGGGAACACAGTCCGCCATCGCCTCAACCGCGGCGGCGATCGCCAACTCAACCGAGCGTTGAACACCATCGTTCTGACCCGGATGCGGACCGACCCCAACACGCGGGCCTACATCGAGCGGCGCTTGGCCGAGGGCAAGAGGACCAAGGAGATCAGGCGCTGCCTCAAGCGCTACGTCGGGCGGCAGATCTTCCGGACCCTGGCCGCCGCTCACCCGGTGCCGGAGGTCCTCGCGTCAGCGGCTTGACACGACATAGAAGCATCCTGGGTG
Source organism: Mumia zhuanghuii (assembly GCF_042681565.1). NCBI lineage: Bacteria > Bacillati > Actinomycetota > Actinomycetes > Propionibacteriales > Nocardioidaceae > Mumia > Mumia zhuanghuii. Next base: position 43,371 of record NZ_JBHUFT010000004.1, read on the forward strand.
GTCACGGCGTGCATAACGGCGCCGCGCGCGTGCGCCACGACGAGGGCGACCGCACCCTCGACGTCGGCCGCGACCAGCGCGTCGTACAGGGCCGCGTGCTCGGCGTGGATGGGCGCCGGATCGGTGTGCTGGCGCATGAGCCAGCGCCGCCGTTCACCAATCGTCACCAGCACCTCGCCCACGATGGTCCCGCGGCCGAGCTCCTCGAGAACCTCGTGGAAGCGTGCATTGGCAACGACGGCCGCAGGCACGTCGCCCGCGGCGATGGAAGCTGCTGCCTCGGCGAGCACTTCGCGAAGCGGCTCGAGATCCGACGGCCGTGCGTAGGTCGCGAGCCTGCGCACGAGCACCGCCTCGAGCGCCCCGCCGACCTGCGCCAGATCGGCGATCTGCGCGGCGTCGTAGCTGCGCACGGCGATGCCTCGGGTCAGGCGGTCCTCGGCGAAGCCCTCGAGCACGAGCGCGTGGAGCGCCTCACGGACCGGCACGCGCGAGACGCCGAGCTCGCTGGCGATGGTGCGTTCGACGAGGCGGAAGCCGGGAGCGTACGCGCCGCTGGTGATGCGCGAGCGGAGCTCGTCGCGGACCTCCTCACGCAGGGGGCGAGACTGGGTGAGATCAGACATGCCGCTGAGGGTATACCGGCCTGAGGGCACGGGCTCGCCGGTCGACGTGGTTGGTTCAGCGCGCGTGCGGGTCGTCGCCGACGAGGCGGTGGAGGAGGTCATGGATGACCGGGTCGGCGAGCGAGTAGTAGATGCTGCGCCCGTCGCGTTCGGTCGAGACGGCCTCGGCAGCGCGCAGGACCCGCAGCGCCTGAGAGACGGTGCCCTCGCGGATGCCGGTCTGGTCGGCGAGGTCGGAGACTCTGATCGGGCCGGCGAAGTGGATGCGCAGCAGCAGGCGCAGACGCGTCGGGTCCGACATCAGGTCGAAGACCTTCGCCCATGCCTCGATGCTCGTCGTGGAGGTCGCCGACGACGACCGCGGGTCGACGACGGACTCGTCCTCGGGAGCGGGGTCGTGATCTGACACGTCCCGCATCCTTCCACAACGACGCACGGAGCCCCGGGACCGTACGGTCCCGGGGCTCTGTGGAGTGGTCGCCGGGCATGGCCGCACCTCGCCCGGGTACCAGATCGGGTGCCGCCGACGGAGGAGAGAGTTCTCGATGACCACGTCCACCAGCTCGCGCGACGCGCGACAGATCCCGGCAGACCGTCCTCCGTCGCTCGTCCTGCCGGGGATGGTCCTCGGGGCCGGGCTCGGAGGGTTCGTCGACGGGATCCTCCTGCACCAGATCTTGCAGTGGCACCACATGCTCACGTCGACGGGCACCGCGAACATCGACCTCCCTCCGTACCCGGCCGACACGGTGCACGGACTGGAGATCAACACCCTCTGGGACGGCATCTTCCATGCCACCACCTGGCTGCTGGTCCTGACCGGCCTCGCCCTCCTCTACTCGCGGGTCCAGCACTCGCGGGGGCGCGTGTGGGCCTCGCGTGCGCTGTGGGGCTGGGTGCTCGTCGGGTTCGGCGTCTTCAACCTCGTCGAGGGGACCGTGAACCACCACCTCCTCGGGATCCACCACGTGCGGAGCGGACCCCACGAGCTCGAGTGGGACCTCGGATTCCTCGCCCTGGGCGCGATTCTGGTGCTCGTCGGGTGGCTGCTCCAGCGCGGCGCCACGTTCTCTGACACCGGCGCTCGAGGCGCGGCCGACCGGACATGATGCAGGTGAGCGGGATGCCGTGGACCGGGACGCTGGGGGCGAGCGTGCGTGCGCACGACCCCTCGGACGAGGAGGGGGCCGGTCGTCAGGTCCTCCAGGCGGTCACGACGTTCGGTCCGCTCGCGGTCGTGACGGTCCTCGCCCTCGCCTACGTCGTGGCTGCCGTCGCCGAGGGAGGCCGCCGCGGGTGGGCGAGCATGCGGACCGTCTCGTTCGTCGCAGGGTCGGCGGTCCTCCTGGTCGCCCTGTCCCCGGGGTTCGACCGCTATGCCGACGCGAGCTTCGCCGGCCATGCCGCCCAGCACCTTCTCATCGCCATGCTCGCCCCGCTGCTTCTCGTCCTCGCCGCTCCGGTCACCCTTCTCCTCAGGGCCCTGCCCCATCGCGGCGCTGTGCGGGTGGGGCGGATGCTCCGCTCCCGGCCGGTCGGTCTCCTCACCTGTCCCGTCGTCGCCCTCGCCCTTAGCAGCGGCGGGCTCGTCCTGCTCTACTTCACCCCGTTGTACGACCTGAGCACCCGCAACGGGCTCGTGCACGGTCTCGTGCACCTCCACATGGTGCTGGCGGGCCTGCTCTTCGCCTGGGTCATCGCGGGCCCCGACCCGGCACCGCGGCGGGCGTCCGTGCCCGTACGGCTCGTGGTTCTCGGGCTGGCGATCCTCGTCCACGCCTTGGTCGCGCAGCTGCTTTACGCCGGTCTTCTGGTGCAGGTCCGCGAGCCGGTCGCGGAGATGCGGGCGGCGGGCAACCTCATGTACTTCGGCGGCGACCTCATCGAGCTGCTGCTCGCCCTTGCTCTGCTCCTCACCTGGCGTACCAAGCACGGACGGGCGCACGAAGGCCCCGGGACCGTGCGGTCCCGGGGCCCTGTGGCGGTCAGCTGATCAGGCGAACTTCTCGCCCTTCGACGCCTTCTCGAGCAGCAGCGCCGGCGGGCTGAAGCGCTCGCCGTACGACGCAGCGAGCTCCTGCGCACGCTCGGTGAACGCCTCGACGCCGATCCGGCCGTCAGCAGCCTCGTACCCGTTGATGTACTGCAGCGCGCCGCCGTACAGCGGGGGGAAGCCGATGCCGAAGATCGAGCCGATGTTGGCGTCGGCGACCGTACGGAGCACGCCCTCCTCGAGGCAGCGGACCGTCTCGATGGCCATGATGAACGTGTAGCGCTCCTGCATGTCCTCCCACGGGATCTCGGCGCCGTCCTTGCGGAACTGCGACAGACCCGACCAGAGGTGCTTCTTGGCGTCGGCCGGGTACTCGTAGAACCCGGCGCCGGCGGCCTTGCCCTTGCGATCCTGCGAGACCAGCGCGTTGATGACGTCCATCGCGGGGCTGTCCGGGAACGCCTTGCCCTCGCCCTCGGCGGCAGCCTTGGCCTCCGCGTTGATCTTCTGCGGGAGGGTGAGCGTGACCTCGTCGATCATCGCCAGCGGCGGGGCCGGGAAGCCCTTGGTCGTCGCGGCGCGCTCGATCGCGACCGGGTCGAGGCCCTCGGCGAGCATCTCGGCGCCCTCCATCGTGAGGGTGCCGAAGACGCGGCTGGTGAAGAACCCGCGGCTGTCGTTGACGACGATCGGGGTCTTCTTGATCTGCTTGACGTAGTCGAGCGAGCGCGCGATGGCCTCGTCCGAAGTCTTCTCGCCCACGATGATCTCGACCAGCGGCATCTTGTCGACCGGCGAGAAGAAGTGGATCCCGATGAAGTCCTCGGGACGCTTCACGCCGTCGGCGAGGATCGTGATCGGCAGCGTCGACGTGTTGGAGCCGAGCAGCGCGTCCGACTTCACGACGGGCTCGAGATCGCCGAAGACCTGCTTCTTGAGGTCGACCGACTCGAAGACGGCCTCGATGACGAAGTCGCAGCCCTCGAGGTCGGCGTAGTCGGCGGTCGGGTGGATGCGCGCGAGGATCTCGTCACGCTTCTCCGCGGTCAGGCGGCCCTTCTCGACCTGCTTGTCGAGAAGATTGGTGCTGTAAGCCTTGCCCTTCTCGGCGGCCTCGATCGTGACGTCCTTGAGCACGACCTCGATGCCCGCGCGAGCGGACACGTATGCCACGCCGGCGCCCATCATGCCCGCGCCGAGGATGGCGAGCTTGGTGGCCTTCGTCTTGTCGATGCCCGCCGGACGTGAGCCGCCGGCGTTGATGGCGTTGAGGTCGAAGAAGAACGCCTGCGTCATGTTCTTGAACTGCTGGCCGGTGACCAGGTCCACGAAGTAGCGCGACTCGATCCGCGATGCGGTGTCGAAGTCGACCTGCGCACCCTCGACGGCGGCCGCCATGATGTTGCGCGGCGCCTTCATCGGCGCGCCCTTGGTCTGCTTTCGCAGGTTCGACGGGAACGCGGGGAGGAACTGCGCGAGCTTCGGCGAGGACGGCGTGCCGCCCGGCATCCGGTAGCCCTTCTTGTCCCACGCCTGCGTGAACGCGTCGGCGTCGTCCTTGTGCGCGAGGATCCACGCCTTGGCGGCGGGGATCAGCTCGTCCTGCGTCGCGACGAGCGCGTCGACCAGGCCGGTCTCCTTGGCACGGGCCGGCTTCATGCGCGGGCCCTGGAGGAGCACCTCCATGAGCGCCTTCTGGAGGCCGAACATGCGCACCGTACGAGTCACGCCGCCACCGGCGGGCAGCAGGCCGAGGGTGACCTCGGGCAAGCCGATCTCGTAGCGGCCGTCGACCGCGACGCGGTGGTGCGTGGCCAGCGCGATCTCGAGACCGCCACCGAGGGCGGCGCCGTTGATCGCGGCGACGACGGGCTTGCCGAGCGTCTCGAGCGTGCGCAGCGTCGCCTTCATCGACTCGACCTCGGTGAAGACGGCCTCGGCGTCGGCCGGGGTCATCTGCGTCATGAGCTTGAGGTCGCCGCCGGCGAAGAAGGTGCTCTTGGCGCTGGCGACGATGACGCCGACGACGTCGTCCTTCTCGGCGACGAGCCGCTCGACGGCCTTGGCCATCGAGGACTGGTATGCCGCGTTCATCGTGTTGGCGCTCTGGTTCGGGTCGTCGAGGACCAGGGTGACGATGCCGTCCTCGCCACGCTCGTAACGGACGGCCTCGGCCGCCGACGGCACAGTGTTGTCAGTCATGTGAATCTGCTCCGTGTGTGAGTCGGTGGGCGAGGGGGTCAGAGACGCTCGACGACAGTGGCGATGCCCATGCCGCCACCGACGCACAGGGTCGCGACGCCGTAGCGCTGGTCGCGACGCTCGAGCTCGTCGACGAGAGTGCCGATAATCATTGCGCCGGTCGCGCCGAGCGGGTGACCGAGAGCGATCGCGCCGCCGTTGACGTTGACGATGTCGTGCGGGACCGACATGTCCTTCATGAAGCGCAGGACAACCGCGGCGAACGCCTCGTTCATCTCGAACAGGTCGATGTCGCTCGCCTCGAGGCCGGCCTTGGCCAGCGCCTTGCGGGTCGCCGGCGCGGGGCCGGTGAGCATGATCGTCGGCTCGGAGCCGGAGACGGCGGTCGCCAGGATGCGCGCACGCGGGGTCAGGCCGTTGCGCTTGCCTGCCTCCTCGTTGCCGATGACGACGATCGCCGCGCCGTCCACGATGCCCGAGCTGTTGCCGGCGTGGTGGACGTGGTTGATCTTCTCGACCTCGTGGTACTTCTCGAGCGCGACGGCGTCGAACCCGCCGAAGTTGCCGATCGCCTCGAACGACGGCGCCAGGCTGGCCAGCGACTCGGCGGTCGTGCCGGGGCGGACGAACTCGTCGTGGTCGAGGATCGTGAGGCCGTTGATGTCCGTCACCGGGACGACGGACTTGGCGAAGTAGCCGTTGGCGATCGCCTTGGCGGCACGCGCCTGCGACTCGGCCGCGTACGTGTCGACGTCGGTACGAGTGAAGCCCTCGATCGTCGCGATGAGGTCGGCGCCGATGCCCTGCGGCACGAAGTCGGTGTCGAACGCGGTCTGCGGATCCATTGCCCAGGCGCCGCCGTCGGAGGCCATCGGCACGCGGCTCATGGACTCGACACCGCCGGCGAGGATCAGGTCTTCCCAGCCGGAGCGCACACGCTGCGCGGCCTGGTTGACGGCCTCGAGACCCGAGGCGCAGAAGCGGTTGAGCTGGACACCGGCGACGGTGTCGGGGAGGCCGGCAGCGAGCGCGGCGGTCTTCGCGATGTCGGCGCCCTGGTCACCGACGGGCGTGACACAGCCGAGGACGACGTCCTCGACCTGTCCGGCGTCCAGCGTCGGATTGCGCTTCTGGACCTCCTCGAGGAGGCCGGTCACGAGGCTGATGGGCTTCACCTCGTGCAGGGATCCGGTCTTCTTGCCGCGCCCGCGCGGGGTGCGGATCGCGTCGTAGATGAATGCCTCAGTCATGGCGGTCCTTCGTTCGTTGACGACCCGGCAAAGTAGGTGTCCAAAGAAAGTTACTTGCGAGTAACGAGTAAGTCAATGATACCCACACCACTATGACAGCACGACTGTCACGGTGCCAAGACGCCGGGAGGCCACTCAGGGACGGGCCGGACGGCTCCACTCGCCGATGAGGCTCTGGAGCGCCGTGATCAGCGCGACCGGCTGGTCGAGCATGATGTGGTGCCCCGCATCTGGGACCACCGTGACCGGAACATGCCCGCCCAGACGCTCGGCGACGGTCGACGTGATGTCCGTGGTCGCGAGCCCCCGCTCACCCCGGATCAGCGCGGTTGGGCACACGGTCTTCGCCAGGTCCTCGGGCTCCATCTGGGCGCCGAAGAACACGTTCGGATCGAACTTCCAGGTCCAGCCGCCCTCGACCTCGCGGACGGAGGCCGGCGCCAGGTGGTCGCGAACGTACGGCAGCGCCGGACCGTCTTCGGGGAGGGGCCGGAAGCGTGCAACGACGGCCTCGCGCGACGGATAGACCTTGTTGCCTGGGGCGTGCCTGCCGGACGCCCGCCAGGCACGTGCCTCGGGAGACATCTGCTGGACCGGTGAGTCGATCGCACAGACTCCCGCGAGACGCACGCCGTGCTCGCGCGCGGCGGTCAGCACGACGAAGCCACCCATGCTGTGCCCGATCACGCAGGGCTTCTCGCCCGAGCCCGCCGCCTCGGCGTCGGCGACCGCGAGCACCTCAGCGGCGTACGTCTCCAGGTCGTACGAGGCTCGCCTGTCGGACTCGCCGTGCCCCGACAGGTCGAGCGCGACCACGCGGTGGGCGGCGGTCAGGAACGGGGCGACGTGGTCCCACCAGCCGGCGTGCGCTGCACCGCCGTGCACGAGGACGACGACCGGCGCCCCGGCCCTCCCCCATGCCCGGTACGTGATCCGAGCTCCCTCGACCTTGACCTCACGCTCGTCGTACGGCGTCGCGACCGCCTCGGCGAACCAGCGGGGCACCCCGGACATGACGCCTCCTCAACGACGAACGACCCATGCAGATGGTTGCGCCGACACCCTACGTGCGGCGACGCACCGTCTCGCGCTTGGTCTCGTTGACCGCACTCTCGTACGCGGTGACCAACGCCTGCACGGTCAGCGGCTTGAAGCGCTCGACCATCGCGGTGATCGCCTCGGCGGACTCGCCGCTCGCGCGATAGTGCGGCAGAACCTTCTGGCGGAAGATGTCGGTCAGCTCCTGGGCGATGTCACGGGCGTGGGACTCGAAGAGACGCTCGGCCTCGACCGCCGCGTCGAGCGGGAGCCCGAGGTCGATCATCGCCACCCCGACCGACAGGTGCGCAGGTGAGACCCGGAAGACGTCCTCGTCCGGGGTGGGCTCGACGACGCGCAGCGCGACGAGCAGCTCGACGTCGTCGTCGCTGAGCGGGCGACCGGCGCGGGCCTCGAGGACCTCGCGCGCAACGGTCTCGGGGAGGTCCGACAACCACGGGGCGAGCATCGTCCGCTGGAGGGCGACGTCGGCGGGCGAGGCCGTCGCAGGGAGCCGCTCCAGGTAGCCCTCGATCGCCGAGAGCGTGAAGCCGTGCGCCTGGAGCTCGCGCACCAGTTCGAGGCGGGCCAGGTGGTCGGGCCCATAGAAACCGTTGCGGCCCTCTCGTACGGGCGGAGGGATGAGCCCACGGCCCGCGTAGAAGCGGATCGTACGGACAGTCATGCCGACCCGGTCGGCGAGCTGCTCGACCGTCATCCGCTCAGACGTTGACTGGGACATGTCCGCACCTTAGACCGCGCGACTCAGACCGGCGCCCACCGGAACTCGGCGTCCCCCAGCCCTCGCCGCTAGGTCATACGGATCGGGGGTTCCAGCCCTCGATCCGTATGACGTCCCGGCCGCGCTTCCCGCGATCCGTCAGGCAGCACCCATGGGCAGGATCACGACGGGGCACGGCGCGGTACGGGCGAGCACGTCGCTGACCGAGCCGAGCGCGTTGTGCCGGATCGAGGACGTGCCGTGGCTCCCGATGACGAGCATCTGCGCGCCGGCCGCCTCCGAGAGCAGCACGTCGACCGGCATGCCCTCGTGCACCCCGACGGTCACCTCGGCGTCGCCGTCGTGGAGCGCGGCCACCTCGGCCGTCTCGGCGGCGATCCGCTCACCGTCGGCGATCGTCTCGACCGAGGAGCGCGTGGAGTCGACGGTGACCACGACCCGTACGGCCGCGCCGCGCAGATCCGCCTCGGTCATCGCCCAGTGGAGCGCGCGCCGAGCGCCTGCGGAGCCGTCGCTGCCGACGAGGATCGTGCCGGTCTTCTGAGGAGATTCGCTCATGGCGCCATCCTGTCGGGTCCGCGAGCCGCAAGCGACCCCGAAAGCCACACCATCCGTACGGCCGCGTCAGATCCCCATCGTGCGGCCGATGATCTCCTTCATGATCTCGGTCGTGCCGCCGTAGATCGTCTGGATGCGCGTGTCCGCGTACGCCTTGGAGATCGGGTACTCCGACATGAACCCGTACCCGCCGAACAGCTGCAGGCACTTGTCGACCGTCTTCTTCTGCAGCTCAGTCGTCCACCACTTGCCCATCGCCGCGTCGGAGACCGAGAGCGTGCCAGCGTTGAGCTCCATGATCGAGCGGTCGACGAAGACCTGGGCGATCTGCGCCTCGGTCTCGAGCTCGGCGAGCACGAAGCGGCTGTTCTGGAAGGAGCCGATCGGACGTCCGAACGCCTTGCGCTCTTTGACGTACTCGAGCGTCATGTCGATCACCGCACGGCACGCGGCGGCGGCGGTGACCGAGAGCGTGAGGCGCTCCTGCGGCAGCTTCTCCATCAGATAGATGAAGCCTTTGCCCTCCTCGCCGAGCAGGTTCTCCTTGGGCACCTTGACGTTCGTGAAGAACAGCTCGGCGGTGTCCTGTGCTTTCAGGCCGAGCTTCTCGAGGTTGCGTCCGCGCTCGAAGCCCTCCATGCCGCGCTCGAGCACGATCAGCGACAAGCCCCGAGCGCCGGCGCTCGGGTCGGTCTTGACCGCGACGATCACGAGGTCGGCGAGGATGCCGTTGGAGATGAACGTCTTCTGGCCGTTGACCAGGTAGTGGTCGCCCTGGTCGATTGCCGTGGTCGCGATCGACTGCAGGTCGGAGCCGGTGCCGGGCTCGGTCATCGCGATGGCGGTGATCGTCTCGCCCGTGCAGAACTTCGGGAGCCAGCGCGCCTTCTGCTCGTCGGTCGCGTACGACAGGAGGTAGCCCGACACGAGATCGTTGTGCAGCGCGAAGCCGACGCCCGTCGCGCTCGCGTGCGCCAGCTCCTCCTCGACGATGGCGTTGTAGCGGAAGTCGGTGACACCGCCGCCCCCGTACTCCTCCGGCATCATGAAGCCGAGGAAACCCTGCTTGCCCGCGGCGAGCCACATGTCGCGCGAGACGATGCCGTCCTTCTCCCACTGGTCGTGGTGCGGGCGGATCTCCTTGTCGACGAACGTCCGGAACGCGTCACGGAACGCGTCGTGGTCAGCGGTGAAGATGTTGCGCTGCATGGTGCTCCTCGAAGTGCGGGGTCTCGACAGGGCTCGACCGGCGGGGATGACGTCTACTTGTCCTCGCGCTGGACGACGGCGCCGGAGGCGATGAGGGCGTCGACGTCGTCGATCCCCCAGGCCGCGAGCGCCTCACGCGTGTCGGCGCCGGACTTGGAGGGGGTACGGCCCAGCGTCGCGGGCGTGCGCGAGAAGCGGGGCGCGGGCGCCGCCTGGACGACGCCCTCGTGCTCGACGTAGGTCCCGCGGGCGACGAGGTGAGGGTGCTGCGGGGCGTCGCGCATCGGCACGACCGGAGCGACGCAGGCGTCCGTCCCGGCGAACAGCTCGGCCCACTCGGCCTGCGTCCGCTCGGCGAAGCGCGCCGCGAGTCGCTCGCGCAGCTGCGGCCAGGCCGCGAGGTCGTAGCGATCGGGCAGCGGTTGGCCAGGCACCGTGTCGAGCTCGAGCAGCTTGACCATCTCGTCGTAGAACTGCGGCTCCAGGGCGCCGACCGACATCCACAGCCCGTCGGCCGTCTCGTACACGTCGTAGAACGGGGAGCCGCTGTCGAGCAGGTTGGTGCCGCGGGCGTCGCTCCAGGCGCCGACCTGCTGGAGGTTCGTGATCATCGAGAGCAGGTGGGCGGTGCCGTCGACGATCGCGGCGTCGACGACCTGGCCGTGGCCCGAGTCGCGGGCCTCGACGAGGGCGGCGAGGACCCCGACGACGAGATAGAGCGAGCCGCCGGCGAAGTCGCCGACGAGGTTCATCGGGATCTGTGGCGGACCGCCCGCGCGGCCGATCGGGTCGAGCGCGCCCGCGACGGAGATGTAGTTGACGTCGTGCCCGGCGCTGGTGGCGAGCGGACCGTCCTGCCCCCAGCCGGTCATCCGTCCGTAGACGAGACGCGGGTTGCGGGCGAGGCACGCGTCGGGCCCGAAGCCGAGACGCTCCGCGACACCGGGGCGGAAGCCCTCGATCAGCACGTCAGCTCGCTCCACGAGGTCGAGCAGGACGGCGACGCCCTCGGGACGCTTGAGGTCGACCGCGACCGAGCGACGGCCCCGCGCGAGGACGTCCTTGTCCTGCGGAACGACGGCGAGGCCTCCCGGGGTCACCCGGTCGACGCGCAGCACGTCGGCGCCGAGGTCGGCGAGCAGCATCGCCGCGAACGGGCCGGGGCCGATGCCCGCGATCTCGACGACGCGAAGGCCGGCGAGCGGACCGCGGGCCGGGGTGTCCGGGAACGACGTGGTGTGGGTCACGCCCCGATTGTGACAGTAGCACTGTCAGGGTTGTCAACCCTTCTCCGAGCGCGGCGAGGTGGGCTACGATCCGGCGAGACATGACATGCTGCATGTCACATCAGGAGTGACGGGAGAGAGAGATGGGCGAGATCGTCTACAGCCGGAAGGGGACGGGCGATCCCCTCGTGCTCATCCACGGCATCGGCCACCGCAAAGAGGCGTGGAACCCCGTGTCCGACCGGCTCGCCGCGCACCACGACGTCATCGTCCTCGACCTCCCGGGCTTCGGCGCCTCAGGCCAGCTACCCCGGCACGGACGCGACCGCATGGACCACCTTGCCGACGCGCTCGAGACGTTCTTCGCCGAGCTCGGGATCGACCGACCGCACGTCGTCGGCAACTCGCTCGGCGGCGCGATCGCGCTGGAGCTGGCGGCGCGAGGCTCGGTCCGCAGCGCGACAGCCCTCTCCCCCGCGGGCTTCTGGACCGAGGGAGGGCGGCTGTGGGCGTTCGCGGTGCTCATGTCGATCCGCCTCTCGGCGTTCATGCCGTCCGCCGTGGCGCAGCAGATCGCGCGACGGCGCTGGGCGCGGGGTCTCGCGATGGCGAGCCTGCACACGCACGGGCGGCGCCTCGCCCCGGACGCGTTCCTCGCCGACCTTCGCGCGCTGCGAGAGTGCACCGCGTTCAACCGCGTGCTGAGGGCCGGCGCCCGCTACGCGTACCGCACGCACCCGACGGTGCCCGCGACGATCGCGTGGGGCACCAAGGACCGCATCCTCCTCCCGTCGCAGGCCACGCGTGCCCGCACGCTGCTGCCGAACGTCACCCACGTCCCGCTCCCCGGCGCGGGTCACGTGCCGATGATCGACGAGCCGGAGCTGGTGACGCGGGTGATCCTCGAGCAGGTCCGCAGCGCCTAGCCCTCGCGGGTCGCCTTTCGGCGGTGCGGAAGACGCTGGCCCACCGACGGCACGGGGCCGCGCCGCCTACGAGCGTCAGGTGGCCTTGCGGCGTCCGCCTGGGCGCTCGCGCAGCCCGAACAACGTGTAGAGGAACACCAGCGCGGCCGTGACGCAGAGCAGCAGGAGACCGGTCGTGTAGGTCCGGTCGTCCTCGTTGTACGTCGCGCCCATGACCAGCGGCGGGAAGAATCCGCCGAGCCCACCGGCTGCTCCGACGATGCCCGTCACCGAGCCCGTCTTGTCCGCCGGCGCCCGCAGCGCGACCCACGTGAACACTGAGCCCGCACCGAGGCCGAGGAACATCGCCATCAGGACGAACGAGATCCCTGCCGGCCACTCGGGCTCCGGTCGCAGCGCCAGCACGACCGCCATCACGGCTGTGCCCCCGAGCGAGACCAGAGTGATCAGGCGAGGTCCGAACTTGTCCGACAGCGTGCCGCCGATCGGGCGCGCAACCACGGCGGCGATCGCGAAGCCCGCCGTACGCTCACCGGCTGCCGTGAGGTCGTACCCGTAGGTCACCACGTCTCCGAGGTACGTCGGCAGGTAGGTCGAGAACGCGACGAAGCCGCCGAACGCGATCGCGTACAGAAGCGACATCTGCCAGGTCACGGGCTCCTTCAGCGCCGCGACCAGCTTCGGTGTCGCCGCCTGCGTCGACGGCGTCCAGCGCGGCGAGTCCCGCATCACGACCCAGCACAGCACCGCCGTGACCAGCAGCGCGGCCGCGATGATCACGTGCGTCACCATGTAGCCGAACCAGTCGACGAAGCGGGGCGTGAAGAACGACGACAGCGCGGTGCCGCCCATGCCCGCACCGAACAGGCCGGTCGCGAACCCCTGCCTCGGCTTCTCGTACCAGGCCTTCACCATCGGGATGCCGACCGCGAACGTCGTGCCGGCGATGCCGAGGAAGAAGCCGAAGATCACGAGCAGCAGGTACGAGTCGGCGTTGCCGGCCACCGCGACGAGCACGACGAAGGGTGCCGAGAGGACGAGCAGCACCGTGAACATCAACCGGCCACCGTATTTGTCCGTCAGCGTGCCGACGGCGATGCGGCCGAGCGCGCCGACGATCACCGGGACCGCGACCAGGAAGGACTTCTGCGTCGCACTGAGGTCCATCTGCGTCGCGTAGCGGGCCGCGAGCGGGCCGATGAGGTTCCACGCCCAGAAGCTGATCGCGAACGCCCACGTGGCGAGGATCAGGTTGCGAGTCTGGTCGGCCTTCGGAAGCGCCGGTAGTTCGGTAGCGGTGCTCATCGCAATCCTCTTCCGGGGTCAACGCTCACGGTCACGGGTCCCTACGGGTGCCCACCCAGGGCGCGGGGCACGCGAGCCCGACACGTTTTCGCGGCTGCGGTAGACGATGTAGGGACGGAAGAGATAGTGCAGTGGCGCGGTGAACGCGTGCACGAGTCGCGTGAACGGCCAGATCGCGAACAGCGCCAGGCCGACCAGCGCGTGCACCTGGAACGACGTGGACGCTGCCGCCATCGCGTCGACGTCGGGCTGGAGAGTGAACAGCGAGCGGAACCACGGCGACACGGTGTGCCGGTAGTCGGTGACGTTCTTGTCGAAGACGCTCACGACGGTGGTCGCGAGCCCGGCGACGATCGCGGCGAGCAGCACGACGTACATGGTCTTGTCGTTCTTGGTGGTCGCCATGAACACGGGCCCGGTCTTGCGGCGGCGGTAGATCAGCATCCCGACACCAACGAGCGTGGCGAAGCCCGCGATCGCGCCCATCGACAGCGCCATCACGTGGTACATGGTCTCGCTGACGCCGATCGCATCGGTCCAGGACTCCGGGATCAGTAGCCCCACGACGTGCCCGATCACCACGACCAGGATGCCGAAGTGGAACAGCGGGGACGCGACGCGCAGGAGCTTCGACTCGTACAGCTGCGACGAGCGGGTCGTCCAGCCGAACTGGTCGTACTGGTAGCGCCAGATCAGCCCACCCACGAAGACGACCAGGACCAGATAGGGAATGACGCCCCACAGCATCGTGCTCATGACGATTCTCCTGACAGGGGCAGCAGGCGCGGATCGTAGGCGTCGAGGCCGACCGTCTCCGTCGGTGGACCCGCCATCGCCATCGCCGCCGCGCGGTCGATCGGTCCTGCTCCTTCGTACGTGGCGCACACGCCGCGCAGCACGTGGAACCAGGGCGCGGGCGACTTCTTGTCGGAATCCTCGAGCGCAAGGCGGAGCAGCTCGACGCTCGGCCGGTACTTGTCCAGCAGCTCAGTGCCCCGTACGGGGTCGTGGGCTGCGAGCTCGAGCACCATCGGCAGGTAGTCCGGCAGCTCGCCGTGCGTGTCCGCGACGAGCCCCGAGTCGCGGTAGGTCTGCTTGAAGCCCGCGAGCACCTCACCACGTCGACGCGTGTCGCCGTCGGTGAAGTACGAGAGATAGAGCGGGTGCTTGCGGTCCAGGTCGAAGACCTCGACGTAGCGCCGCGCGAGGGCGTCGACCTCGGTGGCCTCAGCGACGTCCACGAAGGCGAGGAGGTCGAGAGGCGCGCTCGTTCCTCGTGCTCCTCGACCAGCGGTCGCTTCCTCGAGGGCGGCGCGGACCAGCGGGAGGCGCTCGTACATCTGGTCGGTCGGGTACGCGAGGAGGATTGCCGCGGCCCGATGGACGACCCGGGCGCCGCTCCTCTCGGTGGTCGAGGGCTTCATTGCCGCTCCTCTCCTGTCGGGAACAACCCCTCGGTGCTGCCAGCGCCGTCCCAGTTGAGCAGGTTCACCTGACCGCTGTGCTGAGGATCCGGGGCGGCCATCGTGTCGGCCTCCTGACGCTGCTTGAGCGCGTGGAACGTCTCGACCGCAACCGGGACGGACCGTCCGCTCGCCTCGCCGACCGGGCCCGACTCGTACATACCTGGTCCCTCGTCGAAGTCGAGCGAGCAGCCCAGCTCCTCGAGGTCGTGCGCCTGCTCAGTGTGCGCCGTCGGGATCACGTAGCGCTCTTCATACTTAGCGATCGCCATCAGGCGGTACATCGCGTACATCGCCTCCTCGGTCATCCCCACCGACGCCGGGATCGATGCGTCGGACTGCCTGCCGAGGTTGATGCCGCGCATGTACGAGCGCATCGCCGCAAGCTTGCGGAGCACGTCGGTGACGACTTCGGTGTCACCCGCGGTGAAGAGCTCGGCGAGGTACTCGACAGGGATGCGCAACGCCTCGATGGCTCCGAACAGCGTGCCCGCCTCCTCCGCGTCGTGACCCTGCTCAGCGAGCAGGTCGACGATCGGGGACAGCGGCGGGACGTACCAGACCATCGGCATCGTGCGGTACTCCGGATGCAGCGGCAGCGCGACGCGATACTTCTTGGCCAGCGCGTACACCGGCGAGCGCTGCGCGCCGGTGATCCAGTCTTCGGGGATCCCCTGCGCCCGCGCCTCCGCGATCACCCGCGGGTCCTCCGCGTCGAGCATCAGGTCGAGCTGCGCCTCGTACAGGTCCTGCTCGTTCTCGACCGACGCCGCCTCGGTGACACGGTCAGCGTCGTACAGGAACACGCCGATGTAGCGGAGCCGCCCGACGCACGTCTCGGCACACACCGTCGGGATGCCGACCTCCACGCGCGGGTAGCAGAACGTGCACTTCTCGGCCTTGCCGGACTTGTGGTTGAAGTAGATCTTCTTGTACGGGCACCCGGTGATGCACTGCCGCCAGCCGCGGCACTTGTCCTGGTCGACGAGCACGATGCCGTCCTCGGACCGCTTGTAGATCGCGCCGCTGGGGCACGACGCCATGCACGACGGGTTGAGGCAGTGCTCGCAGATCCGCGGCAGGTAGAACATGAACGTCCGCTCGAGGTCGAACCTGATCTTGTCCTCCGACTCGCGGCGGACCTTCTCGACGATCGGGTCCTGCAGCACGGACGAGGGACCGCCGCCGAGGTTGTCGTCCCAGTTCGCCGACCACGTGATCGCCATGTCGTCGCCGGTGATCAGCGACTTCGGGCGCGCGACCGGGAAGTCGTCCCCGAGGGGCGCGCGCGTCAGGTTCTCGTAGTCGTACGTCCACGGCTCGTAGTAGTCCGACAGCTCCGGCTGCACCGGGCTCGCGAAGATGCTCATCAGACGCCGGCCACGGCTGCCGGTGCGCAGCGAGATCCGGCCGCGCCGGTTGCGCACCCACCCGCCTCGCCAGCGGTCCTGGTCCTCGTACCGGCGTGGGTAACCCTGGCCGGGACGGGTCTCGACGTTGTTGAACCACACATACTCGACCCCGGCACGGTTGGTCCATGCCTGCTTGCACGTCACCGAGCAGGTGTGACACCCGATGCACTTGTCGAGGTTCATCACCATCGCGACCTGCGCCATGACCTTCATGTCTGCTCCTCCCGCGAAGCCTGCCTCAATAGCGCACCGGCGCGGTCCGCTTGCGCACCGTGCAGACGATGTCGCGCTGGTTGCCGGTCGGGCCGAGGTAGTTGAATGTGTACGACAGCTGGGCGTACCCGCCGATCATGTGCGTCGGCTTGACCAGCAACCGCGTCACGGAGTTGTGGATCCCGCCACGGCGCCCGGTCTTCTGCGACTTCGGGACGTCGATCGTGCGCTCCTGCGCGTGGTGGACGTAGACGACACCCGTCGGCATCCGGTGGCTCACGATCGCCCGCCCGACGAAGACGCCGTTGGCGTTGTCGCACTCCACCCAATCGTTGTCGGCAACGCTGATCGCCTCTGCGTCGTCGACGCTCATCCACACCGTCGGACCGCCACGCGACAGCGAGAGCATGAGCAGGTTGTCCTGGTACTCCGAGTGGATCGACCACTTGCTGTGCGGGGTCAGATAACGCACAGCGATCTGGAGCGCGCCGTCGCTGGTCCTCCCGGGGTCCTCGCCCAGCCGTGCGTCACCGTACATGAGGTGCATGTCCAGCGGCGGCCGGTACGTCGGGAGCTGCTCGCCGTAGTCGCGGATCCAGTCGTGGTCGAGGAAGAAGTGCATCCGGCCGGTGAGGGTGTGGAACGGCTTGAGGCGCTCGATGTTGATCGTGAATGGCGCGTACCGTCTCCCCCCGGTCTCCGAACCGGACCACTCCGGCGACGTGATGACCTGCTGCGGCGAGTCCTGCGTCATGGCGAAGGTGATCTTCTTGTCGTGCGCGCCCTCCGCCAGGTCGGCGAGCCGCTGCCCCGTGCGGCGCTCGAGGTCACGGAAGCCCTGGACTGCCAGTGCCCCGTTCGTGGTGCCCGAGAACAACAGGATCGCCTCCGCGAGCCGCGCGTCGGTGTCGATCGCCGGACGCCCCGCGCCCGCGCCCGAAGACATCACGCCGTACTTGGCCCCCAACCTGGCCACGGCGTCGTTCATGTCGTACGTGACGTTCTTGACGGTGAACCCGAGCTGCTCCGCCTTCGGCCCGACGGTGACGAGCTTGTCGGCGATCGCGGTGTAGTCGCGCTCGACGAGCGTCACGGCAGGCATCGTCTTGCCTGCAACCGGGTCCACCTCACCCGCGCGCCAGTCCAGGTCGCGTCCGCCTGGCTGCGCGATCTGACCCGGGGTGTCGTGCTGCAGCGGGACGGTGACGAGGTCCTTGCGGGTGCCGAGGTGGGTCTTGGCCAGCTCGGACAGCTTGCGCGCCAGCGCGACGAACGTGTCGTAGTCGCTGCGCGCCTCCCACGGCGGGTTGATCGCCGGCGTGAACGCATGGACGTACGGGTGCATGTCGGTTGAGCTCAGGTCGTACTTCTCGTACCACGTGGCGGCTGGGAAGACGATGTCCGACAGCAGCGTCGTCGACGTCATGCGGAAGTCGGCGGACACCAGCAGGTCGAGCTTGCCCTGCGGCGCTTCGGGTCGCATACGGATCGTCTTCGGCGGCTCGGCGGCATCGGGTGCGTCGACGTTGGACTGCGTGCCGAGAAGGTACTGGAGGAAGTACTCGTTGCCCTTCGCTGAGCTGCCGAACAGGTTCGAGCGCCACAGCACCAGCGTGCGCGGCCAGTTCTCCGGGGCGTCGACGTCGTCGATGGCGGCGTTGAGGCTGCCGTCCTGGAGCCTGTCGGCGATCCACGCGCCCGCGTCGGTCGCACTCCCGTCCGCGGTCGCAGCACTCGCCTCGTCGGCGAGGTCGAGCGGGTTGCGGTCGAACTGCGGGTAGAACGGCATCCAGCCGAGCCGCGCCGACTTCGCGATCACGTCCGCCGTGTGGAGCCCTGCGAGGTGCCCTTCGGCGAGCGGCGAAGTGAGCACGTCCTGGTGCGAGCCGTCGGAGCGCCACTGGTCCGTGTGCATGTACCAGTACGAGGTTCCCGTCATCGTGCGCGGTGGCCGCGACCAGTCGAGCGCGTTCGCGAGCGAGATCCAGCCGGTGATAGGGCGGGTCTTCTCCTGGCCGACGTAGTGTGCCCATCCGCCGCCGTTGCGCCCCATCGCGCCGGTCGCCATGAGCAGCGTGAGGATCGCCCGGTACGTCGCGTCACCGTGGAACCACTGGCAGACGCCGGCGCCGAGGATGATCATCGACCGTCCGCCGGACTCCTCGGAGTTGCGCGCGAGCTCGCGCGCGATCCGGATGCACTGCGCGGCCGGGACGGAGGTGATCTCCTCCTGCCACGCCGGCGTGTACGGCGAGGACACGTCGTCGTACCCGCTGGGCCACTCGCCGGGGAGGCCGTCACGCCCCACGGCGTACTGGGCGAGCATCAGGTCGAGGACGGTCGTGACCATGTGCCCGCCGACCTCGCGCACGGGGATTCCGCGACGGACCACGCTGCCCGAGCCGTCTGGCGAGTCGAACGCCGCCATCAACACCTCGCCCGGCTGAGCGTCGGGACCGATCACCGACAGCACGGGATCGACCTCCCCGAGGTCGAGGTTCCACTTTCCTTCGCCTGTCTCGCCGTACCGGAAGCCCATCGACCCGTTGGGGACGACCGACTCGTTCGTGCGGGAGTCGAGGACGACCGTCTTCCAGGCCGCGTTCTCGGACGCCTCCCCGGTGGTTGAGCCTGTCGAAACCAGGTCCGCCTCCGTCAGGAACTTCTCCGGCACCCACGCGCCGTCGTCGCTCTGCTTCAGCCGGACGAGGAACGGCAGGTCCGTGTACTGCTTCACGTAGTCGGTGAAGAAGGGCACCTGGCGCTCGAGGTAGAACTCCTTGAAGATCACGTGGCCCATCGCCATCGCGAGCGCGGCGTCCGTACCGGCCTGCGCGGGCATCCACTCGTCGGCGAACTTCGTGTTGTCGGAGTAGTCCGGCGACACCGAGACGACCTTGGTGCCGCGGTAGCGCGCCTCCGCCATCCAGTGGGCGTCGGGCGTACGGGTGACCGGGACGTTGGAGCCCCACATCATCAGGTACGAGGCGTCCCACCAGTCGCCGGACTCCGGGACGTCGGTCTGGTCGCCGAAGACCTGCGGGCTCGCGACCGGGAGGTCGGCGTACCAGTCGTAGAACGAGGTCATCACACCGCCGATGAGCTGGATGAACCGCGTGCCGATGCAGTGCGACACTATCGACATCGCCGGGATCGGCGAGAATCCCGCGCAGCGGTCCGGGCCGTACGTCTTGATGGTGTTGACGTGCGCGGCGGCCGCAATCTCGATCGCCTCGTCCCACGAGATCCGGACGAGACCGCCCTTGCCGCGCGCAGACTGGTAGCGGCGGCGCTTCTCCGGGTCGGCGGCGATCTCGGCGAACGCGAGCACCGGGTCGCCGAGGCGCTTCTTGGCCTCGCGGTACATCTCGATCAGCACACCGCGCCCGTACGGGTAGCGGACGCGAGTCGGCGAGTACGTGTACCAGGAGAACGCGGCACCGCGCGGGCAGCCGCGCGGCTCATACTCCGGCCGGTCGGGACCCGTGCTCGGGTAGTCGGTCTGCTGCGCCTCCCACGTGATGATGCCGTCCTTGACGTACACCTTCCACGAGCACGACCCCGTGCAGTTCACGCCATGTGTCGACCGGACGACCTTGTCGTGGCTCCACCGATCCCGATAAAACACGTCGCCGCGGCGGCCGCCTTCTCGATAGACCGCCCGCCGGTCGGGACTCTCGTCCCAGCGGGTAAAGAAGTCACCGAGCGCAAGCAGCGCCTCGGATGCGGGGCCGTCGGTGCCTGACGACGCTCCACGGCGTCGCGATCGTGCGCGTCCCTCATGGGTCGTCTCGGTCATTTCAGACCTCCTCGCGCCCAACCTAGAACCGCGACAGGCGGCTCGCACCCGGAAGCCGCAGCGGTCGACACGCGCTACGCTCGCGGGACCGTTAAGTCCTCGCCGGAGAGGGAGAAGCGCGATGCGCGACGTCGCCGCACTGACCGAGGAGTACCTCGAGGCGGCCAGGGCCGCACCGCACGGACGCGGCGCCGAGCTCGTCCTCCAGGACGGCCCGCTGCGTCAGAGCGTGCTCGGCCTCGCCGAGGGCGCCGTGCTTGCCGAGCACGACGCGCCGCCGGCAGGGAGCGTGCTCGTGCTCAGGGGCGCCATCGAGATCGTGAGCCGGTCTGGGACGATCGCGCTCGAGACCGGGATGCTGGCAGAGATCCCGCGCGAGAGACACTCCGTACGGGCGTTGGTGGACTCCGCGTTCCTGCTGACCGCGGTCACTGACATCTGAGGGTGTCCGGTGGAACCCACGCGACCGGGTCGCTCCTTCTGCTGACGTAGGATCTTCCGGACTGTGATCGAAGGGTGTACCGATGGCCGAAATGCCGAGCGAGGTGGCGAGCTCGCCCACCCCGGCTCATGGCGCTCGGAGGCACCAGCGGACACCGCCTCAGGTTCCGCCCGCACGCCGCGTTCCGGCCGAGCCGGCCGACCTCGCGAGCATGCATGGACGGGTCGTCGACCACCTCGGCGTCCGGATCGCCTCGGGTGAGCTGAACGGGACCATCGACCCCGACCAGATTGGTGACGAGCTCGGTGTCTCCCGTTCGCTGGTACGCGAGTGCCTGCGCACCCTGGCTGCGAAAGGCATGGTTCGAGCGCGCCAGCGTACTGGCACCACCGTCACCGATCCCAGCAGCTGGGCGCTACTGGACGAGCAGGTCATCCGGTGGCGGGCCTCCGGGCCGTGGCGCTTCACCCAGCTGGAGGAGTCGCTCCAGCTCCGGGAGAGGCTGGAACCCCTCGCGGCCAGCCTCATCGCCGCACGCCGGCCCGACCACATCCTGGCCGAGCTGTCGGATGCCACGGCCCGGATCGCTCACGCGACGGCTGCCCGCGACCCGCAACTGATGATCGAGGCGGACACGGTCTTCCACAAGCTGCTCTACGTCGGCTCCGGGAACGACATGCTCGCGCGCCTGGCCGGCACCGTCCAGGCCTGCCTGCGCGTCCCCGACTTCCAGCACTACCGACATTTCACCACCGACACCGCCAACCGGCACCGGAGCCTGCTCGACCTGATCCGGGCGGGTGACCGCGACGGCGCCGAACGCGTGTGCGGAGAGCTGATGGACCAGACCAGCCAGCTCTTCCTCGGTGCCCAGGACACGATCCTGGGCACCGAGGGTGTCAGCCCCGACGAGCGGGCCGGGTGATCAGCTCCACCTGCTCCGACCGGAGACGTAGTCTGCCGTGTCGCCCAGCGTCGCCGGGCGCTCGTCGGCGAACATGTTCGGCGGGAACCTGCTGACGTAGCCGTCGAACACGTCGCGGTAGAGGTCCCAGTGGATGTCCGGCGGCAGGTGACGGCTCCGGAAGCTCGCGATCGGGATGCGGGCCTGCAGCAGCGTCTCGTGCTTGCCCTCCGCCCGGACGATCGCGCGACCGTCCGGTCCGAAGATCGCGGACCCTCCCGCGCCGGTGTCCTCGAAGTACGGCCCCTTGCGCAGGAGGAGGGCGTTGTTGGCGATCGCGACATAGACGCGGTTGTGCAGCGCCGTCGAGGCCACGTCGACCTCGGTGAAGCTGCCGCTCGCCGTGCGAAGGATCACCTCCGCCCCCTTGATCGCCAACGCGCGCATCAGCTCCGGCTCCAGCTGCGTGGAGGAGAGGCTGATGTTCCCCAGCGACGTACGAGCGACCGGCAGGACCGCGTCGGCCCCGTAGCGCGCCACGTACTCGTCGAGGACGTCGTAGATCGTGGTGGTGAACAGCTCGAAGCCCGGGAACAGCCCGCGGACGTTGCGTGCCTTCCAGTGGCTCGCGATCAGCTCGCCGTCCGGTCCGATCAGGTTGGTCAGGCTCAGGACGTGCCCGGGCCAGTCGGGATCGGACACGTACGCACCGAACGCGATGTGGGCGCCGTACTGCCGCGCCTTCTGCGCGATCGCCGCCACCTCCGGACCGTCCAGGCCGATGCAGCGCTCGAGGGCCTCCTCACGGGTCCAGGTGTCCCACCCGCTGATCGGGAACTCGTGGAAGAGCAGCAGGTCGGGCCCGGCACCGTAGTGATAGGCGTTGTCGATCAGATGGAGCATGTGCGCCAGGTTGTCGTCCATCTCCGCACGGTCACGCGCGGGATGGATCCTGGACTGCACGACACCGAGCGTCCAGTCGTCCTTCGCCAGCGGAGCAGTGGGATAGCGGCCGGGAGACGTGTCCTCACCCATGGTGACCTCAGGCCTTCTTGTACTCGCGGATGACCGTGCGGCGCACCAGACGGTCCTCCTCCATCCAGTGCCACGTACGCACCTTCTGCTGACCATCACGACTCAGCTGGATCAGCTCGTACAGAT
>NZ_JBHUFT010000005.1:0-22693 GCF_042681565.1 Mumia zhuanghuii
CGTCCTCCGGCACCCACATCCGCAGATGCGACGCATGACGATCAACCTCGTTGCCATCGGGATCCAGGTGGACGTACTCGCCCTCCCACTCACCAAGGTGACGGTCGAGAATCGGAAAATCCTTGTCCCAGGCGCTCATGCCGGGTTCCTTCCTGTCATGGTGCTGCTACTGATGTCGCCGAGAAGCTCGTCGAGCCGCAGGCATGCCGCGGCTCGGCCCTCGGGGCGCCCGCGGAGCGCGGGTGATTCGTGGGAGCAGTCGTCGACCGCGACGGGGCAGCGGGTGTGGAACCTGCACCCCGTCGGGACGTCGATCGCAGAGGGGACCTCCCCCGTCAGGCCGCCGCCGGAGAGGCGACCGACGACCAGCTCGGTCGGTGCGGCGTCGAGCAGCGCGCGGGAGTAGGGGTGCTCGGGCGCGGTGAAGACCTTCTCGATGGGGCCGCTCTCGACCACCTCGCCGAGGTACATGACCGCCACGTCGTCCGCCACGTGCCGGGCGATGTCCAGCTCGTGGGTGATCAGCACATAGGTCAGGTCGAGCTCGACCCGCAGGTCGGCGAGCAGGTTGACGATCGTGGCCTTCACGCTGACGTCGAGGCTCGCGGTGGGCTCGTCGAGCACGAGCACGTCCGGGCCGGTGGCGAGCGCCCGTGCGATCGTGACGCGCTGGAGCTCGCCGCCGCTGAGGTCGCGCGGCCGTCGGGACAAATAGTCCGTCGGCAGACCGACCATCGCGAGCAGCTCGGTGCAGCGTTGGTTCACCGCCGCGCGATCCGACACCCCCCCGTGCAGCCGGACCGGCTGCGCCAGGATGTGCCGGAGGCTGCGGGCGCGGTTGAGCGCCGACCACGGGTTCTGCGACACCAGCTGCACGCGTCGCCGTGCTGCCAGGTCGTTGCGGGTCACGGGCACGACGTCGTGCCCGCCGATGCGGACGCGTCCCGACGTCGGCTCCACGAGCCCGACCAGCGCCTTCGCGATCGTGGACTTCCCGCACCCGGACTCGCCGACCAGCGCGAGCGCACCGCCCTTCTTCACCTGGAGGTCGACCCCGTCGACCGCGTGGACGACCTCCACCTCTGCGCCGCGGGCCCGCTTGCCGGACAGCCGGTAGTGCTTGACGAGACCCTCGACCTCGACGAGCGGCGCCGTCTGCGCGCTCATTCCGTACCTCCCGGGTGATGGCAGCGCACCGTCGCCGCGGCCGACTCCACCGGAAGGGGGTCGACCTCGCGGCAGACGTGGTCCGCACGCGCGCAACGCGGCGCGAAGGGGCAACCTGGGAGCGCGTGAGCGCCGCTCACCGAACCAGGGATCGGGTTCAACCGGGCGCCGGCCGGACGGTTGCTCGGCATCGCCGCCAGCAGCGCCTGCGTGTACGGATGCTGAGGGTTGTCGAACAGGTCCTGTGTCCGGGCGACCTCGACCAGACGGCCTCCGTACATGACCCCGACCCGGTCGCACACCTGCGCCACGACGCCGAGGTCGTGGGTGACGAGCACGACGGTGTTCCCGAGGCGCTCCCGCAGGTCGACCATCAGCCGCAGCACCTGCGCCTGCACCGTCGCGTCCAGGGTGGTGGTGGGCTCGTCGGCGAGGACGAGGCCCGGCTCCCTGGCGAGGATGGCGACCGCGATCAGCATCCGCTGCAGCTGACCGCCCGAGAACTGGAACGGGTAGTCGCCGAGCCGCCGCTTCAGCCCGCCCAGCCCGACGTCGGTCAGCAGCTCGTGCATCCGCTCGTCGTCGACCTCCCCGCCGGTGAGCCGGCGCAGCTGGGCTGCGACCGGCGTCACCGGCGAGAGGGAGGTCATCGGACGTTGGGGGACGAGCCCGATCTCGCGGCCGCGCAGCTTGCGCAGCCGTCCCTCGGACATGCCGAGCAGGTCCGTCCCGTTGAGCTCCAGACGGTCGGCGGTGACCCCGGTCCCGTGGGGAAGCAGGCGCATCAGGGCGGTGAGCAGTGTGCTCTTGCCCGAACCCGACTCCCCCACGAGGCCGAAGATCTCACCGCGGGCGACGTCGAACGACGCGTCCCGCACCGCCCGGAGCTGACCACCGGCGAGCCGGTAGGTGACGTTCAGCCCCTCGACCCGCAGCAGCGGGGTGGTCTCGCTGTCTTCGGCGAGGGCGTCACCAGGACGCGCGACGGTGGTGTTCATGCTCACTCCAGCCGCTGCAGCGATGCCACGTCGAGGCGACCGAGCGCGAGCTGCTCCGGGTCGAGCTCGCTCACGTCGTTGCGCTGGGCGACGATCAGCTTCGGGTAGACCGGCGGGATCGCGACCGCGTCCTCGGCGAGGATCGTGTTGGCCTGACGCGTGAGATCCCCACGCTCCTTGGCGTCGGTGGTCGTCCACGCCTCGTTGAGCAGCTTGTCGAGCTGGTCGTTGGCGTACCCGAAGTTCATCGGGTTGGTGGAGGCGTACGAGGTGAACAGCGGGAACGCGCTGTCGCCCGCGCTGACACCGGTGACGAAGGTCGTCATCGACAGCTGGTAGTCACCCTGCATCCACTTGGTCGCCCAGGTGCCTGCGTCGGTGCTCTCGATCTTGACGCGGATGCCGGCCTTCTCCCAGCCCTGCGCCAGCGCCTCCGCCATCTTCACGGTCGACTCCGAGGAGCTGCTGATGGACAGCGTGAAGTCGATCCCGTCCGCGTGCCCGGCCTCGGCGAGCAGCTCCTTGGCCTTGTCGACGTCCGGCGTGGTCGGGTAGAGGTCCAGGTCCTTGTCGTACGCCTCGAGCGCCGGTCCGGCCGGTCCCTGGGCGGTGTCCGCCGTGCCGGCGTAGACCAGCTCGGAGACGCCGTCACGATCCATCGAGTACGCGAGCGCCTGCCGCACCCGCTCGTCGTCGAACGGCGCCTTCTTGAGGTTGAAGAAGGTGAGGATGGAGATCGGGGCATCGACCACGTCGACCGACAGCGAGTCGTCCTTCTCCACGACGCCGACGTTGCTGGCGGGCACGTCGGTCATCACGTCGATCTTGCCCTCGCGCAGGTTGACCAGTCGGGTCCCGGCGTCGGGGACCGCGCGGAACTCGAGGGTGTCCGCACCCTCGAACTCCTCGCGATACGCCTCGTTGCGGGCGAGGGTGACCGACTGACCCTGCGTCACCTTGTCGATGACGTACGGGCCGGTGCCAATCGTCGTGTCGTTCTTCTCCAGCGTGGAGCTGTGGATGATCGGCAGGTTGTTCAGGTGCGAGCGGAGGACGCCGTACGGCTGGGCGAGCGAGATCTCGACCGTCTTGTCGTCCTTCGCCTTCGCCCCCTTCACGAAGTACGCGAAGTAGCTGGTCCAGTCGGTGTACGCCTTCGGGTCGGAGACCTTGTTGATCACCGCGGCGACGTGGTCCGCGGTCAGCGGGTCGCCGTTCGAGAACGTGACGCCCTCGGCCAGCGTGACGGTCCAGGTCAGACCGTCGGCGGAGATCACCGGCTCGGCGGCCGCGAGCTGCGGCACCGAGGTGCCCTTGTCGTCGTACGTGTAGAGCGTCTCGGCGATAGGCGCCGTCACCCACGCGAGGGGGTTGGTCGTGGCCACGAGGGGGTTGAGGTAGTCGGAGATCGACGGCATGCCGACCACCACGGTGCCGCCGTCGACGGGCTTGCCGGCCACGGCATCGCCGGAGCCGGAGCTGCAGCTGCAGAGCGCGAGGGCGACGGCGGTGGCGCCGACGACCCCGACTGCGCGACGGCGCAGCGGGCGCGAGGAGAGGGACTTCATGAGAGCTCCTGGGGGATGGAGGGGAGGGTGTGGGGGGAACAGGGGTTCATCGACGGCCACCGAGAAGCCGCTCGACCTCGTCACCGAGCAGATTGATCCCGATCGTGACGAACAGGATCGCCAGGCCCGGTACGACCGAGAGCCACCAGCCGCCGATCATCAGCGAGCTGGTCGCGTCCGAGAGCAGGTTGCCCAGGCTCGCCTCGGGGGGCTGGATTCCGAGACCGAGGAAGCTGAGTGCGCTCTCGGAGAAGATCGCGATGCCGACCCAGAGGAAGGCCTGCACCAGGACGGGCGGCGCGACGTTGGGCAGCAGCTCCCCGAGGAGGATGTGGCGGCGCGAGACACCGACGACACGCAGGGCGTCGACGTACTCCTCCTGGACTTCGACGAGCGTCGCCGCGCGGGTGACGCGGGCGAAGAACGGGAGGAAGGACACGGCGAGGAGCAGCACGACCTTGGCCTCGGGCGCGAGCGTGAGCGGGCCGATCTCGCTGGATCCGGTTCCTGTCATGCCGACCACGAAGAGGGCGAGGACGAACACCGGCAGCGCCTGGAGGGCCTCCATGACCCGCATCAGGAGGTCGTCCACCCATGTGCCGCCGCGGTAGCCGGCGAGCAACCCGATCGGGACCGCCACCACGAGCCCCGCGACGACCGAGCACACCGCCACGATGAGCGAGAGCCGTGCACCCACCGCCGTACGGGCGAACAGGTCGCGCCCCAGGTCGTCGGTGCCGAACCAGTGCGCAGCGCTCGGGGGCTCCAGCGGGCCGCCGGTGCGCTCGTTCGGCGGCAGCGAGATCAGCGGGCCGACGAGCGCGAGCAGGCAGAAGACGAGGACGAGGACGAAGCCGACCCAGCCGAGCGCGCTCATCTGAGGCAGGCGCAGCCTGATCCGCCGGCGGCTGACGCGGGTGGGCATGGTGGTCGCACTCATCGAGCCGTGCCTCCGAGGAACTGGGCGCGGATGCGCGGGTCGATCGCGAAGTAGAGCAGGTCGACGACCAGCGTGGCGATGAGGAAGGCACCCGCCGTCCAGACCGTCGCGGCGATGGCGACGGGGTAGTCGTGCGCGAGGAAGGAGCTCACGACGAGCTGGCCGACCCCCGGCACGTTGAAGACGTTCTCGACGAGGACCGCACCACCGATGAACGTCCCGAGCATCATGCCGACGACGGTGACGGTGGGGATCACGGCGTTGCGGAGCGCGAGCCGCGAGAGCAGCGTGCGCTCGCGCAGTCCCATCGCGCGTCCGAACCTGACGTGATCGGCGTCGAGCGCCTCGATCATGGACGCGCGCAGCGTACGGGCGATGACGGCCGACGCGGCGAGGCCCAGCGTGAAGGCGGGGAGCACCATCGACTGGAGATGGAGTCCGGCCCCCTCACCCCACGTCGCCCAACCCGAGCTCGGGAGCACCCCGGGCAGGTAGAGGCCGAAGATGAGGACGAGCACGAGGCCGAGCCAGAAGCTGGGCACGGAGAGGGCGATCACGCTGCCGACCCGGACGATCGCGTCGAGGGAGCCTCCGCGGCGCGCGCCGGCCAGGGCGCCGAGCAGCATGCCGATCGCGGTCCAGATCACGAAGGCGGTCAGACCCAGCTCCAGCGTCACCAGCATCCGGTCACCGAGGAGCTCGGAGACCGGCGTCTGCGTCGTCAGCGACTCGCCGAGGTCGAACGTGACGATGTTGCCGACGAACGTGAGGTACTGAGCCCACAGCGGGCGGTCGAGGCCGAGCTGTTCGAGCACCGCAGCCCGCTTCTCCGGGGTGGGGTTGTTGCCGAGGTACGCGGTTTCCGGGCCGCCGGGCGCGGCATGCAGCATGAGGAAGACGAGGGTCAGGACGAGGAAGAGAACGATCACGGCACCGCCCATACGCCGCATCAGGTACGACAACATTCGGCCTCCTCTCTCACGGTTTTGTTCCGCTGTCTGAAATACTGTTTCGGTAACACTAAGGTCGGCGGGACCGGTTCGGAATAAAGTCAGACAAAAGCGGGGCGCCTCCCGCCGGGGCCGCCGAAGACGACGCACGCGCCCCCGGGACGACCGCCGTGTGCGGCCGACTCGAGGGCGCGTGAACGTTGCTGTCGGTATGGCGGCGAACAGCTCCGCGGTCGGCTAACCGACGACGGTCTCGCCGGTGGTGAGGGACTTCGCGACGACGATCCGAAGGATGTCGTTCGTGCCCTCGCCGATGCTCATGAGGATCGCGTCGCGGTAGAGCCGCTCGACCTCGAACTCGGTGGAGTAGCCGTAGCCGCCATGGACCTTCATGGCGTCGATCGCAGCCTGGAGGGCGACCTCGGAGCAGAAGATCTTGGCCATCCCGGTGGCGCCGTCGGCGCGCCCGTTGCGGACGGCGTCGGCGGCCCAGTACGCCATGAGGCGGGCAGCCTGGACCTGGGTGCCGAGCTCGCCGAGCTTGAGCTGGATCGCCTGGAACTCGGAGATCGGCTTGCCGAAGGCGTGCCGCTGCTGCGCGTAGGCGAGGGCTTCGTCGTGGGCGCGTTGGGCGATGCCGACCGAGCGCGCCGCGATGTTGACCCGGCCCCACTCCAGCGCCGACAGGACCTGCTGCATGCCGCGACCCTCGATGCCGCCGACGAGCTGGCTCACCGGCACGTGGACGTCGTCGAGCAGGATCTCGCAGGACTCCGTGCCCTTGTAGCCGAGCTTGGGGATGTCCTTGGTGACGGTGAAGCCGGGGGTGTCGGCCTCGATGAGCAGCACGCTCATGCCCTTGTGCGCCGGCGTCGCGGTCGGGTCGGTCTTGACCAGAACCGGGAGCGGGTCGGCGTATCGGGCGTTGGTGATCCACATCTTCGCGCCGTTGACCACGTAGTACGGCTCGCTGCCGTCGTCGGGGGTGACCAGGCGGGCGGTGGTGCGGATGCCCTGCAGGTCCGTGCCGGCATCGGGCTCGGTCAGCCCGATGCCGGAGCGACGCTTCCCGGTCGCGAGGTCGGGTAGGTACTTCTCCTTCTGCGCGTCGGTGGCGTGCATCGCGATCAGCCGGCACGCCAGGGAGTGGCTGCCGAGGATGCCGGCGATGCCCATCCAGCCGCGCGCGATCTCCTCGAACACCAGCGCGAAGGAGACGGGGTCCAGGTCGAGGCCGCCGTACTGCTCAGGGACCGTGATGCCGAACAGGCCCATGTCGGCCATCCCGGCGACGATCTCGGTCGGGTACCGGCCGGACTGCTCCCAGTCGCGGGCCACCGGAACGATCTCGTTGTCGACGAACTGCCGCAGCAGCGCCTTGAACTCGCGCTGGTCCTCGTCGAGCTCGAACTTCATCGGGTCTCCTCGGTCGGGATGGTGGGGGCGCCGCCCTCGGTCACGAAGCGGGCAAGGGCACGGCCGTCGGGAAGGTCGGTCCAGGCGACGGTGACCGCGTCCCCGAGGGCCCACGACTCGGGATCGTCGTGGCCGTCGAGGCGCGTGAGCACGAGTGGCCCCTCGGCCAGCCGCACCCGCGCGAGCACGTACGGCACCGGGACGTCCGGGCGCGGGGCGCGGTGGACGACGGTGAAGGTGTCGACGCTGTCGGCACCTGAGGTGTCGACCTGGGCGAGCGCGTCGGTGCCGCCGCACCCGGTGCACAGCGCACGCGGCGGGTGCTGATGGTGGCCGCAGGTGCCGCACCGCTGGACGGTGAGGCGGTGCTCGCGCGTGGCGTCCCAGTAGGCCGCGGTGACCTCGTCCGCGGGCGGGACGTCATCGGGGACCCAGCTGCTCGGCGTGGTCATCGATCGCCTCCCAGGACGACGGTGGCGTGGGTGGACAGGATGCCGCCGGTGCCGTGCGCGACCGCGATCTCGGCGTCCGGCACCTGCCGTTCACCGCACTCGCCGCGCAACTGGCGGACGGCCTCGACGAGCAGCAGGACTCCGTACTGGCCCGGGTGGCAGTACGACAGCCCGCCACCGCTGGTGTTCAGCGGGAGCGAGCCGCCGGGACGGATCGTGCCGTCGGCGATGAAGTCGAGCACCTCGCCCGGGCCGCAGAAGCCGAGCGCCTCGACCGACAGCGCCGCGGTGATCGTGAACGAGTCGTACACCTCGAGCACGTCGACGTCGGCAGCGGTGATCCCCGCGCGGGCGAACGCGTCCGCGCCTGCTCCGGCGGCACCGGGACGAGTGAGGTCGTCGACCGCGGTGAACGACGTGTTGGTGGTGCGCTCGCCGTAGCCGAGCACCTGCACCGGCTTCTGGCGAAGGTCGCGGGCACGCTCCAGCGAGGTCAGCACCACCGCGCCGCCGCCGTCGGTGACCAAGCAGCAGTCCGCGGCGGTCAGCGGCGAGGAGATCATCGTGGAACCGACGACGTCGTCGACGGTGAGCGAGCCCTTGCCGTAGCGGAACGCCTTCGGGTTGAGCAGTGCCCACTCGCGGGCGGCGACCGCGATCTCGGCGAGCTGCTCACGGGTCTTGCCGTAGCGGTCGAGGTACTGCCGGGCGGCCATCGCGTAGTACGACAGCGGATAGAGGATGTCGTACGGCTCCTCGAACTGCGCCTCAGGGATCCACGGCTCGTGGACGCCGCCGAGCTTGCGCGAGCGCGCCGAGCGTTGGTTGGACGCGAACGAGATCACCACGACCTCGCACTGCCCGGCCTCGATCGCCTGGGCTGCGCGGGCGACGAACATCTCGAAGGCCGATCCGCCGGCGAACGTCGAGTCCGTCCACGTCGGCACGATCCCGAGGTAGTCGGCCAGCTGCGTGGCGGAGAACCGCGAGATCCCGGTGGTCGCGATCCCGTCCACGTCGAACAGGCTCAGGCCGGCGTCAGCGAGCGCGCGCGTGACCGCCTGGGTCTGGAGGCCGAGGATCGACAGGTCGGTCACCCCGAGGTCGGACTCGGCGGCACCGACGATCGCGACCCCGCTCACGGGCGCCCGGTCCCGTCGGTGCGGCCGAGCAGCACCCGAGCCGAGGCGGGCTTGACCGCATACCGGTCGTCGGCGCCGCCGACCCCGAGGATGGTGACCGTCATCGTCACGTCGACCGTCGGTGCGGTCGGGTCTGCGTCGTCGACCGCGACGACCTCGCCCTCACAACGGATCGTCTCGCCGGCGAACATCAGGTTGCGGAACGAGAAGTCGAGCGTCTGGACGAAGCAGTCCGGTCCGAGCCCGTCCTGCAGCATCTCGACCAGGTACGCACCGAAGACCTGACCGTCGACGATCGGACCCGGCAGGCCCTTGGCCGCCGCGTACTCGGGGTCGTAGTGAAGGCGGTGCCAGTCCCAGGTGGCGCCGGCGTACGCGACCATGTCGGTCAGCGTGATCGTGCGCTCCAGCGGGGCGATCGCGTCGCCCACCGCCGGCCGATCCGGACTCGCGCTCATGCTGCGCCTCCCAACGAGATGAAGATGAGCGTCTCCTCGTTCTCGGCGAGGAACTCGCCGTCCTGGTTCGTGTACGTCGCACGCGAGCCGACGACCAGCATGTCAGCGCCCGCGCGGTTGGTCTTCTCGGTCGCGTCGGTGATCTCCCACGTGGCGGTGACGACGTCGTCGGGACGGATCCGGCGCCCGAACACATACCGGTTGCCACCGCGCACCTGCCGCGTCCCCGGGAGCTCCAACCCCCACGTGTGCCCGGCGTAGCCCTCGGCGTCGGCGGGCAGCGCGGCGTACTGGTTGGTCTCGCACACCAGGGTCGGCGGGAGGGTCACTCCCGCCAATCCGTGGCTTCGCGCGAACTCGGGATCGGAGTACAAAGGGTTGTCGTCTCCGATCGCGAGCCCGAAGTAGCGGCCGGCCGCAGCCCCGAAGGCCTCAGGTGCCGTGTAGACGCGCCGGGTCCCGACCAGCGCGCGGATCTCGTCGGTGAGCAGACCCACGTCAGGCCTCCTCGCCGTCGTGCGCCTGGGGGTAGAGCGCGGTCGGGAACACCTCGAGCAGGAACTCCGGACGCAGCAGCCCCTGGCAGATCGCCCCGGTCGAGGACGGCCACGGCGGGGAGAGGAGCCGCTCGCGCACACCCGCGACCGCGCGGTAGTCGCCCAACGCGGACTCGACGCAGTACTCCGTCGTCTCCAGCAGGTCGGTCGGTCCGAGCCCGGCGTGGGCGAGGAGCTCGAGGATGGCCCCGTACGTGACCTCCGCCTGCGCGCCGATGTCGCCCGGGTGGAGCGCCTCCTGCGTCTTCATGTCCAGCGCGGCGAACCCCGACATGAACAGCGTGCGTCCCGCCCGCACGCCCGGCGCGTAGGTGAGGGTGTCGTAGCGGTCCCAGCCCGGGTTCACCAGCTCCAGCGGGTGGCGCGACGCCGTGACGTCGATCGCCACCAGCTGGCCGTCCTGGTGCAGCCGGCTCATCAGGATGCCGCCGGCGCCGGGGTAGACGCCCGCGCCTCCCAGCAGCTCCTTGCGGACCCGGTGCGTCGACCGGTAGACGTCACGCGTCTCCGGCGTCGAATAGTCGAAGGTCGTGACGGCGTTGTCGAGCGAGAGCCCGACCCCGCGGAGCAGGCCGTCCGCCTTCTCCAGGCAGTAGCGGTACTGAGCGGCGAAGTCGCCAGGTGCAACGAGGTCGCCGTGCTCGTCGACCGGCACCACGGTCGGCAGGTAGACGGTGCCGTCGTGGCCCTCGGTGATGCTCGACGCCTGCCAGGTGCCGGCCTCACGCGCCTCGCTCGCGACCCGCAGCTGCTCGCCGCCGCCCTTGACCGCGTGCAACTCGACCTCGAGCCACGCCGCGCGTCGGACCAACCGCTCCACCACGACCGTCCGCACGGTCGCGTGCTCGCCCAGCAGCTCGCGCCGCACCCCGGCCGCCGTCTCGTACTCGGGCAGACCGGCGATCGTCACGTTCTCGCTCACCCGCGTGACGTCGGCCGGACCGAAGCCGGCCGCGTCGAGGATCGCGAGGCACTTCTCGTACGCGATCCGCGCCTGCTGCTCCATCGTGCCCTGGACGGTCATCTTGCCGACGGCGGGATCGTGCCGGGCCGAGGTGTGACCCGAGGTCCACGCGGCATCCCCTTCGCTGAGTCCCAGACAGAAGGTGAAGCCCTCGTACGGGAACCAGGGGAAGTGCTCGGGTCGGATAGCGGACAGGGTCATGGGGCGCCCTCCTCGGACGATGCGGGTACGGCGGCCGTCTCGGCCGCCAGGGAAAGCAGTGTGGAGAAGTCAGGCGCCTGCGGCAGCGCTTGCACGGCAGCAGCGAGGCGCTCGGCGCCCGGGCCGACGTTGCCCTCGAGCTTGGCGAACAACGCCTCGTCACTGAGCGGGGCGGAGCCGCCCCCGGGGCTGCGGTCGACGTGACCGGCGACCGTACGGCCGTCGGCGAGGGTGAGGACGACGTCGCCGGCGGCGTCCGCCGCGACCCCGTCGCCCGGTGTGAGGTCCCAGGTGACGCGCGCCGCGAGTCCGGTGATGTCGGCACGGTCCAGGTTGTCGGGGTCGTACGTGTCGGTGCCGACGCGGCCATCGAGGAGCATCACGGCCACGCTCCACGGCAGGCTGAACTTCGCCGCGTACGGGCTTGCCGGGCGGGTGAGGTCTCGGTCGGGAGCGCACACGACCGAGGCCGAGTCGGGGTGGACGCCCGCCCGTACGGCGACGATCTCGTCCACGCTCGCCCCTGCCCGCGCGAGCGCGTCCTGCGCGGCCGCCATCGTGGCGTGCGCGAGCTGGCAGGTCGGCCAGGGCTTGATCCCGATCTGGGTCGTCTCCCACCGCTCCCCCAGCGCGTCGACGATCGACGACGGTGTCGCGACGCCTTCGCTCAGGGCGTCGAAGACGCCGTCCGGGCCGTCGAAGACGGTCTCGGGGCCGGTCGCGCCGGCGGCTGCCAGCCGTGCCGCGAGGATGCCGGCCTGCGAGGCGAGGCCGGGGTGGAGCTGCTTGGTGCTGGCCCCCGTCGCGAGGAAGGCCAGCAGCCCTCCCGCCTGACTGCCGGCGATGCCCAGCGCGTGGCACGTGGTCGTCGCGTCCAGGCCCATGAGCCGGGAGGCCACCGCCGCGGAGGAGAACACGCCGGCGACCATCGTCGCGTGCAGCCCGCGCCGGTGGAACCCGTGCGGGGCCGCCGCGGCGACGCGGCAGGCGACCTCGTAGCCGACGATCGCGGCGTCGAGCACCGCGCGACCGGTGGCGCCGCGCTCCTCGCCGACGGCGAGCGCCGCCGGGAGGACGACGGCCGTGGCGTGCACGAGCCCGCCTGCGTGGGTGTCGTCGAAGTCGAGGGCGTGGACGAGCGTCCCGTCCGCGAGCGCCGCCGCAGGAGCGGACACCCGCGTCGACGTCCCGAGGATGGTCGCCTCAGGTGGCCCGCCCAGCCCACCTGCCACCTCGACGGCAGGACGCGCCGCGCCGGTGCGCGCGGCCGCGATCGCGTTGCCGAGACCGTCGAGGAGGTGGCGCAGCGCCGCCGCGTCGACCTCGGCGGGCGCGTCGAGCGGCGCGACCACCCAGCGGGCCAGCTCGGGGGCGATCATCAGTCGGTCCCGGGGGCGCCGAACGCGCCCGCGGCGGCCAGCTCGGCGACCTTGTCGGCCGACAGACCGAGCAGGCCGCCGACCACGTCGTCGAAGTGCTCGTTGCGCTGCGGCGCCCGGACGTAGTCGGGGATCTCCGAGCCCACGCGCACGGGCGACGACAGCTGGGTCACGGTGCCGTAGCGCGGGTGCTCGGTCTCGACCAGCAGGTTGCGCGCCACGGTGTGCGGCTCCTTCAGTGCCGCCGCCACGTCGTTGATCGGCCCGCACGGGATGGACGCCGCGTAGCACTCTCCGAGCCACTCGTCGATCGTGCGGGTCTTGAAGATCTCCTCGAGCGCCCCGACCACCTCGTCCTTGTGCTGCTGGCGCAGCGCGAACGTCGCGTACGGCGACCCCTCCTCGGCCCACTCGGGGTGGCCGACGACGACCGCGAGACGGGCCCAGAACTTCTCCTTGGCGCAGCCCACGACGAACCAGCCGTCGGAGGCCTCGAACGCCTGGAACGGCACCAGCGACGGGTGCGCCGAGTGGCGCGTCCGCACCGGCTCGAAGCCCGCGTTGAGGTGCCACGTGGCCGGATAGGTGAGCATCGACATCGCCGTGTCGTACAGGCTGACGTCGCAGTCCATGCCGACACCGTCACGGCGAGCCGCGTGCAGACCGACCATCATCGACAGCGCGGCGACGTAGCCACCGGAGAAGTCGACGAGCGACAGGCCTGACTTCGTCGGTGGGCCGTCGGGCTCACCGGTCAGGTCCATCCAGCCGGCCAGACCCTGCAGCACGTAGTCGTAGCCGGGCTCCTTCTGGCGGGGACCGGTCATGCCGAATCCGGTCAGCGAGCAGCAGACGATCGCCGGGTTGAGGTGCTTGAGCTGGTCGTACGTGATGCCGATCTTTTCCGGCACGTCGCCGCGCAGGTTGGAGTAGACGACGTCGGCGACCTTCACCAGCTCCTCGAAGACCTCCCGCCCGGCGGGCGTGGAGATGTCGAGCGACAGCGAGCGCTTGTTGCGGTTGAAGGTCTCGAAGAAGAGCGAGTCCTCCTCCTCGGCGTACGGCGGGACGTAGCGGCCGACGTCGCCGCCGACCCGCGGGTCCTCGATCTTGAT
The DNA here is from genome assembly GCF_042681565.1 of Mumia zhuanghuii. Classification (NCBI taxonomy): domain Bacteria; kingdom Bacillati; phylum Actinomycetota; class Actinomycetes; order Propionibacteriales; family Nocardioidaceae; genus Mumia; species Mumia zhuanghuii. The sequence continues at coordinate 13,308 of NZ_JBHUFT010000005.1, forward strand.
GACCTCGGCGCCGAGGTCGGCGAGGTGGACGCTGCCGAAGGGGCCGGCGCCGTACTGCTCGAGCGAGATGATCCTGACGTCCTGCAGCGGCTTCACGAACGACCTCCGGTGATGTGCGCGATGAGTTCGATGATCCGGTCCTGGGCCGCACGGGTCTCCGCCGCCGCGATGCCGTGGGTCGGCGGGCTGAGCTTGACCGCGTCGGCGAGCCCGTCGTACGCGTGGATCCGCTCGGCGACCCGCTCGACGTCACCGGTGAGGGTCAGCGCGTCGACCATCTGGTCATCGACCGCGTCGGCCAGGTAGTCGGCGCCCTTGCCGGAGCGGAAGGCGTCGATCACCTGCTGCTGCTCGTCGGCGAGCCCATGGAAGGCGAAGAAGTCGGCGTACGTCCGCACGCTCGCGTAGAACCCGACGAGTCCCGCCACCCGCCGCGTCGCGACCTGGTGGTCGGGGTCGACCGAGCAGCAGGCCGACACGACGAGCTCGATGTCCTTGCGCGTGCGTCCCTCGACCGCGTCGATCCCGGCCTCGATCTCGGGCAGGATGCGCTCGGCGAGGTAGGACGGGGAGCACAGCTCGTGGCTGATCCACCCGTCGCCGATCCGGCCGGCCAGGCGGGTCATCGCCGGACCCATGGCCGCGAGATAGATGGGGATGTCCGGGCGCACGATCGGGTACGGGCGCTCGTAGCCGCGGATCCGCATCGGCTCCCACTCGCCCTCGAGGTCGATCGGCTCCCCGGTCGTCGCGGTCGCCCAGAAGTGGCGGATGTTGCGGACGGTCTCGCGGAGGTGACCCACCGGCTTGCCCCAGCGGGCGTGGTGCCAGTCCTCGTTGAGCCGCTGCACGCCCGTGCCGAGCCCGAGGACGAACCGTCCTCCCGACAGCTCGTCGAGGTCGAGCGCCTCGAGCGCGGTGACCATCGGGCTGCGGGTGAACGCCAGCGCGATCGCCGTGCCGATCTGGGCCGTCTCGGTCGCTGCGGCGATCGCGGCCGCGCTCACGGTCGCCGAGCGGTGCAGCTCGGGGACCCACAGTGCCTCTGCCCCAGCCTGCTCGGCCCGCCGCGCAGCATCGGCCAGCTCGTCGAGGGTCTCGCCCCACGGGGCGTACGTGATCCGCATCCGACTCACGCGCCGGCGAACGGCGTGTTGTCGGTCAGCGCGACCTTGCCCTCAGGGAAGACCCCTTCGAGCTGCTCGACGCCGCGCCGGTAGACGTAGAACGTCCGCTTGAACGAGCAGACCTCGTCGCCGTCCTGGTTCACCGTCCGCGTCTTCACCGTGACGATCCCGGCGTGCGGCCGCGAGGCCGACTCGCGCTTCTCCAGGACGAGCGACTCGCTGTAGAGCGTGTCACCGGCGAAGACGGGGTGCGTCATCCGGATCTCGTCCCAGCCCAGGTTGGCGAATGCGTTCTGGGTGATGTCGGTGACGCTCTGCCCCACGGCGATCGCGACCGTCAGCGTCGAGACCACCAGGGGCTTGCCGAACTCCGACTTCTTCGCGTACTCGGAGTTGAAGTGCATCTGGTTCGTGTTCATCGTCATCAACGAGAACGAGATGTTGTCGTGCTCGGTCACCGTCCGCCCCAGCGGGTGCTGGTAGACGTCTCCGATCTCGAAGTCCTCGAAGAATCGTCCGGTCCAACCCGTCTTCACGCCCACGGCGCACTCCCTTCAACGTCTGCCTTCGCGCCTCACTGTAAAGATCAGACATATAGGCGTCAATGCCTGCGGCCAGATTTTGGAACGCCGTTTCAGTGCGAGCGGTAGACGCCGCGCAGCCTGATGAGGTGCTCCGCCATCAGCCGGGCCGCCTCCTCGGCGTCCTGCTCGGCGATCGCCACGAAGATCGCCTCGTGGTCCTCGTCGACCCCGGCGTACGCGTCCTCGACGACTCCGGGCTCGAGAAACTGCGCCCGCAGGACCCGGAACACTGGCTCGGCGACGATCGACAGCATCGGGTTCTGGGCCGCCTCGACGATCACCTGGTGGAACGTGCGGTGCTCGACGAAACGCCCCTCGCGGCCGCGCGACACGAGTTCGCGGTCGAGCGCATCGCGCAGCGCAGCCAGGTGCGCGTCCTTGCGCCGGCTGGCCGCCAGCCGGGCCGACGGCACCTCGAGGATCTCGCGCGCCTCGAGCATGTCGTGCAGCGAGAGGCGGTCGCGGCCGGTCATCAGCCCGAGGCTCGCCTCCAGCAGCGCGGACACGTGCTCGGCGACGACGTCGCTGACGAACGTCCCCCCGGTGACCCCGCGACGGGTCTCGACGAGGCCTTGCGAGGACAGCACGCGCAGCGCCTCGCGCACGGTGCTGCGGCTCACGCCGAAGTGCACGACCATCTCGGCCTCGCTGGGCAACCGGTCGCCCGACACCAGCTCGCCGCGCAGGACGAGCGTGCGCAGCTGGTCGGCAACCTGCTGGTAGGCAGGCTTGACCCGGTTCACCGCCAGAGCCGCGGCCGGCAACCGCTTCTCCTCGCCTGGCTCGCTCACGAGAGCACGCTCCCCTCCGGCGCGACGGCCGTCCGCCACACCACCTCGTCCGCCGACCCTCCGGGCCACTGCTCGCGCGAGGAGGACCACCACCGCCGGTCGAACCCGTCCGAGCCGGCGGGCCATCGCGAGACGGAGCCGGCGGACCACTGGGCGACCGGGGTACGGACAGGCAGGGCCTCGGCCAGCGTCCAGATGTCCAGCCCGGCATCCGGGTCGGCGTCGAACCGCTCCGCGTGCACGAAGTCCGGCGCGCCGCCGAACCAGACCAGCACCTCGCACGCTCGCGGCGCCACGAGCTCCCGGCGAAGCCTGCGCGCGCCGACGTGGACCAGGGAGCCGGCGCCGATCTCGATCCCGTCGAGCACCAGCCCGCCGGAGAGGACCACGAACTCCTCGGCCGCGGCGTACCCGCCCTCGGCCGTCCTCGCGAACCCGGCCGGGAACCGCCCACGCAGGGCGAACGGCGCGCTGGCGCCGGCCAGCGCCACCGCGTCGATCGGGCCGTTGGCGCCCGGCATCGGCACCGGACGCCACGACGGTCGCTCGCGCGTCAGGGAAGTGCTGGCCGGACGTGGCATGTCAGGTCTCCGGTGCAAGAGGCGGAACGGCGACGGTGCCACCGCTGCAGCGACGATAAATGTCCGATGTATTCAGGTCAAGGCCCCGGCCGGCGCTCAGGCCCAGCGCTTGACGACGACCTGGCCAGGAACGGCCGGCGCCACCTCACCCGCGGCGAGGTGGACCCACCGCTGCTGAGACGCCCAGAGCAGGTCCACATCGACGTCGAACACCGCACCCGCCACCTCCTCGCGCACCTCGATGGAGCCGTTCAGGCCGGGCTCGGCGGGACGCACCACGCCTGGCGCGAGGTCGACGACGCGCATCTCACGCGGAGGGTCGGCCGGCCCCTCGCTCCAGCCGCCGGACTGTCCGGAGAACCAGACGATCACCCTCGTGCCGTCCTCGTTCGAGGTCTCCGCACGCGTGGCGCGCGGAGGCCCGACGAGCAGCTCTCCCACACCGGCACGCAGTCCGCTCACCCTCATCGCGCCCGACAGCGCGACCATCTCCTCCTGCGCCGGCTGGTTGCCGGTCGCGTCACGGTGCCAACCGTCCGGGAAGTCGACGAGCACCGTGCGCAGTCCGCGCTCGTCGTCGCTCCACAGCGCGCACATCCTCGTCGACTGGTCGGCGCCAGCCGGAACGAGGTCGAACCAGGAAAGATCCTGCTGGTCGAGGTCGAGGATGGGCACGGGTGCTCCTTCGTGCGAGTCGTCCGGCGCCGCGGCGATGTCTCGGCACCTCTGGTCTGACCATTGCACTCTATGGAACACTGTTCCAGTTCGTCGAGATCCCAGCACAGGAGGATGCATGGCCATCCAGTCCGGCGGTGCCCCGCTGTCCATCGCCCACGGGATCCGGGAGTTCGCTCACGCCACCCCGGCCGCAACCGCAGTGATCGACCGCGACCGCAGGCAGACGTACGCCGAGCTCCACGAGCGGTCGAGCCGCCTCGCCCAGCACCTACTGAGCTCCGGGCACGCGATCGGGGACAAGGTCGCCGTGCTGCTGGGCAACCGCCTGGAGTTCCCGGAGATCGCGGCCGGCCTCGCAAAGGCGGGCCTCGTGATGGTTCCGCTGAACCCGCGCCTGACCGCCGCCGAGGCGACGTACATCGTCGAGCACAGCGACGTGCGGACGGTCGTGCTCGACGGCGCGCTCAGCCCGATCGTCGAGCCCGTCGCGACGAGCCGCGACCTGTCCGTGCTCACGCTCGACGCGGGACCGCTCGGGACGTCGTACGAGGACGCGCTGGCTGCCGCCGACCCGTCCGACCCCGAGATCCGGGTCGACGAGCGCGACCCGTTCTGCATCACCTACACCTCCGGGACCACGGGCAAGCCCAAGGGTGTGCTCATCTCGCACCGCAGCCGCGTGCTCACCATCTACATGAGCGCGCTGGAGTGGGGCCTGGGGACCGGCCGCGTCTCGGCTGCCGTCGCACCGATGTACCACGGCGCGGGCTTCGCGTTCGGCTACGCGCCGGTCTTCACCGGCGGCACGGTGACCATGCTCAACCGCTGGGACCCCGCGGCCTTCCTCGACCTGGTCGAGCGCGACGGCGTGCAATCGGCGTTCCTCATCCCGACCCACGCCCAGGGCTTGCGCGCGCTCGGACCCGACGCGATCGCCGCGCGCGACCTGACCAGCCTCGACACCCTCTACTTCAACGCGGCCGCGCTGCCGTGGGCGCTCAAGCAGTGGGTCATGGAGACCTTCGCGCAGTGCGGCGTCCACGAGCTGTACGGCTCGACCGAGGCCGGCATCGTCACCAACCTGCGGCCGGCCGACATGCGGCGCAAGCCCGGGTCGGTGGGTCACCCGTGGTTCATGACGGAAGTGCGGGTCGTCGACGACGCGGGCAACCCCGTCGGCCCCGGCGAGCCCGGCGAGCTGTTCAGCCGGTCGCCGTACCTGATGAACGGCTATCTCAACGACCCTGAGGCCACCGCGGCGTGCACGACCGAGGACGGGTTCGTCACCTGCGGCGATATCGTCACGGTCGACGAGGAGGGCTACATCTCCATCGTCGACCGCAAGAAGGACCTGATCATCTCGGGCGGGACGAACGTCTACCCGCGCGAGATCGAAGAGGTGCTGGCAAGTCACGCAGCGGTCGTGGAGTGCGCAGTCGTGGGCGAGCCCGACGAGGAGTGGGGCGAGCGCGTGGTGGCGCACGTCGTGCTCACCTCCGGAGCCTCGCTCGACTCGGCTGGCCTGGAGGCGCACTGCCGGGCCCAGCTGGCGGGCTACAAGCTTCCGCGCCGCTGGTACGCGATCGAGGCGCTCCCCCGCAATGCGGGAGGCAAGATCCTCAAGCGCGCCCTGACGCCGCCCGCGGTTCCGGCCCCCTGACACCGGCACCCCGTGCGGCCGCAGCGAGCCGCGCCTGCGTCGCGAAGCGGAACGCCTCCGCAGAGGAGTGGCGATAGCTCGGACCGCTCTTGAGGAACTCCTTGACGACCTCGTGCAGCTCGTCGACCGGCGGCGGCACGGTGGGGCGCGCGGCGTCGGCCGTCGCGCGACACCACGGCCACCACAGGAAGACGTCACGGATGACGTGCCAGGCATGGACGAGATGCTCGCCGTGCGTCTGCGGCGTGAGGTCGATGTAGTAGCGGGTCAGCAGCTCGTCCCGCAGGTCCTCGTCGAGGACAGGCAGGCCGTCGGGGACCAGTCGTGCGATCAGGTCGGACGTTCAAGCACTCAGCCCTCCCAGCCGAAGCTGCGCGACATCACCCGCGCGGTCGCGACGAGCTCCTCACGGCACTCATCGACGTGCGACCGGAACCGCTCCTCCGGACCGCACACGCTGACGACGGCCACCGGGAACCCGTCGTGGCTGAGGACCGGAGCTGCGACCGCCGCCGCACCCGTCTTGCGCTCGCCGCCGGACGACGACCACCCTTGACTGCGCACGTCCTCGAGGACCTTGCGCAGCTCGTCGACGTCGACGAGCGTGCGGTCGGTGAGCGCCTGGAGCGAGCCGTCGTCGAGATACTTCTCGCGCACCTCGGGAGACATGAAGGCGAGGAACGCGCGGCCCGACGCACCCGCGTGCAACGGGTAGGGCTCACCCAGGCTGACCGACATGATGACCTCACGATCAGGAGTCACCTGGTCGACGTAGATGCGCTCGTGCTGCCCGAGGAGGACCGAGAGCGTCGCAGTCTCGCCCGTCTGCTCGGAGAGCTGTTCCAGCGCCGGGCGACCGAGACGCCGGACGTCGATGCGGTCGAGGTAGGCAAGTCCGATCCGCAGCGCACCCACCCCGAGCGAGTATCGCCGTGAGCGCTCGTCGACCTCGATGAGACCGCGCCCCTTCAACGAGGCGAGCACACGATGGACCGCTGCCTTGGACATCGACAGGTCCTCGGCGAGCTCGGTGATCCCGAAGTCGGGGCCGGGAGCACTCGCGATGTGGAGCAAGAGGTCGACCGCCCGCTCGACGGTCGCGATCGTCGCGCCGGACGAGCCGGCCGGCTGACGGGCCGGCGTTGCGGGGGAAGCGTCGGACACCGGGCCCCTCTTGCTGATACGAGGCGACATCGTTGAACTCCTGGTCTGGTCGTATGGACAGGCGAAGTGGGCCCGCGCCCACCCGGAAACCGAGTTTGCACCCCGAGGTACGTCGCGTCACGGAGACCACGCCGAATGCGTGTTCCGCACACCGTAACGCCCTTTCTCCCACGTCGTGGGGTGCGATGCAAACCTCGAACGGAGACGAACCGACGGCATTCGAGACTGGACGACCGCGCCACGCAATGGAACACTGTTTCGCAGATCGGATCACCATAGTCGCAGGGCATCCGGGTCACCCGAACGCCCCTGCACCCCGAACGGAGCGACCATGCACCTTGCTGCCGCCCTCGAGCCCGTGGCCGGGTTCGACCTGCACAGCGCTGCCATCTTCCTGCACATCCTGCTTCTCACCTACTGGCTCGGGAGCGACATCGGGGTCTTCTACTCCTCCAAGTTCGTGGTGGACCCTGACGTCTCCCCGGCGGGGCGGGCAGTCGCGATGAAGGTGATGCACATGGTCGACCTCGCGCCGCGGGTCTGCCTCATCCTCATGCTCCCCAGCGGCGTCACCCTGATGGCGGCGAGCGACTTCGGGCGCGACCTCTTCCTCGGCTGGCCGCTCGCGTTGGCTTGGATCGGCGGCTTGTGCTGGCTCGCGGTCATGCTCGTCTCGTTCTTCAAGTCCCCCGCGCGCCACGCCGGGCTCGCTGAGCGCACGGACTGGATCGTCCGCGGCGCCCTGACAGTCGGCCTGCTCCTCTCGGCCGGCTACGCGTTCGTCGTCGCCGAGCCGTTCGGGGTGGAGACGAACCCGAAGTGGCTGGCGGCCAAGGTCGCGGCGTACGCGCTGTGCATCCTGTGCGGAATGATGATCCGCGTGAGCCTGCGGCCGTTCGGCCCCGCGTTCGGGCAGCTGATGGCTTCGGGCTCCACCCCGGAGGTCGAGTCCGCCATCGGCGGAGCGATGAAGCGCGCAGTGCCCTGGGTGTACTCGATCTGGGCCCTCGTCCTGGTCGCCGCGTTCCTGGGAGTCTTCAAGCCGGGCGCCAACGTCTGACCGGTGCGGGAACGACGAAAAGGGGGTTCGCCGGTCGGCGGGCCCCTTTCGTCGTTCCCGTCCCATAGGGGTCCTCCAGGGGCTGCGACCCGTTCGCCAGCGGCCGGGGTTCACCCGCGCCCTCGAAGGCGTACTCGACGACCCCGCACACCGTGGCCAGTCGCCGACCTCGTTGGTCCAGCGCGGCCCTTCGACAGCGAGTCGAGCATCAGCGCCGCGGTCTCCACCGGGCTTCGCTCGGGTGAACCGATCATGGTCGTCTCCTTCGGCGCGCTGGTCAGGCGTACCAGTACGGCTGCAGGGCAGGCGTCTGGCGGGAGAGCAGCACGCGCTGGCGACGGAAGCGCCGCAAGGCGGCCGGGCCCATCCGGCTCGGCCCCATGCCGGAGTCCTTGAACGCCTGCTTCTCCCCCTCGGGAACGATGCCCGTGAGGAGGACGTCGTTGATGCTGATGCCGCCGGCATCGATCCGACGCGCGACGTCGAGCGCCACCTGCTCCGGCCCGAACACCGCGCCGGACAGCCCGTAGCGGGTGGCGTTCGCGAGGCGGACCGCCTCGTCAAGGTCTCCGACCGCCATCACCGGGAGCACCGGTCCGAACGTCTCCTCGGTCATCAGCGCCATCGTGTGGTCGACGCCCGTCACCACGGTGGGACGCAGGTACGACCGCCCGTCGTGGACCTCGATCGTCCCGCCCGTCTGGATGGTCGCCCCCTTGGCGACCGCGTCGTCGAGCTGTGCCTTCACGACGTCCGCCTGGCGAGGATCGATGAACGGGCCGACCTGCCCGCCGGCGTCGACCCCGACGAGCCCCACCTTTTCCGCACGTGCCACCAAGCGACCGACCAGGTCGTCGGCGACCGCCTGCTCGGCGTAGATCCGCTCGATCGACATGCACGACTGCCCCGTGTTGGCCGTGCCGCCCCACAGCAGCGCTGCGGCGGCGACCTCGAGGTCGGCCCCCTCGGCGACGATGGCGGCGTCCTTGCCACCGAGCTCGAGGAAGGCGGGGACGAAGGCCTCGGCCGCTGCGGCAGCGACCTTCCGCCCCGTCGCGACGCTGCCGGTGAAGCACACGACGTCGACGCTGCGCACGATCTCGCTCCCGACCTCGGGTCCGCCCTCGACCAGCCGGAGGACCGCGGCGAGCTCCGGCACCGCGGCGATGCTCTCACGCAGCGGCCCGACGAACTGGGGACACAGCTCCGTGGGCTTGATGAGGGTGGGGCACCCCATGAGCAAGGCGGGGACGGCATCGATCAACGCCAGCTGCAACGGGAAGTTCCACGGCGAGATCACGCCCACCACGCCCATCGGCACCGACGCCTCGGTGATGCGGACGTCGGGGTCGGAGCTCTCACGGGCCTGCTCGGCACCGAGCACGTCGGCGGACCAGCCGCTGTGGCGCTCGATCGAGCCGAGCACGGCGTCGATCTCCATGTCGGACAGCGCGACACGGCCGGTGTCTCGCGCGAGCGCGTCGCGGACGACGGTCCGTCGCGCCCGAAGCTCGTCGGCCCATCGGCGCAGGATCTGCGTCCGTTCGGCGAGGCCGCGGGCCTCCCACGCGGCAGCCTCCGCGCGAAGCGCGTCTACCTGATCGCGGACTTCACTCACAAGATCACGCCTTCTTGCGCTCGCGGATGACCGTGCGGCGCACCAGACGGTCCTCCTCCATCCAGTGCCACGTACGCACCTTCTGCTGACCATCACGACTCAGCTGGATCAGCTCGTACAGAT
>NZ_JBHUFT010000006.1:0-121163 GCF_042681565.1 Mumia zhuanghuii
ATCTCGTCGACTTTTGGCACACTGTTGAGTTCTCAAACATCAGACACACAAAACCCTCAACCCCCACGGGCATCAGATCAAGGCGCGACCCCCAAACCTACCAGGCGCTCCTCGGACTCCCAAACCGGGCTCCTTCGGGGCACCTCGTAGCGACCATCCCCCGCTCCACGCATGTGGAACCGGATAGGCTCTTGCTTTGAGGTGGTTATCGCTGGGGCCGCGTGCCCGGCCTCTCGGCCTTGCCCGCCGCCGTCCCCGGCAACAAGAAGAACATTACAGGGTCGGTTTTGGGCGGTCAAACCGGGGGTACCCCTTAACGCGCAAAGGGCCTCTGACCTGCGGCGATGCGGAGCACCCACGTGCAGGGGCCGATTCAGTCGATCCGGAGCTCCACGGTCGCATCGGCAGAGATCGCTGCGTCGCGCGTCCATCCCGGGGGCACCAACGGCAGCCGAACCCGCCCGTCGAGCCGAACGACCACCGCGTCACCCCTCCCCCGCACCTCCCAACGGAGAGCTGCGACGTGTCCGTCGGCGTCGACCGCGCGGAGGTAGTCGGCCACCGCTGTCCTCGCCGCCGTCGGATCGAGCGGCGCACGCTCTCCTGTCGCCCCGTACAGGCTCGAGCGCTCGACTCCCTCCGCAGCGGCCAGCGCGGCACCGTCGGCGAGGTCCGCGAGACCCCGTTGTCCGAGGTAGGCGGCTGACGCGTTGACCACGACGGCGACGACGAGGAGCAGGACGAGGAAGAAGCCGATGATCATCACCGAGATCTGACCGCGGTCGTCCCGCTCGCCCTCTGTCACGACCGGTCCTCGCGGAACCGCCCGTACGGCTCTGTGTGCGTGCTGCTCACGCGGACCGCCGGCCGGGCTCCGCCGAGGAAGTCCGGGACGAACGGCAGGTCGGCCCATACGTCGACGGTCACGGTCACCGACGATCCCGGACTGAGGCAGGGTCCGCCCGTGCAGTCCACGCTCACGGCGCGGGCACCCACCTCGATGCCGTGGTCCTCGAGCACGAGCGCGGCCGCCGCACTCCCCCGCTGCTGAGCGGAGGCGACGTCCGGGCTCTGGACGTACGCGCGACCGGCGGCCCGCCCTGCGGCGCTGGCGCCGTACGCGGCCCGCTGCACCTCGAAGACCGAGAGCATCACGTACGCCAGCGGGATCAGGAGCAAGATCCCCAGCCACGTCATCTCGACGATCGCGCTGCCCCTCTCGTTGCGCGTCATCCGGTCTCCTCGACGGCGCGTCCCGTCCCCGTCACCGTGACGGCGGGGCCGACGATCCCGAGTGCCGGGACCTCGGCACGGGCTCGCACGACGACGACCGGCTGCCCGCTGGCCGATGCCCGCGTGGTGGTGACCTCGCGGGCGTACCTGCTCGACAGAACTCGGGTGATCTGCTCGCGCGTGCGGCGCGCGCCGTCGTCCGGTGTCGCCCCGGACCGCGAGGCGACACGCGCGCCGTCGGCAGCCGCCGCGGTGAGGGTGTTGCGGACGTGCAGCACGAACCCGACCTGCATGACGCCGAGCACCAGCGGCACGAGCACGACCATGACCAGGCAGAACTCCGCGACCGCGGATCCCTCGTCGAGCCGCGGCTGCGCGCGTCGGCTCATCCTCCGACGGAGCTCAGCGCCGACTCGAGCATCGACTGCAGCTGCGGCCCTGCGACGGCCGTCAACCCCGCGACGAGGCCGGCTGACATGACGACGATCAGGACCCAACCGGGCACGTCGCCGCGCTCGTCCCGGTCGTCGTGGACCCGCTGGAGGCGGGATGCGGGTCTGGGGGACACGCGGTGTGGGTGGGGGCGTACGAGCATGACTCTCCTCGGGTGTCAGGGCGTGCTGAGCGACAGGCTCACCAGACCGGGGTAGAACGCGAACAGGACGGTCACCGGCAGAACCAGGAAGACGACCGGCACGAGCATCAGGACCTCGCGGCGGGCACCGGACTCGACGAGCTCGCGGCGGCTCGCCTCGCGGACGTCTGCGGCTTGGGCGTGCAGCACCTCGGTCAGAGGCGTACCGCGCTCGACGGCCACCGACAGGGTCTCGGCAAACCGCGCCACCGCCGTGACACCCGAGCGCGCGGCAAGAGCGTCGAGCGCCTCGGAGAGCGGGCGGCCGATCCGGACGTCGGCGACCACCGTCCGCAGCTCGGCCGCCATCGCCCCGTTGCTCACCCGACCGACGCGCTCGAGGGCGGAGACCGGCCCCTCGCCGGCGGCGACCGCGAGCGCGAGGAGGTCGGCGAGCGTCGGGAACTCGCGCACGAGCTGGTCCTCTCGGCGCGCGACCGCCTGGGTGAGGGCGATGTCACGAGCGAGCACGCCACCGACGGCGGCAACGCAGCACAGCACGAGGCCGGCGAGCGGCCGTACGGTCGAGACGGCGCTCCAGCACAGCAGGAGAGCGGCCACTGCACCGAACGCCGAGCCACCCCACACCACCTGGCTCACCCGGAACTCCTCGAGCGTCATCGGCGACCCGCTGCGTGTCAGCCGACGGCGCACGGACGCGCTCCCGCCGAGGGTGCGCTCCACCAGCTCGGCCGCGCGGCGGACAGTCGGGCCGAACACTGCCCACCCCGTCTGCAGCGGGGCGGGCGTGCGGTCGGACGCCGACGGCGGGACGACGTCACGGACGTAGGGAGCAACCCGGCTGACGAGGGTGGGACGGCGTCGCAGGCGCGCGACACGGACGAGCTCCAGCAGCCCGACGGCGACTCCCGCCGCCAGAAGCCCTCCCGCCACGACCGGGGTCACCGCAGGACCCTCGGCTCGCGGGGAAGGCGGCCGATCCGAAGCATCAGCCGGTACGCGACGACGCACACCGCGAGCCCGCAGAGCAGGAGCACGAGGCCGGTGCCGCTGCCGAACTGCGCGATCGCGTCGCGCCGCATCGCCATCAGGGCGAGCACGATCCACGGCGCGGAGACGGCCAGCCGAGCACCGTTGATCGTCCAGGCCTGGCGGGAGACGAGCTCGCCACGGGTCCGAAGGTCGTCGCGCAGGAACGCCGAGAGCGTACGGAGCATGCGGCCGAGATCGCCGCCGCCGACGTCGCGCGCCACCCTCAGCGCCTCGACGACGCGGTCGCCGACAGGATCGGCGAGTCGCGCCTTGAGGGTGTCGAGCGACTCGGAGAACCGTCCGCTCGCCTGATAGTCGCGAGCGAAGGCGGCGAACGGCCCCCGTAACGGCTCAGGGCCGCGCTCGCCGAGACCAGCGACGGCCTCGGGAAGCGACAACCCCGCGCGTACGGCCGAGGCCAGGTGGTCGACCGCCTCGGGCCAGGCCGCCGCACGCTCAGCGACGACCCTGCCGGCGCGTGCCCGGATGACACCCACCGGCACGTACGCGGCGGCGAGCCCGCCGACGAGCGCGACCGTCGGCGTCCCCGTGACGAGGAGCGCCACGACGAGCCCGAGCACCCCGCAGGCACCGCAGACCCCGACGAGTCCGGAAGCGGTCACCCCCTCGGCGCCGGCGCGCGCGAGAAGGTCGGCGAGGCGACCCCTGCCGTGACCTGTACGGGTGGTCGCGACGTGGCTCGCCGACGACGCGGTGAGGCCTGACCAGGCGAGGAGGAGACCGATGCCGATCCCCAGACCGAGGACGTAGCCCATCAGCCCTCCCGCCGCAGGAGCGCGCCGATGTCGATGCCGGACTGCTCGAACCGCTCCGTACGGGCAGGGGTGCCGGCGCCGCGTACGAGAACCCCGTCCCGGAACGAGAACAGCGTCTCGGTCTCCATCACGTCCTGCTCGACCCGCCCGTTGACGGCGGCGATCTCACGCACCGTACGACGGCCCTGGGAGTCGAGGCCGAGGTGGACCACGTGGTCGACGCACGTCGCGACGGTCGGGACGACGAACCGGGCGGAGATGTTCTCGCCGGCCAGCAGCGGCAGGGTGCAGAGCTTGACGAGGGCCTGGCGCGCTGACGACGCGTGCAGCGTCACCATGCCCGGCAAGCCGGCGTTGAGCGCGAGGAGCAGGTCGAAGCACTCCTCGGCGCGGACCTCGCCGATGATCAGGCGCGAGGGCCGCATCCGCAGCGCCTCCTTGACGAGCGTGCGCAGGCGGATCTCCCCGGTGCCCTCGAGGCCGGCCTGGCGGGTCTGCAGCGCCACCCAGTCTGGGTGGGCGAAGCGCAGCTCGAAGACCTCCTCTGCCGAGACGATCCGCTCGGCACCCGGCACCTCGGTGGCGAGCGCGTTGAGGAGGGTCGTCTTGCCGCACTGCGTGCCGCCGGACACGACGATGTTGTGCCCGGAGACGACACTGGCCCGCAGGAAGTCGGCCGCATGCTCGGTGAGCGTGCCTGCGGCGACCAGGTCGGCGAGCCCTCGGAAGCGCTGGACGAACTTGCGGATGTTGACAGCGACGAAGCCGCGCGAGATGCCCTCCAGCACGACGTGGAGGCGATGCCCTCCTGGGAGGGTCGCATCGACGAACGGCTGGCTCACATCGAGCCGCCGGCCGCTGGTCGCGAGCATCCTCTCGACGAGCTCACGCACCTCGACCGCATCGAGGATCACCGGCGTCAGCTCCGTGCGACCGGCCCGCGCGACGAAGACTCGTGACGGATCATTGATCCAGATCTCCTCGATGTCGGGGTCGTCGAGGTAGGGCTGGAGTGGCCCGAGGCCCGAGACCGCGGCCACCAGCTCGCCGACTGTCGCCTCGGGATCGGGCAACGCCGCGACGACTCCCGTCAGGCTCCGCTGGTCGTGCGCGGCCGCCACCTGCTCGGCGATCCGCCGCACCGCAGACGCATCTCGGAGCGGATCCACCCCCTGCGCGCGCACGTGCTCACGGACCTGGTCAGCAAGGCTGCTCGTCGTCACGGAACTCCCCCAAGGGCGGCGATCGTGACCGGAATCCTGCCGCAAACAAGGGTCACCACAACACCCCTGTGACCGAACCTGTGGAAACCCAGGCTCAGACCGACGCGGTCGTGCCGTACAGCAGACGCCTGACACCTGCCCGCGACGCCAGGAGAGCGAGGACGAGCAGGGTCACGGGGACGAAGCCGCCCAGGCTCACCGAGCCGCCGAACGCGACATCGATCAGCCAGAGCACGACGAGCTTGCTCCCCACCGCCACCACCCAGAGCAGGACGGCAGAGGTCGTCTTCGTCAGCAGGGTGGTGGCGCCACGCAGCCGGGTCAGGACGACCCCCTTGACGAGGAGCACCAGCTCCAGCGTCACCTTGAGCAGGACGGCCGTCAGCAGCGAGAGGGTGAAGGTCTCGCTGATCACCGCCGGGAGGTACTGGATGGCGAGGTTGAGGACGACCACGTAGACGAACACGTCGATCACGTCGGCCGGGTGCGCGGCGACCCAGGCGCGCAACGACCCGCGCTGGGAGCCGGCCTCGCCCACGACGTACGGCATCAGAGTGTCCGGCCCTCAGTGCGCGGCGACCACGGCACCGACGGCTCAGCGACGCCCCGCGCGCGGTAGGCCCGGGGCGACAGCCCGTGGGTGCGGTGGAAGACGCGGCTGAAGTGGGTCGGGTCGGGCAGGCCGACTGCGGCGGCGATGTGGGCGATCGACTCCCCCACGTGCTCCGGGTCGAGCAAGAGGTCGCGGGCACGGGCGATGCGGCGTTCGCGTACGTACGTCGCGACGGGCCCGAGCTCGGCCGCGAACGCCTCGTACAGGCGTCGGCGTGACACCCCGGTCAGCGCGGCGAGGGCGGCCGCGTCCAGCGTCGGGTCAGCGAGCCGCGCCTCCACGTGGCGCTGGGCGGCGGCCACGATGCGGTCGTGGTCGGTCCGCGCGGGCAGGCGGAACGCGGGCGTGTCACGGACAACCCGGGCCGCGATGTCGGCGAGCACACCGGTCGCGAGGAACCCGTCGCCGCGCGCGCTCGTCAGCATCGCCTCGCGCAGCTGCGGGAGGGCGTCGCTCTGCAGCGGCTGCGCGGCCTTCATCGCGATCTGGTCGCGCGACAGCCCGAGCGCGCTGCGTGGGATCAGCAGCAGGAGGATGCCGAACGGCAGCGCGCTGCCCGCGTCGTACGGGTCGGCCGTGTCGTACACGACGACGTCGCCGCGGCTCAGCGCATGCGTACGGTCGTGCTGGCGCAGCGCCATGTGGCCGCCGAGCCCGAGGCAGAGCTTGATGTAGTCGCTCCCGCCGACCGTGTCCTGTTCGCTGCGGGACGCCACGTGGGCCGTCCCCTGAAGCGTGCACGCGCGGATGCCGTCGTGCTGGCGCATCGTGACGTGACCGTGGACGACCTTCTGAGGGCCGGTGATGGTGAGCGGGACGAGCATCCGCGAGCACGCCTCGGTCCACATGTCGGTCGTGCTCGCGAGCGACGACCGTCGCGTGTCGAGCTCGGCGAACGCCGTCGCCGGATCAGCCTCCACGTCCGTCACCTCGAACGCCTCAGAAGTCGGAGGACGGGGGTCGTCCGCCGCACTGACCGGCATCATAGGCCAGCTCGGGGGTGATACTCGCCACTTTCGCGACCGCGAGGTCAGGCCGGCTGCCAGGGCGCAGCCGGTACGCCCAGCCGGTCGGCCACCGCGAGCACCACCGCCTCCGCACCCGCCCGGCCGATCACCTGGAGGCCGACCGGCAGCCTGTCGACGGTGCCCACGGGGACGGACGCCGCCGGCGCCCCCGTCGCGTTCGCGAGCGAGGTGAAGCGCGTGAGGACGAGCTCGACCGGCCAGGCACGGCCCGCGACGTCGACCTCCTGCGCGCCGATGCGTGGCGCGACGACGGGGACGGTCGGACCCACGAAGACGTCGACGTCGCGCAGCGCCGCCTCGCACCACGCACGCGTGCGCGTCACGACCTCCCGAGCACGCGCCAGGTCGGCGTCGGCGACCGGACCGAGCTCCAGCAGGGCGGCGAGGTCGGGCCCGTACGAGGCAGGCGCGTCGGCGAAGGCCGTACGGTGCACCTGCTCGGCCTCGTGCCGGACGAGGGTGAGGATCGCCTCGGTCCGCGCGGCGACATCGGGCACGGCCACGTCGACCACCTCGGCGAACCCGGCGGCGACCGTGCGCGAGGCGGCGGCCACCTGCGCGACCTCGGCGCTCGTGGACGGCTGGGCGTCGACGAGCCAGCCGACCCGCAGCCCAGACAGATCGTCCCCGGCGACCGTACGCCCACCGAGCGCGTGGAACGCGAGGCCGACGTCGGCGGCCGTACGCCCGAGCAGCCCGACGTGGTCGAGCGAAGGGGCGAGCGGGTAGGCGCCGTCGAGGCTCATCCAGCCCGCCGTCGGCTTGAGCCCGACGCAGCCGGACAGCGCTGCGGGGATGCGCACGCTGCCGGCGGTGTCGGAGCCGAGCGCGAGCAGGCTGCTGCGCGCGGTGACCGATGCGCCGCCACCACCCGACGAGCCACCAGGGATGCGGTCGTGCGCCCACGGGTTGCGCGTCGGCCCGAAGTGCGGGCTGTCGGTGCGTCCGCCCCACGCGAACTCGTGCGTCGCCTGCTTGCCGAGGACGACCGCACCCGCCGTCCGCAGCGCCGTCACGGCCGCCGCGTCGCCGCGTGGGACGTGGTCGGCGAACCGCGCCGAGCCGTACGCGGTGCGCAGGCCGGCGATGTCGAAGAGGTCCTTCACCCCGACCGGGATGCCGTGCAGCGGTCCACGCGGACCACGTGCGGCGATCTCGGCGTCGGCAGCGCGGGCCTGCGCGAGCGCAGCCCCACGGTCGACGGTGACGTAGGCGTTGAGGTCTGGCTCGGTCTCCGCGATCCGTCGCAGGTAGGCGTGCGCGAGGTCGACGGCACGCACCTCGCCCGTCGCCAGCGCCCCGGCCGCCGCGACCAGGTCGAGCGCGAGGAGGTCGTCGTCGCGTGCTGACGGGTTCATCGCGGCATGCACACGACCGGCTTGATCGCCTCGCCCGACAGGCTCGCGGCGATCGCGTCCTCGATCTGGTCGAGCGCGAAGTACTCGACGAGCCGGTCGTACGGGAAGCGTCCCTGGGCACGCAGCGCGAGCAGGGCCGGGATCACCTGGCGGCTGGTCGCCCCGCCGCCGAGGACGCCGATGATGCGCTTGCCCCACAGCGTCGTGAGGTGGTCGATCGCGAACTCCGCGCCGGCCGGGGCGCCGCCGATGAGGATGCAGGTCCCGAGCATCCCGACCGAGTCGACGGCCTGACGGACGACCGGGACGACACCGGTGCACTCCAGCGCGAACGTCGCCGGGCCGCCGCAGATCTCGTGGACCTGCGCGACCACGTCCTCGCTCGCGTCGAGAGTGTGGGTGGCGCCGAAGGAC
Source organism: Mumia zhuanghuii (assembly GCF_042681565.1). Taxonomy (NCBI): domain Bacteria; kingdom Bacillati; phylum Actinomycetota; class Actinomycetes; order Propionibacteriales; family Nocardioidaceae; genus Mumia; species Mumia zhuanghuii. The sequence continues at coordinate 8,273 of NZ_JBHUFT010000006.1, forward strand.
AGCGCCAGGTCGAGTCGCGACCGGTGCTTGTCCACCGCGATGATCGTCGTCGCCGGTGTGCAGCGGGCGGCCATCACCGCGGAGAGACCGACGGCCCCAACCCCGTACACGACGAGCGAGTCGCCCATCGCTGGGCGTGCGGTGTTGAGGACCGCGCCCGCGCCGGTGGAGATGCCGCAGGCCAGCGGCCCGACGATCTCCAGCGGCACGTCCTTGTCGACGACGACGAGCGCGTCCGCCCACGTCAGGGCGTACGTGGCGAGCGACGACTGGCCGAAGAAGTGGCTCGACAGCGCCGACCCGTCCGTACGGTGCAGTGCGGACTCGCCTTCGCGCGGTCCGAGCAGGCGCGCCCCCGACACAAGGGCCTCCCCCAGCCGGTCGCAGTAGCGCGGCTCGCCGCCGATGCAGTGCGCGCACATGCCGCACGACGGCCAGCCGATCACGACGTGGTCGCCGGGCGACACCGACGTCACGCCGTCGCCGACCGCCTCCACGATCCCGGCGCCCTCGTGCCCGAGCACGCCGGGAAGCGGCTGCGGCAGGTCGCCGTGCCGGGTGATCTCGTCGGTGTGGCACAGCCCCGTCGCGATCACGCGCACCAGTGCCTCGCCAGCACCAGGACGGTCCAGCTCGACCTCCTCGAGCACGAACGGCGCACCGGACTTCTCGACGACCGCGGCAGTGATCTTCATGAGGTCCTCTCCTGGGTACGGGCGGGGGCGCGCGTCTCGAGCGCGGTGAGGTCGACGTGGTAGCCGACCGGGAAGATCCGGAAGCCCGTACGGTCGATGACCTGGCCCCACAGCCCGCGCGGCATCCAGATCGCGGAGGCGGCGGCGAGGACGCCGAGCACGATGAGGTACCAGCTGCCAGAGTCGGCGAGGAGCTGCTGGAGCGCGAAGAAGACGACCGCTCCGACGATCGGGCCCTCGAGATAGCCGATGCCGCCGATGACGACGATGAAGATCATGTACGCCGACCACTGCACGCTGAAGATCGCGTCGGGCTGGACGCTGAGCGCGTTGATGACCAGCAGGCCGCCCGCGGCGCCGCAGCCGGCAGCGGAGGCAAGGTAGACGACGTACTTGGCACGGGCGACGTCCACGCCGCTGGCCCGCGCGGCCACGTGGTCGTCACGGACCGCCGTCAGCGCGAGGCCCACGCGACCGCGCAGCAGCCAGTAGCAGGCAGCGACGGTGAGGATCGCGACGCCGAGTGCGGACCAGTAGATGAACGCGGCACGCAGGGTCTGATCGACGGTGCTCATGCCGGTCAACGGACGGCCGCTCGGGCCGCCGAGCGCGTCGATCTTGATCACGACGAGCCGGTAGACCTCCGCGATCACCCACGTGCCCACGGCGAAGTAGTCGCCGCGCAGCCGGAACGCGAGCCAGGACGTCGGGATCGCCAGGATCGCCGCCGTGAGGGCCGCGAACACGAGCGCGAGGAACGGCGAGAGGCCCTGGTCGGCGAGCGCGACGACCGTGTAGGCGCCGACGCCGATGAACGCCTGCTGCCCGACCGAGACCATGCCGCCGAACCCGGCGAGGAGGTTCCACATGCTCGCGATCACGACGTACACGAACAGCATGAACAGGCTGCTCGTCACGCTCTCGAAGACGAGGAACGGCAACGCGGCCAGCAGCACGACGAGGGCGCCGAGCGCGAGCACCGTCCATCGCGAGGAGCGGGCGGAGCGCCGTACGATGGCCTTCGGTGCGCCCGGGTGCGCCATCAGCGTGCTCATGCCCTGCTCCTTTCGCATGAGCACTGCGGTGCCTCGCTCCTCGTGCTCATGCCATCACCCGCTTCGGGATCATGCCCTGCGGCCGGAACGCCAGCACCGCGAGGAACACCAGGTGGCCCGCGAGCACGGCGCTCGACGGGTCGTACAGGGCGACGATGCTCTGCGTCATCCCCAGGATGAGACCGCCGGCGAGCGTGCCCCACAGCGAGCCGAGCCCGCCGATCACGACCGCCTCGAACGCGAAGATCAGCCGGGACGGCCCGAGCGCCGGGTCGAACGACGAGCGCATCGCGAAGATCATCCCCGCCAGCGCCACCGTGCCGAACGCGATCGCGGTGGCGATGCCGTAGACGTGGCGCGAGTTCGCGCCGACCAGCGCCGCGGTCTCCGGGTCGTCAGAGGCGGCGCGCATGATGCGGCCGTTGCGGCTGCGGCTGAGGAAGAGCTGGATCGCGATGATCGAGCCGAGGGCGGCGACGAGTCCGAGGATCCCGAGGTACGACAGCGAGATCTCGCCGACCTGCAGCGCGCCGGTCGCGAGCGCACCCGCGTCGAGCGTGCGGGTGTCGGCGGAGAAGATCTGCAACAACGCGTTCTGGAGCACGATCGACAAGCCGAACGTGACGAGCAGCGTAGCGAGCGGGCCTGCCTTCAGGCTGCGCTGGAAGAGGACCCGCTGCGTGCCGTACCCGATGAGCGCGAACAGCGGGATCGTCACCACGACCACCATCCACAGCGGGAGGAACGTCGCACTGACCAGGACGAACGCGAGGAACGAGGCGGCGATCGCGAGGTCGCCGTGCGCGAGGTTCACGATCCGCATCACCCCGAACATCACCGAAAGACCGCAGGCGAACAGGGCGTACAGGCCGCCGAGCAGGATGCCCTGCGTCACGGCGTTGAGGAGGTCCATCGGGTCAACCCGCCTTCGGACTGGAGTCGATGCCGAAGTACGCCGCCTCGACGTCGGGCAGCGCGAGCTCGCTCGGCGCCCCCGACAGGACGGTGCGCCCTTCGAGCAGGCAGTGGACGTGGTCGGCGACGGCCATCGCCTGGCTGACGTCCTGCTCGACCAGCAGGACCGCGCAGCCGCTGCGGACGATCTCGGCGAGCGCCTCGTAGATGCGCTGCACGACGACCGGGGCGAGACCGAGCGACAACTCGTCGACGAGCAGCAGCCGCGGGTTCGCCATGAGCGCACGGCCGATCGCGACCGCCTGCTGCTGACCGCCGGACAGCTGCATCGACGACTGGTGCCGCCGGTCGGGCATCCAGTCGAAGAGCGCATAGATCGCGTCCAGGTCCCATGCGCCGGGCCGCCTGCGGTACTGGCCGGTGAGGAGGTTCTCCTCCAGGCTCAGCGAGGGGAACAGCCGCCGCCCCTCAGGCACCATCGCGATCCCCTGCTCGACACGCTGGTGCGTCGGCACCGTCGTGATGTCGGTGCCGACGAGGCTGATCGTGCCGCGCGACGGCCGCAGGACACCGGCGAGCGTACGGAGCAGCGTCGACTTGCCGGCGCCGTTCGCGCCGATGACGGCGACCTTCTCGCCCTCGCGGACGTCGAGGTCGAAGTCGCGCAGTGCCTGGAGCTGTCCGTGCTCCACGCACAGGCCTCGTACGGAGAGCAGGGTGTCCTCGCTCATGCGACGTCTCCTTCGACGGTCACCGCGTGGCCCAGGTAGAGCTCGCGGACGGTCGGGTCTGCCAGGACCGCGGACGGCTCGCCGTCGGCGACCAGGCGTCCGCCCGCCAGGCACGCAAGACGGTCGACGGTCGCGGTGAGCGCATGGACGACGTGCTCGATCCAGACGATCGCGACGCCCGAGGCGTTGACGGCTCGGACGAGCGCGACGAGCTCCACGACCTCCGGCTCGGTGAGGCCGCCGGCGACCTCGTCGAGCAGCAGCACCTTCGGCGCAGCGGCAAGCCCGCGGGCGACCTCGAGGCGCTTGCGCTGCAGCAGCGTCAGCGCGCCGCCACGCGTGTTGGCCACCGGGAGCAGCCCGGCACGCTCGAGGACCTCCATCGCCGCGTCGGCCGCCGCCCGGCCACGCAGGCCCGCGGCCTCGGTCGCCGCGACGAGGACGTTCTCGAACACCGTCATGCCCTCGAAGGGCCGCGGGATCTGGTACGTCCGCCCGAGGCCGGCACGCGCGCGACGGTGGGGCGCCATCGCCGTGACGTCGACGCCCTCGAGCACGACGCGTCCGGAGTCGGGGGCGAGGTCGCCGGAGATCATCGCGAAGAGCGAGGTCTTGCCCGCACCGTTCGGTCCGACGATCCCGAGCGTCTCCCCCGTACCGACGACGAGGTCGAGGCCGTCGGCCACGACGACCTGCCCGAAGCTCTTGGAAAGGTCGTCGAGACGCAGCAGCGGCGAGGCGGTCTGCGCGGGGACCATCAGGCGTTGGTCGGCTCGAGATCGCCGCCGACCGGCACCTCGGTGTTGGCCGAGTTGTCGACGATCGAGATGTCCCAGTCGAACTCGGTGCCGGGACGCCACTGACCGCCGACCGGGTGCTGGATCGCGATGCCCGGCTCCGGCCCCTTGGTGAAGTCGAGCGGACCGCTCATGCCGGTGTAGGACATGGTGCGCAGCTTCTCCGCGACGTCGTCCTTGTCCTTCGGGTCGTCGGCCTTCTTGAACGCCTCGACGGCGATCTCGAACAGCGAGTAGACCGACCCGAGCGCCTGCGTCCACTGGTTGCCCGTGTCCTTGGCGAACGCCGTGGCGAGCTCCTTGCTCGTCGTCCCGTCGATGCTCGAGGTGTACGGGTGGGACGGGCTCCACCAGATGTCGGTCGCGATGTTGTTCGAGAGCTGGCCGAGGGCTTCGGCCTCGGCGGGGAAGAGCATGACCTTCGCGACGGTCGCGAGCTTCGGGCGGAAGTCCTGCTGCTGCGCCTGCTTCCAGAACGTCTGGAAGTCGGGAGGGATCGGCGTGGTGGTGAAGAGCTCCGCGCCGGACTTCTTGAACTTCGCGATCTGGGCGCTGAAGTCGGCGGCGCCGTTCTGGTACTTGCCGCCGTCGATCGGGTTCCAGCCCTGCTCCTTCATCGCCGCGCCGAGGCCGTCACGGAACGCGTTGGCGTCGGTGTCGTCGGGCCAGAGCGCGGCGACGTCCTTGGACTCGACGCCCATGCGTTCCCACATCGGGAAGAAGCACTCGGCGAACTGGTCCATGCCGAAGAAGAACAGCGTCGTGTACTGGAAGCCTTCGCCCGGCGTGCCGTTGCGGCCGTGGAACCACGCCTCCCAGGGCGCGATCGTCGTCACGTTCGGGACGCCCGAGGCCTCGCACTGGTCGGCGACGGGGTTGGTCGTGTCAGGAGTGCCGGAGCCGACGATGAGGTCGACCTTGTCGCTGTTGATGAGCTGCTGCGTCACCTCGGTGGCACGGGTCGCGTTCGACTGGGTGTCCTTGACGACGATCTCGATCGTCCGCTTCTTGCCGCCGGCGGTGAAGCCCTTGCGCAGCGCCTCGTTCATCTGCTTGACGACGAACGAGTCCGACGACGCGAAGCTGGCGAGGGGGCCGGTCTGCGGCGATACCAGCCCGATCTTGAGCACGTCGCTGGCCGAGGAACCGGTTCCCTTCAGGCCCCCGCAGGCCGAGAGCACCGAACTGCCACCGAGCGCGACGGCACCCATGCCGACGGTCTGGAGGAATGACCGGCGCGAGAAGCCGGTCCCGGGGGTGTTGTCCATGAGGGTTCTCCTTGATGCGCGACCGACCAGCGGTGACGTTGTCCGCCGAATGTGTTCGTAGATCGAACACATGTAGCGAGAGCGAACATAGCTGTGACGTGGATCTCCCCGGAAGGGCCGAGCGGTGTCCCTGCACGAATCGTCAAGTGGCTACACGACGACCGCCCTCGGCAGATCTGCCGAGGGCGGTGCGCACCTGCCACGAGAACGTGGCAAGGGGAAGGCGTCAGGCGGTGGGTCGGCGCTCCATGAAGGGGCAGGCGTCGAGCAGCCTGCGGAAGTCGAACGTGATCGGACGGGCATCGAAGTCCAGGCGGCTGCGCAGGTAGGCGACAGTGACCTCGCGGCCCTTGATCTTGAGGCCCTGCGGCAGGCGGAACTTGTCGACGCTCGCGAAGTAGTCGAGGTACTTGAACTCGCCGCCCGCCGCCGTACGCGAGAGCACCCACGCGTTGGGGATGCCGTACGCGTCGGCGATGACCAGCCCGTGCAGCGAGGCCGTCACGATCTGGCGGCAGCTCATGATCTCGCGGAGCACGCCCTCGACGTCGTCGGTGCCGAGGTCGATCAGCTTCACCCCGGGCCCGAGCTGAGCCTCAGCCCAGCGCTTCTCCGACCAGCGGGCGACGATGCCGATGTCGTGGGTCTTCTTCACCTTCGGGCGGAAGTACAGCGGAGTCAGCAGGGCCGGGTCGCCGTACACCTCCGGGACCTTCGCCTCGACGTCGAGCAGACGCGCCCGCGACAGCGGCCCGCGGACGGCCGTGTAGGTCGCCTCGGGCACGAGCTGGTCGCGATTCTCGTTGCCGAACGAGCCGGACCCCCAGACGATCGACTGTGGCGAGGCCCGCTTGAGGATCGAACCGACCGCGATGTAGTGCGGACGCGACTTGTCGGCGAACACGACCTGGCGGCCGGTCATCTTGCCGATCAGCCACGGGGAGAGCAGGTCACCGAAGTTCGGAGCGCGCACCCACCACGTGAGCGGCAGCGCACCGTTCTGCTCGATGACGTCGCTCGCCACCTCGTACTCCCCCGCGATCGCCGACAACGCCGACGGTGACGTGCGGCGTCGGCCGAGGCGGGTGTGGACACGCTTCCGGAGCGTCGTACGGGGGCCGGAGGCGGTGACGACCTGGCTGGGCATGGTCGTCAGCGTATCCGTACCGATCCGCTGGACAAAGCGCCCGTGCCGTGACGGGCCACGTGCACCGTCACCCGCGTCCGAAGTAGCGGGTCGCCGCCGCCACGATGAGGAACGTCCCGACGACGATCAGGGACCACCCGCCGAGCCTGCGCCAGCTGCGCGACCGCACCCAGGCGACCACCCGGTCGACATAGACCGCGAGCTGGGGCACGCGCACGCGCGCCCACAGCATCAGCAGGTACGGCAGCGCCGCCGCCGCCGCGAACCCGACGTACACGAGCACCTGAACCAGGACGGGCGAGTCGCCCTCGCGAGCGATCCGGACGACCAGGTACGTCGCTGCCGCACCACTCACGCTCACCACGGTGTTGACCGCCGCGAACCCGAAGAGCTCTCGCGGGCGCGCCAGCTCCTTCGAGGCGACGCGCGGCTCGGGGAGGTCGTCGTCGGACTGCTCCCGGCGGCGAAGCACCCAGATCCCGGCGATGACGAACAGTACGCCGGCAATCTCGTCGAAGGTCTGCTCCACGAAGAGCGACTCGACCTTGCCCTGCAGCACGCGAGCCCACGTCTCGGGGTTGGCGAGCTGGAAGAGCACGGTGAGCGCGACGGCGCCCGTGGCCACACCGCCTGCCACGACCAGGCCCTGGCGCGCCACCCGCCCGCTCCGCCCGAGCACGGCGACCTGGAGGGCGATCAGCGTCGGGCTGAACCCCGTCGCGAGCCCCAGCATCACGAGACCGAGGACGGTCCCGGCCGCGGAGAGTACGAGGGCGAGCATCGCTCACAGCCTAGGGCGGGTCGGCGGCCCTCACCGGCCACCGACCCGCCCCGGGTGCTCGATCTGTCGTCCTACCTCGGCGCCGCGACGCCTTCACCTTCGGGCGCTGCCCAGAACAGGCCGCGTGCCGCCTGGCTCTGCCCGCCCTTGGGGTGCGTCCGGAAGAACACCGAGGTGCCGAAGACGAACGCCTTCGCGCCCGACGCCGCTTCGGCCGAGACGACCGCCGGCTGGCCCGCGGCGTCCTGCGGACCGTTCGGCGTGGTCCCGCCGGCACCGCCGCGCCGCCAGTGCCCGGCGATCAGCGGCGTCGTGGCGTCGAACGTCTGCTCCACCGTGACCTCTGCCCCCAGCCCCGTGAACCACGTCGCGGGATAGACGAACGAGTGGGCCTGCGCGTACGGCGCCAGGACGCCCGCGGCCACGGTGTCGACGGCGACGATCCCGTTGCCGGAGCCGTTGCCGGCGACCGCCGTCCCCGTGACGAGGCCGAAGGTCCGCGCCGTGTTGAAGGCGCCGGCGCCGCGACCGACGATGCTGCCGCCCGCGTCGACGTATGCCGTCACGGCAGCGCCGCCCGCAGCCTGGCTCTCGTTGAAGCTCAGCGCCGACCCGAGCCACAGCACGTCGACGTCGACGAGCAGCGACGGCGTCGCCGTGAGCGTCGCGGCGGTGAGCGGGACCAGGTCGTCGAACCCGAGCTGGGTCAGCGACAGCAGGTCGTCCTGGTTGCCGGTGTAGCCGATCGTCAGGTCGTCGAGCCCCTTGGCCGTACCGTCGCTCAGCTGGCGCACCTCCGCGGAGGTGGCCTTCTCGAAGTCGACGTCGAGCTCCTCGGCGACGTCCTCGACCGCGTCGTACGAGGCGCGGTCGGACCCAACCACGGCAGAGCCGTCCGCGAGCTGCGACACGGCGACGCCGTCCTCGAGCAGCGCGTTGAGCGCCCGGTAGTCGTTGACGCCGGCGAGGTCGAAGGTCACGTACGCGCGCTTCGACGGGACGTCGCCGTCGGCGTCGCCGCTGACGGGCCGGAGCTTCGGCAGCCTTCCCACTCCGGTCGTGCCGACCGGCTCGACGTCAGCACCCCAGAGGAAGCCCCAGCTCCACGCCGAGATGTCGTACATGCTCGGGAACTTCGCCGAGATGTCGGCTCCCGGAGCGAGCAGCGCGTGCGCGAGGTTGCGCTTGGGCTGGTGCAGGTCGACGACGTACGTGCCCTTGCGGAAGGTCGTGCGGCCAAGCCGTTCCGAGCGGTCGAGCCGGCCGACCTCGATGCCGTGCAGGCGCAGCGCGCGGACGAGCGTACGGGCGTCAGAGACCGAACGCTGGTCGTCGTCGATGGGGATCACGAACGCCCGCGGGTACGACACCGGGTTCTGGTCGTCGGCGACGTCCCACTCGTCCTTCCACTCCTGCGGGCCCGGGACGTCGGCGATGGTCGCGGTCGTCAGCGCCTCGCGCGGGGCGCCGACCGACGCCCGGCGGAAGAACTCGATCTGGTCGGAGAGCATCGCGGCGTCGTTGTTCTCCACGTAGTCGACGAGGCTCTGCATGGTCTTGAGTGCGACCGCCGTGTTGATGACGGCGTTCGCCGGGGTCTGGGTGCTGCTGTTCGGCCGCGACTTCGGCAGCTCGACGGTCGCGGTGACCGCGCCGGAGAACGCCGCGTACTGAGCGGTGAACACCGGCGGGAAGTCGTCCCAGCCCGACGGGGTGTCGCGGTACGGGATCTTGATGTGCGCGTTCTCCGGACCAGTGACCTCCGGGACGACGCGGCCGGTGGTCACGTCGTAGTAGGTGTTGCCGGGGATCTGCGCCTCGACCACGTCCTTCTCCACCTGCAGGGACAGCGCGTACGCGTGCGGGATGAAGAGGTCGTACTCGTAGTCGTCGCCGTGCGGCGGGCCGCAGGGCTCGATCTGCAGCACGCTCGTGTAGCCGTGGAAGTCGGCGGCGTACAGCGCCTGGACGGCCTCGGCGGTCTTGATGAACGACGTCGACTCCGGCGTCGTGTTGGTGATCATGTCGCGGTTCGCGTCGAGGTTCACCGCCGTCGGCCGCTGTCCGATCGTCCGGCCGTCGGGGTTCAGCGTGAGGCTGAAGTAGAGCCGGTGTCCGTCAAGGAGGTCGCCGACCTCGCTCTCGGGCGCGGTCACGAGCTGCTCGATGTACTGGAGGGAGGCGTCCGTGCCCTCCCACTCGTTGCCGTGGATGTTGGAGCTGATCCAGATCGGCGTCTTGTAGTCCCGTGCCAGGCGCCTGTCCTTCGCGGCGTCCTTCGGGTCCTGCTTGATCTCGTCGCGCCACGCGGTCTGCTGGGCGGTCTCGCGGCGGTTCTCGGGCGCGGTGACCGTGACGAGGTAGAGGTCGCGGCCCTGCGTCGACTGGCCGACGACCTGGGCTGAGATCCGGTCCGACTGCGCCATCAGCGCGTTCAGGGTCGGCGCGATGTCGTCGTACCGGACCATGTCGCCGCTGTCGGCGGCGTCGGGATCGGCCTCGGGGAAGACCTTCAGCGTCGGCTGGTACGGGTACGACGTCGGCATCCGCAGCGGGTCGCCGGCGACCTCGCCGGACGCGGCCTTGCGCGCGGCCTTGGCGGTGAGCGAGCCCGCGGCGGCCGGCTCCTTGGCCGAGCGTTCGGTGAACGGGGAGACAGGGGACGGGTCGGCGACGGCGGGGGCCGTCATCAGGGCGGTCGCGACGAGCGAGGCGCTCGCCGCGAGGCCGACTACGCGGAGGTGTCGCACGGGGGATCCTCTCCGGAGGGGACGGAGCCGGTGTGACGCGTTGTGACGTACGACACGTCGGCACGGATAGGCCGATTCTGCCGCGAAATCGCGCCGACGGCGAGTGCTCTCTGCGGGGTGAATTCAGGTCTTCACCGGGTGTCCGGTCAGGAAACGTCTCCGAAACGGCGCCGCCGGAACAGCGCCGGCAGGAATCGCAGCATCAGCGCCGACCACGTGAGGTGGGTCAGCGTCGACGCCTGGACCCCGCCGGTGGCGCGTCGCTGGAGCCCGAACAGTGTCCCCATCACCGCACCGGCCAGCGTGAGCGACGGGTTGCGGGAGGAGGCGGTGGTCGCGGTGTAGGCGAGGGTCGAGACGAGGACGGGGTGGCGCTGCCCCACCGCCTCGTACAGAGCGCCGCGGAAGAACAGCTCTTCGGCGGCGCCGTTCGCGAGGGTTGTGAGCACGACCATCGGCGGGCTGCCCTCGGCGAAGCGCAGCACCCGCCGCACGGCCGCGTCGAGGACCGGGATGCGCTGCGCCACCAGCGCACCGGCGTAGAAGCAGCCGAACGCGCCGACCCCGGTCAGCACCGGCACCACGACGGGACGCCGCTGCGGCGCGTCCGGGCGTTCGATCCAGCCCCGGTGCAGGGGACCCGAGGCCAGCGCGCCCGTCGTCCAGGTCGCCGCCGTCGCCAGGGTCAGGCCGTAGAACTGTGGCGAGTCGGGTCGTGTCGAGAGCGACACCCCGAGCAGGCCCGCACCAGCGACACCCACGGCGGCGACCGTACGGCGACGCCGACGGACCACCTCCGCGGGCTCAGGGACGGCGGCCCGGGCGACGTACCCGAGCCCACGCGGCAGCAGGGCTCGGACACGGTCCCACCGTCCCCCGCCGCTCACGAGGACCCACCGTCCTCCTGCTCCCGGGCGCGCTCGGCGAGCGCCCGCCGTACCGCCTCGTCGTACGCGAGCGGCTCGAACGGCACCACCTCGCGGATGGCGTCGTCGCGGACCACGACCTCGTTGACCATCGAGCCCACCAGCGAACGCCCCGTCCGCGTGTCGACGTCGGTGACGAGGGCGAGCCACAGCGCCGAGAGCCCCGGACTGAGCAGCGGGACCGGGAGGATCACCGGATGGCGCCCCTCGATGTCGGCGAGGCGGCGCATCATCGCCGCGTACGCGAGGACGTCCGGGCCGCCGATCTCGTACGCCCGGTCGGTGCCTTCGGGCAGGCTCAGCACTCCGACGAGGTAGCGGATCACGTCGTCCACGGCGATCGGCTGCGTCCGTGTGCTCACCCAGCGCGGCGTCACCATCGCCGGCAGGTGCTCGACGAGCTGACGCGTCATCTCCCACGAGATGCCGCCGTGACCGACGACGATCCCCGCACGCAGCGTCGTGACCGGGACGCCGCCCTCCGCCAGCAGGCCCTCGACCTCGCGCCGGCTGCGCAGATGGGGAGAGAGGTCGTCGCTGTCGTCGCCGAGCCCGCCCAGGTAGACGATGCGCCGGACCCCGGCCGCGGCCGCCGCCTCACCGAACGCGCGCGCCGCCTGCGCATCACGCCGGACGAAGTCCTCCGATCCGAGGGAGTGGACGAGGTAGTACGCCGACTCCACGCCCTCCAGGGCGGGCGACAGGGAGGCGGCGTCGTGCACGTCGCCGAAGACGGCCGTCCCCTCGCCCTCGTACGTGTCGGGCCGACGGGTCATCGCGAGCACCTCGTGCCCGTCCGCGACCAGCGACGGGACAAGTCTGCGCCCGATGAATCCCGTGGCTCCCGTCACGAGTACACGCATCGCGCCCTCCCCTGGTTGGCAGCCTGCCTTCGATCATGGGTCAACGGGCACGGACACGCTCGTCGCCCTCCGTAACCCTTCGAGAACGATCTCTGGGCGTCGTAACAATCTCGTGCTCTTCTTGTGGCACCATCCCCTTCGTTACGAGATCAGCCTCACGAGAGATCAGTCTCGTGAACCCTCAGAGCTCAAGGAGCAACTTCGATGAAGGTCACCGGACGAGGCCTCAGCAGGGCGTTCGCCGCCGCTGCCGGAGCACTCGCGCTCACCGTCTCGATGGCCGCCTGTGGCGGTGACGACAGCGACGACGCGAGCAAGGAGGTCGACGGCATCAAGATCGTGGAGGGCGACACGCTCACGATCTGCACGCACCTTCCCTACAAGCCGTTCCAGTACCGCGACGACAGCGATGAGGTCGTCGGCTTCGACACCGACCTGCTCGCGCTGCTGGCCGACGACATGGGCATCGACCACAAGGTCGTCGACATCGACTGGGCCCAGATCACCTCCGGCGCCGCGTTCAAGGCCGGCAAGTGCGACGTCGGCATGGGCGCCATGACGATCACCGACGAGCGTGCCGGTGCACTCGCGATCTCCGACCCGTACTTCGACGCCACCCAGGCCCTGCTCGTCAAGGCCGACTCGGGCATCGAGGACCTCTCGGCGCTCAAGGGCAAGAAGATCGGCGTCCAGACGGACACCACAGGCGCGATGTACGCCGAGGAGAATGCCGAGGCCAACGGCTACAGCGTCGTCACGTTCGAGGACATGGCGCTGCAGGCCAACGCCGTCAAGGCGGGCTCGATCGACGCCGCGATCAACGACAACGGCGTGCTGTTCGACTTCGCCAAGGACAACCCCGACACCGCGGTGACGACGGAGTTCGACACGGGCGAGCAGTACGGCTTCCCGGCGGCTAAGGACGCCAACGGCGAGAAGATCATCGAGCGCCTCAACGAGGTCCTCGCAACCGCCAAGGAAGACGGCACGTACGACGAGATCTACGAGAAGTACTTCGGCACCAAGCCGTCGACCCGTTGATCCGTCTGGCACAGTAAGGGAGCCATGAGCACCCCCACCGACTTGGCTCCGACCCGTCGTCCGCTGAGCCCGCGCAAGCGGGCTCAGCGGATCCGGGCCGTCCAGTACACCGTCCTCGTCCTGCTCATCGCCGCCGCCGTGCTGTTCGCGGACTGGCCTCAGATCAAGGACGTCTTCTTCCGGCCCGACCTCGTCGAGAAGACGATCACGAGCGGGCTCGGCCACGCGCTCTTCAACACGATCGTCTACACCCTCGGCGCCTTCGTCTTCGGCATCGTCGTCGGTACGATCTTCGCGATCATGCGGCTCTCGCAGATCGGCCCGTACCGGTGGATCGCCACCATCTACATCGAGTTCTTCCGCGGCCTGCCCGCGCTGATCGTCTTCCTCGTCTTCACGCTGCTGCCGCTGGCCTTCCCGGGCATGCGCATCCCATGGGACCCGTACGGCACGGTCTGGCTCGCCCTCGGCATCGTCGGCAGCGCCTATCTCGCGGAGACGATCCGCGGCGGCATCCAGGCCGTCCCCAAGGGCCAGGTCGAAGCCGCCCGCTCGCTCGGCATGACGTCCAGCCAGGCGATGCGCAAGGTCGTCCTCCCGCAGGCGTTCCGTACGATGCTGCCGCCGTTGACCAACGAGCTGATCTTGCTGGTCAAGGACTCGTCGCTGGTCTACATCATCGGGCTGTCCAAGGAGCACTACGAGCTCACGAAGTTCGGACGCGAGCTGGCGAACCAGAACGTCAACGTGACGCCACTGGTCGTCGCCGGCATCGCGTACCTCATCATCACTCTCCCGCTCTCGATGCTGGTCCGCCGGCTCGAGGCCAACGCAGGAAAGGCACGTTGATGTCCGACGCACTCGTCGAGATCCGCGACCTGCACAAGTCCTTCGGCGACAACCACGTCCTGCGCGGGATCGACTTCGAGGTCGCCCCCGGCGAGGTGGTCTGCGTGATCGGTCCGTCGGGCTCCGGCAAGTCGACGCTGCTGCGCTGTGTCAACCTGCTGGAGGAGCCGAGCAGCGGCACGGTCCTCGTCGCCGGCGAGGACCTCACCGATCCCGACTGCGACATCGACGCCGCCCGCCGGCACATCGGCATGGTGTTCCAGAGCTTCAACCTGTTCCCGCACCACACGGCGCTGAGCAACTGCATGGTCTCCCAGCAGACGGTGCTCAAGCGGGGCAAGAAGGAAGCCCGCAAGATCGCCGAGGAGAACCTCGACCGCGTGGGGCTCACCGACAAGCACGACGCCTACCCGGCGAAGCTGTCGGGCGGGCAGCAGCAGCGCGTCGCGATCGCCCGCGCGCTGTCGATGGCGCCCAACCTCATGCTCTTCGACGAGCCCACCTCGGCGCTCGACCCGGAGCTGGTGGGCGAGGTCCTCACGGTCATGCGCAAGCTGGCCGAGGAGGGCATGACAATGCTGGTGGTCACGCACGAGATGGCGTTCGCGCGCGAGGTTGCCGACCGTGTCGTCTTCATGGACGGTGGAGTGATCGTCGAGCAGGGCACCCCGCACGATGTCATCGGGAGCCCGAAGGAGCCTCGCACGAAGGAGTTCCTGCGCCGTGTCCTCGACCCCACGCACGTCAGCCCGAGCTGATTGCGAGATAGTCGACCCTCGACAGACTCCTGGGAGGACCCTGCATGGCTGAGACGAAGCATGGCTGAGAAGCAGTCCGTTCTCGGCCGCGTGACCGCACTCGCGCAGGCCGACGTCTCGACGCTGATCGACGACTCCGCCGATCCGGAGTCGCTCTTCCTCGCCCTTGCTCGGGCGTTCGCGACGACGATCGCCGAGGCCGAGGACACGCTCGCGAGTGCGCTCGCGGCGAAGCGTCTGACCGAGCACGACCGGGCCGAGGACCAGCAGACCGCCGACGACTGGGGCGTCCAGGCGGCCACCGCGGCCTACCACGCCTCGGAGCTGCGCATCGAGGGCAACATCAGTGGCGCCGCGGTCTTCGACGACCTCGCCCGTACGGCACTGGCGCGCCAGCTCGCCACCGAGAAGGAGGTCGCCGACGCCGTCTCGGTCGTCGCGTCCATGGCGTCGTACGTCGAGCGCCTGCGCAACGGGCTGGAGCTCGCGCGCGACCAGCTGGCGATCATCGAGGAGCGCCGCGCGCGTCAGCTCGGTCACGTCGAGCCCGCGGACGGCCGGCTCCTCGACGACGAGGTCGCCGACGTGCTCGACCCGTACACCGAACTCGCCACCTTCGAGCTGAAGCTGCACCGCGAGGACGAGCGGCTGTCCGACGCGCCCGACCGCCCGTCCTACCTCGACGACCGCTTCACGGGCCGTGTTCACCCGAGCGTTCGCAGCGAGGTCGAGCGGCGCCTCGAGATGCTGCGCCCGGACGAGGACGAGCTCGTCGCGGCCCTGGCGGCACGGGCGACCGCTTCGGCCGAGCGGCTCGCAGTCGAGGCCGAGCGGCTGGCCACCCAGGCGCGGGAGCACGACGACTCGGATCTCGATGTCGACGAGCCGGAGATCGAGGTCGCGGTCGAGGTCGCGGCTGAGGTCGAACCCGAGCCCGCGGTCGAGCCGGAACCGGAGCCGGAGCCCCCGGTCGAACCCGACCCGGAGCCCGCGGTTGAACCGGTGCCCGAGCCGGAACCCGCAGCTGACGTCGAACCCGAGCCAGAGCCCGAAGCCGTGGCCGAGCCCGTGGCCGAAGCGGTGCCCGAACCCGAGCCCGCGGCTGAGGTCGAACCCGAGCCGGAGCCGGAGCCTGCGGCAGAGCCGGAGCCTGCGGCAGAGCCGGAGCCGGAGCCTGTGTTCGAGCCCGAGCCCGAACCCGAACCTGAGCCCGAACCCGCGGCTGAGGTCGAACCAGAGCGAGCGCCCGAGCCCGCCCCGGAGCCCGAGCCGGCATTCGTGGTGGAGCCCGAGCCGGAGCCCTTACGACCCGCCGGCCGCCGACGCGCGAACGTCCCGGTCAAGGGGCCGGACGACGAGCCGACCGTGCCCGTGACCGGGAGCGGGCCGGTGCCCACCCCCGTCCCCACCCCTGCTCCGGCACCGCCGCCGGATCCCGCGCCCGCGCCCGAGCCCGAGCCTCCGGACGACGATCCCGAGCCTCCGGCTCCGCCGAGCGAGGTCCGGCTGTCCTCGGTCGATCCCATGCCGCGCGGCAACCCGCTCGCGGGGATCGCGGACACCGAGGCGGCGTACCGGCTCGCACGCGCGCAGGAGGAGACACGCTTCGACCTCCCGGTCTTCGACGACTCGCGGCCGGACACAACCGGGTCGCAGGCGGCGCTCGCACACATTGCCCCGCTGCCGCCGCTGCCGCCGCTCGACGAGGACGAGCTGCCGACGGCCGAGTATCCGGCGATCAGGTTCGACTCCGTGCCCAACGCCCCGGAGCCCGCCCCGAAGTCCGAGGAAGACCGGCTCCGCGAAGAGGGCGACGCACTGGCACGCCGTCGCGCTCGACGCGCCCGCGAGGCTCACCAGCCCGGTGTGCCGACGGCGTACGACATCGCGTACGACCCGAACCAGGGTCCGACGCACCCGAGCTATCTCGAGCCGCCGGGCCCGCGTGACCTCGGAGAGGACGCGCAAGTGTTCCCGCTGCGCCCCCGTACAGAGGCGCCGCGCAACGGCGCGCCCCGCCCGAACGGCCCGAGCGAACCCACGGACTCCGACGACGCCCCCTGACGGGCGCGGCACGCTCACCAAGCCAAGGTTGCGGACACCGAGCCAACCGAAGAGGCGTGGCTCGGCGTCCGCAACTCCGGCTAGGTTCAGGCCTTCTCCCAGCGGAACAACCGAGTCGCGAGCGCTCCGAGCACCAGTGCAAAGGCGAGCAGCGCGAGGATCGGCACGACGACGGCCGACGGCCCCTCGCCGCGCACCATCACGTCGAGCATGCCCTGGTTGACCCACTTGAGCGGGAGCACGTTCGAGAGCGCCACGATCCACGCCGGAGCCCCGTCCAGCGGGAAGAACGAGCCCGACAGGAACGCCATCGGCAAGATGACGAAGTTCGCCGCGCCCGTCGCCCCCTCCTCGGTCTTGCTGAACGAACCGATGAGCAGGCCGAGCGCAAGGAACGCGAGCGTCGCCGCCGCGAGCAACGGCACCGAGATCCACCACCAGCCCGTCAGCTCCAGCCCCATGAACGCGACCGCGGGGACGAGGAACATCACCATCTGGATCCCGGCGAGCATCAGCGCGGTCACCACCCGGGCGCCCACCACCGCGTAGGTCGGGACCGGCGACAGCCTGAGCCTGCGCAGCAGCCCGTTGCGTCGCCACAGCACGAGGTTGGCGGCCGCCCCGAACGTCGCGCCCATCGCGATCGCCCAGCCGAGCAGTGACGGGGTGAAGAACTGGATCGCGCTGAGCGACTCGTCCTCGACCTGCTCCGGCGCCAGCGTGTACGTCGGCGGCTGGCCCGACGCGGCGGCGTTGGCCGCCTGGACGATGTTGTTGAAGGTGCCCTGGACGATGCCGGCGGTGACCTGGTCGGCCGCCGAGTACCACAGCACGAGGGAGTCGCCGTCCATCGTGACGACGGCGTCGGCATCGCCCTTGCGGACCTCGGCGATCGCCGCGTCACGGTCGTCGCCGTCCTCGATGTCGAGGGTCTCGTCGATCGCTGCCTGCGTCGCCGCATCGGCGTCGTCCAGGAGCGGCACGGCACCGACCTGGATGACGTCGCTGCGGGGGACGCTGGCGTCGCCGAGCAGACCGCCGAAGAGGAAGAGGAACATCAGCGGGAAGACCACGGCCCAGAACAGCGCCATCCGGTCACGCAGGAATCCCTTGACCATGGCGATCGCGAGGCTGCGGAAGGGCCGGCCGCGGCTGGGTGCCGCGGCAGCCTTCGCCGGACGCTCGGTGGTGGGGGCGCTCATGCGCGGTACTCCCGTCCGGTCAGGTCGAGGAAGACGTCCTCGAGGGTGGCGCCTCGTACCGAAAGGCCCTCGAGGGCATCACGCTCGGCCAGGGCGGTGAGGACGAGCGCCGGCCGGCGGGTCGAGACCCGTACGGCGGACTGCTCGAGCGCGGCGGACTCCACACCCGGGAGGGCGGCGGCCTGCTCGGGGGTGAGCGTGCCCGGCGCGAGGCTGATCTGCACGGGCAGGTTGAGGCCTCGTACGAGCGCGGCCGGGGAGTCGATCGAGAGGATCTTTCCGCGGTCGACGATCGCGACCCGATCACACAGGATCTCCGCCTCGTCCATGTAGTGCGTCGTGAGCACGACTGTCCGCCCCGACTCGTTGAGGCGCGCGAGGACGTCCCACAGGTTGCGCCGCGCCTGCGGATCGAGCGCCGCCGTCGGCTCGTCGAGGAAGACGAGATCGGGATCGTTGACGAGCGCGCACGCGATGGACAGCCGCTGCTTCTGGCCACCGGACAGCTTGTCGGCCTGGATCGCCGCCTGCTCCGTCAATCCGACGAGCTCCAACAGCTCGCCGGTACGCGTGGCAGGCGCACCGTACAACGCGCCGAACGTGTCGAGCTGCTCACGCGCGCTCAGCTTCTCGAAGAACGCCGAGGCCTGCAGCTGCACCCCCATCCGCCCGAGGATCCGCGGGTCGCGACGCGCCGGGTCCATCCCGTCGACGAGAGCCCGGCCCCCGTCGGGTCGGCGCAGGCCCTCCAGGATCTCCAGCGTCGTCGTCTTGCCCGCACCGTTGGGCCCGAGGAGTCCGAAGAACTCCCCGGGCTCAACGGTGAAGGTGATCCCGTCGACAGCACGTACCTCGCCGTACTTCTTGGCGAGGTCGTGCGCCTCGACTCTCAGCCCCATGTCTCCACCCTCTGATCATTGGTTCATTACTGAAGTAATGAACCATAGAGCAAGGGACGGGGTCAACCCGTTTCACGCGCTCCCGTCACGTGAGCAGCGTGCGCACGACCCGGAGGCCGACTGAGAGGCGCGCGAGATCCGGGGTGTCCTCCCCCCAGATCTCCTCGAGCGTCTCCTCTGCACGCTCGAGCACCGAGGCCTCCGTGGCGCCCCACTCCTGCACGCGGTCGTGCGCGGACGACTCGGGATCAGTCGAGCTCAGCACCTTGCGGGCAAGCTGTCCTTGGACGCCGAGCAGGTCGTCGCGCAGCGCGGCACGGGCCATCGAGCGCCACCTGTCGTCGCGAGGGAGCGCCTGGATGCGGTGCGCCAGACGATCCAGCCCGAGCTGCTCGCCGAGCTCGAAGAACAGCTCCGCGACGGTCGTCGCCACCGTCCCTGTCGACAGGGCGATGTCGGCCATCTCGATCGCCCCGTAGGCCGGCGCGAGCGCGGCGAAGGTCTCCGCGTCGTCGGTCGGGACGTGCGCATCGGCGAGCGCGTCGGCCCTCCCCCGCCACAGCGCATGCTCACGACCGACCATCAGCCGGGGCAGGTCGCGCAGCAGGCTCTGCACCGCCGTCCCGAAGTAGTCGACGCTGCCCTCGACGTCGGCGAACCGGCGGTGGTTGATCAGCCATCGCGACGTCCGCTCGACGAGCGCCTGCACCGCGCTGCGCATGACCTCCTGCACGTCGGCCGGCACCACGTTGTCGAGCTGGCTCGCCCGCTCGAGCAGCGCCCCCTCGCCACAGATCTCGCTGGCGATCGAGCGCGCTCGTGCGAGCTCGGCAGCCGAGGAGCCCGTCTCCCCCGACAGCCGGTGGAAGTACGAGATGCCCGCACGGTTCACCATCTCGTTGACGATCGCGGTCACGACGATCTCGCGGCGCAAGGGATGCTCGGCCATGTCGGCGCGATACTCCTGGCGCAGCGCGCTCGGGAAGTAGCCGAACAGGTGCCCCCGGTAGTACGGGTCGTCGGCGATGTCGGACGTGAGCAGCTCCTCCTCGAGCACGATCTTGGTGTACGCCATCAGCACGGCAAGCTCTGGCGCCGTCATCCCGACACCCTGCGAGCGACGCTCCGCGATCTGGTTCGGGGCGGGCAGGAACTCCAGGGCACGGTTGAGGTAGCCCCCGCGCTCCAGCCGAGCGACCCAGCTCGCGTGCGCGTGCAGCAGGCTGACCGCGGCATCGACCGAGCCCGCCAGCGACACGTTCTGGTCGTAGTTGTCGGTCAGGACGAGCCGCGCGACCTCGTCGGTCATCGACGCGAGCAGGGTGTCGCGCTCCTGCGAGGAAAGGTCGCCGCGCGCCCTGACCTGGTTGAGCAGGATCTTGATGTTGACCTCGTGGTCGCTCGTGTCGACGCCGGCGGAGTTGTCGATGAAGTCGGTGTTGATCCGACCGCCCGTCAACGCGTACTCGATGCGCCCGAGCTGGGTGAGGCCGAGGTTGCCGCCCTCGCCGACGCACTTGCAGCGCAGCTGGTCACCGTTGACCCGGATGGCGTTGTTGGCCTTGTCGCCGACGTCCGCGTGCGACTCAGAGGACGCCTTGACGTACGTGCCGATGCCGCCGTTCCAGAGCAGGTCGACCGGTGCCATGAGGATCGCCCGGAGCAGCTCCGGCGGGCTCATCGCGGTGACGTCGTCATCGATCCCCAGCGCCTTGCGCATCTGCACGCTGATCGGCACCGACTTAGCCGTACGGGGGAACACCCCGCCGCCCTCGGAGATGAGGCTCGCGTCGTAGTCGGCCCAGCTCGAGCGCGACAAGGCGAACAACCGCTTGCGCTCCTCGAACGACGGTGCCGCCTCCGGGTCGGGGTCGACGAAGATGTGCCGGTGGTCGAACGCGGCGACCAGCCGCGTGTGCTCCGACAGCAGCATCCCGTTGCCGAACACGTCGCCGGACATGTCGCCGATGCCGACGCAGGTGAAGTCCTCGCGCTGGCAGTCGACGCCCATCTCGCGGAAGTGCCGCTGGACCGACACCCACGCGCCACGCGCGGTGATGCCCATGGCCTTGTGGTCGTAGCCCGCCGAGCCGCCCGACGCGAACGCGTCGCCCAGCCAGTAGCCGTAGTCGGCCGCGATCTGGTTGGCGATGTCGGAGAACGTCGCCGTCCCCTTGTCGGCGGCGACGACGAGGTAGGTGTCGTTGCCGTCGTGGCGGACGACGTCCGGCGGCGGGACCGCCTCGCCGCCGATGCGGTTGTCGGTGAGATCGAGCATCGACGAGATGAACGTCCTGTAGCAGGCGACGCCCTCGGCGAGCCACGCCTCACGATCGGCAGGATCGGGGAGCTGCTTGCAGTAGAAGCCGCCCTTCGCCCCGACCGGCACGATGACGGCGTTCTTGACCATCTGCGCCTTGACCAGGCCGAGGACCTCCGTACGGAAGTCGTCGCGCCGGTCGGACCAGCGCAGACCGCCGCGCGCGACGGCCCCGAACCGCAGGTGCACACCCTCGACCCGCGGCGAGTAGCAGAAGATCTCGTGCGCGGGCCGCGGCTCGGGCAGGTCGGCGATGTCGCGCGGCGACAGCTTGAACGACACGTACGACCGGGGGCGACCGCCCTCGTCGCGCTGGTAGAAGCTCGTGCGTACGGTTGCGCGGACCAGCGTCCGGTACGACCGCAGGACGCGGTCGGTGTCCAGTCCCTCGACCGCCTCGAGCCGCTCGCGCAGGTCGGCCTCGACCTCCTCGGTCAGCGACTCGCGGCGGGAGTCGTCGACGGAGGGGTCGAAGCGGGCCTGGAACAGGTCGAGGATGAGCCGGACGACGCCGGCCTCGGCCAGGAGCACGGCCTGGATCGACTCCAGGCTGAACGGCGTCCCCGCCTGCTGGAGATAGCGTGCGTACGCCCGCAGGACGACGGCCTGGCGCCAGTCGAGGTCGGCACCGAGGACGAGCCGGTTGAACCCGTCGACCTCCGCGCGGCCGTCCCAGCACGCCGCGAACGCCTCGGTCAGCCGCGTACGGCCGGACTCGTCGGTGAGCACGTGCGAGCGGGCCCGGAACCAGTACACCCACACCGGCTCGCTCGTCGCCAGCTCGTACGGCCGCTCGTCGAGGATGTCGACACCGTGCGAGGCGAACGCGGGGAGCAGGTCGGTGAGCGCGGCGGGCTCGCGGGTGTACAGCCGGACACGAAGCCGATGGGGGTCGTCGTGCCGCGGGTCGGGCTCGACGTGGACGACGATCTGGTCCTCGCCACTGAGCAGCTCGCGGGCGGCGAGGACGTCGTCGACCGCGTCGGCCGCGTCGACGTCCTCCTTGTAGCCCGCAGGGAACGCGTCGCGGAAGCCAGCGAGGACGGAGGTCGTGCTCGCCTCGCCGAAACGCCGGTCGACGGCCGCTCCCAGCGAGTCCTCCCACGACCGGATTGCGGCCGCGACCTCACCCTGCAGCTCCGCCGCCTCCACGGTGCCGAGCTCCTGGCCCGGGCGGGGGCGGACGACCAGGTGGACGCGGGCGAGCTGCGACTCGCTCACCCACACGCCGTAGTCGATCATCGGGTCCCCGCCGACCCGCTCGGCCACCATCTCCTCGATGGTGAGCCGGACGTTGGTCGTGTAGCGGTCGCGCGGGAGATAGACGAGGCACGACAGGAACCGGTCGTACGGGTCGCGCCGGACGAACAGCTGGACGTGGCGACGCTCCTGGAGGTGGATCAGCGCCTCGGCGATCTCCGAGAGTCCTTCGACCGGGATCTGGAAGAGCTCGTCGCGCGGATACGTCTCGAGGAGGTCGAGGATCTCCTTGGCCGCGTGGCTGTCGGCGTCGTACCCGAGGCCAGAGATGACCGCGTCGACCTTGCGGTCGAGGATCGGGATGCGGGTGATGCTGCCGGTGTAGGCCGACGACGCGAGCAGCCCGAGGAAGCGACGCTCCCCCACGACCTCGCCGGAGGCGTCGAAGGTCTTGATGCCGATGTAGTCGAGATACCTGGTCCGGTGCACGGTCGAGCGCGAGTTGGCCTTGGTGATGACGAGCACTGTCTTCTCACGCGCCCGCGCGCGCGAACGCGGAGGGAGACGGGAGAAGGATGCGCTCTCGCGCCGCTCGTTGCGCAGGATCCCGAGCCCGCTGGCGGGGACCGAGCGGAGCTTCTCGTCGCCCGGCTCACCCGCGAGGTCGTACTCGCGATAGCCGAGGAAGGTGAAGTTGTCGTCCGCGAGCCAGCCCAGCAGCAGCGCCGCCTCGGCGGCCTCGTCGGCAGAGATGCCGGCCGGCGGCGTCGACCGCAGCTCGGCGACGATCTCGTGCGCACGCGAGCGCATCGGGTCCCAGTCATCGTTGGCGAGCTCGACGTCGTACAGGACCCTTCGTACGCCCTCGCTGATCACCTCTTCGATGTCGGGACGGTCGCTGCGGTCGAGCTCGAGGTACATCCACGACTCGCGCACCGCGCCCGGCGCGGACTCGCCACCGGCGATCCCGACCGACTCCAGCTGGCCCGCGCCGTTGCGGACCACCTCGAGCTGCGGGTGGACGAGCCAGTCGACTCCGAACCCCTCCCTCGTCAGGAACCCGGTCGTCGAGTCGACCAGGAACGCACGGTCGTCGGTGACGACCTGGAGCACCAGGTGCCCCCGCGCATCCCACCCGTCGGTGTCGGCATCTGGTTGCCACACCTTCAGCAGGGTCTCCCCCGGCGCTCTGACTGCGGCGAGCCGGGCGTGGCTCGTGGCCGCGCCCCTCAACGCCTCTGGCGGTCGTTCCTTGCGCTCCTCGGCAGGGACGTGCTGGTAGTAGGCCTCCACCAGCGCATCGGTGACGTCGGGGGGCAGGTCGCCTTCCTCCATGGACAAGATCGGACTCCTTCGTGCACATCGTTGTGACTCTCTGCACACTACTTGGCGCCATTCTCGAGGCTCCCTGCGATGATGTCCGGCATGAGGCTGCACGAGATCGCCGACTACCCCGGCGCCACTCCCGACCAGGTCTTCTCGATCATCCGCGACGACGAGTTCCGTGCCGAGGTGTGCGAGAAGATGCACGCCATCGCGTACGAGGTCTCGGTGGACGACCAGGAGGACCAGGTTCAGGTCCAGATCGACCGGACGATGCCGGCGGAGATGCCGGACTTCATCAAGCGGCTGACCGGCGACACGGTCGAGGTCCGCCAGATCGAGACCTGGGGCCCCGCCGCTGCAGACGGCTCCCGTGCTGGCACCGTCCGGCTGACGATCAAGGGCCAGCCTGCGTCGATGGACGGCACGATGGCGATCCACCCGACGGCATCGGGCGCCGAGCTGGTCGTCGAGGGTGACCTCAAGGTCAAGATCCCGCTGATCGGCAGGAAGGTCGAGCCCGAGGTCGCGAAGGCCATCGTCGCCGCCCTGCGCGTGGAGTCCGAGGCGGGCCAGGCGCGGTTCGCCGAAGGCTGACCGCCCGTACGGTCACCGCCGTGCGTCGGCGCCTCAGGGACGGACGTCGGTACGCCAGGCGTAGACGACCGACGTGCGTATCACGAGGTCCTGCGCCGACCGCGCGCGCACGTCGACCGCCGACCAGAACAGCCCGATCGGGAACGCCACGACGACGACCGCGCGGGCCAGCGCACGCAGGACGTGCACCCGCTCGCCGTCCCGTACGACCCGCGTGCCCATCACCTGACCGCCGAGCGTCTTGCCGCTCGTGGCCCACGTCGCGGTCAGATAGGTCACCATCGACAGCGCCCCCAGGATCAGCACCGCCCCGAACGACCATCGCGGCCACTGCCACTCGACCGGGTTGTAGAGGAAGCTGAGCGCCGCCACGCCGACGTACACCCCCGCCGACCACAGCCCCACGAGCATGTAGTCGAGCCCGCCCGCGATCACCCGCGTCACGACGCCGGCGGGCTGCCCCTGCAGCTGCGCGCCCGGCCCGACCGGATGCGCCGCCGGGCTCATCGCGGACCGCCCTCGCGGCGACGACGCCACACGAGCACCCGGTCGACGGCACGCGCGACGACCTCGTCGGCCGTCGCCGCCCCCGTACGCGCCTCGATGACGAGGTCGGCAGCGATGCCGCTGGAGGAGTCACGGATGATCTCGGGGAGGTCGACGTCGTCGATCACCTCGTTGGCGAGGGCGTCGAGGTCGACCCTCTCGCGCACGAGCGCCGTCAGGTCGAGCCCGTCGAGGACGTGCGTGACGACGCGCTGGAGGTCGACACGGTCGAGGACGACCTCGGTGAGATCGAGCTGGTCGAGCGCGGTGCTGACGACCTGGCCGAGGTCCACGTGCTCGGTCACGACGGCGGTGAGGTTCAGCTCGTCCAGGGCGGTGACGACGACATGCGCGAGGTCGACACGGTTGAGCACGAGCCGCGTCAAGTCGATCTGGTCGAGCACCTCGTCGACCACGACGGGCACGGCGGCGCGGGCACGCTGGACCAGCACCTCCTGCGCGAGCAGCCGCGTCGCCCGTCCGCGGACGACCAGCAGCCGCGCGACGGTGCCGGGTGCGAGCTCGAGCGGGACCAACGGCGGGTACGCCAGGCGGCGCCCGACATGGATCGCCCCCGGGGCGAGCGCTCGGGCCGCGCCGACGAGAGGGACCGCCACGGCGACGGTCGCGCCGACGGCCAGGTCGACGAGCCGTACGACGTGGTCCTGCACGAGTCGAATCTAGAGGAAACGCGCCCCCACGGCGCGGCCCATGCGTTCGAGCAGCTGCGGCGCGTCGGCCATGCACCGGTCGGGATCGCTCTCGAGGTCGGTCAGCGCGAGCACCTCGGCGAACCCTTCGGCGCGGGCCCGAGCGGGCGACAACGTCGTCCGGCCGCAGACGACCACGACGGGCACGCCACGCGCCCGGGCCCGTCCGGCGACCACCGCGGGCGCCTTGCCGCGCAGGGTCTGCTCGTCGAACGCTCCCTCCCCGGTGATCACGAGGTCGACCTCGTCGAGCGCCGCGTCGAGGCCGACGAGGTCGAGCACGAGATCGGCCCCCGACCGCAGCCGGGCTCCGAGCAGCGCGACCGCAGCGAACCCGACACCGCCCGCAGCACCAGCTCCCGCGGCGTCGCGCAGGTCGCGTCCGGTCGTCGACGCGACGACGTCGGCCCACCGGGTGAGTCCAGCATCGAGGGTACGGACCTGCTCGAGGTCGGCGCCCTTCTGCGGGGCGTAGACCGCCGCCGCACCCTCGGGTCCGGTCAGCGGGTTGTCCACGTCGCACGCGACCTCGAGCGTCACGCCCGCCAGGTCGAGTCCGTCGAGGTCGAGGGAGGCGACATCCGCCAGCCCTGCGCCCCCGGCGGGCACCGGCGCCCCGGCTGCGTCGCGCACGCGCGCACCGAGGGCGCTCACCATGCCCGCGCCGCCGTCGGTCGAGGCGCTCCCGCCGATCCCGACGACGACACGCATGGCCCCGTCCGCGATCGCGGCCGCGATCACGTCGCCGAGCCCGCGCGAACTGGCCGCCATCGGCGCGAGCGGCCCGTCGAGCCGCCGCATCCCGCAGGCGTCCGCCATCTCGACCACCGCGTCCACGCCGCGGCGCGCGAACGTGGTCGCCACCGGCTCACCGGTCGGCCCGCTGACGGTGACCGTCTCCAGCGCCCAGCCCGCGGCGAGCGCGGCAGCGACCGTGCCGTCGCCGCCGTCGGCCACGGGTAGCTCCACGGCCTCGGCCCCAGCCGTACGGAGGCCTCGGGCGAGCGCGGACGCGACCTCAGCCGCGTCCGCCGAGCCCTTGAACTTGTCCGGCGCGACGAGGACCCGCGTCACAGGTACGGCTCGACGAGCTCGGCGTAGTGTCGTGCCATCATCGCGACCACGTCCTCCCCGGCTGCTGCCCATACGTCGGCGTTGACGATCTCGACCTCCACGTCGCCGGCGTAACCGGTCGCGGCGACCGCGCGGGTGAACGCCGCGAAGTCGACGTGCCCGTCGCCCATCATGCCGCCCTGACGCTCGCGGGTCACTCTTTCCCGCCCCCGGGTCACTCCCGCGGCACCGCGGGTCAGTCGCCGAGGGCGGCCAGGACGTCGTCGAGCTCCTGCGTCGCGTACCACGCGAGCTCGTCCCCGACGTGGATCGCCTCCACGTCTCGCAGCGCGACCGGACTGCTCATCTCGCTGCCAGCCCCCCCGGGTGCCTCGATCGCGAGTACGAGGACGGTCCCCCACCGCTCCTCTGCGATCTCGCCCGCGACCGCCATCGCGTCGTACTCGTCCTGCTCGTCGTCGCTGGCCGCCACGACACCCTCGTACGCGTCGGCAGGCAGCCTCTCGTCGCCCGCGAGCCGGCGCAGCGCCGCGGGGTCAACCGCCAGATAGGCGCGCACGCTCATGCGGTGCTGCCGGCGTCGTCCACGCTCGGCGCGTGCTGGTCCCAGACGGGAGCGAGGCCGCCACGAGGAGCCCGTTGCCGGGTCGGGCTGGCCGTCTCGACCAGCTCGGCGAGCGCCTCCTCGAGGCACTGTCCGAGGATGTCGGCCTCAGGCACCGCCTGGCGGTCGGCAACGAGGCCGTAGTAGACACCTCCCGCGTACGAGGTGATGCCGATCGACAGCGTGCGGCCGTGCGAGAGCGGGATCGCGGGGTACGTCTCGACGATCTGAGCTCCCCCCATGAACATCGGCTCCTGCGGGCCCGGGACGTTGGTCACGATCAGATCGTACGGGTGGTGCGCCTGCGTCTCGGCCACGCGTGCGCCGACGGCGTGGAACGTCGTCGGGGCGAACCCAGGCAGCGACGCGAGGGTGTTGGCGGCGACCGCGACGCCGGTCTCGCGGTGCGCCTTGAGCGCGTACGACACCTGGTGCAGGCGGACGACCGGGTTCGTCTCGCCGACCGGCAGCGACAGCAGGTGACCGCGCACCGTCGACCCGTACGAGGTGGGGACCCCGTCGGGCGCGGCGACCGACATCGGCACCATGGCGCGCAGGCGGGTCTTGTCGCTGACCGGCTCGGCCTGCGTGAGCATCCAGCGCCGGATCCCCCCGGCGATCGTCGCCAGGATCACGTCGTTGACCGTGCCGCCGTGCACGTCGCGCACCCCGCGGTACTGGTCGAGGCGCGTGCTCACGGTGACGTAGCGACGGTGCTGGCTGAGCCTGCCGCTGAACGGACCGGGGGCATCGGCGGCGACCGGGCCGACGACCGGGAGCGTCTGGACGACCTTGCCGACCCGCGCCTGCACCTTGTCGAACCCCGACCTCAGCCGACTCGCCGCACGACGCGGGTCGAGGGCAGCGTCGACGAGCGACCCCGCGACCAGCGACGCTCCGCCCGGCTCGGAGCGTGGTTTCCAACCGTCGGACGGGACATCGCGGTCGTGCGCGCTCTCGTCGAGGAGCACCTGGGCGAGGTCGACCGTCACCGAGCCGTCGACGAGCGCCTGGTGCGACTTGATGAGGACGGCGCAGCGACCGCCTTCGAGCCCTTCGATGAAGTAGGCCTCCCACAGCGGCCTCGTCAGGTCGAGGCGTCGCGCGATGAGACGGCTGACCAGCTCGCGCAGCGCGGCGTTGGAGCCGGGACTCGGGAGTGCGGAGCGCCGGACGTGGTACGACAGGTCGAACGACGCGTCGTCGACCCAGACCGGAGAACCGATCCCGCCCGGAACGGCGGCGACACGCTGGCGGTAGCGGGGCACCAGCCCGATCCGCTCGTTGACCACCTGCACGAGCGTGTCGTAGTCGAAGGGCCGCTCGCCCGGCGCGACGACGGCAAGCGTCATCACCTGGCGCGGCGTGGCCGACGTCTCCTCGTCGAGGAACGTCACGTCGAGCGCATCGAGACGTCGGGGCACGGGCACAGGTTACGCCAGTTCGTGAGCTCGAGCGCCGAGATCGTCTGCCAATCGTGAGACCGCCCGTTGAAAGGCCGACCCGGCTGCTCCCTCGTACGACGTCAGGCCGTGCACGAGGCAGTGGTCGAGCGCCGTGCGGTCGTACGGGAGGAACGCTGTGGGGATGACACCCGTGAACCGCTCGACGGCCTCGCCGACCTCGTGTGTGCTCCACCCGAGCGTCGACCGCATCTGGTTCACGACGACCGTCGCCTCGACGTCGCACCGGGCGCGCAGGTCCAGCACCGCCCGCGCGAGGCGCGACAGGCCGACCGGGTCGGGGAGACCGACGAGCACGATCTCATCGGCGGTCGCGAGGGTGTGCCGCGCGACGGCGGTGCGTCGTGGCGCGACCCCGTCGAAGCCCTGCTCACCCGTGTCGTCGAGACAGAAGCCGAGATCGACGACGACGTCGTCGGCGAGGTCGCGCGCGGTCGCCAGGACCCCTTCGTAGGCGGTCGCCCGCAGACCGGGCCATCGCTCCGCGCGGGGCAGCCCCGTGAGGACGCCGAGCTCGGGACCGATCCAGCGGAGGTGGCCGGCGAGCGCCCCAGTCGAGAGGACCGCTCCGTTGGCGTCCCGGGCGGCGGCGAGCAGCCCGCTCACCTCGTCCAGGAGGGCAAGCGCGGCGGCCTGCGTGCCGCCGTCGACGTCGGCGTCCACCAGCACGGTGCGACGACCGCGCGCAGCGAGCTCGGCCGCCAGGCCGCGTGCGACCGTGCTGCGCCCCGGCGAGCCGGCCGGCCCCCAGACCGCCGTGAGCCGCCCTTCTCGAGGCGGGGCGTCGAGCGGGAAGCCTGTCGCGGAGGCGGCCTCCGTCGCTGCCCCGGTCGCGACAGCTCCGCCTGGCCGAGGGTCGGCCCCTGCGTCGCCGCGGCGTGCGAGTGCCACGACGCTCGCGAGCCGACCGAGCGGCACGACGGCCTCGATGCCCAGCGCGGCGGCGATCCGTGCGGCCTCGTGCATGCCTGCGTCGGGCGCGATCGCGACGACGACCACGCCGCGGCGCGCGATCCTTTCGACTGCATCAGGGTCGAGGCCGGGCAGCTCCACGCTCACCAGCGCGAGCGCGACCGCGCCGCTGACGGCGGTGGCGACGGCGTCAGCGACATCGACGCAGCGGCGGACGACGGTGATGCCGCGTGCCTCGACCGCAGCCGAGACCAGCTCCGCCTCCCACGCGGCGTCGCCCGCGGCGATGAGGACCGGGACGCTCACGCGTCGGCCCCGCCACGTCGTACCAGGGTGACGGTGCCGGAGTCGAGCGCGGCGAGGGCCTGGGGCAGCAGGTCCTCGTCGTCGACGCGGACGACGATGCCGCGCATGGTCGAGTCTCCCCAGGCCGTGCCGGCCCCGTGGACGGCGACGACCGTGACGTCGTCGAGGACCCGGCGCGCCTCGGCGGTCGGCTCGACGGAGGACTCGCCGGGAGCGACCCAGACGTCCACCCGGTGCCCCTCGCCGAGATCGTCGGGGACGGAGGCGTGCGACACCTGCAGCGGCAGCTCGACGCCGCCCTTGACGGACGCGTCCACGAGTGCGGCGTCGGGAACGAGCTCGCCCGCGGCCATGTCACGGCCCCACACCGCCGACGCCGCCCTGTCCACGAGGGCGTCCGTCTCGCTCGCGGCGAGGTAGTGGGCGCGCGCGTCGCCCCCGAGCCGGGCGTCGACCCGCTCCAGGTCGTCCACGCGCACCGGCTCGCCAGCACGGACGTCGGCCCGCAGTGCCCAGAGCTCGGTCGTCTCCGACACGCGCGCCATGAGCAGGCCGCCGAGCACGACACAGATCGCCACCAGGGCGACTCCTCCGAGGGCGCGGGGATGGGTCCAGCGTGGCCGTTGAAGTCGGCGAGTGTCCGCGCGCACAGAGTCGGTGCGCTGCGAGAGGGTCAGCATGGAGCCTATTGATGCCGCATCCGATGCCCGCGCGTCCACCCGTTGTCCACAGTCCGTCGCGGCACGGGCTGATCCCCGGGAGGTCGACTGGCACAATCAGCACATGCCCGTCGGATCCGAGTCACCCCGATTCCTGCGTCTTTCGGACGTGGCCGACATCCTCAACGTCTCCGAGCGGCAGGTCTACGCCCTCGTACGCCGCGGGGACCTGCCCGCGATCCGCGTCGGCGGGCGCGGCGTGTGGCGGGTCGAGAGCGAGGCGCTCGAGCGCTATATCACCGACCAGTACACCGCGACGCGCGACCACATCGCCGCCCACCCGTTCGTCGACGAGGAGACCGAGGCCGACGCGCGGACCGAGTCCGGCGTCAACGCGGACACCTGATCGCCACGACGGCGTCGTACGGCATGATCTCGCCCGCGATCTCAACGTGGTCGAGCCCCGTCACCACCGGGACTCCGCGGACGCTCGACCCGTCGCGGCGGAGCACGTGCACCTCGTCGCGGTCGCGGACGAGCGCGCCCCACGCCTGACGCCAGGTCATCCGCCGCTGCACCTCGCCTCGTGACGTGCGCGGCGTGCCCTCGCTCGGCACCACTGCGACGACGTCGCGCAGCGCGACGACCCAGTCCGTGACGGCGTCGTGGTGGACCAGCGCCCAGTCCGCGGTCACCATCGCCAGCTCGCCGCGGATCGTGCCGACCGACACGACGCGCATCGTCACCGCAAGCCCCAGGCACCGGTCGGCCCACGGAAGCTGAGCCGAACGCTCCGCAGCAAGGTCGCTGATCTCTTGGTCGCGCTCTGCGTGGGCCTCGCCCTCCGCCTGGAGCGCGAGGTCGTGCTCCAACGCCACGAATCGGTCGTCCCACGGCATGGCGAGCACTCTAGCGATTCCCCAGGTTCTGTGGATGAACGATTGACTGCATCCTTCACCGTACGCAAATGTAGGCAAACGTAAGGAAGGGGAAGAGATGCTCCGTACCGGTGCAGTGATCGCCGTCCCGTGGGGTGCGCTCCTCCTGCTCGCCGAGCAGGTGCCGCCGGCGGTGACGCGACTCGCCGGGGCGGCCGGGCCGGCCGCTCCGCGCCTCGACGTACTCGTCGGCGATCTCGGCCTCGTCGTTGCGACGTTCTCGACGGGCTGGCTGGCACTGCTGACGATCGGGGCGGCTGTGTGCCGGGTGAGCGGGCACCCGCTGCCGCGCGTCCTCCTCCGGTTGTCGCCGGGGCCGTGGCGGCGCGTGATCCTGGCGGTGGCGGGGTCGTCCTTGGTTCTCGCGGGGCCCGCAGCGGCGGTCACCGGCGCCCCGGGCGCGCCGGGTGAGCCCGCCGGGCCGCGTGCCGCGCAGGTGCCGGGCTCGGCCGCATTGCGCGGCCTCGCGCTGCCGGACCGACCTGCCGCGCTTCGACCCGCCTCGTCTCATCCCGTCGGACAGCGTCCCGCCGCCGGGCCCGTCGGACGGTCGGCCGCACGATCTGGCGCGACCCACCGGGTCCGCGCGGGCGACTCGCTGTGGGAGATCGCCGCAGCGTCCTGGGAGGGGACCGGTGCCGAGCCGACCACGGGACAGCTCGACCGGGAGTGGCGCCGCTGGTACGCAGCCAACCGCGCCCGCATCGGTGCCGATCCCGACGCGCTCCGGATCGGCATGATCCTGCGGGCCCCTTCTTCACGTGCCGCCAACCGCATGCCCGACGACCCCCGTCCTTGACACCACACAGAGCGACCACACCCCAGCGAGGAGACTTCGATGACCGACACACGCGCAGCACTCCACGATCTCTCGATCCCGTACGCCGCCGACGGCCGCACGCGACACTCCATGGCAGCGCAGTGGTCGCTCCCCCTCGTCGACGGTTCGCTCGCGCTGTCGACGGACGTACGACCGTCGCTCCCGTCTCGCCCCCACCTCACCCTCGTACCCCCGCAGGCGCCGGTTCCGGACCAGCGTGCGGCGAAGTTCGTCCGCGCGCTGCTCGAGGTCTCGTCAGGCACCCGACCACTCCAGCAGCTCGCACGGGTGCTGACGCCGGAGGTGTACGAGGAGATGCAGCACCGGGTCGCCGTCCTCGCACGCGCCCGCACGCGCGAGCCGCGACAGGCACCGGTCAGCCGGCTGGCGAGCATCCGGGTCTCCCACCCGCGCGAGGGGGTCGCCGAGCTCAGCGCCCGTATCGCCCAGGGCACGCAGTCGCGGGCGCTCGCTGCCCGGCTCGTCCACGACATCGATCGGCGCGACCCGACCTGGGTCTGCAGCGCCCTGTGCTGGGTGTGAGCGGAGCTGGAGCCCTGCTTACGACGAAGGACCCGACCTCGCGACTAACAGGTGGCCGCGAGATCGGGTCCTTCGTCAGAGGTGGTGCGTGAGGCTCAGCGGTTGTTCTTGCGCGACTTGCGCTGCTGCTTGGCCTTCTGGCGCGCCCGGTTCTTGGCGTTGTTCTGGCGCACCTTCTCGTTCTCGGTGAGCGCCAGCGGATCGTCGTCCTCGTCGGCGACCTCGACCTCGACGTCGCCGGTCTCGGTCGGCCCGCTGTAGGTCAGCTGCTGAGGAACGTTCTCCTCCAGGCCCTTCGCGGACAGCTCGACCTCGCCCTCGGCGTCGGAGCCCTCGACCTGGACGTCGACGTTGAAGAGGAAACCGACGGTCTCCTCCTTGATCGCGTCCATCATCGCCGTGAAGAACTCGTGGCCCTCGCGCTGGTACTCGACGAGCGGGTCGCGCTGGCTGTAGGCACGCAGTCCGATGCCCTCGCGGAGGTAGTCCATCTCGTACAGGTGCTCGCGCCACTTGCGGTCCACGACCGACAGCACGACCTTGCGCTCGAGCTCGCGGGTCACCTCGGAGCCGAGCTCGGCCTCGCGGCGCTCGTACGCCTCGCGGGCGTCGGTGGTGATGGCGTCGACGAGGAGCTCGCGCGTCAGGCCGGAACGACCGCCGTGCTGGTCCTCGAGCTCGACCACCGAGACGGAGACCGGGTAGAGCGTCTTGAGCGCCGTCCACAGCGCATCGAGGTCCCACTCGTCGGGGAAGCCCTGCGCGGCACCGTTGACGTAGCCGGTGACGGTGTCGGTGATCATCTCGCGCACCCAGTCGGACAGGTCTGCGCCCTCGAGCACGCGGCGACGCTCGGCGTAGATGACTTCACGCTGGCGGTTCATGACGTCGTCGTACTTGAGGATGTTCTTGCGGGTGTCGAAGTTCTGCGCCTCGACCTGGCTCTGCGCCGACGCGATCGCGTTGGTGACGTTCTTGTTCTCGATCGGCACGTCGTCGGGCACCTTGAGCCGCGTGAGGATGAAGTCGACCCAGTCGGCCTTGAACAGCCGCATCAGGTCGTCCTCGAGGGACAGGTAGAAGCGCGTCGAGCCCGGATCGCCCTGACGTCCGGAACGACCACGCAGCTGGTTGTCGATACGCCGGGACTCGTGGCGCTCGGTGCCGATGACCGCGAGGCCACCGAGATCGACGACCTCGTCGTGGTCGGCAGCGACCTGCTTCTCGACCTCGTTGACGGTCTCCTGCCACGCGGCCTCGTACTCGTCGGGCGTCTCGACCGGGTCGAGGCCCTTCGCGCGAAGCGCCTGGTCGGCGAGGAACTCCACGGATCCACCGAGCATGATGTCGGTGCCTCGTCCTGCCATGTTGGTCGCGACGGTGACGGCACCCTTGTGACCGGCGACGGCGACGACGGCGGCCTCACGATCGTGCTGCTTGGCGTTGAGGACCTGGTGCGCGACGCCACGCTTCTTGAGCATCTTGGAGAGCCGCTCGGACTTCTCGACGCTCGTGGTGCCGACGAGGATCGGTTGGCCGGCCTCGTGGCGCTCGGCGATGTCGTCGACGACCGCCTCGAACTTCGCCTCCTCGGTCCGATAGACCAGGTCGCGCTCGTCGACACGAGCGACCGGCTTGTTCGTCGGGATGGCAACGACGCCGAGCTTGTAGATCTTGTCGAACTCCGACGCCTCGGTCATCGCCGTACCGGTCATGCCCGAGAGCTTGTCGTAGAGGCGGAAGTAGTTCTGGAGGGTGATCGTGGCGAGGGTCTGGTATTCCTCGCGGATCGTCACCTCCTCCTTGGCCTCGATCGCCTGGTGGAGGCCCTCGTTGTAGCGACGGCCCTCGAGGATGCGGCCGGTGTGCTCGTCGACGATCAGGACGTCGCCGTTGATGACGACGTAGTCCTTGTCGTTCTTGAAGAGCTCCTTGGCCTTGATCGCGTTGTTGAGGAACGAGATCAGCGGCGTGTTGACCGCGTCGTACAGGTTGTCGATGCCGAGGTGGTCCTCGACCTTGGTGATCGCCGGCTCGAGGACGGAAACCGTGCGCTTCTTCTCGTCGACCTCGTAGTCGTAGTCGCGCTCCATCGGACCCACGATCGCGGCGAACTCTCCGTACCACTTCACCTCGTCCTGCGTGGGACCGGAGATGATCAGCGGCGTACGAGCCTCGTCGATGAGGATCGAGTCGACCTCGTCCACGATCGCGAAGTTGTGACCGCGCTGGACACACTCCGAGATGTCGTCGGCCATGTTGTCGCGCAGGTAGTCGAAACCGAGCTCGTTGTTGGTCGCGTACGTGATGTCGGCGAGGTAGGCCTTGCGGCGCTGGGCGGGAGTCATCGACGGCACGATCACGTCGGTCGTCAGACCGAGGAAGCCGTGGACGCGGCCCATCCACTCCGCGTGGTACTTCGCGAGGTAGTCGTTGACCGTCACGACGTGGACGCCCTTGCCCGACAGTGCGTTGAGGTAGCTCGGGAGGGTCGCGACGAGCGTCTTGCCCTCACCGGTCTTCATCTCAGCGATGTTGCCGAGGTGCAGCGCGGCACCGCCCATGATCTGGACGTCGAAGTGCCGCTGGCCGAGCACGCGCTTGGCGGCCTCGCGAACGGTCGCAAAAGCCTCCGGCATGAGGTCGTCGAGCGTCTCGCCCGCCTCGAGGCGGTCCTTGAACTCGTCCGTCATGCCGCGGAGCTCGTCGTCGCTCATGGCGACGAAGTCGTCCTCGAGGGCGTTGACCTGCTTGACGATGGCCTGCAGCTGGCGAAGGATCTTGCCCTCGCCCATCCGCAGGATCTTGTCGATCACCTTCGGCACGGAATCGCACTCCTGAGACTTGCTCCGAAGCCGCCCAGGGCCCGGAACACGCCGGATCGGCCCCGCAACGGCAGAATCGCGTCCATCCTAGGCGACCGACGGGGGCAACCGTAACTGCCTCAGGGATCTGGGTCACACCGCGGAGGGATCAGGCACGGGGACGGCGGCCGGGACAGCAGCCGGCACGGCGGC
The DNA here is from genome assembly GCF_042681565.1 of Mumia zhuanghuii. Classification (NCBI taxonomy): domain Bacteria; kingdom Bacillati; phylum Actinomycetota; class Actinomycetes; order Propionibacteriales; family Nocardioidaceae; genus Mumia; species Mumia zhuanghuii. The sequence continues at coordinate 44,046 of NZ_JBHUFT010000006.1, forward strand.
GGCGAGCGCCGGCGCGAGATCACCCCGTGGCTCCACCTCGAGGGCGTCCAGCCCCAGCCATCTGGCCGCGGCCCACAGCTGCTCGGCCAGAGCAGCCGCCACCCGCCCGGCATCGACCCCAGGCTCGGCCCACGCGGCACGCGCCAGGAGGCGCCCCGTCGCCCGGTCGGCCTTGAGGTCGACCCGCGCGACGATCGCGTCGTCGAGCAGGAACGGGAGGACGTAGTAGCCGTGCACCCGCTTGTGGGCCGGGACGTAGATCTCGATCCGGTAGCGGAAGCCGAACAGGTCCTCGGTGCGTGCCCGCTCCCACACCAGCGGGTCGAACGGGCTCAGCAGGGCGGCAGTACGGATCCGGCGCGGCGTCGCAGCGGCGACGTGCCGATAGGCGAGACGCTGCCATCCCTCGACCCGCACGGGCTCCAGCGCGCCCTCCTCCACGAGCTCGTGCACCGCGGCCCGCGTCTCGCGGGCACCCATCCGGAAGTAGTCGCGCAGGCTCGCCTCGGTGGCCACGCCGCTCGAGATCGCCGCGCGGCGCACCAGCGTCCGTGCCGCCTCCGGCGCGTCGAGGTCCGGCGCGTCGAGGACCGCGGCGGGAAGGACCCGTTCAGGGAGGTCGTACACGCGCTCGAACGCACCGTTGCGGCGTGCGACGGCGAGCTCGCCGGAGAGGAAGAGGTATTCGAGCGCCTTCTTGGTCTCCGACCAGTTCCAGCCCCACTGGTCACGCGGGCGGCCGGTGGCCGGGTCGAGCTCACGCGCGGTCGCGGCGCCGCTGCGCTCCACCTCGACGAGCAGCGCATCGGCGAGGGCGGGCCTGCCGGCCTCGCCGCTCCAGGCGTGGCCGCGCTCGCGGTAGCCGAGCATGCGGTGGCGCATCGCCGGCCACAGCTCGACAGGCATGTATGCGGCGACGTGCGCCCAGTACTCGACGAGCCGGCGTGGACGCTTCTCGGCCGCTCGGTGCAGGAGCGCGGTGTCGTACGGGCCGAGACGACTGAAGAGCGGGAGGTAGTGCGCCCGCTGCATGACGTTCACCGAGTCGATCTGGAGCACGCCCGTCCGGGTGAGGGCGCGGTCGAGCGTCCGCATCGTCACCTTCGTGTGAGCAGGGTCGTTGAATCCCTGAGCGGCGAGCACGGTCCGCCTGGCGGTCGAGGCCGCCATGTCCTGCGCTCGCGTCACGGCAGGTCGAGCAACCGCTCGCGGACCGCGTACGTCGCGGCCTCCACCCGGGACCGCAGCTGGAGCTTCTCCAGGATGTTGCGGACGTGGTTCTTGACGGTGTTCTCGCTGATGAACAGCTTCTGTCCGATCTCTCGGTTGTTGTTGCCCACCGCGACCAGGCGGAGCACCTCGAGCTCTCGATCGCTGAGCTTGGTGCCGCGTGGCGGCTCACCGCGCGTGGCCAGCAGCCGGAACTCCTCCAGAAGACGGGTCGCCATCGGAGGGCTGATCAGCGACTGTCCGGTCGCTACCCGCCGCACGGCGTCGCTGACCTGGTCGACGGACGAGTCCTTGAGCAGGTAGCCGGACGCGCCGTTGCGGATCGACTCCAGGAGGTCGCTCTCTTCGTCGCTGGCGGTCAGCATGATGATGCGCGCGGACGGCGCGACCTCCTTGATCGCCGCTGCCGCCTGGGGTCCACTCATGCCGGGCATCCGGACATCGAGGAGGACCACGTCCGGGGCGCTGGCCGTCGCCTGAGCGACGCCCGACGGACCGTCGTGGGCCTCCTCGATATCGAGCCCCGGATCGGCTTCGAGCACCATCCGCAGACCGCGCCGGAACAGCTCCTGGTCGTCGACGAGGAGGACCCGGACCGTCTCAGTCGGCACGTCTGCAGCGTCCATCGCAGCCGATCATGCCACGGAAAGGTCAGCCGACGCTGTCGTCGAGGCCCTCGAACCCTCCGGATGTCGGCTCGATGTGGATGACTCCGTAGTCGTATCCCCGCCTCCGGTAGACGACGCTCGGGTGTCCGGAGTCCTTCTCCACGAAGAGGTAGAAGTCGTGCCCCACCATCTCCATCTCGTACAGCGCCTGGTCGAGCGTCATGGGGGCGGCGCGGTGCGTCTTCTCGCGGACGACCAGCGGACCCTCGCCGCGGACCTCGACGGGGCCGGCGTAGTGGACGGCGTCGATCGGCTCCTCGTCGGGCTCGGCCGTCGATGCACCGTCGGTGGCGGCGGCGAACTCAGAGACCGACATCGGCGTACGGCTGCCGTGGTGGACGCGACGGCGGTCCTTGGCCTTCCTGATCTGCGCCTCGAGCTTGTCGACGGCCTTGTCGAGCGCGGCGAGCGGGTCGTCGGAGCAGGCTTCGGCGCGCATCGCGGGCCCTCTGCCGCGAAGGGTGATCTCGACCCGCTCGCAGCGTCCGCTCTGGCGGGGGTTGTACTCCTTGGTGAGCTCGACGTCGACGCGCTGGATCTTCTTGCGATGGTCGTACTTCTCGATGCGAGGTGTCTTCTCGTCTACGTAGTCGCGAAAACGCTGGCTGATCTCGCAGTTCCTACCCTTGACGACAATGTCCACGAAGCCTCCTCGAATGAGCGACTGCCACCGCTGACCGGTGGCGAGTCGCGGCGGATGACGTTCACATGTCTCGACCGTAGACCCGGTCAGGACATTTCTCCAGAGATGGCGGACACACGGGACGAAGGTCCCGACGCGCCGAACTCCTCCGCACGGTCGCAGCCACCGTGGCGACGGCGATCGGGCGCGTTCCCACCGCCCCGAGCACCCTCACGGCCTCCGCCGCGCTGGCACCGGTGGTCAGGACGTCATCGGTCACGACGACGGCGCAGGCCGCCCCAGCACGGCCGACGGGTGAGCCGCGGAGCCGGTAGGCCCCGGCAAGGTTGGCCGCCCGCTCGGCCGCACTCAGCCCGGCCTGGTCGCGGACCAACGTGTCGACCGCCAGCACGCGCGACGTCCGCACGGGCAGGCCGCGCCGCCGCAGGTCGGCCGCCGCCCGGAGCGCGAGCTCGCTGCCGGCGTCGAACCCACGCGCGCGGACGGCCGAACGCCGCGACGGCACAGGGACCAGGCGGATCTCGCGCCCGGTCGCGCCGGTCAGAACCAGCGCGTGGAGGACAGCGTCGGCCAGCGCACGGCCCAGCGGTGCCGCGAGAGCGGTGCGAGGCTCCTCCTTGTAGGCGTGGAGCGCAGCGGGGACGACACCCTCGTACGGACCGGTCGACACCATGACCACCGGCGGGGCGCGCGTGAGCGCACGCGGAGCCGGATCGGGGCTGCGTACGGCCGGGGCGCCCCGCACGCGCGCCTCGCACCCGGCGCACAGGACGACGCCTGGGTCCTCGCAGCCGGCGCAGCGCACGCCGAGGAGGAGATCGGCAGCAGCCTTGAGGAGTTCTCGCACGCCTTCAGGGTGGCGTCCGCGGGTGGGTCGCGAGGGGCGGCAGCGCTCCCCTGGGGACAGGGTCGCACGTCTCCACCTTGTGGACGGGCGGCCGGCTCAGCCCGCGAACGCCGCGAGGCTCACCGGCTCGTCGCTGGCCTCCGCCCAACGACCGTCACCGTTCTGCGTCCACAGCATGCCCTCGGCATCGAGCACGAAGATCGGCGACGAGAGCAGGCCCGCGCTCAGCACCTGGCGTGCGCCGTCCTGCGGCAGCAGGCCGACCCGGACAGCTCCGGTGACGCTGCTGGACCCGTCGACGGCGACGATCGCGACCTGCGGCACCCGCTCCTGCGCGCGGGCCAGCAGGGCGATCGTCGTGCTCGAGCGCCACGCCGCCGACAACGGCACCCCGGTCTCCGTCGGCAACGGGATCTCCGCGATGTCGACGAGACCGACCACCCCGCCGCCCTCGGCGTCGTAGCGGATCGCCCCCACGTACAGCGCGTCGCGGGCGCCGACGCGTGCGGTCGCCGTGAAGCGCGCACCGTCCGGCGAGAGCTCGAATCCGGTCACCCGACCGCCGGCGAGCGGACCGAGGTCGATCGAGCGCGGAGGCTCGTCGGCGGGCCCGACGGTGAGCCGCGAGCCGCCCCGGACACGGTCGACGGTCCACAACCGGCCTGCAGCGTCCCAGCTCGGCCGGAGCAGATCGGTCCCCTGCCGTGCGGGGACCAGCGCAGGTTCACCGGCCAGCGGTGACACCGAGACGACACGACGACCGCCTGTCACCAGCGCGATGCGCTCCGCGTCCACCGCGACCCGGAAGTCGTCGGCGGGCACCGGGTCGCGTCCCCACGCGCCCGCGAACGGCCCCGTGCTCGAACGCCCGACCACCAGCAGCCGACCCTCGCGCATCGCGAAGAGCTGTGTCGGGCGGTCGGCAGCGGGGTCGAACTGGTCCCATGCGTCGATGCGTTGGACCTCGGGGGTGTTGGGCAGGGCGATCGGGCGGTCACCGATGCGGATCTCCACCCCGGTGACCGTCGAGATCTGCCGCAGGCTCCACACCAGCTGGGCGGACAGCCGCTCACGGTCGCCGAGCGAGACCCCCGAGTCGGATCCCGCGAACCTCACGAGTGCCACGCCCTGGTCGTCGACCTCCACCGGCGCGGCGAGCTTCCAGGTGCTGGGAAGGAAGCTGCGCGCCTGTCCACCGAGCACTCCGTCGGGCCCTCCCAGCAGGGACGACACGAGATCGGTGGGCCGACCCTCGTCATCGGGAAGGTGGACCGGTGCCGCGACGAGCTGCTCGCCCGCCGAGTCGAAGTAGTACGCGTTGACCGCGTCGTAGTAGTCCTCGAAAAAGGCGTCGGTGATCAGCGCACCCGGTGGTGGGTCCGCGATACGCCACTGCTCGTCCTCCTGAACCAGTGTCAGGTCGAAGTGCTGCTCGCGCGCGGCGGGCACCGTGAAGCGCCCCTGCTCGGTGAGGACGGCCTCGCGTGCGATGTCGACCGCGACGCTCTCGGCGCCGGAGCGCTCCTCCGGCTCTGCGACCGACGACAGCGAGTAGACGGTCACCGACTCCTCCGGACGCCAGTCGTCGCCCGCCCCGTCGGTGAGGAAGCGGCGAGCGATGTCGTAGCGCACCGGCGACGACATCATCGCCTGGAGGAAGCCGTTGACGATGTCGCGCGGCGAGGCCCCGTCGGCGGGACCGGCCGGGCGGATGCGCGCCGGCGAGACCTGCTGGGGACGGCCGTCCTCGACGACGCGGACCGGTCCGCCGTCGGGGATCGAGACGCAGCCGGCGAGAAGCGCACCCAGCGAGAGCGCCGCGCCGAGCCGCACGAACGGGCGGATGGTCGTACGCGAGGTCGAGATCGGCCGCGTCATCGGACACCCTCCGTACGGTTGAGACCGGCCCCGGCGTCGGGGACCAGCGGAAGCGGTGAGCGCTGCGGGTCGTCGCCGGCGTGCCGCGGCAGCGTGAGACGGAACTGAGCACCTTGCCCCGGCTCGCCCCACGCCTGGAGCCAGCCGCCGTGCAGGACGGCATCCTCGAGCGCGATCGCGAGGCCGAGGCCCGTGCCGCCGCGGCTGCGCTCACGCGCCGGATCGGCACGCCAGAAGCGGTTGAAGACCAGCTGCGACTGGCCCGGCTCGAGACCGACCCCGAAGTCGCGGACGGCGATCGCCGCACTCGTCGCGCCGTGTGCCACGAGCAGGTGCACCTGCGACGAGCCGGAGTAGTGGATGGCGTTGGCGACCAGGTTGCGGACGATCCGCTCGATCCGGCGTACGTCGGCGTCGACGATGGCAGGCCCGTCGCGGTTCACCACGCGCAGCTCGACGCCGTGCCGCGCTGCCAGCGGCGCGTACTGGGCGCAGACGCGTTCGGCCAGGTCGACGAGGTCGACCGCCTCGAGGTCGAGACGTGCCGCGCCCGCGTCGAAACGGCTGATCTCCAGCAGGTCGCTCAGCAACGCCTCGAACCGGTCGAGCTCGGTCTGCAGGAGCTCGGCGGACCGCTCCGAGCTGGGGTCGAAGTGCTCGCGGTTGTCGTACAGGACGTCGGCGGCCATGCGCACGGTCGCGATCGGGGTGCGCAGCTCGTGCGAGACGTCGGACACGAACCGGTGCTGGAGGCGGGACAGCTCCTCGAGCTGACGGATCTGCCGCTGGAGGCTCTCGGCCATCTTGTTGAACGACAGGCTCAGGCGTGCGATGTCGTCCTCGCCGCGCACCACCATGCGCTCCTCGAGCCGGCCGTCGGCGAGGCGCTCGGCGATGCGCCGTGCGAGGCGCACCGGGGTCACCACCTGCCGGGTCACCAGCCAGGCCACCCCCGAGGAGAGCAGGACGAGCGCGAGCCCCGCATAGAGCAGCGAGTTGCGTACGAGCGACAGCGTGCGCTCCTGGTCGGTCATCGGGAACGCGTAGTAGAGAGCGAACTCCTGGTCGCCGTCCGGCATCCGCAGCAGGTCGCCGACGATGATCGCTGCCGCATTCTCGTCGGACCCCTCGATCTCCATCCGAGTGAACGTGTACGCCGCGTGCTGACCGTCGGCGACTGCCTGCGCGAGGTCGTCGGGGATGGCGGGCGAGGCGATGCCGGCCGAGGCGAACGCCGCCTCGCCGTCGCCCGACGGATCGAGCGGCCCCTCCAGCATGACCTGGTACGAGGGAGGCGAGCCCGACCGCGCCGCGAGGTCGTTGACCAGCGTGCGCAGGGCATCGATCTCCGAGGACGCCTCGGAGACCGAGCTGACGTCGAGGGACTGCTGCGCTTGGCTGAACCCTGCCCGCGCCTCCGACAGCGCCACCGCGCGACGTGCCTCGACCATGCCGTCGGCCACGCCCTGCAGCATCAGCCAGCCGACGCCACCGATCACGAACGCGCTGATCGCCATCGTCGTGATGACGACGCGCGCCTGGATCGAACGACGCCACAGCGAGACGACGGGAGACAGCACGTTGCGCACCCGCAGCAGCCCCCGGCGCAGCCACCTCGGCGCCCGTCGCGCCATGGTCGTCAGGAGCTCCCGGCCTTGTATCCGACACCGCGCACCGTGACGATCACGGTCGGGTTGTCGGGATCGGGCTCGACCTTCGAGCGCAACCGCTGCACATGGACGTTCACCAGGCGGGTGTCGGCCGCGTGACGGTAGCCCCAGACCCGCTCGAGCAGCACCTCGCGGGTGAACACCTGCCGTGGGGAACGGGCCAGGCACACGAGCAGGTCGAACTCCAGCGGCGTGAGCGACAGCTCATGCTCGCCGCGGACGACGGTGTGGCCCCGGACGTCGATCTGGAGGTCACCGATGGTGAGCAGCTCCGGCTCGGCCTGCTGGTGCACGCGGGTGCGGGCACGTACCCGCGCGATCAGCTCCTTGGGCTTGAAGGGCTTGACGACGTAGTCGTCGGCACCCGACTCCAGCCCGAGCACGACGTCGACCGTGTCGGTCTTGGCGGTGAGCATCACGATCGGCACGCCGGACTCGGCCCGGATGAGCTTGGCGACGTCGATGCCGTTCATCCCCGGGAGCATCACGTCGAGCAGGACGAGATCAGGCGTGTACGCGCGGAACGCATCGAGCGCCGCCGTCCCCGTGGAGGCGACCGAGGTGTCGAACCCCTCGGCCCTCAGCACGATCGTGAGCATCTCGGCAAGCGCCCGGTCGTCGTCGACGACCAGGATGCGGCCGTTGTAGCGACCGCTGTCCTTAGCAGCCTCGTTGCTGTCCACGCCCGATCTCCTCGCCAGCCTCAGTAGCGGTAGTGGTCGGACTTGAAGGGGCCCTCCACCGGGATGCCGAGATACGCGGCCTGGTCGTCGCTCAACGTCGTGAGCTCGACGCCGAGCGACCCGAGATGAAGCCGCGCGACCTCCTCGTCGAGGTGCTTCGGGAGCGTGTAGACACCGACCGGGTAGTCCTCGTTCTTGGTGACGAGCTCGATCTGCGCGAGCACCTGGTTGGTGAACGAGTTGGACATCACGAACGACGGGTGGCCGGTGGCGTTGCCGAGGTTGAGCAGGCGTCCCTCGCTCAGCACGATCACGGTGTTGCCGTTCGGCAGCGTCCACAGATCGACCTGCGGCTTGACGTTCTTGGTGGTGACGCCGGGCGTCGCGGCGAGACCGGCCATGTCGATCTCGTTGTCGAAGTGACCGATGTTGCCGAGGATGGCCTGGTGCTTCATGCGGCCGATCTGCTCGGCGGTGACGACGTCCTTGTTGCCGGTGGCCGTGACGACGATGTCGGCCTGCTCGATGACCGAGTCGAGGTGCGCGACCTGGTAGCCGTCCATCGCGGCCTGGAGCGCGCAGATCGGGTCGATCTCGGTGATGATGACGCGGGCGCCCTGGCCGCGCAGTGACTCGGCGCATCCCTTGCCGACGTCGCCGTAGCCGCAGACGACCGCGACCTTGCCGCCGATCAGGACGTCCGTCGCACGGTTGATGCCGTCGATGAGCGAGTGGCGGCAGCCGTACTTGTTGTCGAACTTCGACTTGGTGACCGAGTCGTTGACGTTGATCGCCGGGAAGAGCAGCGTGCCCTCCTTGAAGCGCTCATAGAGCCGGAGCACACCGGTGGTGGTCTCCTCGGTGACGCCCTGGACGCTGTTGCCGATCCGGGTCCAGCGCTCCGGGTCGGTCTCGAGGCTGCGCGCGAGGACCCGCAGGACCTCCTTGAGCTCGAGGTTGTCGGTCGTGTCGGGCGACGGCACCTCGCCGGCCTTCTCGTACTCCACACCGAGGTGGAGGAGCATCGTGGCGTCGCCGCCGTCGTCGAGGATCATGTTGGGGGTCTCGCCGTTCGGCCAGACCAGGATCTGCTCGGCGAGGTCCCAGTACTCCGCGAGCGTCTCGCCCTTCCACGCGAAGACCGGCACGCCCTGGGGATCGTCGACGGTGCCGTCACGGCCCACGACGACCGCGGCGGCGGCCTCGTCCTGAGTGGAGAAGATGTTGCAGCTCGCCCAGCGGACCTCCGCTCCGAGGTCGACGAGCGTCTCGATGAGGACAGCAGTCTGCACTGTCATGTGGAGCGAGCCCGCGATTCGCGCACCGGTGAGCGGCTTGCTCGTCCCGTAACGCTCGCGCATGGCCATCAGGCCGGGCATCTCGTGCTCGGCGAGGGTGATCTCCGTACGGCCGCGCTCGGCCAGGGTCAGATCGGCAACCTGGAAGTCCATTGCCCCATCGTAGCCACGAGGCGCACACCACCTGACCAACATGGGCCGGTCGGGCCGGTCTCATGAGGTACGACGTGCCCCGACCCGTGCCTGCACGTCGCCGACCTGCCGGGTGAGGGCGGTGCCCACGAGGAAGCCCAGAGCGATTGCGAACAGGGACATGAACGTGTCGATGAGCACCTGCACCCCCGCCACAGATCCGCTCGCAGCCTCTCCCAGACCGACGAAGCCCAGCGCACCCGGGACGAGGAACCAGAACGAGGCCAGCAGCATCACCATCGACGTCGGCGCCGTCCGGAACGCGGCGGCGAACCGAGTGAACGGGACGACTGCGAGGGCGCCGACGAAGCCTGACAGGGTCGCGCCGAGGCGGCGACTCGCACGCCGGCCACCACACCGAACGCGAGCAGCAGAAGCTGGGCGGTGCCATAGATGATGCGCGATGCACCGGCGACCACCTGGTTGCTGGTCAGCTCCACCGCGGCGACCGTCATCGTGAGACCAGGCAGGAACGTGACGAGCGCGGGCGCGATGAGCCGGAGCGGCTCGTCGCCCACGGCGCCGGCGACGAACGTGCACGTGAGCACGGTGACGAGGAACGCCGCAAAGACCGGCAGCGCCGTCTGCAGCGTAGGCATGGCACGGGCGAGCATCCGGAGCAGGCCGACCGCGAGGCCGAGCAGGGCGTACGAACCGAGCGCCGCCGCCGTCGGGTTGAGGGAGAGCCCGAAGCCGACGCACAGCACGACATACCCGGCCAGTCTCGTGAGCTGTCCGAAGCGCGGTGGCGAGGCTCGCACCGCCTCGATGCGCGCCACACCTCGGCCGGAACGAGGTGACCGGCCATCCCTTCCGTGACGAGGTGCTCAATGGCCCGAGCCTGGTCGAGACGCGCCTCCGCGGACGGGACGGGCTCGAGCTCGGTCCGGTGACCGGAGCCGTCCGTGTCGGTGCTGTCGATCTCGATGAACACGACCGTTGGGAGCACGACCGCACGGAGGGTGTCGATGCCGTACGCGCGCGCGATGACGTGAAGGCTCTCTTCGACGAGGTTGGCGGGCTGCCCGACCTCGAGCTGCGCGACCGCGAACGCGCGCAGCATCGTCAGGACCTCGGCCTCCGAGGGCGCCGTGTCCGGGGCGGGCACCTCCTCCGGCTGCTTGAGCACGCGCCGGGCGAGGGCTTCGACGCCGGAGCGCCACCACCGACCGACCCGGCTCATCGTCCCAGGCCGATCCCGACGTAGGCCGCGACGTACTGGCCGGTGAGGGTCAGCCCCGCGTAGCGCGCGAGCGGGCCGCCCTCGAGCGCGGCCACGCGGTCGTGGCGTACGCCGGAGCGTTCGGCGGCGGCGACCAGCTCGCCGTTCTCGACGCGCACCCTGGCAGCGTCGACGCCGTCGTCGAGCACCACCAGGTAAGGCTGCACGTCAGCGGGCGGGTCTTCGTACGGGTCGGCGAAGACGTCACGCGGCGTGCTCGACTCCAGCAGCGCGGCGAGGTCGGACGACTCGGCTGCGAGCGCGGGGCGACCGGCGGCTCGGCGCAGGCCTTCGGCCCACCGCCGCGCCGAGCGCGCGGCGAGCACGGTCCCGCCCCACAGCAGCGGCGTCGCGTCCGCGAGCGCGGTGGCGACCTGCTTGGCACGGTTGCTGCCGAGGTCGCGGAACGGCGAGCACGCGACCGCCACGTCGTCGAGGGTGCGGGCGACCTCGTCAGCGTCGACCGGCGGTGCGAGCCCGAGTGCCTCGAGCGCCTCGAGCGCGACCACCGTCGTCGCCAGCACGTCGCCCGTCGACGTGGGCAGCAGCGTCGTCCAGCGGGACGCGCCGAGCTCGGCGAGCGGGGATCCCGCGGAGGCGACGAGGATCAACGGGCAGCCGCGGCGCACCGCGTCGGTCACCGCGAGCTGGGCCGCGGCACCGTCGGGCGCGCCGGTCACGACCACGAGGTCGAGGCTGCCGGTCCAGCCGGGAAGCCCGGGCCCTGGCCAGGCGACGAACGGCACGGGACAGACAGGTTCGAGCACGGCGCGCAGCAGGCGTGCTCCAGGACCGGCGGCGACCACTGCGCGCGGGCGCTCATCCCTGCCAGCACCGCTCAGCGCCGCGATCGCCTCACCCGCGGCGTGCGCGTCGACCCGGACGCGCGCCCCCGACCCCGCCAGCTCGCGCATCCCCGCGTCGGCGCGCGCCAGAGCCTGCTCGTCGTCGAGCCTGCCGTCGTCGAACACCGCGCCCCCCAGCGTCCCGCCCGGCGCTCAGTCTGCCAGGCTGCGGGCCTCGTCGACGAGCATCACGGGGATGTCGTCACGGACGGGGTACGCGAGGCGGCACAGGTTGCACACCAGCTCGGCGCGGTCGACGTCCACGGCGAGCGTGGCGCGGCACTGGGGACACACGAGGATGTCGAGCAGCGTCGGGTCGAGGTTCATGAGGACTCCTCCTGGTGGACGAGAGCGAGGACGGCGTCACGCACCGACTCCATGGTGGCCTGGTCGTCGGCCTCGACGTTGAGCCGCAATAGCGGCTCGGTCTGCGAGCTGCGCAGGTTGAACCACCAAGAGTCGGCGGTGACGGTGAGCCCGTCGAGCCGGTCCTGGTCGTATGCCTCGTACGCGGCCGCGACACGCTCGGTCACGACCGCTGCGTCGGCGACGCGGCTGTTGAGCTCGCCGGAGGCGGGATAGCGCTCGTACTGGGCGACCAGCTCGGACAGCGCAGTCCCCGCCTCGTTCATCGCGGCCATGACGTGCAGAGCGGCAAGCATGCCCGAGTCGGCGAGCGAGAAGTCGCGGAAGTAGTAGTGGCCGGAGTGCTCACCACCGAAGACCGCGTCGGTGCGCGCCATCTCGGCCTTGATCAGCGAGTGGCCGACCGGCGTACGGACCGGGGTGCCGCCGTTCTCGAGGACCACCTCGCGCACCGCACGCGACGTGATCACGTTGTGCAGGACAGTGGCGCCGGGGTGGACGGCGAGCTCGCGTGCGGCGATCATCGCGGTCACCGCCGACGGCGAGACCGGGTCACCGTGCTCGTCGATGACGAAGCACCGGTCAGCGTCGCCGTCGAAGGCGAGGCCGAGGTCGGCGCCTTGGTCGCGGACGGCGCGCTGGAGGTCGACGAGATTGGCGGGGTCGAGCGGGTTGGCCGGGTGGTTCGGGAAGGTGCCGTCGAGCTCCATGTACATGCCGTGCAGCTCGACGTCGAGGTGGGCGAACACGGCCGGGACGATGAGGCCGCCCATCCCGTTCGCGGCATCGACGACGACCTTCAGCGGACGGGGCCCGGGCGGCACCACGACAAGCTCGGTGACCCGTAGCGCGTACGCGGTGAGCGCGTCACGCGCGATGACCGAGCCCTTGGCGAGGACCGGCTCGACGCCCTTGACAGCACGGTCGGCGATCGCGGCGAGTCCAGTGTCGCGCCCGATCGGCCGGGCGCCGGCACGGCACAGCTTGAGGCCGTTGTCTCCGCTCGGGTTGTGGCTGGCGGTGACCATGATGCCGGGCAGCTCCCACGCCCCGGAGGCGAAGTAGAGCATGTCGGTGGACGCGAGGCCGATGACCACGACGTCAGCGCCGGTGCTCGTCACGCCGTCGGCCAGCGCGTCGGCGAGCTCGGGCGAGGTCACCCGCATGTCGTGGCCGATCACGACCGAGCCCGCGGCTCCGTCGTCGCCGGGAGCCGCGCCGGTCTCGTGCGCGAACGCCGCACCGAGGGCACGGGCGACGTCGGCGTCGAGGAGGTCGGGGGCGGCGCCACGCACGTCGTACGCCTTGACGAGCTGCGAGAGCCGTTCAGCCAGCAAAGTCTTCTCCATCGATCAGTCTTGGGGTCCGAGAACGCGCAGGTGTCCCCCGCGACGACCCGCCGGGGGCCGGTCCGACGACGGTGGTGGCACGTGGGCGGCCTCGCGCACCGCGTCGGCGAGGGCCTCCAGGTCGTCGGCCGAAGGTGCCTGTGTCGCCGTCGCGTCGAACTGCAGGCGCAGCACCTCCCACCCCTTGGGGGCGGAGAGCCGCTCGGCGTGCGCCGCGCACAGGTCGTAGCTGTGCGGCTCGGCATAGACCGCGAGCGGCCCGAGCACGGCGGTCTGGTCGGCATAAACGTAGGTCAGCGTCGCGACGGCGGGGCGCAGGCACGCGGGGCGGGTGCATCGACGCAGGGGGCTCACCCCGCCGAGATTAGCGTGCCCCACCCTCGGACCGGGACGCGGCGCACCGCCATGCAGGCGGACCCCTCGGCTTGCGCAGCACTCGGTACGCGAGGTAGGACGTTCGCATGGCGCGCCGGAGCAGTCCCAGGGTGGTCCCGCTCGACGAGCCGCGTGGAGGCAGACGGCGCGACCGCCGTGGGCGTGGGTTCCGCGGGCCGGTCGCCCTGCCGGGGCCACTGACGCCGTCGGGCATCCCTGTCGGGTGGGATCGCCGTGCCCAGTTCGACACCGCGGTCCTCGGCGCGGTCGCGCGCCTGCGTCCCCGCCATGCAGCCGCGTTGGAGCTGCTCGACGTCGCCGTGGAGGACGTACCGGTGCTGCCGCGCCGATGGCGCGACGAGGTGCCGCTCGGCACGGTCGTCCCCGATCGTGAGCGGCCGCGGGTCGTCCTGTTCCGACAGCCCGTCCAGCACCGCGTGGAGTCGCGGGCCGACCTCGACGACCTAGTCCTCTCGGTTCTCGTCGACCAGCTCGCGACCTTGTGGCGGTGCGACCCCGACGACCTCGACCCCCGGATGTGACTGCGCCCCGTGAGCCTCTGAGCGCGTGAGCCACGAGGCGGCTCAGGGGGCGCCGGGGCGGACGACCGGCGCCGCCTCGCGGACGGGTGCCGCGCTCAACGGCACGGAGGCGAGGCCGCGCCCGCTGTAGACCGCCGCGGCGCGGACCGGCGCCTCGGAGGCGACCGTGAGGTACGAGACCTGTGCGGCCGCGACACCGACGCCGCCGGACCCGAAGGGGTTGAGCGCCGTCGTCGTCCCGGCCGGGGCCTCGAGCTGCGCGCTGCCGACCTCGGCACCTGTCTCGTCGTGGGCGGTCACGGCGAGCGAGGCTGCCGCGTCGCCGTCGGGCGACACGAGGAGCCCGGCGCCACCGGCACGCAACGCCGACCCGATGCCGACGGGCATCACCGCGGTGCCCTCCCACGGCGCGGTCGCGACGGCGTACGCGTGGTCGGCACCGATCGTCGTGCGCACCGACGCGGTGACGGCGATGTCGGAGGTGAGACGGACCGAGTACGCCCGCGCGCTGACGTTCGCGGGAAGCGTCACGCTCGTCAGCGCCTGCGGGGCGACGTCGATGCTCTCCAGACCTGTCGGGGTGAAGACGCCGTCGTTCGTCGCGACCGACAGCGCGACCGTCGCGGTGCGGTCGGACGGGTTGGCGACGAGCAGCGTGCGCGCACCCCGGTGGGCGGGGACGCCGGCCACCGTCGTCGTGGTCGAGGGCAGCGCCGAAGGCGGCATGAGCTCGCTGCCTGCTGCTGCGGTCCCGACCGACGAGGCGTCGGTCGCGGCGACGGCGACGGCGCCGCGCCGGACGACGACCCGCACGGCCATCTCCGACTCCCCTGCGGCGACGTCCTCGAGGCGGACGACACGCGAGGTCTGCGGCTCGACGACGATGCCCGTGGCGCCGACCCCGTCGACGTCTCCGGCCGTGCCGTACATCGAGAGGTCGACCACGCCAGGGTTGCTGGAGGTGTTGGTGAGCACCAGAGCCGTGCGATGCTGCGCGGTGCTGCCGGCGCCCACGAACCAGCGCTCGGGCGCGGGGCGCGGGCACGCCCCCACGGCGGTTCCCCCACCATCTGACGCTTGGGCGACGGAGGCGCTGAACGCGACCGTTCCGGGCGCCTGGGCCCCGGTCGCCTCAACCAGCACCGCACGTGCGCGCCGCCCGGTCAAGGCCGTCGCCCATGTGCCTCGCGGGGCGCCGACGAGCGCGGCGACCGGGTTGGCACCCGGAAGTCGGACGGCCTCGCGCGCTCCCCCGTCGGAGGAGTCTCCCGGCAGGCTGGTCACGGCGACGGTCGTGGCCGAGGCCGCACCCCGCTGGACGAAGGACGGGCAGCCGTACGCGACCGTGCTGACCTCCTGGGCCGACGGACCGCTGCCGGTCGTCTGCTGAGACGCCGTCCGCAGCTCGCCGACACCGAGCAGCAGCCCAGCGATCACCACGGCACCGATCACCAGGCGGCCCGAATGAGCTCCGAGCGCGAGCGCAGCCGACGTCGTCTCGACGACCTGATCCTTGACGCGCCGACCACCGGTCTGACGTCGTGACTTCTTCTTCGGACTCATCGCACCTCCCTCGCTCGTCCCGGTGCGGCCACGACGACGGCCACGAGCAGCAGCGCCAACTGGCCGCGCGCCACCCACGGACGCACCGCCGACGACGGCGGCTCGTGCGGCTCGCCGGCGACGGTGAAGGTCCAGACCCGCGACCCTTCGGGACTGCCAGAGGGCTCCAGGCCGGGCGCGGCCTCGAGCGCGTCGACAAGATCAGGGTCAGCGGGGGCGGGCAGGTAGATCGACTGGATCCCGTACGAGCCGAGCCGCTCGAGCACACCCGTCGAGGGGTTGGACAGCAGCAGGCGGACGTCCACGTCCAGGGAGCGCAGGTCCTCGGGCGACGGCATGACTGCCTCGTCGCCGAGGCGCGTGCCGTCGCCGGACACGACGCGCTGGGTCACGCCTTCCTCGCGCGTGCCGGTGAGGACGAGCGTGGACCTGCCGTCCTCGGCCCGCGCCGCGAGGTAGGCAGGGATCTCGTCGGGCGTGCCACGCTCGAGCGGGTCGCCGTCGCCGCGGACCGCCCACCACGTGAGGGCGACAGCAGGGCCGACCAGGGCGAGGACCACGAGCACGGCGAACGCGCGCCGTCGCACGGGACGGTCGGCGAGGCGTCCGTGGAGGCCGTCGGCGGCGCTCCCTGCCGCTGCGGCGAGGGCAGCGATCCACAAGGTGGCCGGCACTCCCACCCAGACCGGGCCGCCCGAGATGCCGTCGGTGAAGGTCGCGCCGGCGCCGAAGCTCGCCCACCCGAGCACCCAGAGCCCGGTCGCCCACGCGACGAGGACGGCAGACCGGGTCTCCCTGCGCAGCAGGGCCAACACACCGAGCAGCAGAAGACCCGCGGTGGCGTACGTGGCGATGCCCGGACCGCCCGCGTGCCCGAGGGCGAGCTGCCAGGTCGGCGGGTCGAGGTCGCCGACATCGGCGTTGGCGCGCCCCGCCTCCCACCACCAGGCACCGGGGTCGAGCGCGCGCCGCCACATCCAGGAGCCCAGCAGCAGCCAGGGGAGGAGCAGCGCGGTCGCGATGCTCGGCCAGCCGCGGCGGCGCAGCAAGATGGCGCCGGCGACGAGCAGCGGCCCCGCCGCGAGCAGGTACGTGACCGGGGCGAACGCCGTCGCGAGCGTGAGCCACAGCCCAAGACGCAGACCGTCCGTGACCCGCGGCCGCGTCATCAGCAGGTAGGCGGAGTTCACGATCGCCGGGGCCGCCGCGAGGGCGACGACCGTCCCGATCCGTCCCTGGACCAGGGCGCCGGACGTCGCGACCAGCAGGCCGTACGTGGCTCCCCACCACAGCCGGACCCCCGGGGAGGCGAACAGGCGGCGGCCGAGACGGTGCGCGGTGAGCGCGGCGAGCAGGGCGCCGGCGAGGACCACGATGCTGACGGCCAGGTCCGCATTGCCGCCCAGGAGGGTGGCCAGGAGGGCCAGCGGGACGACGTAACCGGGTGCGGGCACGTCGCTGCCGATGCTGACATCGTGCGAGCCGGCGGTGAAGAACGACCACCACGCTCCCGCCCCGTCGGGGGCGGGCAAGAGCGCCCCGCCCATCAGGAAGCCCGAGCCGATGACGCTGCGCGAGGCGACGAACGCGACGAGCGTGAGGACGAGCATCGCCGTCAGCCACGGGTGCCGTGACAGGTACGAGCCGGTGGTCGGGAGCTCCTCGTCGTCGTCCTCCGGGCGCAGCTCGACCGCGGCGCGCCGGCCGGTCATCTCTGGCGCAGGGCCGACGAGGGTGTTGACGAGCTCACCGAGGGCGTCGAGGCCGTGCCGGTACGGGATCAGGGGCGAGGGCAGCAGGCGCTCACGGACGCTGCGCGCGTCGACGCGGGCAGCGGCGGCACGACGCCGTCGAGCCGCCAGCATCGCGAATGGCCTGCGGTAGACCGCCAGGACACCGAAGATCTCATCGGCGGCCTCGCGCGGGGCCTTGGCGAGCAGCAGCACGAGGGCGCGCAGGAGGGTGCCGAGGAACAGGCGTACGGACTGCCAGAAGAAACCGGGCCGGCTCGCGTTGGCGAGCAGCGTGTACGTCGCGGCGCGGCGCATCTCGCGGCGTGGCCTCGGCGCCAGCGATCCCGGACGCAGCCCGGTGGCAGCGGCCTCGACGTGGAAGAAGACTGACGACGGGGCGACGCGCACACGGTAGCCGCGGCGTGCGGCGCGCCACCCGAGGTCGATGTCGTCGAAGAACAGCGGGAGCCGGGGGTCGAAGCCGTCGAGGTCCTGGAGGACGCGTCGGCGTACGAGCATCCCGGCGGTGCTCACGGCGAGGACGTCGCGTGGGCGGTCGTGCTGGCCCTGGTCGGGCTCGCCGCGCTCCAGACCTGTCTCGCGCGCACCCGTCCCGCTGATCGTGACCCCGACCTCGAGGAGGCGCTTGAGGGACGGCCACTCGCGGAGCTTGGGCCCCGCGATGCCGATGTCCTCCGACTGCGTCGCCTGGTCGAGCAGGTGCGCGAGCGCGTCAGGACCGGGCGCCGAGTCGTCGTGCAGCAGCCAGACCCAATCGGTTGGCGCCGACCCCTCCAGCGCCACACGGACCGCATCGCCGAAGCCGGTGCCCGGCGGCGCCGTACGGATCGATGCAGGGTGCAGGTAGCGCGCCAGGATCTCGCGTGTCTGGTCGGTCGACGACACGTCGACCGCCACGACTGCCTGCGGGAGGTGGGCGAGCGACGCGAGCGCATCGAGCACCTGTGGGAGCCACCCTGCACCGTTGCGGCACACGATGACGGCCGTGACGCTGGGTGGGGCGGCGAGCCAGTTCCGGGAGGGGACAAGGCCCTCGTCGACGCCTTCGATCATAGGTGCTGGAGTCTAGCCATCCGCCTGGTGCGCGGACGTCCCGGCACCACCGCGCGGCGCCCGATCGCCGCCGTGCGAGGGCCGGGCGCCACGCTGCGGCGCCCGCCGCGTCAGATCGCGCGCTTCTTGAGCTTGCGACGCTCCCGCTCGGACAGCCCGCCCCAGATCCCGAAGCGCTCGTCGTTCTCGAGCGCGTACTCGAGGCACTCGCCACGCACGTCGCACGTCAGGCAGACCCGTTTTGCCTCTCGCGTCGAGCCGCCCTTCTCTGGGAAGAACGCCTCCGGATCCGTCTGCGCGCACAGTGCGCGGTCCTGCCAGCCCATCTCCTCGGCGTCTGCGTGGAAGAGATCTTCCATCAGTCTCGCCTCCTGCCCCTCGTGATCCCCGTGGTCAGCGCCGCCCTTGACCGGACGCGGGCCCCGACCCCTCGAGGACCCACTGCCGGTGACGACATCGCCCCCGACTTGCATCCGGCCGTCCAAGAAAAGGACGACACTAATGAAATTACAAGCCTGTCAATACCGATCCGTCAAGCCGAAGAGTGCTAATGCGAAGGCCCGCACCACTGTGGTACGGGCCAACGCGTGCAGATCGGGGTTGCTCAGGCGCCGTTCCCCGGCGACCACCACGAGCTCGGGCCGGGCTGGCCGTCGTCGCGTCCGTCGCCCTGCTCGGCATCGCTCGCCGACTCGGACCCGGGGTCCGTGCTCGTGGCGTCGGCGGCATCGGCGTTGTCGAACGTGGCGTCACCCAGACGGGACCCGCCCCACGAGACATCGCCCCCGCCCCACGGCTGCTGCTCGCTCGCCGGCTCAGGCTGGTAGGTGGGCTGCTCAGGCTGGTAGGTGGGCTGCTCGGCCTGCGGCGCCCACGAGGAGCCGTACTCGGTCGGCGCCTGCCACGAAGGCTGCTCGGTCGCCTCATGCGCCCACGCCTGCGGCTGTGCGGGCTCGGAAGAACCCCACTGCGCGTCACGCGCCCACGTGGACTCCTGGCCACCCCAGCCCGACTGCGCGGGCTGTGCCGGCTGCTCGGCGGCGGGTGCGACCCAGGAGGACTGCTCCTGCGGCTGCCACGCCGACGGGGCCGCGGCCTCGGCGGGGGGGCTCCACACCGCGGTGGACTGCTCAGCGGGCTCCACCTCGGGAGCGGCCTCCACCTGCGGCGCGGGCGCCTCGTGCTGCGCGGGCTGCTGTGCGGGCGTGCTCGGAGCGGGCGAGCCCCAGGCCGACCCTGCGGCCTCGGCTCCCACAGCGCCTGCCGCCGCGGCACCCGCGGCGCCGGCGGCGTACCCGCCGTACTGCTGCCAGCCCTGCTGCGGCGCGGCCGGCTGCGCACTCTGCTGCGGCCCCTGCGGCGCCTGCTGCTGCCAGCCACCCTGCTGCGGCGCCTGACCGCCCCACTGCTGGGCCGGCGCTGCGGGCCAGCCGCCCTGCTGCTGCCCCTGCTGCGGCTGACCACCCCACTGGCCACCCTGGCCGCCCTGGGCGGGCGACCACTGCGGCTGACGGACGGGCGCCGGCAGCTCCCGGAGGACGACGACCGTGTAGAAGAGCGCGACTCCGACGAACCCGAGCGCCGCGAGCATGTCGAGCACGTAGGACGCCTTGGCCGGCAGGAGATCCTCGCCGAGGACCTTGATCAGGCCCCACAGCGTCAGGACGGCCGCGACACCGAGGACACCGAGGCCCACGAAGGTGATGAGGCGTGCGTGGGGGCTCAGGTCGTCCTTGCGCGTCGCGAGCGCCACGGCGGCCACGACCGCCACCACACCCACGCTCAGGCGTGTCTCGAACGGTCCGTCGTCGATCAGCGCGATGAGCGCCGCGAGCAGCGAAACGGCGACGACGCCGAGCAGCGAGTACGACAGGATGTCGCGGTACTTGCGTAGTGAGTCGGTCACGGATCCCCATCTCCTGGTTCGGGCGCAGAGCCATGCCCTGTCCCAGTGGACGGGCCTACCCTACGCAGTCCCCGGCTCATCGGTCTCCCCCGGGCGTGCGGGTTCTTCGTCCCCGGAGGGGAGAATGGCTGCATGAGGATCACGGTTCTGTCCGGAGGCATCGGCGGCGCGACCTTCGTCGGCGGACTGCTCGACGAGGTGGGCGACGACGCCGACGTGACCGTCGTCGGCAACACCGCCGACGACATCTGGTTGTTCGGGCTCAAGGTGTGCCCTGACCTCGACACGCTGATGTACACCCTCGGCGGCGGGATCGACACCGAGCGCCGGTGGGGCCGCGCCGACGAGACGTGGAGCGTCAAGGAGGAGCTCGCCGCGTACGGCGCACAGCCGACGTGGTTCGGCCTGGGCGACCGCGACGTGGCCACCCACCTGGTCCGGACCCAGATGCTCGAGGCGGGCTACTCCCTCAGCGACGTCACCCGCGCGCTGTGCGTGCGGTGGGAGCCGGGGGTCACGCTGCTGCCGATGACCGACGACCGCGTCGAGACCCACGTCGTGGTCGAGGAAGGCGGACAGCGCAGCGCGATCCACTTCCAGGAGTACTGGGTGCGTCTGCGCGCCTCGGTCCCCGCGCACGGCGTCGTGATGATCGGGATCGACGACACCAAGCCCGCGCCCGGCGTCGTCGAGGCGATCGCCGACGCCGACGTCGTCCTCGTGCCTCCCTCGAACCCGGTCGTCTCGGTCGGCCCGATCCTCGCGGTTCCGGGGATCGCCGACGCGCTGCGGTCGACGTCTGCCCCGGTCGTCGGGGTGTCGCCGATCATCGGCCCCGGTGCCGTACGAGGCATGGCGGACCAGCTCCTGACCGGTCTCGGCGTCGAGGTCAGCGCCAGTGCCGTCGCCGCCCGGTACGGCGCCCGCTCACGCGGCGGCGTGCTCGACGGCTGGCTCGTCGACACCTCCGACGCGTCACAGCTCGCGGCGGTCGCCGACGCCGGCATCGAGGGGCGCGCCGTCCCTCTCTACATGTCCGACGCCGCCACGACCCGTACGCTCGCCGCCGACGCGCTCGGGCTCGCCCAGGAGATCGGGTCGCGCCCGTGAGCCTGACCCTGTGGCCGGTCACCGGCGTCGGCGAGGTCGGGCCCGGCGACGACCTCGTCAGCCTCCTTCTCGAGCGACTCGACGAGCCGCTGCGGGACGGCGACGTCGTGGTGGTCACCAGCAAGATCGTGAGCAAGGCGCTCGGGCTCTCGACGGCCGCCGACCGCGATTGCGTCATCGACGCCGAGACCGTACGGGTCGTCGCGCGCCGCGGTGCGACCCGCATCGTCCGCAACCGTGCGGGCCTCACGATGGCCGCTGCCGGCGTCGACGCCAGCAACACCGCACCCGGCACCGCGCTCTGGCTTCCTCACGACCCGGACGCGGCCGCGCGCGACCTGCGGGTGCGGCTGCGCCGCCGCGCCGGCGTCGAGATCGCCGTCGTGCTCTCCGACACGGCCGGACGTGCGTGGCGCCGCGGGCAGACCGACATCGCCATCGGGAGCGCCGGCCTCAAGGTCGTCAACTCGCTGTCGGGGACGCAAGACACCTTCGGCAACGCCCTCCACGTCACCGAGCCGGCCGTCGCCGACGAGATCGCGGGTGCCGCCGAGCTCGTGGCCGGCAAGACGAGCCAAGCACCGTTCGTCGTCGTACGGGGGCTCCCCCGGCACTGGGTCGGCGATCACTGGGCCCACCCGCAGTCAGGCGCCGCCACGCTCCTGCGCCCCGACGACGAGGACCTCTTCGGGCTCGGCGCACGGGACGCGGTCGAGGTGGCCGTCGGGACCGGGAGGCCTGTCGGGTTCCCCGCACCCGAGCCAGACGCGTACGACCGGGTCCTCGCGCTCGCCGCGCCCGCGGAGGCTCTTGTCGAGGTGACCGCGACCGACCCCGCGACGTTCGTGGTCGCGGTCAAGGACGACTCCGACGAGGCGCTCGTGGAGGCCGGTCGCGTCTCCGAGCGGCTGCGCGTGGCTGCGCGTGCCCACGGGGTGGACGTCGCGATCGAGGTGCGACCCTCAGGTGCCCGCGGCCGTTAGGGTGGCACCGTGACGATCGCCGACCTGCTTGCACGGGCCACCACTGTCGATCCGTCGCGGCCCGCCGTCACGTTCTACGACCTGACCACCGGCGAGCGGGTGGAACTGAGCCTGACGACCTGCACCAACTGGGTAGCCAAGACCGCCAACATGCTCCAGGACACCCTCGGGTGCGACGAGGACACCACCGTCGACGTTCTGCTCCCGGTGCACTGGGAGACGGTCATCTGGTTCTTGGCGACGTGGGTCGCAGGGGCGACCGTCAGCCTGCGCCCGGGTGACCGGCTCGCTGTCGTCGACCCGGCGACGCTCGAGGAGGCGGCGAGCGCCGACGACGTCGTCGCTCTCTCGCTGCGCCCGCTCGGCGGCCGCTTCACCACACCGTTGCCCGGCGGCGTCCTCGACTACAACGCCGAGGTGCCCGCGCACGGCGACCACTTCACCGCGTACTACCCACCCGCCCACGGCTCACCGGCGCTCATCACCGACGACGGCGTGCTCAGCCACGAGGAGCTCACGGACCGCGCGAGCGGCACGTACGCCCCGGGCGCGCGCGTGATGATCGTCGGAGACCGCGACCTCGGCCCCTTGGTCGATGCGGTCCTCGCCGCGCTCGACGCCAACGGATCGCTCGTGCTGGTCCGGACGCCGGACGCCGACGCGCACCGCGACCAGCTCGCCGCGATCGCCGAGACCGAGCGCGTCACCGTCGCGTGACACGGGTCAGCAGACGTCGCCGAGGTCCTCGGCGTCGTTGATCCGAGCCGAACGCTCTTTGTCGGGATCGGCCCCGGCCTTCTCCGACTTCGCAGTCTTCTCATTCGCCTCGCCGTCTCCCGACGTGCCGGCCGCCTCGGATGTCTTCGCCGGGGGCTTCTCCGAGCGCGCGATCCCCTTGTCGACCATGCGGCGGATCTTGTCGAAGTCCGGGTCGCCGGTCTGGATCGCCGGCGGGACCAGCGACACCGTCGACACCTTTGCCCCCCGCGCCTTCAGCGCCAGCTCGACGAACGTGTCGAGGTCCGCGGCGGGGATGTCGGTGCTCAGCATCTTCTTGCTCGAGTCGGCGATGCTGGTCGCCTTGAGGAGCACGGTGTTGGGGTCGAGCTGGGTCAGCATCGCGCTCATCAGGCACTTCTGGCGCGCCATGCGCGAGTAGTCGGAGTTCTGGACGCGGCTGCGGGCGTACCAGAGCGCCTCGCGACCGTCGAGCTTCTGGCGCCCCTTGGGGATCCAGTCGGTGATCGGCGAACCGATGCCACCGATCGCGGTGCGCTCACGGACCCGGATCTTCACGCCGCCGACCGCGTCGACGAGCGAGGCGAAGCCCTTCATGTTGACGAGCACGTGGTAGCTGATTTTGAGCCCGGTGATCTCCTCGACGGCTGCCCGGGTCGCGTCGATGCCTTCGTGGTCGCTGCCCTCGAACAGGTCGGGGTGGTCGTCGGCCCACGTGTTGACGCTGTTGAGGTAGCAACCGTCGCAGTCGAAGCCGCGCGGGAACTCCTCCTTCATCGGGTGCCCGTCGGGGAACGGGACGTCGGCAAGGTTGCGCGGCAGGCCGACGAGCACGGTGTCCCCGGTCTCGGTGTCGATGCTCGCGACGGTCAGCGAGTCCGGTCGCAGACCGTCACGGCCCTTGCCCGAGTCGCCTCCGAGGAGCAGCACGTTGTAGCGCCCATGCTCGGCCTCGCGGACGACCGAGGAGCCGAAGACCGTGCTGATGAAGTCCTGCTGGACGGCCATGAGGTTGGAGGCAACGAACAGGGCACCCGCGGTCACGAAGCACAGCAGGCCGCTGACCCCACTGACGGCGAGGCGGTGCTTGCGCTCGAGCCGCAGCGGGGTTCCGAGACGCCAGGAGTCGGCGAACAGGGCCACCCACCCGAGGGCGAGCGCGATGAGGGCGAAGCGCATGAGCCACAGCAGGCCGGTCGACGTGAGGAGGGAGATCACGATGCCCCGGTCGATCCATGCCAGCAGGAGGAGCAGGAGGACGAGACCCCACAGGCCGGCCCAGATCCGCAGCGCCACGCGTCCGACCTGCTTGTTGCCGGCCAGCAGCTGCGCCGAGCCGGGGGCCACGAGCGTCATGACCATCAACGAGAGCGCTCTGCGGAATCGGACGCGGGCCGAGTCCACCTCTGCCTGCGTTCGTCCGTACGAGTCTTCGCGGTCGGACATGTACCCCCGTGATGTCGCTGTCGGTGCGGCGCCCACCCCTGGACGCCCCGCCAGTATCACCAGCGGACCGGCCTCGACCGGGACGACGCGCCGAGGAGGGCGCAGCACGCGCGACGTCGTCCGGTACCTTCGAACGCATGCCCGAACGCGATCCGAACCCCCGGGACGAGGCCGGCTACGGCTGGCTCTACGGCCCCGACGACGATGCCACGCAGGTCGTGGGAGCCTCGTCGTCATACCCTCCTGGCGGACCCGGCGCGTACTCCGCTCCCCCGCCCCAGGGGCCGCCGAACGAGCCACACCAGCGGCCTTCGGATCTGCCGCCGATGCAGTACCCCGATGCCGCACCGCCCTCGCAGGGCGGCGGCGGGCGCGGCGCAGGGACGCGTGGCGGCGGACGGCGTTGGCTGCGGCCGGGGCGGATCATCACGCTCCTGCTCGTGGCGTGGCTGGTCTTCCTGATCGCCGTTCCGGTGTGGGCGTGGGGCAACATCGAGAAGGTCGACGCCTCCCCCGGCGGTGAGCGTCCGGCCGACCAGCCCGGCACCACGTACCTGCTCGTCGGCTCCGACAGCCGCGAAGGCCTCACCAAGGAGCAGCGCAAGGAGCTCGCGACCGGTGACGCCGAGGGGCGCCGCACGGACACGATCATGATGATGCACGTCGGCAGCGGGCCGACGACGCTCGTGTCGATCCCCCGTGACTCGATCGTCCCGATCCCCGGCCATGGCCGGACCAAGATCAACGCCGCGTTCGCGTACGGCGGGCCGAAGCTGCTCGTCGAGACGCTGGAGAACACGACCGGCGTCCGGATCGACGACTACGTCGAGATCGGGTTCGGCGGCTTCGTGAACATGGTCGACGCCGTCGGCGGGGTCGAGATCTGCCCGAAGAAGGCGATCAAGGACAAGGACGCCGGCCTCAAGCTCGCGAAGGGGTGCCAGGAGGTCGATGGTGCGACCGCGCTCGGCTATGCGCGTTCACGGCACACGTACGCAACGCAGGACCTGCAGCGCGTCCAGTCTCAGCGCGAGGTGCTCGGGGCGATCGCCGGTGCGGTGAAGTCGCCGTCGACGTTCCTCAACCCGTTCCGATACGCCGGCGTCGTGAGCTCGGCGACCGGGTCGCTGCGCATCGGCGGCAACGTCGGCCCGCTGTCGCTGGGCCGCTTCGCCTGGAACCTCTCGGGTGCGATGGGCGGCTCCGGCCACAACTGCACCGTCCCGATCGCCGACGCGTCGGTGCGCTGGGACAAGGAGCGGGCGCTGCAGCTCTTCGAGTACATCAAGACCGACAAGACGGACAAGATCACCAAGGCCGTCTGCACCAAGGACGGGCTGCCGGCGAGCTGACGCGGTCGTTAGCGAGCGAATCTGCGGGAGGCCCCGTCCGAGCCCGGAGATCTCTGCTAATTTCAGCCGTCTCACCGGCGGGCAGCGATGCCTCGGACTGATCGGAAATCGCTGTGGTGCGTCGAGCTGTCGTAGGGGTGCTGACCGCTGCCGTGCTGGTGGCTTCCGGTGCAGGGCCAGTTTCTGCGGGCGCAGCGGAGGACTGGGCAGCACCCGTCCTGACGTCGCCGGCCCCGGACACGCTGCTCACAGGGACGGCCGAGCTCACCGCGACGTCGGAGTCGCCGTACGTGGTCTTCGAGCTGGCGACGTCGGCAAGCTCGACGTGGATCGTCCGGCGCACGCCGGTGGCTGCAGGCCCGGACGGCATCTTCCGCGACACCCTGCCGACAGCCGGGCTCCCCCCACGGTTCGTCGCGTGGGTCCGGGCATGCTCCGATGCGAGCCTGGAGTCGTGCACGACCGTCAGCGAGCCCGTCCCGGTACGGGGACCGCGGCCGACGCTTACGCCCACGAAACCGTTGCCTTCGGTGATCGACCCGTCGGTCACCAAACAGGTCTCGCTGCGGGTCACAGGTCTCGGCGGGTCCCCGGCGACGGTCGACGGTGACGTCACGAGCAGGCAGGTCCATGACGGCGACGTGATCGATGTCGCCATCTCGAGCACGTCGAGTGTCGACCTCTTCGTGTCGCTGCGGCAGTGCAATTCGCTCAACGGGCAGGTGTGCGAGAGAACCGGGCTCTCCCTGACGGTTCGCAAGGAACCGGACCTCACCCTGTGGGGGCCGAGCACGATGCTGCTGAGCCAGAACGGCGACGGTCTATGGGAGACCGCGACCAGCCAGGTGAGCCTGGACTCCCGTACTCCGCTCACAGCCCGTTGGCGGATCATCTCCGCTGCCGGTGCGACAGTTGCCGGCCCGTACGAGTTCAGTGCAGACCAGATCAGGGAGGCACGCAACCCAGCCCCGTGGGGCACGCGCATCCTGATCGACCCGAAAGAACGTCTGGGTCGTCCGCTGCCAGCCGGTGAGTACCGGTTCGAGGTCGAGACCACCGCGACGGCACCCGACTTCAAGAAGTCCACCCGCAAGAGCGAGACGCTGTTCATCAGCAACGCCGCGCCGATGACCAGGCTCACCCCGAAGACCTCGGTGTTCTACCCGCAGGCCGTCGCCGCGACCGGTGTGCCGCGGGTGATGGAGCTGAGTCCTCGGATCGACTCCTACGAGGCGAGGATGACAGGCTTCCGCTATCGCGTGCTCACGGCCGACGGCAAACCTCTGGGCGACCCGATCGGCGGGATCGGCTGGGACCAACCAGTGATCGCCTGGGACGGAGCGATCCGTCGGGAAGGGCGGCCCGCGACGACAGCGCCTGAGGGCACCTACCGCATCGAGCTGATCAGGACGATCAGGACCGGGGCGGGCGTTGACGAGTCGGACGTGTACGGGCCGGTGTCCGCCCCCTTCACCCTGCGTCGCGGATATCCGGACTCGGTCACACGCTCGGTCGCCGCCTCCGCGCGCTCGTCGTGGCAGCGGACCGCGGTGAAGCAAAACGCCCGCGTCCAACGCGGCAAGCACGGCGTACTGCGATTCCGGCGCAAGGCCGCCGGCAAGGGCGCGGCGCGGGTCACGTCCGTGCACTCCGTCCGGATACCGCGTGATCGCCTCAAGGATCGCCGGATGCGCATCCGGCTGCACGGCGCCTGGGACAACCCCGGCGACGTCAAGATCGCGGTGATCGCGCCGTGGGGCGAAACCCTCCAGCGCCGCGCCCTCACCCGCAACCGACGGCACCTCGAGGTCGCGGTCCCCGAGCGATGGGTCCGTGCCGACGGCCGCCTCCGGTTCGCGGTGCAGTGGAAGGGCACGAAGCCCGCACGGCTGGACCGCGTCGTCGTCAGATACCGCAGGTACGACCTCACGTCGTGACCCTGGGCCGACGGCCAGGAGCGGCGACCTACTCGTCGTACCACCAGCAGGCGTTGTCCTCGTAGTAGAGAGGCCAGCAGATCGCGTCACGGGTCTGAGACCCGTAGATGCCGTCGGCCTTGATTCCTAGGCGCCGCTGAAGACTGGTCAGCGCGCTCTGCGTCGCCGGGCCGAAGTCACCGTCCACCGCGATGTTGTAGTCGTAGGTGTCCCGCATGACCTGCTGGAGGTACTTGACCGCGTTGTTCTTGTGCCCGCGCTTCATCACGCAGGTGGGACTGAGCGTGGAGTACTGGACGGGGATGAACATGCGCTCGCCGCTGGCGCTGTACTTGCGGACCGCCTCGGTACAGGTCGGCGTGGCCGCGTGAGCCGGTGTGGTGACGATGCCTCCAAGAGTCGTCACCAGCACTGCTGCGGCGGCTGTGCTGAGCAGCCGGGTTCGATGTCGCATGATGCGAGGCTCCTTTCTGCCGTGGACCCTGAGGGGCCCTTGGGCATCGAGCCTCGGTCGACCGAGCCCGCTCCCGCCACACGATTCGATCAGGTTCGAAGGCAGAGGCCGGCCCAGCCCGGAACGTCAGTGGGCGGCCGGTTGCGACCGACCGCCCACTGACACACCACAGCCCCCAGAGCGTGTCAGAGCTCGGACTGGATCCCGGCCAGGAGCTGGCGCGCCATCACGATGCGCTGCACCTGGTTGGTGCCTTCGTAGATCTGCGTGATCTTGGCGTCGCGCATCATGCGCTCGACCGGGTAGTCGCGCGTGAAGCCGTAGCCGCCGAGCAGCTGGACGGCATCGGTCGTGACCTGCATCGCGGTGTCGGACGCAAAGGCCTTGGCGGCAGCACCGAAGAAGGTGAGGTCCTTGTCGCCGCGCTCGCTGCGCCCGGCGGCTGCGTACGTGATCTGACGCGCGGCCTCGACCTTCATGCCCATGTCGGCCAGCATGAACTGCAGACCCTGGAACTCCGCGATCGGCTTGCGGAACTGCTGACGCTCCTTGACATAGCCGAGGGCATAGTCGAGCGCCCCCTGTGCGACGCCGACGGCCTGTGCGGCGATCGTCACGCGGGTGTGGTCGAGGGTCTGCATCGCGGTCGCGAAGCCCGTACCCTCGGCGCCGATCATGCGGTCGGCGGGGATGCGAACCTTGTCGAGGTAAACCTCGCGCGTCGGGGAACCCTTGATGCCGAGCTTCTTCTCCGGAGCACCGAAGGACACCCCCTCGTCGGACTTCTCGACGACGAACGCACTGATGCCCTTCGACCGCTTCTCGGGGTCGGTCACCGCCATGACGGTGTAGAAGTCCGACTCGCCAGCGTTCGTGATCCAGCGCTTCACGCCGTCGAGGACCCAGTGGTCGCCGTCGCGGACCGCGCGGGTCTTCATGCCGGCGGCGTCGCTGCCGGCGTCCGGCTCCGAGAGGCAGTACGAGAACATCGACGTGCCCGCAGCGACGGCCGGGAGGTACTTCTGCTTCAGCTCCTCGCTGCCGGACAGGATCACCGGAAGGCTGCCGAGCTTGTTCACCGCGGGGATCAGCGACGACGAGACGCACGCACGCGACACCTCCTCGATGACGAGCACGGTCGCGAGAGCGTCCGCTCCGGCGCCGCCGTACTCCTCACCGATGTGGGGCGCGTGGAAGTCGGACGCGACCAGCGCGTCGTACGCCTCCTGCGGGAAGCGCGCCTCCTCGTCGACGGCGGCGGCGAACGGAGCAACCTTGGCGTCGCAGACGGCGCGGACGGCCTCGCGGATGGCCTGGTGCTCCTCGGACAGAGCGAACATGGGCTGGTCAGTGGTCACACCCCCCATGCTAATGACGGTTAACCAGCTACCCGCAGGGCCCTAGGCTTGCGCCATGCCCGTGAGCACCCAGCCCTCCGCACCAGTCACCGAGATCACGTCCGTCGACGAGCTCCGCGCTCTCGTCGGAGATCCGCTCCCCCGTGTCCGCGACAAGGTGCGCGCCGAGCTGCTCGAGGACCACGTGGCGTGGCTGGCCGCGTCGCCGTTCTGCCTGGTCTCCACGTCCGACACGTCGGGCCGCTGCGACGTCTCGCCCAAGGGCGACCCCGCCGGCATCGGCCACGTCGTAGACGCCACCACCGTCGCGATCCCGGAGCGCCCCGGCAACCGCCGGGTCGACGGATTCCTCAACGTCCTCGAGAACCCGTACGCCGGTCTGCTGTTCGTCGTGCCCGGCCGCGGGGACACGCTGCGGATCAACGGGCGGGCGCGGATCGTGACCGACGCGCCGTACTTCGACGCCTTGACGGTCAAGGGCCACCGACCGATCCTCGCGTTGGAGGTCGCGATCGAGGAGGTGTTCTTCCACTGCGCGAAGGCGTTCTTGCGCTCACGCCTGTGGAACCAGGAGTCCTGGCACCCCGAGGTCCTCGCCAGCCGCGCCGAGGTGGCCCAGCGCCTCGAGCGACCTCAGGACTCGCTCGAGGCACTGGAGGCCTACTACGGCGAGGCGTACTCCAAGAACCTCTACTGACCGCCGCGGCTCAACCGATCAGCTGCATGTTGCCAGTCAGCGGTGCCTGCGGATAGCACCAGACACGGTGCTGCCTGGTCGGATCGAGGGCGTTCATGACGATCTGCGCGACGTTCTTGGAGTACGTGATCGACACGTGCTCCGAGAGATCGATCGGGCAGACGTCCTGCAGGCGGATGTTGTCGACAGCCGAGCCGCCACCTTGGATGTACGCGCGCTCCCACGGCGTGACGACCTCGTCGTACTGCGTCGCGATCACGGTGTAGTCGATGCCCGGCACCGTCTCACCCGCGTCGTTGAGCTGCCGGTAGAACGGCGACTGCGGCGCGGGGCTCTTGTCGGCCTGCTGCTGCGCGGCCGGCATGTCGACCAGCTCGAGCAGGCCCATCGCGAGGCCGAACAGGCGCAGCGTCTTGCCGAGCTCAGTGATGCCCGACAACGTCGTCGGGTGGTTGGACGGGGCGATGCCGATCACCTGGTCGACCTTTGCAGCGCCACCGATCTTGTTGGCGTAGTAGCGCGCGACGGCACCGCCCTGCGAGTGGCCGATCAGGTCGACCTTCGACGCGCCGGTCGCGGCGCGGACCCGGTCGACGAACGGGGCAAGCTCCTGCGCGCTCGCGATCATGTCACCCGTGCCGTTGAGGAACGCGATGCCCGTGGAGTTGCCGTAGTTGAGCGCGAAGACGCAGTAGCCCTGGTCCTTCAGCACTGGCGAGAGCCCGTTCCAGTTGTTGTAGGCGTTCTCCCAGGTGCCGTGGACCAGGACGACGGGGACCGGATGGCGGCTCGACGGCCGGCAGCTCCAGTCGTTGGCGCCGATCGGGTTGCGGTTCGGCTGGACGAGCGTACGGGCGAAGGCGGCGGGGAACGAGGAGTCCTCGCCCAGCGGCGCGAACCGCATCGGGCGCGGGAGCGGATTGACCCAGGCCGCCTCGGCAGGCCCGGGCACAGCGGTCAGGCAGAGGATCGTGGTGGCCACCACGGCCAGCAGTCGAGAGAGCTTCTTCACGGTGCGTCACCTCACGGTGCGAGATGGCGACGCCAGCGCCGGACCGGCGGCCAGACGCAGGAGGAACGGGCGTCACCAGGACTGTACTGTGACGCACCTCACGTGTGCAACGGATCGTGAAACTACGGTTTACGTAGCCGAGTCGCCGCGCGCCTTTCGTACGACTGCACCCTTCGCCCGGGCGGCGTCGGCGAGGCGCTCCTGGAACGCCACCATCGCCTCACTCAGCGCCGGGTCGCAGGCCGCGAGGATCCGGACCGCAAGGAGGCCGGCGTTGCGGGCGTTGCCGATCGCGACGGTCGCGACCGGGACGCCGGCCGGCATCTGCACGATCGAGAGCAGCGAGTCCATCCCGTCGAGATACTTCAGGGCGACCGGGACACCGATCACGGGGAGCGGGGTCACCGCCGCGAGCATGCCAGGCAGGTGCGCCGCTCCCCCGGCTCCGGCGATGATCACCTGCACACCGCGGGCATGCGCCTCGCGACCGTACGCGAGCATCTCGTCGGGCATGCGGTGCGCCGACACGACGTCGGCCTCGTACGAGACGCCGAACTCCTCGAGCGCCTCCGCCGCTGCCTTCATCGTCGGCCAGTCGGAGTCCGACCCCATCACGATGCCGACCTTCGGTGTCTCAGTCACGCGGGGCCTCCTGAGCCTCGTCCTCGATCTCGTCGTCCAGCCGTCCCTCGAACCACGCCGCGGCGTGACGCGCACGCTCGAGCAGGTCGTCGAGGTCGTCGCCGTACGCATTCACGTGCCCGACCTTGCGGCCGGGCTTCACGGCCTTGCCGTACAGGTGCACCTTGAGGTCGGGGTCCCGCGCCATCACGTGCGCGTATCCGTCGTACAGGCGTCCGACCTCGCCGCCGAGGATGTTGACCATCACGGTGTACGGGGCACGCGCACGCGGCGACCCGAGTGGCAGATCGAGCACGGCCCGGAGGTGGTTTTCGAACTGGCTCGTGACGGCGCCGTCCATCGTCCAGTGCCCGGTGTTGTGGGGACGCATCGCCAGCTCGTTGACGAGGATGCGCCCGTCGGTGGTCTCGAACAGCTCGACCGCGAGGATCCCGACGACGTCGAGCGCGGCGGCGACCTTCATCGCCAGCATCTCGGCCTCGGCGGCGAGCTCTGGGGCGAGGCCGGGCGCCGGTGCGATCACCTCGCGGCAGACGCCGTTCTCCTGGCGGGACTCCACGACCGGGTACGCCGCGACCTGGCCTGACACCGAGCGCGCGACGAGCGCGGAGAGCTCGCGGCGGAAGTCGATCTTCTCCTCGGCGATCAGCGGCACGCCCGCGGCGAAGGCCTCGGCGGCAGCAGCAGCGTCATCGACCACCCAGACGCCCTTGCCGTCGTAGCCGCCACGGGTCGTCTTCACGACCACGGGGAAGCCGTCGCCGGCGGCGGCGAACCGCTCCAGGTCGGCAGCATCGGCCACAGGCGCCCACCGGGGGCATGGGACGCCGAGCGCGGTGAGACGCTCGCGCATCTCGCGCTTGTCCTGGGCGTACAGCAGCGCGTGCGGGCCCGGCCTGCAGGCGTGACCCTCCGCGTCGAGCGTGCGCAGGTGCTCCGGTGGGACGTGCTCGTGGTCGAAGGTGACGACCGCGCACTCGGCCGCGACCGTACGGAGCGTCTCGAGGTCGCGGTAGTCGCCGACGGTGGTCCTCGGGTTCACCTGGGCGGCGCTCACGCCAGGCGCCTCGGCGAGCAGGCTCACGGGGACCGCGAGCGACACGGCGGCCTGCTCCATCATCCGGGCCAGCTGCCCGCCTCCGACGATCGCGAGCACAGGGCTGTCGATGGGGCTGTCCACGGGCCTCATGCTAACGGGCGGCTACGGCTGCAAGGGCTGAGCCCGGAGGGGACGCGGGCGCCGGAGCGCGTGGACGGTCCGGCGCCTTCTCCCTGTCCACGTAGGCTCGGGTGATGACGACGACGGCGGGGCGTGCCAAGGAGCGGGTCCGCGAGGTCGGCGCCTTCGGGATCGTGGGCCTGGCTGGATACGTCACCGATGTGGTGGTGTTCAACCTGCTCCGGTACGCGGGTGATCCCGGACTTCTGGAGCACAAGCCGCTGACGGCCAAGGTCATCTCGGTGGCCGTGGCCATGTGCGTGACCTACTTCGGCAACCGGCAGTGGACATGGCGCGGGCGCGGCCGGCACACCGCACACCGCGAGGTCGCGCTGTTCGTCGTGATGAACGGCATCGGGATGCTCATCGCGGTGGGGTGCCTCGCGTTCTCCCACTACGTGCTCGGGTTCGACAGCGCCCTCGCCGACAACATCTCGGCGAACGTCGTGGGCCTGGGGCTGGGCACGCTGTTCCGGTTCTGGGCGTACCGGACCTTCGTGTTCCCCGAGAGTGACTCGCGAGCACCCGCGGAATGACTCGTCAACCGTTGTAGGACCAGCGGTGGCGTACGGTCAACGGCTCCATCGTGCCGAAGCCACGCAGATGACGTTGCGCCATCGCCCGAGTCTCGAACCGGTCGCTGAGGCCGTCAGCGGTCGCGCGATCGATGATCACGCGGTTGCGTCGGGCCACCGCGGTCAGGCGTGAGGCCAGGTTGACCGGCGGGCCGTAGACGTCGCCGAGACGGGAGATGACCGGCCCCGTCCCCAGGCCGACCCTCACGTCGGGCAGGTCTCGGTCTCCACCGATCTCCGCGACGACGGCGAAGGCGATGTCGGCCGCGAGCTCCGGGGTCTCGGCCACGAACAGCACCGCATCACCGAGCGTCTTGATCGGACGCCCGCCACCCTCGGTGATGATGTCGATGCACCGGCTCTCGAACTCCTCGACGAGGTCGGCGAGGCCGTCGTCGTCGAGGCCGTTGGACAGCTTGGTGAACGCGACGAGATCGGCGAACCCGACCGTGACCACCATGCGGAGGACGTCCTCCTCGTCCGCGGCCAACGCCTCTGCGCGGCTGGCCGACGCGGCGAGGTGACGGCGCCATGCGTAGACGAGCAGCCGCTCGAAGACCGGGCCCATCGCCTCCGCGACAGCGCGACCCGAGGTCGACCACGCCACACGTTCGAGTTCACCGGAGCCGGTCCGTCGCTCGAGCACCTCGGCGATCGTCGAGACCTGCCAGTCGGCCAGACGCGACATGGTCGAGCCGAGCGCACGCGTGAGGCGGACGACTGTGTCCTCGTCGATGACGCCCGTGCCGACGATCGCGCGCACCGTCTGCAGCGCGTCGAGGTCGGCGGGGACGAACGCCTTCGTGCCTGCGGAGTCGGGGAACCCGAGGGCCCGCCACAGCCGGCGCGTCTCCTCGTACGACAGCCCCGCGGCGGCCGCGATCTCGTCGCTGGTGAAGGTGGGTTCCGCACCGAGGATGGCGCGGGCCAGGTCGTCTGCCACGTCAGATCTGCTCGTCGCTCATGGTGGTCGGATGGTGCGCGGCGAAGACGAGCGAGGTCAGCTCGCGGTGGACGTCCTCGACGCGCGGGACATCCCGGATGCGGAGCCCGGCCTGCTCGCTCGCGTCGTGGACGATCAGCGTGCCGCAGCCGAGGATGCGGTCGCTGAGGTGCTTCTCGTACGAGACGTCGTTGATCCGGTTGAGCGGGATGATCCGGCCCGTGCGGGTCAGGATGCCCTTCTGCTCGATCAGACGGCGGTTGGTGATCGTGTAGGTCCAGGTGAACCACCGCAGGAACGGCAGCACAGCCCAGACGACGATCACGATCAGCGCGACGACGAGCACCCCCGTACGCACGACGCCGTCGGTCACGGCGGCCCCGAACCCGCCCGCGCCGGCAACGACCACGAGCACCAGGAAGGCGCCGAACAGCGCTTTGACGTGCGTACGGACCGTCAGGATCTCGTGCTCACCCTCGATCAGCAGCTTCTTTGAGACACCCACGGGGTCATCGTGTCATGCCGGGGTGCGCAGATGGGTGATGTCTCCGGCGCTGACTGCCGTGACCTCGCCGTCGTGGCTGACCTGGAGCCGCCCGCTCTCGTCGAGCCCCACCGCGGTGCCCTCGAGCGTGGTGCCGTCGGGGTAGAGCACGGACACCTCGCGCCCGAGCGTCGCGCTGACGTTCTCGTACGCGGCGCGCAGTCCGGCCTCGGGGTCACCGCCGGCTTTGGTCCACCCGTCGTACAGCGCCTCGAACGCCTTCGCGTACTCGCTCACCAGCCCCGTCCGCTCCGCCGTCGGCGATCCCTCGTGGGTGAGGGACGTGGCGTTGGGGACGCCGATCTCCTCAGGCGTCACCGAGACGTTGATGCCGCAGCCGACCACGGCGGCGGGACCACTCGGGGTGTCGACGCGTTCGACAAGCAGCCCACCGAGCTTGCGGTCCTCGACGATGACGTCGTTGGGCCACTTCAGCTCCGCGATCACCCCCGCCTGACGTGCGGCGGCGACCGCAGCGAGTCCGGCCAGCAGCGGCAGCCACGTCCAGCGGTGCCCTTCGACGCGCGGGTGGACGAGGATCGACACCGCGACGGCCGAGTACGGCGGCATCTCCCATTTGCGGTCGAGCCGACCACGACCCGCGGTCTGGTGGTCCGTCGTGAGCAGCGTGCCCTCAGGCGCGCCGGCCCGCGCGAGCGCGGCGAGGTCGGCGTTGGTGCTCGCGGTCTCGGGCACGACGCGGACGTCCTGCCACCAGGACCGCAGGGTGATCAGGGCCTGCTCGAGCCCCGCGGCATCGAGGGGGCGTCGGACGAGAGGAGAGTCGAGTGGCAAGTCGCTCATGGGGCCACTGTCCCACGATCCGCGCCCTTCGGCGGACCGGTGACGCCCGGCGGCTACCCTGACCCCGTGAGCGAAGCAGTGGTACCCGAGCCGGGTCAGATCGACACGCACACGACGGCCGGCAAGCTGGCCGATCTCGACCGTCGCCTCGACGAGGCGGTGCACGCGGGATCGGCGAAGGCCGTCGAGAAGCAGCATGCGAAGGGCCGTCAGACCGCGCGCGAGCGGATCGAGATGCTCTTCGACGAGGGCTCCTTCGTCGAGATCGACGAGCTGGCGCGGCACCGGTCGACAGCGTTCGGGCTGGAGAAGAACCGCCCGTACGGCGACGGCGTGATCACCGGCTATGGCACGGTCGACGGCCGTCAGGTCTGCGTCTTCAGCCAGGACTTCACCGTGTTCGGCGGATCGCTGGGCGAGGTCTACGGGGAGAAGATCACCAAGATCATGGATCTGGCGATCAAGACCGGCTCCCCGATCGTCGGGATCAACGAGGGCGCCGGCGCCCGCATCCAGGAGGGTGTGGTCTCGCTCGGTCTGTATGGCGAGATCTTCCGCCGCAACGTCCACGCCTCCGGTGTGATCCCGCAGATCAGCCTGATCATGGGCTCGTGCGCGGGCGGTCACGTCTACTCCCCCGCGGTCACCGACTTCACCGTGATGGTTGACGGCACCTCCAACATGTTCATCACCGGCCCCGACGTGATCAAGACCGTCACCGGCGAGGACGTGACGATGGAGGAGCTCGGCGGCGCGCGCACGCACAACACCAAGTCGGGCAACGCCCACTACATGGGCGCCGACGAAGAAGACGCGATCGAGTACGTCAAGGCGCTGCTGTCCTACCTCCCCCAGAACAACATGGAGGACGCTCCGGTCCACGTCGAGGAGGCGGACCTCGACATCTCCGACGAGGACCGCTCGCTCGACACGCTGATCCCGGACTCCCCCAACCAGCCGTACGATATGCACACCGTCATCGAGTCCGTGCTCGACGACGGGGAGTTCCTCGAGGTGCAGCCGCTGTTCGCGCCGAACATCCTCATCGGCTTCGGCCGCGTCGAGGGCCGCTCGGTCGGCGTCGTGGCCAACCAGCCGATGCAGTTCGCCGGCACCCTCGACATCGACGCCTCTGAGAAGGCCGCACGCTTCGTCCGTACCTGCGACGCGTTCAACGTGCCCGTGCTGACCTTCGTCGACGTGCCTGGCTTCCTGCCGGGCACCGACCAGGAGTGGAACGGCATCATCCGCCGCGGCGCCAAGCTGATCTATGCCTATGCCGAGGCCACCGTCCCGCTGGTCACCGTCATCACCCGCAAGGCGTACGGCGGCGCGTACGACGTCATGGGCTCCAAGCACCTCGGCGCCGACCTCAACATCGCCTGGCCGACGGCGCAGATCGCGGTCATGGGCGCCCAGGGCGCGGTCAACATCCTGCACCGTAAGACCCTTGCTGCCGCGGACGATCCCGAGGCGACGCGGGCGGAGCTGATCGACGCGTACGAGCAGACGCTCGCCAACCCCTACATCGCGGCAGAGCGCGGCTACATCGACACCGTCATCCAGCCCCACGAGACCCGCACCGAGATCGTCCGTGCGCTGCGCCTGCTGCGCAGCAAGCGCGAGACGCTCCCACCCAAGAAGCACGGGAACATCCCGCTGTGAGCACCTCGTCGGTCGAGCCTGTCGAGACCGCAACCTCGTCGGTCGAGCCTGTCGAGACCACTCCTCTCCTCCGCGTCGTCAAGGGCGACCCCACCCCCGAGGAGCTCGCTGCCCTCATCGCGGTCGTCGCGGCGCGTGGAGCGGCGGTCGCCGCAGCGCCCGCGGCGCGCCGCTCGGCATGGGGAGACCCCGCCCGCGCCACGCGCCCGACGCACACGCATGGGCACGACGGGTGGCGCAGGTCGGCGTTCTCGCGCTAGAACCGAAGGCGTGACCCTTCGTCCGCTCGCCGACGTCGGTGCCGCCGACTGGCTCGTGTCGTCGGGCGCCCACTGGTTCGACCTCGCCTCGTACGGACCGCCAGGCTTCGCCTCGTACGTGCGGCTGGTCGGTCGCGGTCGCACGGCGCAGGGCGCGGAGGGCGGCGACCTCGACGACGAGGACGTGCGGGCCGCGCTCGTCGAGGTGCTCGCCCTGCACACGACGTCGGCCGCCGAGGCGTACTTCTGCCTGTGGGAAGGCGGCGGGCTCGAAGGGTCGGGAGCCCAGGGATTCCCTGATGCCTTCCCACCTGCGGTCACGCGGATGCCACGGGTGACCCTCGGCATGTTCGGGGAGCGCTGCTATCTGATGTTCGGGGGCGCACTGGGCGAGATCGGCCAATGGGGAGACGACCCCGGGCACGGCGGTATCGGCGGGCCGCACCTGTTCTGGCCGGCCGACCACGCATGGTGCGTCGCCTCCGACGTCGACGGCGACGGCAGCGAACGAGACATCCGGTGGGTCGGCGTCGGCGGGACCTCCGCCCTGATCGAGGCGTTGCGCGCCGACGGTCGGTTCGAGCTCGAGCACACAGGCCCGGACCATCCGCATCCCTACCGGTGACGGCCGCCGTACGCTGGCTCGCGTGACTCGACCCCGCCTCGTCCTCGCCTCCCAGTCCCCCGCTCGTCTGGCCACGCTGAGGAGTGCTGGGCTCGAACCAGAGGTCATCGTCTCCGGTGTCGACGAGTCGGTCATCGTGTCGGACGATCCGGTGGTGGTGGCGACGGAGCTCGCGCGACTGAAGTGCCGGGCGGTCGCCCACCGGCTGAACAGTCCCGACGACACGTTGGTGGTCGGCTGCGACTCGGTGCTCGCCTTCGACGGCGAGGTCCTCGGCAAGCCCGCCGACGCTCAGACGGCGATCGAACGATGGCGGATGATGCGCGGACGCACAGGGGTGCTCCACACCGGACACTGCGTACGTCTCGGCGAGCGGGAAGTCTCCGACGACGCAGCAACGACGGTGCACTTCGCCGACCTCGATGACGCCGAGATCGAGGCGTACGTCGCGACCGGAGAGCCGCTGCACGTGGCGGGCGCGTTCACCGTGGACGGGCTCGGCGGCGCGTTCGTGGAGAGGATCGAGGGCGACCACCACAACGTGGTCGGCCTCTCGCTCCCACTGCTGCGCACGATGCTGGCCGGACTCGGTGTCCGGTGGACCGACCTGTGGTGATGACGCTCGTCTGAGCTGGCGGCGTCCGGCTCAGCTCCGCAGGTGCAGGAGCCGATCGAGGTGCGTCTCCACCGGCGAGCGACGATCGGGTCGCGGTCGGTGGAGCGTGGAGGTCCTCGCGTGGTCACGAGTCCGAGCGCGCTCGTGGACCCCTGAGCCCTGCGGCGTGCGAAACTCGCGCAGGCGATCGCTCAACCGTTGGCGCTGCACGCGATGACGATCCTCGATCTCGAGGATCCTCGCGCCCTTGCGGCGGCTGAAGACAAACCCTCGCTCGCCGTCAGGCGCCACCCAGAGCTTGCCGAGGTGGATCAGCTGGTGGCACCGGGGGCACAGCCCGACGAGGTTGTCGAGATCGGTCCGGCCGCCGTCACGATCCCACCACGCCACGTGGTGCAGCTCCAGGTGAGTGCCCCCGCAACCCGGGTTGGCACAGACCCAGCCCTGCCTCGCGTGAACCGCCTGCCGCTGCTTGTAGGTCGCCAGCCGGTGGGTGCGCCCGACATTGAGGACGTCGGCCTGTGGGGTCGGGCCGGTCGTGTCGCCGGCGACAAGGAAGTCGGTGCGATCGGCGTCGCAGCTCAGGTAGTCGAACAGCTTGGGTCCGACAGGCCCCCACCCCGCGAGGACGGGCGGCTCGGCAGCGGGCTGTCCGGCGAGCCACGACGCCTCGACCATCACACCGACCTGTGGTCGAACCCCACGATCGGCCGGCAGGCCGTGCTCGAGCGCGGACGCAGCGAGGTCCCCGATCGCGTCGACCCGGCGCTGCGCAGGCGTGCGGGGGTCGTCGGATCCACGTGGCGCCGATGCTGCCGTCAGCCACGTCTTGAGTCGCGTGCCGGCGACGGCGTCGAGGAACCCGTTGACGTGGAAGCCCTCACCGCAGCGAGCGATGGTCAGGTCGTGCTTCTCCATGCCCGCGGCATAAGCGCGGTCAAGCTCCTCCGGGTGAGCCGTGTCGACCAGCATCGTGAGCTGCCGGGTCAGCTCGGCCGGCTCGCAGACGCGCGCGACGTCGAGCATCACGTCCTCGGCAGCCTCGACGATCTCTCGATCAGCCTTTTTGAGGGCGACCGTGAACGCGTCCACGTGTCCACCACGGATCTCTCCCGCCCGACGCGCCGCACCGACTGCCGGCAGGACCCGCATCGTGCGTCCTGCCGCGACCGCCGCGCGCGACTGCTTCACGTCCCACCGCAGCTCGCGGCGCGCCCATGCGGCCGTCGACGAGGCGCCCTCCACCTCGTATGAACGTCGCTCCTGCATCTGGTCGAACCACCTGGCCTGCAGCCCACCCAAGCGGTCTGTCGCCGCCGCCAGCCGACGCTGCATCTCGCACGTCTGCTCGTCCGAGGCCAGACCCGCGGGCTGGTCGGCGAGCGCGTCCAGCGCCGCGTCCAGCAGGTCCATCGCCTCAGGATCGAACACAAGTATGATTCTACTGCGGCACGAGGTCCGTCGGCTACCCCTCGTACGGGGCTGTGCGTATCCATCTCCGCCACTCGCCCTGTGGACGAAAACCAGCCGCGTCCCAGAACGCAGCCCCCTGCTCGTTGCCCTCGAGCACCATCGCGTCGATCCGGCCAGCACCTACCTGCCGCGCACGCTTCTCTGCGTACGCGATCAAGCGATGTGCCACGCCGCTCCGTCGCACCTCCGGGCCGACGGCCAACCGGTAGAGATGAAAACGCCACCCGTCCCATCCGACGATCAGCGAGCCAACGATCCGCTCGTCCCATTCGGCGACCACGAGCGCGTCGGCGTCTCGCTCCAGGAGCCGTCGGAACCGACGCTCTTCGAAGGGTGACCGCTCACCGCAGGGCGAGCACCATCTCCTGCTCCACGCCGTCGTGCAGGACGGCCGGGAAGGACTCCCCGGTCGCGACGAACCCCCGCCGTCGGTAGTACGCCGCGGCCCGGACGTTGTCCTCGTGGACGTGCAGGAACAGCCGGTCGAGACCCTCCTCGTCATGCGCCCACATGGCGACGGCATCGAGGAGCGCGTCCGTCACACCCGCGGCGCGTCCACGCACCTGGGGGTCGACGAAGACACCGACGAGGTTGGCCCGTGGCGGTGCGTCCGGGTCGGTGCCTGCGCCGCCGGTCGCGTACGCCGGAAGCCCAGGCGAGACGAAACCCGCCATCGACCCGATCCAGCGACCGGCGTCGTCGCCGTCGACGAATCGCGCGACGACCTGGACGTTGCCCGGAGAGGCGCTCCGCGCCGCGCGGTCACGCCAGTCCTCCTCGCCTGCGACCACCGCGTCGTCGTACCGCTCGCCGTACGCGATCGGCGTGTCCTTCAGAGCCCGGAGCCGCAGCTCGCGCACCCGCTCCCAGTCGCCCTCGACGGAGCGGAACACCTCGTACGCCATGATCGCCGACCCTACTCGACCGGCAGGCCGAGCCCTCGCGCGATGAGCATGCGCTGCACCTCGGACGTCCCCTCGCCGATCTCGAGGATCTTGGCGTCGCGGTAGAACCGGGCCACGGGGTACTCCTCCATGAAGCCGTACCCACCGAACACCTGCGTCGCGATCCGCGTAGCGGTCACGGCCTGCTCGGTGGCGTACAGCTTCGCGATGGACGCGGCCTGCTTGAGCTCCTGCCCGCCGATGCCGGCGTCCTTCATCGCGGCCGCCTCGTACGTGAGGGCGCGCGCGGCCCGTGCGGCGACGGCCAGGTCGGCGATCTGGAAGGCGACCCCCTGCTTGCGCCCGATCGGGCCGCCGAACGTCTGGCGGTCGAGGGCGTACTCGCGGGACATGTCGAGGCACGCCTCGATGCAGCCGACCGCGAGCGCAGCGATGGCGATGCGGCCGTCGTCGAGGGTGGCGAGGAACTGCGCATAGCCGCGGCCGCGCTCGCCGAGGAGGTTCTCTGCGGGGACGCGGCATCCGTTGAAGCTGAGCGGGTGCGTGTCGGAGATGTGCCAGCCGAGCTTGTCGTACGGAGCCTCGGCGACGAAGCCCGGAGTGCCGGACGGGACGATGATCGTCGAGATCTCCGGACGACCGCCGTCACGGACGCCAGTGCGCGCGGTCACGGTCACCAGCGACGTGATCGCGGAACCGGAGTTGGTGATGAACTGCTTGGCACCGTCGATCACCCACTCCCCGTCGACGAGCTCGGCCCTGGTCGCGGTCGCTCCGGCGTCAGACCCTGCGCCCGGCTCGGTGAGCCCGAAGCCCGCGAGCGTCCGTCCGGCGACGAGGTCGGGCAGCCACTGCGCCTTCTGCTCTTCTGTGCCGAAGGTGAGGATCGGGTTGATACCGAGTCCGACAGCAGCCTCGAGCGTGATGCCGACCGACTGATCGACGCGCCCCAGCTCCTCGATGGCGACGCACAGGCTCGTGAAGTCGCCGCCGGAGCCGCCGTACTCCTCCGGCGCGGTGAGCCCGAAGAGCCCCAGCTCCCCCATCCTGGCGACCAGGTCCACCGGGAAGTGGTGGTCGCGGTCCCACTGGGCGACGTGGGGGGCGATCTCGGCCTGGGCGAAGTCACGGACGACCTTGCGGAAGGCCTCGTGCTCGGAAGAGAGAGTGCTGTACGCCATCCGCTGATGTTAACAGTCGTTAACGTACGGGTACACCCGTGCCGGCCGTCCCGTCGTTCATGGCCGGCGCGGCGCGGGTCGGGGTCACCGCGGGCGCCGCGATCAGCTTCTCGAGCTCGCGGACGATCGTCGCCGGCGAGATCGGCCTCGGGCGGTCGAACACCTCGAGAAGCGCATCCACCGACTGAGCGACGGTGAACATCGCTCCCGCGGCTCGCCGCGTGGCGTCCGGGAGCGCCCCGCTCTCGATCGCGCGGCGCAAGCCCCACGCGAGTGCCTCGGCATCGTCGGGGGCGACGAGCAGCACTCCCCCACAGTCGGTCTCGGGCAGACCGCCGTCGTCCGAGGCGACGACCCGGCACCCTGCGTGCTGAGCCTCGATGGAGACGATGCCGAAGGTCTCGTGCCAGTACTGGCCGTTGGACGGCATCACCACGACGTCGTGCGCCGCCATCAGCGCGGCCATCGTCTCCGGGGTGGTGCGGCTCGCGACGACGGAGATCCCGGGGTGGACGCCGAGCATCTGCTCGATGATCCGCCCCTGCGGCTTGTCCGCCCCTGCTGCCGTCGCCGTGAACAGGAGCTCCACGTCGTCTTCGATGACGTCGATGTGGAGCATCGACAGGAGGGTGTAGACGCCCTTCTCGGGACTGAGCCTGCCTGCGAAGAGGATCCGCGTCTTGCCGGTCATGTTCACCGGACGCGGCTCGTTTGCGAAGCACGGCTCCGCAAACGGATAGACGACGCTGATCGTCGCCACGTCGACGTCCAGGAAGTGCGCCCACAAGGCAGCGGCGTACTGACTCGTGGCGATGAGGGTGAGGTCGCGCGTGCCGTCGACCGCGAACGCCCGCTCGTGCGCTCGCAGGGGCGGCGGGTTGTGCAGGATCAGGAAGGCCGGTTCGCGCGTGCGTACGACATGCGGCTCGTTGACGAAGACGACCGTCCCGTCGAGACTCCCGACCTCGGCGAGGGTCGACAGAGAGTGGAAGGGGAGGTCGGCGAACTCTTCCCGACCATCGGCGTCGTCGAGTCCGATCGTGACCACCTGCGCGGGCACGCCGCGGCGGTTCAGCTCGCGGACCTGACCGACGGTGTAGTTCTCAGAACCGCCGGTGCCTGCCGGCAGTCGGTTCCCTGGGGACCAGATGAAGGAGATCATGCGTACCACCCATGTGTCTGCGACGAGCTCAATCGGGTGGCGGACGAGAGGACCGCGGCCGCGGGTCGGATTCGGACCCCACACATGAGGAGAGAGCATCACGCCGGCGATCCGCGACCCGGGTCTCGGCGTGGACGAAGCTCTGCGAAGCAGCGAACCTGCAGCACCCCATCGTCGGCACCTGCAGGTATTTCGACACTAGCACGCACCCACACCCCCCGTTCGTGACACCGAATCTCCCTAAGGTGTTCTCCGCCTGAAGACTTGACAGGTTTGCGATCGCAAATAAAGATGTTTGCGAAAGCAAACGGAAGGAACCTCCTCGTGCTCTCTCCCACCTCGCCCCGCGCCCTGCGTCTCCTCGCGGGC
The DNA here is from genome assembly GCF_042681565.1 of Mumia zhuanghuii. NCBI lineage: Bacteria > Bacillati > Actinomycetota > Actinomycetes > Propionibacteriales > Nocardioidaceae > Mumia > Mumia zhuanghuii. The sequence continues at coordinate 88,200 of NZ_JBHUFT010000006.1, forward strand.
ACAGCGGCACCCCTTCTCGCCTCGACGCTGCTCTTCCTCCCGCAGCCGGCAGCCGCCGACGGCGAGACGCCGCAGAAGATGCAGCTGGTCCTCGACGCCTCCGGCTCGATGGCCGAGAACGCCAAGGGCGGAGGCACCAAGATCACCGCCGCCCGCACCGCCCTCACCCGCGTCGTCGACACCCTCCCCGACGAAGCCGTCGTCGGCATGCGCGTCTACGGCGCCACCATCGACACCGGCAAGGGCGCCTGCACCGACTCCCAACAGGTCGTTGAACCCGGCACCGACAACCGCGACGCACTGAGCACCGCCGTCGGCAACTACAAACCCCTCGGCGAGACCCCCATCGGCTACGCCCTCGCGCAGGCCGGCAAGGACCTCGGCACCGACGGCAAGCGCACCATCGTCCTGGTCTCCGACGGCGAGTCCACCTGTGACCCTGACCCCTGCAAGGTCGCCCGCGACCTGTCCAAGGACGGCATCGACCTCAAGATCGACGTCGTCGGTCTGTCCGTCGACGCCAAGACCCGCAAACAGCTGCGCTGCATCGCCGACGCCGGGCACGGCACCTACTACGACGCCGACGACGCCGCGTCGCTCACCGAACGCCTCGAAGTCACGTCCACTCGCGCCTTCCGCCCCTTCGACTTCACCGGCACACCCGTGACCGGCACCGCGAGTGCCTTCGACGCTCCCGAGATCGGAGTCGGGCAGTGGCTGGACAAGGTCCCGATCCGCGACACCGTCGCCTTCTACAAGATCCCCCGTACGATCCCCGGCTCGACGATCCACGTCGGGGCGACGACCCAGACCCCGGGCGACAGCCTCGGCAGCGGGCTGGTGCTCGACCTGACCGGCACGGACGGCACGACCTCGTGCGGCAGGGGTACGGCGTTCGAGAGCGCGATCGGCGGCACGAACCTCGTCAGCGGGAGCGTCAACAGCTGGTCGAGGGCACCGAAGCCGGTCTGCGACGACGCAGAGGAACTGACTCTCAAGATCGAGATCTCCGTCGACGACAGCCTCGCGGGCGCTCCGGTCGAGATCGTCGTGTACGAGGAGCCGCCGCTGGCCGAGGGGACGCTTGCGCAGCTCCCCGCCGAGGAGGGGACCCCGCAGTGGGAGCACATGGAGCCCGGGACCGCGACGGCTGAGGTCATCCCCGGGAGCAGCATCGCGAATGCGCCGGTCATCCAGGCCGGCACGTACCGCCTCGACATCCGGTCCGGCGAGCGCCAGGTGCTCGCCGTCCCGCTCGCGTGGGGTCAGCACCTCCAGGCGCAGATCGACGCGACGCTGACCAAGCCCGCGTACGACGGCGCGGGCGCCTGGAGCGGCTTCGACGTCCACGTGGTCGGCCCGACCCGTTCCGACGCCACGGCGACGCTGTTCCCCAACCCGCCGGACGACTGGCGAGCCGGGATCCCGTTCGGGAACATGTGGATCGAGGACGACAAGCACTGGCGTCGCGGCGCCACGACGGTGCCGGTCACCTACCTCAACCGCGCCTCGGCCAAAGGCGAGGTGAGCGCGTCGACGCTGCCCGGCTACCGGTACGTCGACGTCGGGTTCGTCAACCGGGCCAACGACTCGGCCGTCATCACGTACGACCTCACGGTGAAGGTCTTCGGCGAGGAAGGCGCGGGTGCACCGGAGTACGCCGACGACGCGAGCCTGCTGACGCCGGACACGGACGACTCTGGTCCGGCACCCACCGAGACGTCGACCGATGACGACGGGGACCTCACGGCAACGGCGGCGCGCGACGACGGCGACGACTTCCCTTGGCTGCCAGTCGGTGTCGGCTTCGCCGGTCTGCTGCTGGTCGCCGGCGGCGGCCTTGCGGTGCTGCTGACGCGGCGCCCCAAGCCCACCACGCCTCCGACCCCACCTCCGCACCAGCCCTGGAACGGACCAGGTCCCGGCGGTTGGTGACGGCTGGTTGGTGGCGGCTCAGCCGAGCAGCAGCACGCCCATGACCGCGAGAAGGACGATCCCGAGCGCGATCGAGGCATAACCCGCGCTCCTCAACGGGGCACGCCCACGCGTCGTCGCCGGAGCCTGTACGGGTTCCGGCGGCGGCGTGCCGGACTCCACCGGCTCAGGCCCCGTACCGACGGACTCGCGAGCGACGTGTTCGAGCACCTCGATCTCGCGACCCTCGTCGTCCGGGATCGCGTCGCCCGCAGGCACCAGTGCCGTACGGGCCAGCAGTGCCCGTGCGGCACCGGCCGAGGCCGGTCGGGCTCCGGGATCGGGAGCGGTGAGCGCCACAGCCACCTTCCAGAGCGCGGGGTCGACACCGGGCGGCGGCTTCTCGACCAGGCGTCCGGCGCCGTCCGGAGGGCGGTCGCCGGTCAGCATCTGGACCAGGACGACGCCCGCTGCCCAGAGGTCCTGCGCGGGGTCCGGCTCGGCGCCGACGAGGACCTCCGGTGCTCGATAGCCTCTCGTCCCTAGTACGACCGCCGGGGCGGTCATCCGCGGCTCATGGACCGGGGCGGCGACTCCGAAGTCACCGAGACGCAGGTACGGCCGCCCGGCACCGGTGGGCTCGAGGAGGAGATTCGCGGGCTTCACGTCCCGGTGCACCACGCCCGCCGCGTGGACAGCCGAGAGGGCGTCGAGCAGCTGGTCGAGCAGGCAGGCGACCCACTCGGGAGGCAGGCTGCCGTAGTCGCGCAGCAGGTCGTGCACCGATCCGCCCCGGACGACGTCCATCGTGAACAGCACGGTGTCGTCCGCACCGGCCCATCCACGCGGCGTCACGGTGTGCGGATGGTCGATCCGCACACTCTGCTCGCGCACGAACCGCAGCAGAAGGGCTGCATCGGCCTGCCGGATCATCTTTGCTGCACGACGGACGCCGTCACGTCGGTCATGGACCAGCCAGACCGTGCCCATGCCGCCGGACCCGATCGGCTCCAGGAGCTCGTACCGGCCGGCGAAAACCTCACCCATCGGCGCCGTACCTGCGCAGCAGCGCCGCGATCCGCGGTTGGGCGTCCGCGACGAGGGCGGCCGCCTCCTCGAAGTCCGACGCGGAGCCCTCCGTACGGAACAACGCGCGCACCGCGCTCGCCTCGGGCGTCGTCCACGAGGTCACGACCGCGACCCCCTCCTGGGACGCGAGACCGGCGAGCGCCTCCTCACGGGTCGCCCGACCGGACGCGACCCCCTGTGCCGCGGCGTACATCGCCTGCAGCCGAGACACCGCAGCCGGGTTGCCGATCTTGACGCGGTGCCCGTTGGCCAGCTGCGACAGCATCGGCGCGGAGATGCCGAGCGCCGCCGCGACCCTCGCCTGGGTCAGCCCGAGCACCTCCGCGCAGCGCCGGATGATGACCCCGAGCGGCTCCCCGTACAACGCCGCCTGCGCGCGCTGGTTCGCCTCCACGTCGGGTCCGCTCATGCTCCGCACCTTAGCCGGGGATGGACTCCTGCCGGGGGCGTGCGGCGGGCGCTCTAGACTCGACGGGCAGCCAAGGCACCATGAGGAGCTTCCGTGACCCACACCCAGGGCATCCGTCCACTGACCAAGGTCCTCATCGCCAATCGTGGCGAGATCGCGGTCCGTGTCATCCGCGCCTGCAAGGACGCGGGGATCGGCAGCGTCGCGGTGTACGCCGACGCCGACCGTGACGCGTTGTTCGTCCGGCTCGCTGACGAGGCGTACGCCCTGGGGGGCGCCACCCCGGCCGAGACCTACCTGTCGATCGACAAGATCCTCGACGTCGCCCGGCGCGCCGGCGCCGACTCCGTCCACCCCGGCTACGGCTTCCTCGCCGAGAACGCCGACTTCGCGCAGGCCGTCATCGACGCCGAGCTGATCTGGATCGGCCCGCCGCCGCACGCGATCGATGCCCTCGGCGACAAGGCGAAGGCCAAGCACATCGCCGAGCGGGCCGAAGCCCCCCTGGCCCCGGGCACCAAGGATCCGGTCGCCAACGCCGACGAGATCATCGCCTTCGCCAAGGAGTACGGGCTCCCGGTCGCGATCAAGGCGGTCTTCGGCGGCGGTGGGCGAGGGCTCAAGGTCGCACGCACCCTGGAGGAGATCCCCGAGCAGTTCGACTCCGCCGTCCGCGAGGCGGTCACGGCGTTCGGGCGCGGTGAGTGCCTCGTCGAGAAGTTCCTCGACCAGCCACGCCACGTCGAGACCCAGTGCCTCGCCGACTCCCACGGCAACGTCGTGGTCGTCTCCACGCGCGACTGCTCGTTGCAGCGCCGCCACCAGAAGCTCGTCGAGGAGGCGCCCGCGCCATTCCTGACCGACGACCAGATCGAGCGCCTCTATGCCTCCTCCAAGGCGATCCTGCGCGAAGCCGGCTACGTCGGTGCCGGCACGTGCGAGTTCCTCGTGGCCCGAGACGGCACCCTCTCGTTCCTCGAGGTCAACACCCGCCTTCAGGTCGAGCACCCGGTCTCGGAGGAGGTCACCGGCATCGACCTCGTCCGCGAGATGTTCCGCATCGCCGCCGGCGAGGAGCTCGGCTACGACGACCCTGAGATCCGCGGGCACTCCATCGAGTTCCGCATCAACGCCGAGGACGCCGGACGCAACTTCCTTCCTGCCCCGGGCACGCTGACCGTGTGGGACCCGCCGGCCGGCCCGGGCGTCCGTGTCGACTCGGGCTACGTCGTGGGCGAGACCGTGCCGGGGTCGTTCGACTCCCTGATCGCCAAGCTGATCGTCACCGGCAACAGCCGTGAGCAGGCGATCGAGCGCTCGCGCCGCGCGCTCGACGAGTTCGCCGTCGACGGCATGCCGACCGTGATCCCGTTCCACCGCCGCGTCCTCGACGACCCCGCGTACCTCGGTGACGGCGAGCGCTTCGACGTCTACACCAGCTGGATCGAGACCGAGTTCGACAACACCATCGCCCCGTACGCCGGTGGCGCCGCGGAGGCGTCCGAGACGGCCGAGCGCGAGACGGTGGTCGTCGAGGTCGGCGGCAAGCGCCTCGAGGTCGTCCTGCCCGCAGGGCTCGGCGCCGTCCCCGGAGGAGCCGCCGCAGGTGCCGCCAAGAAGCCGAAGCGGACCGCCAAGAAGGCCGGCGCCGCCGCCAGCGGAGACGCCCTCGTCTCGCCCATGCAGGGCACCATCGTCAAGGTCGCCGTCACCGACGGCCAGGTCGTCGCTGAGGGCGACCTCGTGGTCGTTCTCGAGGCGATGAAGATGGAGCAGCCCCTCAACGCCCACAAGGCCGGCACTGTCACCGGACTCGTGGCGATTGCGGGCGAGACCATCTCCGCCGGTGCGGTCGTGGTCGAGATCAAGGACTGACCCGCGGTGCGGGGGGACGCGGCGCGGCGACGCGTCGCACGGGAGGCTGTGCGGACGGCGGGTGCCGTGCTCGTGCTCGGCGTCGTGCTCATCCCCTCCCCCGCCCTCGCCTCCGCAGAGCCTGCGTCATCGCGCGATGCCGCCCGTACGGTCGACGAGATCGCTGCAGCCTTGAAGGAGGACCCGGTCCTCGTCCAGCAGGTCCTCGGCAACGGCGACGCTGCGGGCGCGGAGGAACGGATCAGCGACGCGATCGCCGACGCCGACGTCCCGGTGTACGTGGCCCTGGTGACCAAGCCCGGCGGACTCTCGGCGAGCGCCGCGTCGAAGGATCTCGCGATCCGCCTCCACTCGCGTGTCGGAGACGGCATCTTCATCGTCGGGATGCCGAGCGAGGTGCTCGCGCTCGAGGCGTGGGGGGCGCCCGACGCTCTCGGGCTCTCCGGTGCCCGGTACGACGCTCTCGAGAAGGCCCACCCGATGGTGGACTCCGACAAGGGGCTCGCCGATGTCGCCGAGGCCCAGATCGTTGCGACGATCGCGGCGGGCGGAGATCCCTGGGGGATCGACGACTCCACGCTCAGGGAGATCGCGAGCGCGCCGTGGGCAGTGCGGCCGGACTCGCTCCCCCGCGACTACGACGCCGCCACACCCGGAGGCCGAGCCGTCATCGCGACGGTCGCCGGGCTGGGGGTCCTGCTCGTCGGTCTGCGCGCCCTCCTGTGGACGACCGCGCGCCGCGACCCGGCAAAGGCGAAGACTCCTCCGCTGACCGTGTCCGACCTCGACCTTGGCGACCTCGTCGTGAGAGCGAACAGCGAGACCACGCGTCTCGCGGAGGCGCTGGCCAACGCACGCTCGTCGTCGTACGCCGACACCGCGACGGGATATCTCGGGGCTGCCGAGGCCGTGCTGCGCGGTCTCGATCCGCTCGTCGAGCCCCGGGCCCCCCGTGCGTACGGGCGCCAGCTGCGCGACGCCGTCGGAGCGCTCGTGCTCGCCCGCTCCGGGCTGTACGAGCTCGACCGCGACGGTCGCAAGAACGACCGCGGTCGTTACGTCACCTGCTTCTTCAACCCTCTCCACGGCCGTGCGGACACCTCGCTCGAAGTCCCTGGGAGGGGCGCCGTCGTCGTCCCGGCATGCCGGCAGTGCGCCAACGCTGCGAAGCACGGCAAGCTCCCCGACGCGCTGGTGTTCGCGTACCCGTCGCGCCGACCCAAGCCGTACTACGAGGAGAAGTCCGTGTGGGCGCGCTCCGGCTACGGCGCCCTCGACGGTGAGCTGTGGGCTACCGTGACCGCCGAGTCTGCAGGGGCCGGCCGATGACGTGGGTGCGCACGATCGGTGCTGTCGTCGTCACTGCCGTGGCAGCGAGCGCTGCCGTCCTCGCCGTCCAGGTCTACGAGGGCAGGCACCCCGACTCCGACGGACCCCTGCCGCGTCCAGGTGATCGGGCGACGGACGCCGTCGCCGCGCTGACCGAGAGCCACCTGTACGTCGCTCCGGAGCTGCAGGGCCTCCTCACGCCCGAGGAGCAGGCACGCGTTGCTGCCGCAGCAGCGGCGTCGGAGCCGGCGGCGTTCATCGCGCTCGCAGGCAAGGGCCAGGCCGGCTACTACCTCGACGCCGACCTCCAGGAGTATCTCCTCGACGGCGTCGCGGTCGACGGGTCGTACCTCGTGTGGGACGGCGAGAGCCTGTACGCCGACGAGAAGACACGCGGCGGCCAGCTCGACGACATGGCCGAGACGGACATGGCGGGCAAGACCGAGGCCGCGCTGATGCGCTACGTCGACTCGGTCGACGGCAACGAGATCAGGCCGTTCGAGCGCTTCGACTACTGGGGAGGTCCCGGCGGTGGATTCACCGCCGGTCTGCTCATGGTGTCCGGCGGCTACGCGGCACTCATGCTGCTGCTCGGCACCGTCCGCGCCCTCGGCGGCGCCTCGTTCCTCCTGCCAGGACGCTGGCGCGACTTCTTCCGGAGCACCGCATGACCACAGAATCCTCGCGTGCCGACCTTGACGCCATCTGGGCCGCGCTGACGGACTCCGGCGTGTACGTCCACCCCTCGCTGGCCTCCAAGGTCACGCCGGAGCACGTGAGCCAGATCCAGGCGAACGTCGCGCGGATCGACGAGCCGGTCTTCGTCATCGCGTACCCGCTCAACTACGACGACGAGTTCAACGGCGGCGTCGACGACCTCGTCGCCACGCTGCACGACCATGACCCGCAGCCCGGGATCTACCTCGCGACCGACACGAAGTTCGGCGAGGTCCGCATCGGGGGCAAGTCGTGGGACACCGACACCGACGACTACGGCGTCTCCCAGGCCGGCTACGCAGCCGGCCACAAGGAGCCGGACAACCTCGGCGACCAGCTCGTCGCCGCGACGCAGATGATGGCGGACGGGACTGTCGCCGAGGGTTACGCGGCTTTCGAGGAGGCGGCCGCCGCCAGGCGCGAGTCCTCGCAGTCGACCTCCTCGACCTCGTACGACGACGGCGGCAGCACCGGCGTGATCGTCGGGGCGTCGCTGGCGGTCGCGTTCGTCGTCGTGGCCGTCTGGCTCGCCCTGTCGTGGCGACGCTTCAAGAGGGAGCGTGGCGACATCCCGAACCGCACGAAGGCGTTCACCCTCCCTGCCTCGGTCGTCGAACGCGTCCGCGATGCTCACGACAGCGCGCTGATCGCCCGCGCGGACCGCGAGCTGCTCGCACTCGGCGAGGCGATCGACGAGACGGACCTCGCCGGCGACACCGCGGCGTGGCAGGCGGCGCTGGACCACTACGACGCTGCCAAGCGCGTACGGGGCGAGTCCGCGCGCCCCGACGTCCTGGACGTCGTCGGCGCGCTGGTCCTGGTGGGACGGGGCCGCGACGCGCTCGAGGCGGCCTCTGCAGGCAGGCCGTACGCTCCGGCGCGTCCCTGCTATCTCCATCCGCTCCACGGCACCGCCGCCGCCATGACGCCCCTGACCACCGACAGCGGCAAGGTGGTCGTCCCGCTCTGCACGCAGTGCCGACGCGATCTCAAGGCCCACCGCCGCCCCGACATCCTCGACGTCGTGCGTGACGGCAGGCCCGTGCACTACTTCGACTCGGGCGTCGAGCCCTGGGCGTCGACCGGCTACGGCGCGCTCGAGCCGGACCTCGTCACGCAGCTGCACCGTACGCGCCGCTGACCGCGCGCCGACGCGACGTGACACCGCCGCTGTGCCATCGTGCTCCCCATGACGATCGCTGTGGCCTACACCCCTGACGAGTACGGCGAGGTTGCGTTGGAGCACGCGATCGCGTGGGCGCGCGACCGCGACGCACGTCTCGTGGTGATCAACGTGGCGAAGGACTCCCAGTTCCACGAGCACCACGACGTCGTCTCCGGATACGACCTCGAGCAGCTCCAGCACCGGCTCGGGTCGGAGGGGTTGCGCGAGCACGATGTCCGCCAGCCTGTGGGGGCCGGTGTCGCCGAGCTCGTGCTCGAGACCGCGGCCGAGGAGAACGCCGACCTGCTCGTCATCGGTATCCGCCACCGGTCGGCAGTGGGCAAGCTCATCATGGGGAGCGTCGCCCAGCAGCTGCTGCTCGATGCCCAGCTGCCGGTCTTCGCGGCGAAGCCGGGACAGCACCCGTTACGGTGAGGTCCGGTCGTCCCACCAAGGAGGCGACCGACCGGACCTGACGCGCTCCCGATCGGAGTTTCCCCATGTTCCGCAAGGTCGTCGTCGCCAACCGAGGCGAGATCGCGATCCGTGCCTTCCGCGCTGCGTACGAGCTCGGCGCGCGCACCGTCGCCGTGTTCCCGTACGAGGACCGCGGCTCCGAGCACCGTCTGAAGGCGGACGAGGCTTATCAGATCGGCGAGGTCGGCCATCCGGTCCGCGCCTACCTCGACCCCGAGGAGATCGTCGCCACCGCCGTCCGCGCCGGTGCCGACGCCGTCTATCCCGGCTACGGGTTCCTGTCCGAGAACCCCGCCCTCGCGAGCGCCTGCGCCGAGGCCGGCATCACGTTCGTCGGGCCGTCCGAGGAGGTCCTGCGCCTGACGGGCAACAAGGCCCGGGCGATCGAGGCTGCCCGCGCGGCGGGCGTCCCGGTCCTCGCGTCGGTGCCGCCGAGCCGCGACGCCGCCACGCTCGTCGCCGCCGCGGACGCCCTCCCGTACCCGCTGTTCGTCAAGGCCGTCGCCGGCGGCGGAGGCCGTGGGATGCGGCGCGTCGACGACCCGACGCAGCTGCGCGACGCGGTGGAGGCCGCGATGCGCGAGGCGGAGGGCGCGTTCGGCGACCCGACGTGCTTCATCGAGCAGGCCGTCGTCGACCCGCGCCACATCGAGGTGCAGATCCTCGCGGACGCGACCGGCGACGTCGTGCACCTGTACGAACGCGACTGCTCGGTCCAGAGGCGCCACCAGAAGGTCATCGAGATCGCGCCCGCGCCGCGGCTCGACCCGGAGATCCGCGCGCGCATGTGCGCCGACGCCGTCGCGTTCGCGCGCGCGATCGGCTACACCTGCGCCGGGACGGTGGAGTTCCTGCTGGCGCCCGACGGGTCGTACGTCTTCATCGAGATGAACCCGCGGATCCAGGTCGAGCACACCGTCACCGAGGAGGTGACCGACGTCGATCTCGTCCAGGCACAGCTGCGGATCGCGTCCGGCGAGACCCTCACCGACCTCGGGCTGCGCCAGGACGCGATCACCGTACGAGGTGCGGCGATGCAGTGCCGGATCACGACCGAGGACCCGGCCAACGGGTTCCGGCCCGACACCGGCCGGATCACCACGTACCGCTCCCCCGGCGGCGCCGGCGTCCGCCTCGACGGCGGCACCACGTACGCGGGGGCTGAGATCGGCGCGTACTTCGACTCGCTGCTCACCAAGCTCACCTGTCGCGGTCGCGACTTCGAGGCGGCCGTGGAGCGAGCGCGGCGCGCGATCGCCGAGTTCCGGATCCGTGGCGTCACGACCAATCTCACGTTCCTGCAGGCGGTGCTGAACGACGAGGAGTTCGTCGCCGGCGGCGTCACGACGTCGTTCATCGACCGGCACCCCGAGCTCCTCGAGGGCGCGCCGTCGGCCGACCGCGGCACGAAGCTGCTCGCCTACCTCGCCGACGTGACCGTCAACCGTCCGCACGGCGTCTCGCCGGACGTGCTCGACCCGCGCGAGAAGCTGCCCGCCGTCGACCTCGGCGCAGCCGCACCCTCGGGCACGCGCCAGCAGCTCCTCGAGGTCGGGCCCGAGGCGTTCGCGCGGGCGCTGCGCGAGCAGACGCAGGTCGCCGTCACCGACACGACGTTCCGCGACGCCCATCAGTCGCTGCTCGCGACCCGCGTGCGCACGTACGACCTGCTCGCCGCGGCGCCCGTCGTCGCGCGGTCCACGCCACAGCTGTGGTCGATCGAGGCGTGGGGCGGCGCGACGTACGACGTGGCGCTGCGTTTCCTCAAGGAGGACCCGTGGAAGCGGCTCGCCGAGCTGCGCGCGGCGATCCCGAACGTCTGCCTGCAGATGCTGCTGCGCGGCCGCAACACGGTCGGCTACACCCCGTACCCGACCGAGGTCACCGACGCTTTCGTCACGGAGGCGGCCGCGACGGGCATCGACGTGTTCCGCATCTTCGACGCGCTCAACGACGTCGCGCAGATGCGGCCGGCGATCGAGGCCGTGCGCGCGACCGGGACGGCCGTCGCCGAGGTCGCGCTCTGCTACACCGGCGATCTGATGAACCCGGACGAGCCGATCTACACGCTCGACTACTACCTGCGGCTCGCCGAGCGGATCGTCGACGCGGGCGCGCACGTGCTCGCGATCAAGGACATGGCCGGGCTGTTGCGCGCTCCCGCGGCCGCGCGTCTCGTCACGGCGCTGCGCGAGCGCTTCGACCTCCCGGTCCACCTGCACACCCACGACACCGCCGGCGGTCAGCTCGCCACGCTGCTCGCGGCGATCGACGCCGGTGTGGACGCGGTCGACACCGCTTCGGCGTCGCTGTCGGGCACGACTTCGCAGCCGCCGATGTCCGCGCTGGTGGCGAGCACCGACCACACCGATCGGACGACCGGGCTGTCGCTGCGCGCCGTCAACGACCTCGAGCCGTACTGGGAGGCCGTCCGCAAGCTGTACGCGCCGTTCGAGGCCGGACTGCCGTCGCCGACCGGGCGCGTCTACCGCCACGAGATCCCGGGCGGGCAGCTGTCCAACCTGCGGCAGCAGGCGATCGCGCTCGGGCTCGGCGACCGGTTCGAGCAGATCGAGGACATGTACGCCGCCGCGAACGACATCCTCGGCGACATCGTGAAGGTCACGCCGTCGTCCAAGGTCGTCGGCGACCTCGCGCTGCACCTCGTCGCGGTCGGCGCTGATCCCGCGGAGTTCGCCGAGAACCCACAGGCGTACGACATCCCGGACTCGGTGATCGGCTTCCTCGCCGGCGAGCTCGGCGACCCGCCCGGCGGATGGCCCGAGCCGTTCCGTACCCGCGCGCTCGAAGGCCGTACGGTCAAGATCGGCGAGACCGAGCTGGGCGCGGAGGACCGCGCGGGGCTCGCGGCGGATCCGCGGCCGACGCTCAACCGGCTGCTGTTCCCAGGGCCGACGCGCGACTTCGAGCACGCACGCGGGGAGTACGGCAACGTGTCGGTGCTGCCGACCGACGCGTTCTGGTACGGACTGCGCTCCGACGCCGACGTCGAGGTGAGGCTCGAGGAGGGCAAGACGCTGATCCTCGGGCTCGAGGCGATCTCCGACGCCGATGCGCGCGGTCTGCGCAACGTGCTGTGCACGCTCAACGGGCAGCTGCGTCCGGTCATGGTGCGCGACCGTTCAGTGGCCAGCGACGTCGTGACTGCGGAGAAGGCTGATCCGTCCGACCCGCTGCACGTCGCGGTGCCGTTCGACGGGGTGGTCACGCCCTCCGTGGCCGTCGGCGACACGGTCGAGCCCGGACAGCAGGTCGCGACGATCGAGGCGATGAAGATGGAGGCCTCGATCACGTCGCCGAACGGCGGCACGGTCTCGCGGCTCCTGATCGAAGGCCCGCGCCAGTCCGAGGGCGGCGACCTCCTCCTCGTCCTCGGCTAGCCCGCCCCGCCCCCGCCCCGTCCCGTCCCCGATTCGGGCACTTCGCCACTCTTTCGTCCAGGGAAGACGGTGGAAATCCGCCCGAATCGGGGACGGGACGGGCGGGGCTGTGGAGAGCGGCGTCGGCACCGCGCGAACGGACCCACCCTGCATGCGTGAAAGCCATCCCCGCATTGCTCTTCGAACGTCCGTTCACCCCGCGCGACGCCAAGTCCGTCGGAGTGTCACGACGCCAGCTCGACGGGAACCGTTTCGTACGACTGTTCCGTGGCGCATACGTCACCGCCGGGACGAGGCTCACACTCGTCGTCTGGATCCGTGCCGCACTGCTCCTGCTCCCGGACGACGCCGTCGCGAGCCACCTGACCGCATTGCGTCTCTGGGGCCTCGAGCTGCGCTCGCTGCTTCCGCTCCACTTCTCGACCAACACCGTGGCGCGCATCCGACGCGACGAGATCCGCCTCCACCGCCGCCGCGGCCGACTGCGCGCGTACGTACGCCAGTTCCTCGCGTGCACGGGGCCTGACCGGACATACGTCGACTGCGCCACGATCCTCAACGCTGTCGAGCTCGTCCAGGCCGCCGAACATCTGATCCACGCCGGCCACACCACGCTCGCGGAGCTCTCGACGTACGTCGGAGCGACCCACATCGACGGGGTCGTCCGCGCACGGCGCGCCTTCACCTACGTCCGCGAAGGTGTCGAGTCGCCGATGGAGACCCTCGTACGGCTCATGCTCGTCTTCGCCCGTCTCCCCGAGCCCAACCCGAACCCCGACATCCTCGACAACCTCGGCCGGTTCGTCGCACGCTGCGACCTTGTCTACTGGGACTACCGCGTGATCGTCGAGTACGACGGCGCGTGGCACGAACGCTCCAAGAAGCAGCGCGCACGCGACCGTACGAGGCGCGAGGCACTCGAGCGACTCGGCTGGACCGTGATCGTGGTCCTCGAGGACGACCTCACCAACAAGAAGGCGATCGTATGGCGCGTCTACGGAGCACTCCGCGACAACGGATACGAAGGACCGCGCCCGCACTTCAACGCCATGTGGACCCGCTGGTTCGTGTGACACCCGATGTCCCGTCCCCGATTCGGGCAGTTCCGCACCGAACTGATCCGCCGGATGGGTGGAGAACTGCCCGAATCGCGGACGGGGCCTCAGCGGGGCTGGTGGAGGCGGCGGGCGGCCTCGGCGACGGACCCGCTCATCGACGGATAGACCGTGAACGCGTTCGCGACCTGGTCGGTCGTGAGTCCCGTCGAGACCGCGAGCGACACCGAGTGGATGAGCTCGGAGGCCCTCGGTGCGACGACGACGCCGCCGATCACCGCGCCACCGCCGGCGCGGCAGAAGAGCTTCACGAAACCGTCGCGCACGCCCTGCATCTTGGCCCGCGGGTTGCCCGACAGCCGCAGCGTCACCGCCTCCGCGTCGATCTCGCCCGCGTCGACCTCCTTCTGGGTCACGCCGACGGTCGCGATCTCGGGAGCGGTGAAGACGTTGCTCACGACCGTGCGCAGGCGCAGCGGGTGGACCGCGTCGCCGAGCGCGTGCGCCATCGCGATCCGCCCCTGCATCGCCGCGACCGAGGCCAGCATCAGGACACCGGTGCAGTCACCGGCCGCATACACACCGCGCACCGACGTCCGCGACACGCGATCGACCTGGATGAACCCGCCGGAGTCGACCGTGACTCCGGCCGTGTCCAGCCCGAGCCCCTCGCTGTTGGGGATCGAGCCGAGCGCGAGAAGGCAGTGCGAGCCCTCGACCTCGCGCCCGTCGGTGAGTCGTACGAGGACGCGGTCGCCCTTGCGCTCCACCGACTCCATCCGCGAGCGCGACAGGACGTTCATCCCGCGACGCGTAAAGACCTCCTCGAGCACGACTGCGGCGTCCGGGTCCTCGCCGGGGAGCACGCGATCACGGCTCGAGACCAGCGTCACGTCGCAGCCGAGCGCCTTGTACGCCCCGGCGAACTCCGCGCCCGTCACACCGGACCCGACGACGATCAGGTGCTCCGGCAGCTCGTCGAGCTCGTAGACCTGCTCCCACGTGAGGATGCGCTCCCCGTCGGGGATCGCCGTGTCGACCACACGCGGGTGCGCGCCCGTGGCGAGCAGGACGATCTGGGACGACAGCTCCTCCGTCCCACCGTCGGCACGCTCGACAACCACCGTCTCGGGCCCGTCCAGCCGAGCGGTTCCGGCGATCACCTGGACGTTCTCGCGCTCGATCCGGCGGCGGATGTCGTCGGACTGGGCCACGGCCAGCCGCTTGACGCGCTGGTTGACCTGGCGCAGATCGACGACCGACGCGGACGTCGTACGGATGCCGAGCTCGCTGGAACCGGACACGTCGGTCATGAGGTCGGACGTGGCGATCAGCGTCTTGCTGGGGACGCAGTCGGTGAGGACGGTCGAGCCGCCGAGCCCGTCGCGCTCGACGACGGTGACCTCCGCCCCGAGCTGTGCCGCGACTAGCGCAGCCTCGTACCCACCAGGTCCACCACCGACGATCACGACACGATTCACGTGGTCATTGTCTCGCACCCGGGACGTCGGGCACGTCGCGGCCGGGTACGGACGACCCCCGCTGTCGCGTACGCCACAGCGGGGGTCGGGAGACCGGCGAAGGTCAGGCGGACATCTCCGCGAACAACGCCTCGTTGAGCGCGAACGCGACCTTGACCTCGTCGACGACGCGCTGCTTGGTCGCGGAGTCGAACGGGAGCGCGTCGAGGTTCGCGCGGTAGCCGTCCTTGAAGCGCTTCGGCTTCGGGATCTCCGGGAAGTCGTAAAACGACACGCCACCCTCGACCAGGCCGTACTCCCGCTGCAGGATGCGCCCGATCGCCTGCCCGCCCGAGAGGTCACCGAGGTAGCGCGTGTAGTGGTGCGCGAGATAGAGCACGGCGTCGTCGCGGGTCGCCGCGATCCGCTCGGCATAGGCGGTGGCGGCCGGGCCGACCGGCAGGTCGCGCCACGAGTCACCGGCCAGCACACGCAGATCGGCGTCGATCGCGTCGGCACGCATCAGCGCCTCGTCGACGACTGCAGCGGCGACCGGATCACCGGCCAGATCGAGACCAACGGTCTCCAGGGCGTCGTACACCGAAGCGAGCTGGCGCAGGAACACCGTGTAGGCCTCGACGGACGAGCGGCCCTCGAGAAGCTCGCTCATGAACGTCGAGCTCTCCGCGGACGTGTGCTCGGCGCGCGACCCCTCACGCATCAACGTCGAGAGCGCGTCCTGCGCAAGAGTCTCGGGTGCGGCGGTGACGGTCATGGGGAGGGCCTCCACGGGGCGTTCGAGGGACGGTCGTCGAGCAGTCCCAATAATATGACACACCGTCAGAATCGATAGGACATCGCGTCAGAACCAACCTGACGATGCGTCACTTTAACCCCGGAGATCACAGCCAGGCAAGGCTTACCTATGCTGGATACCAGCGAGGTTAGGTGAGCCTCATTCAGAGGCAGCCTCGTGGTCAGATCGGAGTGCCCCCGTGCGTCGCCGCCTTCTCTCGCTCGTCTCGCTCCTGTGCGCCGGCGCACTCCTCTCGGGCTGCGCCACCGGGGTCGACGGCGAGGCGGGCGCGATCGACGCGATCACCACCATCCCCTCCCTCGCCGACGTCGAGGTCTCGGCGTCGCCCAAGGACCTGACCGGCGAGATCAGTGTCGACCTCGGTGCCGACGAGCCCGAGCCGGTCACCACCGATCCGACCCGGACACTCCCCGTCACGGTCAAGGACAGCCAGGGCACACGCGTCGCGGTGAAGTCCGCAGACCGCGTCCTCGCGCTCGACCAGTACGGCACGCTGTCGCAGATCGTGTACGAGCTGGGTCTCGGCGACACACTCGTCGGACGCGACGTCTCGACGCAGTTCACCCAGGCCAAGGATCTCCCGCTCGTGACCCACAACGGTCACGAGCTCAACGGCGAGGCGATCCTCGACCTCTCCCCCGACCTGATCATCACCGACACCTCGCTCGGCCCGTGGGACGTCATCGAGCAGGTCCGCGACGCCGGTGTCCCGGTCGTCGTCGTCGACAGCAAGCGCAACCTCGACAACATCGCCGCGCTGATCGCCCAGGTCGCCTCGCCGCTCGGCGTGCCCGAGGCCGGCAAGGCGCTCGCCAAGCGGACCGCCGACGAGGTCGCCGCCGTGCGCACCGTCGTCGACCAGAAGGCGCCGAGCGCCGTCCAGGACAAGCTCCGCACGATCTTCCTGTACGTACGGGGGCAGAGCGGCGTCTACTACATGTTCGGCGAGGACTCCGGGGCCGACGCGCTGATCTCGGCCACAGGAGCGTACGACGTCTCCGCGGAGATCGGCTGGAAGGGCATGAAACCGCTCAACGACGAGGGCATCGTCGCCGCCCAGCCGGACACCATCATCATGATGACCAAGGGCCTGGAGTCCGCCGGCGGCGTCGACGGGCTGCTCGAGCGCTACCCGTCGCTGGCCAACACACCCGCCGGCAAGAACCGTCGCTTCCTCACGATGCCGGACAGCCAGATCCTCAGCTTCGGGCCGCGCAGCGCCGACGTGATCAACGCACTCGCCGTCGCGATGTACGCCCCGGAGTCGCTGCAATGACCACCGTCGACCCGACGATCTCGGCCCGGTTCCGCCTCAGCGCGACTGTCATCCTCTTCGCCGGCCTCGCGGTCGCGCTCGTCGTGCTCGCGCTGGTCTCGGCAGGGACCGGCCAGCTCGCGATCCCGCCCGCGGAGGTGCTCGGCTCGTTCCTGCACCGGCTCGGGATCGACGTCGGACCGATGCCCGCCCACCCGCAAGGCGATGCCGCGCTGTGGAGCATCCGTTTCCCGAGGGTCGCGATGGCGATCCTCGTCGGCGCAGCGCTGTCGGCGGCCGGGGCGCTCATGCAGGGCGTGTTCGGCAACCCTCTCGCCGAGCCGGGCGTGATCGGAGTCTCCTCGGGTGCGGCGGTCGCCGCTGCCTGCGCGATGGTCTTCGGCTTCACCGCACTCGGTACGTGGACGGTGCCGGCGCTCGCCTTCGTCGGCGGCCTCATCACCACGGTCGCGGTCTACCTGCTGTCGCGCTCCGACGGCCGTACCGAGGTCGTCACCCTCGTACTCACGGGCATCGCGGTCAACGCGGTCACCGGAGCCCTGCTCGCGCTGATGATGTTCCTCGCCGACACGCAGGCACGCGAGGAGATCGTGTTCTGGCAGCTCGGCAGCCTCAACGGCACCCGCTGGGAGTACGTGGGCGTGGTCGCACCGCTCGCCGTCATCGGCATCGCCGGGGCGTTCCTGCTCAGCCGCAAGCTTGACCTGCTCGCCCTCGGCGACCGCGCGGCGCGCCACGTCGGAGTCGACGTCGAGCGCCTGCGCATCGGGGCGATCACCCTGGTCGCGTTGCTCACCGCGGCGGCCGTGGCGTTCTGCGGGATCATCGCCTTCGTCGGCCTGGTCGTCCCGCACCTCATGCGCATGGTCGTCGGTCCCGGCCACCGGCTGCTCCTGCCGGCCAGCGTCCTCGGCGGCGCGGTTCTGCTGCTCGCCGCCGACCTCGTCGCCCGCACCGCCGTCCCCTACGCCGAGCTGCCGATCGGGATGCTGACGTCGCTCATCGGAGGCCCGATGTTCTTCTGGCTGCTGCGCCGCACCCGTCGTACCTCGGGAGGCTGGGCATGACCGCGCGCGCCACGCTGCAGGTCCTCGGCGGCTCCGTCTCGTACGGGCCGGCCACGATCCTGCGCGAGGTCGACCTCGACGTGCACCCGAGCGAGCTGCTCGTGCTCGTGGGCCCCAACGGCGCGGGGAAGTCGACACTCCTCGGCGTCCTCGCGGGCGACGTGGCGCTGTCGCAGGGCAAGGTGCTCCTCGACGGCGAGCCCCTCGGGTCGCGCCGCGCCGGAGAGCTGTCGCGGCGCCGCTCGGTCCTCCTGCAGGAGCACCGGCTGTCGTTCCCCTTCACCGTCGCCGAGGTCGTCGCGATGGGCCGCGCACCGTGGCACGGGCGTGACGAGTCCGACTCGGACGACGCGGTGGTCGCCGACGCGATGCGCCGTACGGACGTCGAGCGGCTGTCAACACGCAAGTTCCCCACGCTCTCCGGCGGCGAGAAGGGCCGTACCTCGTTCGCACGGGTGATGGCCCAAGAGGCGCCGATCGTGCTGCTCGACGAGCCGACCGCCGCGCTCGACATCGCCCACCAGGAAGCCCTGCTCACCGAGGCGCGCCGACTCGCACGCGAGGGCCACTCGGTCGTCGCCGTGCTGCACGACTTGTCGCTCGCGGCCGCGTACGCCGACCGCGTCTGCATCCTCGCCGGCGGCCAGGTCCGCGCCGACGGACCTCCGGCCGACGTGCTGCGTCCGGACCTGCTCAGCGACGTGTACGGCCACCCGGTCGACGTCTTCACCCACCCGCGGACGGGCGACCTGATCGTCACGCCGCTCCGTACCCCCGTCGAGGAGGTCGTCCGATGAACCCGCTGCTCCGCCGTGGCCTCGCCGGCGCCACCGCGCTCGCGCTGGCAGGCCCGATGGTCGCGCTCACCGCGGCGCCCGCCCACGCCGCCGCCCGGATCACCGTCACCAGCTCCGGAGGCAAGGCGACCGCCGCCACCGACGGCGCGACCACGTTGACCGTCAAGGGTCGCGGGTTCCAGTCGATCGAGGGCGGCGCCGGCGGCATCTATGTCGCGTTCGGCTGGGTCTCCGACCCGACGGGCGACTCCTGGAAACCGTCGCAGGGCGGTGCGACCGGCGACGACTACCGCTACGTGCCGGACAGCGAGTCCGCCGACAACGCCGGCCACCAGCGCTTCCTCGCCTTCCCCGGCTCGGACACGGCGTCGTCGGCGAACGGCACCCTCAGCGCCTCGGGCGGGTTCACGACGACGCTCAGCGTGCCGGGCGCACGCTTCTCGTCGGTCGACCGCTCCGGCAAGGCCGTCGAGGTGGACTGCACCGAAGTCACGTGCGGTGTCCTCACGATCGGCGCCCACGGCATCAAGAGCCCCCGCAACGAGACCTTCACCCCCGTACGCTTCGCGGCCTCGTCCGGGAGCACGGTGACCCAGCCGTCGGCGGGCGCCGCGACGCCGGCCGACGCCGCTCCGACCGTCGCCACCCCGACCGCGCCCGCGCGTACGGGCACGGCGGCGGTCGCCGTCGATCGCGCCACCGCCGTCGTCGGCCGTGTCCTCACCTTCACCGGCACGTCGTTCCAGCCCGGCGAGCAGGTCGTCGCGACGCTCGACGACGGGGTCGCCGCGGTCGGTCCGCTCGCCGCGGGCCAGTCCGGCGAGGTCGCCGGCGTCCTCCAGCTCCCGGCGACGATCGAGCCCGGCACGCACGTCCTGCGGCTGACCGGCGCGGCCAGCGGAGCCGTCCCGGAGGTCACCTTCGCGATCGCGGCGGCGCCGCCGGTCGTGGACGCGACGGCCGCCGAGGCAGCTGACGAGGGCCCGACGACTGCCGCCTGGGTCTTCCTCGCGGTCGCCGGCGTCCTCCTGCTCGCCGCCGTCGTCGGCGCGGTCCTGCGCGTACGGCGCGCGCGTCGCGCCCAGGCGACCCAGGCGTCGTCGACAGCACAGGCACCGTCGACCGATCCCGCGGAGGCGGTCCGATGACCCGCCGTCTGGCCGTGGCCGCCTCGATCGCTCTCGTCGCCCTCGCCACCCCGCTCGTCCCGGCCGCCGCTGACGGCGCTGACGGCGCCGACGGCGCGAGCCAGACCACCGCCCGCGAGGTCACCGGCGCCACCCTGCGCTGGGGCCTCTCGAACGAGGTGAACAACAGGGCGTTCGCTCCCGGATCCTTCAACTTCATGTCCGCAGGCACGATCTCTGACCCCGGCAAGGGCGGCCAGACGATCATCTCCTCCGACTCGTGGTCGAACGGGAAGCCTGCGGGCTGGAAGGCCTCGTCGGGCAACGTCGCGCTGGAGAAGAAGACCGCCTCGGGCTCGTACGCACCCGCGACATGGAGCGGGCTCACGACCTCCCCAAGCGGATCCCCGATCGCCTCGCCGACCAGCGGCACGTTCACCGACCACCAGATCGTGCTGTCCGAGGGCTCCGGTTGGGTCGATCCGGACACCGGTCGTGCCTCGCTCTCGTGGCGGGGATCCTTCACCGTCGTCTTCTACTCAGGGATGTCGTTCTTCTCCGTGTCCGACCCGGCACTGAGCGTCGACCGGGACGGTACGGGCGTGCTCACCGCAACGCTCAGCGGCTTCGGCTCCAGCCTCGCCGACCCGTCGGTGTGGAAGCCCGTGGCGGCGAAGAAGGTCACGCTCGCGACGCTCCCGAAGGTCCAGCTCGGCGCCGACGGCACCACGGCGACGCCCTCGTACGAAGGGGTGCGCAACGGCGCGGTCGACCAGAACGTCACGAAGCCAGGCTGGGGCTCGTGGCCGACGTCGTTCGTCGCGTGGCTCGCCGGTGCCGGCTCCGGCTCGTACTGGTACTCCTCGGGCGGTGCGGTCGATGCCAACAAGCCGCCGCTGCCCGTCCACGTCGCGTGGGAGCTCGGCGACGTGCTCGACACGGATCCGCAGGACCCTGGCGTGCCGGAGGATCCCGATCCTCAGGTCCCGACACCGACCACCCCGACACCCGAGAACCCGGCACCGTCGCCGGCTCCTTCAGGAGACGACAAGGCGACCAAGACGTTCAAGGTCTCCGACGCACAGCTCCGCTGGGGCCTGAACAGCGAGATGAGCAACTCCGCATTCGCCCCGGGGACGTACAACTTCTTCTCGGCGGGCACGGTTCCCAACCCCGGTCGCGGTGGCCAGACGGTGCCCGAGGGCAGCTGGAAGGCACGCGCGGGCAACGTCCGGATCGAGAAGGAGACGGCGAACGGCGGCCACCACCTGGCGACCTGGGACGGCCTCCGCACGACGCCGAACGGTCAGCCCCTCGGCGCCACCACCAACGGCCTCCTCAGCGATCACACGGTCGTCATCGACGGCGGCACCGGCACGGTGAACCCGACGAAGAAGACGGCGATGATCCGCTGGACGGGCACCTTCACGGTGCTGCTCTACAGCGGCATGTCCTACTTCACGATCACCGATCCGGTGCTCACGGTCAGCAAGGGCGCAGCCCGTCTCGACGGCACGCTCGGCGGGTACGCCTCCGACCGCAACGACACCTCCGTCTGGAAGCCGCTGCTGCCGACGTCGGCCCGGCTCGCCGACGCCTCGGTCCGGGGCCTGTCGAACGCCCGCGGGTTCACGGTGACGCCGCGGTTCACCGGTGTCCGGTACGAGGCTCCGGGCGGCGCCGTCGCTCAGAACCGGGACGCGTCGGGTTGGGGGGCTTTCCCGACGTCGTTCGTCCGCTTCCAGGAGAAGGTCGGGACGGCCTCGTACTGGTACAGCAGCGGCGCCTCCACCGATCGCTTCAAGTCGGCCCTGCCGATCACCTTCAGCTACGACGCCGACAAGCCCGCGAGCGCTCCGAAGGGGGGCGGCCCGACCGGCGGTGAGGACGACGCCGGCTCCGGGACGTCGACCGGCTCCACCGGTTCGGGGCTCGGCACGCTCGCCGCCCCGTTCGGATCCGCAGCTCTGCCGCCGGCCGCGACAGGCGCCCGTACGGTCGTCGGCCCGACGGTGCCCGTCGGCACCACCAAAGGCATCCGCCCGGTCGCCCAACCCCTCGGAGGGTCATCCTCGACCTGGCCCTGGTGGGCCGGCGGCGCCATGGCTCTCTGCGCGCTGCTCGTCACCGCCGGCTCGCGCGCATTGACCCGACGCGCCTCCTGATCTGTCTCACCCCCCCACACGAAGGGAAGCACCACCCATGTCCACGTCCCTCCCCCGGCGGTTCCGGCGCCTCGTCGCCGCCACCGCCGCGACCGCCCTCGCGGCCGGCACCCTGGCTCTCGCAGCCGGCCCCGCGCACGCGGCACCGAAGCTGATCGACGACGCCACGTTCACGTGGGCCCTGTCCAACGAGGCCGGCGGCGGCGCCTACGACGGCAGCTGCAACTTCCTCTCGGCCGGTGAGGCCGGCAGCACGGGATCCTCGCGTCCCTGGACCGAGACGGACAGCTTCTACCAGACGACCGCCGGCAACGTCTCGATCGTCAAGCCGAACGCCGCCGGCGATGAAGTCGCTCCCACCTGGGCGACCAAGTGCCTGGATCGCACCGGCGCCCCCGTCATCGCGGCCAACCCCGCATCGACGAGCGAGAACAAGGTCGTCATCACCGACGGCGAGGGCACCGTCGACCCGGCCGCGGGTACGGCGACGATCCAGTGGGACGGCGCCTTCACCGTCGCCTTCTACGCCGGCAGGACGTACTGGACGGCGACCGACCCGAAGCTGACCGTCGCTACCGACGGCACCGGTACGGTCACCGCGACCGCCTCCGGGTACGCCGCGGACATGGACGATCCCACCCAGTGGACGGCGGTGCCGTCGCGCACGGTCACGCTGGCGACACTCGCGGGCGTGGACGTCACCGCGTCCGGCATCGACATCACGCCGACCTATCGAGGCGTTTCGGTCACCACTCCGGCAGGGGCCGCGGCGCAGACGACGACCGGCGCGTCGTGGGGCTCGTTCCCGCAGAGCTTCGTCGACTTCCACGGCCTCACCGGCCAGTCGTCGTACTGGTACTCGACGGGGAGTCAGCGCGACATCGCGAAGGTTGCCAACCCGATCGCCGTCGACTACACCGTCGCGCCCGACCCGGCACCGGCGAAGGTGACGGTCAGCAAGACGACGATCCCGACGACCGGTGAGCACGAGATCACCGTCACCGGCTCCGGTTTCGATCCGTCGCTGGCTACCGGCACCCGTCCGCCGCTCGCCGGGAAGCCTGTCGGCACCTACGTCATCCTCGGCACCGTCGCCGACACCTGGAAGCCCAGTGCGGGCGCGACGTCCTCCGCCCGCAAGGCCATCTCCCAGAAGTGGGCCGTGCTCGCCGGCGACATGGCCACCATCGGTGGTCCTGGCGCGGGCGCGATCGAGCTGAAGGCCGACGGCACGTTCTCGACGACCTTCACCGTCTCCAAGTCAGCGGTCGACGCCGCGCCTGACAAGCTGGCGAACCTCGGCGTCTACACCTACGCCGCCGGCGGTGCGACCCAGGCCGCGTACGAGACGTTCACTCCGATCGCGTTCAAGGACCCGGCGCCTGCCGCCGTCACCTCCACGACGACGCTGACCGCCCCCGCCAAGCTCGTGTACGGCCGTACCGGCACCGCCACGGTCGCCGTGAAGGCGCCGAAGGCCGTCGCCGGCTCGATCCAGCTGCTCGACAGCGCGAAGGTCATCGGCACCCGTCCGGTCGCCTCCGGCAAGGCGTCGTTCGCGCTCCCGAAGAACCTCAAGGTCGGCGCGCACCGTCTGTCGGCGCGCTTCGTCTCGAGCAACGCGGCGGTCGTGAAGCCGTCCACCTCGGCGGCTCGTACCCTCACCATCACCAAGGTCGCCACCAAGACCGCCGTGAAGGTCACCAAGAAGCCGACCCGCAAGAAGGCCGGCAAGGCCAAGGTCACCGTCTCGGGCTCCCCGAAGGCGAACGGCAAGGTCACGCTCGTCATCAAGGGCAAGGGCATCAAGAAGACCGTCCGCGCCACCGTCAAGAACGGCAAGGTCGTCGTGAAGCTGCCCAAGCTGGCGAAGAAGGGCACCTACAAGGTGACTGCGACGTTCGCCACGACCGGCACCCACGCGGGCTCCAAGAAGACCGTGAAGGTCAAGGTCACGAAGTAACGGACGTACGTCCCGACAACATGACCCGACGTTCCACCCCGGATCTGGGGGTGGAACGTCGGGTCATGTTGTCGGGACGTACGTCAGGCCTCGCGGGCGCCGACCGCGCGGAGGACGAAGCGCTCCGTGACGGCGACGGCGGAATCGCGCTCCGTCCCCTCGCCGTGGGTGACCTGGCGCCCCTGCAGGCACGCGAGCACGAGCGCCGTGGTCGCGCGCAGGTCGTCGACGACGAAGGCGCCCTGCTCCATGCCGTCGGAGAGCACGCAGCGCAGCAGGTCCTCGACGACGATGACGTGCTCGCGCATGTGCAGCAGCGCATCGCGCGAGAGCACCGAGTAGAGCTGTGGGCCGAGCCCCATGTGCATCTCGCGGGAGAGCGCGACGTGCATGCGCACGTATGTCCGGAGCTCCTCGACCGGGCCGTCGGCCTCGGCGAGCGCGCCGCGGATCGCCTCGACGTACTGATGGGTCTCCTCCATCGCGAACGCGAGGAGGATCGCCTCCTTGTCGGCGAAGTGGTTGTAGATCGCCGTACGGCCGATCTCCGCGCGGCTCGCGACGTCGGCGAGCCGGACCGCGTCGTAGCCGCGCTCGGTCAGCAGCTCACCGAACGCGACGAGCACGCGGCGTCGTGTCTCGATCCGGTGGGCGGCCAGGTTCTCGCCTATGATCTTGGGCACCCCGCCAATCTACCGGCCCCCGGGACCGCCTGAGTTAGTGTGCCGAGGTGAGTGTCGAAACCATGAGCCCCGTTGAACCTTTGGACCGCCCCCGCTCCCCCGAGGAGACGGCGACCGCCGCCGCAGAGGTGCTGCGTGAGCGCACCGGAGGAGACCACGACGTCGCCCTCGTGATGGGGTCCGGTTGGAAGCCTGCCGCCGACGTTCTCGGCGCCCCCGAGCACGAGTTCCCCACGACCGACCTGCCCGGCTTCGTGGCGCCGTCGGTCGCCGGCCACGGAGGGACCGTCCGCTCCGTGCGCGTCGGTGACACCCGCGTGCTGGTCTTCCTCGGCCGGACTCACCTGTACGAGGGCCACGGCGTCGACGCGGTCGCGCACGGCGTCCGTACGGCAGCGGCGGCAGGGTGCCGCGCCGTCGTCCTGACCAACGCGTGCGGCGGCCTGCGTCCGGAGTGGATCCCGGGCACGCCCGTCCTCATCAGCGACCACATCAACCTGACCGCGACGTCGCCGCTGCACGGTCCGCAGTTCGTCGACCTGACCGACCTGTACGCCAGTCGCCTGCGCTCGCTGTGCCTGGAGGTCGACCCGACGCTCGCGCAGGGCGTGTACGTCCAGTTCCCCGGCCCGCACTACGAGACGCCCGCCGAGATCGGCATGGTCCGTGCCATCGGAGGCGACCTCGTCGGCATGTCGACCGTCCTCGAGGCGATCGCGGCCCGTGCGGCGGGCCTCGAGATCCTCGGCATCTCTCTCGTCACTAACCTCGCGGCCGGCGTCACCGGCGAGCCGCTGAACCACGAGGAGGTCCTCGCGGCGGGGGCCGCCTCCGCTCAGACGATGGGGCACCTGCTCGCGTCGGTCGTGGGCCGCATCTGATGCGTGTCCTGGTCACCGGCGTCTGCGGGGCGATCGGCAGCACGGTCGCTCCCGCCCTCGCGGCGCAGGGCCACGAGGTCCGAGGCCTCGACCTGGTTGCCCCGGACGACCGCCTCGCGGCCGCGCTGAGCGCCGGCATGCTCGTCGGCGACGTCCTCGACCCCATGCTCGCCGATCAGGCGGTCGAGGGGGTCGACGCGGTCGTGCACCTCGCCGGCCTGCCGGAGGAGTCCACGCTGACCGACGAGCTGACGTCGCACGCGCACACCACCGCGGTCCTCCTCGACGCGATGGTCCGCCACGGTGTCGACCGGTTCGTCTACGCCAGCAGCAACCACGCCGTCGGGATGGTCCCACGCACGGACCGGCTGGAAGCCGAGGTGAGGCCGCGGCCGGACACCTTCTACGGTGTGGCGAAGGTCGCCGCAGAAGCGTTGATGAACCTGTACGCCGACCGCTTCGGGATGACCGCCGTCGCCCTGCGGATCGGCTCGTTCCGCGAGGAGCCGACGACTCGCCGTGCGCTGTCGACGTGGCTCTCGCCCGGCGACGCGGTCCACCTCGTCGAGGCGGCGCTGACGACCGACGAGTCCGGCTTCATCGCCGTCTACGGCATCTCTGCCAACACCCGCGCGTGGTGGGACCTCGGGCCGGGGCGACGCATCGGGTACGCCCCGCGAGACAACGCCGAGGCGTTCGCGGCCTCGATCCCCGACCGCGAGGAGGACGAGGCCGAGGGCGACCGGGTCGGTGGCCCCTTCGCGGTGATGCCGCTGGGGAGGCCGCTGCCGTGACGAGCCCCGACCCGACCCCGAAGGACCTCGCCGAGGCCTGGCTCGCTCAGGACCCTGACCCGCAGACCCGTGACGAGCTGCGCGTGCTGCTCGACTCCGGTGACGAGGCGGAGCTCTCCACGCGCTTCGCCGGCCGTCTGGTCTTCGGCACAGCGGGCCTGCGCGGTCCGCTCGGTGCCGGCCCGACCCGGATGAACAGGGTCGTCGTCGCCCAGGCAGCCGCAGGCCTGGCCGCGTACCTGCGCGCGCACGTGGACGAGGCCCCGACCCTCGTCGTCGGGTACGACGCGCGCCACAACTCCGCGATCTTCGCGCGCGACACGTGCGAGATCGCAGAGGCTGCGGGCGTCCGTGCGCTGCTGCTTCCCGAAGCGCTCCCGACGCCGGTGCTCGCCTTCGCGATCCAGCATCTCGGCGCCTCCGCAGGCGTGATGGTGACCGCGTCGCACAACCCGCCGCAGGACAACGGCTACAAGGTCTACCTCGGAGACGGCAGCCAGATCGTGCCGCCCGCAGATGTCGACATCGCCGAAGCGATCGCCGCCGTCGGACCGGTCGACTCCCTCCCCCGCGACGAGGCGTACGAGGTCCTGACCGACGAGGTCCGAGAGGCGTACGTCGCTGCCGTCGCGGCGCTGCCGGACGCTGGCCCCCGCGAGCTCGTCGTCGCGTACACACCCCTGCACGGCGTCGGTCTCGCGACCGCGGCGGAGGCCGTCCGTGCCGCAGGCTTCGAGGCACTCCACGTCGTCGAGGAGCAGGCCGATCCGGACCCGGACTTCCCGACGGTCTCGTTCCCCAACCCCGAGGAGCCCGGCGCGACCGACCTGCTGCTCGCGCTCGCCGACCGCGTCGGTGCCGACCTCGCCCTCGCGAACGACCCCGATGCCGACCGCTGCGCCGTCGCGGTGCCGACCCCTGCCGGCTGGCACCAGCTGTCCGGTGACGAGGTGGGCGTCCTCCTGGCCGACTTCCTGCTGCGACGCGGTGTCGCGGGGACGTACGCGACGACCATCGTCTCCTCGTCGCTGCTCGGGCGGATGGCCGAGGCGTACGGGCAGCCGTACGCGGAGACGCTCACCGGCTTCAAGTGGATCGGCCGCGTCCCGGGCCTGGCGTACGGGTACGAGGAGGCGCTCGGCTACGCGGCGGCACCGGCGATCGCGCGCGACAAAGACGGCATCTCCGCGATGGTGCGGATGCTCGAGCTCGCCGCCGAGCTGCGCGTGCAGGGCCAGACCCTGCGCGACCGCCTCGACGAGATCGCCGCACGCTTCGGCGTCCACGCGACCGACCAGCTCTCCGTACGGGTCGACGACCTCACGCTGATCACGCAGGCGATGGCACGGCTTCGTGCCGCGCCTCCGACCGTCCTTGGGGGCTATGCCGTCGAGCACGTCGACGACCTCGAGGCGGGCAGCGAGAGCCTGCCTCCGACGGACGGGCTGCGGCTCGTGCTCGCGGAGGGCGGACGGGTGGTCGTACGCCCTTCGGGGACCGAGCCCAAGCTCAAGTGCTACCTCGAGGTGGTCGTCCCTGCCGACGACGGCGTCGACGCCGCACGGATCGCGGCGGCTGCCCGCCTCGACGCGATCCGAGCCGACCTGTCGACAGCCCTGGGACTGTGAACCCGCGATGACCGCGCCCGTCCTGCGCCGCTTCCGGGGAGGCGACGTGGGGCGGCTCCTCCTCGCATGGGTCGGCGGCACACTCACGCTCGTCGTGGTCGACTGGGTGCTGCACGACCTGGAGTTCACCGCGTGGTGGACCCCTGCCGTGGCAGCGGCTGTGATCGGCCTCGTCGGGCTCGTGCTCCAGCCGCTGCTCGTCGCGGTGGCGGCGCGGGTCGGCTGGGTCGCGGTGATCGCGCTCGCCGTCGTCGGCCAGGCGGTGGTCGTCGCGGTGGCGCTCGCCGTCGTCCCCGGCATCGTCGTCGAGAGCTGGTGGGCCCCGCTGATCGCGGCCTGGCTGGCGGCGCTCGTCGGCTCGCTGCTCGCCTGGCTGAGTACCGCGGGCACCGACGAGGGGTTCGCGGTGGCGCTCGCGCGCCGCGGTCGCCGTTCGCGACAGCATGGAGACGGGCCTGACGAGGACGGTCTGCTGGTGGTCCAGCTCGACGGTGTCGCCTACCCCGTCCTCACCTGGGCGCTCGCCGCCGGCAACATGCCCACGCTGGAGCGGTGGCTGCGCGAGGGCAGCCACACCCTGCACGAGTGGCGACCGACGACGCCGTGCACGACGCCGGCGAGCCAACTCGGGATCTTGCACGGCTCGGCGGAACGGGTGCCGGCGTTCCGCTGGTACGACCGTGAGCTCGGCCGCGTCCTCACCGCCAACCACCCCGCCGACGCCGCGGTGATCGAGCAGCGGGCACAGGGTCCGGGCCTGCTCGCCGACGGCGGTGTCTCGGTGTCGAATCTCTTCAGCGGCGGCGCCGACCGTACGGCGATGGTGATGTCACGCCTGCGCAGCGGCCGAGGCACGACGATCACCCGCGAGGCCGTCGCGTGGTTCGCGGTGCGGCCCGACGGGCTCGCGCGCAGCCTGTTCCGGACGCTCGCCGAGGTCGTGCGCGAACGCACCCAGTCTGCGCGACAGGCGCACCGTGACGTCCTGCCCCGGGTCAAGCGGGACTGGACGTTCGCGTTCCTGCGCGCGGGGTCCAACGGCATGGTCCGCGACTTGTCGACGGCGGTGGTCGCGCAGGAGATGCTCCGCGGGACGCCGATCCTGTACGTGGACTACGTCGACTACGACGAGGTCGCTCACCACGCGGGGGTGTTCCGTCGCGAGGCGCTCGCAGCGCTCGAGGCCCTCGACGGCGTGCTCGCGACGCTCGAGACAGTCACCACGCACTGCCGACGGCGCTACCGCATCGCCGTCGTGAGCGACCACGGCCAGTCGCAGGGCGCGACCTTCCTGCAGGTGCACGGGGCGACGCTCGCCGACCTGGTCGCTGAGCTGACCGCCGGGTCGGTGGAGGCCGTCCAAGCCAGCAACGAGGACTACGCCCGGCTGCGCGCGCTCGCCGAGGAGATGGCGGGAGCCGGCGCCGGCTCCGGCACGGCGCGCCGCGCCGCCGAGCGGATGGACCGTCGTACGGGCAGCTCCGCCGCCGACCCCGACGCTCCCGCGCGCGAGGCCGACGGCGCGAGCGACCTGATCGTCCTCGCGTCGGGCAATCTGGGTCTCGTCAACGCCCGCTCCGACCAACGCTTGGTGCTGCAGGAGATCGACGAGCGCTGGCCGCGCCTCATCCCCGGACTGGTCAACCACCCGGCGATCGGCTGTGTGATCGCGATGACCGTGGACGAAGGACCGGTCGCGATCGGGAGCGACGGCATCCACGCGCTGCGTACGGGCAAGGTCATCGGCGACGTCGACCCGCTGGCCGCGTACGGGGAGGGGGCGCGCGAGCGCATCCACCCCGCGTCCGAGCGGCCCGAGGCGCCGGACCTTTACGTCGTGAGCGCCTGTGACCCGGCGACCGGGACCGTCCACGCGTTCGAGGAGCTGGTCGGCAGCCATGGCGGGCTCGGCGGCTGGCAGGACCGCGCCGTGCTGCTCGCGCCGGCCGAGCTCGCGCCGCCGCCCGACGACCTGCTCGGCGCCGACGCGATCCACCGCGTCCTTCGAGGCTGGCGCGACGAGCTGGTCTGACGCCACACTCCCCCTCTGTCGCCCCGTCTCGCGCGGACGTCATACGTCTCGCGGGGCGCAACCCGCGAAACGTATGACGTCCGGTGGAGGGGGCGGCTCAGACCGAGCGCTGGTACGCCCGGAACGCCCGGGTGGCGAGCCAGCCCATCACGGCCGCGACCACGAGCAGCAGGGCGAGCCGCCCTCCGACGACCGACCAGTCCGGGCCCGCCGACAGGGCCTCACGGGAGGCGACCGCCGCCCAGTCGACCGGGTTGAGGCGAGCGACGGTCGCCACCCAGTCCGGCATCAGCGGGGCCGGGAGCATCACCGAGGACAAGAACGTCAGCGGGAGCGTGAGGAACTGCGAGATGCCGATCAGCGCCTCCTCCTGTCGTACGAGCAGCGCCACGGCGTTCGACAGCGCCGCGAACACCGAGCCGAGGAGCACCGCCGCCACGACCACCACGAGCCACCCGAGCGGCCCACCCTCGAACCGCGCCCCCACGACGACGCCTGCCGTCAGCACGATCAGCGACTGGAGCGCGATCGTCACGGCCTGCGACGCGAGCGAGCTCAGCATCAGCGCCGACCGCCCGACCGGAGACGTGAGGTCGCGATCCATGACGCCGCGGTCCATCGCGACGATGAAGCCGGTCCCGGCCCACCCCGCCGAGAACATCGCCGTCATGACGACGACGCCCGGCGTGAGGTAGGTCATGTACGAGGCACCCCCGAACCCGGGGAGCTCGACGACGTTGCGGAACAGCTGGCCGAACAGCAGCAGCCAGACGAGCGGCTGGATCAGCGAGAAGGCCAGGTACGCCGGCTGCCGCA
This sequence comes from Mumia zhuanghuii, assembly GCF_042681565.1. Taxonomy (NCBI): domain Bacteria; kingdom Bacillati; phylum Actinomycetota; class Actinomycetes; order Propionibacteriales; family Nocardioidaceae; genus Mumia; species Mumia zhuanghuii. The sequence continues at coordinate 119,137 of NZ_JBHUFT010000006.1, forward strand.
CGAGGTTGCGCAACGACCGCCGGGTGAGGAGCTCGGTGTGCACGAGCATCGTGGTCATGCCGCCACCCCCTCGGACTCGGCACGGTCGATCCCCGCACGCCCCGGCCCGTCGCCGCTGCCGAACGCGCGTCCGGCGTAGCGCAGGTAGACGTCGTCGAGCGACGGTCGCGCGACGGTCACCGCGGCGAGCCGCAGCGACGCCGCGTCGAGCGCCGCCATCACCCGCGGCAGGGCGACTGCACCGTCGTCCACCCGCGCGCGCAGCAGCCCTGCCGTACGGGTCAGCTCACGGACCCCGGGCAGGTCGCCGAGCGCCCGCTCCGCCGCGTCGACATCGCGGCGCTCGGCGAGCTCGACGGCGATCGCGTCGCCCGACAGCCCCCGCTTGAGCGTGTCCGGTGTCCCCCGTACGACGGCACGGCCGTCGTCGACGATCACGAGCTGGTCCGCGAGCTGGTCGGCCTCCTCGAGGTAGTGCGTCGTGAGCAGCACCGCAACCCCGTCCGCTGCCGCCAGGCGCGAGATCTCCGCCCACATGTCGGCCCGCGCCTCGGGGTCGAGCCCGGTGGTCGGCTCGTCGAGGAAGAGCACCTGCGGCCGGTGGACCAGGCTCATGGCGACGTCCAGCTTGCGCTGCATGCCCCCGGACCACGTCCGCGCGAGGCGCCCCGCTGCGTCGGCGAGACCGAAGCGTCCGAGCAGCTCGTCGGCCCGCGCCCGGGCCTCGCGACCAGAAAGTCCGTACACGCGTCCGGCGAGGACGAGGTTCTCGATGCCGGTGCCGACCGGGTCGAAGGCAGGTTTCTGGGAGACGTAGCCGAGGGCGCGTCGGACGTCGGCGGCCTCGCGGACCACGTCGAGTCCGGCGACCGAGGCGGTCCCCGAGTCTGCTCGTGACAGCGTGGTGAGGATCTTGACGGTCGTGGACTTCCCGGCGCCGTTGGGCCCGAGCAGCCCCAGCACCGTCCCGGGCTCGACCTCGAGGTCGAGCCCGTCGAGGGCCCGGACCTCATGGTCTCGGGCGCGATAGGTCTTGGCCAGGCCGGTGGCGGCGATCGCCGGTCCCGACCGCTGTGGATGTGGCATGGCAGGTCTCCTTCTGATGAGGAGTCCGCCACCGGTGCCGTAGCCTGGAGATGCAGCCTTCGGGGCTCGGCGCCTGCGTCGGACTCGAGGGTGACGGTCCCCGGTCGATGGCAGTCGGCCGGGGACCTCTCTTCGTCCGCCCGCACGGGTGCGCGGGCGGAAGTCGGTGGTCAGGGCCCGGACATCAGCACTCCGAGCTCGGGGAACTCCTCGACGAGCCGCCGCTCCGCCTCCTGCGGGTCGGCACCCTCGGCGCGCAGCTCGTGCATGCGTCGCCAGATGCTGATGCCCTCGAACGTCTCCGTGCGCAGGTCGGCAAGCAACGCCGCGACGAACTCACGCTCGGCGGCGCGGACGGCCTCCTGGTAGTCGCTCTCGAGGACGAACAGCCGAGGGAAGCCATCGGGCAGCGCCTGACGGATCGCGTCGTACGCCCGCGACTGCAGCGTGAGCTCGGACAGCCGCCGCTCCAGGAGCGGCACGACGTCGTCGGGCGGCAGCGTGGCGATGAGCGACAGGGCGGCTTCGAAGTCGGTGAACTGCGGAGTCGGCTCGCTGAGGAGCTCGCTGAGCCAGTCGGTCATCACGATCTCGCCGTCCGAGGTGATCTCGTAGACCGTGCGCTCGGGACGCCTCCCCTCGCGGACGGTCTCGCGCGCCGCGATGAGGCCCTTCTTCTCGAGCGACTCGACGACGGAGTAGAGCGACCCGTAGTTGAGCCGGATGCTCTCCTCCTTGTGCCGCTCGCGCAAGGTGCTCGACATCTCGTACGGGTGCATCGGCCGCTCGGCCAGCAGGCTGAGCACGGCGAGCGCGAGCGCGTTCGTTGGGCGTCGTACGGCCATCGCTCTCTCCCTCCGATATCGAGTACTCGACTCAGAGTATTACGGCGAGAGTACGGAGACAAGACGCGCCGTGCCTCTCATGAGAGGCACGGCGCG
>NZ_JBHUFT010000006.1:121290-209006 GCF_042681565.1 Mumia zhuanghuii
TCAGCATGCTCGGTGAGCGCGTCGAGCAGGACGCCAGGCAGCGGGGACTTCGCGCTCTTCTCGGCGGATGCGCCTTCGATCCGCGCGTCGGCGACCTTCGGCTCCTCCGCCGCAGGGGCGGCTGCCTTGGGAGCGGCGGGGCGCTCGCCCGACCGGCTGGTCTGTGTCTCGGCGGCGGCCGTCTTGGCGCTCCGGGCGAGGTCGGAACTCGGCGGCGCGAGGCGCGCGGCGACCTGAGGCGAGGCGACGTTCACATCGGCGAGCCCGGGGACACCGGGGACGCGTGCGGTGCTGGAGTGCTGCCAGATCGCCTGCTTGCGCCACGGTGCGGGTACGGTCGGGCGCCGCGTCTCGTAGTGCGCGACCCACAGGGGGTACTTCGCGAAGGGGATGGAGCCGCGGACGGACGCGTTCCAGAAGCCCGGACCGGTGTAAAGGAGCGGGCGTGTGCCCGTCATCCGCTCGACCGTCTGAAGCCAGCGCTTGGCCCAGCTGCGCAGGTGGGAGCGCGAGCGGCCGTCCGTGTCCTCGAGGTCGAGGACGAGCATCGGCTTGTCGACGCCCGTACGGCGGACCTGGTTCACGAAGTGGCGTGCCTGCGCGACGGCAGGGGTCCCCGGACGCGCGAAGTGGTAGTAGCCGGTGGCGATGCCGGCACGCTGACTCGCACGGCCGTCGGTCTTGACGTACTCGTTGACGAACGACCGCCCCTCGGTCGCCTTGATGAAGGCGTAGGTGTAGCCGGCCTTGCGGACCTTGGTGAAGTTGATCGCCCGGCCCCGCGGGTGCTGGTGCCCCGAGACATCGATGCCGCGTGCGACGCCGTTGCCGGACTTGTCGGCGGCCTTCGCGGACACCGCCTTGGTCGCGGACGCCGCGGATGCCACGGATGCTGCGGAGGTCTGGGCCGCGGGGGTCTGAGCCGGGACTTGCGCCGCCGAGGCGGGCGCCGAGGTGGCGAGGGTGGCGCCTACGAGTGAGGCGCCGACGGCGAGCACGACCACGGCTGCGTGGCGTGCCCGGCGTCGGAGGATAGGGGTGTTCATGGTGCTGCTCCTGTACCGGTCGGTCATGGCGTAGCGACCGGTCCGGAGCAGGCGGGATCGACCGAGCACAAGGGCTCGGTGAACATCGTGAGGACTGCCTCTTACGCGCCGGGGGTCGCACGTACGGCGCCCGGAAGCGGCGGATACCGCCGCCACCGGACGCACAGGAGCGGATGCTCGTCATCCCAGCGTCCACGCCCGCCCGGGGGTGCGGGGGACGCTACACGCAAGGCCACTGAGGGCCGTACTCCTTATCCGAGAGTGACATATCTGAACAAATCGGACAAATAGCACGTGCAACGCCAGCTGGCAGTGCGCCAGGACGAGCAGTGGCGCAGGTCAGCGCACGACAGCGACCGCGCACCGAGCGTGGTGCAGCAGGCTCTGGCTCACCGAGCCCAGCAGCATGCCCTCGAACGCGCCCCTCCCCCGCGAGCCGACCACGACGAGCGCGGCTGTCTCCGACGCATCGGCGAGCGCGACCGCAGCAGGAACCGTGATCGCCTCCTGCTGAACGCTCACCCCGGGGTAGCGGGCGGACAGGGGCGCCACCACGTCCGCGAGCACCCCCTCCGCGACCGCGATCTCGTCGCCGACGTTGGTCGGGATGTATCCCGAGAGGATCGCGGGGCTCGACGCCGACGTACGGAAGCCGTACACCACCGTCAGATCCACCCCCGTCGCAGCCGCATAGGCGAAGGCCCACTCCACGGCGGGGGCGGACTCGTCCGAACCGTCGGTGCCGACGACAACCCGGGTCGCCTGCGGTCGTGCAGGCTCCCTGATGACCACGACCGGAGAGTCGGCGTGGCGAGAGACGTGCTGGCTCACCGAGCCGACCACCAGACCCTCGATCGCCCCGTGGCCCTGACTCCCCAGCACGACGACGGACGCCTCCGACGAGAGCGCGATGAGCTCCTCGGACGCCTTTCCTACGCGCGTCTCGACCTCGTACGTCGTCGCGCCGGCCTCCGCCAGCACGGACTGGGCCTCCTGGACCAGGGTCGTCTCGACCTCGTCCGCGGCGTCGGAGCCCGCCAGGTCGTGCCCCAGGACGGCGACCGCTCTCACCGCCGCCCCGGTCGCCACCGCGTAAACACTCGCCCACCTGAGCGCGAGCGTCGCATCCTCCGAACCATCGATTCCGACCACGACCGGTCCCTGTGCATCAGCCATGCCCCCAGCATGGGGGGTAGCACCTCCCCCACGCATTTAGACTGGCCTTGTGACCATGACACCCACCGTGCTCGGCAGCGCCGCCGACGTCCGGTCCGTGCTGGGCGACCTCTCCGGGGTCGACCAGGTCGGGCTGGAGGCGCGCGCCGCCGCACTCGCGACCCGATCCATCAAGAAGGACGCCAAACGCACGGCGATCGACCTCGCGATCTCGATGGTCGACCTGACGACGCTCGAGGGGGCCGACACCCCCGGCAAGGTGCGGTCGCTGGCCGCGAAGGCTCTGCGCCCGGACCCGTCCGACCCGACCTGCCCGCAGGTCGCTGCTGTCTGCGTCTATCCCGACCTCGTCGCCGTCGCCCGCGAAGCCCTCGGCGACGCGCCTGTCGGCGTCGCGAGCGTCGCCACCGCGTTCCCGTCCGGACGCGCCGCGCTGCCGATCAAGATCGCTGACACCGAGAACGCCGTCGCCGCGGGTGCCAGTGAGATCGACATGGTCATCGACCGTGGCGCGTTCCTCGCCGGCGACCTGCTGAAGGTGTACGAGGAGATCGTCGCCGTCCGCGCGGCGTGCGAGCGTGGCGACGGCTCTCGCGCCCACCTCAAGGTGATCCTCGAGACCGGCGAGCTGGCGACGTACGACAACGTCCGTCGCGCGTCCTGGCTGGCGATGCTCGCCGGAGCCGACTTCATCAAGACCAGCACCGGCAAGGTCTCCCCTGCGGCGACGCTGCCGGTGACGCTGCTCATGCTCGAGGCGGTGCGTGACTTCCGCGACGCCTTTGGCGTGCAGGTGGGCGTCAAGCCCGCAGGCGGCATCCGGACGACCAAGGACGCCTTCAAATACCTCGTCACGGTCAACGAGACCGCAGGCGTCGACTGGATGACGCCAACCTGGTTCCGGTTCGGGGCGTCGAGCCTGCTCAACGACCTGCTCATGCAGCGCCAGAAGTTCGAGACCGGCCGTTATGCCGGACCCGACTACGTGACGATCGACTGAGGCACCGACATGGCTGACCACGCCGTACCCCCCACACCGCTCGACTACGCACCAGCACCCGAGTCGCGGGCCATCGTCGACCTCCAGCCCTCGTACGGGCTGTTCATCGACGGCTCCTTCACCGAAGGGATCGACGGCCGGACGTTCAAGACCGTCAACCCCGCGACCGAGGAGGTGCTCGCCGAGGTCACCGAGGCGACCGACGCCGACGTCGACGCCGCGGTCGCCGCCGCCCGCCGCGCCTTCCGCAGCTGGTCGCGGATGCCGGGCCGCGAGCGTGCGAAGTATCTCTACCGCATCGCCCGCATCCTCGCTGAGCGCAGCCGCGAGCTGGCCGTGCTGGAGTCGCTCGACAACGGCAAGCCGATCAAGGAGTCGCGCGACGTCGACATCCCGCTCGTGTCGCAGTGGTTCTTCTACTACGCCGGATGGGCCGACAAACTCGCGTACGCAGGACTGGGCTCCCAGCCACGCCCCCTCGGGGTCGCCGCCCAGGTGATCCCCTGGAACTTCCCGCTGCTGATGCTGTCGTGGAAGATCGCGCCCGCGCTCGCCGCCGGCAACACGGTCGTCCTCAAGCCCGCCGAGACCACGCCGCTGACCGCGCTCCTGTTCGCCGAGATCTGCCAGCAGGCCGACCTCCCGCCGGGCGTCGTCAACATCATCACCGGCGCCGGTGCGACCGGGCAGGCGCTCGTCACCCACCCCGACGTCGACAAGGTCGCGTTCACCGGGTCGACCGACGTCGGCCGCCAGATCGCGCGGTCGGTCGCCGGCACTGACAAGCGACTCACCCTCGAGCTCGGCGGCAAGGCCGCCAACATCGTCTTCGAGGACGCCCCGATGGACCAGGCGATCGAAGGCATCGTCTCCGGGATCTTCTTCAACCAGGGCCATGTGTGCTGTGCCGGCTCCCGGCTGCTGGTCCAGGAGAACGTGTACGACGACGTCATGGAGCGCCTCAAGCGCCGCATGACCACGCTGCGCGTCGGCGACCCCCTCGACAAGAACACCGACATCGGTGCCATCAACTCCCGCGAGCAGCTCGACCGCATCACCGCGCTCGCGAGCACCGGTGACGACGAGGGCGCCGAGCGCTGGTCGCCGCCGTGCGAGCTGCCAACGTCGGGCTTCTGGTACGCGCCGACCGTCTTCACCGGCGTGACCCAGGCCCACCGCATCGCGCGCGAGGAGATCTTCGGCCCGGTGCTGTCCGTCCTCACGTTCCGGACGCCGGACGAGGCGGTCGCCAAGGCCAACAACACTCCGTACGGTCTGTCGGCGGGCGTCTGGACCGACAAGGGGTCGCGCATCCTCGCGATCGCCGACCGCCTCCGTGCCGGGGTCGTGTGGGCCAACACCTTCAACAAGTTCGACCCAGCCTCGCCGTTCGGCGGATACAAGGAGTCCGGCTACGGCCGCGAGGGCGGGCGCCAGGGCCTCGCCGCGTACCTCACGAGCGCAGACCTTCAGGAGGGCGAGACCGCATGAGCCGGCTCGACGTACGCAAGACGTACAAGCTCTACATCGGCGGAGCGTTCCCCCGCTCCGAGTCCGGCCACACGTACGAGGTGACCGACACCCAGGGCCGCTTCCTGGCCAACGCGGCCAAGGCCTCGCGCAAGGACGCCCGCGACGCCGTCGTGGCGGCCCGCAAGGCCTTCGGCGGCTGGGCAGGGCGCACCCCGTACAACCGAGGCCAGATCCTCTACCGCGTCGCCGAGATGATCGAGGGACGCCACGACCAGTTCACGGCCGACGTCGTCGCCGCCGAGGGGCGGACCAAGGCGCAGGCGGCCAAGGTCGTCGACGCCGCGATCGACCGGTGGGTCTGGAACGCGGGGTGGGCCGACAAGCTCGCCCAGGTCACCGGCAACGCCAACCAGGTCGCCGGGCCGTACTTCAACCTCTCCTCCCCCGAACCGACCGGCGTCGTCGCCGTGGCCGCACCCGCCGACGACAGCCTGCTCGGCCTGGTGTCGGTGCTCGCACCGGTGATCGTCTCCGGCAACACCGCCGTCGTCGTCACCTCGTGCGAGCGGCCGCTCGCCGCCGTCACGCTCTCCGAGGTCCTCGCGACCTCCGACGTGCCCGGCGGCGTGGTGAACGTCCTCACCGGCGACGTCACCGAGCTCGGGCCCTGGCTCGCGGCACACCTCGACGTCAACGCGCTCGACCTGACCGGGGTCGACGACCACGACCTCGCCACCGAGCTCGAGGCCGAGGCCGCGATCAACCTGAAGCGCGTGCTGCGCCCCAGCAGCCCTGACTGGACGGCCGAGCCGTCGATCGCCCGCATGACGGCCTTCCTCGAGACGAAGACCGTGTGGCACCCCGTGGGCGTGTGAGCACCCCCGTCGGTGTCGTCGTCCTGTCCGGTCCGTCCGGCTCCGGCAAGTCCCGGGTCGCCGAGCGCAGCGGGCTGCCCGTGGTCAGGCTCGACGACTTCTACCGCGAGGCAGGCGACCCGGGCCTGCCCACGATCACGTTCGGCGAGACCGAGGTCGTCGATTGGGACGACCTCCGGTCGTGGGACGCCGAGGCGGCGTGCGATGCCCTCGAGACGCTGTGCACCACCGGCACGGTCGACGTGCCGGTGTACGACATCTCTCTGAGCCGTCGCACGGGTTGGCACACGCTCATCCTCGGCGACGCCACCATGGTCGTCGCCGAGGGACTCTTCGCGCACGTCATCGTGGCCGAGCTCGCCCGGCGCGGGTTGCTCGTCGACGCGCTGTGTGTCCGCCACCACCGGCTCGTCACGTTCGTCCTGCGACTGGCGCGCGACCTGCGCGAGAAGCGCAAGTCGCTGCCTGTGCTGCTGCGTCGCGGCCTGCACCTCACGCGCGAGGAGCCGGCCGTGGTCGCGCTCGCGGAGGAGCACGGCTGCCGGCCCGTCACGCCCCGCCAGGCCGAGCGCCGGATCGCGGCGCTCGGCGGCGTCAGTGGCGCGAACGCAGGGCGTTGACGAACACGTCCGCGATCTCGCCCGGCTGGCGCGCCAGGTAGACCTGCCCGCCGGTCGCCTTCGCGATCTCCTGCAACGAGAACGCGTCGGCGTCCTCGGTGATGCCGATCGCGATCACGACGACGGGGCGCGCCGGGTCGCGCTCGCGCTTGAGCGTCTCGACGAGCTTGGCGCGCGAGATGCTCCCCGGGTCGTCGTTGCGCCCGCCCGTGAGGATGATCACTGAGTTGACGGCCTTCGGGTCGTACCGCGCCTGCACGGTCCGGTAGGCCGCCAGCGTCGTGTCGTACAGGCCCGTGCGGCCACCGACGAGCTTGCGGAGCGACTTCGTCTGCTGCACCACGATGTCGCGCTGGTTCTTGCCCCCCGTGGTGGCGGTGAGCGGCCTGATGGGAGCGAGCTCCTTCCAGTCCTTCTTGCCGTCGAGCTTGCGCGAGAAGGCCCACGACCCGAGCGACCACGAGTCGGGCATCAGCCCGAGCCCGGTCAGCGCGGCCGCCGTGGTCAGCCCCATGCGGGTCGAATCGCCGGCACGCTCCCCCATCGGCTCGGACACGTCGATCACGGCGAGCGCCCGCGCCGGGAGGGCGATCAAGGACCAGCGCCGCAGGGTGTCGGCGATGACGGCTGGGTCCTCGATCGTCATCGACGCGAAGGAGCCGATCGCGCTGCCCTCGGAGAGCGGCTCGCCGGACGGGGCTCGGAACCCGGCCTTCTCGAGCGAGGCGAGGCCCTTCGCCGACGTCAGCGCGGCCGCGAGCGCCTTCGCCGCGGCCTCGTGGGCCGGATCGCCCGAGACGAGGGCCAACGGATAGCCGAGCGCGAAGCTCCCCTCCCCCGGCAGCACCGGCACGAAGGAGTCGGCGGCCGCCGACGCGTTGAAGACCTGCTCGCTGACGACAGTGCTCCCGCCGGACTTCGCGGTCGTGTCGAGCAGCCCCGCGGGGTCGGCCGTCGCGGGGTTGCCGGACTGCCTCTGGGCCAGCGTCACCTGTGCCGAGCTGACGGTGTCGAACGCCGCCGGCGTCAGGCTGCTCCCTGCCTCTGCATGCGCGGCGAGCAGCGGGGCCGTTGCGGTCGCGGTCGACAGCGGGTCACCGATGGTGAACCCGGGGTTGGTGAGCACCTGGAGCCACTTCGAGGGCGGATCGCCGCCGCTCTTCGGCCACGCGAGGACGACAGGCGAGGTCGCCACCGAGCGGACGAGCGTACGCGGAGCCTCGACCCCTTCGACGAGCTGGCCGGCGACGCGCGTCAGCCACACGCTCGAGTCGGGCATCCAGACGTCGGGTGCCCCGTCGTCGAGCGTGACCGCCTGCGAGGTGAGCGCGGGTTGTTCGGCGAGGACCTCGTACGACACGCACCTGTCGGTGTCGGCGCGCTCGGTCGCGGCTTCGACGATCGGCGCGAGCTCCGGGGTGACCGCGACCCGCACCGGGGCCGTCTTCGCGCAGTCGGCGGCCGCTGGCTCGTCATCGTCTCGCAGCACGAGGAAGCCGACGACCAGGACCACCACCACTGCGAAGCCGATCGCGTACGTCATCGGTCGGTTGTCGGCGCCGTCCTTGGCGTCCGCATGACGTCCTGCCATTGGTCCTTGCTCCTACCCGAGGGCCTAGGCGCCACACCGACAGCGCTGCGCCGCCCGTGCGAACGGACGGCGCGACGCCGGGTGAGCGGAGTGTGAGTGTGTCACCCTCGGGCTTCGAGGGCGTTGACGAACACCTTCGGGATCTCTGAAGCCTCCCGCGCGATGTAGGCCTGGCCCCCCGTGGCCTTCGCGATCTTGTTGAGGGCGTCCTCGTCGGCGTCCTCGGTGATCCCGATCGCGATGACGGTGACCGGACGCGCCGGGTCACGCTCGCGCTGGATCGTGGCAAGGAGCTCGGACTGGGACAGGCTGTCTGAGTCCTCGTTCTTGCCGTCAGTGAGGATGATGACCGAGTTGATCGACTTCGGGTCGTACTGCGCCTGGACGGTGCGCCAGGCCGCGAGAACCGTGTCGTACAGACCCGTGCCGCCGCCGACCAGCGTCCCCATCTGCTTGATCTTCTCGACGACCAGGTCGCGGTGCTTGACCCCGCCGTCGACCGAGCCGAGCTTGCGGATCGGGGCGAGCTTCTTCCAGTCCTGCTCGCCGTCGAGCTTGTGCGAGAACGCCCACGAGCCGACGGCCCACGAGTCGGGCATCAGGGAGAGCCCTGTCAGCCCCGCCTCGATGGTCAGGCCCATGCGAGTGGAGTCGCCGACCTGCGCCTCCATCGAGCCCGACACGTCGATCACGGCGACGGTCTGCGCGGGAAGCGCGATGACCGACCACTTGCGCAGGGTCTGCGCGATGAGCTGCGGGTTGTCGAGCGCGATCGGGGTGAACTGGCCGACGCCCTTGCCCTCCGGCAACGGCTCACCCGACGGCTTGCGGAAGCCCGCCTCGGTCAGACCCTTGACACCGTCGGCGGACCCGAGGGCCGACGTGAGCGCCTTTGCGGCGCGGGCGTTGCCGGGGTTGTCGGACGCGGCGGCGAGCGGGTAGTCGAGGACCAGGCTGCCGGTCTTGGGGATCACGGCGACGAACTCGGCGCTGCCCGGGACGGCGCTGAACGTCTGCTCGCTCACGACCGTGCTGCCACCGACCTTCGCGACGTCGGCGAGCAGCTCGGCAGGGTTGGTCTTGGGTGCAGCAGCCGACTGGCGCTGCGCCAGCGTGACCAACGCGGCCCCGACGGTCTCGGCGCTCGTGAGCCCCTTCGCTGCCTCAGCCTGCGCAGCGAGGAGCGGTACGGTGGCCTGCGTCGTCGCGAGCGCGTCACCGTTGGTGAACTTCGGGTCGGACATCGCCTGGAGCCAGGTGTCGGGGCGTCCCGGCCCGCCCTTCGGGAGAGCGAGCACGACGGGTGATGTCGCCACGGACTTCGTGACGACCTCCGGACCAGCAGCACCCTCGGGCTGCTGCGCGGTGACGCGCGCGAGCCAGAGCGTCGAGTCCGGGATCCACAGATCTGGCGCTCCCTCACCGATCGCGAGCGACTGCGCGACGAGAGCCGGGGCCTGCGCCTCGACCGTGTACGCCGCGCAGGCGTCCTCGCCGACACGCTCGACCGCCGCCTCAACGACCGGCGCGATCTCGGGCGCGACGGCGACGGACACGTCGTGCGTCGTCGCGCACGACGCAGCGGCCGGGGCCTCTTTGTCCCTCAGGACGAAGACCCCGGTGAGGATCGTGGCGATGACAACGAGTCCGATGCCGTACTGCCACTTATGGCCGGCCTCGTTCTCCTTGGCAATGGCGTGACGCCCGCCCATGGATTCTCCCTACTTCGTGGCATGTTTCACACGCGGCTGCGCACAAGGTAGCAGAGTCCGGAAAGGGCTATATAGCATAACCCGGCTTGATCGCATCTTGGATGAGCGCGAGCCGCTGGTCGAAGGGGAGGAACGCGCTCTTCATCGCGTTCACCGTGAACCACCGGAGATCGTCCAGATCGTAGCCGAACGCCTCCACGAGAAGCGACATCTCTCGGGTCATGGACGTCTGGCTCATCAGCCGGTTGTCGGTGTTGACGGTGACGCGAAAACCCAGCGACGCGAGCGTGCCGATGGGGTGCTCGGCGATCGACGGCGCCGCCCCTGTCTGGACATTCGACGACGGGCACAGCTCGAGCGGGATGCGCTTGTCACGCACGTACGCGGCAAGCAGACCGAGGCGTGGCTCGTCCGGATCGGTGAGGTCGATGTCGTCGATGATCCGGACACCGTGACCGAGCCGGTCGGTGCCGCACCACTGGATGGCCTGCCAGATCGACGGCAGCCCGAACGCCTCGCCGGCGTGGATGGTGAAGTGCGCGTTCTCGCGGTGGAGGTACTCGAACGCGTCGAGGTGCCTGGTGGGCGGGTAGCCGGCCTCGGCGCCGGCGATGTCGAAGCCGACGACGCCGCGGTCGCGGTACGCCACGGCGAGCTCGGCGATCTCGAGCGAGCGCGCCTGGTGCCGCATCGCGGTGAGGATCTGGCGCGCGTGAATCGTCCGTCCGCGCCTCGCGGCCTCGGCCGTCCCCTGCACGAACCCCTCGCGCACGGCGTCCACGGCGCCGGTCAGCGTGAGGCCCTCGCGGAGGTGCTGCTCAGGAGCCCACCGCACCTCCGCGTACACGACGCCGTCGTCGGCAAGGTCCTCGACGCACTCGCGGGCGACCCGTACGAGGTCGTCGGTCGTCTGCATCACGCCGACGGTGTGCTCGAACGTCTCCAGGTAGCGCACGAGGCTCCCCGACGTCGCGGCGGCGGCGAACCAGTCACCGAGCTCTCCCGGATCGACGACCGGCAGCGCGTGCCCCGTCCGCGTGGCGATCTCCGCGACGGTCTCCGGGCGCACGCCCCCGTCGAGATGGTCGTGCAAGAGGACCTTCGGGACGCGCGCGATCTGCTCGGGGCTCACCATCGGCCCAGCCTAGTGCGGCGCTCAGACGATGCGCTCGAGCACCGGGGACGTACGAGGCTCGGGTGCGGCGTCCACCACGTCGTAGCCGCCGTCGAGCGCAGCGAGCGCCCTCGCGAACCGCTCAGGAGTGTCCGTGTGCAGCGTCATCAACGGCTGGCCCGTACGGACACGGTCTCCCGGTCGTACGTGCAGCTCGACCCCGGCGCCGGCCTGGACCGACTCGCCAGGACGCGAGCGGCCCGCGCCGAGGTGCCACGCGGCGAGCCCGACCGCCATCGCGTCGACGCGCCCCACGTAGCCGTCACGGGCGGCGGCGACGACCTGGATGTCGGAGGCGTGCGGCAGCTCCGCGTCAGGGTCGCCGCCCTGCGCGGCGATCATGCGGCGCCACACGTCCATCGCACGGCCGGAGGCGAGCGCGTCCGCGGGATCGACGTCCTCGCGCCCGGCGGCCGAGAGCATCTCGCGGGCGAGCGCGAGCGTCAGCTCGACGACGTCGGCGGGACCGCCGCCTGCGAGCACCTCGACGGACTCGGCGACCTCGAGCGCGTTGCCGGCGGTCATCCCGAGCGGCGTCGACATGTCCGTGACGAGCGCGCGGGTGTCCACGCCGGCAGACGTGCCGAGCGCCACCATCGTGCGAGCGAGCTCGCGGGCGGCGTCGAGGTCCTTCATGAACGCGCCCGACCCGACCTTGACGTCCAGCACGAGCGCGCCGGTGCCTTCGGCGATCTTCTTGCTCATGATCGAGCTCGCGATCAGCGGGATCGACTCGACCGTGCCCGTAACGTCACGCAGCGCGTACAGCTTCTTGTCCGCGGGAGCGAGCCCTGAGCCGGCGGCGCAGATCACCGCGCCGACGTCCTCGAGCTGACGCATCATCTCGTCGTTCGACAGGTCGGCGCGCCACCCCGGGATCGACTCGAGCTTGTCGAGCGTCCCGCCGGTGTGCCCGAGCCCACGGCCCGACAGCTGCGGCACCGCGACGCCGCAGGCGGCGACCAGCGGCGCCAGCGGGAGCGTGATCTTGTCACCGACCCCGCCCGTCGAGTGCTTGTCGGCCGTCGGCCACGAGAGCCCGGAGAAGTCCATCCGCTCACCACTGCGGATCATCGCGTCGGTCCAGCGGGCGACCTCGGCGAACTCCATGCCGTTGAGCACGATCGCCATCGCCAGCGACGCCATCTGGACGTCGGCCACCTCGCCGGACGTGTAGCCGTCGACGACCCAGTCGATCTGCGAACCGGACAGCGCGTGCCCGTCACGCTTCGCCGCGATCACCTCGACAGCGTCGTGCCTGCCCATGCTCATGCGGCCTCTCCTAGATCGATCTCGACACCTTCGAACCCACGCAGCACCCAGGTCGGGCGGCGTGGTGCAACTCCGTTCAGCGCGAGCCGCGGGAACCGCTCGAGCAGCCGGCCCAGCGAGATCTCGAGCTCCATCCGTGCCAGCGGCGCGCCGAGGCAGAAGTGCAGTCCCATCCCGAACCCGACGTGCGGGTTGGGGTCGCGCGACACGTCGAACGCGTCGGGCTCGGCGAACACCGCGGCGTCACGGTTGGCCGAGCCCATCAGGCAGGCCACCTTCTCGCCCGTACGGACCGTGGTGCCCGCGATCTCGACGTCCGCCGTCGCCGTACGCTCGAACAGCTGCAGCGGCGCGTCGTAGCGGATCAGCTCCTCGAGCGCCGTCGCGACCGACACCACGCCGGACAGCACGCGGTCGCGCTGTGCCGGGTGGGACAGCAACGCGTGGACACCGTTGCCGAAGACGTTGACCGAGGCCTCGTGGCCGGCGTTGAGCAGCAGCACGACCGTCGCCACCAGCTCGTCCTCGCTCAGGCGGGCGGCGCCGCCGGACTCCGTGTCGCGCTCGGCGATCAGGTCGGTCAGCAGGTCATCACCGCGGATACCGCGGGCCATCTGCGCCTTGCGCTCCGCGACGAGCGCGGCGACGTACTCGCTGAACGCGACGCTCGCCGTAATCGCCTCGCGCTTGGTCTCCTCGCCGACGCCCTGCTCGTACATGTGGACGATGCCCTGCGACCACGTCCGCAGCTGGGCGTGGTCGTCGCCAGGGACGCCGAGGAGGTCGCAGATGACGTACACCGGGAGCGGCTCCGCATAGTCGCCGAGGATGTCGGCCGTGCCCGAGAGTCCGTCGAGCAGCCGTGCGGTGAGCGCCTCGACGCGCGGGCGCATCCGCTCGACGTGGCCGCGCCCGAACGCGCCCGCGACCAGACGGCGCAGCCGCGTGTGGGCCGGCGGCTCGTTCTCCATCATCTGGTTGCGATGGAGCGCGTTGAACGGCTCCATGTCGTCGGTCGGCTCCCAGTCGGTCCAGATCCGTCCGAGCCGCCGCTTGCGAAGCGTCTGGCTGACCGCGTCGTGCGTGGTCGCGAGCCACCGCTGGGTCGGCTCGTGCCACAGCATCGGGCCCGCAGCGCGCAGCTCGGCGAGCACCGGGTACGGGTCGGCGACGAAGGCGGGATCGCTCAGGTCGACATCGATCTTCACGGGTTCATCATCGCTCGCAACTCTCAGGACCGGGCCGCGAGGTCTTCGTCGTCGAACGCGTCGGGCAATACCTCGGTCATCGGTACGACGCCGCGGACGGTGCGCAGCAGCATCTGCGGACCACCGTTCTCCCAGAGAAGCTGGCGACAGCGACCGCACGGCATCACCGGCTGCTCGGCGCCGTTCACGCACGCGACCGCGACGAGCCGGCCACCGCCCGTGGAGTGCAGCGACGACACCATGCCGCACTCGGCGCACAGCGCGACGCCGTACGCGGCGTTCTCGACGTTGCAGCCGACGACCACACGGCCGTCTTCGGTGAGGCCCGCGGCACCGACGCGATAGTGCGAGTACGGGGCGTACGCGCGCCGCATGACCTCGACCGCCGCGTCGTGGAGGACCTCCCAGTCGACGTCGCCCCCGCCCCCGCCGGTCGAGCCTGTCGAGACCCCGCTCATCCGGCTTGGCCCTTGCGATAGGGCTTGCCGTCGGCCGCGGGCATGCGGAGACGTTGCGTCCCGAGTGCGAGCACGAGCAGCGTCGCGACGTACGGGGTCATGCCGGCGAACTCACGCGGCACCTCGTCGCTGAGCAGGTACCACACCAGGAAGCCCACGCCCACGGCGCCGAACAGGATCGCGTTCTTGCGGTCGCCCTTGCGCAGGCGCAGCAGCATGAAGACGAGCAGCAGGACCGCCACGAGGAGCAGCAGCGCGTGCACGGCGGCGGCGTTGCGCAGCTGCATCGCGTCGGTGTAGCCGAACATCGTCGCCGCACCTGCGGCACCGAACGGCCGCCAGTTGCCGAAGATCATCGCCGCGAGGCCGATGTAGCCACGTCCGCCGGTCTGCCCGGTGACGAAGCCGCTGGACGAGACCAGCACCAGCATGTAGCCGCCGAGTCCGGCGAAGACGCCGGAGATGATGACCGCAATGTACTTGAACAGATAGACGTTGACGCCCAGCGTCTCGGCAGCCTGCGGGTTCTCGCCGCACGAGCGCAGCCGCAGACCGAACGTCGTCTTCCAGAGGATCCACGAGGTGAACACGACCAGCGCCGCGACCAGGTAGACCATGATCGACATGTTGCGGGTGAGCGCCGCGACCACGGCCGCGAGGTCGGAGATCACGAACCAGTGCTTCTCCGCGAGGTCGGCAGCAGCCTCCCCGAGCCAGGGGATCTCGACCTTCGGTGGGGTCGACAGACCCGTCAGCTGCTTGATGCCGCCGCCGTCGAGATCACGGAAGTACGCCTCGGCGAGGAACGCGACCGCGCCGGCGCCGATGATGTTGAGCGCCACGCCGGAGACGATGTGGTCGACGCCGAACGTGACGGTCGCGATCGCGTGGAGGATGCCGCCGAGGGCGCCCATCAGAGCGGCGCCGATCAGGCCGACCCACGGACCGTAGAAGTAGGTGAAGTAGGCGGCGCCCCAGGTCCCGAGGATCATCTGGCCCTCGAGGCCGATGTTGACGATGCCGGCACGCTCGGCCCACAGACCGCCGAGCGCGGCGAGCAGGATCGGGCACGTGGCGATCAGCGCGGCCTGGATCGTCCCGACCGAGTCGATCTCGTGGGCGCCGCTGATGAGGCGGACGGACGCGACGAGCGCGAGGAAGCCGAACGTGACCACGAGCCAGCGGTAGGAGCGTCCGAGCGACGCGGACGGGGACGGCGGCGGCGGGGGCGCCGTCTCGGTGACCACGGTGCTCATGCCGAGACCTCCTCAGGGGTCGCGTCGGGACGGGGTGCCTGAGCCACCTGCCGCTCCTCGGCGCGGACGCGATAGCGGCGCACGAGCTCGTAGGCGATGACGACTGCGAGCACGATGATGCCCTGGGTGATCTGGATGACCTCGACGGAGATGCCGGCCTCGATGGTGAGGCGGTTCGACTGCTCGTTGAGGAACGCGAACAGCAGCGCGGCGAACGCGATCGGGAGCGCACGGTTGCGTCCGAGCAGCGCGACGGCGATGCCGGTGAAGCCGAGTCCGAGCTGGAAGGTGGTGCCGTAGTAGTGCGCGCTGCCGAACAGCGACGGCATCCAGATGAGGCCCGCGATGCCACCGGAGATGAGCAGCGTCAGCATCGTCATCTTCTTGGTGTTGACGCCGCTGGCCACCGCCGCCGACTCCGACTGGCCGGTCGCACGCAGGTCGAAGCCGAAGCGGGTCTTGTTGAGGACGAGCCAGAACGCGATGCCCGCGAAGACGGCGAGCAGCCCCAGGGTCCAGACCTCCCCGGAGGCCTTTTCGAACGGCTGCCAGCCGGGGACCTGGCTGGACTCCGGGATCTCGGTCGTACGACGCGAGTCGCCGGCCTTGAACCCGTACGTGTTGAGGAGGTAGCCCGTGATGGTCACCGCGATCGCGTTGAGCATGATCGTCGAGATGACCTCGCTCACCCCGCGGGTGACCTTCAGCAGGCCTGCGATGCCCGCCCACGCGGCGCCGGCCGCGACCGCGACGAGCAGCGAGCCGAGCACGTTGAGGGCGCCGGGCAGCAGCGCCGCCCCGGCGAACACGGCTCCGGCGTACGCGGCCATGCGGTACTGGCCCTCGACACCGATGTTGAAGAGGTTCATCCGGAAGCCCACCGCGGCAGCGAGCGCGGAGAGGTAGATCAACGACGACTGGTTGGCGATGTTGACCAGGATCCGGTCAGCGGGCCACGAGAAGATGATCCCGATGAAGTCCGAGGCCGAGCCTCCGGAGATCTCGATGACCAGGCTCGTGACAGCCAGCGAGAACGCGATCGCGAGCAGCGGCGCGGCGATCGCGATGCCCACGTTGCGCAGCTGGTTCATGCTTCCTCCTGTCCGCCCGTCATGGCCTCACCGAGGTCCTGCGGGGTGACGGTTTGCGGGTCGAACGAGCCGACGATGCGACCGCGGAGGATGACCTCGATGCGGTCGGACAGGCCGATGAGCTCGTCGAGGTCTGCCGAGATGAGCAGGACGGCGAGCCCGGCGCGTCGGGCGTCCTTGATCTGGTCCCAGATCGCCGCCTGCGCGCCGACGTCGACGCCGCGGGTCGGATGGGCCGCGATCAGCAGGCTGGGCTTGCCCGACAGCTCGCGCCCGACGATGAACTTCTGCTGGTTGCCGCCCGACAGCGCGCGCGCCATGGTGTCGATGCCGGGTGTGCGGACGTCGTACTGCTCGACGATCCGCTCGGAGTCGCGGCGGGCGCCGCCGCGGTTGATCCATCCGCCCTTGACGGCGACGTCCTCGTACGCGTGGCCGAGGATGCGGTTCTCCCACAACGGGGAGTCGAGCAGGAGCCCGTGCCGGTGCCGGTCCTCAGGGATGTAGCCGATCCCGGCGGCGCGACGGCGACGGGTGGCCCACTGCGAGATGTCGGTGTCGCCGAGCTCCACCTCGCCCGTCGTGGGCCGCATCGCGAGGATCCCCTCGACGAGCTCTGTCTGGCCGTTGCCCTCGACGCCGGCGATGCCGAGGACCTCGCCGCGGTGGATCTCGAGGTCGATGCTGTCGAGCACCGTACGGCCGAACTCGTCGACCATCGTGAGGTCGCTGACGCGCAGCTCGACGACGTCGGTGACCGTCGACTCCTCGGTCTCGGGCGACGGCAGCTCAGAGCCGACCATGAGCTCGGCGAGCTGGCGCTTGGTGACCTGCTTGGGGTCGGGGCTGCCGACCGTGGTGCCGCGTCGCATCACCGTGATCGCATCGGCGATCGCGAGCACCTCGTCGAGCTTGTGCGAGATGAACAGGAGCGTGTGCCCCTGGGCCTTGAGACCCTCGAGGTTGGCGAAGAGCGCCTCCACCTCCTGCGGGACGAGGACCGCCGTCGGCTCGTCGAGGATGATGATCTTGGCGCCGCGGTAGAGGACCTTGAGGATCTCCAACCGTTGGCGCGCGGCGACGCCGAGTGCCTCGACCAGCACGTCGGGGTCGAGGTTGAACCCGAACCGGTGCGAGATCTCCCGGACCTGCTCACGGGCCTTCGCGCCGGTGCCGTACAGCTTCTCGGCGCCGAGAACGACGTTCTCGAGCACCGTGAGGTTGTCGGCGAGCATGAAGTGCTGGAACACCATGCCGATGCCGCGCGCGATCGCGTCGGACGGGCTGGCGAACTCGACCTTCTCACCGTCGATGGTGATGGTCCCGCCGTCAGGCTTCTGCACCCCGTACAGGATCTTCATCAGCGTCGACTTGCCGGCGCCGTTCTCGCCGACGAGCGCGTGGACCGTTCCGGGTGCGATGCGCAGGTTGACGTCGTCGTTCGCGATCACACCGGGGAATCGCTTCTCGATCCCCTCGAGCTCCACCGCGGAGGTCGTCATCGTGCTCCTTCTGAGTACCGATCGAGAGGCGTGGGCCCGGGGCGGCAGAACGCCACCCCGGGCCCATCACGACCTTGGAGGGAGGGCGCGTCGGCCCTCCCCCGAAGGTCACGGCGCGGTCGGAACCTTGATCTCGCCGCTCTTGATCTGATCGGCGTAGCCGTCGAGGTCGCCGATGATGTCGTCGACGTATCCGCCCGAGGTGGCGTAGCCGACGCCATCCTTGGCGAGATCGTACGTCTGGTAACCCACCAGCGGCGAATCCTCGGCCACGGCGCTGATCGCGTCGTAGGCCGCGACGTCGACGCGCTTGAGCATCGAGGTCAGGATGTGCGGCTTCTCCGTGTCGGAGGCGGTCTGCCACTGGTCGGAGTCGACACCGATGGCCCACATGCCGTCACCGGCCTCGACGGCAGACTGGAAGACACCCGCACCCGAGCCGCCGGCAGCGTGGTAGACCACGTCGGCGCCCTGGTCGAACATGCCGGTCGCTGCTGCCTTGCCTCCGGCGGGATCGTTGAAGCCGCTCGCGTCGGACTCCTCGATGTACTTCACCTGGATCTTGATGTCGGGCTTCACCGCCTTCGCACCTGCGGCGTAGCCGGCCTCGAACTTCTTGATGAGGTCGGAGTTGACGCCACCGACGAAGCCGACGTTGTTGGTCGTCGACTTCAGCGCCGCAGCGGCACCGACGAGGAAGGAGCCCTGCTCCTCGGCGAAGGTGAGGTAAGCGACGTTGTCGTTGGCCTGGTCGTCGGGGTCGAAGCCGTCGACCACGTCGAAGCTGACGTCCGGGTAGTCCGGCGCCACCTTGTTGACGGCCTCGCTGTAGAGGAATCCGACGGCGATGATCGGATCGTGCTCGGCGTCGGCCAGCTGGCGGAGGCGGTCCTCGCGAGCCGACTCGGCCTCGCCGTCCTGAGCCTCGGCCTCGGTGCACCGGGCGCCGAGCTCGTCGACAGCCTTCTTCACACCGACCGCGGCGGCGTCGTTGAACGACTTGTCGCCCTGACCACCCACGTCGTAAGCGATGCCGACCTTGGGGCCGTCACCTTCGGCGACCGAGCAGTCGAGCGTGTTGCTGCTGCCGGCATTGTCGTCGTCGCCGCCGTTGTCATCGTCGCTGCCGCAGCCGGCCAGAGCCAGCACGGCCACCGCGGCCAGCGCGGTGATCTTGCCCATTCGACGCAAGAGGACTCCTCAGTCACGAGTGTTCATCGCCCCGGGCCATCCCCAGAGGATTTTCGAACAATAACCCCGTCAACCCTTGACACGTGGGTGAACCCCTCGCGGGGAGAGGACCCGATACTCACTTGTTATCCTGAAAGACGGGCTGTTGCCGTACCGACGTCCGGCATCGGAGAACACCCACAATCAGGCGGCGACGACGATGGCGACAGTTGCCGTAGTCGCGGCCTCCGATCGCTCGGTCAGAGGGTCGGAGCGCTTGCCAGGGCCGCCATCGCGAGGACCTTCGCGCCGATCGCGACCGCGCGCTCGTCGATGCGCAGGTTGCCCTGGTGGAGGTCGTACGTGGGCCCCCCGGGCGTCCGGGTGCCGAGCCGGCCCATCGACCCCGGGACGGACTCGACGAACCACGCGAAGTCCTCTCCCCCGAGGCTCTGGCTGGTGCTCGTCACCGCGCTCGGACCGAGGGCGACCGCGACCGCGTCACGCAGGATCTCGGTCGACTCCACGTCGTTGACGACGGGCGGCACACCCTGGGTGTAGGTGACCTCGGCGTCGACCCCGTACGGAGCGACGATCTCGCGCACCAGCGCCCGTACGAGGTGCTCTGCCTCGTGCCAGGCGGTCGCGTCGAGCATCCGCAGCGTGCCGGTGGCCTCTCCCGTCGCGGGGATCACGTTCGGCGCGCTCCCGGCGTTGATGCTCCCCCAGACCAGGCTCGCGCCGGCACGGGGGTCGAGCCGCCGCGACAACGCGGCCGGCAGCTGCGTGCAGAGGGTCGCCAGGGCGAACGTGAGGTCCTGGGTGAGGTGCGGGCGTGAGGTGTGCCCGCCGCGACCGGTCAGCTGGATGCGGACACGGTCGGCCGCGCCGGTGATGGACCCTTCACGCAGGCCGACGAGACCGACGTCGAGCGAGGGGTCGCAGTGCAGCGCGAACGTCCGCGAGACCCCCGACAGCGCCCCGGCGGCGAGGACCGCGAGGGCGCCCCCGGGCATGACCTCCTCGGCCGGCTGGAACACCAGCCGGACGCGCACCGGCAGGCCGCCGTCGTGGGCGAAGCGCGCGAGCGCGCCCGCGGCGCCTAGCAGCGCTGTCGTGTGCACATCGTGGCCGCAGGCGTGCGCGACGCCGGGGACCGCCGAACGCCACGGGTCGGACGTCTTGTCCGCGACCGGCAGCCCGTCGAGGTCGGCGCGCAATGCGACGATCATGCCGTCGTGCTCACCGATCTCCGCGACGAGGCCGGTCGGGTCGAGCCGCGTCGCCTCGATACCGAACTTGTCCAGCCAGCGCGCGACCACCTCGGTGGTGCGGTGTTCCTGCCAGGACAACTCCGGATGGGCGTGCAGGTCACGGCGGACGTCGAGCAGGTCAGGCACGAGTGCATCGACGGCCGCGACGAGGTCCGCGGGCGTGGGCATGCCCCCAGGCTAACGCTCGTCGTGTGCCGCGCCGCACGGTGCACGCGCCGCGAGACGAGCCGAGGCTGCCATCCATCCTCGGACGTCATACGGATCGCGGGTCGGGACCCACGATCCGTATGACGTCACGGGTGAGCGACCGTCAGGCCTTGCCCTTGGCGAGCGCGCCGAGCAGGTCGCGGTTGAGCCGCGAGATCGTGTCGAGCGGGATGCCCTTGGGGCAGGCCGCCGTGCACTCACCGATGTTGGTGCAGTTGCCGAAGCCCTCGTGGTCGTGCTGCTCGACCATCCCGACCACGCGCGAGGCACGCTCGGGCTGGCCCTGCGGGAGCAGACCGAGGTGGGTGATCTTGGCAGCGGTGAACAGCATCGCCGAGCCGTTCGGGCACGCCGCCACGCAGGCGCCGCAGCCGATGCAGGTCGCGGCCTCGAACGCGTGGTCGGCGTCCTCCTTCGGCACGGGGAGATTGTTGGCCTCCGGAGCCGATCCTGTGGGAGCGCTGATGTAGCCGCCGGCCTGGATGATGCGGTCGAACGCACCCCGGTCGACGACGAGGTCCTTCACGACCGGGAAAGACGACGAGCGCCACGGCTCGATGTCGATGACGTCGCCGTCCTTGAACGAGCGCATGTGCAGCTGGCACGTGGTCGTACGCTCCGGGCCGTGCGCGAGGCCGTTGATGACCAGGCCGCACATGCCGCAGATGCCCTCGCGACAGTCGCTGTCGAACGCGATCGGCTCCTCGCCCTCGAGGGTGAGGCGCTCGTTGAGCACGTCGAGCATCTCGAGGAACGACATGTGCTCCGAGACGTCGTCGAGGTCGTACCCGACCATCTTGCCCTCGGCGGACGGGTTGGCCTGACGCCACACACGAACGGTGATCTTCACTTGTAGCTCCGCTGCTTCATCTCGACGTTCTGGTAGATCAGGGCTTCCTTGTGGAGGACCGGCTTGCCGCCGTCCCCACCGAACTCCCATGCGGCGACGTACGCGAAGTCGTCGTCGTGGCGCAGTGCCTCGCCGTCCTCGGTCTGGCTCTCGACGCGGAAGTGGCCGCCGCACGACTCACGGCGGTGCAGCGCGTCGATGCACATGAGCTCGCCGAGGTCGATGAAGTCGGCCACGCGGCCGGCGCGCTCTAGGGTCTGGTTGAGGTCCTCGTTGACGCCGGTGACCTTGACGTTGCGCCAGAACTCGGTGCGCAGCTCGCGGATCAGCTCGATCGCCTTGAGCAGGCCGCCCTCGGTGCGGGCCATGCCGCAGTACTCCCACATGATGGTGCCGAGCTCGCGGTGGAACGAGTCGACCGTACGGGTGCCGTTGATCGACAGCAGCTTCTCGATGCGGTCGGTGACCTGCTGCTTCGCCTCGACGGCCGCGGGGTGCGTCTCGTCGATCGGCTCGTACGGGCCGTCGGCGAGGTAGTTCGCCAGCGTGTACGGGAGCACGAAGTAGCCGTCGGCCAGGCCCTGCATCAGCGCGCTGGCGCCGAGGCGGTTGGCGCCGTGGTCGGAGAAGTTGGCCTCACCGGTCACGAACAGGCCGGTGATCGAGCTCTGCAGGTCGTAGTCGACCCAGAGGCCACCCATCGTGTAGTGGACCGCCGGATAGATCCGCATCGGCGTCTCGTACGGGTTCTCGCCCGTGATCTGGGCGTACATGTCGAAGAGGTTGCCGTACTTCGCCTCGACCGTGTCGCGTCCGAGGCGCGCGATCGCGTCGGCGAAGTCGAGGTAGACGCCGAGCCCGCCGGGTCCGACGCCACGCCCCTCGTCGCAGACGTACTTCGCGGCGCGCGAGGCGATGTCACGTGGCACGAGGTTGCCGAAGGACGGGTACTGGCGCTCCAGGTAGTAGTCGCGCTCGTCCTCGGGGATCTGCGAGGCGGGACGGTCGTCGCCGGCCTTCTTGGGGACCCAGATGCGACCGTCGTTACGCAGCGACTCGCTCATCAGCGTCAGCTTCGACTGGTAGTCGCCGGAGACGGGGATGCAGGTCGGGTGGATCTGCGTGTAGCAGGGGTTGCCGAAGTAGGCGCCCTTGCGATGCGCACGCCAGTTGGCGGTGACGTTGCAGCCCATCGCGTTGGTCGACAGGAAGAAGACGTTGCCGTAACCGCCGGTCGCGAGGACCACGGCGTCGGCGAAGTGCGACTCGATCTCGCCGGTCACCATGTCTCGGACGATGACGCCGCGGGCACGCCCGTCGGCGACGATGACCTCGAGCATCTCGTGGCGCGTGTGGTTGATGACCGTGCCAGCGGCGACCTGACGCTCGAGCGCCTGGTAGGCGCCGATCAGCAGCTGCTGACCGGTCTGGCCACGGGCGTAGAACGTACGGGACACCTGGACGCCGCCGAAGGAGCGGTTGTCGAGCAGGCCGCCGTACTCGCGGGCGAAGGGGACGCCCTGCGCGACGCACTGGTCGATGATCTCCACCGACACCTGCGCGAGGCGGTAGACGTTGGACTCGCGGCTGCGGAAGTCGCCGCCCTTGACCGTGTCGTAGAACAGGCGGTAGATCGAGTCGCCGTCGTTGCGGTAGTTCTTGGCGGCGTTGATGCCACCCTGCGCGGCGATCGAGTGCGCGCGCCGCGGGCTGTCCTGGTAGCAGAAGCTGGTGACGTGGTAGCCGGCCTCGCCGAGCGTGGCGGCGGCGGAGGCACCGGCCAGGCCGGTGCCGACGATGATCACCTTGAGCTTGCGACGGTTGGCCGGGTTGACGAGCTTGGCCTCGAAGCGGCGGGTGTCCCAGCGCTTCGTCACGTCGACGTCGGGCGCCTTGGTGTCGGCGATCGGCTCACCGAGGTCGTAGATGTCGGTGAAGTCGTCGGTGCGTGCGTGTGTGTTGACGGTCATGGGGTCAGCCCACCCATCCGAAGAAGATGGCGAACGGCGGAACCAGGAACCCGATCGTGATGATCCCTGCCACCGCGTACGCGAGGACGTTGAGGTTGCGGCGCGCCTTCACGCTGGTGTTGGCGCCGAGCGTGGTCAGGGCGCTCCAGACGCCGTGGCGCAGATGGAACCCGACCGCGAGCAACGCGATCGTGTAGGCGAGCACCATGTACCACTCGCCAAAGGTGTTGAGCACCCGCTCGTACGGGCTCGGCGAAGCACCGCCCGGCGCGATGTCGTTCGTCGTGAGGTTGAGCAGGTGGAAGATGATGAACAGCAAGATGATGACGCCGCCCCAGCGGAGCGTGAACGACGCGTAGCTGCGCTGGAAGCCGCGCTTGTTCTGCTTCGACTTGTAGCGCGGGCCGGAACCGACCTTGATCGCCTTGTGGTCGCGCCTCGAGAGCACGACCGCGGCGTACACGTGGCCGATGATCGCGACCAGGAGCACCACACGGATGATCCAGAGGGCTCCCTCGCGCGGCAGGTAGGGCTCGCCCAGGATCCGCAGGTGGTGCGAGTACCCGTCGAAGGCGGCCTGACCGCTGAACACCTTGAGGTTGCCGTACATGTGAAGCAGCAGGTACCCGACCATGATCAGGCCGCTGACCGCCATGAGTGCTTTGAGCGCGACGGTGGAGCGTCGTGCGCCCATCCGCTGCTTGGTCATCTCAGTTGTCGCCACACGATCACGATAGGACGCAAGGTCACCTATGCGCTAAGTCATAGTGAGGCTTACTTTCATAGCCGTTGGCTATGAAACACTGGGTGGGTGCAGATCCATCAGCTCGCGTACTTCGTCGCGGTCGCCCGTACGCGACATTTCACCCAGGCTGCCGAGGAGTCCGGCGTCTCGCAGCCGAGCCTGTCCAAGCAGATCCGCGTCCTCGAGAACTCCCTCGGCACGGCGCTGTTCGAACGTGAGCGCGGCGCCGTCCGTCTCACTCCCGCCGGCGAGGCGCTCCTCCCCCACGCGCAGGAGATCCTCATCGAGGTCGACGAGGGTCTGCGCGCGGTCCGCGAGGTCAGCGGGCTCCAGCGCGGTCGTGTACGCGTCGGCGCGACGCCCTCGATGTGGGACGGGCTGATGGCCGACGCCATGGTCGCGTTCCGGTCGGCGTATCCGGGCATCGAGCTCGAGGTCACCGAAGGTGGCTCACGGCTGCTCACCCGCGACCTCGGCCGAGGTGCCCTCGACCTCGCGCTCGTCATCGTGCCGCTGCGAGGTGACGACCCGGACCTCGTCGCGACGCCGCTGCTGCGCGAGCGGCTAGTGGTCGCGGGTCCGGCCGACGCCTCTGGGCTCGGGCCGGGCCCGGTCGCGGTGCGCGATCTCGAGGGGGTGCCGCTGGTGATGTTCCGGGAGGGGTACGACCTGCGCGACACGACGACCAACGCGTGCCTCGACGCCGGTTTCGAGCCGACGATGGCGATCGAGGGCGGCGAGATGAACGCGGTGCTGCGCTTCGTCGAGGCCGGGCTGGGCTACGCCGTGGTGCCGAGCATGGTGCTCGCGTCTCGACCGGGGCTGCGGGGGACACCGATCGACGAGCCCGAGCTGACCCGGACGATCGCGCTCGCCCACCGTCGGACGCTCGCAATGCCGCTGGCCTCTCAGGCGTTCCGCGACCTGCTCGTGGCCTACCTGCGCGGCCTGGCGGCCGACCAGCTCGGCGACATGGACCTCATCGACTGAGCCGACCTGGGTGGTTGAGCCTGTCGAAACCACCCACCGGACCAACCCGGGGCTCAACCACCGGACCGCCTCAGCCCGAGACCGGCGCGACAACGTCCGCGGGGATCGTGGGGTGGTTCGCGCCAGAGATGACGACGACCACCGTCTCGCCGTCGCGGACGTCGACCTTGCCCGCAACCAACGCCGCCAGCGCGGTCACGCCACCCGGCTCCGCGAGCACCCGGCACTCGTCCCACAGCAGGCGTCGCGCGGCAAGGATCTGGTCGTCGCTCACGAGCAGCGGCTCGGCGGCGAGCTCGCGGACCACGGCGAAGGCGCGCTCACCGATCCGCGCAGCGCCGAGCGAGTCCGCGGCGACCCCGGAAACGTCGACGTCGACGCGCTCCCCTGCCGCGAGCGCGCTCACCAGCGAGGGGCACCGCTCCGGCTCGACCGGGACGACGGGCATCACGTCGCGCAACGCGAGCGCGGTGCCGCTGTAGAGCCCCCCGCCACCGCACGGCACCAGCACGCGACGGGCGTACGGGGCCTGGTCGCCGATCTCGATCCCGACACCGGCGGCGCCCGCGATGATCGCGTCCGCGTCGTAGGCATGAACGGGCAGCACCGGGCGTCCCTCGGCCCACGCCCGCGAGGCCTCGTACGCGGCCGCGTAGTAGCCGTCGACGATGTGCGCCGTTGCGCCGTACTCCTCGATCCGCCGCACCTTCTCCATCGGCGAGGTCGAGGGGACGAAGACGTCGGCCTCGATCCCGGCGATGCCGCACGCCCACGCGACCGCCGCGCCATGGTTGCCACCCGACGCCGCGACCGCGCCGGCGGTGCCGTCGGGCATCGCGAGGACGGCGTTGAGCGCACCACGCGCCTTGAACGAGCCGGTGTGCTGCAGCAGCTCGAGCTTGAGGAGCACCCGCCCCGCCACCCCGAGGTCACCGCCCGCGATCTCGACGACCGGGGTCCGGCGCACCATCGGCCGCAGCCGCGCGTACGTCTCCTCGATCTGCTCACGTCCGGGCAGTCGTACGGTCACGCCTTGCTCCTCGCCTTGTCGTGGCGGATCCACGCCCACGCCGCCGCGGCAAGGGCACCCGCCACCAGCAACGTACGGGACGCCGCGATCGCCTCGGAGCGCTCCTCCTCCGCCTCGGCAGACCGTGCGGGTGCCGCACCGAGCGGTCCTGCCGCGACCGCGCCGAACGCGGGGACCACGTGCGGGACGACCTCGACGCCGCGCGTACGGGCCTCGGGTGAGGTCATCGCCCACGACGCGCCGTAGATCGTCAGCTGGGCGAAGTAGTAGATCCAGACCAGCAGCGTGACCGACAGCGCCAGCGACGCCAGCGCACCACCGGCAGCGGCGCCGAGGATGAACGACGCAAGCTGCTTGATCGCCTCGAACCCGACCGCCGCCAGGAACGCACCGCGCCACAGCGCATGATCGGGGACGTCGGTGTGCGGGAGGAGCCGGTAGAGCGCGAAGAACAGGAGCGCGCTCGAGGCGATGCCGAGCAGCACACTCAGCACCTTCACCGTGATGTCGACCGGGGTGCTCTCCACCCCGATCTGATGCAGGAGGTCGCCGGTGTACTGGGTGACCGCACCGGAGAGTCCGACGGAGACCATGAGGATCAGCCCGACCAGCACGAGCGTCGCGAGATCACGCAGCTTGCCCGGCAGGAATCCGTACGACTTCTGCGTCGGGACGCCGAACGCGGCCTCGAGGGACGTCCGCAGGTTGGAGACGAATCCGAGGCCCGTGTAGAGCACACCGAGGGCGCCGATGACACCGGCGACGTTGCGGGTGGCCGCGATCTGGTCGAACGAGATCTGCCCGGCCGGCGGCGGGTCCTCGGCCGTCACGATGCCGGGAAGGATCTGGTCGATCGCCGTCTCGAGCGCGTCCTGCGCGCCGGGGAAGTACTCCGAGATGTAGCCGACCACGAAGAACGCCAGCGCGAGGATCGGGAAGACCGACAAAAAGCCGAAGTAGGTGATGCCACCGGACAGGATGCTGCCGCGGACCTGGCCGAAGTGCTGGATCGTGCGCACGACGTGGTCGACGAACGGCCACCGGCGGCGAACTCTCGCGAACCACGCCTTGAGCCGTGCGATCAGCCTGCCCACCAGCCGCTCCCCGTCCCGGCCCTGAGGGGACCGTCAGCCGAGCTCGAACTCCCGGAACGGAACCCAGCCCGCCACGTCATCGTGCAGGTATACGGCGAAGGCGCGCACCTCGAACTCGCACTCGAAGCCCGAGAGGGCCTCGTACGCACGGTCGAGCGCCTCGTCGCTGAGGTGGTGAGCGACGGTGACGTGGGGGTGGTAGGGGAACTCGAGGTCGCCTTCGAGGAGCCCGTCGCGCACGTGCTTGGCGAGCTGCTCGGCGCTGGAGATGCCTTCGCTCACCGTGACGAAGACGACCGGTGAGACCGGTCGAAACGTGCCGGTCCCGCGTAGGCGCATCGTGAACGGCTCGACGTTGGTCGCGTCCACGGTGAGCTTGTCGTAGATCTGCTCCAGGGCGTGGTCGGCGACCTCGGTCGGCGGCAGCAGCGTCACGTGGGACGGGACGAGCACCGCCTGCGGGTCGCCAAAGTCGGCTCGGCGCTGACGCAGCTCACTGCCCCAGGGATCCGGGACGGGAATGGCGACGCCGATCGTGGGCATGGCGACCACCCTAGCGTCCAGGCACCGTCGACAGTGAGGGCCTACACGGCGCGAACGAACCCGACCCGGTCGTACACGTCGCCGAGCGTCTTGGACGCCACTTCCCGGGCCCGCTGCGCCCCGTCGCGCAAGATCGCGTCGAGCTCGCCCTTGTCCTCGAGGAGCGCGTTGGTGCGCTCGCGCAGCGGCGTGACGAAGTCGGACACGATCTCGCTCAGGTCGACCTTGAACGCGCCGTAGCCCCGCCCCGCGTACTGCGCGGCGATATCGTCGACGGCCCGGCCCGTCAGGGCGGCGTAGATCGACAGCAGGTTGGAGACGCCCGGCTTCTCCTCGGCGTCGAAGCGGACCTCGCCGTCGGAGTCGGTCACCGCGGACCGGATCTTCTTGGCCGCCGACTTCGGCTCCTCGAGGATCTCGAGGATCCCCTTGGGCGACGACGCCGACTTGCTCATCTTGATCGTCGGGTCCTGCAGGTCGAGGATCTTCGCGGTGCCGGCGACGATGAACGGCTCCGGGACGGTGAACGTGTCGCCGTACCGGCTGTTGAAGCGTTGCGCGAGGTCACGGGTGAGCTCGAGGTGCTGGCGCTGGTCTTCGCCGACCGGGACGCCGTCGGCCTGGTAGAGCAGCACGTCGGCCGCCATGAGGATCGGGTAGGTGAAGAGGCCGACGGACGCCTGCTCGACACCGCCCTTGGCCGACTTGTCCTTGAACTGAGTCATCCGACGGGCCTCGCCGAAGCCCGTGATGCAGTTGAGGACCCACGCGAGCTCGGCGTGCTCGGGGACCTGGCTCTGGACGAAGAGCGTCGCCCGCTTCGGGTCGAGACCGAGCGCGATCAGCTGCGCGGCGGCACGGTACGTCCGGTCGCGCACGACGGTAGGGTCGAACGCGACGGTGATCGCGTGCATGTCCGGGATGAAGTAGAACGCGTCGTGGTCCTCCTGCAGCGCCACCCAGTGCCGCACCGCTCCGAGGTAGTTGCCGATGTGGAACGCGTCCGCGGTCGGCTGGATACCGGAGAGCACACGGGGGCGGGTGGTCGAATCAGGCATGATCCGATTCTGCCAGCCCGGTCTCGGGCGACGCCTCCGGATTCGGCTCGGCGTCGACCCGCAGGCGCGAGGCACGTCGTCCGTCCATCGCCGAGACGGTGAGACGGTGCCCGTCGACGAGGATGGAGTCCCCAACGGCGGGGATGCGCCCGAGCCCGGCCACGACGAACCCGGCGACCGTCTCGAACGGCCCCTCAGGCAGCTCGATGCCCGTCTCCTCGGCGAACGCGTCGCGGTTGAGCAGGCCGTCGACCTCGACTGCACCACCGGTGAAGCGCGTGGTCTGCGCGTCGACGGTGTCGTACTCGTCGCGGATGTCGCCGACGAGCTCCTCGACGAGATCCTCGAGGGTGACGATGCCGTCCGTGCCTCCGTACTCGTCGAGCACGATCGCCAGGTGAATCTCGGCGCGACGCATGTCGGTGATGGCGGCGAGCACGTTGCGAGTGCCGGGGATCATCACGACGTCACGCACCAGGTCACCCACCCGTACGGACCGGTCGTGCATGCCCGGGTCGAACAGGTCGCGCACGTGGACGAAACCCTCGACCTCGTCGGCGCTCCCCCGGACCACGGGATAGCGGGAGTGCGGCTTCTCCCGCGCCATCTGCACCGCCTTGTAGACCGGGGTCGCGACGTCCATGAAGTCCACTTCGGTCCGCGGCAGCATCACCTCGCGCACCTGGAGGTCACCGGCGGCGAAGACGTCCTCGACGATGCGCCGCTCCTCGTCGGACAGGCCATGCGTCGTCTGGACGAGCCCCCGCAGCTCGACGTCGGTGATCTCCTCGCGTGCCGCGGACGGGTCGCCGCCGAGCATCCGGACGACGAAGTTCGTCGAGACCGACAGCAGCAAGATCACCGGCGTGGCGACCTTCGCGATCGCGTCGACGCCGGGCGCCAGCGCGAGCGAGAACGACACCGCGTGCTGCATCGCGAGTCGCTTGGCGGTGAGCTCGGAGAACACGATCGAGAGGTACGAGATGAAGACCGTGACGAGGATCAGCGCGAGAGCCGAGGCGACTCCGCTGGACAGGCCGGCGTCGACGAGGAGAGGACTCAGGTCGCCGGCGAGGGTCGCACCGCCGAAGGCCGCCGAGAGGAAGCCGGACAGCGTGACCCCGATCTGGACCGCGGACAAAAAGCGGTTGGGATCGGAGGCCAGGCGGGCGACCGTCGCTCCACGCTTGCCGCGGGTCGCGATCTCGGGGAGCTGGGAGTCACGCAGCGACACCAGCGCCATCTCCGCCGCCGCGAACACCCCGCCGAACGCGATGAACACGAGCACGAGGGCGATGTTCCACAGGGTCTCGTCCACCCTGCCAGCGTAGCCATGGGGCATAGGTAAAAATGGCGGCATGACGTCACCCCTCCCCCTGGCCCCCGGCGAGATCGGTACGTGGGCCGCCCCCGGTCGCGTCAACCTCATCGGAGAGCACCTCGACTACGTCGGCGGTCCGGTGATGCCGATCGCGATCGATCTGCGCACCACGGTGAAGGTCCGGCGACGCGACGACGGCAAGGTGCGGGTGTGGTCGTCGGTCTCCGAGGGGTCGACAGAGTTCGACGTCACGACGAGGCCGGGCGACGTGGAGGGGTGGGCTCGCTACGTCGCGGGGACGGTCTGGGCGCTGGCGCAGTCGGGCCTGACGACAGGGGGTGCGGACCTCGTGATCTCCTCCGATGTCCCGCTCGGTGCGGGGTTGTCGAGCTCGGCGGCGCTCGAGTGTGGCGTCGCCGTCGCACTGGCCGGCGCCGAGGGCTGGGAGATCGACCCGATCACGCTGGCGCTGACGTGCCAGCGCGCCGAGAACGACTACGTCGGAGCGCCGACGGGCTCGATGGACCAGCTCGCGTCGATGTGCGGAGAGCGCGGCCACGCCCTTCTCATCGAGACGGCGCCGACACCACCCACCGTACGAGCGGTTCCGGCGTACTGGGTCGAGGACGGCTACGCCCTCGTCGTCGTCGACACCCGGGCCAAGCACAGTCTGGCCACCGGCGAGTACGGCGTCCGGCGGACGCAGACCGAAGAGCTGAGCGCGCTCCTCGGTGTCGAGCGGCTCGCCGCCGCGCCGCCGGACGCGGTCCTGAAGGTTGAGGACCCCGTCCTCAAGGCGCGGCTGCGCCACGTGATCACCGAGACCCAGCGCGTACGGTCTGCCGTGCGGGCGCTGTCGTCCCGCGACTGGGCACAGCTCGGCCAGCTCATGACGGCGTCGCACGCCTCACTGCGTGACGACTACGACGTGAGCGCCCCGGAGCTCGACCTGACCGTCGAGGCGGCGATGGAGCACGGTGCGCTCGGGGCGCGGATGACCGGAGGCGGGTTCGGCGGGAGCGCGATCGCGCTGATCGAGGCCGACCGGGTGGGGTCGCTCACCGAGGCCGTGGCGGCTGCGTTCGCCCGCGTCGACTTCCCGGAGCCTCGCACGTTCGTCGTCTCCCCCGCCGACGGCGCCACCCGCCTCACGTGACCGCGAGTCGCTCCACGCCGACCGTCGACGTACGGAGCCCGGTGCGATGATGGGCGCCGTGAGCCTCGACCTCGATCTCCCCCGCCGCATCGCCTATCAAGGCGAGCCCGGCGCCAACTCGCACATCGCGTGCGCCGACGCCTACCCCGACTGGGAGCCGCTGGCCTGTGCGTCGTTCGAGGACGCGTTCGCGGCGGTCACCGACGGCCGGGCCGGGCTCGCGATGATCCCGATCGACAACACGCTCGCCGGCCGCGTCGCCGACATCCACCACTTCCTTCCGACGTCGGGGCTGCACATCGTCGGCGAGTACTTCCTCCCGATCCACTTCGACCTGCTCGCCGTCCCCGGCGCGACGCTGGAGTCGATCACCGAGGTCCACAGCCACGTCCACGCGCTCGGGCAGTGCCGGCGCATCATCCGCGAGCTCGGGCTCACCCCCGTCATCGCCGGCGACACCGCAGGCGCGGCACGCGAGGTCGCTGAGTGGGGCGACCCCACCAAGGCCGCGCTGGCGACGCCGCTGGCCGCGCGGACGTACGGGCTCGAGACGCTCGCGACCACCGTCGAGGACGAGGAGCACAACACGACGCGCTTCGTCGTGCTCTCACGGCACCCCGAGATCCCCCCGCAGGGCGAGTGGCCGACGGTGACGACCTTCGTGTTCAACGTCCGCAACATCCCCGCCGCGCTCTACAAGGCGCTCGGCGGCTTCGCGACCAACGGGATCAACATGACCAAGCTCGAGAGCTACATGGTGGGCGGCACGTTCACGGCGACGATGTTCCTCGCCGAGGTCGACGGCCATCCTAAGGACCCGCCGCTGGCGCGGGCGCTGGAGGAGCTGGCGTTCTTCTCCACCGAGGTGCAGGTCATGGGCGTCTATCCGGCCCACCCTCACCGGTTCGCCGACGCGTAGCTTCTTCTCGGCGCCGGAGGCGGTCCAGGGCGATCGTGGCGGCCTGGGTACGGGCAATCTCGGCCGTAGCTTCTGCCGCGGCCGCGGCCGCGGCGGAGCGTTCCGCCTCCCGGCGCCGATACTCGTAGGCCCGATGCTCGCGGTCACGCTGACGCTGATGCGCGCGTTCCTCCCGTGTCTCGGCGAGCTCGATGAGCTCGCCGATGCCGTACACGATGACGCCGACGAGGCGGACCGCCCACAGCCAGAACGGCGGCTCAGGCAAGACGAACAGCACCCCCGTGGTAGCGAGGATGACGATCAAGCCGACGTGGCTCAGCGCAAGCCCGATTCGCCGCACCGCGAACGACCAGCGCGGTTCCTCCGGGCGGCGGGCGGCCGACACGAAGTCGACGATCGCCCACGCGACGAGCAGCGCCAGTCCGGCGAGCAAGACGGCACCGTCAAACGCTCGCGGCCAACCGATCGGCAGCATCACCACGATGATCAGCCCCACGCCCGACGTCAGGAGGGCGAGCATCACCACCTCGCCCGGGGAGCGCTTCCTTCGCAGCACGCGCGGGAGTCGTCGCTCGCCTCGACGAGATATGGCCGGACACTATCGCCGCTGAAGGCCCGAATGGAACACCATTCCGTGAAATGCCCACTCCTTGGCCTCGGCACTGCCGACTCCGCGTCGTCCGAACCCGGTGGCCCGTACGGTGGACGTACCGGCGGGGAATCCTGCGGGCCCGTCCGCTGTTGAACCCCACAGACGCACAGACGTACCCGATCGAAATGGACGTGACATGGCAACCACTGCCCTGACCGCCGACAGCTTCATGGACACCATCTCCGGCGACGGCATCGTCCTGGTGGACTTCTGGGCCTCCTGGTGCGGCCCGTGCCGCCAGTTCGCCCCCGTCTTCGAGGCGGCGTCCGAGAAGAACGACGACATCGCCTTCACCAAGGTGGACACCGAGGCCGAGCAGGAGCTCGCTGGTGCGCTGCAGATCACCTCGATCCCGACGCTGATGGCCTTCCGCGACGGCATCTTGCTGTTCAACCAGCCCGGTGCCTTGCCCGCCCAGGCGCTCGAGCAGGTCATCGACGCCGTGCGCGAGGTCGACATGGACGAGGTCCGTGCCGAGGTCGCCAAGCAGCAGGCCGACCAGGGGTCCGCCCAGGCCTGAGCCCTGATCCCATCCGTTCTCGACAGCCCCGCGGCCGCACCGGCCGGGGGGCTGTCGTCGTCCGGGAGTACGGTGATCTGCCGTGACCGCACCCGGAACGGCCCAGACCGAGACCCGTAGCCCGTGGCCCGCGCTCTGGGCGCTGGTGATCGGGTTCTTCATGATCCTCGTCGACTCCACGATCGTGTCGGTCGCGACGCCGACGATCATGGCTGCCTTCGATGCCGAGGTCGCGTCCGTCGTCTGGGTCACCTCGGCCTACCTGCTGGCGTACGCGGCCCCCCTGCTGGTCACCGGCCGGCTCGGCGACCGGTTCGGTCCCAAGCGCGTCTATCTGACGGGCCTGGTCGTCTTCACCACGGCGTCGCTGTGGTGCGGTCTGACCGGCACGATCGAGCAGCTGATCTGGGCCCGTGTGCTCCAGGGCCTCGGCGCGTCGATGATGACGCCGCAGACGATGGCCGTCATCACGCGCACCTTCCCGGCCGACAAGCGCGGCCGCGCGATGAGCCTGTGGGGCGCCGTAGCCGGCGTCGCGATGCTCGTCGGCCCGCTCCTCGGCGGCGTGCTCGTCGACTCCCTCGGGTGGGAGTGGATCTTCTTCGTCAACGTGCCGGTCGGCGTGGTCGCCCTCGTCCTCGCGGTGCGCCTGGTCCCCGACCTCCCGACGCTCTCCCATCGCTTCGACCTCGTCGGCGTCGCGCTGAGCGCGGTCGGCATGTTCCTCCTCGTCTTCGGCCTCCAGGAGGGCGAGACGTACGACTGGGGCACGATCACGGGCGTCGTCACCGTCTGGCGGCTGATCGGTCTCGGCCTCGTGGTGCTGGCCCTGTTCGTGGTCTGGCAGGCCGTCAACCGCGCGGAGCCGCTCGTGCCGCTCGGGTTGTTCAAGGACCGCAACTTCTCGCTGTCCAACGCCGCGATCACGACCGTCGGCTTCGGTATCACCGCGATGGCGTTTCCGCTGATGCTCTGGGCCCAGTCCGTCCGAGAGTGGTCGCCGACGCAGGCGGGCCTGCTGTTCGTCCCGATGGCGGTGATCGCCGCCACCCTCGCCCCGTGGGTGGGCACGATGGCCGACAGGGTGCATCCGCGCCTCCTCGCCGCGACCGGTCTGCTCTCCTTCATCGTGGCGCTCACGTGGCTGGCTCTGGTGCTGTCGCCCACCGCCCCGGTCTGGCAGATCCTGCTGCCCGTCGGCCTGCTCGGCGTCGCCAACGGCTTCATGTGGGCACCGATCGCCTCCACAGCGACCCGCAACCTCCCGATGAGCAGCGCCGGAGCCGGAGCAGGGGTCTACAACACGATGCGCCAGGTGGGCGGCGTCCTCGGCAGCGCGGCGATCGCGGCACTGATGCAGGCGCGCCTCACCGCCGAGCTCCCCGTCGGTGGCGCGGGCGCTGCGCCTGACGCCGCATCGCTTCCCGACGCCGCCCGCGAAGGCTTCAGCGCGGCCATGTCGCAGTCGCTCCTGCTCCCCGCCGCGGTGCTGGTGCTCGGGCTGGTCGCCGTGCTGCTGTACGAACGCCCGCGTCATCTGCGTACGGTTCGTTCCGTACGCTAGCGCTCATGTCCACCGCCGCCACGTACGTCCTGACCCTCACCTGCCCCGATCGACCGGGCTTGGTGCACGCGATCTCCTCCTGGATCGTGGACCGTGGCGGCAACATCCTCGACGCGCAGCAGTTCACCGACGCGGGTGCCGCGCGCTTCTTCGTGCGGGTGCACTTCGAGAGCGTCGTCGACCCGTACGACCTCGAGGCCCTGCGGGACGCATTCGTCCCGGTCGCCGAGCAGCACGCGATGGCGTGGGACCTCGGGGTCGCGGAGGCGCCGTGCCGCGCCCTGGTGATGGTGTCCAAGGAAGGGCACTGCCTCAACGACCTGCTGTTCCGGCAGAGCATCGGCGCGCTCAACATCGAGATCGGCGCGGTCGTCTCCAACCACACCACGCTGGAGCGGCTCGCGCGCTCGTACGACGTCCCGTTCCACCACGTTCGCGTCGTCGCGGGCGCCAAGGAGGAGGCGGAGGCGCAGATGTTCGCGCTCGTCGACGAGCTCGACATCGACCTGGTCGTCCTCGCGCGCTACATGCAGATCTTGTCCGACGACGCCTGCCGCCGGCTCCAGGGGCGCGCGATCAACATCCACCACAGCTTCTTGCCGAGCTTCAAGGGCGCCAAGCCGTACCACCAGGCCCACACGCGCGGCGTCAAGCTGATCGGCGCGACCGCGCACTACGTGACGGCCGACCTCGACGAGGGGCCGATCATCGAGCAGGACGTGACCCGCGTCGGCCATCAGCAGGACCCCTCCGCGCTGGTCCAGGCGGGCCGCGACGTCGAGACGCGCGTGCTGTCGCGCGCGGTCGGCCTCCACGCGGAGCAGCGGGTGCTCCTCAACGGCACCCGTACCGTCGTCTTCTCCTGACGCTCCAGCGACTCTCCCCCTGACGCCTCGCGCCTGAGCGCCTCGCCCACATCGTGAGAATCCTCGCCAGCGCGCTTTTCTCTCGCTATAGTCCAGTAATCTACTCGGGATTAGTAAGTCACTATCAACAGCGCATCATCGCGCTCGCTCGAAAGGCACGACATGTTCACACGCAAGCGGTCGACCCGCCTGATTGCCGCGACCACCGCGCTCGCCGCCGCGCTGGGGCTGTCGGCCTGCGGCGGTGCAGACGCTGACAGCTCCAAGACGACGCTGTCGCTCGTCGGGTTCGCGGTGCCCAAGGCCGGCAACAATGCGGCCCAGAAGGAGTTCGCCAAGACCGATGCGGGCGAGGGTGTCGTCTGGAAGGAGTCGTACGGCGCCTCGGGCGACCAGAGCCGTGCGGTCGCGGGTGGCCTGAAGGCCGACTACGTCCACTTCTCCCTCTCACCCGACGTGACGCGCCTGGTCGAGGCCGGCCTCGTCGCCGACACCTGGGACGACGGCGAGCACAAGGGCATCGTCACGGACTCGGTCGTCGTGCTGGTCGTCCGCGAGGGCAACCCCAAGAACATCCAGAGCTGGGACGACCTCGTCAAGCCGGGCGTCTCGATCGTCACCCCCAACCCGGGCTCGTCGGGCGCCGCGCGCTGGAACATCCTCGCCGGCTGGCAGCAGGCCGCCGACGACGGCGGCGACGCCGCGGGTACGGCCTACCTGACAAAGTTCTTCAAGAACGTCGCCGCGCTTCCCGGCTCGGGCCGTGACGCCACGGCGGCCTTCCAGGCCGGCACCGGCGACGTCCTGATCTCGTACGAGAACGAGGCGATCCTGGCCCGCCAGCAGGGCGAGAAGTTCGAGTACGTCGTCCCGGACGAGACGCTCCTCATCGAGAACCCGGGCGCGGTGCTCGAGGACGGCGACGCCAAGGCCGAGGCGTTCCTCGAGTACGTCCTGAGCGACGAGGGCCAGGAGCAGTACGTGTCCAAGGGCTTCCGCCCGATCAGCAATAGCGTCGAGGTCGGCAAGGTCGAGGGCGCGAACGACCCGGAGAACCCGTTCCCGACGCCGACCAAGCTCTTCACCATCGACGGTGACCTCGGCGGCTGGG
Source organism: Mumia zhuanghuii (assembly GCF_042681565.1). Classification (NCBI taxonomy): domain Bacteria; kingdom Bacillati; phylum Actinomycetota; class Actinomycetes; order Propionibacteriales; family Nocardioidaceae; genus Mumia; species Mumia zhuanghuii. The sequence continues at coordinate 157,785 of NZ_JBHUFT010000006.1, forward strand.
AGGCCATCAACAAGAAGTTCTTCGACGAGAACGCCGGCATCGTCACGAAGATCCAGCAGGAGACGGGCAAGTCGTGACTTCTCCGTCACTCACGCAGGTGCGGCGCCGGGGACCCCGGCGCCGCGCCCGCGCGGCAACCGCCCTCACCCCCGCCGCCGGGGTGGGGTTGGGCATCGCGCTGATCTGGTTCAGCATCCTCGTGATGCTGCCGCTGTCGGCGGTCGTCCTCACGACGGCTGAGGGCGGGTGGGCGACGTTCGTCGACACGATCTCGCAGCCCCAGACGTGGGCGGCGATCACGCTCACGGTTGGCGAGGCGCTCGTCGTCACCCTCACCAACGTCGTCTTCGGCACGCTGATCGCGTGGGTGCTCGTGCGTGACCGCTTCTGGGGCAAGCGCATCCTCGAAGTCATCATCGACATCCCGTTCGCGCTGCCGACGATCGTCGCCGGCCTCGTCCTGCTCAGCCTCTACGGTCCCAACAGCCCGATCGGCGTCGACGTCGCCAACACCCGGATCGCGGTCTTCCTCGCACTGCTGTTCGTGACGACGCCGTTCGTGGTCCGCACGGTCCAGCCCGTCCTGCTCGAGCTCGACATCGAGACCGAGCAGGCTGCCGCATCGCTGGGCGCGAGCACGTTCACGACGTTCCGCCGCATCCTCCTCCCGGCGCTCGCGCCTGCTATCACCGCCGGCGCCGCACTGTCGTTCGCCCGCGCGATCAGCGAGTACGGCTCGCTGGTGCTTTTGTCGGGCAACCTCCCGATGCGTACGGAGGTCACGTCGGTCCGGATCCTCACCTACATCGAGAACGGCAACATGGCGGCCGCCGCCTCCGTCGCGTCGCTGCTTCTCCTGGTGGCCCTGTTCGCGATCGTCGCCCTCGACGTCATCGCGAGGCGGGTGGCGCGACGATGACCGGCAACGGCCTCATCCGCTATGCGCTGCGCACGATCGTGCTCGTCTATCTCGGCCTCCTCATCGTGTGGCCGGTCTCGCTGGTCGCCAAGAATGCGTTCGCCGAAGGCGTCGGGACCTTCGTCGACGCGCTCACCGAGGAGACCACCGCGTACGCGTTCCAGCTCACGCTGATCGTGGCCGTGTGGGCCGTGGTCATCAACACCGTCTTCGGCATCCTGATCTCGATCCTCCTGGTGCGCTACACGTTCCCGGGACGCCGGATGCTGTCGGCGCTGATCGACCTTCCGCTGTCGGTCTCGCCGGTCGTCGTCGGCCTCGCGCTGCTGCTCGCGTACGGCGGCACGAACGGCTGGTTCGGCCCTGCGCTCGAGGACTCGGGGCTCCAGGTCATCTATGCGACACCGGGCATCATCATGGCGACGGCGTTCGTGTCGCTGCCGCTGGTGATCCGGGAGATCGTGCCGGTCCTCACCGAGATCGGGACGGAGCAGGAGCAGGCCGCGCGCAGCCTCGGCGCCAACGCGTGGCAGACGTTCCGCCGCATCACGATCCCGGCGATCCGCTGGGCGCTGGTCTACGGCGTCGTCTTGAGCCTCGCCCGCTCCCTCGGCGAGTTCGGTGCGGTCAAGATCGTGTCCGGCAACGTCGTCGGTCAGACCCAGACGGCCACGCTCGTCGTCGAGGAGAAGTACCAGAACTTCGAGCAGACCGCCGCATACGCGTCCTCGTTCGTCCTCGCGGCGGCCGCCGTCCTCGCGCTGATCGTCGTCACGATGCTGCGGCCCGGCCACAGCGAGTCGGCCAGCACCGCAGGCGCCACCGTCGCCACTCCCCTCCCCACTCAGAAGGACCCAGCATGAGCATCGAGATCGCAGGGGTCGGCCGTCGCTTCGGCGACTTCGTGGCCCTCGAAGACATCAATCTGTCGGTCCCGACGGGCCAGCTCACTGCACTCCTCGGCCCTAGCGGCGGCGGCAAGTCGACCCTGCTGCGCATCATCGCCGGGCTCGAGAACGCCGACTCCGGCACCGTCGAGATCGAGGGCACCGACGCGACCCGCCTCCCGGCACGCAAGCGCAACGTCGGCTTCGTGTTCCAGCACTACGCGGCGTTCAAGCACATGACCGTGGCGCGCAACGTCGCGTTCGGCCTGGAGATCCGCAAGCAGCCCAAGAAGCAGGTCGCCGAGCGCGTCGCGGAGATGCTGCGCCTGGTGCACCTGGAGCAGTTCGCCGATCGCTATCCCTCCCAGCTCTCGGGCGGACAGCGTCAGCGCATGGCGCTCGCGCGCGCACTCGCGATCGAGCCGAGCGTGCTGCTGCTCGACGAGCCGTTCGGCGCGCTCGACGCGAAGGTCCGCAAGGAGCTGCGTGACTGGCTGCGCCGTCTGCACGACGACGTGCACGTGACGACGGTGTTCGTGACCCACGACCAGGAGGAGGCCCTCGAGGTCGCCGACCAGATCGTGGTGATCAACCAGGGCAAGATCGAGCAGATCGGCACGCCGGACGAGCTGTACGACCAGCCGGCGTCGGACTTCGTCCTGTCATTCCTCGGCCCCGTCACCACGCTCGGCGACCGTCTGGTCCGCCCGCACGACATCGAGGTCACCACCTCGCCCGTCCCGGACGCCGTACCGGGCACGGTCACGCGGTGGACACGCATCGGCTACGAGGTGCGCCTGGAGGTGACGCCAACCGAGGGCGGCGATCCGATCCTCGTGCAGCTCACCCGCTCCGAGGCGCTCAAGCGTGGCCTCGCCGACGGTGCGTCGGTGTGGCTGCACGAGACCGCCGCGGTCAACGGCGCCCACTCCCCCGTACCCGCCTGACCCTTTCCGTTGGGCCCCACGCAGAGCGGCGCGCCCACCGCAACCTTGCGGTGGGGCCACGACTCTCCGTGGGGCCCAACGGAAGTAGCGGGGACGGCGTCAGTGCGCCAGCGAGAGGGAGAGGCGCTCGCCGCGGTAAAGCCACGCAGACACGATGAGGATCGCCAGCCCGGCGAGCGACAGGCCTACGCCGACCCACGCGGTCGCCAGGTAGCCGAACCCTGCAGCGATCGTCGCGCCGCCGAGCCAGGCTCCCAGCGCGTTCGCGGCGTTGAGCGCCGAGTGGTTGAGGGCGGCACCGAGCATCTTCGCGCTGCCGGAGACCTCCATCAGGCGCATCTGGAGCAGCATTCCGAGCGCGGCCGCTGCGGTCGAGAGCAGGAAGACGCCGAGCAGCAGGAGCAGGCCGTGCTGCGCGGTGTAGGCGAACAGCGCCAGGAGCAGCGCCATCGCGATCAGCATCGCGCACAGCCATGCGAACAGCGCGTGGTCGGCGAGCCGTCCCCCGAGCTCGGTGCCGGCGATCGAGCCCACGCCGTACACGAGCAGCACCCACGGCACGAACCCCGCGCTCAGCATTGTCACGTCGGTGGTGATCGGCGCGATGTAGCTGTAGACGGCGAAGAGGCCGCCGAAGCCGACCGCGCCGACTCCGGCGGTCAGAAGCACTTGCGGTTGCCGCAGAGCCCGCAGCTCGCGGCGTACGGTCGCCGAGGTGTCACGCTGCTGCTGCGGCACGAAGGCGCCAATGAATCCCATCGTGACCACGGCGAGCGCGACGACCACCCAGTACGCCGCGCGCCATCCGAGCAGCTGCCCGAGGAAGGTGCTCGCCGGGACACCGATGAGGTTGGCGGCGGCGAGGCCCAGCATGACCGAGGCGACGGCGCGGCCGCGGCGCTGAGGCGAGACCAACGAGGCCGCGACCAGCGAGGCGACGCCGAAGTACGCACCGTGCGGCACGCCTGCGATGAACCGCGCGCCGAGGAGCGTCTCGTATGTCGGCGCGACGGCGGTGAGGAGGTTGCCGAGCGCGACGGCGGCGACAAGTCCGATCGCGAGGGCGTGCTTGGGCAGGCGCGCCGTGAGCGAGACGATGACCGGAGCGCCGATGACGACGCCGACCGCGTACGCCGAGATGACGTGGCCAGCGCTCGGGATCGAGACACCGACCCCGTCGGCGATCTCGGGGAGCAGCCCCATCGTCACGTACTCGGTCGTCCCGATCGCGAAACCGCCCAGCGCCAGCGCGAGGAGGGCGAGCACGAGGTTCTGGGGTCGCACGTCTCGGCGCTCACGCAGGGTTCGGGGCGTGCGGGTACGGCGGGGTGTCGTGGTGGAGGTCATCACTTCCACAATAAGTTGCTGGAGAGAACAATTCCCGTCCGACAGGCGTGAACTTGCTCACCCCCATACGGGACAAATCGGGCGTGTCGCGCGCGCTCTGCGCTGAAGGCGAGCACAATGCGAGACGGACGGGGCGTCAGGGGGACGTCCTCGTACGAGGGGGACCCGATGACACCCGACCTTCGCTCACGACTCGGAGCCGAGCTGCTCGGCTCGTTCTGGCTGGTGCTCGGCGGCTGCGGCACGGCGGTGCTCGCTGCCGTGTTCCTCACCGACGCGGGCAACCTCGGCGTCGGACACCTCGGCGTCGCCTTCGCCTTCGGCCTGACCGTCCTCACCGGCGCGTACGCCGTCGGCCACATCTCCGGCGCTCACTTCAACCCCGCAGTGACCTTTGGGCTCGCGGTCGCCAAGCGATTCCCGTGGAAGGACGTCCTCCCCTACTGGATCGTCCAGATCATCGGTGCGACCCTCGCCGGTGCTGTCCTCCTCGCCATCGCCAACGGTGTCGACGGGTTCTCCGCGGTCGACAGCGGCTTCGCCACCAACGGGTACGACGACCGCTCGCCCGGCGGCTACGCCCTGTGGTCGGTGTTCCTGTGCGAGGTCGTGATGACCGCGATGTTCCTGTACGTGATCTTGGGCGTGACGTCCAAGCGTGCTCCCGTCGGCTTCGCGCCCTTGGCGATCGGCCTCATGCTGACCCTCATCCACCTCATCTCGATCCCCGTCAGCAACACGTCGGTGAACCCCGCCAGGTCGCTGGGTGTCGCCTGGTTCGCCGGCGTCGACGCCCTCGCTCAGGTGTGGGTGTTCCTGCTGGCACCGCTGATTGGCGCAGCCATCGCGGGGGCGACCTTCGTCTTCATCACCGGGGTCGATCGCAGCGACATCGACGTCGTGGGAGACAGCGACCGCTGAGCGCGACGGCCGGTACGCCGTTCCACTGCGCGAGCCGGGTCCGTACCCCGTCACAGGGCGTACGGACCCGGCTTGCTAGCGTCGTGAGGACGTACGTGTCGTACGCCCTGTACTCCAAGGAGATGTCGTGAGCGCAACACCCGTGAAGGTGGCCGTCACCGGCGCCGCCGGTCAGATCGGCTACAGCCTGCTCTTCCGGATCGCCGCCGGCGATCTGCTCGGCCCGGACACCCCGGTCCAGCTGCGTCTGCTCGAGATCACGCCCGCGCTCAAGGCGCTCGAGGGCGTCGTGATGGAGCTCGACGACTGCGCCTTCCCGCTGCTCGACTCGGTCGAGATCGGCGACGACGCCAACACGATCTTCGACGGCGCCAACCTGGCGCTGCTCGTCGGCGCCCGCCCCCGCACGAAGGGCATGGAGCGCGGCGACCTGCTCGAGGCCAACGGCGCGATCTTCACCGCTCAGGGCAAGGCGCTCAACGACCACGCTGCCGACGACATCCGCATCGGCGTGACCGGCAACCCGGCCAACACCAACGCGCTCATCGCGAAGACGAACGCGCACGATATCCCGGCCGAGCGCTTCTCCGCGCTCACGCGTCTCGACCACAACCGCGCCATCTCGCAACTGGCCGCCAAGACCGGCGCGAAGGTCACCGACATCACCAAGATGACGATCTGGGGCAACCACTCGGCCACCCAGTACCCCGACATCTTCCACGCCGAGATCGCCGGCCGTAACGCCGCCGAGGTCGTGAACGACCAGGCCTGGATCGCCGACGACTTCATCCCCACCGTCGCCAAGCGCGGCGCCGCCATCATCGAGGCGCGCGGCGCTTCGTCCGCCGCATCCGCCGCATCGGCCACGATCGACGCCGCCCGCGACTGGCTTCTCGGCTCTGCCGAGGGCGACTGGGTCTCGATGGCGGTCTCGTCCGACGGCTCGTACGGCGTGCCCGAGGGCCTCATCTCGTCGTTCCCCGTCATCACCAAGGGCGGCGACTGGGAGATCGTCCAGGGCCTAGAGATCGACGACTTCTCGCGCGCGAAGATCGACGCCTCGGTCGCCGAGCTCGCCGAGGAGCGCGACGCGGTCACCAAGCTCGGCCTGATCTGAGCCACTGACGTAGGACCCGACATCAGGACCCGACGTTTCACCCCAGATCCGGGGTGGAACGTCGGGTCCTTCTGTCGGGTCCTACGTCATTCGTCAGCGGCGCGGCGCGTCGTCCTGGCGCCGGTTGCGCAGCACGACGAACGGCAGGAAGAACGCTGCCACCGCCGTCACGAGCCACACGATGAGCGAGGCCAGCACCCACGTCGTGGCGCCTGAGATCGAGAGGCCGTCGGTGAAGACGTTCGCGATGATCAGCGCGACGAGCGTCGAGACGAGCCCTATGCCGCCGAGGAACACCGGCGCGTTGCGCGCAGCCACCTTTGTGATGAACGGCGACAGGATCGCCTGAGCGAGCGTGAAGACAAGCACCGCGACGACGAAGCCACTAGGCTCCACCGTCATGTCGTCGAGCACCCAGGTGGCAACGAGAATGCCGACGGCACTCGATCCGAGCGCGATCGCGACGTTGAGCAGCAGGCGGATCATGCCCGCAGCGTAGCGCTCCGTACGCCCGTCAGCCGGTGAATCCGCGCGGCACGACGAACGCGAGCGTCACGAGCGCCGCCCCGAGGACCAGCATCCATCCGCAGTCGAAGGCCTTCCCTCGCACGCGCAGAAGTCCTGCGCGCGCCTCGGGGAGCACCGCGCGCACCGCAGACCCGAGGACGAGAGCGGCACCGAGGAGCACAATGCCTTGACGCCAGGCACCGAACGCGACCAGGCCGAGACCGACGGCGAGCGCGGCGACCAGCGCGGCGAACATCTGGGTCCCTCCGACCCCACCCGTCCCGCGTGTCATGCCAGGCCGGCGGCGCGCTCGGCGGCCTCCACGACGTTCTGGAGGAGCATCGCCCGCGTCATCGGCCCGACCCCACCCGGGTTGGGCGAGACCCAGCCGGCGACCTCGGCGACGCCGGCGTCGACGTCGCCTGCGATCTTGCCGTCGGCGTCACGGCTGACGCCGACGTCGAGGACGGCGACACCAGGCTTCACCATGTCCGCGGTGATGATCGACGGCACGCCTGCTGCGGCGACGACAATGTCGGCGCGAGCGACCTCGGCCGCCAGGTCGCGCGTACCGGTGTGGCACAGCGTGACGGTGGCGTTCTCCGTACGGCGAGTGAGGAGCAGCCCGAGCGGGCGCCCGACCGTCACGCCGCGGCCGACGACCACGACGTGCTGCCCCGCGATCGGCACACCACCGGCGCGCAGCAGCTCGACGATGCCGCGCGGCGTGCACGGGAGCGGCGCGGGCTCGTTGAGGACGAGCCACCCGAGGTTGGTCGGCTGGAGGCCGTCCGCATCCTTGTCGGGATCGATCGCCCCGATGACGGCGTTCTCGTCGATGCCCTTGGGGAGCGGGAGCTGCACGATGTAGCCGGTGCAGGAGGGGTCGGCGTTGAGGCTGGCGACCGCCTTGAGGATCTCGTCCTGCGTGGCGCTGGCTGGCAGGTCGACGCGGATCGACTCGATGCCGACCTGCGCGCAGTCGCGGTGCTTGCCGGCCACGTAGATCTGGCTGCCGGGGTCGTCGCCGACGAGCAGCGTGCCGAGTCCTGGCCGGACACCGCGCTCGGCGAGGGCGGCGACCCGCGTGGTGAGGTCGGCTTTGATGGCGGCGGCAGTGGCCTTGCCGTCGAGTATCTGTGCGCTCACCCTCGAAGTCTCCCATGCCAGACTTCGAGGGTGAGCCCTCGCCTCGGAACCCTCGACCTCGTCCCCGCGCTCGATCGTCTGGACCTGCTGGCCGATCCCGTGGCGGCCGCTCTCGGCACGCTCGGGCAGGCCGCCGACGAGGCGTGGGTCTGTGCGATCGACCCCGCGCTCGCGGACACGGCAGCGTTCGCCGAGGCGTACGAGGTGCCGCTCGAGGCGTCCGCGAACTGCGTCGTCGTCCTCGGCAGGCGCGCCGGTGAGGAGCGTGCGGCCGCGTGCGTGGTCCGCGCCGACACGCGTGCCGACGTCAACGGCGCGATCCGCAGGCGGCTCGACGTACGCAAGCTGTCCTTCGCGCCGACGGAGTGGGCGACGGAGACGACGGGCATGGAGTACGGCGGGATCACGCCCGTCGGGGCACCGAAGGGTTGGCCGGTGCTCGTCGACGAACGGGCGGCCGCATTCGAGTGGGCGCTGATCGGGTCGGGCATCCGCGGGTCCAAGCTCGTGCTCCCCGGCGCGCTCCTCGCCGCACTCCCCTCCGTCGAGGTCGCCGCGTACGCGCTCTGACGTGCGTCACGCGTGCCAGCCGGCATTCGTGAACAACCTCCGGAGCTGGTCCGCGACGACCTCGCACTCGTGGCGTACGGCGTACGAGCTGAAGATCAGCAGCTTCGGCCCGCCGATGACGATCTCGTTCGCGCGGAGCAGGTCGGCGTCCCACTGGAGGACGCGCATGTGCGGGATGCCGTGGATCTCGATCGCGAGCTCGTACTCGTCCCACGCCACGTCGAGGTAGTACTTGCCGTCCTTGCGTCGCACGCGCCGCTGCCGCGTCGGCTCGGGAAGGCGCAGCCGCCCCCGGATCGCGTCGAAGTCGCGCTCGGGCAGCGACTGGATCCCGCCCGCGGCATCGAGGTACGACTCGACGATCAGCGCGCGGTGGCGGCACGTCCCCCGCCGCGTGAGGGCATCACGCAGTTCGCGCGTACGGACGAGCCCCTGCTGCGCGCTGGCGAGGACGATCGCACGCGCACGGCGAGGTGCCTCGGACCAGCTCGCCGCGTCGACGATGCTGCGTGGGGTGCGCGTCCGCGGCGGCGTACGGAGGGGATGCACGTCGCGTTCGTCGAGGTAGACGCTCGAGTGCACCACCAGCCCGTCTCGCTCGGGGCGGCGCGCGTGGTCCGGGATGACGGCGTACGTCGCGTCCGGCGGGAATCCGGTCAGGCCGTCCTGCTCGAGGGCCGAGAGGCCGCCGAGCACAGAGCCGGGCGGGCAGGCCAGCAGGTGCGCCCAGGTTGCCTGCTCGGGGGTCAGTGGCCCGTTGTGCGTGACGACGACTCCGCGATAAGGCTGCTGCCACAGCCGGTTCCGTACCTTGGCACGGAGCCGCTTCTCACCGACGAGCTGCAGCGCCTGGGCGGTGGTCAGCACGCCACACTGCGTCTCGAGCTCGTCCGACATGCGCACGATCCTGGCCCGGATTCGGCTCCGCCCGCTCGTACCCCTGTGGATGACGGAAGACCCGACGAAAGGACCCGACGTTGCACCCCGGATTCGGGGGTGCAACGTCGGGTCGTGATGTCGGGTCGTACGTCAGTGGAAGAAGTGGCGCGATCCCGTGAAGTACATCGTGATCCCCGCTGCGTTCGCCGCCGCGACGACCTCCTCGTCGCGCACCGAGCCGCCGGGCTGGACCACGGCCCGCACGCCGGCGTCTATCAGCACCTGCAGCCCGTCGGCGAACGGGAAGAACGCGTCCGACGCCCCGACCGAGCCACGCGCACGGTCCGTGCCCGCACGCTCGACCGCGAGGCGGCAGGAGTCGACGCGGTTGACCTGGCCCATGCCGACGCCCACGGCGCCGCCACCCTTAGCCAGCAGGATCGCGTTCGACTTCACCGAGCGGCACGCCGTCCACGCGAACGCGAGCTCGGCCAGCGTCGCGTCGTCAGCCGCCTCGCCCGCTGCCAGCGTCCACGTCGCCGGGTCGTCGCCCGGCGCGTCGACGTGGTCGCGCGACTGCAGCAGCAGCCCGCCGGAGATCGGCCGCATCTCGATCCGCTGCGGGTGCTCGTCGAGCGGCGCGACCAGGATGCGGATGTTCTTCTTGCGCGTCAGCACCTCGACGGCCCGCGGCTCGAAGTCCGGCGCGACGATCACCTCGGTGAACACCCGGGTGACCTTCTCCGCCATCTCCACCGTCACCGGACGGTTCGACGCGATCACGCCCCCGTACGCCGACACCGGGTCGGTCGCGTGCGCCTTCTCGTACGCCTCGACGATGTCCTCACCGATCGCGATCCCGCACGGGTTGGCGTGCTTGATGATCGCGACGGCCGGCGCCTCGAAGTCGTTCGCCGCACGGCGGGCGGCATCGGCGTCGACGTAGTTGTTGTACGACATCTCCTTGCCGTGCAGCTGCGTCGCGTTGGCGATGCCGGGCCGGTCGCCGTGATAGAGCGCGGCCGGCTGGTGCGGGTTCTCGCCGTACCGCAGCGTCGTCGACAGCGCCCAGTCGCCGCCGACCCACGCCGGGAACTGCTGCGCCGGCTGCGGCGCGTACAGGCTCTCGAACCACGACGCGACCGCGATGTCGTACGAAGCGGTGTGCGTGAACGCCTCGGCCGCGAGCCGCTTGCGCTGGTCGAGGGTGAAGCCGCCACCCCGCACCGCCTCGAGCAGACCCTCGTAGCGCCGCGGGTCCACCACGACGGCCACTGACGGGTGGTTCTTGGCGGCGGCGCGCACCATCGAAGGTCCGCCGATGTCGATCTGCTCGACGACCTCGTCCGGTGATGCGCCCGAGGCCACCGTCTGCCTGAACGGATAGAGGTTGACGACCACGAGGTCGAACGGCTCGATCTCGAGCTCGGTCAGCTGCTCGACGTGCGCGTCGAGACGCAGGTCGGCGAGGATGCCGGCGTGGACCTTCGGGTGCAGCGTCTTGACGCGGCCGTCCAGAGTCTCGGGGAACCCGGTCAGCTCCTCGACCCTGGTCACCGGGACGCCTGCCTCGGCGATCTTCGCCGCGGTCGATCCCGTCGACACGATCTCGACGCCAGCGGCCTGCAGACCGACTGCCAGCCCCTCGAGCCCGGTCTTGTCGTACACCGAGACCAGGGCCCGCTTGATCGGGCGCCGTCCTTCGTCGTGCAGAGCCTCGTCGTCGCTCATCCGATCGTGACCTTTCTTCCGGCGATGGACCAGCCCTCGCGGACCATCGCTCCGACGGCGTCGACCAGCTGTCGACGCTCCGCTTGCTTGATGCGCTCCATGAGCGTGTCCTCGTCGTCGTCGTCGAGGACGGGGACGGCCACCTGGGCGATGATCGGCCCGGTGTCGACCCCGTCGTCGACGAAGAACAAAGTCGCTCCCGCGAGCTTCACGCCGTACGCCAGCGCGTCGCGCGGACCGTGGATCCCCACGAAGCTCGGGAGCAGCGAGTTGTGCGTGTTGACGTAGCGGTCCGCGAACGCCGTCAGGAACGACGCCCCGACCAGCTTCAGGAACCCCGCCGAGACGACCAGATCGGGCTCGTACGAGGCGACGCTGGCGGTGAGCGCAGCATCCCAGTCGGCACGCTCGTCGTAGTCGCGGACGCGGTGGACGAAGATGTCCGCTCCAGCCCGCTGCGCGCGGGAGAGCCCCTCGATGCCGTCACGGTCCGCACCGACGGCCACGACCTCGGCCCCGTACGCGGGATCGGCGCAGGCGTCGATCAACGCTTGGAGGTTGCTCCCGGACCCGGAGACGAGGACGACCAGCCGTGCCGGCCGTTCAGCCGTGGGGGGTGGAGTCCGCCGTGGACGGGTCAAAAAGGGCGTCGTCGTCTGCTCCACGGCGACTACGATAGTGCGCCGCGGCCGCGCCGACCGCGCCACCCACGGCGAGGACGCCGATCGAGAGCAGCACGGAGAGCGGCAGATCGGGTCCGCTGTGGCCCAGCCGGCCTGGTCCGACCGCCCCACCGGACAGGAGGAGGCCGACTCCCACCACGGCGCCGGCGAACGCCCCGGCGGCCGCCCCGGCCACCACATCGGTACGGAAGGCACCGAGCGCGCGCCGCTCGGCCCGCGTGACGGTCACGTAGCCCGCGAGGGCGCCCGCCAGCAGCGGCACCGCGGCGAACGCGATCAGCCAGCCGGGCCGCGGGCCCGCCGGCGGCACGGCCGCGAGGACGGGCAGCGCCGGGACGAGCCCGAGCGTGCTGGAGGTCAGCGTGACCGAGGTGCCGGCGCCCAGGGCGTACCCGGGCCCGAGCATCGCCGCCACCGTCCACAGCACGAGGTTGGGCAGGACGAGGACGCACACGAGCAACAGGCCGATCCCGCCGAGCAGGCCAGGCCGCAGTCCGTCCCACAGCGCGCCTGCCGCGTCCGCCCGGACGACGAGGTCACCGACGACGAGGAGGCCGGCCGTCGAGACGAGGGTGATCGCCCCGACGATCCCCCCGCGCAGCGCCGACCGTGCCGTCGGCGGCAAGGCGCGGTGATGGCGGCGCAGCCAACCCGTGCCGTGCGCGGCTCCGGTCGCCCCGCAGACCCCGCCGACGACGAGGCCGGCGATCGCCGCCCGCCCCGGGTGGACAGCGGCCACCTCGAGCTGCGACCACCACGCCACCACGGCGAGCACGGCCGCGTACGAGGCAGCGCAGGTCGCGGCGACCACGCCGACCTCACGGATGCGGCTGGAGACGCCCCAGCCTGCGGCGACGCGAGCGACGGTCGCATGGAGGGTCAGCACCACCAGCGCGAACAGCCCCAGAGGGATCGCGTTGATCACGGTATGACCCACTGTCACGCCGCTCCCGTGGGCCGCCAGCCAGGCGATCGCGCCGCCGCGCAGGGCCCCTCCGGCCGTCCCGGACTCCCCCGCGAGCCAGACGACGACGGTCAGGCCACCGCACACGAGCAGGCCCAGGAGGGCGGCGACGACGGCCGCGATCACCCCGGCAGCCCAGCCGGGTCGGCTGTCCTGCCCAGGCCGGGTGCGGAGCGGGCGCATTGAGGTGTCCGAGGTCTCGATCATCGTGACCATCGTCCCTGTAGCCTGGGTCGCCGGGACGGAGGCACGCCGTTGCGCACCGCCCGGGGGGCCGTCCAGCTGCACCGCCCCGACCCGCAACCGTAGGGAGACCCGAGTCATGCCGAAGGTGGATGAGTTCGACACCTTCTACGACTCCACCAGCCGGTACGTGACGCACCTCACGTACGCCGAGTGTGGTGACCGTTCCGTCACGGCCGAAGCTGTCGCGGAGGCGTACGAGAAGGCCTGGCGGGGCTGGGCGAAGCAGCGCGCCCGTGACCCGCTCTCGTACGTGCGCGGCGAGGCCTTCCGCCAGGCCCGCCTCGCGCGGGGGACGCGCCCGTGGCGGCGGCGCCACGAGGACGACAGCGACCTCGCGCTGATCGAGGCCCTGCAGGAGCTCGGCAGCCGTCCGCGGCGCCTGATCATCCTGCAGACGCTCGGTGAGCTCGACCTGTCGGCCGCCGCCCGTGACGTCGGCATCAGTGACAGCGAGGCTGTCGCAGAGACCCAGCACGCGGTGACCGAGCTCGAGCAGGCGCTGAGCCAGAGCATCGGCCAGGTCGAGAGTCGCCTGCTGGGCCTGTCAGAGGTCTCCGAGCAGATCATGCTCCCCAGTCCGTCCCGGGTGCGTTACAAGGCACGCGGCCGCAGCCGTCGCCACACGCTCGTCGCCGTCGCCGCCGCGTGCGTCGGCGTCATCGCCTCGGGCCTGATCGTCACGCCGACTGCGCCGCTCGGCCAGGCCGAGGCGCAGGAGCGCAACCGGGTGGGCGAACGCCCGGTGAGCAGCGCCCGCCCCGGCGACGCCGTGACCGCCAAATCGCTGATGAACGCGACCGAGGCCAGCCGGATCGACCCGTCCCACGACTGGACCACCGTGTCCACGACCTCCGACGAGGCGACGGACGACGAGCGCACCGCCGACACCGCTGATCGCGCCTCGGACGCAGGCGATCCGCTGACGGCGTGCACGCCCCGCCGGTTTGCGACGGACGACCCGCGCAAGACCTTCGTCCGTGAGTTCGAGGCGTACGGAGAGCCCGAGCTCGCCATCCAGGCGCTCGAGATCGCCCGCAGCACCGAGTCGGCGCAGGCGGCGTTCAAGCGACGCCTCCAGTGGTACGCCGACTGCTCCGTCCCCCGGGTTCAGATGGCGAGCGCGGCGACGATCGCCGGTGCTTCCTCACCGGTCACGATCCTGCGTCTGCGCGAGTTCGGCTCGCCTTCCCGTACGCTCACCGTCGGCTTCATCCAGGCCGGCGTCGTCAACTCGGTGCTGGTGCACCGTACAGACGGCGCGGCGCCCTCGGTCGCCGCGTTCGGTTCGGCGCTCGTCGAGAGCATGCGGCTGTCCTGCGCCGCCTCCGGCGGGCCGTGCACGACGTCGACGAAGGTCGCGGGCGCCCCGCTCCCCCGTACGTCCTCCAACCCTGGCTTCCTGGCCGCGGTCGACCTGCCGCCGGTCGGTCGCCAGACCAAGCCGTGGGGCGGGACGGAGCCCGAGCCCCCAAGCCCCAACCCTGCGGCCACGATGTGCGACCGGGCCAGCTTCATGGGCCCCGCCGTCGCAAAGTCCCGTGCGCGCGTCTACGTCGTCCCCAACGACAAGGCTGTCCCGAAGCAGTTCGGCATCGGCCAGGCGATCGCGACGTTCCGTTCACCACGTCAGGCGGCCACGTTCGTCAAGCGGCTCGAGCAGCGCATCGCCAAGTGCGAGGACCGCAACAAGGCGGCCAAGGTCGTCACGGGCAACGCCGTCAAGGGCTCCGGCTACAGCGGCAAGACGTGGCGGATGACCTTCGAGACCGGTCGCAAGTCGACGATCAGCTACCGCCTCGCACTCGTCCGTCGCGGAGCCACGGTGACCGAGGTCGCCCAGTCCGGCACCAAGCGCGCCGACCTGAGCGCGGGCCAGTTCAACCTCGTCGCCGACCGCGCCGCCCAGCGCCTCGCCTACTGGCGCTGACCAGCGCAAAGGACGGCCCACGCCGACGGCGCACACGCGAAGGCGCCCCGACCCAGCAGGGTCGGGGCGCCTCGTACGCTGCGCTGGCGAGCGCCTCAGGTCAGAGCGACTTGAGGATCTCGCGCATGAGCTCGGCGGTCTCGGACGGCGTCTTGCCGACCTTGACACCGGCGGCCTCGAGGGCCTCCTTCTTAGCCTCGGCCGTGCCGGAGGAGCCGGAGACGATGGCGCCGGCGTGGCCCATGGTCTTGCCCTCGGGTGCCGTGAAGCCCGCCACGTAGCCGACGACCGGCTTCGTTACGTGCTCCTTGATGTAGGCCGCGGCCCGCTCCTCGGCGTCGCCACCGATCTCGCCGATCATGACGATCGCCTTGGTCTCGGGGTCGTTCTCGAACGCCTCGAGCGCATCGATGTGCGTCGTCCCGACGATCGGGTCGCCGCCGATGCCGATGGCGGTCGAGAAGCCGTGGTCCGACAGCTCGTACATCATCTGGTAGGTCAGCGTGCCCGACTTCGACACGAGGCCGATCGGGCCCTTGCCCGCGATGGTGTGCGGCGTGATGCCGGCCAGCGACTCCTCTGGCGTGATGATGCCGGGGCAGTTCGGGCCGATCATGCGGGTCTGCTTGCCCTGCAGGTACGACCAGACCTCGGCCGTGTCCTGGACCGGGACGCCCTCGGTGATGACGACGAGCAGGCCGATGCCGGCGTCGATCGCCTCGATGCAGGCGTCCTTGGTGAAGGCCGGCGGCACGAACACGACCGACACGTCGGCGCCGGTCTCGGCCATCGCCTCCTTGACGGTGCCGAAGACGGGAAGCTCGACCTCAGCGCCGTCCTTCTTGTGCGTCACGGTGGTGCCGGCCTTGCGCGCGTTGACACCGCCGACGATCTGCGAACCCGCGTCGATCATCAGAGCGGTGTGCTTGGCACCCATGCCGCCCGTGATGCCCTGGACGATGATCTTCGAGTCCTTGTTCAGGTAGATGGACATGTCCTCGTCCCCTCTCAGGCGTTCGCCAGCTCGGCGGCCTTGTCGGCCGCGCCGTCCATGGTGTCGACGAGGGTGACCAGCGGGTGGTTGCGCTCGTTGAGGATCTGCCGGCCGAGCTCGACGTTGTTGCCGTCGAGGCGGACGACGAGCGGCTTGGTAGCCGCGTCGCCGAGCAGGTCCAGCGCGCCCACGATGCCGTTGGCGACCTCGTCACAGGCGGTGATGCCGCCGAAGACGTTGACGAAGACGGACTTCACATCGGGATCGCCGAGGATCACGTCGAGTCCGTTCGCCATCACCTGGGCGTTCGCGCCGCCACCGATGTCGAGGAAGTTGGCCGGCTTCACGCCGCCGTGAGCCTCACCGGCGTACGCGACGACGTCGAGCGTCGACATGACCAGACCCGCGCCGTTGCCGATGATGCCGACCTGGCCCTCGAGCTTGACGTAGTTGAGGTTGAGCTCCTTGGCCTTCGCCTCGAGCGGGTTCTCCGCGCTCTTGTCGACGAACGCCTCGTGCTCGGGGTGACGGAACTCGGCGTTCTCGTCGAGCGAGACCTTGCCGTCGAGTGCCTCGAGCGTGTCGCCCGCGAGCTTCGCCAGTGGGTTGACCTCGACGAGCGTGGCGTCCTCCTCGACGAAGACCTTCCAGAGGGCCTCGATCATGGTGACGGCCTGCTCGAAGACCGGCTCCGGGAACCCGGCCTCGGTCGCGATCGCGCGTGCCTTCTCAGCGTCGACGCCGGTGCCCGGGTCGATCGGGATCTGCTTGACGGCATCGGGGTTGGTCTTGGCGACCTCCTCGATCTCGACACCACCCTCGACCGACGCGATGCAGAGGTACTGCCGGTTCGCACGGTCGAGCAGGAAGGAGAAGTAGTACTCGTCCTCGATGCTGGCAGCGGGCGCGATCAGGACACGGTTGACCGTGAGGCCCTTGATCTCCATGCCGAGGATGTCGCTGGCGCGGTCGAAGGCGTCCTGGGGCGTGGGCGCGAACTTGACGCCACCCGCCTTGCCACGGCCGCCGGCCTTGACCTGGGCCTTGACGACGACTGCGCCACCCAGATCTTCGGCGCCCTTGCGCGCCTCTTCGGGGGTGTTCGCCACGACGCCGAGCGCCACGGGAACCCCGTGCTTGGCGAAGAGCTCCTTCGCTTGGTACTCCATCAGATCCACGGTGATGCCGTCCTTTGGTACAGGTACGCTGCCGTACAACCTTCGCGACTTTAGTCCCGTGAGCCTCGTCACAGCCGGACGGGGTGCGCGGACTAGGATCCGAGCATGGCCGGTGACAGCGCTCCTCTCAGTGTGCCTTCCGCAGGGGTGACCCTCGCGGTGAGGCGGACGGGCACCCGTACGGGGCCCACCGTCGTGCTCGTCCACGGCTACCCCGACAACCACCACGTGTGGGACAAGGTCGTGCCCCTGCTCGACGACCTCGACGTCGTCACGTACGACGTCCGCGGCGCGGGCGCGTCGACGGCGCCGGCCGACCGCGACGGCTACCGGGTCGAGCGGCTGATCGACGACCTGGTCGCCGTCCTCGACGCCGTACGGCCGGACGGCGGCCCCGTCCACCTCGTCGGGCACGACTGGGGCTCGGTGCAGCTGTGGGCGGCTGTGTTCGCCGCCGGCTCCGACGATCGGCTGCGGGGTCGCATCGCCTCGTACGTGTCGATCAGCGGCCCCGATCTGCGCCTGTACGGGGCGTTCCTGCGCGACGCGTTCTCCCGGAGGCGCTTCGGGGTGCTGGCCGAGCAGCTCGCGAAGTCCTGGTACATCGCGGCCTTCCAGGTCCCGCTCGTCCCCGAGCTCGTCATGCGCCGCGCGACGCGGTCGGTCCGCCGGGTGCTCGTACGGTCGCAGGGCCTCGACGACGCGCACTGGTCAGGCTCGCTGGCGCGTGATGGCGCGAACGGCGTCAACCTCTACCGCGCGAACGCCTTCCACGCGCTGCGGACCCCAGCGCCGGCGTCGACGACGGTTCCGGTCACGCTCGTCGTCCCGCTGCGCGACGCCTTTCTCTCCCCCGCCCTATACGAAGACCTCCCCCGCGCCGTCGACTACCTCCAGCGCCGCGAGGTCGACGCAGGCCACTGGATGCCGTGGACGGAGCCCGCACTGGTCGCGGAGGTCGTACGAGAACGCATTTCCTCCCCTGATGCTGCGCGGACAGCCCAGTGAGGCCGGGTTCACACGTTTACGGCGCTCGGCCCGCCATGACAGCGATCGAGAGGACAACCTTGACCAACTGTCCAAGATGCTGGACAGTGGTCGGGTTGTCACTCTTCGGTAACGGGGGCGCTTCCGCTAGTGTCGACAGCCGTCAGTCCACTACTGGAGGTTCCGTTTCGTGACGTCGCGCCCCGCCCCCAAGCGCCGCGCCGAGAAGCCCAAGAAGGGCGGCTCGCGATCGTCAGACTCCAGCGCTGGCACGGCATCGAGCTCGCCCGGCCGCAGGGTCGCCGGCAAGACCGTCCCACCGACAGGTGAAGCGACGCGGTCACCTCAGATCACTCCGACGCCCCTTCCGCCCTCACCGGCCGAGACGACGCTGATCCGGACCGAGATCACCGCGGTCCACACCGAGGTCGCCGCGCATACCGAGGTCAGCCGACCGCTGACCGCCCTTCCCCCGGCGGAAGCAGCCCCGGCTCCGGCCCCGTCCTCCGCCCAGCAGTCCACGCCCCACCCCCCTGCTTCGTCCGCGACACCGTCGCGATCCGCCGGTGGCCGCCGCGCCGCCCGGCCCGCCGCCAAGACGATGGCGAGCGCCCCACGTGAGAGCGCCCCTCGCACCGCTTCCCCCAGCTCGTCCCCTGCCGGCCCGCCTCCGCCGACCCGCGGCAAGCGCGTGGCCGAGCTCCCCCCGATCCCGGGCGACGCCACCGCGCAGATCGACGCGGTCAGCGACCACACGACCGTCACTGAGCGTCGCTCCGGTGAGATGCGCAGCGCCCGTCGCGCGACCCCTCCCGGGTCTC
Source organism: Mumia zhuanghuii (assembly GCF_042681565.1). NCBI lineage: Bacteria > Bacillati > Actinomycetota > Actinomycetes > Propionibacteriales > Nocardioidaceae > Mumia > Mumia zhuanghuii. Next base: position 176,559 of record NZ_JBHUFT010000006.1, read on the forward strand.
GTTCGTCGCGGGCCCGCACCGGCAAGTCCCGTCGCCTCCCGACTCCTGCCCTCATCGGCGCCGCAGCGCTCGTCATCGCCGGCATCGGCGCGGTCGCGGTCTCGTCGGCCAAGCCGCCTGTGATGGAGACCGCCGACTTCCAGGCGCTCTCCGCCGACGTGAGCGGCTCGTCCGCCAAGAGGTACGACCCGAACAACGTCGACGTCACCCGCGACTTCGACCGCGCACTCCTCGACAAGCAGGCCGAGCAGCAGGCCGCTCAGCTCTCCGCCTCGCTTGCGGCGCTCGCCGACCGGACCGAGGCACGCTCGCAGCAGATCAAGAAGAACCAGTGGGTTCTCCCGCTCACCGGCTACCGCCTGACAGCACGCTTCGGCCAGTCCAGCTCGCTGTGGTCCACCGTCCACACCGGGCTCGACTTCGCCGCGCCGTCCGGCACACCGCTCGTCGCGGTGGCACGCGGCACGATCACGAGCACCGGGTACGACGGCGCCTACGGCAACAAGACCGTGCTGACGCTCGAGGACGGTACGGAGATCTGGTACTGCCACCAGTCGTCGGTCAAGGTCAGCTCCGGCACCAAGGTCGATCCGGGCACCGTGATCGGCTACGTCGGCTCCACCGGCAACACGACGGGCCCCCACCTCCACCTCGAGGTGCGCCCGGCCGGCGGATCGCCCATCGACCCGCTGGCCTCGCTCCGCGCGCACAACGTCAACCCCTGACCCCGGGTCACTCCCTGCGGGTGCCGGGTCACTCCCTGCGGGTGCCGGGTCACTCTCTGCGGGTGCGGCGAGCCGTCTGGCGCCAGACGCCGACCCGGCAGCGCCCGACAGCGACCCGGGGGCGCCAGAAAGTGACCCGGGAAGGTTAGATCTTTTCGACCGGCGCGTAGCGCAGCAGCAGGCGCTTCACGCCCTCCGACCCGAAGTCGACCGAGGCCACCGCGCGGTCGCCGGCCCCCTCGAGCGCGACCACCGTGCCCAGACCGAAGGCGTCGTGCGAGACACGGTCGCCGGGCGCCAGGCTCGGGACGTCACGCTTCTCCTTGCTCGCCCGAGCAGCGCTGGCGGCGCGGATCGGCGTCGTGGTCCGGCGAGGCAGGTAGCCACCCGACCAGGTCGTCGTGTCGGACTCGGTGCGCTTCCAGTCGACGAGCTCGGCAGGAATCTCGTCGAGGAACCGCGACGGTGGGTTGTGGGACGGGGCGCCCCACGCGGAGCGTACGAGGGCGCGTGTCACGTAGAGGCGCTCCTCGGCGCGGGTGAGACCGACGTACGCGATCCGGCGCTCCTCCTCCATCTCCTTGGGGTCGCCCATCGATCGCATGTGCGGGAAGACGGACTCCTCGAGACCGGTGAGGAAGACGACGGGGAACTCCAGGCCCTTGGCCGAGTGCAGGGTCATGAGCGTGACCATGCCCTCGCCCGAGTCGGGGATCGAGTCGGCGTCCGCGACCAGCGCTACGCGCTCGAGGAAGGCCGCCACCGATCCCGGGGCGAGCACCTCGTCGTCGAGGGGCTCGTCCTCGGTCTCGATCGGCGCGTCGGCCAGCGTGGCCGCGTCCGAGACGAACTCGCGCGCGACGGCCACGAGCTCAGAGAGGTTCTCGACGCGGGCCTCGTCCTGCGGATCGGTGCTGTTCTCGAGCTCGTCGAGGTAGCCCGACCGTGCGAGCGTCGCCTCGAGCACGGCGTCGACGGGTTCGCCCGACGCCGCCAGCTCCTGCAGCCCCTTCATGGTCTCGACGAAGGCGTTGATCTGCTTCAACGAGCGGGTCGCGATGCCGGGCGCCTCCTCGGCCCGCTGCAACGCCTCCCAGAAGGTGATCCGCAGACGATCGGCATACGCACCGACGACGGCCTCGGCCCGCTCGCCGATGCCACGCTTGGGAGTGTTGAGGATGCGGCGCAGCGACACGGCATCAGCCGGGTTGACGAGGGCCCTCAGGTAGGCGATCGCGTCCTTGACCTCCTTGCGCTCGTAGAAGCGCACGCCCCCGACGACGCGGTAGGGCATGCCGACGCGGATGAACACCTCCTCGAACACACGCGACTGCGCGTTGGTCCGGTAGAACACGGCGACCTCGCCGGGCTTCGCGAGACCCTCGTCGGTCAGGCGGTCGACCTCGTCGGCGACGAACTGCGCCTCGGCGTGCTCGTCGTCCGCGACGTAGCCGACGATCAGCTCGCCCTTGCCCTGGGCTGACCAGAGATTCTTCTTCTTGCGGCCTTCGTTGCGCGCGATGACGGAGTTGGCCGCGTCGAGGATCGACTGGGTCGAGCGGTAGTTCTGCTCGAGCAGGATCGTCGTCGCCGTCGGGAAGTCGGCCTCGAACTCGAGGATGTTGCGGATGTTGGCCCCGCGGAACGCATAGATCGACTGGTCGGAGTCACCGACGACGAGAAGATCGGTATCAGGCTCGGTGCACAGCTCGCGAATCAGGACGTACTGGGCGTGGTTGGTGTCCTGGTACTCGTCGACCAGCACGTGCCGGAACCGGCGCCGATAGACGTCGGCGACGTCGGGGAACGCCTGGAACAGGTGGACCGTCGTCATGATCAGGTCGTCGAAGTCCATCGCGTTGGAGGCCCGCAGTCGCTCCTGGTAGGCCGTGTAGGCCCGCGCATACGCCCGTTCGGTGTCGTTGTGCGCCTTGGAGGCGGCCTGCTCGTGGTCGACGAGCTCGTTCTTGAAGTTCGAGACCCAGTTGAGGACGCCACGCGGCGGGAAGCGCTTGGGGTCGAGCTCGAGGTCTCGGCACACCTGCGTCATCAGCCGCTTTGAGTCGGCGGCGTCGTAGATCGTGAAGGTCGACGTGTAGCCGAGGCGCTGGGCCTCCTTGCGGAGGATCCGCACGCATGCGGAGTGGAACGTGCTCACCCACATCAGCCTCGAGCGTCCGCCGACGTACTCCTCGACGCGCTTGCGCATCTCGGCTGCGGCCTTGTTGGTGAAGGTGATCGCGAGGATCGAGCCGGGATGCACGCGGTGCTGGGAGATCATCCACGCGATACGGCGGGTGAGCACGCGGGTCTTGCCCGAGCCTGCGCCGGCGACGACCAGCAGGGGCCCACCGGTATGGGTCACCGCCGCGCGCTGGGGCTCGTTGAGCCCGGCCAGCAGGCGATCGGCGTCAGCCTGGCGGCGCGCCTCGATCTCCTCGTCGCTCGGGCGGTCGTGACCGCCGCCTCCTCCGGTGTCGGAGAAGGCATGGGACGTACGGAGGTCGCCAGAGCGTCGCTCGGACGGCATCCGGTCGGGGGGCACGGGGAACGAGAGGCTCATCGGGTCCCAGCCTACGGGTGCCCTCGGACATCGGCGGAGGCCGTTCATCACCTGTGGAGACCAGGTCCGAACTATTCTGGGGGTGCGGGTAGTTCGCCACCCAGAGGGAGCCAGACGTGAGTACCACCGTCGACCCTGCATCGCGTATGCAGATCGTGGTCGACCACGACGCCACCGAACCGCCGTACGAGCAGGTCCGGCGACAGGTCGCGGCCCAGGCCGCCGACGGCACGCTGGGCCCTGGGGCCCGCATCCCGACCGTACGCGCGCTCGCGGACACTCTCGGCCTGGCAGTCAACACGGTGGCAAAGGCATATCGCGTGCTCGAGGCCGAGGGCGTTGTGGAGACGCTCGGACGCCGCGGGACGTTCATCCGGTCCCGCACGCTCACCCCCGACGCATCGGAGGCCGCGGGCACGGCCGCCGACGCCTACGTGGCTCAGCTGCGCCGCCTCGGCCTCGCCCGCAGCGAGGCGATCCGGCTGATCGAGGACCGCTGGCCCTGATCGGCGCACGCCGGGCCGCCCGACGTGGTGCGCGGACTGACAGCGACTTGACAGCGCTTCCCCGCACCGTGGAGGCATGAATCACGCCATCCATGCCGAAGGGCTCACGAAGCGCTTCGGAGACACCCAGGCCCTTGACGGTGTCGACCTCACTGTCCCGGAGGGGACCGTTCTCGGCGTACTCGGACCGAACGGCGCCGGCAAGACGACGGCCGTCCGCGTCCTCGCGACGCTGCTGCGCGCCGACAGCGGGCACGCGACGGTCGCCGGGTACGACGTGGCGCGTCAGCCGGGCGAGGTCCGCCGCGCGATCGGTCTGACCGGGCAGTACGCCTCGGTGGACCAGGCCTTGACGGCCCGCGAGAACCTCGTGCTCGTCGGGCGTCTCCTCGATCTCCCCCGCCCCAGCGCCGTACGACGTGCCGCCGAGCTTCTCGAGCAGTTCGGCCTCACCGGCGCCGCCGACCGCCGCGCCGTGACGTACTCGGGCGGCATGCGCCGCCGCCTCGATCTCGCGGCCAGTCTTGTCGGCAGGCCCCAGGTGATCTTCCTCGACGAACCGACGACCGGCCTCGACCCCAGCAAGCGCGACGACATGTGGAACGTCGTACGAGGCCTCACCGAGGCGGGAACCACGGTCCTTCTGACCACCCAGTACCTCGAGGAGGCCGACGCCCTCGCCGACCGGATCTCCGTCATCGACCACGGCCGCGTGATAGCGGAGGGGACGCCGCACGAGCTCAAGGCGCTGGTCGGCGGCCGGACGCTCCAGGTCCGCCCGTCCGACCCGGACCGCCTCGCCGAGGTGGCCGCCCTGCTGCACCGTGTCGCCGACCGCCCGGTCGACGAGCCGCAGCTCGGCACGATCGGCGTTCCGGTGGAGGACGACGCCGTGCTCACCACGGTGGTGCGCGCGCTCGACGAGCGCGGCATCGCCGTCACCGAGCTCACCCTCACGCTCCCCGACCTCGACGAGGTCTTCTTCGCCCTCACCGGCAGGTCCACGTCTCCCGACACCTCCGTCCTCCCTTCTGACGACAAGGAGCTGGTCCGATGAGCACCCCCATCGCGGTCCCTGCCCGTACGGAGTCGGCGGCGTTTCCGCTGGTCCGTCACAGCGCAGCGCTGGCCGGGCGGGCGCTGAAGAAGATGCGCCGGACGCCAGAGCAGTTCTTCGACGTGACGTTCCAGCCGATCCTCATGATCGTCGTGTTCGTCTACCTGTTCGGAGGGGCGATCTCGGGGTCGACCCAGGACTATCTCCAGTTCGTCCTGCCGGGCCTGATGGCGCAGTCGGTGCTCCTCAGCACGGTCTCGATCGGAGTCAACCTCAACACCGACATCAAGGAGGGGGTGTTCGACCGCTTCCGGTCGCTGCCGATCCCCCGCGCCGCCCCGCTGGTCGGCGCGGTCGCGGCCGAGGGCGTGCGGTACGCGACGTCGATCGCGGTGACCCTCGGCTTCGGGTACGCGATCGGCTACCGGGCGACCACGAACGTATGGTCCGTCCTCGGCGGCTGCGCGCTCGTGCTGCTCGTCGCCTGGGCCCTGTGCTGGATCGCGGTCTTCCTCGGCATGGTGCTGCGCGAGGCGGGCTCGGTGCAGGGCATCGGGTTCCTCGTGCTCTTCCCGCTCACCTTCGGCTCCAGCATGTTCGTCGACCCCGAGACGATGCCGAGCTGGCTCCAGGCCTGGGTCGACCTGAACCCGGTGACCCACCTGACGGACTCCGTACGAGGTCTGTTCACCGGCGGCGCGGAGGCGGGTGACGTCACAATCACGGTCGTGATGGCGGTCGCGATCACCGCCGTGTTCGCGCCGTTGGCCGTACGGGCCTACCGCCGCAAGGCCTGAGCGTCCTTCGGCTCACTCCGGCAGGGCGAGGTCGAGGGCGTCGTCGCGTGAGAGCGCGGCGCCCTCGGCGAACGCCGCTTCGTAACGATCGTGGCCGAGAGCGGCGATCAGCTCCGGGGCGAGCCTGGCCGCAGTGACGTTGCCGAGGTCCTCGGCGCCACGGATCTGACGCGCCGCACCAAGCTGGCGTGCGGCGAGCTCGTGGCGTCCGCCGTGCGCGGTGAGCACTGCCGCCGCTGTCGCCACGATCGCAGCGATCGGCATGTCGTGCGAACGCCGGGCTTCTGCGGCAGCGCGACCGAGCCACGTGCGTGAGAGAGCCTCGTCGTACGGCAGGACCGCGATCACCGCGGTGCTGAGGACGATCGCGCGGAACTGCGGGGCCTGGAACGGTACGGCGTCGACCTGGGCGACCAACGTGGTCGCAAGGCGCCGCGCGGTCTCAGGGTCCCCGCCGCAGCGCTCGAGCTCCACCTGAGCCACGCGCGCGTACAGCTCGGTGTCGCGATAGCCCGCCCGTCTCGCCTCCTGCGCGGCATCCTCCAGCTCGCGCCGGAGCGCTTCCACCTCGTCGGGCGCGTGCGCGAGGATGAGCGACAGGGCGGCTCGGCGCGTCCGAAGCTGGAGCGCGTCGCGGTCCGCGCCGAGCGCACTCATCAGTGCGGCGGCCGCGTGCAGGTGAGTTCGCGCGTCGCCGAAGCGTCCCGCACGCTCGTACGCCGAAGCGACGGTGGACTCCCCCATCGCCTGCCCCCAGCGGTCGCCGACCTCACGGAACCCGTCGAGCGCGTCGGCGAGGTCGTCGTGGTCACCGGCGGTGGCGGCGCCGGCATTGTCCTGCCAGGCGAGCCTGAGAAACCGCGTGGCCGAGCGCACCCACGGGTCCGGGTGCTCGAGCCCTGCGGACAGGTCGACGCCGCCCACGTCGCACCTGCCCGCATCCGCACCGGACCCGAACCGCGCGAACAGATCGTCCGTGAGCAGGATGAGGGTGATGGTCGGCGACTCGCGGTCCAGCTCCGGGTCGCGCCGCAGCTCAGCGATCCGCTCCGACAGAGCGACGCGGTCGCTCGTCGGCGCCGGCTTGTCCAGCACGGCGACGAGACGCATCGCCACGCACACCAGCTCCGGCGTGGCCGGCAACGTCCCGTGCATCGCGAGCACGCGACCGGCGAGCTCGGCGATCTCGTCGTGCTGGCCGCGCAGCGAGAAGTACCACGCGAGGTCGGCCGTGAGCCAGGCCGCAGACTCGCCGTCCCCGGTGTCGACGGCGTACGCCAACGCGGTGAGGAGGTTGCCGCGCTCGTCGTCGAGGACCGCGAGCGCGTCGAGCTGGTCGGCCCGGCGCAGCTGCGGCTCCAGGTCGTGGGCGAGGCGGCGGAAGTACGCGAGGTGGTCACGCCGGACGCCGTCGGCCACGCCGCGTTCCACGAGGCGGTCGGCGCCGTACTCCCGCAGCGTCTCCAGCATCCGGAACCGCGGTTCGCCGAGGTTGTCCGCGACGGGGGTGAGGAGCGACTTGTCGGCGAGGGCCGTGAGCAGGTCGAGGGCGCTGGCCGCATCTGTCCCGGCGATCGCGGCCGCGGCAGGGACGGAGATGCCTGCAGGGAAGACCGCAAGCCGTTCGGCGAGCCTGCGCTCGTCCTCGTCGAGGAGGTCCCAGCTCCACTCGACGACCGCCCGCAACGTCCGGTGCCGGGGCAGTGCCGTACGGCTTCCGCCGGTGAGCAGCCGGAACCGGTCGCCGAGTCTTGCGGCGATCTGCGGCGCGGTGAGGCTGCGCAGCCGGGCGGCAGCGAGCTCGAGCGCGAGCGGCTGCCCGTCGAGGCGTCGGCAGATCTCGAGCGCCGCCGGCAGCGTCGCGTCGTCGAGCACGAACCCCGGGCACGCCGCCTGCGCGCGCTGGACGAACAGGTCGACCGCGCTGTGCTCCAGCGCCTCGCGTGGAGTGGACTCGCCCCCGGGGACGTCGAGCGAGACCACCGGGAGCACGACCTCGCCCAGCAGGTCGAGCGGCTCTCGGCTGGTCGCGATCACCCGCAGCTCCGGCAACGCCTGGAGGAGGTCCTCCACGACGACAGCGACGCCCGCGACGAGGTGCTCGCAGTTGTCGGCGACAAGCACCACGCGCCGTCCCGCCAACGCCTCGACCAGACGCGTGCGGTCGTCACCGCGCCGCTCGGTCGGCCGGTCGAGCACGACCACCTCGCGGAGGTCGAGCGCACCGACCAGGGCGTCGAGGATGTCGGCAGGATCGGTCACGGAGGCGAGTTCGACCATCCAGGTGCCGTCGGGGTAGGCCGAGGCGATCCCTGTCGCCGTCTCGACCGCGAGGCGGGTCTTGCCGGCTCCCCCGGGCCCGACGAGGGTGACGAGGCGGTGCGACGCAACGAGCTGCGCGAGCTCGGCGACAGCCGCGTCACGTCCGACGAAGCTGGTCAAGGCGGTCCGCAGGTTCGTCCGTACGCGGGTCGCCGCCGGCGCAGGCCCGGTGACGTCGCCGGCGAGCATGGCGCGATGGAGCTCCCGTGCCGCAGGGGACGGGTCCAGCCCCAGGTCGTCGACCAGACCGGTACGCATCCGCTCGTACGCCGCGAGCGCGTCGGCGGTGCGGCCGGTCGCGGCGAGCACCCGCATGAGCGCCGTCCAGAGCCGCTCCCGGTACGGGTGGGCGTCGACGAGCGCCGTCAGCTCGGCGACGACGCCCGCCGCGTCGTACCGACCGCTCGTGACCTCCGACTCGAGACTCTCCTCGTGGACGGCGAGCCTGCGCTCTTCGAGCGCGGCCGCCGCCGGGCCTGCGAACGGCACGTCCTCGAGCCCTTCGAGCGCACGCCCGGTCCACACCGCCAGCGCCTCGCGCCCCCGCCCTGCACGGGCGAGACGATCGAACCGGTAGGCGTCGACGTCCTCCGCGACCACGGCGAGGCGATAGCCCGTCCCGTTCGAGGCCAGTGCGCCCTCCGGCAGCCGGGCCCGGGCGCGCGAGACGACGGACTGCAGCGCGTTGTGCGCGTGGCGTGGAGGCGTGTCGCCCCAGAGGTCGTCGACGAGGACCTGCGTCGCGACCGGGTGGGGCGCTGCGAGGGCGAGCCGGGCGACGAGCGCGCGGTTGCGCGGCCCCCCGAGATCGACCCGCTCACCGTCGAGGACGACCGTGACCGGGCCGAGAAGCTGAACCTGCACGAGGTCCATCCTGCACCCGGCGCCGTTAGACCTTCTTCTCCCGCCAGGGCCGCTCGAACGGCAACCGCCACGCGTGCGGCGCGATCAGCTGGTGGATCGCGTTCGGTCCCCAGGACCCGGCCGGATAGACCCGTACGGGCGGCGGGTGGTCGAGCAGCTGCTGCGAGAGGCCCCACAGCCGCTCAATGCCGTCGGCGGTGGTGAACAGCGTGTGGTCGCCGCGCATCGCGTCGTAGATCAGCCGCTCGTACGCCTCGAGCGCCGACACCGCGCCCGGATCCTCGTGGAACGAGAACTGCATCGAGTACTTGTCCATGCGCATCCCGTGCCCGGGCTTCTTGCCGTAGAACGACAGCGACAGCCGGGCACGATCAGCGAGGTCGAACGTCAGGTGGTCCGGGCCCTGCGCGCCGACGCCCGACCCCTCGGGGAACATGCTCTTCGGCGGCTCGCGGAACGCGATCGAGATGATCCGCGCGCCCTCGGCGAGCTTCTTGCCCGTACGGAGGTAGAACGGCACGCCGGCCCACCGCCAGTTGTCGATCCAGCAGCGCAGCGCGATGAACGTCTCGGTGTCGGAGTCGTCGAAGACGTCGGGCTCCTCGCGGTAACCGGCGTACTGACCGCGGACGACGTCGGCGGGCTCGATCGGCAGCATCGAACGGAAGACTTTGTTCTTCTCCTCCGTGATCGCGTAAGGGGCGAGCGCGGTCGGCGGCTCCATCGCGACGAAGCCCAGCACCTGGAAGAGGTGCGTGACGACCATGTCCTTGTAGGCGCCCGTCTGCTCGTAGAAGCCGATGCGCCCGCCCAGGCCGAGGGTCTCGGGCACGTCGATCTGGACGTGGTCGATGTGGTTGCGGTTCCAGATGGGCTCGAAGAGTCCGTTGGCGAAGCGGAAGGCGAGGATGTTCTGCGCCGCTTCCTTGCCTAGGAAGTGGTCGATGCGGAAGATCTGGTCCTCGCGGAACACCTCGTGCAGGGCGGCGTTGAGACGACGCGCCGACGCCAGGTCGGTGCCGAACGGCTTCTCCATGATGATCCGCGAGCGTGCCGCCAGGCCCGCCTCGTCGATCTCGTGGACGACCGCCAGCGCCGCCTTGGGAGGCACGCTCAGGTAGTGCAGGAGCTGCGGCTGCCCTCCGACCTCGGCCTCCGCCCGGTGGACGACCGTCGCGAGCGTGTCCGCGCCACCGTCGCCGGGCGCCCAGCGCAGCAGGGCCGCGAAGTCGGCCCACGCCTCATCCGTCGGCGAGGGCTTGCTGAACTCATCGACGGCGTCACGGGCGAGCGTACGGAACTTGTCGAGGTCCATCTCGTCGAGAGAGGTGCCGACGATCCGCGCGTTCGGGAGCAGGCCAGCCTGCCAGAGGTGGAGCAGCCCCGGGAGCAGCTTGCGGCGTGCGAGGTCGCCGGTCGCCCCGAAGAGCACGATGACGTACGGCTGCGACTCCATGCGGTTCAGCGTAGTGCGACAGGACGCCGGTGGTGGGGCGAGCCTGACGGCACAGTGATCTGGCTCACAGTCGTGCCGCCTTGCACCCACAACCTACGGTTGCGTAGGTTGTGGGTGCACAGACGTTCACTCAACCCGTACGGAGCGTTCATGGGAATCGTCCGCAAGGCACTCGCCTCGCGACCGGTCGCCGCCTTCACCTCCCCGCACACGGTCGACCACTACCTCGACCAGGTGCACCCCATGCTGGCCGTCCACCACGTGCGCGCTCGCGTCGTCGAGGTGATCCGCGAGACCGGTGTCGCGAGCACGGTCGTGCTGCGGCCCAATGGCTCGTGGCGGGGTTTCAAGCCCGGGCAGCACGTCGAGTTCGGCGTGGAGGTCGACGGCAAGCGCCGCGTCCGGGTGTTCTCGGTGTCGAGCTCGACACAGCGCAAGGACGGCCTCTTCAGCGTCTCGGTGAAGGCGCACCCCGACGGCTACGTCTCCCAGTACCTCCACCACGAGCTCTGCCCGCGCACGCTCGTCCACCTCTCGCAGGCCGACGGCGACTTCGTCCTCCCCGACAGCGTCCCCGACGACCTGCTGCTCCTGTCCGGCGGCAGCGGCATCACGCCGGTGATGTCGATGCTGCGCACCCTGCGCGACACCGGCCATCGCGGCCGGGTCACGTTCTTGCACTACGCCCGCAGCCGGGACGACGAGATGTTCTCCGACGAGCTCGACGAGCTCGACGCCTCGCTCGACTTCGCGACGGTCGTCCGCATCTACACGCGCGAGCCCGTCGAGGGTGCCGAGCTCGCCGGCCGCTTCACCGTCGAGCACCTCAAGCACCTCGGCGTCGACGCCGCGAGCACGCTGTCGTACGTCTGCGGCCCGGCCGGCCTCATCGCCACGGTTCGCGACGCGTACGACGAGCTGGACGCCGCCGACCAGCTGCGGATGGAGTACTTCAAGGTCCCCACCGTCGACCTCGACGCCGCCGACGCCACCGGCACCCTCACCTTCGAGGACTCCGGCATCGCCGCCGACAACTCCGGCACGACCATCCTCGAGCAGGCGGAAGCCGCGGGACTGAAACCCGCGTACGGCTGCCGCATGGGCGTCTGCAACACCTGCGCCCTCAAGAAGAACCACGGCGCCGTACGCCACGTCATCAGCGGCGAGATCACGGCCAGCACCGACGAGACCATCAAGATCTGCGTCCAAGTCCCTGTCGGCGACGTCAACGTCGCCCTCTGATTTCGACCCTTCGACAGGCTCAGGACGAACAAGCTCAATCACCGGAGGAGAGCATGTCCCACTACCGCAAGAAGCACGCGCCGATCGAGCCGCTCAGCGCGTCGAACCACAACAAGGCGCCCGTCCCGCTCGTTGGCGAGGACACCACCACGCGCGCGACGATCGGCCTCGACCTCATGACGTACGAGCAGCTCGAGGAGTTCGGCCAGGAGCTCGATACGGTCCGCCAGCGGGTCCTCGACGACCTCGGCCAGAAGGACGCCAACTACATCCGGCGCGTCATGAAGGCTCAGCGGATCTTCGACGTGCTCGGCCGGATCGGCATCTTCATGCCGTTCTTCCCGCCGGTGTTCGTCGTCGGAATCCTCTGCCTCGGCATCTCCAAGATCCTCGAGAACATGGAGATCGGGCACAACGTGATGCACGGCCAGTACGACTGGATGAACGATCCGGTCGTCGACGGCAAGAAGTATGAGTGGGACAACGTGGCGCCCGCTGAGGACTGGAAGCACGGCCACAACTACATCCACCACACGTACACGAACATCCACGGCATGGACCGGGACATCGGCTACAACATGTTCCGGATCGACGAGGAGCAGCCGTGGTACCCGAGCCACCGCTTCAACCTGCCGCTGGCGACCATGCTGATGCTCTTCTTCGAGTGGGGTGTGATGTACCACGGCATCGAGCTGGACGAGTACCTCGGCGGACGCATGAGCAAGTCCGAGTTCAAGGCCCGTAAGAAGCGCGCCTGGCAGAAGGTCCGCCGCCAGGTCGTCAAGGACTACGTCGCGTTCCCGCTGGCCTCGGTCGCGCTGGTGCCGTTCACCTCGTGGTGGGTGCCGCTCGCGGTCCTGGGCGGCAACGTCGTCGCCAACATCATCCGCAACATCTGGACGTTCATCATCATCTTCTGCGGCCACTTCCCCGCGGAGGTCGAGACCTTCAGGGAGGAAGACGCGCTCAACGAGACCCGCGGCCAGTGGTACCTGCGCCAGCTCCTGGGCTCGGCCAACATCACCGGCACCCCGGTCTTCCACGTGCTGACGGGCAACCTGTCGTACCAGATCGAGCACCATCTCTTCCCCGACATCCCGGCCCGCCGCTACCCGGAGGTCGCGAAGGACGTGCACCGTCTGGTCGAGAAGTACGGGCTGCGCTACAACACCGGCCGCCTCTCGAAGCAGATCGGCAGCGTCGCGATCCAGCTGGCCGCGCTCGGCAAGAAGCCGTCCGACCCGTACAAGGTCGGCAACTCTCCGGAGTCGAAGGCACTTCGCCGCGAGAAGCGTGAGGCCGAGAAGGCTGCCCGCGAGGCGATGGCGAACGCCTGAGGTTCCTGCCCGCATCGCTTGACCGATGAGGAGGGGTTCCGCCCACTGGCTGGGCGGAACCCCTCATCGTTCGTCAGCGGACAGCGCGTACGGAGGCCTCCGGGCTGAGGTCGAGCCGGCGCAGCGTCTGAGCGTTGAGCGCGACGATGACCGTGGACGCCGACATGAGGATCGCTCCCACCGACATCGGGAGCACGAACCCGACCGGCGCGAGCACGCCCGCCGCGAGCGGGACGGAGATCAGGTTGTAGCCCGCGGCCCACCAGAGGTTCTGCTTCATCTTGCGATAGCTGGCGCGTGACAGCTCGCGCACCGACAGCACCGAACGCGGGTCGTCGCTGGCCAGGATCACCCCGGCCGACGCGATCGCGACGTCCGTGCCGGCACCGATCGCGATGCCGACGTCGGCCTGCGCGAGTGCCGGCGCATCGTTGACGCCGTCGCCGACCATCGCGACCTTGCGACCCTCGTCCTGCAGCGACGCGACCGACGCGGCCTTGTCCTCCGGGCGCACTCCGGCGAAGACACGGTCGATGCCGAGCTCGTCACCGACCGCGCGCGCGACCGCTTCGGCGTCACCGGTGATCATCACGACCTGCACACCGAGCCGGTGGAGCGCGTCGACGGCCTCACGCGACTCCTGGCGCACCTCGTCGGCGAGCGACAACGCCCCTGCCGGCCGGCCGTCGACGACCACGTGGAGGATGATCGCGCCCTCGGCACGCCACGTGTCGGCGACCGGGAGCTCGTTGGCGTGCTCCTGCGCGAGGAGCGCCGGCCCGCCCACCTGGACGCGGTGGCCGTCGACGGTCGCCGAGACGCCGACCGCCGGTGACGACGAGAACCCCGAGGCCTCAGGCACCGTCAACCCACGTTGCCGTGCGGCCTCCACGATCGCCTTGGCCAGCGGGTGCTCGCTATCGGACTCGGCCGCAGCCGCGAGCGCGAGCACGCGATCAGCGTCCTCCCCCGCCGCAGGCTCGACGGCGCTGACGGCAGGCTCCCCCTTGGTCAGGGTGCCGGTCTTGTCGAACAGCACGGTGTCGACCGTCCGCATGCTCTCCAGGGCCAGCCGGTCCTTCACGAGCACCCCGCCGCGGGCGGCGCGCTCGGTCGCGATCGAGACGACCAGCGGGATCGCGAGGCCGAGGGCGTGGGGGCACGCGATCACGAGCACCGTGATGGTGCGGATCACGGCCTCGTCGGGCTGCCCGATGAGCGACCACACCACCGCTGTGATCGCCGCAGAGCCGAGCGCGAACCAGAACAGCCACGCGGCGGCGGTGTCGGCGATCCGCTGGGCCCGTGACGACGAGCTCTGCGCGTCGGCGACCAGCCGCTGGATGCCTGCCAGCGCGGTGTCGTCCCCGACCGCGCTCACGCGGACCCGAAGACCCGAGTCCGTCGCGACCGTCCCGGCGACGACGCCGTCTCCGACCGTACGACGCACCGGACGCGACTCGCCCGTCACCATCGACTCGTCGACGTCGGCGGCCCCCTCCGTCACGACCCCGTCAGCCGGCACGCTCGCGCCGGGGCGGACGACGACGAGGTCACCGACCTGCAGGGCGGACGGCGCGACCGTCACCACCTCGTCGCCCTCCACCCGCTCCGCCTCGTCGGGCAGCAGCGCCGCGAGCGAGTCCAGCGCCGAGGTGGTCTGAGCCAGCGACCGCATCTCGATCCAGTGACCGAGCAGCATGATCACGATCAGCAGCGCGAGCTCCCACCAGAAGTCGAGCTCGTGATGGAGGAGCCCGAGGCTCGCGCCCCAGGACGACACGAAGGCGACGGTGATCGCGAGCCCGATGAGCAGCATCATCCCGGGCTGACGCGACCGGATCTCGCTGACGGCGCCGGTCAGGAACGGCCTGCCGCCCCACACGTACATGACGGTGCCGAGCACCGGCGAGACCCACTCGACCCAGCTGGCGCCTGGGAGGTCGTAGCCGATGATCGCGGCGAACATCGCCGAGCAGAGCACCACAGGGACGGCGAGACCCAGCATGATCCAGAAGAGCCGCCGGAACTGGGCCACGTGGTCACCGTGCCCGCCGTGCGCGTGCCCGTGCCCGCCGTGCCCGTCGTGGGCGGGCACCGTCTCGTGCGTGTGGTGGTCGTGAGTGGTCATGATCTCGAAGGTATACCCCTAGGGGGTATAAGGCAAGCCCTCGCCGAGGACGAGAGAGGCGACCCGCGACAGCTCGGGCGTCAAGGCGACCTCGGGCACCGTGACCTCCTCGTCGCCGTACGCGAACGTGTAGATAAACCGGTCCGGATCGGCCCGCACGTCACTGATAGACGCGAGGTCCGTACGGCCGAGCAGGGCGGCAACCTCGGCCCCGACCTCGCCGTCGTCGAGGTCGAGGACGCCCTCGCGCACCAGGCCGGCGAACCCACCGGACCGCTGGACCCGCACCGTGCCCGTCGGGAACCCGGCCGGCTCCCGCGATGGGGCATCCACGCCCGGCACCACCCCCACCTCAGCCCACGCCTCGCGGACCAGCTGCGCCTCGCGCGCACCGAACAACCGCTCGGCCGCCTCGACCGTGGCTGACCCGAACCCCGCAAAGCCGGTCCGCGAACCCACCGAACCGCCGCTCAGCGCCGCGTACCAGATCTGTCCGGGCACCTCCCAGCTGTTGCCGCCGAGGGCGAGCGCCGCCAGCGCGAACGCGCGGTTGGGGATGCCCGAGTTGATATGGACTCCCCCGTTGTCAGCCTGGGTCTCGACGTAGTCCCGCATCGACCCGACCTGCGGGTCCTTGCCGAGCAGCGGGTCGTCGTACGCCGTCCCCGGCTCGCGCATCGATCGCAGCGCGACGGCGTCGATGCCCGCGACGAACAATCCCTCCCCGATCAGCCAGTCGGCCTGCTCCGCGCTCTGCCCGAGCGCCTGCTGCTTGGCCAGCGCTGCGAAGCAGTCGGACATGGACTCGTTCAGCGCCCCCGACTGGTCGGCATAGACGAGGTCGGCGGTGAACTGCGTGACGCCGTGGACGAACTCGTGGAAGAGCACGTCGGGCGGTTTGGTGAACCGCTCGAACACCTCGCCGTCGCCGTCGCCGAAGACGAGCTGCTGTCCGTCCCAGAAGGCGTTGTCGTAGCGCTGGCCGTAGTGGACCGTCACCGTGACCGGACTGCCGGCGCCGTCGATGCCGTCCCGCCCGAACTGCGTGGCGAACAACGTGTGGATGACGCCGGTGTTGTCGTACGCCTCGTCGACCGCGAGGTCGCCGGTCGGCGGCTCGTCGTCGCCGCGCGCTTTGTCGCCCGGGAGCCGGGTCGTGCCCGCGGCGGTGAAGATCGTCTTGGTGCCGTCGGCGTCGACCGGCACGTCGAGGTCGGTCACGGACGCGGTACGGCGGCGCTCGCGAAGGTCGGCGTCGAGCGCACGCGTCTGCGCACAGCACCGGGACACGTCGACGCGGCCGGTCGCCTCGGCGATGTGGGCGAGCAGGTAGGGCGGGACGAAGGTGCAGCTCATCCCCCAGTCGTACCGCGCGCCACCGACACCGGCGAGCCGGTCGAGCCGCCCCGCCGCCGGTCGAGCCGCCCCGCCGCCGGTCGAGCCTGTCGAGACCCCTCAGATCAGGCGACGGTCGTTCGCCCATCGCGTCAACTCGTGACGGCTCGACAGCTGGAGCTTGCGCAGCACGGACGACACGTGGGTCTCGACGGTCTTCACCGAGATGAACAGCTCCTTCGCGACCTCCTTGTAGGCGTAGCCGCGCGCGATCAGACGCATCACCTCGCGCTCGCGCTCGGTGAGCCGGTCAAGATCGGAGTCGACCTGCGCGACCTCGATCGTCCCGGCGAACGCGTCCAGCACGAATCCGGCCAGCCGTGGGGAGAACACCGCGTCGCCGCCCGCGACCCGCCGGATCGCGTCGATCAGCTCGTCACCGGTGATGTTCTTGGTGACGTAGCCGCGCGCACCGGCCCGGATCACGCCGATCACGTCCTCGGCAGCGTCACTGACCGACAGCGCGAGGAACTTCGTCTCCGGGTGACGCGTCGCCACGCGTCGGAGGACCTCCGCTCCTCCACCGCCCGGAAGATGCACGTCGAGGAGCACGACCGCGGGCTGGGACGTCTCGACCGCGGCGATCGCCTCGTCGACGTCACCGGCCTCCGCGACGATCCGCACCGCGCTGCCGAGCTCGGCGCGCACGCCGGTCCTGAACATCGCGTGGTCGTCGACGAGCAGGACCGTCAGGTCACGCCCGCCTGCCGCGCCCGTACCACCGGTCTGACTCGGGGTGCTGCTCACGTGTCTGCTCCTCCGTCCGCGCCCTCGGGCGCACCGTCACGTCCGCCGTTCGGCGACCGGTCGCGTACGAGGGGCAGCGCCAGCCGCACCTCAGTGCCGTCCCCCGGGCTTGAGCGTACGACGGCGGTCCCACCGTGCCGCTCCATCCTCGCGACCAGCGAGCGACGGATCCCCAGCCGGTCCTCGGGCACCTGGGCCGGGTCAAAGCCGTGGCCGCGGTCACGGACAAACACCTCCGCCGCCGTCCCGCTCACCTCGACGTAGACGTCGATGCGGTCCGCGCCCGAGTGCTTGACGGCGTTGGTCATCGCCTCGCGGGCGGCGGCACGCAGCGCGTCGACGTCGGGGTCGGGCTCGGCATCGCCGACGCCCACCACCTCGATCGGGATCCGGTATGCCGTCTCGATCTCGGTCGCGTCGGCCACCAGACCCTTGCGGAGCGTCGTGCCGTCGTCGGCAGGCTCCCCGTACAGCCAGTCGCGCAGCTCGCGCTCCTGCCGTCGGGCCAGCGTCGCGACCTGTGCCGGGTCGTTCGCGTTCTTCTGGAGCAGCGCGAGGGTCTGGAGCACCGAGTCGTGCAGGTGAGCGGCGACGTCGGCACGCTCCTGCGACCGCACCCGCTCACGCCGCTCCTCTCCCAGCGTCGCGAGGAGGCGGACGATCCACGGCCCGAGAAGCAGGCCCGCTCCCGCGACAGCCACCACGAGCGCGCCCAGCAGCTGAGCCGCGGACTCCAGCCCGCCCCCGAGCTGGGCGACGAAGACGCCGTACGCGATGAGGACCAGCAGCGTGCCCGCGGCGGTCCTCAGGACCGCCTGCCATCCCGACGTCTCCCGGACCCAGCGGCGCAGCGACCGGTCGTCGGCCTGGCGCCAGATCAGGGCGAAGCCGGTGATCGCCAGGACGGCGGGGAAGAGCAGGCTCCCCACGCGATCGCTGCCGACGACGATGAAGACCATCCCGACGCCCAGCACGACGAGGGCGGCGGTCTGCAGCGTGCTGCGGTTGGACTGCGCCTCGTCCTCCTCGTCGCTGCGCAGCCCGCGCCGCGTCGCGCTGGCGAGACCGGGCGAGCCCTCAGCGCCGCCGAGCGGGACGAAGACCCAGAACGCCGCGTACGCGAGGACCCCGGCGAGCTGGAAGAGGGTCGTCAGGACGAACGCGAGGCGCACCCACAGCACAGGGACACCGAGATGGTCGGCGAGTCCCTGCGCGACCCCGCCGAGCACGCGCGGGCTCGGGGAGCGGTAGAGCCGGCGCACCGGCGTCGCAGTCATCGTCACGCTACCGATCGTCACACGCTGGCGGTGCTGCGGACCAGCCGGATCGACCCCTGCCGGACCCTGGCCCGGCGGGCGGCCGGCCCGGTACGGATCAGGGGTTTCACCCATACTGCGGAGGGACGACGCGCAGCAGGATGGACACATGGACGACACGACCCCACCCCTCGGCGCTCCCGCCGCGGGAGGCGCCTCCGCCGACAGCGGGGGCCAGACACCCCCGCCGGGTGACCCGCGCCCCCCGAGCTCCGGCGCACTCACCGACATCCGCCGCACCGAGGACGGCCGGGTCGTCGCCGGTGTGTGCGCGGGGATCGGGCGCTACCTCGGCATCGACCCGATCATCCCGCGCATCGTCTTCGCTGTGCTGACGATCGTCGGGTTCGGCGGTCTGCTCGCCTACGGTGCCGCGTGGATCCTGCTGCCCGACGAGCGGACGGGTGAGAGCTATCTGAAGCGCTGGCTGGGTCTGGGAGACAACGAGCCGCAGATCCGGTTGGTCGGCCTCGGCGCGGCTGCGCTGGTCGCCCTCACGTGGACGTGGGGATGGGGGTGGCCGCTCGGCCCGATCTGGATCGCGGCGGTGGTGGTCGTCGCGTGGGTCGCGTTCCGCGAGTACCAGGAGCGCAGCCGGCGTCACAGCGCGCCGCGGCCCCCCGTCCCGCCGTACGGACCTGGGCCGCAGCCGCCGGCGCCACCGTACGGGGCAGCACCTCCGTACGGGGCAGCATCTCCGTACGGGCAGGCACCTCCGTACGGGGCAGCACCTCCGTACGGGCAGGCACCTCCGCCGTACGCAGCCGCTTCCCCACACCCGCAGGCGCCCGCCGCACACGGCGCGCCCGCCCGCTCGTACGCCCCGGTGCCACCCGCTCTCCCGCGGCCACCCGCACCACCGCACCGGCCGCCGCCTCCCGCACCGAAGCCGCCGAAGCGCCCGAACCCTCGCCACGACGGCGGGCTGCTGACGATCCTCACGCTCTCGCTGACGCTCGTCGCGACCGGCGTCACCATCATCGCGACGCAGGGGGACCTGCACACCTCGGTGTACGTCGCCGTCGCCCTGGCGACGCTCGCGGCGGGCATGCTCGTCGGCACCGTGCTCGGCAACGCCCGGCCGCTGATCTTCCCTGCGCTCGCCACCGTGGCGGTGCTCGCGGTGTCGGTCGCCGTGCCACGCTGGGACGCCGGCCGCATCGAAGCGACACCGACGAGTGCCGCCGCCGTCCGGGACGCGTACGGGATCGGCTTCGGCGAGGTGATCGTCGACCTCACCGGCGTCACAGACCCGGCGGCGCTCGACGGGAAGAACATCGAGATCGAGGTCGGCGTGGGCAACGTCCGCGTGTACGTCCCCCCGACTCTCGACGTCGGGATCGACTCCTCCGTCGGTGTCGGCGCAATCTCCGCGCTCGGTGCCGAACGGGGCGGCCTCAGCACCCAGCTCACCATGCACGACAACACGGACCGTCCCGACCTGGACCTCGAGATCGACGTCCGCATCGGGATGGTGGAGGTGATCCGCTCATGAAGCGCCATCCGCTCGACGCGCTGACCCTGGTCAGCCTCACGTTCGTCGCCGTCGCCGGTGCGGTGTGGGGGATGTGGT
Organism: Mumia zhuanghuii; assembly: GCF_042681565.1. Taxonomy (NCBI): domain Bacteria; kingdom Bacillati; phylum Actinomycetota; class Actinomycetes; order Propionibacteriales; family Nocardioidaceae; genus Mumia; species Mumia zhuanghuii. Next base: position 196,590 of record NZ_JBHUFT010000006.1, read on the forward strand.
ACGCCGGCTGGGACCTGGTCTCGATCGCGATCGCCGGCCCGCTGCTGCTGGTCCTGCTCGGCGTGGCGGGGCTCGTCGCGACGTTCATCGCGGCGCGCCAGACGAGCCGTCGCAACCGCGAGCAGCGCACGGCGGTCTCTCCGTCGGCCGACACCACGCTCGACGCCACCCCTGACGACGCAAGCCCCACCGACGCAAGCCCCGCCAATGACACCCGCACTCTCACCCTCGAGGACCTCACCGGGCCCTCCGACGAAGGAGACGACAAGCGATGACCCGCTCCAAGAAGCTCGTACGCACCAGCAGCGACCAGTGGATCGCGGGGGTGTGCGGCGGCATCGCGCGCTACCTCGGCGTCGACCCGACGGTCGTCCGGCTGGCCTTCGTGGTCTTGACCGTGCTCGGGCTCGGCTCGATGATCATCGTCTACCTCGTCGCCTGGCTCCTGATGCCCAAGGACGTCTGACGCCGCTCGGGAAGGCAGGCAGTGCCCGGGTCAGCGTGAACGCGGACGTTCGAACAGGCGCGACATCACGATCGCGCTCCGCGTGCGCTCGACCCGGGCATGCTCGCGCATCCGCTCGACGACCTGCTCGATCTCGGCCATGTTCGTCGCCATCACGTGCACGATCGCGTCAGGGTTGCCGGCGACGGTCCACGCGCCGACGACCTGCGGGATCGGCTCGAGGCTGCGTTTGAGCTCGCCGGCCGACACGTTGCCGTCGTAGTAGATCTCGACGTACGCCTCGGTCGTCCACCCGAGGGCCGCGGGGTCGATGAGGGTCGTGAAGCCGGTGATCTGGCCGCTCGCACGCATCCGGTCGACCCGGCGCTTGACCGCCGGAGCCGACAGCCCGACACCGGCACCGATCTCGGAGAACGTTGCTCGCCCGTCGCGCATCAGGTGCCCGATGATCTCCCGGTCGACCGCGTCCATCGGCACGACCCCCTCCTCGCCTCACGTCTGACGACGTGCGAGCAAGCCTAGAGCCGCTCGCCCTCCGACGTGTACGGCGCGCGCCACTCAGGTGCCTCGTCGAGGTTGGGTCCGGACCAGTACTCGCGGGCCGCGACGACCTGCCCGTCGCGGACCGTCCAGAACCCGGCCGCGACGTACACGCCGTCGACTCCCTCCTGCGTCACCTCCAGGTCGGTGGCGGCCCTGTCGCCGGCACCGACGACGTCACGCACGGTGATCGACCAGCCCTCGGGGTAGTCACGGTTCATCGCGACGTACGCGGGACCGAGGAACGTCTCCCCCGTCCGGGGCCACTCGATCACCGCCTCGGGGTGCACGAGCGCCGCGACTGCGTCCCAGTCGCGGGCCTGCATGCGGGTCTCGAGCGCTGTCACGACCTGTACGGCATCCATAGGCCCAGCGTGCCCGACGGCACTGACACGTCGCTCAGCTCTGCCAGGACTTCCACAGCGCCGCGTACGACCCACCGCGCGCGACCAGCTCGTCGTGGCTCCCGAGCTCGCTGATCTCGCCGTCCTCGACGACCGCGACCCGGTCCGCGTCGTGCGCGGTGTAGAGGCGGTGCGCGATCGCCACGACCGTCCGCCCCTCGAGGACCGCGCTGAGCGACCGCTCAAGGGCACGCGCGGCCCGCGGGTCGATGAGGGACGTCGCCTCATCGAGCACCAGCGTGTGCGGGTCGGTGAGCACCACCCGCGCCAGCGCGAGGTGCTGCGCCTGCGCGTCGGTGAGGCGGTGGCCTCCCGAGCCGACGACCGTGTCGAGACCGTGCGGGAGGTGCTCCACCCACTCGCGGGCGTCGACCGCGTCGAGCGCAGCCCAGAGCTGGCCGTCGGCGGCGGTCCCGGACTCCTCGAGCGCGAGTTGCAGGTTGTCGCGCAGCGTCCCGACGAAGACGTGGTGCTCCTGCGTCAGCAGCGCGACTCTGCGCCGCAGGTCGTCGAGCTCGAGCTCGGTGACTCCGACGCCGCCGACCGTGACGGCCCCGGTGGTCGGACCCTGGATGCCCGCGATGAGACGCCCGATCGTCGACTTCCCGGCGCCGGACGGGCCGACGACCGCGAGGCGCTCCCCCGCGGCAAGCTCGAGGTCCACCCCGTGCAGGACCTCGCGACCCGCGACGTACGAGAACCGCACGTCGTCGAGCTCGATGTCCTCGCCTTCGGGGGTACGACCGGTCGGTTCCCGGTCGTCGGGCACCTCTGAGACACCGAGCAGGCGCGCGAGCGAGGTGGCACCGACCTGAAGGGTGTCCATCCAGTTGAGGATCCGGTCGACGGGATCGACGAGGAACCGGACGTACAGCACCGCGGCGGTGAGCTCGGCCAACGAGATGGTCCCACGGTCGAGCAGCACGCCGCCGAGCAGGAGCGTCGCGACGACGGGCACGAAGTAGCCCATCTCGACGGCGGGGAAGAACACCGTCCGCAGGTTGCGGGTGTACGACTCCGCAGCGAACGACTCCGCGATGTCCTCGTCGATGCGAGCGCGGCGCTGGTCGCCGAGCCCGAGCGCCTCGACCGTCCGGGCACCCTCCACCGTCTCGGCCAGCGTCGCATTGATCCGCGAGTACGAGGCGTGCTCGCGGATGTAACCGTCGCGTGCACGCTTGAGGTACCAGCGGGTGGCGGCCCACAGCACCGGCACGCCCAGCACGAGGGGGACGAGGACCCATCCACCGACGAGCACCGCCGCGACGACGGTGCACACGGCGGTGACGAGCGCGACCACGGTCTCCGGCACGGCGAAGCGCACCGCCCAGCCCAGCGTGTCGACATCGCGCGAGGTACGGGTCAGGAGGTCGCCGGTCCCCGCGCTTTCCACGACGCCGATCGGCAGGGTCAGTGCCTCGTCGACGAAGTCCTCGCGCAGCCGCGCCAGCACGGTCTCGCCGAAGACCGACGACCGCAGCCTGGCGTACCGGGTCAGGATCGTCTGCGCGACCAGGCACACCGCGACGAACAGCGCGATGCGGTCGATCGTGCCGTAGCCGCCGCGCCCCTCGGTCGCGGCCTCGACGAGGTCACCGACCAGCCAGGGCACGACGAGACCGGCACCGGCAGCGGCGCCGTGAAGGAGCATGATGCCGACGAGGTCACGGCGGTGGTCGCGGCCGAGCTGGCGGAGGTACGAGCGAAGCAGGCGGGTGCCGGCGATGGGCAGGGCGTCATGCAACGTCCTCGGCCTCCTCTCGGGTCACGACCTGGCGGTACGCCCGGTCGGTGGTCATGAGCTGGTGGTGGTCGCCGGTCGCGACGACGCGGCCGGCCGACAGGAACGCGACCTCGTCTGCGACGTCGAGGACGAGCGGGCTGCTCGACACGACGACCGTGGTACGGCCGGCACGGTGCCTGCGCAGACGCGCAGCGACACGCGCCTCGGTGTGGGAGTCGACAGCCGACGTCGGCTCGACGAGGACCAGCACGTCAGCCTCGGTCAGCAGGGCGCGCGCGAGCACGACGCGTTGCCGTTGCCCCCCGGACAAGGAGCGACCACGCTCGGCGAGCTCGGAGTCGAGTCCCTCCGGGAGCCCGTCGAGGATGTCGTCGGCGGACGCCGTGGTGACCGCGCGGGCGATCTCGTCGCCGGTCGCCGTGCGCCGGGCGTCGAGAGCGCTGCGCAGCGGGCCGCTGAAGAGCGCGGCACCGGTGTCGTTGACGACGATCCGGCGACGCAGCTCGTCGCGGGCGAGCGCACCGAGCGGCACGCCGCCGTACGAGACGACGTCGACGTCGCCGCCTGGCTCGACATAGCCCCCGAGGCGGTCGGCCAGCGCCACCGCGTCGCGCGGGTCATCGCTGACGACGGCGGTGAGCACGCCCTTGCGACCGACGAAGCCCGAGCGGACGTCGACCAGGTCGCCGTCGGGCGGGCTGACCGGGTCGGCGGGGTCGCTCACGCTCGGCTGGATGCGCAGGATGCGGATCACGTGACGTGCTGAGACGTGACCGCGGATCAGCTTGTTGGCCGCTTCGGTGAACGTCCGCAGCGGGAGCATGAGGAATGTGGCGTACCCGTAGAAGGCGATGAGGTCACCGGCGCTGATCTGACCGGTCGCGGCAAACCGCGCACCGAGCCAGACGACGAGGACGACGAAGGCGCCTGGCAGCAGCACCTGGAAGGCGTCGAGCACCGACTGGACTCGCGCGACCCGGACACCGGCGTGGCGGACGTCCTGCGAGGCCGCGCGGTAGCGGCGGTCGAACATCGCCTCGCCGCCGATGCCGCGCAGGACGCGCAGCCCCGCGACGATGTCGCTGGCGAGGGTGTTGAGCTCCCCCTGCAGGGCTCGCGCCTGCTGGTTGCGGCGGTTGAGGTGGCGCAGCAGCGGGCCCGTCACGCCCATGAGCAGCGGCACGCCGATCAGCACGACCAGCCCCAGGGTCAGCGAGCTCTGCAGCAGGATCACCGCGACCACGAGGTAGGCGACGATCGAGCCGATGAACCGGCCCATCACGTCGACGAAGTTGCCGAGGTTGGCGATGTCCGTCGCTCCGACGCTCACGACCTCGCCGTGCGCGACCCTGCGGTTGAGCTCGGAGCCGAGGCGGCCGGTGTGCGTGCTGACGAGCTGGACGGTCCGGTAGGCGGTGTCGAGCCACATCTGGACGGCGTAGCGGTGGCGCATGATGCCCGAGAACGCCTGGACGGCGCCGATGACGAGAAGCAGCGCCGACCACAGGACCAGTGCGCGTCCGGCACCCACGTCGACGACCGTGTCGATGGCCGCCCCGATCACCGCAGGGACGGACGCCTGGGCCACCATCCAGGCGATGCCGAAGGTGATCGCGCCGACGAGGGTCCAGCCCTGCACCCGAAGAATCCACGTCATGTACCGCGTCGCCGAACGAATGTCTGGGGTGCCAGGGTCGGCGAGCGGGAGGTTCTTCACAACGATCAACCCTAGGCAGCGGTTCTGACAAGAGCGACCGAATATCCCGCGCCTGTGACAGGGATCTCCACCACGGCGCGGCGACTCATCCGGCGACGGGCGCGGGCCAGCTGACACCGATGCCGCCGGCGGTCTGCGCGCCGTACCGCTCTTTCTCGAGGGCGAGGTCGAGCGGAAGGATCCGCACCCGTGCGGCGCGCACCTCAGGGGTGATCAGTGCCGCGGGGACGAGCCAGCTGACCTCGAACTCGATCCCGTCGGGATCCGCGCCGTACAGCGCCTTGGTCGTGCCGTGGTCGCTCGCACCGACGAGCGCGTCGGCGTTGGCCAGCCTCGCCATGACGGTCTCGAGCTCGTCGAGCGTGTCGACCTCCCACGCGAGGTGGTAGAGCCCGACGGTCGTACGGCCCGCTCCCGACGGCCCCGCCGCCGGGCCGATCTGGAAGAGGCCGAGGTCGTGGTCGTTGGAGCTGCCCGAAGCCTGGAGGAACGCGGCCCCCGGCAACCCCATGACCTTCGTGAAGCCGAGCACATCGGAGTAGAAGCGCTCCGAGCGCGCCACGTCGCGGACGTAGAGGACAGCATGGTTGAGGCGCGTGACGGGCATGACGAACTCCTTAGTTGAACGTTCATTCATTATGCCTCACAGGCCCACACCGCCCGACGCGGACCGTTAGACTGGCCGCTGGTGTGCCGGGAAGTCTGGTCGGCGTGGTTCTGACGACCCCAAAGAAGGAGCACCGTGCCCCAGAACACCGTCCTCGGCCGAGGCTCGTGGCCCGAGACCTCACGCATCGCCGCCCTGCTGCGCCAGGAGACCGTCGGCGGCTTCCTCCTGATCGGAGCCGCAGCCCTCGCGATCGTGCTCGCGAACAGCGGCCTCGGCGACGCGTACGCGACCCTCCGCGACACCCGGATCGGCCCGGAGTCGCTGCACCTCGACCTCACCCTCGGGGCGTGGGCTGCCGACGGGCTGCTCGCGATCTTCTTCTTCGTCGCCGGGCTCGAGCTCAAGCGCGAGCTGGTGGCGGGCGACCTGCGCGACCCGCGTCGCGCAGCCATCCCGATTGTCGCCGCCGTCGGCGGCATGGTGGTCCCGGCGCTGGTGTTCGTCGCCGTCAACCTCGGCACCGGCGACGGCGCGCTGCGCGGATGGGCGATCCCCACCGCGACCGACATCGCCTTCGCGCTCGCGGTTCTCGCCGTCCTCGGCTCGTTCCTGCCGACCGCCCTGCGGACGTTCCTGCTGACCCTCGCAATCGTCGACGACCTGCTGGCGATCATCGTCATCGCGTTCTTCTACACCGACCACCTCGCGATCGGGTGGCTCGCCGCGGCAGTCGTCCCGATCGCCGTCTTCGCCGTGCTGGTCCAGCGGCGGGTCCACTCGGGCTGGATCCTGATCCCCCTCGCGGTGCTCGCCTGGGCCTTCGTCCACGCCTCGGGCGTACACGCCACGATCGCCGGCGTCGTCCTGGGGTTCATGGTCCCCGTCCTGCGCAGCCAGGCCGCCGGTGGCCCCGAGGCAGGCCCTGGGCTTGCGGAGCACTTCGAGCACCTGTGGCGCCCGATCTCGGCCGGCATCGCCGTACCGATCTTCGCGTTCTTCGCTGCCGGCGTCGACGTCGGAGGCATCAGCGGGCTCGTCGAGGCCAACCGCAGCACCGTCACGTACGGGATCGTCCTCGGCCTGGTCGTCGGCAAGACGGTCGGGATCTTCGGCTCGACCTGGCTCATGGCGCGCTTCACCCACGCACGCCTCGACCCGAGCCTCGGGTGGATCGACGTCGTCGGCGTCGGGATGCTCGGTGGCATCGGCTTCACCGTCTCGCTGCTCATCGGCGACCTCGCGTACGGACTCGCGTCGACCCGCGACGCGTACGTCAAGATCGGCGTGCTCGAGGGTTCCGTGGTTGCCGCGCTGCTCGCCACCGTGCTCCTGCGGCTGCGCAACCGCCGCTACCGGCGCCTGTACGAGGAGGAGACCCGCGACACCGACCATGACGGGGTCCCGGACGTCTACCAGCAGCGCGACGAGGCCTAGAGCCGCGACGGCCCGTTAAGCGGTTGACCCACCCGACGACCGCGAACCAGACTCGGTCGATGCCTCCCACGATCCTCCCCGTACCCCTGCCTACCTCCCTCACGTCCCCGGATGCATGGTCGCTCGCGGGCGTCGTACGGGTGCGTGAGGAGATCGATCGCGAGATCCGCGGACATGCCGACCTCGTGCCCGACCTCGCCCTCAGCGCCGAGATGATCAGCGACCGCGTCTACCGCCCGCTCGACCGCTGGGTCGCCGTCGTCGACGACTCCCAGACGCCGGAGTCGGTCGTCGGGCACGCCTCGCTCCGCCTGCCCCAGGTCGGTGACACCAACGTCGCGGTCGTCGACGTCGGCGTCGAGCCGCGATGGCGCGGGCAGGGCATCGGAACCGCCCTCGCGGCGCACCTCGAGGCCGAGATCCGCGCCACCGCCCGCCGGATCGTCCAGGCGGACACCTCACACTCACGGTCGCCGCAGCCCGACGCCGAGGCGCTGCACGCCCCGTCGGGAGCGGGCGCCGTCCCGGCCGATGCGTACGCCCGCTTCGCGCTCGCCCAAGGGTTCGCGCTGGAGCAGGTCGAGCGGCAGTCGACGCTCGACCTCCCGCTCGACCCCGACCACCTCGCCGCCCTCGCCGGCGAGGCGTCGAGCGCAGCGGGTGCGGACTACCGCACGCACGTCTGGGTCGACGAGCTGCCCGAGGAGTGGGAGGAGCAGTACGCGATCCTCATGACGCGGATGACGACGGCGGCCCCCACCGGCGGCATGGACCATGCAGAGGACGTCTGGGACGTCGCACGTCTACGCGACGCGGCTTCCCGTCGCCGTGCGAGCGGGCGGGTCGCTGTCATCGGCGCGGTCGAGCATCGGCCAACAGGTTCGCTCGCGGGCTACTCGGTCGTCGAGTACACAGACTCCCGGCCGGAGTCGGTCATCCAGGCCGACACTCTCGTGCTCGACGAGCACCGCGGCCACCGGCTCGGGATGCTCGTCAAGACCGCGCTGATGGGCACCCTCGCCTCCGTACGCCCGGAGGCACGGCGCATCCACACCTGGAACGCGCAGGAGAACGCACACATGCTCGCCATCAACGTCGACCTGGGCTACCGGCCGGCGAGTGTGGCGGCCCAGTGGCAGCGGCGGCTCGGCGCCGCCTAGCGCCTGGTGTCGATCTGGGGAGATGCTGTTCGTTGTCCATGTGAAGGCCCCGACACGCGGGGTCGGAGCGAAGGAGACACCGATGAGCGAGCGCTATCTCTTCATCCTGTTCGACGACGAGGCCAGCTGGGTCGATGCGTCCCCTGAGGAGTGGGACCGCCTGATGGCCGCGCACGACCGGTTCAGCAAGGCCATCGAAGCCGCAGGGGCGATCGACCACGGCGGCGAGGCACTCCAACCGACCTCGACAGCGACCACCGTGCGTCCGGGGCCCGACCCCGTCGTGACGGACGGCCCGTTCGTCGAGTCCAAGGAGGCCTTCGGCGGCTACTACGTCATCGAGTGCGACGGGCTCGACGCCGCGCTCGCGTTGGCCAAGCAGGCCCCGTCCCAGGTCGTCGAGGTCCGACCGATCCTGGCCGTCTGAGCGAGGCCGGATGAGCGACGTCGCGGACGTCCTCGCAAACCTCCACCGGGAGCACTGGGGGCGCGTCGTCGCGGCGACCGTCCGTACGGCCGGCGACCTCGACACCGCCGAGGACTGCGCGCAGCAGGCGTTCGAGCGTGCGCTGCGCGCCTGGTCGGCGGACGGCCCGCCGGAGTACGCGGTCGCGTGGCTGGTGCGTACCGCCCGCAACCACGCGATCGACCTGCACCGCAGGGTGAGCGCGTTCCGCGACCGGGTGCCCGAGCTCGCCCTGCGTGAGGACGCCCGCCACGACGACGCCGCATCGGGCTGGAACGACGATCTGCTCCGCCTCGTCTTCACCTGCTGCCACCCGGCGCTCGCCGAGGCCGACCGTGTGCTCCTCACGTTGCGCGTGGTCTGCGGGTTGCCGACCCCGACGGCGGCCGGGCTGCTCCTGCTGAAGCCAGCGACCGCGGCGGCCCGCCTCACCCGCGCCAAGCGCAAGATCACCACGGCCGGGATCCGGTACGTGGTGCCGGCTGGCGCCGACCTCCCCGCCCGGCTCGACACGGTGCTCGAGGTCGTGCACCTCGTGGCGACGGCGGCCCACGAACGCCCACGCGGTCCCGAGACCGACGCGCTCGAGGAGTCGGCCGGGGCGCTGTCGACGAGCCTCGCCGAGATCTTCCCCGAAGAGCCGGAGGTGCTCGGCCTGCTCGGGCTCGTGCTCTTCACCCAGGCCCGTACCGCCGCACGGCGCGGGGCGGAAGTCGTCCTCCTCGACGGCCAGGACCGCGGCGCGTGGGACGTCCGGCGGATCGCCGCCGGGCGGGAGGCGACCAGCCGCGCCATCGAGCGGGCCGTCGCGCGGGACGGGCGAGCGGGCCGGTACGCGCTGCAGGCGGCGATCGCCGGAGTGCACGTCGAGGCGGCGAGCGTCGAGACCACGGACTGGCCTGCCCTGCTCCGCCTGTACGACCGGCTGCTCGAGGTGTGGCCGACCCCTGTCGTCCGGCTCAACCGTGCGGTCGCGCTGTCGTACGTCGACGGACCTGAGGTGGCCCTCGGCGAGGTCGACGCCGTCGCGGACGCGCCGGGCATGCGCGACTACGCCTACCTCCCGGCCGTACGAGCGCGGCTGCTCGCCGATCTCGGGCACATGGACGACGCGGCCGCCGCGTACCGGCAGGCGATCGCCGTCACCGGCGACGACGCGCAGCGCCGCTTCCTCAAGGGACGGCTGGACGCGCTCGGGGCGTGACCGGCCTCAGGCGTCGACGTCGTACGCGTGGTGCTCGATGTCGTGCAGGTAGTACGTCGCGAACGTGGTCACCGTGAAAGACGCTCCGTCCGTACGGCGGCCCGTACGGGCCCACTGCCCGTCCCCCACGGCGTCGAACGCGTCAGCGGTCAGCGCCGCCTCGTGTGCCAGCTCGTGAGCGACGGCAGCCGGATCCTGCTCGCCGTACCGCGACTCGACGGCCGTGGCGTCCTGGTCCCAGTTGGGGTAGAGCGGATCGTCGTCGTCGAGCATGAGGCCCAGTCGGAACCGGTAGATCGTCTGCACGTCGCGGACGTGGCAGGCGTACTCCAACGGCGACCATGTGCTGTCGTCCGGTCGTACGGCGACGTCCTCGCGTGCGAGGACGTCCGGCCACAGCGCCGCGTTCGCCCGGACTCGCGCTCCGACCTTGGTGGGGACGACGCTCGCGGGGTCGAACCCGCACTCGGGGCAGACCTCACGCGTGGTCCAGGTCCAGTCCTTGGTGTCCGGGACGAAGGCCACGACTCACTCCCACTCGATCGTGCCGGGCGGCTTGCTCGTGACGTCGAGGACGACCCGGTTGACCTCGTTGACCTCGTTGGTGATGCGGGTGGAGATGCGCTCGAGGAGCTCGTACGGAAGGCGGCTCCAGTCGGCGGTCATCGCGTCCTCGCTGCTGACCGGACGCAGCACGACGGGGTGACCGTACGTCCGGCCGTCGCCCTGGACGCCGACCGAGCGGACGTCGCCGAGCAGCACCACGGGGAACTGCCAGACGTCGCGGTCCAGACCCGCTGCCGTCAGCTCCTCGCGGGCGATCGCGTCGGCCTCGCGGACGATCTCGAGGCGCTCCTCGTCGACCGCGCCCACGATGCGGATCGCGAGCCCGGGGCCCGGGAACGGGTGGCGCCAGACCATCGCCGCCGGCAGGCCGAGCTGCTCGCCGACCTGACGGACCTCGTCCTTGAACAGCGTCCGCAGCGGCTCGATCAGGCTGAACTCGAGGTCCTCAGGGAGGCCGCCGACGTTGTGGTGGCTCTTGATGTTGGCCGCGCCCTCGCCGCCGCCGGACTCGACGACGTCGGGATAGAGGGTGCCCTGGACGAGGAACTTGACCGGTGTGCCGGGCGTCTGGAGGATCTCGCGCTCGGCGGCCTCGAAGGTCCGGATGAACTCGCGGCCGATGATCTTGCGCTTCTCCTCCGGGTCGGTGACGCCGGCGAGGTGCCCGAGGAACTGCTCGCGTGCGTCGACGACCTTGAGGTTGACGTCGGTGGCCGCCACGTAGTCGCGCACCACCTGGTCGCGCTCGCCCTTGCGGAGCAGGCCGTGGTCGACGAAGACGCAGGTCAGCTGCTCGCCGATCGCGCGCTGGACCAGCGCGGCGGCGACGGAGGAGTCGACACCGCCGGACAGTGCGCAGATGACACGCGCGTCGCCGACGGTCTCGCGGATGCGCTCGACCTGCTCGTCGACGATGTTGACCATCGTCCACGTCTGGCGGCATCCGGCGATCTCCACGAGGAAGCGTTCCAGGACCTGCTGGCCGTGCTCGCTGTGCAGGACCTCGGGGTGCCACTGCACTCCGGCCAGCCCCCGCTCGACATCCTCGAACGCCGCGACCGTCGCGCGAGGCGAGGACGCGGTGACGGTGAAGCCCTCGGGTGCGAGGGTGACCTCGTCGCCGTGCGACATCCAGGCCCGCAGCGTGTCCGGCACGCCGGCCAGCAGGACGCCGGGCTCGCCTACGGCGACGTCGGTACGGCCGTACTCGCGCTGGCCCGTGCTGGCGACCGTGCCACCGAGCGTTTGCGCCATGGCCTGGAAGCCGTAGCAGATGCCGAAGACGGGCGTGCCCTGCGCGAACAGCGCCGGATCGAGCCGCGGTGCGCCGACCTCGTAGACCGACGACGGGCCCCCGGACAGGATCACTGCCTTCGGGTTCTTGGCGAGCATCTCCTCGACCGGCATGGTGTGCGGCACGATCTCGGAGTAGACCTTCGCCTCGCGGACGCGGCGCGCGATGAGCTGCGCGTACTGGGCACCGAAGTCGACGACGAGGACCAGGTCGTGGTCAGGAATCTCGGTCACTCCTCGATCCTACCGAGAGCCGCGCACCGCCCGTCCGGCCGCGCCCGCAAGCCGCTGGTTGAGCCTGTCGAAACCCACGAGCCCGCTGGTTGAGCCTGTCGAAACCCACGAGCCTGCTGGTTGAGCCTGTCGAAACCCACGAGCCCGCTGGTTGAGCCTGTCGAAACCCGCTCACTCGTCCTGCCGATTACGCGAGAGCTGTGGCAGAGCCGCGAAATCGCCGCGGATCAGAGCCTCCCGCTTCGCACGTGACCAGCCCTGGACGCGCTTCTCCCAGGCAAAGGCCTCGTCGACTCGTTCGAACTCCATGGCATACACAAGTTCTACTGGCCGGCGGCGCCTGGTGTGTGCCGCACCGTCGCCGTCTTGGTGCTGCTTCAGACGCCGTTCGAGGTCGCGGGCGCTACCGACGTAGTAGCTCCCGTCGGCGCATTTGAGGATGTAGGTCCACGCCATCTGTAAAGGATGTCGGTGATCGCCGAGGCGAGGACGCGGCTGTCCACAGGTTTCGACAGGCTCAACCAACGGGCGGCGCGGTTTCGACAAGCTCAACCAACGGGCGGCACGCGGTTTCGACA
>NZ_JBHUFT010000007.1:0-2152 GCF_042681565.1 Mumia zhuanghuii
TCGACCCGTCACGCGTGCACGCACGGCGGCGGGTGTGGTCTGCGTCACGCGCCATTCAAAGCCGCAGGCCACGCCTAGTCCAGCGATTCGCGAGAGTGGACATGAAAGAGCCCGAGAAGTTGTCACGCCAGTGACAACTTCCCGGGCACTGGAGACCGCCTGATACTCAAGCGTGCTTCGTCCTATTTGCTTTTGTGCTTGATGGTTTTGGCTTTGGCGGGGGTGTAGCGGGTGTCGCCGGTGTAGGTGGTGGTGATTTTCCAGGTGCCGCGTGTGGTCTTGGGGAGTTTGACGGTGGCTTTGCCGTTGCGGACGGTGGCGGTGGTCTTGAGTTTCTTGGAGCCCTTTTTGAGTACGAGGGTGACCTTGCCTCTGGGGGCGGTCAGGCCGGTGGGGCGGGCGATGGTGATGGTGGCCTTGCCCTTCTTGCGGCTGGAGGGCTTCTTGGTGATTTTGGTCTTTACGGTGCCGGGGCGGGCTTTGGTGACGGTGTAGGTGGTGGTGCGTGTGGCCGTGTTGAGGGTGGTGTTGCCGTGGTAGGAGGCGCGTAGGGTCCATCGGCCGGGGGTGGTGGTTCGTGGGATCGAGTAGAGCGTTCGGCCTCTGGACAGTGTCTTGGCGCCGAGTGAGCGGCCGTTCAAGGTGAGGGTGACGGTGCCTGTGGCGCTGTTGGAGACGGTGACGGTGACCGTTCCTGCACGTCCGTACGCACCCGCAGGCGCCGCCAGTCCCACTGTGGGGGTGGGTTTGGCGACTGGGGAGGTGGGGGTGGAGGTGGCGGTGCGGGTGAGCGCGCCCTTGGTGGCGGTTGTGCGGTAGGTGATGCGCTTGCCAAGGTGTGTGGCGTTCAGTGCGAGGCTGGTGCCGGTGGCGCCCGCGATCGGGGTGCCGTTGGCCAGCCACTGGTTCGTGACGTTGTCGGGGGCGCCGGAGAAGGTGCCCGCGGTGCCGGTCAGAGTCTGGCCGGGCCGTGCCACGCCGGTGACGCGAGGCACAACAGCGGTCTTCACATCGCTCACCAACACCGAGTCATGATTGACGCCCGCAGCAACAGCCGTGACCGGCGCACCATCCAGCGACGCAGGAACCTCGACTCCGTTCTGCGCCGGACTTCCCCACCGGTGTAGGCCGCCGGTGGAATCGAGCGCCATGCTCTCTTCGGCCAGAGCGCTGATCGCAACGACCGCCTTGCCGTTCAAGGAGTCCGGGATGGTGGTGCCGTTGCCCCAGGTGCGGAGTGTGCCGTCGGTGAGCAGCGCTAGTCCGCCGAGGCTCCTGCTGGCGATGGCCTTGACGTTGCCAGGGGTGGTCAGCTCATCGGGGAGGTCGAGCTGACCTGCGTTGTTGAGTCCCCAGGCGACGACGGTCCCGTCGTCCTTGAGGGCGTAGGTCTGCTGGTCACCGGCGGCGATCGCCTTGACACCGGTGAGGCCGGTAGGCACGTTCAGGGCCCCGCCGAGGAGATATCCCCACGTGACAACGGTGCCATTGCTCTTGAGTCCGACGCCGTGATAGGCGCCGATGGCAAGATCCACCACCCCGGACAGTCCAACAGGCACCTTGGTTGGGTCGCCGGCTGCCAGCTTGGCACCCCAGGCGACGACAGTGCCGGTTTGGGTGACGACGCCAGCGTTGCTCGCGCCTGCGGCGATGGCTTTTACCTTGACGCCGTTGAGGCTTGCGGGCACCTTCTGCGGCTGAGCGCCCTGGGTGCCGTTGTGGCCCCAGGCCACGACTCGGTTGTCGCCGGTGAGGGCAAGTGAGAAGTCGCCGCCGTTGTCGATGGCGATGAACGCGGTTTGTGCGAGTGCGGCCGGAACGGTCGTCGACGGCGTGGTTTGTACCGGTCCCCAGCTGACGATGGATCCGGCTTGAGCGAGGGGTACGGGGGTGACGGCGTTGGCTGGGATGGCGGCGAGTGCGCTGAGGGTCAGGCCGAGGGAGGCGACCGCGGCGGCCAGCACACGTCCGCGGCGGTGGCGGGGTGTTGGCTCTGGCCAACCGCGGGTGTTCTGGGGGTCAACACTCATCGTGGCTCTCCTTCGAGCTCGACCCGTCACGCGTGCACGCACGGCGGCGGGTGTGGTCTGCGTCACGCGCCATTCAAAGCCGCAGGCCACGCCTAGTCCAGCGATTCGCGAGAGTGGACATG
>NZ_JBHUFT010000008.1:0-338562 GCF_042681565.1 Mumia zhuanghuii
TGGCGTACGCCGTACTAGTACGGCGTACGCCACTTTCGGACGGACCCCTCTTTGCGCCTGCGAGGGCGAGCCGCGCTCGTCAGTCACCGACCGAGTCGCGGCCGCGGCGGACGAGCTTGGGGTCGGCGTACCCGACGATCTCGGGATCTTTGCCCTCGTAGTCGTACTGGCTGAGGAAGAACCGCATCGCGTTGAGGCGTGCCCGCTTCTTGTCGTTGCTCTTGATCGCCGTCCACGGTGAGATGTCGGTGTCCGTGTGGAGCATCATCGCCTCCTTCGCGTCGGTGTAGGCGTCCCACCGGTCGAGGGACTCGATGTCCATCGGCGACAGCTTCCACCGTCGTACCGGGTCGATCTGGCGCACGGCGAACCGTGTGCGCTGCTCGAGCTGGGTCACCGAGAACCACAGCTTCGTGAGGTTCAGCCCGCTGTCGATGAGCATGTCCTCGAACAGCGGCGCCTGGTGCATGAACCGCTCGTACTCGACGTCGGTGCAGAAGCCCATCACGCGCTCGACGCCGGCGCGGTTGTACCAGGACCGGTCGAACAGCACGATCTCCCCGTACGTCGGCAGCCGCCGGACGTAGCGCTGGAAGTACCACTCACCGCGCTCGGTCTCGGTCGGCTTCGTCAGCGCGACAACGCGGGCCGAGCGCGGGTTGAGGTGCTCGGTGAACCGTTTGATCGTCCCGCCCTTGCCGGCGGCGTCGCGTCCCTCGAAGAGGATGACGTACTTGGTGTCGGTGTCCTGCGCCCAGTACTGGAACTTCAGCAGCTCCACCTGGAGGCGGTACTTCTCGCGCTCGTAGCGGTCGCGGTCCATCCGTGTGTCGTACGGGTAGTCGTCGCGCCACGTCTCGATCGGGTTGCCCAAGGGGTCGATGAGATCGGGGTCGGAGCCGTGCTCGTCGTGCCGGACGGTGTAGCCCTCGCGGATCAGCTGTTCGAGGTACTCCCGGAAGTTCTGGGTCACCGGTGCTCCTTTTTCGTTGCCGCACGGGAGCGCTCGCGCTGCTCGCGGACGAGGTCGTCGACCTGGTCGCGGCGCTGCGCCACCTCCGGGTACCGTCTCCCGCGCAGCTTCTCCGGCTGTGCGACGAGCGGCCACAGCAGGCTGCTGCGGAACACGTCGGGACTGTCGATCACGGCGGCGGCGGTGCGCTGGTACGACATGAAGTACGAGTTGCCGACCTCGCCGCCGAAGCTCCAGTTGCCGAGCATCTCGAAGAACGTCGTATGACGGTCGTCCCCGACCTCCTCGAGGTCCTGGCTGCGCAGGCACGGCTGGGAGTCGGTGAGCCGTGGTCCGTCGGGGTGGTCGGCGCCCTCGAGATAGCGCAGCAGCGGCTGCATCCCGCTGCCGGTGAACAGGATCGCGTGGCCGCGCTCGCGCTGGAACTCCAAGAACGCCGCGCGCACGTGGTCGGCGTCCAACGGGCTCGCTCGCTCGGCCATCTGCGCTCCTCTCCGCCGTCCCAGCATCCGTCTCTCTCGGAGTCGGCGCACCTCCGCGGCTCGGCGTCGCTCACAGGGACGGCGGGTGCCAGCCTGGGCTCATGGCGAGGGGTGGAGCCGTCCTGCGGCTCTACATGGTCTTCCCGGACGAGGCCGCACTGCCGAAAATCGGCGTCGCGCTCGGCTCGGCGTACCTCGACGGCCTCGGTCCGGCGAAGCTCCTGGCGCTGGCGAAGACGTAGCCGTCAGGTCACGCGCAGCAGCAGCGCCGTGACGTGGAAGCCCGTGCCGACCGCGGCGATGACCACGTACGGGGTCTCGACCTGGCCGGCGTGCAGGGCGAGGTTGACCGGGTACGTCGAGTGGGTCAGGTTGCCGAACGTCTCCAGCGTCTCCAGGTATGCGGCGGGCCGCAGCCGTCCCGCCCAGTGGTCGAGCAGCGCACGCGAGCCCTGGTGCGTGATCAGCGAGACGTCGGCACCGCTGAGGCCGTGACGGGCGAGCAGCTCGCCGACCAGATCGGGGAGGCCGTCGCGCATGATCGTCTGGTAGACCTCGACGCCGGCGTCGGACTCGAGGAGGTACGTCGGGGCCGGGTTGCCGTCCTTGCCGACCGGGATCCCTGCCCAGTCGACCGCGTGACGGGGACGTACGGCCATGGTCATCGACGTGTACGCCCAGCCGAAGGTCCGTGTGTGGTGGTCCACCAGGCGCAGCGACCCGCCCGCGGAGAGCACCGCCGCCCCTGCGCCGTCACCGATCGCCTGCGCGTGCCCGCGCCGGTAGTCGACGTGGCGGGTCCAGTTGGATCCGGTGACGACGAGCGCACGCGCGCAGCCACCGGCGACGATCGCCTCGTGGCCGTGCACGAGCCCGAGGAGGAAGTTGCTGAAGTCGCTGTTGAGCGGCACAACCAGGCTGTCCTGGCGCATGCCGAGGCGGGCGTGCACCTCGTACAGGGAGTTGGGCGTGAAGTACGTCGGGACCGACGCGTACCCGTAGATCCGGTCGACGTCGGTCGCGTCGATCCCCGCCTCGTCGAGCGCCTGCTGGCAGGCGTCAACCATGAAGCTCTCGATCTCCTCGTCCGCTCCGAGGACCCGGCGCTGACCTGCGCCGGTGAACAGGTCGGCCTCCGCCACGCCTGCTGGTCCTGGCATGCGGTCGAGCGCCGCGTAGACCGGGTCGGTGTCGTCGCGCACCCGCTTCGGAACCGCGTAGCCAGTGCCGGTGATCCCCGGATCGGTCATGAGTCGTCCCCCTGTGGTCACCCCCCACGCCGTCCGCAGGGGTCGTGTGGAGTCACAGTGTGGTGGCCGCCGAGGGTCACCGAGGGGGCACCAGCCTCGCGTCGAGCGTGTGATGTCCGTCTCGTACGTGCGTGGGCGGTGGACTCAGCCGTTGCGCTCGCGGTCGAGCTGCAGGAGGAGGTCGGCGATCCGCTTGCCGCTCGTGCCTCGGTAGCGAGGGTCGAGGTAGTCGTCGAGGAAGGTCCTGAGCCGCTCGTCGGGCTCGCGGCGCTCTTGGATCATGTCGACCAGCTCGTCGAAGCTGTCGGCATGGAGGCCCAGGCGCTGGGTGTAGATCTTGCTCTCCGCGGCCCGCCGGTGCGCGCGGGTGAGTGCCTCGCCGTTGATCCAGTGCGGGAAGATCACCTGCTTGCCGAGGGCCCACGCCTCGTACACCATCGTCCCGAAGTCGGAGACGACGACGTCGGCGTCGACGAGCAGGTCCGTCGTGGGGCGCTTGCTGTTGCCCTTGCCGCGGTTGCGAGGGTGCTCGGAGACCTCGACGTCGAAGTGCTTGCGCAGCGGCTCGAGGTACTCCTCGAACGCCGGATAGCTCGACAGCGTGACCTGCTCGTCGCCCTTTTTCACGAAGTCGTGCGTGGGGGCCCATAGCACCCGAAGGCGCTTGCGGCGGTTGCGACGCAGTCGCGTCCGCAGCTGCGCCTGGCGGGCGAGCAGCAGGTCGAGGCGCGGCCAGCCCACCGAGTGGATGTGATCGCCGTCGATCTCGAGGACCTTCGACTTGGTGACTCGGCGCTGGAGCATGGGGCCGGGGACGAGTACGTCCGTGCGGTGGCCGCGAGTCAGGGCGCGCTCGCCGTCGTCGGACTTGCGCCAGAGGTAGTTCTTGTCCGCGACACCGTGCGACATGACCACGTCGGAGTCGAGGTTGATGAACAGCGAGAAGTTCAGCGCACCCGGGAGGTACTCCCGAGGAGAAGACGTCCACGACCGGCGCGGGAGATGACGGGAGATCGTCCCCCAGATCTGCTCCTGGACCCCGTGATAGACGGTGCCGCTCGTGTCGATCAGGTTGATCACGGACAGGCCTTTCCACTGGACACCCGCGTCAGTATGAGGGATCGCAACCGGAAGCCGTGCGAGAACCCGCCATGTCACCCCCAGGCGCGTTGTTTCGGTCACAGCGCGTGGAACGTACGCCCTGGCAGTCGAGGTAAGCAAGCGCTTAGTATTCCCCTCATGGACTCCTCTCGCCTCGTCTCGCGCCGCGACCTCGACTTCCTGCTCTTCGAGTGGCTGGACGTCGAGGCATTGACGAGTCGGGAGCGCTATGACGACCACGACCGCACGACGTTCGACGGTGTGCTCGATGTGTCCGAGCGCCTCGCGGCCGAGAAGTTCGCGCCGCTGGCCGCAGCCCTCGACGTCGACGAGCCGCGCATCGGCGACGACGGCAAGGTCGTGCTGCTTCCCGAGGTCGCCGAGGCGCTCGCGGCGTACAACGAGGCAGGCCTGCCGGGCATGTCCTTCCCCTCCGAGCACGGCGGGTTCCCGCTGCCGTTCGCCGTCCAGCGCGCGGCGTCGCTCTTCTTCCAGGCCGCGAGCGTCGGCGCGCACGCGTACCCATCGTTGGCTGCCGGCAACGCCCACCTGCTCCTCACCCACGGGACGCCGGAGCAGATCGCGACCTACGCCGAGCCGGTCGTCGAAGGGCGCTGGTACGGGACGATGTGCCTGTCCGAGCCCGAGGCCGGATCGTCGCTCGCCGACCTCACGACCCGTGCCGTACGCCAGGACGACGGGTCGTACCGTGTGTCCGGCACCAAGATGTGGATCTCCGCGGGCGACCACGAGCTCGGCGAGAACATCGTGCACCTCGTCCTCGCCAAGACCCCGGACGCGCCGCCTGGGACCAAGGGCCTGTCCCTCTTCATCGTGCCCAAGCTCCTCCCCGACTCCGACGGCGCGCCGGGGGAGCGCAACGACGTCGCGCTCGTCGGCCTCAACCACAAGATGGGCTTCCGCGGCACGACGAACACGCTGCTCAACTTCGGCGAGGGATTCGCGACGCCGGGCGGCGAGCGAGGAGCGGTCGGGTTCCTCGTGGGCGAGGAGGGGCGTGGCCTCGCGGCCATGTTCACGATGATGAACGAGGCACGCATCGGCGTCGGCGCAGGCGCGGTGGCGCTGGGCTACACCGGCTATCTGCACGCGCTCGACTACGCCAAGACCCGCACCCAGGGGCGTCCGCTCGATGCGAAGGACCCGTCGACGCCGCCGGTCCCGATCATCGAGCACCCCGATGTGCGGCGCATGCTGCTCGCGCAGAAGTCGTACGTCGAGGGCGGGCTCGCGCTCATCCTCTATTGCGCGCGCCTCGTCGACGACCAGGCGACCGCGCCCGAGCCCGACGACAGCGAGCGCGCGGCGCGACTGCTCGACGTGCTCACCCCGATCGCGAAGGCATGGCCGTCACAGTGGTGCCTCGCGGCCAACGACCTGGCGATCCAGGTGCACGGCGGGTACGGCTACACGCGCGACTACCCAGTCGAGCGGCTCTACCGTGACAACCGGCTCAACCCGATCCACGAGGGGACGCAGGGGATCCAGGGGCTCGACCTGCTCGGCCGCAAGATGGTCGCGGGAGGCGGCGCCGGGCTCGTGCTGCTCGCCGAGACGATCACCGAGACCGTCGTCCGTGCGCGCAAGGGCGGGGGCGAGGCGGCCACGTACGCCGCCGCGCTCGAGGCCGCGCTCGCCCGCCTCATCGAGGTCACGGGCCTCGCGTGGTCAGACGGCGATCCCGCCGTCGCGCTGGCCAACGCCACCGCGTACCTCGAGGCGGCGGGCCACGTCGTCGTCGCGTGGCTCTGGCTTGAGCAGCTCCTCGCGGCGGCGGGGCGCGACGGTGCCCCGTACGACGGCAAGCGGCTGGCCGCGCGCTACTTCTTCACGTACGAGCTGCCGACGATCGCGCCGAAGCTCGACCTCGTCGCCGCACGCGACCGGACCACCCTCGACCTGGACGTCACGGCGCTCTGACCCGATAGCGTCGTCGGGTGCGTGTCGACGAGCTCCCCCTCACCCTCGGTCCGTACCCGCGCGGCGCCGCCAACGCGATCACCGACGTCCCCGGCGTCCGGGTCGGGCACGCGACGATCGCAGAGGGCGACCTCCGTACGGGGGTCACCGCCGTCGTCCCCGACACCCTGGGCCCCCGTCGGCGCGCGCTGCCGGCGGGCCTGTTCGTGGGCAACGGCTACGGCAAGCTCATCGGCGCGACACAGGTCGTCGAGCTCGGCGCGATCGAGACGCCGGTCCTGCTGACCAGCACACTGTCGGCGTTCCGGGTCGCGGACGCGCTCGTCGGGCACGTCCTGTCGTGGAGCGGGTACGAGGACGTCACGACGCTCAACCCGATCGTCGGCGAGACGAACGACGGGTTCCTCTCGAACATCCGTGCCCGCAGCGTCACGGCCGACCACGTCGTGCACGCGCTCGTGTCGGCACACAGTGGCGCGGTGGAGGAGGGGTGCGTCGGCGCGGGGACGGGGACGACCGCGCTCGGCTACAAGGGCGGCATCGGCACGTCGTCGCGCCTCGTCGATGTCGGAGCGCACGCCGTGACCGTCGGGGTGCTCGTCCAGTCGAACTTCGGAGGCGTCCTCACCGTCGACGGCGTGCCGATGCCCGCCGAGGAGCTGCTCGGCCACGCAGGCGTCGAGTCGCCGGGCAACTCGTGCATGATCGTCGTCGCTACCGACGCTCCGGCCGACGCGCGTCAGCTCGACCGGGTCTCGCGCCGCGCCGTCTTCGCGATGGGCCGGGTCGGGGCGAGCTTCTCGCACGGCAGCGGCGACTACGCCCTGGCGTTCACGGTGGCCGAGGAGCGGCCGGCGGAGGACGCCCAGCTCGATCCGCTGTTCGGCGCGACCATGGACGCGGTCGAGGAGGCCCTGCTCAACTCGGTGCTGGCGGCCACGACGACGCGTGGGTTCGGCGGTCAGGTGGCGCACGCCGTGCCGGTCGACGGAGTGCGCTCCCGCCTCGGCCCACGATGACGCACTCGGAGCGCCGCCGTCAGAAGACCGGCTTTCCTCCGGTCACGCCGATCACGGTGCCCGTGACGTAGCTGGCATCGCTCGGGGACGCGAGGAACACGAACGCGGGTGCGACCTCGGCCGGCTGCCCGGCCCGTCCGAGCGGCGTGTCCTTGCCGAAGGCCTCGATCTTCTCCTCCGGCTGCGTCGCCGGCTGGAGCGGAGTCCAGATCGGACCCGGCGCGACGGCGTTGACCCGGATGCCCTCGGGTCCGAGCATCGCCGCGAGGTTGGCGGTGACGTTGTTGATCGCGGCCTTCGTCGCGGCGTAGTCGAGCAGCGTCGGCGACGGGTCGTACGCCTGGATCGACGTGCAGTTGACGACGCTCGCCCCTCGCCGCATCAGGGGGACGGCGGCCTGCGTGATCCAGAACAGCGCATAGAGGTTGGTCCGCATCACGCGGTCCAGCCGCTCGGGCGAGATCGAGGCCAGCCCGTCGCCGCGCGCCATCTGATAGCCGGCGTTGTTGACGAGCACGTCGAGGCCGCCGAGCTCGCCGACGACCTGCGACGGCAGCGACTGCGCGGTGTGACGATCGGTGATGTCGCCGGGCAGGAGGGCGACCTTGCGTCCCTCGCGCTCGACCCACGAGGCCGTGTCCTCGGCGTCGTCCTGCTCCTCGGGCAGGTATGAGAGGGCGACGTCCGCCCCTTCTCGGGCGTACGCGATCGCGACCGCGCGCCCGATCCCGGAGTCACCACCCGTGATCAGTGCACGCAGGCCGGCCAGTCGTCCGGACCCGACGTACGACTCCTCGCCGTGGTCGGGGACGGGGGACATGGCCGTGGTCGAGCCTGGTGGCTCCTGTTGCTGGCGGGGGAAGGCGCCGGAGTCGTTGAGGAGAAGCTCGGCGTTGCGGGCGACGTCGGACTCGATGTTGGTCATGCCGTCCCCGTACCCGGTCGGCGGCGGGCCATGCGGGTGTCACATGCAACCAAGCTTGCCGACGGCGCGGGGCCACCTCTCTACGCGCTCACCGTCGCCGACGAATGCCCAGGCGCCGTCGGCGGACAGCCACAGGTGGTCCTCGCCCCGGTGGAATCCTGTGTCGCGGGCGTCAGGAGGGAGCGCGACCGCCGCCTCGTAAGCTCCGGAGAGCAGGGTCGCGACGTGCGGGTCGGGTTCCGGCGCGCGGACGTACTCGGCCTCGTCAATCTCGAGGAACGTCATGTCGTCCCAGGAGCAGTGCGCGGGACCGGCGTACGACTGGACGCGGCGGGTCGAGACCCGTCCGTCTGCGTCGGACCAGATCTCGTACCCCGCCTCCTCGGCGACCTCGTCCGGCAGCTCGGAGTAGTCGCAGCGCGCCCACGACTCCACGTACCAGCCGTCCTGACCGTCGCGCACGATCAGCGCCTGACGCACCCCGCCGTCGTGGGTCAACGTGTACAACGCGCGGCCGTCGTCCTCGCGTACGCGGACGTAGCCCCCGCGCGCACCGAAGACCAGGGCCTCGTCGAAGGCGGTGCGGATCGCCTCCTCGGCGTCGTCGGAGAGGGCGCCGTTGTCGTACGCGCCGGGGTAATTGTTGCCGCCCTCCGCGGGACCGGTGCACTCGACCACATGCCCGGCAGCGCCGCGCTTGCCCGTCGCGCTCAGCGGGCCCTCGTACGTCCCAGGGGCCAGATCCTGCCCGCAGGCGGAGGTGAGGAGCAGCGCGGCGACGGCTGCGAGGCCAGGGGAGCGCGGACGGCGACGACGCAGGGGGTTCCTCACGACGATGAAGTCTCACACGAAGCGACGTCGGTCGGTGCTGATTTGCGGGCGGCGCTCGCAGTGAGTCCCAGCGCGAGAGCCTCAGCGTGAGAGCAGCGTCACCAGTGCGACGACGGTCGGTGCGGCCGCGATCGGGATCCACATCGGGGACCACAGCGAGCGCTTGAGGATGAGCCGCACGCCGACGAACGTGATAGCCGCGATCACACCCGACATGAGCGTGATCGCGATCGCGTCGCCGTGGCGGCCCTGCCCGTCGAGGACGAAGGCCAGGCCGATGCAGCCGAGGACTCCGTGAACGGTGATCGCGAAGAAGCCGATCGCTGCCACGCGGCGCTGGACCTTGCGCAGCGCCGCGAGCTCGGCCTCCCGCTGCTCGCGGGTCTTGCGTGGCGCGGTCGGACGTGGCGGCGTCGGGGTCGTGCTCTCGGTCATGCAGGGCTCCTGGTGGGGACGGGCTCGGTCGCCTTCTGGGCGGCGGAGATCAGTCGGTGGAGGAAGGCGTTCGCCTCGACGAGCTCGTTGGCCGTCATGCCGAGGCGCTCGAGCATCGTGACGGGCACCTTGAGCGCGCGGTCGCGCAGGTCGCGCCCGTCGTCGGTGAGCGAGATCGTCAGCGTGCGCTCGTCGCTGCTCGACCGCTCCCGCGCGATCAGGCCGAGGGCTTCGAGCCGCTTCACCAGCGGGGAGGCGGTGGCGGGCTCGAGGTGCAGGGCGGCGCTGAGGTCCTTGAGCGACTGGCCGTCGGTCTCCCACAGGGCGAGCATCACGAGGTACTGCGGGTGACTCAACCCCAGCGGCTCCAGGACCGGCCGGTACGCGGCGACGACACTGCGGGCGGCGACCGCGAGCGCGAAGCACACCTGGTGCTCGAGGGCGAGCGAGTCGTCGATCTCCATGACATTCAGTGTACGAACGATTAGGGCACTAATTGTTTGGGGGCCTCTGATTCCGCATGAGGGTGCTCCCGCTGGGTATCGGGTGAGTGACTCGTACGTAGGGGGTAGGGACATATGGCCACTCAAGGAACGATGTGGCGAGCGTCCAAGCGCGTTGTCGGAGGGCTCAAGGACCTTCCGCGCAACACCGCATGGCTCGTCTCGAAGGCCGTCAACGTGGACGGCGCCCAGGAGGGCGCGACGCATGCCGCGTCGCAGTCCAAGAACGGTGTCGTCGACCAGGTGCGCCGTGCGACTGCGGTCGTCGCCGACAAGGTCCCGGGGATCGACTCGGTCGAGACACGGCTCACGCGCGCTCACGCTGCGGTCGAGCGGGCACGTGCGGAGGAGCGGGACGCGCTAGCCCATGCGCAGGAGGCCAAGCAGCGTGCGGACGAGGCCAGCGCGGCCGAGAAGGACGGTCGCGAACGCCTCCGCGCCGCGCAGAAGGAGGCGCACGACTATGTCGAGCAGCGCGTGCGGGAGGCACGACGACGTGCCGACGAGCAGGTCGAGGCGGAGCGCCGCGAGGCTGACGGTGAGGCGCAGGCCCGTCTCGAGGACGTCCGCGGCGACGTCGAGCGGGAGGTCGAGAAGCGTCGGGCTGACGCCGACGAGGCTGCCCGCAACGCCCAGCAGCGCATCGACGCCGCGCACGCCGCGATGAGCGAGGCACGCCAGCTCGCCGACGAGGCGACGGAGGCTGCCGACGAGGCGGCCCGGAAGGCGCGCGAAGAGGCCGACCGTCTCGTCGCCAAGGCGGAGGAGCAGGCAGGCGAGGCCGATGCCACTCGCCAGCGCGCCACCGAGGCGCGTGATGCCGTCACGAGGAGCGCGGCGCGGGCGGTCCGTGCCGAGCAGCAGGAACCCGCCACGACGAACCTGTCTCGTCGGACGAAGGCAGAGCTGCTCGACATGGCGGCTTCGCTAGGAGTTTCGGACACCTCCAACAAGAACAAGTCCCAGCTCGTCAACGCCATCCGCCGCTCGTCTCGCAGTCGAGCCTGAACGGAGTGATTCATGTGAAGCTCTTCCACCGCAAGTCGCCATGGCAGCGCGCCGTCGAAAAGGTTCCGGGAGGAAGTGCCCTGCGCGGCGGTGCTCTCACCGCGGCGGGCCTGATCGGTCTTTCGGCCGTCAGCGCCGCCGTGAGCGCGATCCGTGACAAGCAGCGTCCGTCGTGAGGCTGCGGACCCTGGCCGTCTTCGGCATCGGCTACGTCCTCGGGACGCGTGCCGGTCACGAGCGCTACGAGCAGATCGTCGCTGCCGCCAAGCGTGCGGGCAGACGTCTCGAACAGTACGGCGACCCGGATGGCACGGGCGCACGCACGCGATGACGGCGCTCCGACGCTGGCCGACGGCGCCGTCGTCAGGGCTTACGTCGTGGCGCGGCTGCTCGGTGTACGTCTGCTGAAGCTGGAGGCGACGATTCTGCTCGCCCCACCGCCCGGGCCGTCCGCGCTCGAGCAACCGGTGCTCGGCACTGCCCTGCGGGGCGCCACGCCGCTGGCTCCGGTCACGGCGCCGGCGCGCGACGGTGGTCTCCCCGAGGCGCAGCGCCTGCTCGCGGAGGCGCGAGCCGCGCTCGATACCTCACGCTGAGACGTCCTGAGACGGACAGTCTCAGATGAACAGCCGCGAGATCAGCAGCGCCGTCGGCACCGAGACGATCGCCATCACGAGCGTCGGCAGCATGAACGAGTGGTTCAGGACGTACTTGCCGATCTTGGTCGAGCCCGTCTGGTCGATCTCGACCGCCGCGAGCTGCGAGCCGTTTGCCGGGAGGGTCATGACGCCGCCCATGGCCGGGAGGTACGCAGCGAGGGTAGGCGTCGCGATACCGAGGCTGATGCCGAGCGGGATCATCGTGTTGACCGCTGCGGACTGGCTCGTGGTCGCGGCCGCGACCAGGAACAGGCCGATCGCGAGGAACCACGGTGCTTCCTTCGCGATGTCGGTGAGACCGCCGATCACGGTCTCCTCGTTGCCGGCGATGAACGTGTTCGCGAGCCAGGCGATGCCGAGCAGGGCGATGATCGCGGTGAGGCCCGACTTCGTGAGCGGGGCGTCGAGCACCGCGCCCGGCTTGACCTTGCCGACGTACATCACGGCCAGAGCGACGACCAGCATCACCATGATGAGCAGCGTCGTCAGCGACAGCGTCTCGGTCTTGCCGTCCACCTCGTACGTCGGCAACAGCTCGTCGAAGGCGCCGAGGATGACGACCACGAGGACGCCGGCGAAGAAGACACCTGCAGCGCGCTTCGCCGTGACCGGGACGTGGGCGCCCTTGACCTCGCCGGTGTCGGCGGCGGGCGGATGGATCAGGCCTGCGGCGAGACGTCGCTGGAACTCGGGGTCGTCCTTCAGGTCGTGTCCGACGCGGCTCTGGATCACCGCCGCGACGATGGTGCCGAGCAGGACCGCCGGGAACGTGATGACGAGGATCTCGCCGAGGCTGAGCGCATCGTCCTGGCCCCCGGTGAGGCCCACGAACGCGGCCATCGCCGCCGCGACCGGGCTCGCCGCGAGCGCGAAGCCCGAGACCGCCACCGACGTCGCGAGCGGACGCTCCGGGCGGATGCCGCGCTCGTACGCGACCTCGTAGATGACCGGAAGCAACGGGAAGATGATGTTGCCGGTGCCTGCTCCGGCGCAGAACGCGAAGGTGATCAGCGGTGCCAGGTAGTTCACGAGCTTCGGCCGTGCGCGGATGACCTTCTCCGCGAGGAACACCAGGTAGTCGATGCCGCCCGCCGCCTGCATCGCCGACGCCGCCGTGATCACGGCGATGATCACCATGATCGCGTCACTCGGGATGCTGCCTGGCGGCGCCCCGAAGATGAAGACGAGGATCAGGACGCCGACGGCGCCCCAGAGACCGAGACCGACGCCGCCGATCTTGACGCCCATGTAGATGGCGCCGACGACGACAAGGGCCTGCAGGATCAGCAGGAAGGTGTCCACGCGCGTACCTCTCGGTAGCCCGGCAAACCGGGGGATGGGGGAAGGAAGTGCTACTCGGCGAGCGCCTGGATGAGGAGTGCCTGAGCGAGTGCCATGTTCTCGATCTCGGAAGGGTCGACGGATTCGTTCGGGCCGTGGATGTTGGCCTTCGCCGCGTCCTCGGCGCCGACGAGGACGAAGTCGGCGGAGGGCGCGGCGTCACGCAGCGTGTCGAGCAGCGGGATCGACCCGCCCGAGCCGACCGTCTCCACCTGCTTGCCGTACGCGGTGGCGAGCGCGTCGCGCATCAGGCCGAAGGCCCTCCCGTCCGTCTCCTGCGAGAACGGCGGGCTGACCTTGTCCTCGTGAACGTCGATCTGGACGTGCCACGGGGCGACGGAGCGGAGGTGGTTCATCAGCTTCTCGACCGCGTCGCGCGGATTCTGTCCGGGCGGGATCCGCATCGCGACGACCGCGCGCGCCGTTGGCTGGAGCACGTTCGACGCCTCGGCCACCGGGGTGGCGTCCATGCCGAGCACGCTGATCGACGGCTTCGACCACAGCCGCGAGGCGATCGAGCCCGTGCCGACGAGGTCCACGCCGTCGAGGACGCCGGCGTTGGCGCGCAGCATCTCCTCGGAGTAGTCGGGGCCTTCCCATTCACCGGACGCGATGCCCTCCACGAGGCAGTTGCCGTCGTCGTCGATGAGCGTCGACAGCAACTTGATGAGTGCCATCTGGGCATCGGGCGCCGCGCCGCCGAACAGCCCGGAGTGGACCGGTTGCGCGAGCGTACGGACCTCGACGACCGCTTTCACGTGGCCGCGCAGCCCGATGCTGAGCACCGGCTCGCCGACCGTCAGGTTGCCCATGTCGGCGACGACCATGACGTCGGCCTGGACACGGTCCGGGTTCGCTTCGACCCACGACTCGAGGTGGCTGATCGTCTCCTCCTCGCCCTCGATGACGATCTTGACGCCGACTGGAGGCTTGCCGTCGAACGCCGCAAGCGTCGCCAGGTGGATCGCGATGCCGGACTTGTCATCGGCGGCGCCGCGGCCGAAGAGCCGGCCGTCCTTCCACGTCGGGGTGAACGGCTCGGTGTCCCAGCCCTGCTCCTTCGGTGCGGGCTGCACGTCGTAGTGCGCATAGAGCAGCACCGTCGGCTTGCCGTCGGGCGCCGGGATCTCTGCCGTGACGGCGGGATAGCCGTCAGGGATCTCGGTGATCTCGGCAGTGACCCCGTACCGGCCGAACGCGTCGACGACATACTGGGACATGGCATGCACAGGCTCGGACGGGAAGCCCGGGAATGCGCAGGATGGGAGGGCGACCATGGCCTCGAGATCGTCGCGGATCTGCGGCATCAATCCTGAGACCTTGGGACGCAGCGTCGAATCATCCATGCGCCGAAACTAGTGCCGCACCGCCAGGTCGGCGCGTCGAGCACGAGGCGCGCGTGAAAGTCAGCTGCGCTCGGGCTCGGGCGTGCAGAGCATGAGGAACTCCTCGCCGTCGCGCGCCGTGATCTCGTCGGCGCTCAGCCACCCCGCGTCCGGGACGTACGTGGCGCCGTCGTCGGCGTGCGCGCCTCCCTCCGCCGCGACCTCGCCGAGCGGCACTGTCGCATGGCCGACCCAGCCCTCGCCCGGACCCACGTCGACCGATAGCTCGTCGAACTCGCGCCAGTCGAACCCGGCGGGGAGCGGCTCGGTGACCGTGAACCCCTCTGGTGCGGTGCCGACCGTGAGCTGCTCCACGGTATGAGGCTGCACCGACTCGGCGACCGTACGGACGATCACGCCGTCGTCGGACGTGAACATCAGGCGGATGCGGGTGACGCCCTCGCAGGGGGGACCGGTCAGGACCTCCAGCGCGCTCGCTGGTGCTCGCAGCGCAGCGACCTTCGGCAGCTCCGGCAGCGGGGCGCCCGCCGGGTCGCACGCGGTGAGTCCGCCGAGGACCGGGGCGAGCGCGGCCGCCACGATCGCTCGACGTGCGAGGCGTCCGTGCATCAGTGGTAGCCGCCGTCGCCCAGGCCGGCGTCCTCCTCGAACGGGTGAGGTTTGTCCTCGAGCGGGCTCCAGTCCCGCACCCACTCGACGAGTCCTTCGCCGAGGTAGCGGTCGAGGAACGGCAGGTGGCCCATCTCGGCCCACTGCTGCGAGTGGCGTTCCTCGTGATGGAGGAGGCGGTCGAGGTCGAGCTGCCCCTCGAACGGCCCGTCGTCGTTCTCGCCCCAGCTGTGGCCCGAAACGATGATCTTGCGCAGCTGCTCGGCGGCGTCATCGCCCTCGGGCGAGTCGATGTTGAACATGAACGTGTCCCCCCAGGCCGTACCGCCCGAAAAGCTGAAGGCGTCCTGGAGCCAGTTGCCGCCCAGACCCATCAGCATCCCGTTGGGTGTCGTCGCCAAGCGGCCGCCGTTGCCGTTCACGAACTCGACGTCGTCGTCGTACGACCACGAGTTGGCTTTCTGACGGTCGATGATGCGCTGGATCTCGGCGGACGAGAACGGCGTGGGAGGGAAGTCGTGGGGGACCCCCGGCTCCAGGCCGTAGTTGCTGCCGGCATTGAGGATGTAGGTCATGAGCACCGCGGCCCGCGCCTGATCGGCGGTGATCGTGGTCGGCAGGAGGAAGTAGGACTGGTCGCCGTCGCGCACCTCCTCCAGACCGTCGAGCACCGTGAAGTCCTCCGGGTCGATGTCGTGCGTCCGGGCGACATCGACCATCGTGCTCGGCGAGACCCCGCGGCGTGCCGCGTTCTCGAGCCAACGGCGGTAGAGACCGCCGGGCTCGGGGCCGACGAGCAGGCCTTCGGAGCGCAGCCTGTACTCGATGACGTCGGCGGCGCGCGAGGGGTGCTTGCGCGCGTACTCGTCGAGCTGCTCGGGTGTGAGGAACGCGAGGTTGTAGGGGTAGGGCAGCGGTGGTGTCCCGGCGAGATCGTCGTCCACGTCGCCGAGCCGGGCCGGCGGCGTGGTGGTCCGTGACTTCTTGAGCGTGTTGCCGGCAGTGCGGGCGGCGGCCTCGTACTCATCGTGGAGCAGCCTCGCCCGACGGCGACAGTCGGCGAGCCGACCGTCGGCGCCGTTCTTCGCCTTCTGCGCATCGCTGCGCGAGCGCGCGTCGTCGCGCTCGGCGCGGCGGTCCGCCTCTTCGGTCGGTGGGGCCTCCCACGAGGGGCGGGGCTGCGGCAGCCCGTCGAGGGTGCCCTGCGCGGCAGCGCTGTCGGCCTCGGCTTGCGCGGCCTCCTTCTCGAGGCCACGCGCGCGGCGTTGGAACTCCTCGAGGTCGCCGGCCCAGCCGCTGAGCGTGGTCGCGGCCGCGTCGAGGGCGCCGGAGGCATCGACGACGGGTGGCCGCAGGTCGGTGTCGAGCAGGGTGCGGAACTCGGTCGCAGTCGTGCCGCGCCACTCACCCTCGGCTGCGCCCCAGAGCTGGTCGGCGGCCGACGAGAGACTGCCGGCTGCCTGCTTGAGGGTGGCCGCCGTGGCCTCGACCGCGTCGGCGTCGCCCGGGGTCGGATCGAAGCCGAGCGCGGGATAGGACGCCTCCGTGGGTGCGACCATGTCGTCAGTTCCCGCCGGGACGGGAGCTTTTGGCCCGTTCGAGGTCGGCGGCGAGGTCAGCGTCGGTGTCGTCGATGGTCTGCTCCACGTCCTGGAGCGCGGTCACGAGCGACGAGGCGAGCGTCCCGAACTCTGTCACCGCCTGCGCCCAGTCGGTGGCGAAGGTCGCGATCTGCCGGTCGAGGTAGGGCGTCCCGTGGCCGGTGGCGTCGATGCCGCGCAGCCCCTTGGCGGGTGGCTCGAGCAGGGCGGCGACCCCACGCAGACGCGTACGGACCTCCTGCAGCGCGTCGCCGTCGACCACCAGATCTGACACGCGACGACCGTAGCAGCGGCGGGGATCAGCGGCCGAGCAATGCGCGTGCCTCGAGCAGCGAGGGTCCGTACCAGGTGAGAAGCCGCCCGGAGACCAGTGCCGTGCGCACCTTCGTGAACGACTCGGGACCGTCCTCGGCCGTGAACACGTACGGCTCGTCCGGGAGCAGGACCAGGTCGAGGTCGGCGCGGTCGAGGTCGGCGAGAGCGACGTGCGGGTAGCGGTCGTCGGCATCGGCGTACGCGTGCTCCCACCCGACCCGCGACACGAGGTCGCCGGTGAAGGTGTCGCGCCCCACGACCATCCACGGGTCGCGCCAGATCGCGACCGCGACCCGGCCTCGTACGGACTGCGCAGGCTCGGCCCACAGGCGCTCGGCCTCTGCGAGCCACCCGGGGACGTCGCGTCCGAGTGCCTCGGAGAAGAGCCGGCGCATCGAGGCGAACGCGCCGTCGACGGTCTCGATCCGGGTCACCCAGACCGGGAGACCGGCCTCGCGGAGCCGTCGGACGTCGAGCTCGCGGTTCTCCTCCTGGTTGGCGACGACGAGATCGGGCGCGAGGTCGAGGATCGCCCGTATGTCGGGATTCTTGGTCCCGCGTACGCGAGCGACGTCGAGATCGGCCGGGTGCGTGCACCAGTCGGTCGCACCCACGAGCAGACCTGCGTCAACCGACGCGATCGCCTCCGTGAGCGACGGCACCAGCGACACCACCCGGCGGACCGGCCGGGTGGCGACGACCGAGACTCCGAGGTCGTCGCGCACGCCGGCGACCGGTGTCTCAGTCTTGACGTCGGCCACTGTCGGGGTCGCGGTGACGCGGGTCGTCCTCGACGTCGGTAGGGGATACGTCGTCGCGGCGCACGTCGTCGCGGCGCACATCCTCGCGGCGCACATCCTCGCGGCGCACGTCGTCGGTACGGTCGCCGGCGGGGCGCCCCTCAGGGTCAAGACGGTCGGCCTTCGCGAGCTGCTCGTCGACCTCGGAGCGGGTGCGCTGCGCGTGCTCCTGGTGCTCGCGCGCCTCACGCTCGCGCTGCTCGGCCGCCACCCGCGCCTCCTCTGCATCTGCACGGGCACGCGCCGCCTCGGCCTCGCGCTGACTGGCCTCCAGGCGCGTCTCCTGGGCCTGCTCGCGGAGCGCGTTCGCCTCCTCGCGCCGGCGAGCGACCTTGCGCTCCCGGTCCTTGCGCGTGGCAGCGATGATCGCGAGCGCGATCACCACCACGACGACGACGGCGATGATGACCCACACCCACCACGGGATGTCGTTCATGTCGAGACTCCTCGCATGCGTGGCCGCTCGGGGGTGCGGCCATTCGTACCAGGGGCAGTACCCACTTCGCTCGGGCCCATGCGAGCAGGTCACGCTCAGACGTTGCGCCTGTACTGGCCCCCGACCTCGAAGAACGCTTCGGTCACCTGCTCCAACGAGCACACCCGCGCGGCGTCCATCAGCACCGCGAACGCGTTGTCGTCAGAGGCGGCCGCGGCCTTCAGCCGAGCCAGCGCCGCCTGCGCCTCCTCCCGGTGCGCCTCCTGGAACGCGTGGACCCGGGCGAGCTGGGACCTCTTCTCGTCCTCGGTCGCGCGCGCCAGCTCGACAGGCCCGTGCTCCTCCTCGGCCCGCGGGTTTCGGAAGGTGTTGACACCGATGATCGGGAGCCTCCCGTCGTGCTTGAGGTGCTCGTACAGCATCGACTCGTCCTGGATCCTGCCGCGCTGGTAGCCCGTCTCCATCGCCCCGAGGACGCCCCCGCGCTCGGTGATCTTGTCGAACTCGGCGAGCACGGCCGCCTCGACGAGGTCGGTCAGCTCGTCGATGAGGTACGACCCCTGCTGCGGGTTCTCGTTCTTGGCGAGGCCCCACTCCTTGTTGATGATCATCTGGATCGCCAGCGCACGGCGTACGGACTCCTCGGTCGGGGTCGTCACGGCCTCGTCGTACGCGTTGGTGTGCAGGCTGTTGGCGTTGTCGTAGATCGCGATCAGCGCCTGGAGCGTCGTGCGGATGTCGTTGAAGCTCATCTCCTGCGCGTGCAGCGAGCGGCCGGAGGTCTGGACGTGATACTTCAGCTTCTGCGAGCGCGCGTTCGCGCCGTACCGCTCGCGCATGGCGACCGCCCAGATGCGGCGGGCGACACGGCCGATCACGGAGTACTCAGGGTCCATGCCGTTGGAGAAGAAGAACGACAGGTTGGGGGCGAAGTCGTCGATGTCCATGCCGCGCGCGAGGTAGGACTCGACGTACGTGAAGCCGTTGGCGAGCGTGAACGCGAGCTGGCTCAGCGGGTTGGCCCCGGCCTCGGCGATGTGGTATCCGGAGATCGACACCGAGTAGAAGTTGCGCACCTCGTTCTGGATGAACCACTCCTGCACGTCGGCCATCATCCGCAGGCTGAACTCGGTCGAGAACAGGCAGGTGTTCTGGCCCTGGTCCTCTTTGAGGATGTCGGCCTGCACCGTCCCGCGGACCGTGCGCAGTGCCTCCTCGGGAGAGACCCCGCGCTCGCGCGCCTGGTCGATCACGGTGTTGAGGAAGAACGCGAGCACGGTCGGCGCCGGGCCGTTGATCGTCATCGAGACACTGGTCGTCGGCGCGAGCAGGTCGAACCCGTCGTACAGCGCCTTCATGTCGTCCAGAGTCGCGACCGAGACGCCGGAGGTGCCGACCTTGCCGTAGATGTCGGGGCGCTCGTCGGGGTCGCGACCGTACAGCGTGACCGAGTCGAACGCCGTCGACAGCCGCGTGGCCTCACCGTCGGCGGAGAGCAGCTTGAAGCGCCGGTTCGTACGGAAGGGGTCGCCCTCCCCGGCGAACATCCGTGCGGGGTCCTCGCCCTCGCGCTTGAACGGGAAGACACCGGCGGTGTACGGGAAGTGACCGGGGAGGTTCTCGCGACGCCAGTAGCGCACGAGGTCGCCGTGGTCGGTCGTACGGGGGAGCGCGACGCGGGGGACCGAGATGCCCGACAGCGACTCGCGGGTGTGCTCGGCGTACGACGCGACGACCTCGGGCCACCCGAGGATCCGCTCCCGGACGTCATCCGGGACGTGGCCCTGGACCCTCGCAGCGTATGACGCCACGGTGTCGTCGTCGGGGAGGGCGTGGGCGACGTCGGCGGCGGACTGCGCCTGCCGGGCGGCGCCGGCGATCTGCTCGGTCGCGGCGTGGTAGTCGCGGACCGTGTCGGCGATCTCGGACAGGTAGCGCACGCGCGCGGCCGGCACGACCTGCGCGAACCGCGTCGAGTGCCGCACGTCCACACGGGCCAGCGCGCCGTCTTCGAGCGCGAGACCGTGCTTGCCCAGCAGCCGCGCCAGCTCCTGGTAGAGCGCGGTGACGCCGTCGTCGTTGAACGTCGCCGCCGACGTGCCGAACACGGGCATGTCCTCGGGCCGGGCGCCGAACGCCTCGCGGTTGCGGACCAGCTGTCGGCCGACGTCGCGCAACGCGTCGGCGGCTCCGCGGCGCTCGAACTTGTTGATCGCGACGACGTCGGCGAGATCGAGCATGTCGATCTTCTCCAGCTGCGAGGCGGCACCGAACTCGGGCGTCATCACGTAGAGCGACGCGTCGACGTACGGGACGACCGCGGCGTCGCCCTGGCCGATGCCGGGGGTCTCGAGCACGACGAGGTCGTAGCCGGCTGCCTTTACGACGGCGAGGACGTCGCTCAGCGTCTCGGGAAGCTCGTGGGCGCCACGGGTCGCGAGCGAGCGGAAGAACGTGTGGACGCCGTCGAGGGCGTTCATGCGGATCCGGTCGCCGAGCAGCGCTCCGCCGCCGCGACGGCGCGTCGGGTCGACCGCGAGGACGGCGATGCGCAGCTTGTCCTGCTGGTCGGTGCGCAGGCGTCGTACGAGCTCGTCGGTCAGCGACGACTTGCCCGAGCCGCCGGTGCCGGTGATGCCGAGGACGGGGGCGGGCGACACGTCGGCCGCCGCGCGTACGGCCTCGCCGAGCGCGCCGTCGAGGCGGCCCTGCTCGGCGCCGGTGATCGCGCGGGCGAGCGCGACCCGGTCACCGGCGAGCACGGCGTCGGCGTCGGGCTGGTGCAGTGCCCACAGGTCGGCGCGGCAGGCCTCGACGACCTCGGAGATCATCCCCGGCAGGCCGAGGCGTTGACCGTCCTCGGGCGAGTAGATGAGCACGCCGCTCTCGCGCAGCCGGGCGATCTCGGCGGGCACGATCACTCCACCGCCGCCGCCGAAGACCTTCACGTGCCCGGCGCCGCGCTCGGCGAGCAGCTGGACGAGGTACTCGAAGTACTCGACGTGACCGCCCTGGTACGAGGACACGGCGACACCGTGCGCGTCCTCCTCGATCGCCGCGTCGACGACCTCCGAGACGGAGCGGTTGTGCCCGAGGTGGATCACCTCGCACCCCTGCGACTGCAGGATCCTCCGCATGATGTTGATGGAGGCGTCGTGGCCGTCGAAGAGGCTCGAGGCAGTGACGACGCGTACGCGGAGTGCATCCTCTGAATCCATAGGATCTAAAATAGTCGGACGTCCAAGTATTGTCGAGAGTCGGTTAGGGTGAGCGCCATGCCAGCCCAGGCAACAACTCAGCCTCGCCTGCCGTTCGACCCCATCGAGCGTGCCGGGGCGTTGTGGACCGAGCACTTCGGCGACGCGACCGCGATGCGGTTGGCGACCTCGATCATGCGGGTCCAGCAGCTCCTCCTCGCCGAGCTCGACGCGGCGTTGAAGCCGTACGACATCACCTTCGCCCGCTACGAGGCGCTCGTGCTGCTCACGTTCAGCCGTGAGGGCTATCTCCCGCTCAGCAAGATCGGCGAGCGCCTGATGGTCCACCCGACCTCCGTCACCAACGCGATCGACCGCCTCGAGGCACAGGGGCTGGTCCGCCGTGAGCCCGATCCCGACGACCGGCGACGCACCCGCGCGCGAATCACCGACGAGGGTCGCGCCCTCGTCGGTGAGGCGACCAAGGCGCTCACGTCTATCGAGTTCGCGATCACCGGACTGTCGCCTGCGGAGCAGGACCAGGCCTTCGACCTGCTGCGACGTCTCCGCGCCTCCGCGGGCGACTTTCCCGAGCGTCCAGAACCCTCGACATCAAGTTGACGGTCGGCCTCGCGAGCCACTAGGTTCTCGGCGTCCACGGGTGGTCGGCGCGGCCCGCCCGGAGTGGATTCTCAGGGGGACGGAGGCGGTCGGTGGGTCCCGTGCGAACCAACGCACCTCTCACGCTCCTCGAGATCCTGGCGTTCGCCGGCGCCGTGGTCGGACCCGCATGGGGGCTGGCCGTTCTCATCTCCTCGCTCTACGTCGCGGGCACGTCGTTCGTGGTGCTGCTGGTCCCGCTGGCTTTCCACCCGGCGCCGCTCCTGGTGGGGGTCGTGTCCCTCTCGGGCGTGGCGTTGCTCGTCACCCGCGTGCAGGGTCGGTGGACCCGGGCCGAGATCGCGCTCGTGAGCTGCGGGGTCGTCGCGGTCGCCCTGTGGCTGGCCCCTGTCCTGCTGATGGGTGACGCCGCGGCGGGGACGGTGATCGGGCTGGTGCTCGTCGTCCTCGCGGTCGCGTTCGGCCCGCTGCCGGTGTGCTTCTGGTCAGCGATGCGCACGGCGGGTTCCATGCGTGTCTGCGCCACCGACCCGGCGTCGCCGTCGTGGCTGCGCGAGGGCTGGGCGTGGTGCCTCGCGCGATACGAGGCGGTGCGTTCGCGCAAGGAGCCCACGCCGGACGCCGCAGACGTGCCAGTGTCGAGGACGAAGGCACAACGAACGGAGCAGGGATGACGACGCCGTACACCATGACGCGTGTCGGGGACGCCTACCTCGTTTCGACAGCGCACGTGAACTGGGTGCTCGTCGAGGACGGGCACGATCTGACGCTCATCGACGGCGGCTACCCGGCGAACGTTGCCGACGTCGAACGCTCCGTCCGCGAGATCGGGCACCAGATGAGCGACGTGCGCGGCGCGCTCCTCACCCACGCCCACGTCGATCACCTCGGCGCGCTCGCGCGTCTCGCGCCGACCTACGACATCGACGTCTGGACGGGGCCGGTCGAGGTGCCGCACGCCCACCGCGACTACCTCCAGCAGCTCGGCCCCGCCCGCATCCCGCTGCTGCTGTGGCGTCACGGCGCCCTCGCCTGGCTCTCCGACATCATGCGGCTCGACGGGACCGACCGTGAAGGCATCCCGCAGGCACGTGCGTACCCCCAGACCGGCCTCGACCTGCCGGGTGCTCCCGTCCCCGTCCCGACGCCGGGGCACACCGACGGCCACACCGCGTTCCACCTGCCGGGGTCGGGCGTGCTCGTCAGCGGCGACGCGCTCATCACCGGTCACGCGGTCTCGAGCCTGCACGGCCCTCAGCTGATCCCGCGCGGCTTCTCGCACGACCGGCGCGCCACCGTGGACTCCCTCGAGGAGATCGCCGAGGTGGACGCCGGCACGCTGTTCCCCGGCCACGGCCCGGCGTGGTCGGGATCGATGCGTGAGGCCGCCGAGCGGGCGCGCGCGACGGCGAGCATCGCCCGCCCATAGGGCCTCCTGGCCCTCCGGCGGTTCGACAGGCTCGTCCGCCGCGTGCTAGGAATGGGTAGTACGACTTCGAGTGGTCAAACAGTGTGCCACGACTCGCCATCGAACGATGGAGCGTGGCAATGTCTGGTTTCACGAGCACGAGCACAATCGCCGTCCGACCTCTCGATCCCACGCACGACCTCAGCCGGGCTGAGCGTCGTACCGTCACCGACGAGCTGTGCGAGGCTCTCGTCGACGCCGACGAGATGCAGCGCGCCGAGATCGTCGAGCGCCTGATCGAGGCCAACATGGGCGTGGCCAGGGCGGTCGCCGCCCACTACCGCCACCGTGGCGAAGCCGTCGAAGATCTCGAGCAGGTCGCCTACGTCGGGCTGGCGAAGGCCGCCCACGGGTTTGACCCCGAGCGCGGCTACGACTTCTTGACCTACGCCGTCCCGACCATCCGCGGCGAGGTCCGTCGGTGGTTCCGCGACAGCTGCTGGATGGTTCGCCCCTCGCGCCGTATCCAGGAGGCACGAGCGCAGATCTCGGCATGCACCGAGGAGCTGCTGCAGGAGCTGGGCGAGCCGCCGTCGCCCGAGATCCTCGCCGAGCGGCTCGGGCTCGATGTCACCGAGGTGCGCGAGGCGATGGCCGCCGACGGGTGTTACCAGCCCTCGTCGCTGGAGTCGCCTGGCACGGTCGGCGAGTCGACCCTCTCCGACGTCCTCGGCGAGTGCGACGATGCCTTTGACCGCACCGAGCAGCGGGTCGCGCTGGCGCCGCTCGTACGCAATCTGTGCCCGCGCGACCGTGAGGCCCTCGCACTGCGGTTCTTCAACGGGTGGACGCAGGAGCAGATCGCCGGGCGTCTGGGCGTGACCCAGATGCAGGTCTCGAGGATCCTCAGCCGCATCACGAGGCAGCTTCGCGAGGAGCTCGGCGACGGGGTCCTCGCGGCGTAGCGCACATGAGGTTCCGTACGGTCTCCCGCGAGGAGCCCGGGTGGACGCGCAAGCGGGCGGGTCGAGGCTTTCGTTACCTCGACGAGCACGGGAAGGTGCTGGAGGCCGACGACCGCGCCCGCTGCGTCGCGCTCGCGATCCCGCCCGCTTGGGAAGAGGTGTGGATCTGCCGCTGGCCGTCAGGCCACCTGCAGGCGACCGGCCGGGACGCGGCAGGTCGCGTCCAGTACCTCTACCACCCGCGCTGGCGCGCCCTCATGGAGGAGCGCAAGCACGAACGGGTTCTCGAGGTCGCCGCCGAGCTCCCGCGCGCGCGGCGGCGGGTGAGGGCGCACCTGCGTACGGAAGGGCTGTCGCGCGTACGGGCACTCGCGACGACCTTCCGGCTTCTCGACCGCGGGTTGTTCCGCGTCGGCAACGTCGAGTACGTCGACGAGGATGGTGGGTACGGTCTCGCCACGCTTCGGCGTGACCATGTGGTGCTGCACCGTGACCCGCCCTCGATGGAGTTCTCGTTCGACGGCAAGGGCGCCGTCTCCCAGCGCGTCGTGATCGAGGACCGGTTGGCGTACGAGGCCGTCGCCGCGATGCGCCGACGGCGTGGCGGCGAGTCGTTGCTCGCGTACCGCGAGGCCGGCGCGTGGCACGAGATCCGCAGCGCGGACGTCAACGACTACTTGCGCCATGTCGTCAGCGACGACATGACGGCCAAGGACTTCCGGACGTGGCACGCCACCGTGGACGCCTCGGTGGCGCTCGCGCGCGTCGTGGACGAGGCCTGCACGCCGCGCGCCCGCAGCCGCGCTGTGGCCGACGCGATGCGCGCGGTCGCTGCCGAGCTCGGGAACACCCCGGCCGTCGCACGCGTCGTACGTGAACCCGCGCGTCGTGGAGCTGTTCGACGACGGCGTCACGATCGCACCCGCCCTGCAGAGGATGGGTGCGCGCGCGGACCGGCCCGACGGGCGAGCCGCGGTCGAGCGCGCGGTGCTCACGCTGCTGTCCGACGACCGCTGACGCATGAACGTACGCCACCTGGGCACCCGTCGGCCATGACGAAGACGGTGATCGAGAAGGTACAGGCCGGTGGTGAGACCCCTGGCAGGACCGAGCCCACGCACGACGATCCCGTCACGGATCCCGACACCGACCCGCGTGTCCATCCCGAGACCCCTCAGCCGAACGAACCGGAGCCGGATGAGCCCGAGCACGATCGGCCCGAGCACGGCGACGAGAGGAAGAACTGACATGCCGAAGGCAGCCAAGCTCGCATACCGTCCCGTCGGACTCATCTCCGGCATGGCCGGTGGCCTGATCGCCGGGATGATCTTCAAGCGCGTGTGGAAGCGCGTCTCGGACGAGGACCAGACACCGAACCCGCTCGCGTCCGACTACGGCTGGCGAGAGCTGCTCGCGGCAGCCGCGATCCAGGGCATGATCTATGCGGTCATCAAGGCCGTCATCGACCGCGCCGGCGCGAAGGGGTTCGAGCGGTTCACCGGCGAGTGGCCGGGCGAGTGACCCTCACCGGCAGTCCTCCGCACGCGAGCACGGCGTCGGCCGGCCCCGTCCGAATGACAGCGCGTCACGTGGGCACCGACAGTGCATGACGACCCCCACGACGAGCTTTCCTTCATCGAAGTCCACCGAGCGCGTGACGACCGTCGTCATCACCCACGACGGCCGGGAACGCCTCGCACGGACCGTCCCGCAGCACGCCGCCCCGCTCATCGTCGTCGACAACGCCTCGACCGACGGATCCGCTGATCTCGTCCGTACGATCGCCCCGCACGCGCAGGTGATCGAGCTCGCCGACGATGTCGGTGCGGTCGCCCGCAACATCGGAGCGCAAGCGGCAGAGACGCCGTACGTCGCCTTCGCTGCCGACGACTCCTGGTGGGCGCCGTGCTCGCTCGACCTCGCGGCCGACGTCCTCGATACCCACCCTGAGATCGGGGTGATCGCGGCACGCGTGCTGGTCGGGGTGGACGCGCACCTCGACCCGTTCTGCGAGGCGGTGGGACGGTCGCCGTTGCCGCGCTTTCCCGACGTCCCCGGGACCAGCGTCCTCGACTTCAGGGCGGGTGCCGTGGTCGTCCGTAGGTCGGCTCTCCTCGACGTGGGCGGCTTCGATGCCGTGCTGGAGCTCGGCGGAGAGGAGGAGCGGGTGGCCCTCGACATGGCGGACAGCGGTCGCCGGCTCTGCTACCTGCACGACGTGGTGGCGCGCCACGACCCTGCATCCCGCGAGTGCGCCGGCGGTGCCTTGACGCGTCGGCTGGCGCGCAACGAGGTCCTGACCGCGGTGATGCGTCGTCCTGTGCGGGTGGCATTGCGGAGGGCATGGCGGCACGTGCGACAGGGGAGTGGGAGCGCCCTCGGCGTCCTCGACGCCGTACTCCGCCTGCCTCGGGCGATGGCGCGGCGCCGGACCGTCGGCTCCGACACCGAGACCCAGGCCCGCATCCTCGACCTCGTCTCCGAACGCGGACTGCCGGGACTCGAACACCGAGCAAGGCAGGCGTGAGCCAGCACACGGTTTAACGTCGGGCGTGCAGGAACTACCACTCCGTGGTATTCGCGCGCCCGAGGGGGGACTACGCTCGTCTCAGAAGAGGACAGCCCTCGACGCGCATCAGGAGGGCACAACCCGTGAACGACGAACGCCTCGAACAACACGAGCAGCTGCTGGAGATCGTCGAAGAGCTCCACACGGCGGACTCCCCGCAGGAGACGGCCGAGCAGGTCATCAAGTACTTGTGCGAGATCCTCGAGATGGACCATGCGGCCGTGACGATGATCCGTGGCCGTGGCAGGCTCGAGACGGTCGCGGCGACCGGAGACGTCGCCGTCAAGGCGGACGAGCTGCAGATCGAGCTCGGCGAGGGCCCGTGCCTGTCCGACTCTTGGGACCAGACCCTGCGCTCGGGTGACCTGGGCGAGGAGAAGCGGTGGCCGAGGTGGGCGAGCGCGGTCGCGGATCTCGGCCACACGAGTCTTCTCGGGGTGAGCCTCGCTCCCGACAACAAGCGGATCGGCGTGGTGTCCCTCTACTCCACGGAGCGCCGGTTCTTCGACGAGGACGACGCGGCGCTCGCGCACATGTTCGCCCGGCACGCCGCACTCGCGATCGCCAAGGCGGAGCACCAGGCGAACCTCGGCTATGCCCTCGACGCCCGCAAGCTGATCGGCCAGGCGCAGGGGATCCTCATGGAGCGGTTCGATCTGGACGACACGCGGGCCTTCGAGGTGCTTCGACGCTACTCGCAGCATCACAAC
Organism: Mumia zhuanghuii; assembly: GCF_042681565.1. Taxonomy (NCBI): domain Bacteria; kingdom Bacillati; phylum Actinomycetota; class Actinomycetes; order Propionibacteriales; family Nocardioidaceae; genus Mumia; species Mumia zhuanghuii. Next base: position 27,046 of record NZ_JBHUFT010000008.1, read on the forward strand.
CTCAAGCTACGGACCGTCGCCGAGATGCTCGTCTCTACCCGTACTCTGCCGCCGATCACCTAGTCACCGTGTGCGGCGATTGAGCTGCGGCAGCCCGATCCAGAGGCTTCCGAACAGCGCGAGGGTGATGACGAAGGCGATCCACGTCCCCGGCGGGCCGACGACGACGTCGAAGACGAGCCACATCACTCCAGAAACCGTCAGCGCCAGCGCCACGAGCCCGAGAATCGCGCACAGGTGCGCGGCCGTCACGAGCCAGGGCCGCTGCCCCTTGCGGAAGAGGGCGCGGTGCATCGCGACCGGGGCCACGAGCAGGGCGGTCGCGGCCACCGAGCCCGACAGCACGGCGAGATAGACACCTTCCTGTGCGTCGCTGAGCTCCTCGAAGCGGGAGGTGAACGGAAGCGTGAGCAAGAAGGCCGTCAGGATCTGGACACCGGTCTGTGCGACGCGCAGCTCCTGGAGCAGCTCGTTCCAGTTGCGGGTCAGCCGCGCGTCCCGCGATTCTTCGGGATGCAGCGCCGGGTCAGGCATGCGTCAACGGTACGGCGGGCAGTGGGCGCGGTCCCTCCGTTCGGCTCATGGCCGGAACAGGACCTTCTGCATGCCGTCGTCCTTGCGCTGGAACGTCGCGTACGCCTCGGGAGCCTCGTCCAAGGACAGGTGGTGGCTTGCGAAGCTTTCGACGCCGAGGGGGTCGCCCGAGTCCTCCACGAGCGGGAGGAGCTCCGGGATCCACCGGCGAACGTTCGCCTGTCCCATGTGCAGCCGCACCTGCTTGTCGAAGAGGTCGAGCATGGGGAGGGGATCGGCGGCACCGCCGTACACGCCGGACAGGCTGATCGTCCCTCCGCGCTGGACGATCTCGATCGCCGTCACGAGGGCGGAGAGGCGGTCCATGCCGACGTGGTCCATCAGCGGTCTCGCCAGCACGTCGGGCAGGAGCCCCACGACGGTCTGGGCGGCCTTGGTGACCGGCGAGCCGTGCGCCTCCATCCCGACGGCGTCGACGACGCTCTCGGGCCCACGACCAGCCGTCAGCTCGAGGATGCGCTCGGCCACTCCGCCGTCGGTCGCGTCGAGCACCTCGGCACCGTGCTGGGCGGCGCGGGCGAGTCGGTCGGGGACGAGATCGACACCGACCGTCCGGATCTGGCGATGCACGGCGAGGCGTGCCACCATCTGCCCGATCGGGCCGAGGCCGAGGACGACCAGCGTCCCTCCGTCGGGGACGGCGGCGTACTCCAGGCCCTGGTAGGCGGTGGGAAGCACGTCCGAGAGGTACACGTACCGGTCGTCAGGCGGTCCGTGCTCGACCCGTACGGCGGTGGTGTCCGCGAGCGGGACCCGGAGCAGCTCGGCCTGGCCCCCTGGCACCTGCCCGTAGAGGGAGCTGTAGCCGAACAGGGCGGCACCCTTGCCGGTCGCGCGCACCTGCGTCGTCTCGCACTGGCTCTGCAGCCCGCGCTCGCACATCCAGCAGGCCTCGCAGCTGATCTGGAAGGGGACGACCACGCGGTCGCCGACGGCGAGGCGGTCGACCGCGCTGCCGACCTCCTCGACGATCCCGATCGGTTCATGACCGAGCACGTCGCCCGGCGTCATGTACGGGGTGAGGACCTCGTACAGGTGCAGGTCCGACCCGCACAGGCCGGAGCTGGTGACGCGGATGACGGCGTCGGTCGGCTCGTGGATCTGGGGGTCGGGCACGGTCTCGACGCGGACGTCGCGACGGCCTTGCCAGGTCACTGCTCTCATGTCTCGTCCTTCCCGTTCTCGCGATCGGTCGAGGCGCGGCGGCGACGGCCGGCGAGTTTGTGTGTGCCGTCGCACCACGGGTCGCGGCCGGTACGACCACAACGACAGAGTGCGCTGACGGGGCGGGCGTTCGCCGCCGCGCCGTCGGGGACGACGACGTCCACAGGGGACGCCGTGCCGCGTACGAGGGCTGGCCCGTCGGGACAGAGGACGACCTCGACCGGCGCTTCACGGTCGGTACGGCGCGTCATGCGCCGGCTCCTGCCGGTACGGCCTCGTCGCGCGCCTCAGCGTCGCTCCACCTGCCGGTCAGCGCCTCCGACTGACGGGCGTCGAGGGTGAGGCAGGTGACGGCGCCGAACAGGACCTCCGCGGGGTCGACGTCGCCGGACGACACGAGCGTGCCGCAGATCTCCCGAGCGGCGAGCTGCTCGTGCACGGCATCGGCCTCGACGTGCTCGTCGTAGTAGTGCGCCGCCTCCTCGCCGAACCCGACGCGCCGGAGCCCGGCGGCGATCCGACGGCAGGGGATCGAGCTGGTCGCCTCGAAGGCGGCGAGGTGTCCCATCGCAGCACCACGCAGCCGGCGGTGCAGGCAGAACAGCGACATGGCGTTCGACCCGGCGAGGGTCGACGCGCCTGCGTCGTCGACGTAGGCGCCGTACGCGTCGTCCAGCCCGGAGGCGCGCAGGGTCGCGGCGAAGAGCTCGTGGTGGAGGCGCCCGACGCGGCCGCCGCCGTACTCGTCGTACTGCAGCTCGACGAGGTGCGCCTTCGCGGGGCCGCTCAGGCGCGGGATGACGAACGTGTGGGGGTCGGACTCCTTGAGGTGGTAGACGCTGCGCTCGCGCAGAAAGTCACGCACCTGCTCGGGCGTCGCTTCCCGGCGGATGAACCGGGAGAGGTCGGGCCCCTCGTCGAAGTCTTCGGTGAGCGTGAAGATCTGCTCCGCGACTCCGCCCTCGTACGCCTCGGCTCGGGTGAGCCAGTCCGCGGCGGCCTCGCGCAGCGCCCGCTCGAACGGCGCCTCGAGGACCGCGCGCAGGCCGGCCACCTCGGGCGCCCACTCCCACCGGTCGTCGACGTCGTCGAACCCACGGAAGCTCAACTCGTACAGCATCCAGAGGCTGAGCTGATGGTCCGCGTCCGTCAGCGGCGAGGGATCCTCGTCCGTGACCTCGGACACCGCGGCGCTCGCCAGCCGGCCCGAGTCGCCGTCCTGATCTCGTCGCAGCAGGTGGATGAGCCGTTCGCTGAGGGGACCGCGGGCGGCGGGAAGGTGCATCGACAGCTCCTGGGCACGAGAAGGTCAGTCCTCGCGTGAGGTACCCGTTGGGCGCATCGTCACACCTTCTCCGGCGGCTGCTTTCCTGCGGTGGCGCCGTCCTCGTCCGGCTCGGGGACGGGTTGGCCGGGAGGAGCGACCCCGCCCTCCGGCGGCGCATCGCCGGCCGCGATGGCGATCTGCTCGTTGACGTAGCGGAAGACCGCCGCGACGGTCGCGACGACGGGCACCGCGAGGAACGCGCCGGTGATCCCGAACATCGAGCTGCCGGCCGTGATGGCGAGCAGCACGACGGCGGCCTGGATGTTCATCGCCTTGCCCTGCAGCCACGGCGACAGCACGTTGCCCTCGAGCTGCTGGACGGCGACGATCACGATGAGCATGATCACCGCGTCGCCGAAGTCGTTGGTGACGAGCGTGACCAGGACGGCCAGCGCTCCGGTGACGAAAGCACCGACGATCGGGATGAAGCCACCGAAGAAGACGATCACGGCCAGCGGGATCGCCAGCGGCACGTCGAGCACCACCAGGGCGATGCCGATGAAGACCGCGTCGACGAACGACACCAGGGCCTGCGTACGGATGAAGCCACCGAGCGTGTCCCATGCACGGCTGCTCGCCTCGCTGACGTGGACACCGGCGCTGCCGCCGAGGGTACGGCGAATCCACGGGAGGAACTTGTGCCCGTCCTTGACGAAGAAGAACGTCAGCATGAGCACGAGGACGGTGTTGATGAGGACGCCGGTGGCGGCTCCGATCGTCGAGATCGCGCCCGCGCTGATCGACGCGGCGCTGTTGCGGAGCCAGTCCTCGACGGCGTTCACTGCGTTTTCGAGCTGGGTGTCGGTGACGCCGAGCGGTCCGTCCTGGACCCAGTCCTGGAGGACCTGCAGTCCTCGTGCGGCCTCGGCCGCGATCTCGCCCGCCTGGCCAGTGATCTGCGGAGCCAGGACGGCGACCACGCCGGAGAGCGTCGCGAGGAACCCGACGACCGTGATGGTGGCCGCCAGCGCGGCCGGCACGCCGCGTGCGCGGAGCCATGCCGCCGGCGGACCGAGCAGCGTGGTCACCACGAGGGCGAGCATCACGGGGTAGCCGATCATCCAGAACTTGCCGATGATCCAGCCGAGGACGAACAGGCCGGCAGCGATGGCGATGAGCTGCCAGGACCAGCGCGCGAGCTTGCTGAAGCCACTGGCCAGGACGGCGGAGCGTTCTCGGGTCACGCGACCGAGGCTAGGGCATCGGTCAATGTTCTCAGGGGAGGCGCCAGTCGACAGGGGTGCTGCCCTGGGCGACGAGTGCCTCGTTGACCCGCGTGAACGGACGGGAGCCGAAGAACCCCCGAGATGCCGACAGCGGGCTCGGATGAGGAGAGGCGATGACCGGGGTGTCGCCGAGCCACGGCTGCAAGGACTGGGCGTCACGGCCCCAGAGCAGGGCGACCAACGGCCGGTCGCGCGCGACGAGCGCCTTGATCGCCTGTTCGGTGACCGGCTCCCAGCCTTTGCCGCGATGGCTGGCGGGCTTGCCCGGCTGGACGGTGAGGACGCGGTTGAGCAGGAGGACGCCCTGCTTCGCCCACGGCGTGAGGTCGCCCGACGTCGGCTCGGTCACGCCGAGGTCGGTGCACATCTCGGCAAAGATGTTCCTCAGGCTCCGCGGGACGGGCCGGACGTGCGGGGCGACCGAGAAGGACAGGCCGACGGCATGGCCCGGGGTCGGGTAGGGGTCCTGGCCGACGACGAGCACCTTGACCGCGCCCAACGGCTCGGTGAACGCACGGAGCACGTGGCCGCCCTCGGGGAGGTAGGTCCGGCCGGCGGCGACCTCGGCGCGGAGGAAGTCGCCCATCGCCGTCACGTGGTCGGTGACGGGCGCGAGGGCCTCGGCCCAGTCGGGGGCGACGAGCTGGCTCAGCGGGGCAGGCACGCCCGTCAGCGTAGCGAGTCGCTCTCCGCGCACTCGCGAGTCACTCCTGCCGCGTCAGAAGAGGGAGAGGGCCAGCACCGCGATCCCGAACGCGGCGACACTGAGCGCGAGCAGGAAAGGGGCTCGTGTCGCGTGGAGCGGCTGGGTCTCCGCGATCTGCCGGTCGTTGTCGCGCCACCGGGAGTAGCCCAGGTACGCCAGCACGATGCCGCTCCCGAGGATGACGCCTCCGACGGCGCGGGTGCTGACCTTTCCGCCCAGGTTGTCACCGAACTGGATGATCGCCACGCCCGCGGCCATGAGCGCGAGAGCAGTGCGGATGTACGCGAGGTAGGTGCGCTCGTTGGCGAGGACGAGCTGGACGTTGCTCATGCGGTGAGTGTGGCACGGCGGGGCGCTCGATGTGACGCGCCACTCGAACGCGCGTGCAACACGAGGACCCCCACCTGCGTCCATGATGTGTGACCATGACCGACTCCGGGCAGCTGGCTGACGCCGACGCGTTCGTGCGCGAGCACGCCACGTGGCTGTCCCGTCTGGCCTACCTGCTCGTCGGGAGTCGCGAGGATGCCCTGGATCTCGCTCAGGAGACCTGCACCCGGGTGTGGAAGTCCTGGCCGAGCGTCTCCACCGCCGAGGATCCGAAGGCCTACGTCGCGACGATCATGGCCAACCTCCAGCGCAGCCGTTGGAGACGCAAGAAGCTGCGAGAGGTGCCGTACGAACCGGCGGTGCACGCCGATGCGCCCAGCGGCCTCGCCTACGAGGAGGTCGACGCGCTCCGGCAGGGGCTCGACGCCCTGTCCGACCGCCAGCGGCGCGCGATCGTGCTCCGCTTCTGGGTCGACCTCGACGATGCGGCGATCGCCGAGGCGCTCGGCTGTCGCCCCGCGACCGTACGCAGTCTCTTGTCGCGGGGCATCGCACGGCTGCGTGAGGACCTGACCGACCCGTTCGAGGAGAGCACGCCATGAATGACGACGAGATTCGGCGGCGTCTCGACGACCTCGCGGCGTACGCGCCCGAGGGCGACGAGCTCCGCGAACGGTGGGAGGCGGCTTCCCGCACGCGACACACGGGGGTGGTGTCGCGTCGGGTGGCGCCCGTCGCCGCGGTCCTTGCCGCGGCAGCGGTGCTGGTCGTCGCCGGGGTCGGGCTTTCCGGCCTCGGCGACGACGTGCCGCGTGACGCCCCGCAGGCCACCGCGCCTTCCGCGACCACCGAGGCGCCGTCAGACAGCGCCCGCGTGGCGGGTCGCGGTGACGACACGAGCGTGTCGCAGATCCTCGGCGCTCCCGGGGCCGCGCTGCGCGAAGTCGGTCGCGGACGGATCGTGGTGTCGGTGCCCGAGACATGGCGCTGGGAGACACCTCAGTGCGACGAGCCGGTCCACAGCGCCTATTTCTTCACGGTCGGCGTCTTCAAGGCGTGCGCGTCCCCGAGCTCGACCACCATCACGACCCTGCGCATCGACTCGCTCGCCGCGACCGGGCAGGTCGAGGGCGATCCGACGCTGACAGACAGCTCGCTCAACGGGGTCGCGTACGGGCAGGAACGCAGCATCGTCGACGGGGTGACGCGGGACGTGATCGTCGTGCCCTCGGAGGACGTACGCCTCATCGTGAAGGGATCGCCCGAGGCGGTCGACGCCGTGGTAAGGACGTTGCGGCTGCTGCCGGCTGACGAGGTGACCGTGCCTCAGCTGACGCTCGGCGTGAGCGGAGGCAAGAAGGGGTACGCCGCGCTGCCGAGCGTGCGCGAGATGGAGGCGCGTCTCGAGCGCGTCGGGCTCGGGGCGCAGATCCGGACGAGCGTCGGTACGAGGGGCTCCGGCAAGCTGCGGGTGACCCCGGCGCCGGGAGCTGTCGTCGATGTCGGGACCGTCGTGCGGGTGGAGCGCGTCGGAGGCTAGCGACGCGAAGGCGTCCGGCCGTTCCGCGACGCCGGATACACTGGACGGGCACAGGGTTCCTGGCGCGTTCTGGTGGAGGGTAGGCGCGCCAATGACGCCTACCCTGAGGACCTCTGTGTCACCCCTTGCCTCGTACCGCCGACTCTTCGCGATGGTCGGCCCTGCGTACGTCGTTGTCGCCTTTCTCGGGCGACTCCCGCTGGCCATGAGCCAGATGGGCACGCTCCTGCTCGTCTCGTCCACGACCGGTTCCTACACGACGGGCGGTCTGGCTGCCGGCGCGCTCGCGATCGCCAACGCGGTCGTCTCTCCCATCGCAGGTGCGATCGCCGACCGGACCGGACAGCGGCCCGTGGTCCTCGTCCAGTCCTTCGCCGGTGGCGCCGGACTCGCGGTGCTGGTCCTGCTCGCCCAGGCCGGTGCTGCTGACGGGTGGCTGATCGCCATCGCCGCGCTCACCGGTGCCGCGATGCCACAGGTCGGCCCGTTGGCCCGGGTGCGCTGGCGCCCGATCACGGGGCGGGCGGGACGTGAGTCGCCGCAGCTCGTCGACGCCGCCTTCTCGTACGAGGGTGCCGCGGACGAGGCCTCGTTCGTGCTCGGACCCGCCCTCGTCGGCGCGGTCGCCGTGCTCGTCGACCCGGCGGGGTCGCTGCTGGTCGCGGCCGCCCTGCTCGTGGTGTTCGGCGGATGGTTCGGGCTCCACCCGACGGCGACGCTCACCCGTCTCACCCACGTCGCGAACGCCGTCAAGGGACGCATCTTCACGAAGGCCTTCGCGTTCATCGTCGTCGCCCAGCTTCTCGTGGGTGTGCTGTTCGGGTCGGTGCAGACCGGCGCGACAGCGCTCGCCACCGCCGAGGGGACGCCGGGGCTCTCCGGACTCGTGCACGCGATGCTCGGTGTGGGCTCGGTGGTCGCCGGGCTGTCGATGGCGTGGGTGCCTGCACGGATCGGCTTCGAGCGACGCATCCTCGTCGCCGCAGCCGCGCTGGCGGTGCTGTCCTCGCCGCTGGTGCTCGTGCACAGCCTGCCCGCGCTCGTCGCTGTCGTGCTGGTGCTCGGCTTCGCTGTCGCCCCGTACATGATCAGCAACTTCACGCTCGGGGAGCGCATCGTGCCGCTGAGCCGGGTCGGTGCGGCGATGACCCTGCTGGCAGGCGCGACCGGGATCGGCTACGCCGTGGGGTCGACGACCGCGGGGCGGCTCGCCGACGCGGGCGGCTACGGGCCTGCGTTCGGTGTCACCGTCACGGCCGCGTGGCTGGCCCTGATCATGGCCCTCGTCGCGCAGCGCACCCTCAGCCGCGCCCCTCAGCGCTGACGGGCCCTCAGCGGGAGAGGGCGGTACGGAGACCGTCGCGGACCTGCGGCCACTCGTCGTCGGTGACGCTGTAGAGCACCGTCGTCCGGTACGACCCGTCCTTGCGCGGTTTGTGCTTGCGCAGCAGGCCCTCCTTCGTGGCGCCGAGCCGCTCGATCGCAGTCTGCGACTGCATGTTGTGCTCGTCGGTCTCCCACGCGACGCGGACAGCGCCGAGGGTGCCGAAGGCGTGGGTGAGCAGCAGGAGCTTCGACTCCGTGTTCACACCGGTGCGCTGGAACCGCTCGCCCAGCCAGGTGCCGCCGATGATGAGTGAACGGCGCTCGGGGTTGATCTCGTAGAACGTGGTGATGCCGGCGACCTCGCCAGACTTCGTATCGACCTGCGCCCAGGCGTTGGTGTCCGGCATCGCGAGGTAGCGCCCCACGACGGCCTCGGCCTCGGTGAGGGTCGTCGGACGGTCGAATGACATCCACTGGAACACGGAGTCGTCCTCCGACGCTGCGAGCACGCCCTCCGCGTGGTGCGGGCGCAGCTGCGTGAGGGTGATGTGATCGCCGAACATGTCCTGGGCTTCGTACCACTGACTCGGTCGCATGCGCTCGACCCTAACGGGACCCAAAAGCGCGTCGGGCGGGATGCCTCAGTCGATGGGGCGGGTCCGCTTGCCGTGCGGCTCGCGGATCAGCTCGAGCTCCTCGAGGAAGCTCTGCGCCCACTTGTCGATGTCGTGCTCCATCACCTGGCGGCGCATGGCGCGCATCCGCTTGGCCTTCTCCTTGGGCGGATCGGTGATGGCCTTGAGCATCGTGGCCTTCATGCCGTTGATGTCGTATGGGTTGACCAGGTAGGCCTGCTTGAGCTCCGCGGCGGCCCCCGCGAACTCGCTCAGCACCAGCGCCCCGGTCTCCTCGTAGCGGCACGCGACGTACTCCTTGGCGACGAGGTTCATCCCGTCGCGCAGCGGCGTCACGACCATCACGTCGGCGGCACGGTAGAGGGCGGCCATCTCGCTGCGCGGGTAAGAGGAGTGCAGGTAGGTGATCGGCGGCTGTCCGATCCGGCCGACGTCGCCGTTGATGCGCCCGACGAGGCGGTCGATCTCGTCGCGCAGGCGGCGGTACTGGTCGACCCGCTCGCGCGACGGCGGCGCAACCTGGACGAACACGGCGTCGGCCGGATCGAGGAGCCCTTCCTGGGCGAGCTCGCCGAACGCACGCAAGCGTTGCGGCATGCCCTTGGTGTAGTCGAGGCGGTCCACGCCGAGCAGGACGAACTTGGGGTTGCCGAGGCTCTCGCGGATCTCGGCGGCCCGCGTCTGCGTCTCGGGCTGACGCGCCAGCTGCTCGAACGAGTGCGAGTCGATCGAGATCGGGAACGCCTTGGCGACGACCGTACGACCGTCCTCGAGATAGATGGTGTCGCGGTGCGTCTTGTTGCCGACGCGCAGGCGTACGAGGCGGACGAAGTTCTGGGCGGCCCCGGTCGTCTGGAAGCCGATCAGGTCCGCGCCGAGCAGGCCCTCGAGGATGCGTCGGCGCCACGGGAGCTGGGTGAAGAGCTCGGCCGGCGGGAACGGCACGTGCAGGAAGTAGCCGATCCGCAGGTCGGGACGCATCTCGCGCAGCATCTGCGGGACGAGCTGGAGCTGGTAGTCCTGGACCCACACCACGGCCGACGGCTCGGCGATCGCGGCGGCGTACTGGGCGAAGCGGCGGTTGACCGCGACATAGGAGTCCCACCACTCGCGGTGGAACTCCGGCGTCGCGATCACGTCGTGGTAGAGCGGCCAGAGGGTCGCGTTGGAGAAGCCCTCGTAGTACTCCTCGACCTCTTGCTCGTGGATCGGGATCGGCACCAGCTGCATGCCCTCGTGGTCGAACGGCGCCAGTTCCTCGTCAGCGGCGCCGGTCCACCCGATCCACGCGCCGCCCTGCTTGCGCAGCACGGGCTCGAGCGCGGTGACGAGCCCGCCAGGCGAGGTGCGCCACGTCGTCGACCCGTCCGGCAACTGCGCGCGATCGACAGGGAGACGGTTGGCTGCGACCACGAACGACGCGGACCCCTCGTGCCCTCGCAGGCTCTTGGTGACCGTGTCGGACCTGCGTACGTCGCTCATGGGATCGACCCTATCCGCGAACGGAGACGGAGTCAGCGGGCGGCGGACCTCAGCCCGTCGTCGAGCCCACCTGTGCGCGGATCTCGTCCATGATCGCGAGGATCTCGACGGTCTCGTCGAGCGGCAGCAGCGCAGACTCGGTGAGGCCCTCACGCAGGCAGCGGCCGACCTCGACGATCTCGTGGGCGTACCCCTCGCCGAGGACGGGCACCGTGATCTCGTCGGACTCCCAGTAGCGGGCGTACGTGAAGCCGCGCGGGTTGTTCATCCGGCCCGCGACCTCGATCCGTCCCCCGTCACCGGCGATCGACGCCCGCCCGTCGGACCAGGCGACCTGGGTCCACGACAGCGACGCCACGGCGCCGTCGTCGTACCGCAGCGTCGCGCCGCCGTTCAGGTCGACACCGGCGTCGCTGAGCGTCGCCGCGGCGCTGACGTGGGCAGGCTTGCCGAGGAAAAGATAGGCGAACGTCAGCGGATAGATGCCGACGTCGAGCAGCGCGCTCGCTCCGAGGGTGGGGTCCCACAGGCGTGCCTTGTCGGTCGGGGCCACGAATCCGAGGTCGGCACGAACCTGGCGCACCTCCCCGCACGCGCCCTCGGCGACCATCTCACGCATCCGGACGATGTTCGGATTGAGGCGCATCCACATCGCCTCGGCGAAGAACAGTCCGCGTCTGCGCGCCTCGTCGACCAGGTGCTGCGCCGACGCGGCCTCGAGGGTGAGCGCCTTCTCGCACAGCACCGGCTTGCCGGCGTCGAAGCACGCGAGCACGTCCTCGGTGTGACGTCCGTGGGGCGTCGCGACGTACACGACGTCCACGTCGGGGTCGGCGAGGAGGCTCTCGTACGACCCGTAAGCACGCGGGCGGGTGTCGCCGGTCGTGTACTCGTCGGCGAACGCGCGGGCCGACGACAGCGAGCGCGAGCCGACGGCGTGCAGGACGGCATCGTCGAGCAGGGCGAGGTCCCGCGCGAACGAGTGGGCGATGTCGCCGGTGGCGAGGATGCCCCAGCGGGTCTCGACAGGCTCGACCGGCGAGGGGCCAGGCTCGACCGGCGAGGTGTCGGATGTCATGTCCGCCATCCTCGCGCCCGCGAACCGTGCGCGCCACGCCGGGAGGCAGCGAATGACACGGAGGTGATTCGCCCGCCTACGATGGACACATGGATGCCGCCACCGAGTCGCCGTCACCGACCGCGTCGTCGCGACCGGAGAAGGCCTCCGACCTCACCGAGCGTGAGCGGGCGATCCTGGCGTTCGAGCGGACCTGGTGGAAGTACGCCGGCATCAAGGAGCAGGCGATCCGCGCGGAGTTCGGACTGTCGGCCACCCGCTACTACCAGGTTCTCAACGCCCTGATCGACCGCGAGCCCGCGCTCGCGCACGACCCGCTGCTCGTGAAGCGGCTGCGGAGAATGCGCACGGCGCGTCGTCGCACCCGCTCGGCGCGGCGCCTGGACGCCGACGCGTAGGAGGCAAGCCGTGAACGAACGACGCCGGGTCACGCAGCGTACGAGGATCTCACCCCGAGCGGTCCCGTCGGTCGCCGTCGTCGGCGCGCTGGTCGTCCTCGCTCTCGCGACCCTCGGGCTGCTCGTGAGCAACGACCCCGAAGAGGCGCCCGCCGCAGCGCCCACCCCGACGGCGACGACCGCCGCGCCGACACCTGAACCGGTCGCCACCCCTGCCCCGACGACGGCGGCCCCGACGACTGCCGAGGTCCCGCGCGCGTTCGTCGAGGTCTACAACAACTCGAAGGTCAGCGGCCTGGCCGACGCCACCGCGGCGCGTATCGAGGACGCCGGCTGGAAGGTCGTCGGCGTCGACAACTGGTACGGCAAGATCCCCGAGTCGACCGTCTACTACCCCAAGAAGCTCGAGGACCAGGCCAAGCGGCTCGCCGCCGACCTCAAGATCGACCGGGTCAAGCCGGCGATCGAGCCGATGAAATTCGACCGTCTGACGCTCATCCTTACTGAGGGCTGAGTCTCACCGAGGGCTGACGCCACGGGGGCCACTACGCTCAGGCGCGTGCGCCGCCTCTCCCTCTACACGCTCCCTGGTGCGTACGGTGCCGTCCTCCTCGGGTGCCTGGCCTTCACGCCGTCGCTGCTGCCACGGCCCGCGGTGTTCCAGGGCCTCGTCGCCGGGGTGAGCTCGGCGCTCGGGTATGGGCTCGGGGTGCTCGCCGCGTACGTCTGGCGCGAGCTCGTCGATCGGGACACCCATCCGGCACAGCGCCGCTCTTGGGCGGTCTTCGCCGCGATCGCGACCGTGGCCGTCGCTGCCTCGCTGGTGGCCGGCCGGCTGTGGCAGGACGAGATCCGCGCGCTGATGGGCATGGACCGCGAGCCGTGGCCGTGGCTGCTGACCATCCCGCTGGCCTGGGCACTCGTCGCGCTGCTGCTCATCCAGCTCGGTCGCGGCCTTCGGTGGCTCTACCACAAGCTCGTCCGGCTGCTCGACCGTGCGCTGGGTGAGCGGGCCGCCAAGGCGCTCGGCCTCCTCGTCGTCGCCTGGCTCCTGGTCGGTGCGATCGACGGCGTGCTGTTCGACCGGTTGCGCGCCACGGCGGACGACGTCTTCTCGTACCGCAACACGATCACGCCGGACGGGGTCGAGCAGCCGACCAACCCGGAGCGCTCCGGGAGCCCGGACTCGCTGGTCGCCTGGGAGACACTCGGCCGTGAGGGCCGGGTGTTCGCCGCGTCAGGTCCACGGGCCGACGACATCGCGGCGTACACGGGCCGCCCTGCCCGCGAGCCGGTGCGGGTCTTCGCGGGACTGGAGTCGGGCGACGACTTCTCGCAGCGGGCGGCACTCGCCGTCGAGGACCTCGTGCGCGCGGGAGGGTTCGCGCGCCAGCGGCTCCTCGTCGTCACCACGACGGGCTCGGGGTGGGTGGAGGAGACGTCGGCGTCGAGCTTCGAGTACCTCGCGGACGGCGACTCCGCCGTGGTCGGCATGCAGTACTCGTCGTTCCCGTCGTGGATCTCCTACCTCGTCGACCAGGAGCAGGCGCAGAACTCCGGTCGTGAGCTGTTCGACGCGGTGTTCGCGCACTGGTCGGCGATGCCCGTCGACGCGCGTCCGGAGCTGTACGTGTTCGGGGAGAGCCTCGGGTCGTTCGGGGGAGAGGCCGCGTTCTCGGGCGCGTACGACGTCGCCAACCGCACAGACGGCGCGCTCTTCGTCGGGCCGCCGAGCTTCAACCCGTTGTGGAGCCGCTTCGTCGGCGACCGCGACGCAGGCACGCCGGAGGTGCTGCCGGTCTATCAGGACGGTCGTACGGTGCGGTTCGCGCGGCGTACCTCTGAACCGATCGCGCCTGCAGGCGAGCCGTGGGACGGCACTCGGGTCCTCTATCTCCAGCACGCGTCCGACCCCATCGTGTGGTGGAACACCCAGCTCCTCATGACCCGGCCGGACTGGCTGCGCGAGGAGCGCGGCCCGGAGGTGCTGCCGTCGGTGCAGTGGATCCCGCTCGTCACGTTCTGGCAGGTCACCGCCGACATGGCGCTCGGTACGGAGGTGCCGCCGGGGTACGGGCACAACTACGCGGGCGAGCACGTCGACGCGTGGGCGACGATCCTGCGGACGCCGGACTGGTCGACCGAGAAGTCGCAGCAGCTGCGCGCGCTGGTGACGCAGGACGAGCGACCGTAGCGCCGCCTCAGCGGGTCGCGACGTACGTAGCGATCGTGCCTGCGGCGTTCGCGGCCCAGTGCAGGCCCATCGGCGCGAGCAGGCTGCCGCTGCGCTCGCGGGCGTAGGCGAGCACGACCCCGGCCAGCGCGGTGCCGGAGACGATCGCGACCATGCCGGCGAAGGTGACCAGCGGCGAGGCGCCGAGGGTCTCCGACACGGCCTGGTTGCCGGCGAGCGCGGATGAGGCCGAGCCCAGGTGCCACAACCCGAACAGCAGCGAGGACACGACCGTCGCCGTACGGACGCCGCGGTCGCGCCGGACCATCCCCTGCACCACGCCGCGGAACACGAGCTCCTCGAGCACCACCGTGTGCAGCGGGATCACGAGCAGCACCCGTACGGCGAGGTCCGCGAGCGAGTCGGGGCTCCGGTCGTCCACGAGCAGGTCGTGCGTCGCGGGGACCACGAGGGCGACTGCGTAGACCAGCGCGAACCCGCCGGCGGAGGCCGCTGCCCATCGCGCGCCGGACCCGAGGTGGCCGCGCGCGAGGCCGAGGTCGTCGGCCGTCAGGAGGAGCCGCCGCGCGAGACCGAGGAAGACGAGGGTCGCCGCGACGGCGACGATCGTGGACACCGCGAGCGGCAGGACGGCGAGGAGCGCGCCGGTGACGACGATCGCGCCGACGACGACGGCGTACGAACGGCCCCGGGTCACGGGACCATCGTAGGGTTCACGACTCCCGCACCGCCGGCGTTGAACGCCTGGAAGGATGGGAAGCATGTCCCTCCCCGCGGTCCTCGAGCCGCATCCGCGCACCGACGCAGGCGCCTCGGCGCTGGCGTCGCTGCTGGCCGATCCCGAGCAGGCGATGCTCGCGTTCGACTTCGACGGCACGCTCGCCCCGATCGTCGACGACCCGGAGCACGCGCACGCGAGCGCCCGGTCCGTCGACGCGCTGGAACGGATCGGTCCGTGCGTCGGCAAGATCGCCGTCGTCACCGGACGGCCGGTCGAGACGGCGCTGCGGCTGGGCGGGTTCGCCGACCGCGAGGGACTGTCGCGGATGACGATCCTCGGTCAGTACGGCGCCGAGCGCTGGGACGCCGAGACGCGCGAGTCCTCCGTACCCCCACCGCCGGAGGCCGTCGCGCTCGTCCGCGCCGAGATCCCGGCGCTGCTCGCACGCCTGGGCATCGAAGAGGCTCGGCTCGAGGACAAAGGTCGGGCCGTCGTGGTCCACACGCGTGGCCTCGCCGACCCCGCATCGGCGCAGGACCTGCTGGCCGAGCCGCTCGCCGAGCTCGCCCGCCTCCACGGGTTGTCGGCCGAGCACGGTCGCTACGTCGTTGAGGTCCGCGACTCGTCCGTCGACAAGGGCGCGGCGCTGAGGGCCCTCGTCACCGAGACCGGCACGCGGACGATCGTGTACGCCGGCGACGACCTGGGCGACCTCCCTGCGTACGCGGCGCTGAAGAGCATGCGGGCTCACGGCGCGGCCGAGGTCATGCTCATCGCCGTCGCCTCCGACGAGCAACGTGCGCTCATGCCGCGCGCCGACCTCGTCGTCCACGGTCCCGAGGAGCTTGCCGGCTGGCTCGAGCGGCTCGCCGATGCGCTCGGCTGCTGAGCGGGCGGCCCGCGCGGTCGCGTCCTGGGTCTTGCGACGCAGCCCGGCCGGTCTCCTGCTCGCGGCGGCGTTCTTCTGGTTCTCTCTTCAGCCGTCGCTGCTCCCGCGGACGTGGGTGCTGCAAGGGGTGCTCAGCGGCCTCCTGACCGCGATCGGCTACGGGCTGGGTGCGCTGATCGGCCTGGTGGTCCGCACGGTCCTCGCGCGGGTGCGCCCCGGAGCGGTCGTCGTGCTGCGCAGCCGGCACATGCGCCTGTGGCTCCCCGCGCTCGCCGCCGTGGTCGTCGTCCTGACGTACGGCGAGAGCCTCGACCGTCAGGCGTGGACGTACGAGCGTCTGGGCGTCGACGAGCCCGGGTGGCCGCTGCTAGGAGTGCCGCTCGTGGCGGCGCTGGTGCTGCTCGTGGTCGTCGGCGTGGCGCTGGCGCTCCGCGCGGTCCGCAACGTGCTCGCGCGGCGGGGGCGTCGGTTCCTCGGCCCGGTGGTCGCGTCGGTCCTCGCGACGGTGCTGACGGCGGTGGTGGTGATCGCGGCGCTCAACACGTGGGCCTATCAGCGCACGATCGACGGGCTCAACAGCTCGATGTCCTTGTCGGACACCGTGCTCACCCCGTTCGACCCCGACCCGCCGCAGACCTCGTACGTGACGTCCGGTCCCGGCTCCGACGTCGCGTGGGACGGGCTCGGCGACCAGGGCCGTACGTTCCTCGGACGGCGGCCGTCGGCCGAGCGCATCACCGAGCTGACGGGGGAGCCGGCGGCCGAGCCGATCCGGCTGTACGTCGGGCGCGGCACCGCCGACAGCGTCGACGAGCGCGTCGACGTGCTGCTGGAGGAGATGGACCGTACGGACGCCTGGACGCGGAGCGTGGTCGTCGTGAACGTCCCGACGGGCACCGGCTGGATGAACGAGCAGCTGTTCGTGCCGCTCGAGTACTTCTACGACGGCGACTCCGCAGTGGTCGGCATCCAGTACTCCCACCTGCCGAGCCCGATCGCCTACCTCATGGAGCAGGACGCCGCGATCGTCACCGCGCGCGCGATGCTCGACGCCGTGCGTGAGCGGCTCGCCGCGGTCCCGGAGGCCGAGCGTCCGCTGCTGGTGGTCACCGGCGAGAGCCTCGGCGCGTACGGAGGGCAGGGTGCCTTCGCGGACCTCGACGCGATGACGGCGCAGGTCGACCGCGCCCTGTGGGTGGGGTCGCCCGCCTTCACCGAGCTTCGTCGGACGGCCGAGCGTGAGCGCGTCCGCGGCTCGCGGCAGGTCGCGCCGGTGGTCGGCGACGGCGGCACGATCCGCTTCGCGAACCGCATCAGCGACCTCGACGGCGCCTCGCCGCGCGTCACGTACCTGCAGAACGCGGACGACCCGATCGTCTGGTGGGAGCCGTCGCTGGCGTGGGGCGAGCCGGACTGGATGCAGGAGCGTCGCGACCCCGCGGTCTCCCCGTACCTGCGGTGGTGGCCCACGGGCACGTTCTTCGCGCTCGCGCTCGATATGGCGGGCGGCAACGATTTCGACGAGGGCAACGGTCACCTGTACGGGACGCAGCCGCTGGACGCCTGGCGAGCGATGCTGCCGCAGGCCGACTGGGACGACGAGCGCGTGGAGGCGCTGCGCGAGAGGCTGCGCGGGGTCCGCTGAGGTGCGGGGCCAGGGCTGTCCACATGGTGGAATGAGTGGACGGTATGTGAGACGGACACGTAGGCTGAACGCAGCTCATCACGAGGGGCGGAGGGACACGGCCCGACGAAGCCCCGGCAACCAGCTGACGTGAACTCGCGATCCCGCGAGGCCGCCGCCAGGCATGGTGCCAAGTCCGTCCTGTGGCGAAAGTCGCGTGCAGGGAAGATGACGAGGAGGCCTCGTGAGCGCGAGCACGCTGCAAAACCCTGACCGTACGACCGGCCCTTCGACGGGCTCAGGACAGCCTCGCGAGGGCGCCTTCGGCAACGCGACCGGCCTGGTGTGCCGCGCGTGCGGCGCCCACCAGGAGCTCGGTCCCCACTACGCCTGTCTCGAGTGTTTCGGCCCGCTCGAGGTGGCGTACGACTTCCCGGCGATCACCCGCGAGCAGATCGAGGCGGGGCCCAAGAGCATCTGGCGCTACCAGCCGCTGCTGCCGGTGCCGGCCGACATCGCCGCGATCCCCAACACCGATCCCGGCTTCACCCGCCTCGTGAAGGCCGACAACCTGGCCCGCGAGCTCGGCATCAAGACGCTGTGGATCAAGGACGACTCGGGCAACCCGACGCACTCCTTCAAGGACCGCGTCGTCGCCGTCGCACTGTCAGCGGCTCGCGAGCTCGGCCTGAAGGTCCTCGCGTGCCCCTCGACGGGCAACCTCGCCAACGCCGTCGCCGCGGCCGCCGCCCGCGCCGGCATCAAGAGCGTCGTCTTCATCCCGGAGAACCTCGAGCGGCCCAAGATCCTCACGACCGCGGTGTACGGCGGCACGCTGGTCGCCGTCCGCGGCAACTACGACGACGTCAACAAGCTCGCCAGCGAGATCGCCGGCGAGGAGGACGGGTGGGCGTTCGTCAACGTCAACGTCCGGCCCTACTACGCCGAGGGCTCCAAGACGCTGGCGTACGAGACCGCCGAGCAGCTCGGGTGGCGCATCCCGGAGCAGGTCGTCATCCCGGTCGCGTCCGGCTCGCAGCTCACCAAGGTCGACAAGGGTTTCACCGAGCTCGGCAAGCTCGGTCTCGTCGACGCGACGCCCTACAAGATCTTCGGCGCCCAGGCCACCGGCTGCTCGCCCGTCGCACAGGCGTTCCGCGAGGGCCACGACGTCGTCCGCCCGGTCAAGCCGGACACGATCGCCAAGTCGCTCGCGATCGGCAACCCCGCCGACGGTCCGTACGTGCTCGACACCTGCCGCCGTACGGGCGGTGCGGTCGAGGACGTCTCCGACGACGAGGTGCGCGACGGCATCCAGCTCCTCGCCCGTACGGAGGGCATCTTCGCGGAGACCGCCGGCGGCGTCACGATCGCGACGCTCAAGAAGCTCCTCGCGAGCGGGCAGCTCGACCCGGAGGCGGAGACGGTCGTCTTCAACACCGGCGACGGGCTCAAGACCCTCGATGCCATCGCGGACCGGGTCGGCCCGGCCGCGACCATCGACCCGACCTACACGGCGTTCACCGCCGCCAACCTCGTCTGATCCGAGAGGACACCCATGAGCGTCTCCGTCCGCATCCCGACGATCCTGCGCACCTACACCAAGGGTGACTCCGAGGTGAACGTCGACGGCGAGACCGTCGCCGCCGTCATCGACTCGCTCGAGGCCTCCTTCCCGGGGATCAAGGCGCGCGTGGTCGACGAGACCGGCGCGATCCGGCGGTTCGTGAACGTGTACGTCGGCACCGAGGACGTGCGCTTCGCCGAGGGCCTCGAGACCTCGGTCCCGGCCGGCCAGCAGGTCTCGATCATCCCGGCGGTCGCCGGCGGCTGCTGACCCCAGACCCTCGAGGACGGTCAGGCCGTGGTCTTCGAGATCTCGGACGGCCCCAAGGGTCGCGAGGCGCGCGAAGTCGTCCCGGCTTGATCGCTTGTCGTCGTCTTGCGCCGGGTCGACCCGAGAAGGACACCGGCGATGACGACCGCCCCCGAGGCCAGCTCGAACGGGTGGAGGCGTTCCCCGAGGACGACGGCGCTCGTGCTCATGCCGACCACCGGGACGAGCATCGAGAACGGCGCGACCGTGCTCGACGGATAGCGGGTCATCAGCATCGTCCACAGCCCCGAGCCGACGACCGTGCCGATCACGATCGTGTAGGCGATACCGAGGACTGCTGGGAGCGCCTCGGCGGTGAACGCGGTCGTGATCGAGGTGCCGACGCGCCCGGGGCCCTCGACGAGCAGTGCCAGGGCGAGCATCGGGATCGGCGGGACGACCGACATCCAGAGGGTTAGGTGCAACGGGTTCGACGGACGGGCCTGCCGGTTCGCGAGGTTGCCGAAGGCCCATCCGAGGGCGCCGAGCAGGGTCAGTACGACGGGGAGGAGCGCCGCCGTCTGCGACCGGTGCCACGCGACTCCGGCGAGCCCGGCGATCGCGAGGAGGATCCCGAGGACCTGACGGCCGCTCAGGCGCTCGCGGAGCAGGACGCCGGCGAGGACGACGGTGAACGGGGCGGACGCCTGGAGGACCAGCGAGGCGAGCCCGGCAGGCATGCCGGCGTTCATCCCGGCGTAGAGGAAGACGAACTGCGCGATCCCGAACCCTGCCCCGTACCCGATCAGCCAGCGCAGCTCCACGTCCGGCCGCGGGACGAGCAGGATCGTCGGGATCGCCATCAGGCCGAACCGCAGCGCTACGCAGAACATCGGCGGGAAGTGCTCGAGCGAGGCGTGGATGGCGAGGAAGTTCAGCCCCCAGGTGACCGCGACGAGCACGGCGAGGGAACGGTCACGGGAGGTCACGCGTCCCAGCGTGCGGGCCTTCTTGGATGTAGCACAAGCGACTATTTCTCTTGTCACCTTGTAGCGTTGCTTCAATGAATGGAGACGGACTCGACGTCGACAAGCTCGCGGTTCTGCGCGAGCTCGCCGAGCGCGGGAGCATCACGGCGGTCGCCGCCGCGACGTACCGGACGCCGTCGGCGATCTCCCAGGCCCTCAAGGCGCTCGAGCGCGAGCTGGGGGCGGTGCTCGTCGAGCGCGACGGCCGCGGCGTACGGCTCACCGAGGCGGGCCACCTCCTGGCGGAGGGAGCCGTCGAGATCGCGCAGGTGGTGGCACGGACCCGGGCACGGTTCGAGGAGTTCCGTGGTGACGTGCGCGGCGAGGTCGCCGTGGCGGCGTTCCCGAGCGGCGCCGAGATGCTGCTCGCGCCGCTCGTCCCTCGTCTGGCCGCCCACGCGCCTGGCGTCACCGTACGGCTCAGCGACCTCGACCTCGCCGAGCACGACCTCGCGGCGGCGACCGCCGACCACGACGTCGTCATCGGCCACTCCGTCGTGGCGGTGCCCGACGCCCGTACGACGGGCCTGCACGTCACGCCGCTCCTGCGTGAGCCGCTCGACGTCGCCGTCGCGGAGGGCCACCGGCTCGCGACGCAGGAGCGGGTGCGCCCCGAGGACCTCGCCGGCGAGCCGTGGATCGGCGTGCCGGAGGGGCACCCGTTCGACCTGCTCCTCCCGATGCTCGCCGTCGACGGACAGGCGCCCCAGGTCGTCCAGCGGTTCCTCGACAACCACGTCGTCGCGGCGTTCGTCGCGTCGGGGCAGGGGATCGCGCTCCTCCCGCGCCTGTGGGCGACGGCGGCACAGCCGCGGGACGTCCGGCTGCTCGGGCTCGACGGTGTGCGAGCGGGCAGGCACGTCTTCGCGCTGGCGCGACCCGACCGTGCCGAGCGTGCAGCGGTCCGAACCGTGCTGAGTGACCTCGAGGTGGTGGCCGGCGAGCTCGCCGCGCGCGTCAGCCGATGACGCGCGCCCAGAGGTTCTGGATCTCGCCGGACGTCGAGCGGCTGATCCAGTCCAGCCTCACCGGGAGACCTTCGGGGGCGTCGAGGACCGGGGTGCCGGCGCCGACGAACCGGGGCACGACGTGCAGCATCACCTCGTCCAGCAGGCCCGCCTCCAGAAGACGCCTCGCGGTGACCGCACCGAGCACGACCACGTACTTGTCGCCGGCCGCCTCCGCCGCGACCGCGTAGGCGTCCTCGACCGTGCCGGTGACGAAGACGATCCCTTCGGCGGGAGGCTCGTCCGGGTCGTGGGTGTGCACGACGATCGGCCCCTCCCACGCACCGCCGTACGGGCGGGCCGTGAGCGCGTCGACGAGGGCGTTGTCGCCCATCGCGGGCTCGACGAGGAAGCCGATCTCCTCGTCGGGGCCCGTGATGAAGCCGTCGAGCGAGGCCGTGGAGTGGTAGAGCGAGGTCGCCATGGGCAGGTCCTTCGGTCGGGATCGGAAGGGGGGACCGGCCGTCCCTGGGGAACTCATCGCGTGCCCCAGTCTTTGCACTCGCTGGGCCCGAGTGCTAGAAAGGGCGTTAGCACTCGTCTCGTACGAGTGCCAACGTACGAACGGGACAGGTCGATGAGGTTCGAAGGTCACGGCGAGAAGGGATCGCCGCGGACGCGGGCCGTCCGTCGCGGGCATCGCCCTGAACCATCCACCTCTACGCGGAGGAATCGCGGGAGATATGCCTAAGACCATTGCATTCAACGAGGAAGCCCGCCGCGGCCTCGAGCGAGGGATGAACGTCCTCGCCGACGCGGTGAAGGTGACCCTCGGCCCCAAGGGCCGCAACGTCGTCCTCGAGAAGAAGTGGGGCGCTCCGACCATCACCAACGATGGTGTGAGCATCGCCAAGGAGA
This sequence comes from Mumia zhuanghuii, assembly GCF_042681565.1. Lineage (NCBI taxonomy): Bacteria > Bacillati > Actinomycetota > Actinomycetes > Propionibacteriales > Nocardioidaceae > Mumia > Mumia zhuanghuii. Next base: position 48,989 of record NZ_JBHUFT010000008.1, read on the forward strand.
TCGAGCTCGAGGATCCCTACGAGAAGATCGGCGCCGAGCTCGTCAAGGAGGTCGCCAAGAAAACTGACGACGTCGCGGGCGACGGCACCACCACCGCCACGGTGCTCGCTCAGGCGCTCGTGCGCGAGGGCCTGCGCAACGTCGCGGCCGGCGCCAACCCGATCGCGCTCAAGCGTGGCATCGAGAAGGCCGTCGAGGCCGTCTCCGCCCAGCTGCTCTCGATGGCCAAGGACATCGAGACCAAGGAGCAGATCGCTTCGACGGCCGCGATCTCCGCTGCTGACCCCATCGTCGGCGAGATCATCGCCGAGGCGATGGACAAGGTCGGCAAGGAAGGCGTCATCACCGTCGAGGAGAGCAACACCTTCGGGCTCGAGCTCGAGCTCACCGAGGGCATGCGCTTCGACAAGGGCTACATCTCGCAGTACTTCTACACCGATCCTGAGCGCATGGAGGCGGTGCTGGACGACCCGTACATCCTCATCGCGAACTCCAAGATCACCTCGGTCAAGGATCTCGTCCCCGTCCTCGAGAAGGTCATGCAGTCGGGCAAGCCCCTGCTGATCATCGCCGAGGACATCGAGGGCGAGGCGCTGGCCACCCTGATCGTCAACAAGGTCAAGGGCACCTTCAAGTCCGTTGCCGTCAAGGCTCCGGGCTTCGGTGACCGCCGCAAGGCCATGCTGACCGACATCGCGATCCTCACCGGTGGCGAGGTCATCAGCGAGGAGGTCGGTCTCAAGCTCGAGAACGCCGACATCTCGCTGCTCGGCACCGCGCGCAAGGTCGTCGTCACCAAGGACGAGACCACCATCGTCGACGGTGGCGGCTCGGAGGACCAGATCACCGGACGGGTCAACCAGATCCGTGCCGAGATCGAGAACTCCGACTCTGACTACGACCGCGAGAAGCTGCAGGAGCGCCTGGCGAAGCTCGCCGGCGGTGTTGCGGTCATCAAGGTCGGCGCGGCCACCGAGGTCGAGCTCAAGGAGCGCAAGCACCGCATCGAGGATGCCGTGCGCAACGCGAAGGCGGCCGTCGAGGAGGGCATCGTCGCCGGTGGCGGCGTGGCACTCGTCCAGGCCACCGCTGCGGCGTTCGAGAAGCTCGAGCTCGAGGGTGACGAGGCGACCGGCGCGGCCATCGTCAAGTCGGCCTCGACCGCTCCGCTCAAGCAGATCGCCGTGAACGCCGGCCTCGAGGGCGGCGTCGTGGCGGAGAAGGTTCAGGGGCTTCCCCTGGGTCACGGCCTCAACGCCGCGACCGGCGAGTACGTCGACCTCATCGCTGCAGGCATCCTCGACCCGGCCAAGGTGACCCGCTCGGCGCTGCAGAACGCAGCCTCGATCGCGGCGCTCTTCCTCACCACCGAGGCCGTCGTCGCCGACAAGCCCGAGAAGAACGCTCCGGCCATGCCGGGCGGCGACATGGGCGACATGGGCGGCATGGGCTTCTGATCTCAGAACCCACCGTCTGAGCTCGGCTCAGCACCACGCGGCGCCCCGTCGGTCCTCGGACCGGCGGGGCGCCGTCGCGTCACGTGGTCCTCAGAAGGTGTCCTCTCCGGGGAAGGACGCCTGGCGGATCTCGGTTGCCTGCACGTGGCACGGCAACGACTCCTCGCCCTCCTCGGGGACCTCGCAGTCGTACAAGGTCCAGCCCTTCCGCCCCTCTAGCTTCGTGAGCACCATCGGACTCCCGTCGGTGTCGAAGGAGACTTGGGGAATGTCGCGCCGATCCTCCTCGATCCGAAGCTCGGTGCGCTGCTTCGTCGCGACGTCCTCCACGACGACGGGATCGCCGGGGCGACCGTCCTGGTGCACCGAGTTCCCGGCGATCAGCCTCAGCCGCCCGTCAGGGGAGAGGTACTGCTGCTCACCGTCGTGCTCGCCCTCCAGGCGTACGACCGCCCAACCGTCGAGACCGCCACCTGGTCCACCTCGGCCGAGCTCGCCCGGCCCGTAGGTCAGGATCGTTCGGCCGGCGACACCCGAGACCATCAGGTCGCCGGTCACCTCGGGTTCGAAGAACCCGGCGTCGGTCATCGTGTTCCAGATCCGGTACTCGGTGCCGGCGTCCGACCGCATCGCGATCACCACGATCCCGGTCGCGACACCGTGGATGACCCCGTCGCTCGCAGGTGTGTCGGTGTCGGACTTCTGGAGCGGGATACGTCGCCGCTGCTCCTTGCCGTCGACGAGGTCGTACACGTGGACGGTCGTACGACCGTCGGCTCGGCTCGTCCAGGCGACCGTCGACGACGCCACGTCCGCGGCCAGGCTCGGGGACCAGTCGGGATCGTCGCTGACCAGGTCGCCGATCGGCGTCTCCTCTCCCTCTGGCGTCATCAGGTACGGCCGGCGGTCGTCGCCCAGATAGACGACTCCCTCGGGGGTGGCCACTGCCATGCCTTTGGGGCCGCCGTGGGTGCGCGTGTGCAGGGTGCCGTCCATCGCCACCTGCGTGGCTGCGGCGAGATAGACGTGGAGGCCGTCGGTCGGCTGTACGGCCAGCGGCGCCTGGTCGTCGGCGATCAGCGGTCGGACGAGGATGCTGCCGACGGCGATGGCCCCGGCGGCGGCCAAGGCCACGGCGGGGACGAGCATGCCGGCCCGCGGTCGAGAACGTGCAAGGTGGCGACGCGTGAGCGCCACCATGTCAGGCTCCGGTACGGGGCCAGAGGTGTGGTCGGCGACGGAGTCGCGGACGAGGGTCTCGAGGTTCATGCCGGGCTCCTGCCGAGGTCGATCGTGGATCGCGGGGTGTCGCCTTGGTCGGGATCTGGGTCGAGGCCGTGGCCGCGCGCGGCGAGCTCGGTGCGCAGCATCCGCATCGCCGCGCTCGTCCGGCTCTTGACCGTGCCCGGTGGGATCTTGAGGACAGCGGCGACCTCGCGCTCGCTCAGGTCCTCGAAGTAGCGGAGAACGACGACGGCGCGCTGCTTGGCGGGGAGCCGTTGCAGACAGCGCCACACGATGTCGGAGGTTGCGACCGCGTCATCGTGTCCGCCGCTGGCTCGCTCGGGCACGTCCGGCACCGACCGCTCCACGTGGCGCCAGCGCCGGCGCCACCCGTCGCGCACCTCGTTGACGATCATGCGTCGCACGTACGCGTCGGGGCTGTCGGCGGCTCGGACTCGCTGCCATGCTGTGAACGCCTTCGCGAACGCGGACTGCACCACGTCCTCAGCGTCGTCGCGGTTGCCGGTCAAGGCGTGTGCGAGCCGGAACATCGGCGTCCAGCGCGCGGTGACGAACGCTTCAAAGGCGTCGCGCTCTTGGGGGGTCATGATCCTAGGGACGCTAGCGGGCGCAAGATCGGTTCACTCGCGTTCCGAGAAAGCTGCCGCAGGGTCGTACGGTGGCGAGGTGTACGTGCCCCGCTTCAACGCCCTCGACGACGACGCCGCGATCGACACGCTGATCCGTACGGTCGCTGCCGGCGATCTCGTGACCGCGGACGCCGACGGCATCCCGTACGCGACGCGCTGCCGCTGGTCTGGCTGCGCGACGAGGACCGCGTGATCGCGCACATGGCGCTCGCGAACCCACACTGGCGCACCCTTGCCGACGATGCGCCCGCGCTGATCGTGGTCACGGGACCGCAGGCGTACGTGTCGCCGTCCTGGTATGCGGCCAAGGCCGAGCATGGACGTGTCGTCCCGACCTGGAACTACACGCGGGTCGAGCTGCGCGGCACGGTCCGTGTGCACCGCGACGCCTCATGGCTCCGCGCCGCCGTCACCCGGCTGACCGATCTCCACGAGCAGCCGCGTGCGGAGCCGTGGGCGGTGACGGATGCGCCCGAGCCGTTCGTCGAGGGGCAGCTGCGGGGGATCGTCGGGATCGAGATCGCGGTCACCTCTGTCGAGGCCAAGGCCAAGCTCAGCCAGAACCGTTCGGCCGCCGATCAGGCCGGGGTGATCGCCGGGATGCGGGCAGAGGGTGGTGCCGAGCCGCGCGCGGTCGCCGACGCGATGTCAGCTCACTCCTCGTCGACGTCGGCCCACGACACGGCATCGACCAGGTAGACGAGCTCACCCGCGCGCGGCTCCCGCGCCTGCAGCACGTGGAAAGCCGGCGAGAACGGCCCCCCGAGGTCGACCACCGTGGCTCCGGCACCGAGCACGGCGCGCGTGCGCGACGGCGGTGCGGTGAGGTCGATGCGGGTCACCACACCCGGGGTCACCCAGACGGGGACCCCGCGCATCGTGCCCGACAGCTGGTGGTGGAAGTGCCCGCACAGCACCGCCTGGACGTCTGTCCCTGCGACCGCGTCGGCCAAAAGGTCGCGATCGTGCAGCCCGACGTCCTTCATGATCAGCGACGAGTCGAGGGAGAGCGGGGGATGGTGGAGCGCGACGATCGTCCCGTACGGCGCGGGCGTCGCGAGCTGGCCCCGCAGCCACGCGAGCTCGCCGCCGCTCAGCTCGCCGTGGACGGCGCCGGGCACGAGGCTGTCGAGCGTGATCACCCGCAGGCCGCCGACGTCGCTCACGGCGGCGCGCTTGCCGGCTGAGCCGCCGGCGAGCCGCCCCACGTCGCGTCCGTCGGCGTCGAGGTGCCCCGAGCCGAGCGCCCGCGTGAACGCACCGCGGTCGTCGTGGTTTCCGGTCGTGTAGACGTGCGGGATGCCGCGCTCCGCGGCGAACGCGCCCACCATCTCGCGGACGGCGACGCATCCTTCGTACGAGCCGTCGTCAGCGATGTCGCCCGTCACGAGGACGAGGTCGAGGGCGGGGACGTGGCGTGCGTCGTGGAGCAGCCCTTCGAGCGCGGTGACCGCGTCGACACCGTCCTCGTCAGGACCGGTACGGCTCACGTGGGTGTCGGAGAGGTGGAGGAGGCGATGCGTGGTCGGCACCCCACGCAGCCTAGGTCACCGAAGGTGCTCGACGGCCGCCGTCATGAGTGCCCGGGCGTAGCGGCGCTGCCCGGCCGCCGAGCGCATCGTGCGGGCGTCGCGGCGGTTGCGCATATTGCCCAGCTCGACCATCACGGTCGGGATGCGGCTGAGGTTGAGGGTGCCGAGATCGCCGCGACGCACCAGACCACGACCGCCGGCCGTGTACGTCGAGCGGTGGAAGCCACGCTGCTCGAGCGCCGCGCGCACCTCGCGGCCGAACCGGGCGGAGCGTACGACCGCGCCGCGACGCTTCGTGGTGATCACGTGGAACCCGCGTCCCGACCGGGTCGCACCGTCGCCGTGGATGCTGATCTTGAGGTCGGCGGCTCGTTCGCGTCCGCGGTAGCCCGCGTTGCCGAGCTTGCCGCGGACGTCGACGCACGGCCCCCACAGGCGCCGGCTGTTGCGGCTTCGGGTCATGACGACCGTCGCGCCCAGCGCCTCCAGCTGTGAACGGAGCCGGACGGCGACGCGCCAGGTGAACGTCGCCTCGGGATATCCGGAGGCCGTCGCGGTGCCCGTGGTGTTGCAGGCCTTGCGCAGACCGCCCGCGTTCACCTGCCGGTTGATCTTGCGCGGGAACCGGGAGTTGCCGAGCTGATGGCCGGGGTCGATCACGATCGTCCGGCCCGCAAGCGGTGCAGCGGCGGCGGCCGGGACGACGGTCAAGGCGGCCGGGACGATGGCCGCGCCGATCTGGACGCTCGCCGTCGGTCTCGTCTGCGGAGCCTGGGCAGGAGCTGCGACGAGGGCAGCGCCGACGCAGGCGACCACGAACGCGGGCGAGAAGCGCATCCTGGGAGGCTACCCGGATCGCGAGGTCGCCGTCGCGTGTGCCGTGCGGACACCGCCCGATCTGGCACGCTGTGGGCATGCCAGCCGCGGACGCCGGACGATCGGGGTCGGCTCGCCCCCTCCCGGACGGTGTCGGCGACACCGCCGATCCGTCGCAGCCTAGGTGGCGTCGTACGGTCCGCACCGTCGGTCCGTGGATCCTGACCGCCCTGATCCTGGTCGTCCTCGTCACCCTCGCGCAAGGGCTGGAGTGGGCGGAGGTGTGGGAGACGCTCACCACCCTGCACTGGTGGCAGCTCGCCGTCCTTGTGCTCGGGCTGCTGATGAGGCAGCTCCTCAACTGCCTGCCCCTCGTGTGGTTCATCGACGGATGCAGCGTGCCGCGTGCCTTCCAGAACGACCAGGCCTCGGCCGTGATGTACGCCGTTGCACCCCCGCCGGCGGACTACGTGACACGAATGGCGATGTTCGGCTCGTGGGGCATCGCGTTGCCCGCGGCGACCGCCGGTGCCGTGATGAACACCCTGAGCTTCTACGTGATCCGCTTTGGCGCCCCGCTCCTCGGCGTCCTCGTCATGATCGTCACCGGGATGTACGACTCCGCGGAGATCGTGCCGGCACTCCTCAGCGCGTTGATCAGCGTCGCCATCCTGCTGGCGATCTGGCTCGGCTTCCGAGACGAGCGGCTCGCTGCCTCGATCGGCGGCTGGGCCGCGCGGGTGGTGGGCAGGTTCAAGCGGGGGATCGACATCGACGCGTGGCGGGACTCGGTCGTCGCGTTCCGCCACGCGGCGTACCGGCGCGTCAGCTCGGCGCTCCCGCGCTCCCTTCTCGCGCTCGTCGCGATGGTCGTCGTCGACGCGGGCCTGATCGTGCTGTCGATCCGATTCGTCGGGGTTCCCGCCGACCAGCTCTCGGCTGTCCCCGTGCTGACGGCGTTCCTCGTGGCCTATCCGCTGACTGCGCTGTTCTTCTCCGGCCTCGGCGTGCTCGACGCGGTGGTGATCGCGACGCTGCTCTACCACGTCGACGTCGACAGGAGCCTCGAACCAGAGCTCGTCGCGGCGTTCCTGATCTGGCGCGTGATCTCGTTGGGTGTCCCGCTCGTCCTCGGGGCTCTGTCGCTCATCGCCTGGAAGATCGAGCTCGCCCGACGCTGAGACTGCCCACGTTGCGCGGCGCCCCGTACGCTGAGCACATGCTGTGGCTGTTGATCATCATCGGGATCGTCGTCCTTGCCTACGTCTATCGCGTCCAGCTCCTGTCGAAGGTGCTCGGACAGGACGAGGCCCGCGTGCGCCGGATGCTCGAGCGTCGCAAGGGCGACCGCTAGTCCCTATGGGGGCCTCCGGTCTCGCCGCGGGGATCTTCGTGGTCCTCGCGCTTCTCGGGCTGGCCGCGCTCGCCGCCATCGGCCTCGCCCTCGTCGTCGCCGGTGTGCTCGCGCGCCAGCGCCGCGGCTCCACCTCCCTGCTCTGGTCGGGCGGGGGTGTGCTCGTCGCCGTGGCAGTCACCGTGATCGCGACGGTCGTCTGGGCGCGGCTCTCCGGCGATCCCGGGACGCTGCGCCTCGACGTCAGGGAGCCGGTCACGGTCGCCTCGCTCGACAAGGAGGAGATGCCCGGGTTCCCCGGCGCGTTCGAGTACGACTCCGACCGGGTCGCGCTGGTGCTGCCCGACGGCTCCCGGTTCGCGACCGACGTCTATACGGCGACGCTGTGGGCCGACGGGGACCAGGTCACGTCGGTGCAGCTCAGCGACCGGGCGATGCCGACCGAGGACGCGGTGGCAGTCGTCCAGGGCTGGGCCGACGCGCTGGGCGCACGCCCGATCGGCCTCGGCACCGCGGCGGGCACCCGCTGGTCGGACGCGGTCCTCGCGGGCGGGCTCGAGGCCGAGCTCTCGCTGCAGCCGATCGGTGCCGGGGCGCAGTCACGGCCGTTCCTGTCGATCGAGCTCACCTCCTGACGGCGCTCACCCGCACAGGTGCTCAGCCGCACAGCCGAAGTGCCGTCAGTGCGTACGCCCTCGCGCAGCCCATCACGTCGGCGATCTCGACGTGCTCGTCGACCGCGTGCGCGTCGCCGATGCTGCCTGGCCCGTACTGGAGCGTCGGGACGCCCGCGGCCGCGTAGAGCCGCAGGTCTGAGCCGTACGGGGCACCGATCGGCACCGGCCGCGGGGCGCCCGCCTCGGCTGCCGCCTGGCACACCACGCCGAGCAGCTCGTGGTCGTCGGGGAGCCGCCCCGGGGCGAACACGCCGCCGGGGAACGTCACCTCGACAGGGTGGTCGCGCAGCCACAGGTCCGCACGAGACGCCTCGCCGACGGCCGCGATCAGAGCCGCACGTGCATCCGCCACGGACTCGCCCGGGCGTACCCCGTACCGGCCTTCGGCGATGCAGAGGTCCGGCACGGTGCTCGCCCAGTCGCCGGCGTGGACGGTGCCGATCGAGAGCGGGTACGGGATCACGAGGTGCGCGAACCGCTCGCCGGGATCGACGTTGCGCGCACGCTCGAGCTCTCGCAGTGCCTCCCGTACGGTGTCGAAGGCGTCGAGGGCACTGATCCCGCTCGACCGCATCGAGCCGTGCGCCGCGCGTCCGCGGACGACGAGCCGGAAGGTCAGCGACCCCGCGTTGTCGGTGACGACCTGCCGGGCGGTCGGCTCTCCGATCACGCAGGCGTCCGCGGTGTGTCCACGTCGCAGCGTCGCGTACGCGCCGAGGCCGCCGTCCTCCTCGCCGATGACGGCGTGGATCGCGAGCGGACGGGCGAGCGTGACTCCCGAGGCGCGCAGCGCCTGGACCGCGCCGAAGAGGGCGGCGACGCCGCCGAGCATGTCGCACACGCCGCGTCCGTACCAGCGGCCGTCGCGCTGGCGGACGGTGAACGGGTCGTTGTCGGCCCACAGAAACGGGTCGCCCGCCGGTACCACGTCGAGGTGTCCGTTGAAGGCGAGCGCGGGGACGTCGCCAGAGCCTGCCCCGAAGATCCCGACGGTTCCCCAGGCCTCCGACCGCTCGACCTCCATCCCCGGGAACTCGGGCTCCTGGCGAAGGACCGGCAGGTCGATCTCCCAGTGGTCCACGTCGGCCCCCAGGCGGGCGAGGCGATCGGCCGCCCAGTGGCTGGCGGCGATCTCGCCGACCGTGCCGTCGACAGGCGCCAGGGCCACGAGCTCCGCAAGGTCGGCCGCGATGGCGTCCTCATCGAGATGGGCGAGGACGGTGGCGGCGTCGGGCACAGCAGTCACGCCACCAGTGTGCGTCACCGGTTCGCCGCCGGGTCCAGGTGGCAGGATCTGGCGACATGACGACGTGCGCACGGGTGACGGGAGTGGTCCTCGCCGCCGGCCAGGGCAGGCGGATGGGCATGCCGAAGGCCCTCGTCGACGCGGGGGACGGCTCGACCTGGCTGGCTCGGACCGTACGGGAGATCGCGGCCGCTGGGTGCACCGACCTCCTGGTCGTCGTCGGTGCCGAGGAGCGGCGGGTCCGGGCCTCGTACGAGGGTCCGCCCGTGTCGTTCGTCCTCGCGCAGGACTGGGCTTCGGGGATGGGGGCGTCGCTGCGGGCGGGCCTCGAGGCGTTGGCGGCCGGGGCAGGTGAGAGGGCTGACGCGGCGCTGATCATGCTCGTCGACCTGCCGGACGTCGGCGCACCGGTCGTACGCCGGGTGCTCGACCACGCCGACGGCGCCGGCGCCGCACAGGACGTGCTTGCGCGGGCGACGTACGACGGACGCCCCGGCCATCCCGTGCTCGTCGGGCGTGGGCACTGGGCGGCGATGGCGGCGACGCTGTCGGGAGACGAAGGCGGTCGCCGCTACCTCGACGCGCACGACGCGACCGCGATCGAGTGCGGCGACCTCGCGGCCGGGCGAGATCAGGACACGCCGCCCGGCACCTCAGGACCGGCATAGGCTGAGCGCGTGAAGCAGCCGCAGACCAGCGACGACCTCGTCCGCGACCTCGACGGGGTCGGCTATCTCGCCGACGACGGGCTCGCGACCATCGCGTACCTGTCGCTCGCGATGCGCCGACCACTCCTCCTCGAAGGCGAGCCGGGGACGGGCAAGACCGCATTGGCGGAGGCGCTCGCGGCCGCGTACGAGGTCCCGCTGATCCGCCTGCAGTGCTACGAGGGGATCGACGCGACCCAGGCGCTGTACGACTGGGACTTCCCGCGCCAGATCCTCCACCTGCGGACCGTCGAGGCGATCACCGATCCGGGCCGACCGGTCGACGCCGATGCGGTGGAGCAGTCGCTGTTCGACGAGCGGTTCCTCCTGGCGCGCCCGATCCTGCGGGCGCTGCGCGAGGCGCCGGCGGTGCTGCTCGTCGACGAGATCGATCGCGCCGACGACGAGTTCGAGGCGTTCCTGCTCGAGGTCCTGTCGACAAACCAGGTCACGATCCCCGAGCTCGGGACCATCCGCGCCGTGGAGCCGCCGATCGTCGTCCTGACCTCCAACCGCACGCGCGAGCTCCACGACGCGCTCAAGCGACGTTGCCTCTATCACTGGATCGAGCACCCGGGCATGGCCGGCGAGGTCGAGATCGTCCGGACCCGGATGCCGGAGGTCTCGCAGCGACTGGCCGAGCAGGTGGTCGGGGTCGTGCAGGAGCTGCGTGCCCGTGGTGACCTGCTCAAGCCGCCGGGCGTGGCGGAGACGCTCGACTGGACGGCCGCGCTCGACCGTCTCGGCCGTGACGAGCTCGACCTCATGACTGCCGCCGCGACGATCGGCGCCGTCTGCAAGTACCGCGAGGACATCGACCGCGTCCGCGAGGCGCTCTCGACGATGCTGGCCTGACCCGTGGCGGACGTCGCGATCTTCGTCGGCTTCGCCCACGCCCTGCGCGAGGCGGGCCTCGGCGTGACGCCCGACCGTACGCAGGCGTTCGTCGAGGCCGTGTCGCTGCTCGGTCCCGAGCGTCGTCACGACGTCTACTGGGCGGGGCGTGCGACGTTGTGCGCGGAGCCCGACGACCTCGGGGTGTACGACCAGGTGTTCGCGGCGTGGTTCAGTCCCGACGAGCCGCGCCTGCGAACGAGGACACAGCCGCCGCCCCGCGTCGTGGTCCAGGCCGGGCTCGACGAGGGCGACGACGGCGGTGTCGGCGCGAGCGACGACACGCAGGAGGTCGCGATGATCGCGAGCCGCGCGGAGACGCTGCGACACCGCGACGTCGCCTCGCTGTCGCCGACCGAGCGGGTCGAGGTGGCGCGGATGTTTGACCGCTTGACCGTACGGGTGCCGCTGCGCCGCAGCCCACGCCGTACGCCGCACCGACGGGGTGACCTCGACCCGACGAGGACGCTGCGCGACCAGCTGCGCCGGGCGGGGGAGCCGGGGCCGCTCCGCTACCGCGCGCCACGGCGACGGCCCCGGCGAGTCGTGCTGCTGATCGACGTCTCCGGATCGATGAGTGCGTACGCGGACAGCCTGCTGCGGCTCGCGCACCGCCTGGTCAGCGTGTCCCCGCGGGACGTCGAGGTCTTCACGCTCGGTACGCGGCTGACGCGGGTCACGGCGGCGATGCGGCTGCGCGACCCCGAGGAGGCACTCGCCGCGGCAGGGGCGACGGTGCCCGACTGGTCTGGCGGCACGCGGCTCGGTGAGGTGCTGCGGGCGTTCGCCGATCGCTGGGGGCAGCGGGGCATGGCGCGGGGCGCGGTCGTCGTGATCGCGTCGGACGGCTGGGAGCGGGGCGACCCTGTGCTGCTCGGGGCCCAGGTCGAGCGCCTGCGCCGGCTGGCGTACCGGGTCCTGTGGGCCAACCCCCACCGTGGGCGACCCGGCTACGCGCCCGTGCAGGGCGGGATCGCGGCGGTCCACCCGCACCTCGACGCGCTCGTCGCCGGTCACTCGCTGGCCGCGTTCCAGGCCCTTCTCGACGAGGTCGGGCGCTGAGGGTCGCCGCGGTGTGCCTCCAGCACGGCGTGCGACCTGCCGGCGCAGCCACTCCGTACGGCCAGAACGTAGTCTGGATCACATGCGTGACGTGCTCGACGAGCTCATGGAGACGTGGAAGGCGGGGGAGACCGCCGGTGTGGCCACCGTGGTCGCCACCTTCCGCTCGGCGCCGCGCCCGGCCGGTGCGTCGATGGTCGTCGCCCCGGACGCGAGCGCGTACGGGTCGGTGTCGGGCGGCTGCGTCGAGGGCGCCGTGTACGAGCTCGCCCAGGAGGTCGTCGGCGCTAGCGACCCGGTGCTCCAGCGGTACGGGGTCAGCGACGACGACGCCTTCGCCGTCGGGCTGACCTGCGGCGGCATCCTCGACGTGTTCGTGGAGCCGGTGTCGCAGGAGACGTTCCCCGAGCTCGGTGAGGTCGCCGCCGACATCGAGTCCGGCCGCCCGGTGGCTGTGGCGACGGTGATCGCGCACCCGGACGGTTCGTGGGTCGGGCGCCGTGCGATCGTCCGCCCCGACGCGTTCGGCGGCTCGCTGGGTTCTGGCCGCGCCGATGCCGCGATCGCCGACGACGTGCGTGGCCTGCTCGCGGCCGGTCGTACGGCCACGCTCACGTACGGCCCCGACGGAGAACGGCGCGGCGAGGGGATGCGGGTCTTCGTGGCCTCGTACGCGCCGAAGCCACGCATGCTTGTGTTCGGCGCGATCGACTTCGCGGCGGCGGTGGCGCGGCAGGGCGCGTTCCTCGGCTACCAGGTGACGGTGTGCGACGCCCGGCCCGTCTTCGCCACGGCGGCGCGTTTCCCCGACGCGCGTGAGGTCGTGGTCTCGTGGCCTCACAAGTACCTCCAGAAGCAGGTCGAGGCGGGCGCGATCGACGAGCGCACCGTGATCTGCGTGCTCACCCACGACCCGAAGTTCGACGTGCCGCTGCTCGAGCTCGCGCTGCGCCTCGATCCGCCGCACCGCCCCGCGTTCGTCGGGGCGATGGGCTCGCGGCGTACGCACGACGACCGCCTCGCGAGGCTGCGCGAGGCAGGGGTCGGCGAGGAGGAGATCGCGCGGCTGTCCAGCCCGATCGGTCTCGACCTCGGCGCCCGTACGCCCGAGGAGACCGCGGTGTCGATCGCCGCGGAGATCATCGCTCTCCAGTGGGGCGGCCGCGGCGACCGCCTCAGCGCCCGCGACGGACGCATCCACCACGAGACGGAGTGACCCTCGGCGTCGCCCTGCCGCCCCGCACGGTGTGCCACGCCAGCGTGGGCGACGGCGGGAGACTGGATGCCACGTTGGCGCGGGAGACCTCTGTTAGCGAGGCTGGCACGCCGCGCCAACCGATCGCAGCCACGTTGGCGTGGCAAACCGTACGAGCTTCTGCGATCGCGTTGTGATCTACGTCACGCGGGTGTAGGAAAGGCTTCAACCAGTCGGGCACGTGCAACGCCGAGCGGAGTGAAGTCCATGGCCAAGAAACCGATCACCCTCACCGTCGACGGAGTCACGTACACCGACGATGTCGAACCCCGGACGCTTCTCGTCCAGTACCTCCGCGAGCAGCTCGGCAAGGTCGGCACGCTGGTCGGCTGCGACACGACGAACTGCGGCGCCTGCACCGTCCACCTCGACGGCCGCAGCATCAAGTCGTGCACGATGTTCGCCGTCCAGGCCGACGGCCACGACGTCACCACCATCGAGGGGATCACGGCTGCGGACGGCGCGCTGCACCCGATGCAGAAGGCGTTCCACGAGTCCCACGCCCTGCAGTGCGGGTTCTGTACGCCGGGCATGATCATGCAGTCCATCGATCTCGTGAACGAGCATCCCGACCCCGACGAGGCGACCGTACGAGAGAACCTCGAGGGCAACCTCTGCCGCTGCACCGGCTACCAGAACATCGTCAAGGCCGTGCAGGCCGGCGCACGCGAGATGGCCGGTACGCCCGAGTCGACCGAGGCGGGTGCGGCATGACCGTCACCGAGATCGGCTCGCCACGCCGCCGCAAGGAGGACCAGCGCCTCATCACCGGCCGCTCGCGCTTCACCGACAACATCGTGCTCCCGGGCATGCTGCACCTGGCGATGGTGCGCAGCCCGTTCGCCCACGCCCGCATCACCAACCTCGACACCTCCGACGCCGCAGCGGCGCCCGGCGTCGTCGCCGTCCTCTCGGGCGCCGACATCCAGGATCTCTGCGGAACGCTCCCGAACGCCTGGCCCATCACGCCGGACCAGAAGTCCCCGCACCACCCGTCGATCGCCGTCAACCACGTCGCGTTCGCCGGCGAGATCGTCGCCGTCGTCGTGGCTCGGAGCAAGTCCGCGGCCCAGGACGCGGCCGACATGGTCGACGTCGACTATGAGGAGCTCCCGGTCGTGCTCGACCTCGAGGAGGCGGAGAAGGACGAGATCCTTGCGCATCCCGACCTCGGCACCAACAGGTCCGCCCTCTGGATCTTCGACTCGGGCGAGGCAGGCACCGGTGGCAACGTCGAGGAGGCGCTGTCGCAGGCACGCGAGGCCGACGACGAGATCCTCGTCGAACGCACGTACTACCAGCAGCGCCTCATCCCGGCGTCCATGGAACCGCGCTCCACCGTCGTGGATCCGACCGGCGAGCAGACCACGATGTGGTCGTCGACCCAGGTCCCGCACATCCTCCGGCTGATGCTCGCGCTCACGCTCAGCATCCCCGAGTCCAAGGTTCGCGTGATCGCGCCGGACGTCGGCGGCGGCTTCGGCGGCAAGCTCCAGGTCACGCCCGAAGAGGTCATCACGATGATCGTGGCGCGGCGTACGGGCAAGCCCTGCAAGTACACCGAAACCCGCTCCGAGTCGCTGATGGCCGCCCATCACGGCCGGGGTCAGGTCCAGCGGCTCTCGTTGTCCGCGACGCGCGACGGTCAGGTCACCGGGCTCAAGGTGCAGCTGCTCGTCGACATGGGCGCCTATCTCGGGCTCGTGACCTCGGGAGTGCCGATCCTCGGGGCGTTCATGTTCCCGGCCATCTACAAGTTCCCGTCGTACCGGTTCGAGTGCACCAACCTGTTCACCAACAAGGTCTGGACCGACGCCTACCGCGGCGCCGGCCGACCGGAGGCGACGTTCGCGATCGAGCGCCTCATGGACGACCTGGCCGCCGAGCTCGACATGGACCCGATCGAGCTGCGCCGCAAGAACTGGATCCCGCACGAGGAGTTCCCGTTCACGAGCGTCTGTGGACTCGAGTACGACAGCGGCAACTACGAGGCGGCGACGGCGAAGGCGCTCGGGCTGTTCGGGTACGACGAGCTGCGGGCCGAGCAGCAGCGGCGACGCGACGAGGGCGACCCGGTCCAGCTGGGGATCGGCATCTCGACGTTCACCGAGATGTGTGGTCTCGCGCCCTCGAGGGTTCTCGGGTCGCTCGACTACGGCGCGGGCGGCTGGGAATACGCCCAGGTGCGCATGCTCCCGACCGGCAACGTCGAGGTCGTCACGGGCACCAGCCCGCACGGCCAGGGTCACGAGACGGCGTGGAGCCAGATCGTCGCCGACCGGCTCGGAGTCGCGTTCGAGAACGTCGAGGTGCTGCACGGCGACACGGCGATCGCCCAGCGTGGCCTCGACACGTACGGCTCTCGCTCGCTGGCCGTCGGTGGCATGGCGGTCGTCGCGGCGGCGGACAAGGTGATCGCGAAGGCGAAGGTCATCGCGGCCCACATGCTCGAGGCGTCCGAGGACGATCTCGAGTTCGCCGAGGGCACGTTCACCGTACGAGGCACCGACCAGGGCGTGGCGCTCGGCGACATCGCGCTCGCGGTCTTCGCCGCGCACGACCTGCCCGACGGTGTCGAGGCGAGCCTGGACTCGGACGCGACGTTCGACCCGGACAACTTCTCCTTCCCGCACGGCACCCATCTCGCGGCGATCGAGGTCGACACCGAGACGGGGCAGGTGACCCTCCGAAAGTACGTCTGCGTCGACGACATCGGCAACGTCATCAACCCGCTCATCGTCGAGGGCCAGGTCCACGGTGGGCTCGCGCAGGGCATCGCGCAGGCCCTGTACGAGGAAGCGGTGCACGACGAGTCCGGGACCCTCGTGACCGGCTCGTTCGTGGACTACCTCGTGCCGAGCGCGGCGGACCTGCCGTCCTTCGTCACCGACCGTACGGAGACGGCGTCGACTACCAACGTCCTCGGCGTCAAGGGTGTGGGCGAGGCAGGCACCATCGCATCGACCCCCGCGATCGTCAACGGCGTGATCGACGCCGTGCGACATCTCGGAGTCGATGACATCCTCATGCCATGCTCGCCCAGCCGAGTCTGGGCGGCGCTGCAGGGAGCGGAGAAGGGCCGGGGGGCCGACGCCGCCGCACCGACGGTGAACAGCCCCGAGGTCGCTGACCGCGACATCGCGTCGACCGGCGCGGTCCAGACGGGTACGGCCCAGGGGGATGAACAGTGATTCCGACATCTTTCGAGTACGAGTCGCCGGACACGGTCGAGGACGCGGTGCGTCTGCTCGCCGAGGGTGGCGACGACGTGAAGGTCCTCGCCGGCGGACAGAGCCTGATCCCGGTGCTCAAGATGAGGCTCGCCGGGCCCGAGCTGATCGTCGACCTGGGCCGCATCGACGGTCTGCGGGGCATCCGCGAGGACGGCGACGACCTCGTGATCGGCGCGATGACGCCGCACCACGAGGTCGCGGCGAGCGCACTCGTCCGCGAGCACGCCGCGCTGATCGCCGAGGCGACGTCGACGGTCGCCGACCCGCAGGTGCGACACCGCGGCACGCTCGGGGGTGCGCTCGTGCACGCGGACCCGGCGGGTGACCTGCCGGCTCCGGCGTTGGCGCTCGGGGCGTCGTTCGAGATCACCGGCCCGTCCGGCTCCCGTACGGTGCCGGCGTCCGACTTCTTCGTCGATCTCTTCACCACGGCCGTCGGCGAGGACGAGATCCTCACGGCCGTCCGCATCCCCAAGCGCACCGGGTGGGGCGCGGCGTACGAGAAGTTCGTCCGCGTCTCCCAGCAGTGGTCGATCGTCGCGGTCGCGGCGACCGTACGGCTCGAAGGCGGCACGATCGCCGAGGCAAGGCTCGGGCTCACCAACATGGGCTCGACGCCCGTACGCCCGAAGGCGGTCGAGCAGGCCCTCATCGGAGTCTCGCCCGTCGCCGAGGCGGTCGAGGCCGCCGTGTCCGGGGTCGCCGACGGCACCACGCCACCCGACGACCTGAACGGTTCGCCCGACTACCGACGCCACCTCGCGCGCGTCCTGACTCGGCGGGCCGTGGTCCGGGCGGCGGGTGCCTGATGGATCTCTCGCACACCTTCACCGTCCCTGCACCGATCGAGACGACCTGGGCCGCGTTCAACGACCTGGAGTCCATTGCGCCGTGTATGCCGGGGGCGACGGTGGAGGTGGTCGACGAGAACGACTTCACCGGCACGATCAAGATCAAGCTCGGGCCGATCTCGCTGGTGTACGGAGGGTCGGGGACGTACGTCGAGCGTGACGAGGCCGAGCGTCGGGTCGTCATCGATGCAAAGGGCAAGGACAAGCGCGGCCAGGGCACAGCGGGGGCGAAGGTGACCACGCGGCTCTTCCCTGACGGCGAGGGGACCCGTGTGGAGGTGGTGACCGACCTCGCGATCACTGGGAAGCCCGCACAGTTCGGACGGGGGGTGATCCAGGACGTGAGCGACAAGCTGTTGTCGCAGTTCGTCGGGTGCATCAGCGATCGGTTGTCGGCGCCTCCGCCGGGCGTCGAGGAGGAGGTCGTCGTGCCCGAGGCGCCGCCAGAGCGCGGGCGGCACGCCGCGGAAGCACCTGAGCCGCCTCTCGCTGAGCCGGTGCCGGTGCCGACTCCCGCTCCGGGCCTGGTCGGGGGTTCGGCCGCAGGCCCGGCGGGTGACTCCGCCGAGCTCGACCTCGGAGCCACGGTGCTCCCAGTGCTGCTCAAGCGGTATGGGGCGCGGCTCGCGGTCGGCGCGGTCGCCGGGTTCGTGGTCTGGCGGCTCGTGCGGCGGCGCAGGGGCTGACGCGAGTCCGGTCCGGAGCACATGCTCCGGACCACGCGGGATCTCGCGCGAGAATCGCGGTGCCAGTTACCTGGATCCTTGAGCGCAGATCGCTGCGTACCCATCCTGGCTAGAGATCGCGCACGTGTGGCCGGGGACGACGATCACTCCGACGTCGACGCCCAGGACCTGGACGCCGTCGAAGCGGCGTGGGGGACCCGTCTGCCCTCGGCGAGAACGGCGTCGTCGTCGGTGTTCCACGCGACCACGATCCCTTCGAGTGCCCGTCGCACTCACGACACCGGCAACAGCGAATCGTGACCAGCAGCCGGGACCGACGCCAGCCCGTTCGAAACGGTCATTCCCGCTTCTTCTTCCAACAGGGAGGTGAGTGGCTTCCGACCGCGTGACATCTGACGCGACATTGCGTCACCCAATCGCCTTTCTGTGTGACGCAGGTTCTCGGAAGGCCAAAATTATCCCGGAAAGTCAAAGTTGTTCTTGCCGAACCTGCGCCCCATAGTAGACGCCGGATGAGGGAGAACGATGCACATGGATATGGGTGCGAGCAAGGCGAAACAGATCGAAGAAGAACAGCGGTCTCTTGATGCGATGTACGCGCGTCTTGACGCTGACCTGAGCGGGAGCCTATCCGCACATGCGCGGGCGATGGCCGCGCGCGTTGAAGGGCCGGAAGAGCTCTACGAAAGGGATCTTGAGGCCTCGCGGCTGTCCGACAAGATTCGCCAGCTCCGTTCGGCAGAACGGTCCTTGTGCTTCGGACGCATCGACAATGCCGAGCAGAGCGAATCGTTGCATGTCGGCCGGATCGGGTTGCGCACGGACGCGGGAGAACCGGTGCTCGTGGACTGGCGGGCGGAGGCCGCACGGCCGTTCTACTCGGCCACGATGGCCTCGCCACTGGGTCTTCGCCGGCGTCGACATCTGCGCTCGGATGGCCGCACGGTCGTCGACGTCAGTGACGAGATCCTTAACGGAACCACACCGACCGCCGAGGACGTCGTCGGCGATGGCCCTCTCGTCTCTGCGCTGAGCGGTACACGAACGGGGCGGATGCGAGAGGCCGCGGCGACTCTCCAGACCGAGCAGGACGAGATCGTCAGGTCACCGCATCGCGGAATCATGGTGGTCGATGGCGGCCCAGGAACCGGCAAGACGATTGTCGCCCTGCACCGAGCGGCATACGTGCTCTATGCGTTCTCCCAGATCGCTGATCGTGGGGTCCTCGTGTTCGGCCCGAACAGACGGTTCCTCACCTACATTTCCGAAGTGCTCCCCTCGCTCGGGGAGAACGATGTGCAGCTGGCGACGCTGCCCGACCTGATCGGCGCGGAAGCGACGAAAACCGAACCAGACGAAGTCGCGCGCCTCAAAGGCCGTGCGGAGTTCGCTGACGGGCTCGCACGCTGGGTGCAGGCACGTCAGCCTCACGGCGTACCGCTCGAATTTCAGACCGCGCACGGCACGGTTGTCCTTGATTCCGACCGGGTCGACGCCGCGCGGCGCAGCGCCCTCCAGGGCGGCATCGGACACAACCGTGCCCGGGAACTGTTCACCGAACACGTCGTCGCTGAGCTGGTGAACGAACTGGAGCAGCAGACCGCGAAGGAACTCACGGACTTCGAAGCCGAGATCAAGGAGTTCCTCGGCATCGACCTCGATCGCATGTTCGCGGGGAATCCACGGCGCGTCAGCTCCGACGATGCTGACGTGTCCGCGGACGGTCTGGACATCGATTGGGATCAGCTCCGTGAAGAGTTTCTCGACGATCCCGGAATCGACCGGATTGTTGCCACAGTCTGGCCCCGGCTTCGATCCGAGGACGTCGTCCGAGGTCTCCTCGGGGACCACGCCGCACTCGCCCATGCGCTTCCCGATGTGCCGGAGGAGGATCTCGCGCAACTGGTCGGCCTCGCCCAGACGGGGTGGAGTAGCGCCGATCTTGCACTGCTCGATGAAGCACGCACATTCATCGATGGCCTCCCCGAGACCATGTACGGGCACGTCGTCGTCGACGAGGCCCAGCAGCTCTCCGAAATGCAATGGCGGGGGCTGATGCGCCGCTGCCCGCAACGCTCAATGACCATCGTGGGAGACCTCGCCCAGGCCGGTCCCACCACGACCATCCGCACGTGGAGTGAGGCATTGGAACCATTCGTCGACGAGAGGTTCGCCCACCACACGCTCACAGTCAACTACCGCACCACCGCGGAGATCCTGCAGGCGACAGCGGGCCTACTCGCCCGCATCGCCCCCGAACAGCGGCTCTCTCGCTCGATCCGACACGGCGAACCACCGACCGCCCTCACAGTCGCTGGAGAAGACGTTGTCTCCGTTCTCAACGAGCTCATCACACGCATCCGGCAGACGCATCCGGGAGAACTGATCGGCGTCATCGCCACCGCACACCGCTCCGCCACACTGGACGCTGAGGTCAGCGAGACCGACGCCACGATCATCGCCGCGCCCGACACGCGCGGGCTGGAGTTCGACACCGTGATCATCATCGACCCGGTCGGCATCCGATCGGCCAACGAGGCAGGTCTCCGCGACCTCTACGTCGCGCAAACGCGAGCAACTAAACGCCTCCTCACCCTTGAGGTCACGACCCCATCGAGACCGTCACTTGGACCAGGTCAGGTCGATTGGAACGCATGCGTGAGTGCCCGACCTGATTGATCTCGTTGGTTGAGACTGGCTCGACCGACCCCGTACGGGAAGCCTGCACGTTGCGTCCATTCCTGGGGCGGCTGGAATCGGGGAAGGTCACTCCCACGTCGTCAAAGATCATCCGCGCCCTACGGGCGCGTGGGATGCACCCGAAGCGCGCCGAGGGGTGCGACGTCGATGCCCGACTCGGTGCACACCCAGCGTGGCGCGTCGCCGAGCTCGGGCTCGACGCCGAGGGTGTGCTCGGCGGTCTCCTCGCACGACGTGCAGCGCGGCCAGCGGCTGCCGGCGTCGAGCAGGGCGTCCTGGACGTCCTGAGCGACGAGCCCGACGAGGAACGGCGCGCCGTCCGGCCACTGCGCGACCCACCAGCCGCGCTGGCTCAGCGCGTCCTCGAGAACGGAGACCGCGGTCGCGTCGGCCATGCGGCAAGCGGCCAGGTCATGCAGGACGCGGGCGCGCGCCTCGAGGAGGTACTCCGTCACGGCGTCCAGAGTAAGTGTCGAGGGCAAGCCGCGCGGCCCGACGTCACACGGGCACCGGTCGTCCGAGCGCGGTCAGCTCGCGGGTGATGTTGGCGCGGGCGCTGGACTCCCACAGTCGGTAGCCGGGCTCGGTGACGAAGATCCGCGGACGGTTCTGGTAGCGCGACATCACCATGGCGCGCAGCTGGCGGTAGTCCGCGGCCGGGAGGTAGTCGTTCTCCGTACGGATCGCCGCGGCGTACCGGTCGTATCGCGCCTCGTCCTGCCCGAGGATGCTGAGGTCGGCGTCGCAGACTGCGGCCGCCTCGATGTCGCCGGGTGCGGCGAGGTGGTCGCGCGTGGCGAGGACGATCTCGGCGACCCGGTCGCCGTAGCCCGGGCCGAGCCACCGTTGAGCGAGGAGCGCCGAGCGCTCGACGCTGTCGGCGCGGTGCACGTCGTAGACGGCGTCGTGGAACCACGCCGCGGCGCGGGCGAGCTCGACGTCGAACGCAAGGCCCTCAACGGCGAGCGTGTCGAGCGCACCGATCACCTCGGACAGGTGATCGATGTCGTGATGTTCGCGGTGTGGCTCTGACCAGCGCTTCGCCAGCTCGAGCCGGATGCGGGGGTGCACTCTGTCCAGCCTACGGGGGGTCGGAAGCAGGCGCAGGGGAGACGTGTGTCGGTTGTTGACATGGGCGCAGTGTGGCCAAGACGACACCCTTTGATGGCCCAAACAACAAAAATGAGGCGTTGACTGGAGGCGAAGGCATCGTCTCCATCGAGGGGTAGGGAACATGAGCATCGCGACCGACTCACGGCTCGACACGAGCGCCGCCCGTGGCTGGGTGGGTTTCGCCGACGGGCCCTGGCGGGACCGCGTCGACGTGCGGGACTTCATCCAGCGCAACTACACCCCGTACGAGGGCGACAGTGGGTTCCTCGCCGGCCCGACAGCGCGGACGACCCGGATCTGGCAGCGTCTGAGCGCGATGTTCCCCGAGGAGCGCGAGAAGGGTGTCTACGACGTCGACTGGCAGACGCCGGCCGGCATCACGGCCCACGAGCCCGGCTACATCGACCGCGAGAACGAGGTCGTCGTCGGGCTCCAGACCGATGCTCCGCTCAAGCGCGCGATGATGCCGAACGGTGGGTGGCGCATGGTGGAGACCGCGCTCGACACCTACGGCTACCCGGTCGACCCGATGCTCAAGAAGGTCTTCACCGAATATCGCAAGACGCACAACCAGGGCGTGTTCGACGCCTACCCGCCGTCCGTACGCGCTGCCCGCTCGGCGCACGTCATCACGGGGCTCCCCGACGCGTATGGCCGCGGCCGCATCATCGGCGACTACCGCCGCGTGGCGCTGTACGGGGTCGACGCCCTCATCGCGGACAAGCGCAACGACCGTGCCGCCCTTGACATGCAGCCTGCCTCCGAGGACGTCATCCGCGCACGCGAGGAGAACAGCGAGCAGATCCGCGCGCTGAACGAGCTCAAGGAGATGGCCGCCTCGTACGGGTTCGACATCTCCGGTCCCGCGACGAGCGCCCGCGAGGCCGTCCAGTGGACCTACTTCGCCTACCTCGGCGCGGTCAAGGAGCAGAACGGCGCCGCGATGTCGCTCGGACGCACCGCCACGTTCCTCGACATCTACCTCGAGCGCGACCTCGCCCGCGGTGACCTCACCGAGTCGCAGGCGCAGGAGCTGATCGACGACTTCGTCATCAAGCTGCGCATCGTGCGCTTCCTCCGTACGCCCGAGTACGACGCGCTCTTCAGCGGTGACCCGACCTGGGTGACGGAGTCGCTCGCCGGCATGGGCGACGACGGGCGGCCGCTGGTCACCAAGACGACGTTCCGCTACCTGCAGACCCTCTACAACCTCGGTCCCGCGCCGGAGCCGAACCTGACGGTGCTCTGGAGCGACCGCCTCCCTGAGGGCTTCAAGCGGTTCGCCGCGCAGGTCTCTATCGACACCTCGGCGATCCAGTACGAGTCGGACCGCCACATCCGCGAGCACTGGGGCGACGACGCCGCGATCGCGTGCTGCGTGTCCCCGATGCGGGTCGGCAAACAGATGCAGTTCTTCGGCGCGCGGGTGAACCTCGCCAAGACGCTGCTCTACGCGATCAACGGCGGCCGTGACGAGATCACCGGCAAGCAGGTCGGCCCGGCCACCGCTCCGGTCGGCGAGGGGCCGCTCGACTACGGCGACGTCATGCGCCGCTTCGACGCCGAGATGGACTGGCTCGCGGCGACGTACGTGGAGGCACTCAACGTCATCCACTACATGCACGACAAGTACGCCTACGAGCGGCTCGAGATGGCGCTGCACGACTCCGACGTGCTGCGGACGATGGCGTGCGGCATCGCGGGCCTGTCCGTGGCGGCGGACTCGCTGTCGGCCATCAAGTATGCGACGGTGGTGCCCGTCTTCGACGCGCGCGGGATCGTCGTGGACTACGAGACCACCGGCGACTTCCCGACGTTCGGCAACGACGACGACCGCGTGGACGACATCGCCCGCGACCTCGTCGAGCGGTTCATGGAGAAGGTGCGCGCCTACCCGACGTACCGCGATGCGCTGCACACCCAGTCGGTCCTCACGATCACGTCGAACGTCGTCTACGGCAAGGCCACCGGCAACACGCCGGACGGCATCTCGCTGACGAACACCGTGGTCCCGTCCGGGCTCGGGCGTACGAAGGACGAGCAGGTGACGAACCTTGTCGGTCTGCTCGACGCGTACACCGGCTCCGAGGGCTACCACATGAACGTCAACGTCCTGAACCGCGAGACGCTGGAGGATGCGATGGAACACCCGGAGAACTACCCGCAGCTCACCGTACGGGTCTCCGGGTATGCGGTGAACTTCGTCCGCCTCACCCGCGAGCAGCAGCTCGACGTGCTCTCGCGGACGTTCCACGGAGCCGTCTGATGACCGCCGCCCTCCTCGCCGACGTCCCCGCGGCCGACCTCGACCGCGGGGAGCGGATGGTGGCGATGCGCTCCGGCGAGGTCGGGGCGGTCCACTCGTGGGAGCTCGTGACCGCGGTCGACGGGCCGGGGACGCGGATGACGACGTTCCTCACCGGCTGCCCGCTGCGCTGCCTGTACTGCCAGAACCCCGACACGTGGCGGATGCGCGACGGTACGGAGGTGCGTGCCGACGACCTTGTCGCGCGGATCGCCCGCTACCGGCCGGTGTTCGCCGCGACCGGCGGCGGCATCACGCTGTCGGGAGGCGAGCCGCTGATGCAGCCTCGCTTCGTCGCGCAGGTGCTGCGCGGTGCCAAGGAGCTCGGCGTCCGCACCGCGCTCGACACCTCCGGCTTCCTCGGGACCGCAGCGACCGACGAGATGCTCGACGACGTCGACCTCGTCCTCCTCGACGTGAAGTCGGGCGACGAGGAGACCTACCGGCGGGTGACCGGCCGTTCGCTCCAGCCCACGCTCGACTTCGGCGACCGGCTCGCCGCGCGCGGGACCGAGGTGTGGGTGCGGTTCGTCCTCGTCCCCGGTCTCACCGATGCGGACGAGAACGTCGAGAACGTCGCCCGCATCGTCGAGCGCTGGCCGAACGTCAGCCGTGTCGAGGTGCTGCCGTTCCACCAGATGGGCCGCGAGAAGTGGGAGCGGCTCGGTGCCTCGTACGATCTCGCCGATGTCACGCCGCCCTCACCCGAGCTCGTGGCGCGGGTTCGGGAGCAGTTTGAGGTGCACGGCCTCACGACGTACGTCGGCTGAAGGCTCAGTCGTCGTCGGGCTCCTGACCCTGGAACAGGCGATCGCGTCCCGGGCCACCGCGCAGGATGTCCCTGCCGGGTCCGCCGACGAGCGTGTCGTTGCCCGGGCCGCCCCACAGGTGGTCGCGACCGCGGTTGCCTTCGAGGTCGTCGTTGCCGGAGCCGCCCCAGATGTGGTCGTTGCCGGCGTTGCCCTCGATGTCGTCGTTGCCCGACCCTCCCCAGATGTGGTCGTTGCCGGCGTTGCCCTCGATGTCGTCGCCGGCTGAGCCGCCGCGGATGCGGTCGTTGCCCGCGCCGCCTTCGATGTCGTCCTCTCCGGCCCCGCCGCAGATGACGTCGTTGCCGCCGAGGCCCACGATGTCGTCCTCGCCGCCGAGCCCGGCGATGACGTCCCGTCCGCTGGTCCCGCGCAGGTTGTCGTCACCCTGGGTGACGATGATCGTGGCCCGCAGGCCCCCGCAGGTGGCGGCCTGCGCGGCCTCGGCCGAGCCGGTCGTGGGAGCCATGCCGGCGATCCCGAGCAGGGACGCGGCTCCGAGTGCGAGGGTACGGCGCGCGGTGGCGCGAGGCATGATGTCTCCTTTGTCCGAAACCGTCGGGGTGACGACTTCAGGTAACCCTCGGACCGTGAGGCATGCATAAGTCCCCGATGAGAGGCCTCTCATCAGGTCCGCAGCGCCGGATTTCAGTGCGGCCAGGAAGGCGAGCGTCCGGCGAGCGCGACGACCCGGTCGAGCAGAGGGGCGTCCCCCGGCACGGGCAGCGGGGGTCCGAACAGCCCTTCGCGGGCCTGCGCCTGCTCCGGCTTCGCGGACTCCTCGACGAAGCGGTGCACGACGGCCAGATCGCCTGGGTCGACCTCGTACGGCTGCCCCGTGGCGCGCGCCAGGTCCCAGCCGTGCAGCACGACCTCGTCGAGCGCCACCGTCGCCGCGATGTCGGCAGGCATCGTGACGCCTCCGGCGGTCGCCTCGCCCTCCCACGCCTCGGGCGAGCGCCAGGCCTCGGCGAGCGCGTCGAGGCGCTCGGGGATCCGCTGTCGCCATCCAGGGGAGAGTGCGGCGCCGGACGGTGCGGGAGCGGCGCCGAGCATCGGGTCGTCGGACTTGCGGGCCGCGAGCGTGAAGGCGAGGGAGAGGCCGTCGAGGTGCTCGAGGAGGGTCGCGACGTCGTAGTCGCACGGGGTCGGCCGGGTCAGGTCGTCGTCGCCGACGCCGTCGAGCAGTGCTGCCACCCGCCGGGTCGAGGGGCCGAGATCGAGAAGGTCAGGCATTCGGGGGCCTTTCGTCGTCCGGATCTGTCGAAGGTCAGACCACGACCGACGCAGGAACTCATCGAGGTGTCGACGGTGTGAGTGCGAAGACCAGGTCGTCGAGGCTGCCGAACTGCCCGTCAAACGTGTCGGAGCTCGTCGGCGGATCTCCGACCGGCCGCTCGACGAAGGCCGTCCGCATCCCGATCGCCTGCGCTCCGCGAAGGTCCCAGGCGTGGGCGGCCACCATCAGCATCCGCTCAGGGGCACAGCCCGCGGTCTCGACGGCGAGCCCGTAGACCTCTGGTGCCGGCTTGTACGCCTGGACGGTCTCGGACGAGAGTGCCTGGTGCCACCGCAGTCCGGCGCGGGCGTTGAGGTGGAGGAGCGTCGTACGACTGGCGTTGGACAGTCCGATCAGCGGGTAGTGGGCGGCGAGCCGCTCCAGCCCAGCGACGGAGTCGCCCCACGGGGAGAGGCGCCGGCCGGCTGTGGATAGCCGCGCGAGCGTGGCCACGTCGGTGACACCGGCCAGGTCCGCCACGACCCGAGCGGCCTCGCAGTCGAGGACGTCGGTGCTGGCGTACGGGCGGTCGCCTCGGGTGATGCCCTCCTGCTCGCGCTCGATGTGTTGCTGCCACGCGGCGAGGAGCGCGTCGACCGTCGCCTCCGACGACGGCACCGCCTCGCGGATCGCCGCGCGAAGGCCGCTGGGCTCGTCGACGAGCGTCCCCAGGACGTCGAACACCACGACCTCGATGTCACCGTTCTCGATCACGAGCCCTCCTCACGTTCGGCGGGTGTACTCAGACGTCGGCGGCGTCGACGATCCGGTAGGCGTAGCCCTGCTCGGCCAGGAACCGCTGCCGGTGCTGGGCGAACTCCGCATCGACGGTGTCGCGGGCGACCACCGCGTAGAAGCGGGCCGTACGCCCGTCGCCCTTGGGACGCAGCAGCCGGCCGAGCCGTTGCGCCTCCTCCTGGCGCGACCCGAACGAGCCCGACACCTGGATCGCGACGGACGCCTCCGGCAGGTCGACCGAGAAGTTCGCCACCTTGGAGACCACGAGCAGGTCGATCTCGCCGGTACGGAACGCCGCGAACAGCGCCTCGCGCTCCTTGACCGACGTCTCGCCCTTGATCACGGGAGCGTCGAGGCGCTCGGCGAGGTCGTCGAGCTGGTCGATGTACTGGCCGATGACCAGGGTCGGCTCACCCCTGTGCTCCTCGACCAGCCTCTGGACCACCTCGGTCTTACGGCCGGTCGACGCCGCGAGCCGGTAGCGGACGTCGGCCTCCGCCGTCGCGTACACGATCCGTTCGGAGTCGCTCAACGTCACGCGCACCTCGACGCAGTCGGCGGGAGCGATGTAGCCCTGTGCCTCGATGTCCTTCCACGGCGCGTCGTACCGCTTGGGCCCGATGAGGCTGAACACGTCGCCCTCGTGGCCGTCCTCGCGCACGAGGGTGGCGGTCAGGCCGATCCGGCGCCGTGCCTGGAGATCGGCGGTCATCCGGAAGATCGGCGCTGGCAGCAGGTGGACCTCGTCGTACACGATCAGGCCCCAGTCACGGGCGTCGAACAGCTCGAGGTGCGGATAGACGCCCTTCCGGCGCGTCGTCATCACCTGGTACGTGGCGATGGTGACGGGTCGGATCTCCTTCTTGGCCCCGCTGTACTCGCCGATCTCGTCCTCAGTGAGCGTCGTACGACGCAGCAGCTCGTCCTTCCACTGACGTGCCGAGACGGTGTTGGTGACGAGGATCAGGGTGGTCGCCTGCGCCTGTGCCATGGCGCCAGCACCAACGATCGTCTTGCCCGCACCGCACGGGAGGACGACGACGCCGGACCCGCCGTGCCAGAACGACTCGACAGCCTCGGCCTGGTACGGCCGCATGTGCCACTCGCCGTCCGACAGGGCGATCGCGTGCGCCTCGCCGTCGACGTAGCCGGCGAGATCCTCCGCGGGCCATCCGACCTTGAGCAGTGCCTGCTTGAGCGCGCCGCGTTCGGAGGGGTGCACCACGATCGTGTCGTCGTCGATCCGCGCCCCGAGCATCGGCGCGATGCGCTTGGAGCGGATCACCTCCTCGAGAACCGGCCGATCGGTCGTGGCGAGGACGAGCCCGTGGGTCGGGGTGTTCTCGAGCCGCAGGCGCCCATAGCGCGACATCGTCTCGGCGACGTCGACCAGGAGCGCGTGCGGCACGGGATAGCGCGAGTAGTCCATCAGCGCGTCGACGACCTGCTCGGCGTCGTGGCCGGCGGCGCGCGCGTTCCACAGGCCGAGCGGCGTGATGCGGTAGGTGTGGATGTGCTCCGGAGACCGCTCGAGCTCAGCGAAGGGTGCGATGGCGCGCCGGCACGCGGCCGACTGGTCGTGGTCGACCTCCAGGAGGAGCGTCTTGTCGGACTGGACGATCAGGGGACCGTCGTTCATACGTCTCCTCGGGGGTTTGCGGCGGCGCCTGCCCGCTTCCGTGCACGGTACGCCGCGACGTTTGCTCGGGAGGAGCAGCGATCGGAGCAGTAGCGGCGCGAGCGGTTGGGGGAGGTGTCGACGTAGGTGTTGGCGCAGCCGTGCGCCGCGCAGACGCCGAGGCGTCCAGGGTCGAGGTCGCAGACCAGGATCGCGATGCCCATCAGCGACTCCGCGACCAGCAGATCGGCGACCGAGGCGGCACGGTCGGCGACGTGCAGACGCCACCCGCTCGGGCTCGTGCCGGTGTCGGTGGCGGCGATGTCGGTGGGGACGATGAGCGGCGTGATGCGGTGGGTGGCCAGCAGGGTGTTGACGGCGACCACCACGTCCGCAGCCCTGCCCGCTCCACCGTGCTCGAAGACCGGTCGCAGGCGCCGCTGGAACCGTTGCAGGGTGCGGACGTCGCGGTCGGTGACCTGCGGGACGAGCCACTCGCGCTCGGCGAGGTGGTCGCGGACGTCGTCCACCGAGCCCAGTGACGCGTTGGCGAGCATTGCCGCGCGCTCGGCGTAGCCCACAAAGTCCATCCGGCCATGGTAGCCGGGGGACGGAGATCGGTAAGCGCTGTAGATCACTTTGGACATGACGGCCCCGTCGGTAAGATGTAAGCAGTAGCAAGATCAATGCTTGTTACCCACATCGTCACCCTCGCCGCTGTTCCCCCCGGCGCGGCGAGGGTGATGTCTGTCCAGGTCAGGTCAGCTGCGGGGAGCGACCAGCAGCGGCTGACTGACGTAGCCGCACAGGCCATCCCCGTCCGACACGACGGCGTGCGCCACCCCGGTGCCGCGCGGCTGCACGTGCGACGTGGCGTCGAAGTACATCCAGTCCGATGCAGGCACCCGCTGGAGGGTGACCCCCATGCCCGGCGGTACGAACAGCCAGTCGCGCACATCGAGCTGCGCGCTGATCCCGTTCGTCGAGTCGGCCAGCGTGAGCAGGCGCTGCAGCCCGGTCGGTTCCTCGCCCGCGACCAGCGGCACGCGGATACGTCCCCAGACCCGCGCGCGTTCCTCGTCGCCTCCGCCGAGGCGCCCCTCGACGAACCGCCACTCCACCGCGCGGCCGTACCCCCACGCGGCCGGAGTGCCCGGGACCGTCAGCTGGGGCTGCGGGTCAGGGAACTCAGGTGGCTGCACCGCGACTCCGGACCTCGGCGCCCGGCCCTCCTCGTACGCCACGAGCCAAGCGCGAGCGGTGACGACCGTGCGGTCGTCCGCGCTCATCGTGGCCTGGACCTGCCGGACACGCTTGCCCGGGCGGAGCACCGTCACCTCGACGTCGCACATCCCTTGAGGGATCGGGCCGAGGAAGTCGACGTCGATCTTGCCAACCGTCAAGGGTTCGTCGCCGATGCTCGCCTCGAGACAGCGTCCGAGCAGCGCCGAAGGCGGGCCGCCGTGCTGTGCCCGGGCGTCCCAGGGACTCTCGGTCGCCGCGGTCGAGAGGAAGCTGGCGTCGCCGACCTGCTCGTAGAAGCTGTCGGCGGGGAGGTCGGGGAGCGCGACGGCGGCTGGTGAGGTGGCAGAGGTCACGGCGCGGACGCTACCTGGACGATGCGGTGGACCGCGAACCGCTGCACCTTCTGCGTGCGGTGGTCGAAGGCGGTGAGCCACCCCGCGTCCACCCGCAAGGGGTCGACCACGCGCTCCGTACGGGTGCCTGCCTGGTCCATGTAGGCGACCCACATCCGCTGTTGGGCCTCGGCGGCCTCGCGCAGCTGCGCCATCGTCGCGAGCGAGCCTCGTTGATCGTCGTGGCCGTCGGCGGGGCGCAGTGACGCGGCCATCTCTCCCGCCCGGAGGGCGGCGACGGCCTCGGCTGGGTCCGGCGGCGGTCGCAGGCCGACGTCGACGGCCTCGGCGCGTACGAGGTCGCGGCGGTGGACGCGCAGGACCCCGCCGGGTTCTTCGGCCACCGCCTGGCGTCCCGCCGCGGCGAGACGCTCGGCGAGGAGCTCGGCGCGGACGGTGCTGACGACCACGGTCGGGGCGATCCGGTGGAGCGTGGGGCCGAGCGTCGGGTCGGCGAGCAGCGCGTCCAGCTCGGCGGGGTCGTCCGCGCGGAGGTAGGAGGCGGCGTCGCCGAGACGGAGCCGTCCGTGCAGCCGTGCGGTGTCGTCGACGAGGTAGGTGAGCGGCTGCGGGATCGGCGTCGCCGAGATCTCTGTGAGGAACGCGTGGATCTCGCTGGCCGGCCAGCCGAGGTCGAGAGCGCGGCGCAGCGAGGCAGTCGTGAACCGGTAGACAGTGGCGCCGCCACGCGACTCCACGACCGCCACGTCCTCGAGCCGGGCGCGGAGTGCGGGCTCGAGCGGGCCGGGGGCCACCGCGGTGAGGTCGGCCTGGACGAGGACATGGGTGACGGAGCCGGGCAAGAGGCGATCGACGACGTCGCGTGCGTCTGGCAGTCCGAGGACGGCCCCGGCGGGCGAGAGGGCGTCCAGTGCGACCACGCCGAGCCACGTGGCCTCGACGAGCGTGCGCCGTACGAGGTCATCGCGGCCCTCTTCGGCGCGGGGGAGGTGCCACGCGACGGCATCGACGACGTCCTCGACGTCGGTGTACGCGGCGCCGTCGGCCGAGGCGAGCGTCCGGAGCACCTGCGCGCGCACGCGACGGCCCGGTTGGCTCATCCAGGCCGAGGTGAGGGCGATCCAGCGGTCGGCCGGCGGCTTCTCCCGCCACGTGTCGAAGACCGTCGTCGGCGCCCACACCTCGCCGTTGGCCGCATGGATGGCCCGGCCGAGGAGGCGTGCCGCCTGGGTCAGGTCGAGCAGGAACTCGACCTCGTCGGTGCCGACGCCGAGCAGTGAAGCGGCGTTGCGCACGTCGCGTACGCCGCGGCCGCCCGAGCGCAGCACGGGAGGCGGCTGCTCGCCCCAGGTCGCCAGCAGGTGCTCGACGCGCTGGAGCAGCTCCATGACCGAGCCGGCGCTCGCGTGCCGCATGCGCCGGTCGTCGACCTCGCGGGTCCGCAGCGCAGGCGGGCCGTCGTACGGGCCTCGCGGTCCGAGCACCCTCAGCGCGTCGCGCGCCTCGCGGACCACGTGCCAGCCGCCAGGCCTGCCCCACACGAGCGCGCTCGCGTGCAGTCTCGCCACGATCGCGGAGATGCGGGCGTCGTCGGCGTCGACCTGGCGGCGCAGCGCAGCGAGGGTGACGGGAGGCTCGAGTGCGGACATCGCCGCGAGGGTCGACAGGTGAGCGAGGTCGAGCCGGTCGAGCGCCCACGCGACGGACGGTCGGGACGCGGCCCGTGAGGCGAGCTGTCCGATGTCGGACGGCGTCGGGGTGGCGAGATCGGGGCGGGCCCGCAGCAGCACCGCGAGCGCATCGTCGCCGCGAGCCCGGAGGTCGTCGGCGAGCGTACGCGGGGTGGTGTCGATCTCGCTCATCCGTACCACGGTAGTCCGGGCGCGGGCGCCGCCCCGCACTACAGTGCGGTCATGTCCAGGACTCGCGACCTTCTCGGTCGGCTCGCGTCGGTGCTTGCTCCCTCCCGTCGTCCGTCGCCGGGGTCGTCCGGCCTCGTCATGCAGTACGACCCGAAGCCCGACGGCCGGCCCGATCCCGGCGAGATCGTGTGGACGTGGGTCCCGTACGAGGACGATCCGCGCCAGGGCAAGGACCGGCCGGTCCTGCTCGTCGGCCGACGCGGCGCCGCGCTCGTCGGCGTCATGCTCACGAGCAAGGACCACGACCGTGACGCCGCCGACGAGGCGCGGTGGGGTCGCTACTGGATCGACATCGGGTCCGGCGGTTGGGACCGGCAAGGCCGGCCCAGCGAGGTGCGGCTCGACCGTCTGATCACGGTCGATGCCACAGCCGTGCGCCGCGAGGGCGCAGTGCTGGACCGGGCGCGCTTCGACGAGGTCGTGGCGGGCGTCCGTCAGCACGCTGACGCGCGCTGAGCGGTCAGCGGATCTGTGCGCGGACTTTTGTCCGTACGAGCCCGAACAGCCTTTTGAGACGGCCTCTCGTACGGTCAGCCGTGCGTCGGCGCCGCCGACCGCTCGCGATGCTGGCGGACCTTCGCGCGGTTGCCGCAGACCTGCATCGAGCACCACTGGCGCGACTGGTTGCGCGAGTGGTCGTAGAAGGCCCACCGGCAGTCGTCGGCCGGGCAGATCTTCACCCTGCCGAGGCGTCCCTCGATCGAGAGCTGCGCGACGGCGATGGCGATCTCGGCAGCGACGGTGTCCCCCCGCAGCGCGACCTCGTCGTCGAGCACCACGTCCACCCCGATCGTGACGGCGTCGACGGGGGGCTCGCCCGCGGCCCGGGTGCGCAGCT
This sequence comes from Mumia zhuanghuii, assembly GCF_042681565.1. NCBI lineage: Bacteria > Bacillati > Actinomycetota > Actinomycetes > Propionibacteriales > Nocardioidaceae > Mumia > Mumia zhuanghuii. The sequence continues at coordinate 81,553 of NZ_JBHUFT010000008.1, forward strand.
GGTCGCGGAGGCGGCGCGCCTGGTCGAGAGTCGTCCGAGTCTGGTCGCGGCCCGACCACGCGGCGTACGACGCGACGGATTCGAGGTCGTCGATCCCGTCCTCGACGTCGAGCGTGTTGAGGAAGGCCACGACCCGGTCGGCCGGATCGCCGGCTGCTTGCGCGTACGGGCTCATGAAACCAGCATAACGCGTTAGACGGTTGCATCTTGACCCCGTAACTGGCAAAGTGAGTTAAGGAGTTACTGGATCGAGGAGGAGACCATGCATCCCTGGGCGTCGTACCTGATCACGAAGGACTTCCTGGAGCGAGACGAGCGGCGGCGCACGGTCGCTCAGCGACCGGCTCCGACGGACGCCCGCCGTGCGGGGGTCAGCCCGGCACGCGCGCCGCGGCCGCTGCGCGCGAGGGGATGCGTCGTATGAGCGTCGGCGCGCACATCGAGACCGGCGTCCGCCTCGGCCTGTACGTGCTCGACTGCGCAGACCCGCGCGCGCTCGCGACCTTCTACGGCGGCCTCCTCGGGGCGGAGTTCATCGCGGACTCCGGCGACGGCTGGGTCGAGCTGGACGGGCCGGGCAAGGGGCTGGCCTTCCAGCGTGTCGCCCACCACGAGCCGCCCCAGTGGCCCGATGGAGCCCCGCAGCAGGCGCACCTCGACCTCTTCGTCGACGCGTACGAGGGTCCGCACGCGCTCGCGATCTCCCTCGGCGCGACACCGCTCGATCCGGTCACCCCGCCGAGCGGCCTGGAGGATCGGGACTTCCGTGTCTACGCCGATCCTGCGGGCCATCCGTTCTGTCTCTGCACCTGCATGCCGGCGTCCTAGCGGCGGCCAAGGGGTGGTGTCAACCCGCGCGATCCTCCGAGCGGGTAGTTTTGCGGAGTGTCAGTTGCCGACCGGATCGACCGCTACCAGCGGACCCACCCGTTCGTCGGCTTCCCCATCGCGGTCGTCTACAAGTTCTTCGACGACTCGAGCAACTACCTCGCGGCGGCCGTCACCTACTACGCCTTCGTTGCGATCTTCCCTCTGCTGCTCATCGGGTCGAGCATTCTCGGCTTCTTTCTCCAGAACGATGAGGCTCTGCGTGAGCAGCTCCTCGACACCGCGATCGGCAGCTTCCCGATCATCGGCGACCAGATCGAGAGCACCGAGGGGCTGACGGGCTCCGCGACGGCGGTGATCTTCGGTGCTCTCGTTGCGCTGTACGGGGTTCTGGGGCTCGGTCAGTCCTCGCAGTTCGCCATGAACGTCGCGTGGGCCGTGCCGCGCAACGCTCGCCCCAACCCGTTCGTGGGCCGCGGGCGCAGTCTGGTGATGCTTGGCTTTGCCGGCTTCTCGATCCTCGTGATCGCGGGCCTCACGGCATTCTTGTCGACCAACCCGTGGTTCTCCGACGAGCACGAATGGGCCGGGTGGCTGGCGCGTGGCGGCACGCTGGTGCTGAGCGGCCTCGCCTTCACGGTCCTCTTCCTCATGGCGTCGGCGCGAAAGCACAGCTTCCGGTCGGCCGCACCGGGCGCGTTCGCGGTGGCGATCCTCTGGCAGGGGCTGCAGTTGGCCGGCACTGCGTACGTCCAGAACGTGATCGCCCGCTCCAACAACCTCAACCAGGTCTTCGCCGTCGTCCTCGGGATGATGGGACTGATCTACATCGGCGCCGTGATGGCCATGATCGGGGTCCAGATCAACGTCGTCCGCACCAAGCGCCTCTATCCGCGCGCGCTGCTCACGCCGTTCACGGACAACGTCACCCTCACCAAGGCCGACCAGCGCGCATACTCCGACTACGCCAAGGCGCAGCGTCACAAGGGCTTCGAGTCGATCCGGGTCATGTTCGGCCGGCCCGAGGAGCGGCACCGCGTCGAGCTTCCGCCGCCGAGTCCGGAGCGCCACGACCGTGTTCGCCCGCGGCGAACGGAATCGACCGCCGAAGGGGAACAAGCCAAGCCTCATTGAAGTTGAGTAGAGCACGCTCAACTTTGAAAGGTTGCTCATGACTGAGGCTCACGCCCCCCAGCAGCTGCCCGTCCTGTTCTTGACCGAGCCCGTCCTTCTTCCCGGCATGGTCGTCCCGATCGAGCTCGACGAGGCCGCCCGCGCCGCGGTGGATGCCGCGCGTGCCAGCTCCGACGACCGGCTCCTGGTCGCCCCCCGGCTCGAGGACCGCTACGCCTCGTTCGGCGTCGTGGCCGAGATCGTGCAGATCGGGCGGACCCAGACCGGTGAGTCCGCCGCCGTCCTCAAGGCCCACCGTCGTGCCCGTATCGGCACCGGCGTCACCGGCCCCGGCGCTGCCCTGTGGGTGGAGGCCGAGGAGGTCGACGAGGGTCTCGACGACGAGCGCATCCCCGAGCTCGCCAAGGAGTACAAGTCCCTTGTGATCGCCAACCTGCAGCGCCGTGACGCGTGGCAGGTCGTCGACATGGTCAACAAGGTCACTGATCCCTCGACGCTGGCCGACATGGCCGGTTATGCCCCGTACTTCACCGAGGTCCAGAAGCGTCAGCTCCTCGAGACCCCGGACACGGCCGAGCGGCTCGAGACGCTCCTCGCCTGGACGAAGGACGCCATCGCCGAGGCCGACGTCGCCGAGAAGATCGCCGAGGATGTCCGTGAAGGCATGGACAAGACGCAGCGCGAGTTCCTGCTCCGTCAGCAGCTCGCCGCGATCCGCAAGGAGCTCGGTGAGGACGAGCCCGACGGCGCCGACTCGTACCGCGAGCGCGTCGAGGCCGCCGACCTGCCTGAGACCATCCGTACGGCGGCGCTGCGCGAGGTCGACAAGCTCGAGCGGTCCTCCGAGCAGAACCCGGAGACCGGCTACATCCGTACGTGGCTCGACACGGTCCTCGAGATCCCTTGGAACGTGAAGACCGACGACAACGACGACGTCGACGGCGCCCGCGCCGTGCTCGACGCCGACCACCACGGCCTGGACGACGTGAAGGACCGCATCGTCGAATACCTCGCGGTCCGTGCGCGCCGCGCCCAGCGTGGTCTGCAGGTCGTCGGAGGTCGCGGCTCGGGTGCCGTCATGGTGCTCGCCGGGCCGCCCGGAGTCGGCAAGACGTCGCTCGGTGAGTCCGTCGCCCGCGCCCTCGGCCGGAAGTTCGTCCGCGTCGCCCTCGGTGGCGTCCGCGACGAGGCCGAGATCCGCGGTCACCGGCGGACATACGTCGGGGCGCTCCCGGGCCGTGTCGTCCGTGCGATCAACGAGGCCGGCTCGATGAACCCGGTCGTGCTGCTCGACGAGGTCGACAAGCTCGGCGCCGACTTCCGGGGTGACCCGTCGGCCGCGCTGCTCGAGGTCCTGGACCCGGCGCAGAACCACACGTTCCGCGACCACTACCTCGATCTCGACCTGGACCTGTCCGACGTCTTGTTCCTCGCGACGGCCAACGTTGTCGAGCAGATCCCGCAGGCACTGCTCGACCGCATGGAGCTGGTGACCCTCGACGGCTACACCGCCGACGACAAGGCCGCGATCGCTCGCGACTTCCTCTGGCCCCGCCAGCTGGAGCGCGCTGCGCTCGACGCCGACGAGGTCTCGCTGACCGACGCGGCGCTCGCGAAGATCGTCGCCGACTACACCCGTGAGCCGGGTGTGCGGCAGCTCGAGCGGCTGCTGGCCAAGATTCTCCGCAAGGTGGCGACGAAGCTGGCAGGCGCGACGGGGCAGGAGACCGTCGTGGTCGATGAGCCGGACCTGAAGGAATACCTTGGCCGTCCGCGGTTCACGCCGGAGTCCGACGAGCGTACGGCGGTGCCCGGTGTGGCGACCGGCCTGGCGGTCACCGGGTTCGGCGGTGACGTCCTCTACATCGAGGCGACGCCGACCGACGGCAAGCCCGGCATCACGCTCACCGGCCAGCTCGGCGACGTGATGAAGGAGTCGGCGCAGATCGCACACTCCTACGTCCGCTCGCACGCCGAGGCGCTCGGGGTCGACCCGGCGTTCTTCGACCACCACGTCCACATCCACGTCCCGGCAGGGGCCATCCCCAAGGACGGTCCGTCCGCGGGCGTGACGATGGTGACGGCGCTGGTGTCGGCCGCGACGGGCCGCAAGGTCCGCTCCGAGGTCGGCATGACTGGCGAGGTCACGCTCAACGGGCGCGTGCTGCCGATCGGCGGCGTGAAGCAGAAGCTGCTCGCCGCTCAGCGGGCCGGGCTCACGACGGTGTTCGTCCCGCATCGCAACGAGCCCGATCTCGATGAGGTCCCCGTCGAGGTCCGCGAGGCGATCGACGTCCGTCCGATGACGGACGTGGCCGAGATCGTCGCCCAGGCGTTGGAGCCGGCGGCCGAAGGGGTCTCGCAGGCCGCAGCCTGACGATCCTCACGTATCGCGATCCCGTCTCCGCTCGGAGGCGGGATCGCGGCGTTTCGGGTGGGAACGCCTCACACGTCTTGCGCGGACCGTGCAATACCCGGTATACATCTCTCTACCAGGATGAATACTCGGTATAGGGGGTCGGATGTCGATCCGGCAAGGGCTGCTCGCGCTGCTGTCGCACGAGCCGATGTACGGCGCACAGTTGCGTACGGAGTTCGAGCGACGTACGGGCGGCACGTGGCCGCTGAACGTCGGCCAGGTCTACACGACACTCGGCCGACTGCAGCGCGACGGGCTCGTGGAGCCCGAGGGCGAGGCGGACGAGGAGGGGAGGATCGTCTACCGCCTCACCGCGCAAGGGCGGACCGCCGTGGGGGAGTGGTTCACCTCCTCCGTCTCGCCAGACTCCGAACCGCGTGACGAGCTGACGATCAAGGTCGCGATGGGCATCAGCCTCCCCGACGTCGACGTCACCGCCGTGGTGCAGGCGCAACGGGCCGACTCGCTGCGCCACCTCCAAGCCCTCACGCGCCTCAAGCGCGATGCCCTCGATAAGGAGGACCTCGCCCGCGAGCTGGTCCTCGAGCGCTCCATCTTCGCCACCGAGGCCCAGGTGCGCTGGCTCGACCACATGGAGGCCCGGATCCGCCGGGCCCGCCGCCGTACGACCAACCCCGTAGAGGAGACCGCGCGATGACCGCACCCCTGGACCCGGAGGTCCTGCTCGAGCTGCGCGGCGTCGACCGCACCCACGGCGAGGGGCCCGCCGCCGTCCACGCGCTGCGCGGCGTCGACCTGACGCTGCGTGCCGGCGAGCTGGTCGCTGTCATGGGGCCGTCGGGCTCCGGCAAGTCGACACTGCTCAACATCGCCGGTGGTCTCGACTCGCCGACCTCCGGCGAGGTCGTCGTCGAGGGGCGGGCGCTCCGCTCGTACGGCCGCAGCGAGCTCGCCCGCGTACGTCGACGCCGGCTTGGGTTCGTCTTCCAGGACCTCAACCTCATCCCGACCCTGACGGCCGCGGAGAACGTGGCGCTTCCGCTCGAGCTCGACGGCGTCCGCGCACGCGAGGCCCGTACGGAGGCGCTGCGCTCCCTCGACGACGTCGGTACGCCCCACCTTGCCGACCGCTTCCCGGATGAGATGTCCGGCGGCCAGCAGCAGCGGGTCGCGATCGCGCGTGCGCTCGTCGGGCCGCGCCGTGTCCTCCTCGCGGACGAGCCGACCGGGGCGCTCGACTCCGAGACCGGCGAGGAGGTGCTCGCCGTGCTCCGCCGCCGCGTCGACGCAGGCGCGGGCGGGCTTCTCGTCACCCACGAGCCACGCCATGCCGCGTGGGCGGACCGGGTCGTCTTCCTGCGTGACGGACTGGTCGTCGACGACGGCGCCGCGCGCGACCGTCTGGCCGGTCTCGGTGAAGTGGCCCCCGCATGAGCGCCCTCGCCCGCTGGCGGCTCGCGCTGCGCATGGCGCGTCGCGACGTCCGTCGCTCCAAGGGCCGCAGCGCTCTCGTCGCGGTGATGGTCGGGACGCCGGTGATGCTCGCGGTGATGCTGTCCACGCTCTATGCGACCGACGACGTGACGCCGCTGGAGGCCATGCCCGCACAGCTTGGATCGTCCGAGGCGCAACTGTGGTGGAAAGGCTTCCCCGTCCAGCAGTCGCCGGACGGCCAAGACGGTGGCGGCTCGAGCGCCGAGGACCGCGCCCCTGAGCCCGACCCGGGCCCGGACGGCGTCCGCGCGGTCCTGCCGGGAGCCGAGGTCCTCGAGGTGCGGTCGAGGTTCGTCACCTTCGTCGGGCGCGCCGACGGCCCGCTCCGCGAGGTCGACACCACACCTCCGATGGCCGACGGCCTCGTCGACCTCACCGACGGGCGTACGCCGGAGCGTGTCGGCGAGGTCGTCCTGACGCCGCACCTGCGCGACCGCCTCGACGCCGCGCTCGGCGCGACGGTCGACGTCGCCGGCCGGGACGTGACCGTGGTCGGCGTGGGGACGTTCGGGTCGGTCGACCCGTATCCCCTTGCGTCCGGCGCCGTCGGGTTCCCCGGCACGTTCGACCTCGGCGAGGGCAACGGCGTGGAGAACGAGTACCTCGTCGACCGCGACGCGCCCGTCACCTGGGAGGACGTCAAGCGCCTCAACAGCGAAGGCTTCTGGGTCATCTCGCGGCACGTCCTCGAGAACCCGCCGCCCGCGTCGGCCCGGTACGACCTCGACGCGTGGAACGCGGGGCAGGACACAACCGAGCAAGCCGTCCTCGTGATCATCGTGACCGCGGTGCTCCTGCAGGTCGTGCTGCTCGCGGGTCCGGCGTTCGCTGTCGGAGTGCGACGCCAGCGCCGCGACCTCGCGCTCCTGGCCGCTGCGGGCGGGACGCCGGCCGACGTCCGCCGTACGGTGCTCGCTCAGGCGGCGGTACTGGGCGCGGGCTCGTCCGTCGTCGGTGCCGCGCTCGGGCTCGCGGCGTCTCCGCTCGTTGTCGCGGTCCTGCCGCGATGGTTCGACGAGGGGTTCGGGCCGTACGACGTGATGTGGCCGGCGGTTGCCGCGGCGGTCGTCCTTGGCGTGGTGGCCTCGCTGCTCGCGGCACTGGTCCCGGCGCGACAGGTCGCGAACCAGGACGTCACCGCCGCCCTCGTCGGCCACCGCGCGGCGCCGAGCCGGCGCAACGGGTGGCCGCTCGTCGGTCTCGCGCTGGTGGCCGTCGGGCTGGGTGTCTGCTTCACCGCAGGGATCCAGCCTGGTGGCGAGACGGCGGTCGCCGCCAGCACGGTCGCGATCGTCCTCGGCACCGTGTTCCTCACGCCGTTGGTCATCGGGCTGGTGGGCAGGGTCGGTGGACGCCTGCCGCTGACGCTTCGCCTGGCGGTGCGCGACACTGCCCGACAGCGATCCCGCAGCACGCCTGCCATCGCGGCCGTGATGGCGACCGTCGCCGGTCTCACCGCGCTCGCGATCGCGAACGCGAGCGACTTCGAGCACGACCGCCGGTCGTACGAGTTCACCTATCCGGTCGGGACGACGGTGCTCAGCGAAGGTGGGAGACCGATCGACGCGGTAGCGCGAGCTGCCGGCGAAGCCGCGGGGGTCGCCTTCACACCGATCGGGACAGCAGGGCGAGTCGGGGACGAGAGGGCCGGCGAGGGTTGGTGGACCGACGTCGCGGTGGAGACCGAGGAGTGGGGTCCCTGGGCGACGACGTCGGTCGCCGTCGCGACAGCCGAGGAGCTTGCTGCGTGGGGTGTCGAGCTGACGCCCGATCAGATCGAGACCCTTCGTACGGGAGGCGCGCTGGTCGCAGGACCCTCCGTGCTCGATGCGGGCGGGCGGGTCAGGGTTGCGGTAGACGAGCAACCAGCCGACGGGACATCGGGCCACTCGCGCACGGTCTCGCTCGATGCCTCTCCCGCCGACCTCGGCATGGGGGCGGTGCCGCAGGGGCGCGAGCCGGTCGTCGCGCTCGCCGTGATCGCCCCGCAGACCGCGCAGGCCCAGGCCGTCCCGTACGAGCGGAGCAGGGCGATCGCCGACTCCATCCTCTCGGACCAGCAGCTCCGCGACGTCCGTGCGGCCCTGCGTGAGCTGCCCGGGGAGCAGAGCACATGGACCGAGCAGGGGTTCGGCGGGACGTTCACCGTGCAGCTGCTGCTCCTGATCGGCGCCGGAGGCATCGCGGTTCTCATCGGCACGCTCAGCGCGACCGGGCTGGCGCTCGCCGACGCCCGTCCGGACTTCGCGACGCTCGCGGCGGTCGGTGCCGGGCCTCGGACTCGTCGGGGAGTCGCTGCCGCCCAGGCAGTGGTGCTCGGCGTTCTCGGGGCACTGCTCGGCGTCCTCGTGGGCTTCGCGCCCGGGCTCGCGGCGGCCTGGCCGCTGACCTCCGAGCGGTGGGGAGCGCTTGAGGGAACCGGCAGCGGGCCGGTCATCGACATTCCTTGGGGGATCCTCGCGACCCTCGTCTTCGTGGTCCCGCTGATCGCCGCAGGGGCATCGGCGATCGTCACCCGCGGCCGAGTTCCGCTCACCCGGAGGCTCGCGCAATGACGCTGGAAGTCACTAGCCCGTCACCCACTGTTACGCAACCGTTACCGGAGAACGGAAACATTCTGAGTAGCACCGACGTCTACAGTGGTCACAAGGTACGGCACAAGGTGTAGGGGGCACTGATGTCGCACATCGATCTTGCAGAACGCCAAAGACGGGCCGCACGGCTCCGGATCGCCCAGCTCGTCGCGCTCAGGCGCGCGACTGCCAGCGGCCTGGAACGCACGGCGGGCAGGGAGCCCAAGTCTTCGTCGTGAGGCTAGCGTCGTCGTGATGGCGCGCAGGGCCGCGTAGCCTGCGGGGGTGCCCACTCACGATCTCGGGACCTCCCCGCTCCTCGGCTTCGACCTCGACATGACGCTGATCGACTCGCGTCCGGGGATCAAGGCCGTCTATGACGAGCTCTCCGCGCGGACCGGCGTGCCCCTCGACTCCGACCTGGTCGTCTCGCGGCTCGGTCCACCCGTCGAGTCTGAGCTCGCGCACTGGTTCCCCGACGCGGACGTCCCGGCGATGGCCGATCTCTATCGTGCACTCTACGCCGACATCGCCGTGGCGCGGATCGCCCCCCTCGGTGGAGCACGCGAGGCGTTCGACGCGGTCCGCCAACGCGGCGGCCGGGTCGCCGTCATCACCGCCAAGAACTCTGCCGACGCACAGCGGCACCTCGACCACCTCGGGCTCGAGGCCGACGAGGTCCGGGGGAGGGCGTGGCGTACGGGCAAGGCAGACGCCCTGCGTGAGCTCGGAGCGGTCGCCTACATCGGCGACCACGTGCACGACATGGAGGCGGCGGAGCTCGTCGGGATCCCTGGTGTCGGCGTCACGACCGGACCGTGCTCGCGCGACGAGCTCGGCGCCGCAGGGGCGGCCATCGTGCTCGCCACGCTCCTCGAGCTGCCCGACCATCTGGACGCGGTGTGGCCTGCGACCGAGGTGGCCTAGGCTTGGCCTGGTCCCCGCGGCACCGCCGCCCACGCGCGACGAAGGTGAGGTCAAGCCGTGCCTGTTGGCAAGGTCAAGTGGTACGACCCTGAGAAGGGGTTCGGATTCCTGAGCCGCGAGGGCGGCGAGGACGTCTTCGTCCGTGCCGACGCGCTGCCCGCGGGAGCGACCACGCTCAAGCCAGGCACCCGCGTGGAGTTCGGCATCGTCGCCGGACGCCGTGGCGACCAGGCGCTTCAGGTCCGCGTGCTCGACCCGACGCCCTCGGTCTCCAAGCAGCAGGCCAAGGCGCGCCGCAAGCCCGCCGAGGACATGGCGGTCATCGTCGAGGACACGATCCGGCTCCTCGACGGGGTCGGCGAGACGTACCGTGCCGGCCGCCACCCCGAGAGCCGTACGGCCAAACAGACGGCGGCGCTCCTGAGGGCGCTCGCCGACGAGCTCGCGACCTGACCCCAGCCCGGCGACCCTGCGTGGTGGTGGCTTGCCACGTACGGAAGAATGGTCATATGTCTGCCCCTCATACTGCGCCAACCCGTGCGTCCTCGGCCCGCGCGCCGAAGCTCGACGCGGTCGCGGCGGGTGCGATCGACGTCGCGCGTGCCGCGCTCGTCGACGAGGTGGGGGAGAAGCAGGTCGGTGAGCACCTCGGTGCTCGTGCCGAGGGTGACCGGGTGGTCACGCACCTGTTCGCGGCCGCGATGCCCGGCTACCGGGGCTGGCACTGGTCGGTGACGGTGGCGCGCGCCCTGCGCCAGAAGAAGATCACTGTCGACGAGGTGGTCCTCCTCCCGGGTGAGGACGCGATCGTCTCGCCGGTCTGGACGCCCTACAAGGACCGCGTGCGGTCGGGTGACATGAACCCCGGTGACCTCCTGCCGCCCGAGGAGAACGATCCTCGCCTCGCGCCGGCATGGTTCGTGGGCGACGACGCGGTCGACGCCGAGGTCGATCCGACGTCGGTGCGCCCGATCGCGGACGAGGTCGGGCTCGGCCGCGTCGAGGTGCTCTCGCTCGAGGGTCGCGACGCTGCCGCTCAGCGCTGGTACGACGGCTCTCGAGGCCCCGACACACTCCTGACCCAGCAGGCGCCCGGACGCTGCCGCACGTGCGGCTTCATGGTCTGGCTGAGCCCCCCGCTCGGATCGTTGTTCGGGGTGTGCGCCAACGCCATGGCGAACGACGACGGCCAGGTCGTGTCGTTCGACCACGGCTGCGGTGCCCACTCAGAGGCGCGCGTAAAGCGCCAGACTGGCCCCGGGCCGGCGCCGGTGCACGACACCGTGACCGTCGACGACGTCTCGGACGTCGAGCCCGTCTGACCCCTCGTCCGTTCCGGCCCGCCAGGGTCGGTGTGACACGAATCGCGCCCTCATTAGTTGTGTGCTGAAAGCATTCGTTTTAAGGTTGCATAGCAAAACCAACTAACCTTGAGGCGGGCCCTGCATGCTCACGACCGAGACGGCAGAACGGATGGTCGGCGTCCTCGGCAAGCTCAGCCGGGCGCTGCGGTCGTCCAGCCACCGCTGGGAGCGGCTCAACGGCGGCATGCGACGCCAGGATCACACCGTGCTGCGACGACTCCAGCGTCACGGCGAGCAGCGCATGAGCGACCTCGCGGATGCGCAGTGCGTGACCGCGTCGGTCATCAGCCGCCAGATCGCCGCCCTCGAGCAGGAAGGCCTGGTCGAGAGAAGGAGCGACCCCGCCGACGCGCGCGTCGGCCTGATCCGCCTGTCCGACCACGGCAGCGCTCGCCTCGAGGACGCCACGCGCAGGTACGCCGGCTTCGTCAGGTCGGTCTTCGCCGACTGGGACGACGCCGAGGCCGCGCGCATGGCCGACCTGATCAACGAGTTCGCGGATCGGTTGGCCTTAGATCTCGAGCACTTCGAGGGACACCTCGACACTGACCCGGTCGTGGCGTCCGCCGCTGCGGCCTTCGACCGTACGAACGAGAGGAACCGCACCTCGTGACCACCGCTCCACCCAAGAGTCCAGACGAGCTCGACCACCGCGCCATCATGGAGGTGATGGTCGGCCTGCTGGCCGCGCTCTTCACCGCCATGCTCAGCAGCACGATCGTCGCGAACGCGCTGCCGACGATCATCGGCGACCTCGACGGCACCCAGTCGCAGTACACGTGGGTCGTCACGACCTCGCTGCTGGCGATGACGGTCAGTACGCCGATCTGGGCGAAGCTTTCGGACCTGCTCAACAAGAAGCTCCTGGTCCAGATCGCGCTGATCGCCTTCGTCGTCGGCTCGGTCCTCGCGGGCTTTGCCCACGACGTGCCGACGCTTCTCGTCGCACGCGGTCTCCAGGGTCTGGCGATGGGTGGTCTCACGGCGCTCGCGCAGGCCATCATCGGCTCGATCATCCCGCCGCGTGAGCGCGGTCGCTACAGCGGCTACATGGGTGCGGTCATGACCCTCGCCACGGTCAGCGGCCCTCTCGTCGGTGGCGTGATCGTCGACTCCTCCCTCGGTTGGCGATGGACGTTCTTCGTGTGCGTCCCGTTCGCCGTGGTGAGCCTCTTCGTGCTCCAGCGCTACCTCAAGCTGACGACCTTGGTGAAGGACGTGAGCGTCGACTACGTCGGTGCCGTCCTCATCGCCATCGCCGCCAGCCTCCCGCTGCTGTGGGTGACCTTCGCGGGCAACTCGTACGAGTGGGTCTCCTGGCAGAGTGCCCTGTTCGTCGGTGGGACGCTCGTCGCGGCCGCCGCGTTCGTCCTCGTCGAGTCGAAGGTCCGCGAGCCGCTCGTCCCGCTCAAGGTCTTCACCGACCGGACCACGACGCTCGCGATCGTCGCGAGCATCGCGGTCGGCATCGGGATGTTCGGCAGCTCGGTCTTCCTCGGCCAGTACCTCCAGGTCGCGCGCAGCTACTCGCCGACCGAGGCAGGCCTCATCACGATCCCGATCATGCTCGGATCGCTGGTCGGCACGATCGGGTCGGGCCAGCTCATCGTCCGGCACGGGAAGTGGAAGATCTTCCTCGTCTCGGGTGCCGCGCTGCTGATCGGCGGACTCGGCCTGCTCGGCACGATCGACCACGCGACGCCGCTGTGGCAGATGTGGATCTTCATGACGCTGATGGGCCTCGGCATGGGCATGCTCATGCAGAACCTCGTGCTCGCGGTGCAGAACACGGTCGACATCACCGAGGTCGGGATGACGTCGGGTGCGGTGGCGTTCTTCCGCTCCCTCGGCGGCACGATCGGCGTCTCCGTCCTCGGAGCGATCCTCGCCTCGAGCGTGAAGGAGAAGATCGCCGCCGGACTGCACCAGCTGGGCATCCCTGCGTCGGAGTCCGCCGCGAGCGGCACGCTCGACCTCGCCCACATGCCCGAGCCGATCGCCGACGTCGTACGGATGGCGTACGGCGACGCGACGGGCGAGATCTTCCTCGTGGCCGCCGGTGTCGCCGTGATCGCGCTCATCGCGGTTTCGTTCATCAAGGAGGTCCCGCTGCGGACCACGCTCCGCAAGGAGGAGCCGGTGGACGCCGAGCGCGAGCGCGAGCCAGTCGCCTGACGCACGCCGTACGAAGGGCCGCTCCCGAGCACGGGAGCGGCCCTTCGTTGTGTCGGGGGTGCGGGTGCGGACGGTGCCGCGTCAGGAGCGGTCGAACTCAGCGTCGGCGTCGGCCTCGGTATCGGAGTCGAGCGCGACCTTGCGGCGGCGGCAGTATTCGACGCCGATGAGGCCCAGGCCGAAACCGGCCAGACAGGTCCACAGCCACCACACGTCACCGTTGCGCTGCAGCGTGCCGAGGAAGGGGAGCAGCCCGAGCAGCGCCGCGAGCCACAGGATCGAGCCGACCGTCATCGTGCGGATGCCGTCGACGTCCAGCGGCTTTGGATCGGGCACGACCTTGTGGACCGTGCTCCCGATCTCGAGCTCAGTGACCTGAGGTTTGTCGAGGCCGCGGGTGCGGCGGCGTGGAGCGGATTCGCGCTCTTCGCGCGCCTCGACGCGCGGAGTCGCCGCCACCGGCTTGGGCGGGGTCACCGCCACCGTCTCGGGAGGAGTTGCGGGAGAGGCGTCGGGCACGGGACGATCGGCGCGGCGGCCCCCGGCCCGGCGGGACTCATTGTGACCACGGCCACGCTTCGATGACGCGTCCGATGTCAACTTTCGCTTGCCTGAAGCCACGCCTTTACAGTACCCCCCTGGGGGAACAGTCCTACTTCGTACCGTCAGGAGCGTCATGTCCACCCAGACCGCGACCGGAACCTTGGACCGGTTTTTCAAGATCTCGCAGAGAGGGTCGAGCGTCGGCCGCGAGATCCGCGGCGGCGTCGTCACCTTCTTCACGATGGCGTACATCATCGTGCTCAACCCGATCATCATCGCCGGGGTCCAGGACGCCGAGGGCAACTACCTCGGTGGCGGCTCGCAGGCCCAGGCGTTCGCGCTCGTCGCGGCCGGTACGGCGCTCGTCGCCGGCGTGATGAGCATCCTCATGGGTGCCGTCGCGAACTTCCCGCTCGCGATGGCGGCGGGGCTCGGGCTCAACGCGTTCGTCGCGTACTCGATCGCCAGCCAGATGACGTGGGCCGATGCGATGGGCCTCGTCGTGCTCGAGGGCCTCATCATCCTGCTCCTCGTGCTGACAGGTTTCCGCAAGGCGGTCTTCGACGCGGTGCCGCTGCCGCTGAAGACGGCGATCTCGGTCGGCATCGGCCTCTTCATCGCCCTCGTCGGACTCGTCAACGCCGGCGTCGTCCGTACGACCGGCAACGCCTCGCCCCCGATCGGCCTCGGCGTCGGCGGCACGCTCTCGGGCTGGCCGGTCCTGGTGTTCTGCATCGGCCTGCTCCTCATGATCGGCCTGTATGCACGCGGCGTCCGCGGCGCGATCCTCATCGGCATCCTCGTCACGACGGTCATCGCGGTCGTCGTCGAGTCGATCACCGAGACCGGCGGCTCCGGCGGCGACCCGACCTCGAAGGGCTGGAACCTCAACGTCCCGAGCATGCCCGACTCGTTCATCGATCTGCCTGACTTCTCGCTGCTGGGCAACTTCTCGCTGCTCGGCTCGTTCGAGCAGGTCGGCGCCATCACCGCGGTGCTGCTGATCTTCACGCTCCTGCTCGCCGACTTCTTCGACACGATGGGCACCATGACGGCGATCGGTGCCGAGGCGGGGCTCAACGACGAGGAGGGCACTCCCGAGAACGCTCAGCGCATCCTCGTCGTCGACTCGCTCGGTGCGGTCGCCGGCGGCGCTGCCAGCGTCTCGAGCAACACCGCGTACGTGGAGTCGGCGTCGGGAGTCGGCGACGGCGCGCGTACGGGCCTTGCGGCCATCGTGACCGGCGTGCTGTTCCTGCTGGCCACGATCTTCTCGCCGGTCGTCGCGCACATCCCGAACGAGGCGGCCGTGCCGGCTCTCGTCCTCGTGGGCTTCTTGATGATGCAGCAAGTGATCGACATCCCGTGGAAGGACGTCGAGCTCGCGATCCCGGCATTCCTGACGATCGCCCTGATGCCGTTCACGTACTCGATCACGGTCGGCATCGGCGCCGGGTTCCTGACCTTCGTGCTGATCAAGGTCGTGCGAGGCAAGGCGCGTGAGGTCCACCTGCTGATGTGGATCGTCGCGGCGATGTTCCTGCTCTACTTCGCGATCGACCCGATCACGCGCTGGATCAGCTGACCCTCGTCCACCCGCACCACCTCGTCGGCCGCGCCGCCCGCGCACCGACGGGGTGGTTCGGGGGATGGTACGTGAGGAGGGTCATTCGTTAACGTGTTTAATTAACATCGCTAACGACCTATCATGGTCGTATGCCTACCGATGCCCAGAAGCTTGCGTCCTCGGTGGCCCGTCTGAACCGCAGGCTCCGACAGGAGCGGCACTCCGAGCTCACCCCGAACCAGATGGCCGTGCTGGCGACGCTCCACAAGCACGGACCGCTGAGCCCGGGGGCGATCGCCTCGATCGAGCAGGTCCAGCCACCATCGGCCACCCGCACCCTCAACTGCCTCGTCGAAAAGGGGCTGGCCGAGCGCCAGGCCCATCCGACCGACCGCCGTCAGGTCGTCGTGTCCCTGAGCGCCGAAGGCGTCGCCGTGCTGGACGCCGAGCGTGCGCGTCGCGACTCCTGGCTGGCTGCCCGTCTCTCCACCCTCACCACCGAGGAGCGGGCGGTTCTCCGCGATGCCACCGTGCTCCTCGAGAAGCTGGTGGTGAGCGAGTGAGCCCCACGTTCCGCTCGCTGTCCGTCCGCAACTACCGCATCTACGCCAGCGGTGCCCTCGTGTCCAACGTCGGTACGTGGATGCAGCGTGTCGCCCAGGACTGGCTCGTGCTCGCGCTCACGGGCAGCGCCACCGCGCTCGGGATCACCACCGGGCTGCAGCTCCTGCCGGCTCTGCTGTTCTCGCCGGTGGCGGGGCTCGTCGCGGACCGCTTCCCCAAGCGGCGCGTCCTCATGATCACCCAGGCCATGATGGCGGTCCCGGCCGCGCTGCTCGGCATCCTGGCCATCACCGGGGTCGCCGAGGCGTGGCACGTGTACGTCCTCGCGTTCCTCTTCGGCGTCGGCACGGCCTTCGACGCACCGGCGCGCCAGTCGTTCGTCGTCGAGATGGTCGGCAAGGAGGACCTCGCCAACGCGGTCGGCCTCAACAGCGCCTCGTTCAACTCCGGCCGCATGATCGGCCCCGCGATCGCGGGCCTCATGATCGCCGCTCTGGGCTCGGGCGTCGTCGCGACCGGCTGGGTGATCCTGCTCAACGCGATCAGCTACTTCGCGGTCTTCCTCTCGCTCGTCGCCCTGCGGGTCCGTGACCTGCGGCCGGTGACCCCCGCGTCCCGCGGGAGGGGAGCCGTGCGTGCAGGCGTCCGCTACGTACGGTCGAGACCCGATCTCGTCCTGATCCTCACCACGGTGTTCTTCGTGGGGACCTTCGGCATGAACTTCCAGATGACGTCGGCGCTGATGGCGACCGAGGTCTTCGGCAAGGGCGCGCAGGCGTACGGGGTGCTCGGCTCGATCATGGCGATCGGCTCGCTGGCCGGTGCGCTGGTGGCCGCCCGCCGCGAGCGTCCGACCCGCCGTCTCGTCGTCGGTGCTGCGCTCGTCTTCGTGGTCGTGGAGGTCGCCTCCGGCCTCATGCCCACGTACCTCGCGTTCGCGCTCGTCCTTCCCCTGCTCGGGCTGAGCGCCCTCACGATGATCACCGCGGCCAACGCCTACATCCAGCTCACGGTCACCCCGCAGATGCGGGGTCGGGTCGCGGCGCTCTATCTCATGGTGTTCATGGGTGGCACGCCGTTCGGTGCCCCGGTGATCGGATGGATCGGCGAGACCTTTGGTGCCCGCTGGACGCTGATCCTCGGCGGGCTCGTCGCCGGAGTCGGCATCCTCGCGGCCACCGCTTTCTACCTGCTCCGCGCCGGCATGCAGCTACACGTCGACCTGCGTCACAGGCCCCGCATCCTCGTCGTCCCGCGCGACCCCCGTGCGGCCGTCCGTACGACGGACGCGGTCGAGGCGCTGGACGAGGCCGGCCGTCTCGAGGCCGGAGAGGCGGGGAGCCCGCCCGCGCCCGCGGACGATCCCCATCCGGCACCGGACGTGTTGCCTGCGAGCTCCGCGCGTCGTTGACCAGCACGCGAGAAAGGCTGGTGCCTCGCGAGCGGCGTGGCACGCTGGAGGCATGGCTCCGAGGCAGCACGACGCCGAGAACCGCCTTCCCTGGGACCTCTACCTCGCGGTGATCCGCATCGAGGTCGACCGCGCCCTCGAGGTGACCGACGACCTCGACGCCGCGGTGCCGGGGTGTCCTGGCTGGACGGCGCGCGATCTCTTCGAGCACATCGGGCTGGTCTTCCGGCACAAGGTCGAGTCGATGCGTACCGCGAGCGAGCCGCCCTGGCCGCTGACCGGCCTCGACACGAGCGACGTACGCCGCCTGCTTGTGGAGGAGACCGCGACGCTGCTCGCCGAGCTCCAGCAGCGCGGCCCCCGAGAGGTCCGGCACACGTGGTTCCCCGACGACCGGTCCAACGGGTTCTGGTTCCGACGGATGGCCCTGGAGGCCACGGTCCATCGCGTCGACGCCGAGCAGGCGGCGGGCACCGAGGTGACACCGATAGAGCCTGAGGTCGCGCTCGACGGCATCGACGAGTTCCTGACCATCTTCGTCGGTGGTCCCTGGTGGGACGACGACGAGGAGCTCACGGGCTTCCCCGTCGACGCGCGGATCCGGATCGTGGCGGACGACCGGGCCTGGACGCTCGCTCTCTCCCATCACGAGGTCGTGGTCCGCAAGGATGACGACGCACCGGTCGACCTGAGCCTCGAGGGCTCGCCGCACGCGGTCTACCTCTGGCTGTGGGGGAGGGGGCCGGCCGATTTCGTGCTCGACGGGCGCAAGGACCTGCTCAAGGAGCTCGAAGGACGCTTCGCCGAGGCCGGGACATGACGCCGGGGCACCTCGCGGCGGCTGTACGGAGGGGCGGCCCAGGGGCTATTCTCGTTCGTCGGGGGTAGTGGCTTGTTCCGAAGTGGTGAGCACGAGCAGGAGTGACCCCGAGTCGATGAATCCGCGACACCGCAGGGCCTTGATCCCTGGCCTTCTCGTCGTCCTCCTCGTGATCGTCCTCGTGACCGCGCTGGCGCGCGAGGCGCGCGCAGACGAGCCGCCGATCGAGCAGGTCAGCACGATCACTGACGCCCGTCTGCGGGAGTCGAGCGCCCTCGTCATCAGCAAGCGCGACCCGTCGCTCGCCTACACCGTCAACGACTCCGGCAACGAGCCGGTGGTGTTCACGATCGAGGTGGCCTCGGGCGAGGTCGTCGGGTCCACGCGGCTCGTGGGGTTCAACGTCGTCGACGTGGAGGCGCTGGCCATCGACCGTACGGGCAGGCTCTGGGTTGCCGACATCGGTGACAACGACGCCGTACGGTCCACCGTGGCGCTCTATGCGCTCACCGAGCCGGTGGTCGGGACGAAGCAGGTCAAGCCGAAGCGCTACCGGGTCCGTTATGCCGACGGGAACACCGATGCCGAGGCCTTGCTCGCCGACCCCGCAGGCGGCATGTCGATCGTCTCCAAGGGTCTGCTCGGCGGACAGCTCTACCACCTGCCCGAGACGCTCGACCCCAAGAAGGTGAATGTCGCCGAGCCCGTCGCCGATGCTCAGGTGCCCGCGCTGGTGACCGACGGCGACTATCTCCCCGACGGCGCCGGCATCGTCCTGCGGACCTACCTCGGCGTCCACGTCCTCGACGCCGCGACGTGGGGGGAGACCTGGTCGTCGACGGTCCCCGAGACCGGCCAGAGCGAGTCGCTCGCCGTCGAGCCCGACGGCACCTCGGTGCTCATCGGCAGCGAAGGGCTCCCCTCGCCGATCCGCCGCGTGACGCTGCCCGAGGACCAGCGTGCCGCGATGCTCGCGCCGGCGAGCGGTGTCATCGACCTCGACTGAGGGTCGCCGGCGACCACCCGCGCGTGCCGCGCCGGAGCGACTCGCGAGGCGTTAAGCGAGGTGCTCGACGACGTGGTCGAGGCACCGCGTGAGCAGCGAGATGTCGTCGGGCTCGATCGCCGGGAAGGTCGCGATGCGCAGCTGGTTGCGGCCGAGGCCGCGGTAGCCGTCGATGTCGACGATGCCGTTCTCGCGCAGGACGGCGGTCACCGCCTTGGCGTCGACTCCCTCGAGGTCGATCGTCACGACCGTCGGTGACTGCTTGCCGGGATCGGCGACGAACGGCGTCGCGTACGAGGTCTGCTCGGCCCACCCGTACAGGCGTGACGACGAGTCCTCGCAGCGTGCGACTGCCCACGGGAGCCCGCCGTTCTCGTGGATCCACCGCAGCTGGTGGTCGGTCCAGACCAGCGACGCGAGCGGCGGCGTGTTGTAGGTCTGGTCCTTGCGGGAGTGCTCGACCGCCGCGGCGAGATCCAAGAACGCGGGGATCCAGCGCCCGCTGGCAGCGATCTCCTCCACCCGCGCGAGCGCCGCGGGAGACATGACGGCGAACCACACCCCGGCGTCGGAGGCCAGCGCCTTCTGCGGAGCGAAGAAGTAGACGTCGCACTGGGTGATGTCGACCGGGATGCCCGCCGCCGCCGACGTCCCGTCGATGACGACCAGCGCGTCGTCGTCGGCTCCCTCGACACGGCGGACGGGCGCCGTGACCCCTGTCGAGGTCTCGTTGTGGGCCCAGGCGTACACGTCGATGCCTGGCTCGGCCTCCGCGTCGGAGTGCGTGCCCGGGTCGCTGGCGAGCACGGTCGGCTCTTCGAGGAACGGGGCACGGGCGGCGGCCTTGGCGAACTTCGCCCCGAACTCGCCGAACGAGAGGTGCTGGCTGCGCTCGCGGATCAGCCCGAAGGTCGCGGCGTCGAAGAACGCGGTGGACCCGCCGACGCCGAGCACGACCTCGTAGTCGTCGGGCAGCGAGTAGAGCGTACGAAGCTGCTCACGGATCGAGCCGACCAGAGAGCGTACGGGCGCCTGGCGGTGCGACGTGCCGATCAGCGGCGACGTGGCGAGGGCCTGCATGGCGTCGTGGGGGACCTTGGACGGCCCGGAGCCGAACCGGCCGTCGGACGGGAGGAGCTTCTTCGGGATCTGCACGGGACTCATTCTTGCTGCTGCCCGAGCCACGCGGCGGGGCGAGGTGCAATGAGCTCTCGCGTACGACACGGTCGGGGGGTGCAAAGGCTGCCCATGACGAGGAGACGGCGATGACCGAGACCGAGATCGAGAAGGACCGCCTGGACGTATCGGGTGCCACGCTGGCGTACGACGTGCGGCCCGTACCGGACAGCGACCTGACGCCGCTGCTGGTCATCGGGTCGCCGATGGGGGCGGCGGGCTTCGGCACGCTGGCGGGACACTTCACCGACCGGCCGGTGATCACGTACGACCCGCGCGGGGTGGAGCGCAGCAGCAAGGACGACCCCTCCACCGAGACGACGCCGGACGAGCATGCCGACGACCTGCACCGGCTCATCGAGACCGTCGGCGGGCCGGTCGACCTCATGGCCAGCAGCGGAGGTGCCGTGAACGCGTTGGCACTGGTGAGCCGCTACCCAGACGACGTCCGCACGCTGGTCGCGCACGAGCCTCCGCTCGCAAGGCTGGTCCCGGACCGCGAGCAAGCGCTCGCCGCGTGCCAGCAGATCGGCCGCATCTACGACGCCGAGGGACTCGGCGCCGCGATGGTGCGCTTCATCCTTCTCGTGACCCACGAGGGGCCGGTCCCCGACGGGTTCACGGACACGCCCGCGCCAGACCCGCAGACCTTTGGGCTGCCGGACGAGGACGACGGGTCACGCGCCGACGTGCTGCTCGGGCAGAACCTGCTCACGTGCACGCACTACGAACCCGACCTCGACGCGCTGCGGGCGAGCCCGGCGCGTCTGGTGCTGGCGGTCGGAGCGGGCTCGGGAGAGCAGCTCGCGTGCAGGGCCACCCGTGGGCTCGCCGAGCAGCTCGGTACGAGCGTCACGGTGTTTCCGGGCGACCACGCCGGCTTTCTCGGCGGCGAGTACGGACAGACCGGGGAGCCGGACGCGTTCGCCGCGACGCTGCGCGAGGTGCTCGCTCACGACTGAGCGTCGCCCAGCTGCTGGGCGACGGCCTCGTCGTACCTGTCCATGCACTCCTCGAACGTGGGGATCGTCGCGCCCCCCTCGGACTGGGCACGCTCGATCAGCAGCTCGAGCGTGTCGAGCAGGCCTTTGACCTGCGGTTCGAAGGGAGTGGAGGCGGTGTCGAACGCGCCGACGCTCCACAGCCGGGTCATGGTGGGGAACCGTGTGGGGTCGAACGTACGCTCCCAGAAGTCGCCCGTCGCCTCCCAGTAGGCGGCGTAGTCGGTCCCCTGGGTGCGCCGGTCGGCATCCTCGGCGGCGGCCGACCGGGCTGACCCGGCCACCATGTTGTTGACGATGTCGAGCGTCTCGATGACCTGGCTCGCGGTGAGGCCGGTGTCGACGAGGATCCGGTATCCCGCCTCTTGGACCGTGAACACGTGCGGCGCCAGCGGGAGGCGCCACGGGTTCACGTCCAGCAGCCACGGGTGCTGACGCAGAAGTGACCAGTAGCCCCGCGCATAGAGCTCGAGTGCGGGCCGCCACGGCAGACCGGGGTCAGGCAGGTCGAAGTCGGCATACCCGCGGTCGACCATCGCGTCCACGAGCTCGTCACGTCCGGGGACGTGGGAGTAGAGCGTCATGGCGCCCACGCCGAGCGCACGGGCGACCGAGCGCATCGAGACCGCGTCGCGCCCGTCGGCATCGGCGATCGCGACGGCGGCGTCGACGACCTCGGCACGGCTCACTCGAGCCGGTCGGCCTCGGGTCGAGATGACAGGCGGACTCCAGAGCGAGGCATAGCGGTGCTGCGGGGGCTCAGGGTCGGACTCGGGGCGACCGGGTGCCGCGTCCGGTTCTTCGTGCGTCATCGCTCTCCTCGAAAAGGGGTTGCCACGTTTTATCGTACAGCGTACCGTTACGAGCATGACAGATTCAGTACGCCGTACGACAAGTATGGTCGCCGCGCGGGGTCTCACGAAGACCTTCAGGCGCAAGAAGGAGGTCGTCGAGGCCGTCAAGGAGGTCGACCTCGACGTCGCCGACGGCGAGCTCGTGGCTTTCCTGGGCCCGAACGGTGCCGGCAAGTCCACGACGCTGCGCATGCTCACCTCGCTGCTGCGACCCACGTCCGGGACTGCCACGGTCGCCGGGTACGACGTGGTCCGCGACCCCGCCGAGGTGCGGGCGCGCATCGGTTACATCGGGCAGGGCAACGCGGGCGGCTACTCGTACCGGGTGGGCGACGAGCTGATGAACCAAGGTCGCTTCTACTCGGTGCCGGCCGACGTGGCACGCAAACGGGCGGCCGACCTCCTCGAGGCGCTCGAGCTCTCGGGGATGGAGAAGCGCACCGTCCTCTCGATGTCCGGCGGCCAACGCCGACGGCTCGACGTCGCGATGGGGCTGATGAACCATCCCCGGCTGCTGTTCCTCGACGAGCCGACCACCGGCCTCGACCCGCACGCCCGGGCGAACCTCTGGGAGCACATCACGCGCCTGCGCGTCGAGAACAAGATGACGATGCTGCTCACGACGCACTACCTCGACGAGGCCGACTCGATGGCCGAGCGCATCGTGCTCATCGACCACGGGACGGTCATCGCCGATGCGACACCGACGCAGCTCAAGCGTGAGTTCGCCGACGACGTGGTGACGCTCGGGCTCGCCACCGGAGTGGACACCGCCGCGGTCGTCCTCGAGAAGGCGCGCTCGGTGCTCCCCGGCGACGTCAGCCGGGTCGAGGACCAGGTCGACGCCGACGGCTCCGTACGCCTGGTGCTGGCCACCAATCACGGACCCGATCTCGTCCCGCCCGTGCTCCGCGCGCTGGAGGCGGTCGGCGTCACCGTTGGCTCCGCGGACGTCAAGCAGGCGTCGCTCGACGACGTCTTCCTCAACCTGACCGGCCGGAGCCTGCGCGAGGAGGCAGCATGACCGCCACGACCGAGACTCTCTCCCCGACCGCCAGCCCGCTTCCGCAGCGGACGCGGGCCGCGAAGTGGGTCCACGACACCACCGTGGTGTTCGTCCGCGAGATCCTCGTGACCCTGCGCGATCCGTTCACGCTGATCTTCTCGCTGCTGCAACCGCTGGTCTTCCTCGGACTGTTCGGCCCGCTGCTCGACGGGATGCTCGGCGAGGGGTCCATCGAGGGCGAGTCAGCGCTGCAGTGGTTCCTCCCGGGCGTGCTCGTGATGATCGCGATCTTCGGCACGGGCATGGTCGGCGGCAACCTCCTGTACGAGCTGATGACCGGCGCGTACGAGCGGATCCTCGCGACCCCGCTCGACCGCTCCTCGATCCTGGTGGGGCGTGCGCTCAAGGAGTTCGCGCCGCTGGTCGTACAGGCACTGCTGATCACCGTCGTCGCGATCCCGTTCGGACTGTCGTTCTACCCGGCGCACGTGCTCCTCGGGCTGCTGATCCTGGGCATCTTCGGCATCGGGCTCGGCTCGCTGTCGTACGCCCTCGGGCTGGCCTCGAAGAACCGCGAGTGGGTCTTCTGGGGTGTGCAGCAGTCGCTGATCTTCCCGCTGCTGCTGCTCGCCGGCATGATGCTGCCGCTCGAGGCCGGGCCGGAGTGGATGCAGGCGGTCTCGAAGTTCAACCCGCTCACCTACATCGTCGACGCCGAGCGGACGCTGTTCGCTGGCACGATGTGGGACTCCACCGTCGCATGGGGCCTCCTCGCGGCGTTCGCGACCTGCGCCGTCGGCCTGTGGGTCGGCATCTGGAAGGTCAAGCGCACGATCTGAGTCATGCCACCCGTCGGGGTGCGGAATGTCACACCGTACTCCGACGGGTGGCTGTGACACCAGCGTCATCCGTACGATGCGCACCATGAGCGAGTTGTCGTTGAGCGGCGACGCGACCTACTCCCGTGAAGCCTGGGAGAAGTCCGCGGCCGCCGTCCTCCGCAAGTCCGGGAGGCTGAAAGAAGACCAGCCAGACGCGGCCGTGTGGGACGCCTTGGCGACTCGCACGCTCGACGACATCGCGGTGACGCCGCTCGGCACGCCCGAGCTGGTGGCCGACGTCGCCGATCCCGGGCTGCCCGGCCAGGCCCCGTACGTCCGGGGGGCGCAGGCCCGCCGAACCGACGGAGCGTGGGACGTGCGCGTGCTCCACGAGGATCCCGACGCGACCAAGGCCGCCGAGGCGATCCTCACCGATCTCGAGAACGGCGCGACCTCGCTCTGGCTGCGGCTGGGGCCCGAGGCGCTCGACCCGGCCGCACTCGCCACCGTGCTCGACCGTGTCTTCGTCGACCTGGCGCCTGTCGTCATCGAAGGTCGTGCCGACGCCCTCGGCGCCGCCGACGCGTTCTGCCGCTACCTCGATGAGCGTGCCGTCACCCCGGCACCCGGCACGAACCTCGGCCTCGACCCGATCGGCGCGACGCTGCGCGGGTACGGCAGCGGGCTGCACCTCGAGACCGTCGTCGTCGAGGGTGCCCGCAAGGCGGCCGGGCGGGGGATCGCTGCGTTCGTCGTCGACGCCACCGCCGCGCACGACGCGGGAGCGTCCGACGCCCAGGAGATCGGGTACGCCCTCGCCGTCGGTGCTGCGTACCTGCGGATCCTCGCAGGCGCCGGATTCTCGGTCGACGAGGCGCTCGCGCTGGTCGAGTTCCGGTTCGCGGCGACCGACGAGCAGTTCACCACCATCGCGAAGCTCCGGGCCGCCCGGCGCACGTGGAACCGGCTCACGGAGCTGTCCGGTGCCGCCGACGTCTCCCGAGGCCAGGTGCAGCACGCGGTCACGTCGCGCGTGATGCTCAGCAAGTACGACCCGTGGGTGAACATGCTCCGGACGACGGTGGCGGCGTTCGCGGCCGGTGTCGGCGGCGCGGCCTCGGTGACGGTGCTGCCGTTCGACGCCCCGCTCGGTCTCCCCGACGGCTTCAGCCGCCGGATCGCGCGCAACACCTCGTCGCTGCTCATCGCCGAGTCCCACGTCGCCGCCGTGACCGACCCGGCCGGCGGTGCGTACGCGGTCGAGCGGATCACCGACGACCTCGCGCGTGCCGGGTGGGAGGAGCTCGGCCGCATCGAGGCCGTCGGCGGCGTGCGGGACGCGATCGAGGACGGCTCGCTGACCGCCCGCCACGCTGCGGTCGCACGCGAGCGCGAAGCGCAGATCGCCCGCCGCGAGCGTCCGATGACCGGCCTCTCGGAGTTCCCGAACCTGCGCGAGGTGCTGCCCGAGCGCACCCCGTACCCCGAAGGCGCCGAGCCGCTCCAGCGCTGGGGTGCCGCCTTCGAGGCGCTGCGCGACAACCCGGTCGCCACGCCGGTCTTCCTCGCGACGATGGGGCCGGTCTCGGCGCATACCGCCCGCGTCACGTTCATCGCGAACCTGCTGGCCGCAGGCGGTATCGAGACCGTCGCCGCCGGTGCGACGAGCAGCGTCGACGAGGTCCTCGCCGCGTACGACGGCGCGCCGGTGGTCTGCCTGGCGGGGCCTGACTCCGCCTACGCCGCATGGGGTGCTGACCTCGTGACGGCGCTGCGCGAGGCCGGAGCGCAGTGGGTGATCCTCGCGGGCAAGCCGGTCGACGGGCTCGAGGTCGACGGCACCGCAGCCATGGGCGTCGACGCGCTGACCTTCCTGCACGAGACCCGCGGCCGCCTCGGCGCGGGATCGGTGGCCACCGCGGCCGCTGGTGAGAACGGAGCCGACGCATGAGCATCCCCGAGTCCTTCGCCGGACTGCCGCTCGACCCGGAGGCCCCGTACGAGGCCGACCGTGCCGCGTACGACCGCGCCACCGACGGCGCCGAGCCGTGGCCCGCACCCGAGGGCATCGACGTTGCTCCGCTCTACACCGCCGCGGACCTGAGCGGTCTCGACGCGCTCGACACCTACCCGGGACTCGCGCCGTTCCTGCGCGGGCCGTACCCGACGATGTACACGACGCAGCCGTGGACCATCCGCCAGTACGCGGGGTTCTCGACCGCCGAGGAGTCCAACGCGTTCTACCGCCGAAACCTCGCGGCGGGTCAGAAGGGCCTGTCGGTTGCCTTCGACCTCGCGACGCATCGCGGGTACGACTCCGACAACCCACGCGTGGTCGGCGACGTCGGCATGGCGGGCGTCGCGATCGACTCGATCTATGACACGCGTACGCTCTTCGACGGCATCCCGCTGGACAAGATGAGCGTCTCGATGACGATGAACGGCGCGGTGCTCCCGGTGCTCGCGCTCTACATCGTCGCGGCCGAGGAGCAGGGGGTGAAGCCGGAGCAGCTCGCGGGGACCATCCAGAACGACATCCTCAAGGAGTTCATGGTCCGCAACACCTACATCTATCCGCCGGCGCCGTCGATGCGGATCATCTCCGACATCTTCGCCTACACCGCGCAGCGGATGCCGAAGTTCAACTCGATCTCGATCTCCGGCTACCACATCCAGGAGGCCGGGGCGACGAACGACCTCGAGCTCGCGTACACGCTGGCCGACGGCGTCGAGTACATCCGCGCCGGCCTCGACGTCGGGCTCGACATCGACGCGTTCGCGCCGCGGCTGTCGTTCTTCTGGGCGATCGGGATGAACTTCTTCATGGAGATCGCCAAGATGCGTGCGGCGCGCGCACTCTGGTCACGGCTGGTGGCCGAGTTCGACCCGAAGAACCCGAAGTCGAGCTCTCTGCGGACGCACTCGCAGACCTCTGGCTGGTCGCTGACCGCGCAGGACGTCTTCAACAACGTGCAGCGCACCGCGATCGAGGCGATGGCCGCGACCCAGGGGCACACCCAGTCGCTGCACACCAACGCGCTCGACGAGGCGATCGCGCTGCCGACCGACTTCTCGGCCCGCATCGCGCGCAACACGCAGCTGCTGCTCCAGCAGGAGTCCGGCACGACGGCGACGATCGACCCGTGGGGCGGCTCGTACTACGTCGAGAAGCTCACGCACGACCTCGCTCGGCGCGCCTGGGGCCATATCCAGGAGGTCGAGAAGGCCGGCGGCATGGCCAAGGCGATCGAGGCGGGTATCCCGAAGATGCGGGTCGAGGAGGCGGCCGCCCGTACGCAGGCGCGGATCGACTCCGGCCAGCAGGCCGTGATCGGTGTCAACACCTACCGCGTCGACACCGAGGAGCCGTTCGAGGTCCTCAAGGTCGACAACCGTGCCGTGTACGCCGCGCAGGTGGCCAAGCTGGAGCGGCTCCGCGCCGAGCGTGACGGCGACGAGGTCCGCCGTACGCTGCACGCGCTGACTGAGTCGGCGGGTCGCGGCGCGAGCAAGGACGGCTCGCTCGACGGCAACCTTCTCGCGCTCGCGGTCGACGCCGCCCGCGCCAAGGCGACCGTCGGTGAGATCTCCGACGCGCTGGAGAAGGTCTACGGACGCCACAAGGCGGTCATCCGTACGATCTCTGGTGTGTACCGATCCGAGGCCGGCAAGGCCGAGAACGTCGAGCGCGTGATCGCGGCGACCGACGCCTTCGAGGAAGCAGAGGGCCGTCGTCCACGCATCCTGGTCGCCAAGATGGGCCAGGACGGGCACGACCGCGGCCAGAAGGTCATCGTGTCGGCCTTCGCCGACATGGGCTTCGACGTCGACGTGGGCCCGCTGTTCTCCACGCCCGAAGAGGTGGCGCAGCAGGCCGTCGACGCGGACGTCCACGTGGTGGGCGTGTCGTCGCTGGCCGCTGGCCACCTCACGCTCGTGCCCGCGCTGCGCGACGCGCTGGCCGAGCTCGGGCGCCCGGACGTGCTCGTCGTCGTCGGCGGCGTGATCCCGCCGGACGATGTGGCGACGCTCAAGGAGATGGGGGCGGCCTCGGTGTTCCTGCCGGGCACGGTCATCGCCGAGTCGGCGCTGGAGCTGCTGGACAAGCTCCGGGCGACGTTGCAGCACTGATGGTCGACGTCGCGGATCTCGCTGAGCGCGTCCGGGCTGGTGAGCGCGCTGCCGTGGCACGTGCCATCACGCTCGTCGAGTCGCGTCGCGACGATCACCGCGAAGCGGCGCGTGAGCTGCTCGCCCTGCTGACCCCGCATGCGGGGGGCGCGGTGCGGGTCGGCATCTCAGGCGTCCCCGGCGTCGGCAAGTCGACCTTCATCGAGTCGCTCGGCACGTACCTGACCGGGACGGGCCACAAGGTCGGCGTGCTCGCGGTCGACCCCTCGTCCGTGCGTACGGGCGGGTCGGTGCTCGGGGACAAGACCCGGATGCCGGAGCTGGCCGCGGACCCCAAGGCGTACATCCGTCCGTCGCCGTCGGCCGGCACTCTCGGCGGCGTCGCCCGCGCGACCACGCAGGCGATCCTCGTGCTCGAGGCGGCCGGGTTCGACGTCGTGCTCGTCGAGACCGTCGGAGTCGGCCAGTCCGAGGTGACAGTGGCAGGGATGGTCGACACGTTCTTGTTCCTCACGCTCGCGCGGACCGGCGACCAGCTCCAAGGCATCAAGAAGGGCATCCTCGAGATCGCCGACGTCATCGCCGTCAACAAGGCCGACGGCGACCGTGAGCCCGAGGCGCGCGTCGCCGCCCGAGACCTCGCCGGCGCGATCCGCCTCGTGCACGCCGGGACGACCGGCTGGGTACCGCCGGTGCTCACGTGCTCGGGGCTCGAGGGCACCGAGGTCGACACGGTGTGGCTGCGGGTGCTGCGGCATCGCGAGTTCCTCGGCGCCGTCGGCCTGCGCGAGAAGCGTGCTGGTCAGCAGCTGGAGTTCATGTGGGCGCTGGTGCGCGACGAGCTCGACCAGCGCCTGCGCCGCTCGGACTCCGTACGCGGCGTCCTCGACGAGGTGCGTGCCGGGGTTCTTGCGGGCGACATGCCGGCCACGAGTGCCGCTGACGCGATCCTCGCCGCGTACGACCGTCGCCCCACGATTTGACGCCTGCCCCACCCGATTCCGCCTTGGTGAGGTGGATGCGGCGTCAAATCGGGGGGCGCCGCGGGGCCTGTGGACAGCGCTGACGGCGCCGGCGCGAAACCCGTCACCCTGCGGGGATGCTGCCGTTCACCGCAGCCCAGGGTCGCGACGCGGGCATCAGTGCTCGCCGGCTTGAAGGCCCGGGCTTTCGCCGCTTGTTTCGCGGTGTGTACATCCCTGCCGATGTCGAACCCGACCTGCTCTGCTGGATCAGTGCGGCACTCCTGCTGCTTCCCAGCGACGCCGCGGCGAGCCACCTCACCGCGCTGAGGTTGTACGGCCTCGAGCTGCGCGCGCTGTTCCCCCTCCACTTCTCGACGAACACGACGCGTCATCGGCGACGCCGCGACCTCAGGCTCCATCGGCGACGCGGACGGCTCAACGTGCTCTTCCGCTTCGGTGTTCCGTGCCTCGGCCCGGATCGGACCTACGTCGATTGCGCGACGATCGTCGGCATCGTCGAACTCGTCCAGGCCGCCGAGCATCTCCTGCACGCGGCACACACGTCGTACGACGAGATGAAGGCGTATCTCGAGCGGACGCACATCGACGGCGTCCTGCGCGCGCGGCGTGCCTTCGCGCTCGTGCGCGAGCACGTCGAGAGCCCGATGGAGACTCTGGTGCGCCTCGCGCTGGTGTTCGCCCGGCTGCCAGAGCCCGAACCGAACCCGGACGTACGCGACGCGGCCGGGCGCTTCCTCGGGCGGTGCGACCTCGTCTACTGGGCCTACCGCGTCGTCGTGGAGTACGACGGCGCGTGGCACGAGCGTTCGCGGAAACAGCGCGCGTACGACCGTACGCGCCGTGAGAACCTCGAGCGGGACGGATGGATCGTGATCGTTGTTCTCGATGACGACCTTCCGCGCCTTCGGCAGGTGGTGTGGCGGGTCCACAGGGCGCTGCAGGAGCGCGGGTACGACGGCCCTGCGCCCGTCTTCAATGTGATGTGGGCCAGATGGTTCGACCGCAGCCCCGCGATTTGACGCCCTATCCACCTCGGCGGCTGTCGAGAGGGTGGACAAGGCGTCAAATCGCGGGGGCGGACAGGGCAACTACGCCCAGGCCGGGTCCCAGCCGTCGACGCTCTCGGCAGGGCGCGAGGGCGGGCCGGTGTAGATCGCCGACGGGCGGATCAGGCGGCCGCGACGCTTCTGCTCGAGGATGTGCGCGCTCCACCCGGCGGTCCGGGCGCAGGTGAACATCGACGTGAACATGTGCGGGGGAATCTCAGCGAAGTCGAGGACGATCGCCGCCCAGAACTCCACATTGGTCTCTAGCACCCGGTCCGGGCGACGCTCACGCAGCTCAGCGAGCGCGGCCTCCTCCAGCGCCTCGGCCACCGCATAGCGCGGAGCGTTGAGCTCGCGCGCCGTACGGCGGAGCACGCGGGCGCGCGGGTCCTCGGCGCGGTAGACGCGGTGCCCGAAGCCCATCAGACGTTCACCGGAGTCGAGCAGACCCTTGACGTACGTGCGCGCGTCGTCGGTCTTCTCGACGTCGCCGATCATGCCGAGCACGCGTGACGGCGCGCCTCCGTGCAGCGGGCCGGACATCGCGCCGACCGCACCGGACAGCGCCGCGGCGACGTCGGCACCGGTCGAGGCGATCACGCGAGCGGTGAAGGTGGAGGCGTTCATGCCGTGCTCGGCCGCGGAGGCCCAGTAGGCGTCGATCGCCTTGACGTGGTCGGGGTTGGCCTCGCCGCGCCAGCGGGTCAGGAACCGCTCGGTGATCGTCGTCGCCTTGTCGATCTCGGACTGCGGGACCATCGGCTGGCCGATCCCGCGAGCCGCCTGCGCGACGTACGACAGCACCATCACGGCCGTACGCGCGAGGTCGTCGCGTGCCTGCTCGGGCTCGATGTCGTACAGCTGGCCGAGGCCCCAGGCCGGAGCCGTCAGCGCGATCGCGCTCTGGACATCGACGCGGATGTCGCCGGAGTGCACCGGGATCGGGAACGGTTCGGCCGGCGGGAGGCCCGGCTCGTACGCGCCGTCGACCAGCAGGCCCCAGATCTTCTCGAACGGCACGCGGCCGACGAGCTCCTCGATGTCGACGCCGCGGTAGCGCAGCGACGAGCCCTCTTTGTCGGGTT
This sequence comes from Mumia zhuanghuii, assembly GCF_042681565.1. Lineage (NCBI taxonomy): Bacteria > Bacillati > Actinomycetota > Actinomycetes > Propionibacteriales > Nocardioidaceae > Mumia > Mumia zhuanghuii. The sequence continues at coordinate 112,445 of NZ_JBHUFT010000008.1, forward strand.
CGGCGATCTCGGTGGCGAAGGCGATGACGCCTTCGAGGCCCTCGTGGACCGTCGCCGTCTCGGGTACGTCAGTCATGCCGGTCATTGTGCTCTCTTTTGCACCAGCGGAGTCTCGTAGGGTGCTGTTCATGGAGTCGGAGGCGATCGCGGCACTGCGCGAGGAGTACGAGGCTGCGGGCCTCACCGAGGCAGAGGCAGGGCACGACCCCGTCCCGCTGTTCGGGAGGTGGTTCGACGAGGCGGTCGCCTCGGGCATCCACGATCCCAACGCGATGGCGCTCGCCACGGCCACGCCCGCGGGCCGCCCCTCGCTGCGGATCGTGCTGCTCAAGGGGTTCGACGCCGATGGCGCCGTTTTCTACACCAACCGCGAGTCCCGCAAGGGTGACGAGCTCGAGATCAATCCGCACGCCGCGCTGACGCTGCTCTGGCATCCGCTCCAGCGGCAGGTCCGGATCGAGGGCGCGGTGACACGGGTGAGCGAGGCCGTGTCCGACGCCTACTTCGCCTCGCGTCCGCGCGGGTCGCAGTTGGGCGCGGTCGCATCGAACCAGTCGCGGGTCGTCGCCGACCGCGTCGCGCTCGAGCGGGCGTACGACGCGGCGGAGGCGACGTACCCGGACGCCGTCGCGCGGCCCCCGTGGTGGGGCGGCTACCGCGTCGCGCTCGACGCGATCGAGTTCTGGCAGGGGCGTTCGGGGCGCATGCACGACCGCATCCGCTTTCGCCGCGACGGCGACAGCTGGGTGCGCGAACGCCTCGCCCCCTGACCCGCGAGTCACTCCAACGTGAGGATCTGCGGCCCGTCCTCGGTGATCGCGACCGTGTGCTCCACGTGTGCGGCGCGGCTGCCGTCGACCGTACGGAGGGTCCAGCCGTCGGGGTCCGTGACGTAGTCGTCGATCCCGCCAGCGATGAGCATCGGCTCGATCGCGAGCACGAGTCCGGGTCGCAGGGTGAGCCCGCGTCCGGCGCGACCCTCGTTCGGCACGTGCGGGTCCTCGTGCATCGTGCGTCCGATGCCGTGGCCGCCGTGGTCGGCGAGGAGCCCGTAGCCCGCCCCGCGTGCGACCGTACCGATCGCGTGGGCGACGTCGCCGAGCTTGTTGCCCGGGACCGCCTGCGCGATGCCGGCGTGGAGGGCGCTCTCGGTTGCCGCGATGAGGTCCAGGTCGGCGGGGTCGGCCTCGCCGACGACGAAGCTGATCGCGGCGTCTCCTGCCCAGCCGTCGAGGATCGCGCCGAAGTCGAGACTGACCAGGTCGCCGTCGGCCAGCGGTGTGGAGCCGGGGATCCCGTGCACGACCGCGTCGTTCGCGCTGAAGCACAGCGTCGCGGGGAACGGGACGGGGGCCCAGCCCGGGTAGTAGTCGAGGAACGGCGACGTCGCGCCAGCATCGGCGAGCACACCTGCCGCGACGGCATCGAGCTCCTTGGGAGCGACCCCGACGGCGGCGCCCGCCTTCATCGCAGCGAGGGCACGGGCGACGATGCGTCCCGCCTCACGCATCTGCGCGATCTGCGCGGGCGTCTTGATCTCGATCACCGGATCAGCGTACGTCGGGGTCTCGTTCCCGGCCCGTACTCGATCGGCGGAGGGGGGTCTCGACAGGCTCGACCGGCGGAGGGTCGGCGGGAAAAGGACGACCCGCGGGGGTTGGATACCGAGTGGACAACATCTCGGCCCCCGCGGGTCGGGTGGCTGCTGGGATTCGCCGCGCGATGCGGGTGGTCCCTGCACCGTGGCTAGCGGACAGCCACCTCACTTGTCCTGAAGTCAATCATTCTCCGGACCACCTCCTTCCTGTGTACGACCGACCGTACGCCTCGGGTAGGAGGCAGCCAACCCATTATCTGGACCTGCTCCGGGCCCGAGCTGGTTGCCGAGGACAATCGGTTCGTGGCGAGACGCGGGTGGGGTCGGCTGCTGACCGACGTCCGTCCGCTTCGCGAGTCGGCCGACTTCCGGAGGCTGTGGGTCGGCCAGACCGTGTCGCAGCTCGGCCAGCAGATGGCGACCGTCACGGTCGCCTACCAGGTCTGGGTCCTGACCGAGTCGCCGTTCGCCGTCGGCACCCTGGGGATCGTCGCCCTGGTCCCCTTGATCGCGCTCGGCCTGTACGGCGGCGCTCTCGTCGACCACTACGACCGCCGCAAGGTCGCGCTCTGGACCGCGGCCGGGCTCTGGTTGTGCACCGCAGCCCTCCTGGCGCAGGCGCTGCTCGACAGCGAGTCCGTCGGCCTCCTGTACGGGGTGGTCGCGGTGCAGAGCGGGTTGTTCGCGGTCAACAGCCCCGCCCGTTCGGCGATCATCCCGCGGCTGATCCCCGTTCACCTGCTGCCCGCCGCCAACGCGCTGGGGATGGCCGCGTTCAATCTCGGCTTCACGGTCGGTCCGCTGCTCGGCGGCGTGCTCATCGCGTGGTGGGGCGTCGCGTCGACCTACGCGGTGGACCTGCTGACGTTCACGGCGGCGCTGTACGCGCTGGTACGCCTCCCGCCGATCCTGCCGGCGAAGGAGCCGGGCCGCGTGCCGGGCCTGCGGTCCGTGGTCGAGGGGATCCGGTGGCTGCGCCGTGCCCCGAACCTGCGGATGACGTTCGTCGTCGACCTCTGCGCGATGGTGCTCGCGCAGCCCCGCGCGCTCTTCTCGGCGCTCGCGCTGACGGTGTACGCGGGAGGGCCGTCGGCACTCGGGCTGCTCCAGGCGGCGCCGGCGATCGGGTCGCTCGTCGCGTTCGCCTTCTCGGGGTGGATCAGCCGGGTGCATCGGCAGGGGATCGCGGTCGTGCTCGCGATCGTCGCCTACGGGATGTCCGTCGCGCTCGCCGGCGTGGCCGCCATCGGGGTGCCGGGAGTCCTGTGGCTCGTCGTCGTGATGCTGGCGTTCTCCGGCTCGGCCGACATGGTGAGCTCGGCCTATCGCAGCACGATGCTCCAGCAGGCGGCGCCCGACGAGCTGCGGGGGAGGCTCCAGGGGGTCTTCACGGTGGTGGTTGCGGGCGGGCCGCGGCTGGGGGAGTTCGTGGCGGGGTCGGTCGCCGAGCTCACCACGGAGGCGGAGGCGATGCTCTATGGCGGGGTCGCGTGCGTGGTCGCCACGCTGCTCGTCGTCACGTGGCAGCGTGGCTTCCTGCGGTACGACGCGCGCCGCCCCACGCCTTAGCGCTCACCGGCTCACTCGGCCAGCAGGCCGTACATGCTGCGCCGCGCCTCGTCGAGGATCGCGACCGCGCGCTCACGCTGGTCGTCGGTGCCGTCCTCGTCGAGCTGACGTGCGGCGCGGACGAGCTTGCGTGCGCTGGTGTGCAGGTCCTCCTGGGTCTGCGAGCGTGGGTGCGTGCTCTCCCACGCCTGGGCGACCTCGTCGGCGCGGTCGGCGAGGTAGGCCGTGCCTGCCTCGGTGATGCGGAACTGCGTGGCCTCCTCGTCGGTGGGCTCGATGAGCCCGTCCTCTGTCAGGCGTCGCAGCACGGGATAGATCGAGCCGGGGCTCGGGCGCCACCGGCCGTCGGTCCGCTCGGCGAACGCGCTGATGAGGCCGTAGCCGTTGGTGGGGGCGTCCGCGATCACCGACAGTGCGGCGAGCCGCACGGCGCCTCGCCGTGCCCGCCCGCCTCGGCGGCCTTCGCCGAAGCCGGGACCGAAACCGGGGCCGAAGCCTCGGCCGTGACCACGGGGGTCGCGTCGCCCGGGGCCAGGTCGGCGTCGGGCGGAGGTCGGGTCGAAGCCCGTACGGGGGTCGAATTCTGGGGTTCGCATGAGATGTCCTTTCGTTGTCCGAATCTCACGATGCTTCAACAGTACATCGCGATATATCGTGATGCAACTCAGTCGGATCGTCTCGCTCTGCCTACGATGGAAGCGGCGCACAGGTGGGGGGCGTGATGGTGGAACTAGGGTCGCGACTTCCCGTCGTCCACGTCGTGGCGCACGACGGGGCGGTGCCCGCCCAAGGCGTTCGAACGGGTGAGCGCCCTGACCGAGGTGACCGTCCTCGTCTTCCGCGTCGCGTCGCCGCCGGAGGACGATCCCGTCGTCGTTGTTCTCGGCCGATGGGGTGCTGCTGTCGGCCATCGACGCGATCGCGCGGCTCGCGACCCCGGAGTGGCCCGCCGTGGCGGTCCAGGTCCTGCGCAGCAAGCCACCCCGGACCGTCCGACGCGTGCTCGCCGTCGCCAGCCACGGCCAGTCCTCCGGCGCGATGCTGCTCATGGCGACGCTGGCCGCCCTCATCAACGGGGCGAGCCTCACCAAGCTGGTCGTCGTAGGGGAGGGCGAGGAGCGGGTGCGGCCCGGCGTACGGGGCCCCGATGCCGACCTGGTCGTCACCGGGATGGGCGGGATGCCGCCCGGGCTGACCCACCGCGACCTCACCCGCAGCGGACGTCGCCGGGCCGCTGCGCATCGAGCACACCGTCCTGCGCTCCACCCCCGCCGACGCTGTGATGGTCATCGACGCCGCACGCCTACGGCGACGCACGGCTCATGAGGGCGGGGTGCCGCAAGGCCTTGCGGAGCACTTCGTCGGCGATCTCGCACGGCTCGAGGAGATGATCGAGGTCGAGCGTCAGGACAAGAACCAGGCGGCGGAGTCCGGGAGCAGCTGACCCGTCCCCTCGGCGAGCGCCGACGACAGCACGACCGCCGTGCCGAGGTCGTCCACAGGCACGTCGACCGTCCCGCAGTTGACGACGCAGACGAGCCCGGGGGCACCGTCGACGCCCGCGCGGCGGAACGCCACGACGTCGTCGCCGCGATCGAGCATCTCCAGCTCGTGCGACAGCCGGTCCACGAGCCCGCGCCGCCGAGCGATCGCGTACCGCATGAACGACAGCGTCGAGAACGGGTCGTGGCTCTCGTGCTCGACCGTGTAGTCGCGGAACCACCCGGGCTGGGGAAGCCACGTCCGTACGGGCTGTGGAGAGTCCGGGGAGAACCCGAATGGGGGCGCCTGCCCGGACCATGGAAGCGGTACGCGGCACCCGTCGCGCCCGACCCCGCCACCGCGCAGCCACGTCGGGTCCTGGCGGTCCGCCGGGGCCACGTCGACCTGCGGGAGTCCGAGCTCTTCGCCCTGGTAGACGTACGCAGACCCGGGCAGGGCGAGCATCGCGAGCATCGACGCCTTGGCACGCGCCAGTCCGAGGTCGCCACCGCCGTAGTGGGTCACGGTACGGACGACGTCGTGGTTCGAGAGCACCCACGTCGGGGTCGCGCCCACGGGCCCGACGGCCGCGTACGTCTCCGCGATCACGTCACGCAGAGCCGGGGCCGAGAACGGCGTCGAGAGCCAGTGGAAGTTGAAGACCTGATTCATCTCGTCCGCTCGGACGTACTGCGCCATCGACTCGGGCGAGCCGACCCAGGCCTCGCCGATCATCATGCGGTCGCCCGGGTACGAGTCGAGCACCTGGCGCCAGCGCCGGTAGACGTCGTGGACCCCCGGCTGGTCCCAATACGGGCGGTCCCACTGCGACATCGTGTCGTCGAGGGTCGGGCCCGTCCCCGCGCCGCCGCGGACGTCGGGCATCCCGGTCTCCTTGAACAGCCCGTGGGCCACGTCCACGCGGAAGCCGTCGACGCCCCGGTCGAGCCAGAAGCGGAGCACCGACTCGAACTCGTCGCCGACGTCGGGGTCGTCCCAGTTGAGGTCGGGCTGCTCGGGGTCGAAGAGGTGGAGATACCACTGGCCGCGATGTCCTGAGCCCGTCGAAGGGTCGGGCACGCGCGTCCACGCGGGGCCGCCGAACACCGACTGCCAGTTGTTCGGCGGCTCGGCACCGTCGGGCCCGCGCCCGTCGCGGAAGAGGTAGCGCTTGCGCGCCGTGCTGTCGGGCCCGTCGGCGAGCGCCGCGACGAACCACGGGTGCGCCGACGACGTGTGGTTGGGGACGAGGTCCACGATCACCCGCAGGTCACGCGCGTGCGCGCCGGCGAGCATCTCGTCGAAGTCCGCCAGCGTCCCGAACAGCGGGTCGACGTCGCGGTAGTCGGCTACGTCGTAACCGTGGTCGGCCTGCGGCGACGTGTAGAACGGGGTCAGCCACAGGGCGTCGACGTTGAGGCGCTCGAGGTAGTCGAGGTGAGCAGTGATGCCGCGCAGGTCGCCCACGCCGTCTCCGTCCGCGTCGGCGAACGAGCGGACGTAGATCTGGTAGCAGACCGCGTCACGCCACCACGGGGTCGAACGGGACGGGGCTGAGGCCACGAGAAGTCCTCCAGAGGTGCGCAGGGTTCGGTCGTCTGGCCCGCCGCGCTGCGAGCCCTGTCAGTCTAGGGACGCCTCAGCGAAAGGTGCCGATGTCGATCGCGATCCACGTCTGCTCGGCACGCGCGACCAGCGTGCCGTCCGCCTCGTATAGGGCAGTGCCCGTACGGTGCTTGCGTCCGTCCGCGCCGCGGAACGCGCCGACGACCACGTACTCGCGGTCGGCGACGGGGGTGCTGACCACCTGTCCGGTCATCCGCCCGAGCACCATCGGTGTCGCGTCGATGTGCGCGGACCAGCCGCCGGGGCAGTCGATCGCGGCCCAGGTCACCTCGGGCTGCAGGTGCCCGTCGGTGTCGCCGAACGCCGGATGAGGCGTCCACGTCGCGGCCACGGTGTCGGGGTACGCGGCGTCGTCGACCGGTCCGGGGAAGACGAGCAGACCGTCGCCCGGCGCTCGTGCCGTGCCACAGGTGAAGCAGTGCGGGAAGGGGTGCTCCACGCGTCCTTCGTACGCCTCGTACCCCTTGCGGGCGAGGGTCGCTCCGACGAAAGGTGCCGGGTCGACGTCGAAGGCTCCCGCCTCCGCCTCTCCGACGACGGTGGCACCGTCGGACAGCACCGCACGGCCGTCGTCGACCGTGAGCGCGAGCGGGACGCCGAGCGGCGGCGGCACCCGCAGCGTCGATGTCACGACCGCGCCCGGGGACGCGATCGGCCGTGCGACGAGGCCTGCCACGTAGCCGCCGTTGCCGGAGCGGTCGGGGCCGTTGTAACGGGGGTCGATCGTCGTGCTCGTCATCACCCCACGCTCTCACGTCCGCGGGCCCGGGCGTCGTGGGCCTTCAACGCAGCTCTCGTACCGGCGCAGTGCTCGCGCCGCTCCTCGGCGTGGTCGACCAGCGGGGCGGGACGTCGGCGAGCTCGGGGACCCAGCGCCGGACGTAGGTGCCGTCAGGGTCGAACATCTTGCCCTGCGTGACCGGGAGTGCCGCGCGCCGTGCTGCCACTCCAGGTGGAGGTCCTTGACGAGGAAGCTCGCGACGACCATCCGGACGCGGTTGTACATCCAGCCCTGCGCGAGCAGCTGACGCATCCCCGCGTCGATGAACGGGAAGCCCGTACGGCCCTGCGGCATCCGCCCATCTTCGTGGGTGCGCGGCGAGTCTGTCTGATCTGGAACAATAGACGCCGTGAGCGACCTGATCGACACCACCGAGATGTACCTCCGGACCATCTACGAGCTCGAAGAAGAGGGGATCGTGCCCCTCCGCGCCCGGATCGCCGAGCGCCTTCACCAGAGCGGACCCACGGTGAGCCAGACGGTCGCCCGGATGGAGCGCGACGGCCTGCTCACCGTCGAGGGCGACCGTCACCTCGAGCTCTCCGAGCAGGGGCGCGCCCTCGCCACCCGCGTCATGCGCAAGCACCGGCTGGCCGAGCGGCTTCTCACCGACGTCATCGGGCTCGAGATCGAGTACGTCCACGAGGAGGCGTGCCGGTGGGAGCACGTCATCTCCGAGCAGGTCGAGCGCAAGCTCGTCGCCCTTCTGGAGCACCCGACCGAGTCCCCGTACGGCACGCCGATCCCGGGTCTCGGTGAGCTCGGTGAGACCGACGAGGTCGCTGAGGCGTTCCTGGGCGACGGCGTGATGCACCTGACGGCGGCGCTGTCCGGCAACGGCGACGCGTCGCGCCTGGTCGTGCGCCGCATCGGCGAGGAGCTCCAGAAGGACACCACCGCGATGTCGGTGCTCCGTCGTGTCGGCGTCCTGCCTGGCAACGACGTTCTCGTGTCGCCCGCACCCGACGGCGGGGTCGTCGTCGCGCGCGGTGGGGAGACGGCGGAGATCGACCCCGAAGCCGCGTCCCACATCTTCGTCGAGAGGCCGTGACCGCCGTCGGCGCGCCGAACGCGACAACTCTCGGTCGCGACGTGCGCCGGCTGATTGGATGGTGATGATGCCCCGGCGGTGAAACGCCGGCCGTCGGACTACGGGGGGAACGTCGATGACTGGAGCGCCGCGTCTCGCGCGCACGCTCCTCACCCTCGTCGTCGTGCTGGCGGCGGGTGCGATCGCCGTCGTCGCCGTGGTCGCGGTCGTCCAGCGCGGGTGGGACATCGGACCGTGGTGGCTCCTCAGCCTCCCGGCGATCGTGCTGGCGAGTGCAGCGCCGCTCTACCTCGACCGGTACGACGACTGGCTTGTCGTCGGCACCGAGTTGTGCGTGCTCGTCTTCCTGTCGCTGACCGTCGCCTGGCCGCAGGCGCTCGTGCTGTGGATCGCCGGTGTCGTCCTTGCGCAGGTGCTCGGTCTGCCCCGCAGCCGCCGGGTGTTCGACCCGGCGCTGTCGATCGTGTGCGGCGGACTCGCGGTCGCCGTCGTCGCGGCGCTGGATGTCGGGACGTTCGGCTACGCCGAGGTCCTCACCGTCCTGCTCGCGTTCACGCTGGCGTTCGTCGTCGACATCGGGGCGTCGGTGGTCTGGGTCCACGACGTCGCCATGCCTGCCGGCGGTGCGCTCGCGGCGCGGGCGTACGAAGTCCTCACGCTGTACGGGGTGTACGTCGGTGTGAACGCGATGGGCTATGTGTGCGTGCTCCTGTATCGCACCGAGTCGCCGTGGGCGTTGCTCGCCGTCGTGCCGGCGCTCGGCATCGTGCTCGTCGCCGTCAAGGGGCTCACGCGCGAGCGGGAGACGGCGCGCCGTCTCAACGTGCTGTTCGAGACGGCGAGCGCGCTGCACTCGGCATCGAACGAGGCACAGGTGCTCGCCGCGCTCGACCTCGGCGTCCGGCAGCTCGGCAAGACACCCGGGTCGGGCCTGCGGACGGAGCTCCCGGACTCGCCGGACCTTCGGCGCCTGTTCATCTCGGGTGACGAGGTCTTCTGGTTGGTGATCCAGACCAAGGATGGACCGCCAGCGAGCACATTAAGGTGGGCGGAGGCGCTCGAGTCGATCGCCCAGCAGGCAGAGGAGGCATTGTCGCGGATGCGGATGAACAGGGACCTTGTGGCCAATGCGCAGCGTGACCCGTTGACGAAGCTGCGCAACCGCTCGGTCTTCCTCGAGACCGTCGCCGCGGAGATGGCGGGAGGTCGCGCGGTGGACACCGGCTCGCGGACGTGCGCGATCCTGTTCTGCGACCTCGACGGCTTCAAGAAGGTCAACGACCAGTTCGGCCACGCCAGCGGCGACGGTGCGTTGATCGAGGTGGCGCGGCGGCTGTCGGCGGAGCTGCCGGCCGATGTCCACCTGGCGCGGCTCGGGGGCGACGAGTTCGCGATCCTCGTGTCCAGCGAGGGCGGGGAGCAGATGCTCGAGGCCAGCGCGCGCGATGTCGCCGAGACCGTCCGCGAGGTCGTCTCGCGGCCGCTTCGCGTCGACGCCCGTTCGATCGACATCACGGTCAGCATCGGGGTCGCGACGGCGGCCGCGGTGGCCGGGCACCCGACGGTCGACACGGCCGCCGACCTGCTGCGCAACGCCGACATCGCGATGTACGCGGCAAAGCGAGCCGGACGGGACAGGGTTGTCGTCTACAGTGCGGCGATGGGCGTCGAGCGGGTGCGCTCCCTCGAGCTGGTGGACAGGCTCCGTCGCGCGATCGACGAGCGCCGACTGCGGGTCGTCTACCAGCCGATCGTCTCTGCCGTCGACCAGCACCTGCTCGCGATCGAGGCGCTCGCGCGGTGGACCGAGGACGGGGAGGTCATCTCGCCTGCGGAGTTCATCCCGCTGGCCGAGGATGCCAATCTGATCGAGTCGATCGGGGCCCTCGTCCTGGAGCAGGTGTGCGACGACCGCCAGCAGCTCGACCACGCTCTGGCGCCCGAGACCGCGATCGCCGTGAACCTCTCCGCGCCGCAGCTCGGGTCTGCGGAGTTCGTCGCGTCCGTCGAGCGCGCCGTCGAGGCGCTGGCGCCCCACCGGCTCACCCTGGAGATCACCGAGACCGGCTGGATCAGCGAGGAGCTCATCGCCTCGGGCGTGATGGAGCGGTTGCTCGAGCGCGGTGTCACCTTCGCAGTCGACGACTTCGGAGTCGGGTTCTCCTCGCTCGAGCGCCTCCGGCGACTGCCGGTGCAGCTCCTCAAGCTCGACCGCTTCTTCTCCCAGGAGATCGACACCGACCCGCAGAGCGCCGCGGTGCTCGCCTCGATGCTGGAGATGGCGGCAGCGCTCAATCTGCGGACGGTCATCGAGGGCATCGAGCGCCAGTCCCAGGTCGAGGCCATCCGTGCGATTGCCCCGGGCGACGGTGGTGAGCTGGCGTTCCAGGGCTACTACTTCGGCGGGCCGATGAGCCCCGCGACCCTCGTACGATGGGAAGCTCAACGCTCGCGGACGGCGTCGCTACGTCGTCGCTGAAATGATTTCGGGGGGTTTGGCATGCTGGGGGAATGGGATGGTCAGGGTTGATGAGTGCGATTCGCGGGTTTGCGTCTTGGCTTCGCCTGACCGGCCTCGAGCTGGCCGGCTGGCTTCTTGTGATCGCAGGCATCGCCGCTCTCGTGCTGCCCGGACCCGGACTCCTCATGATGGTCGCGGGGCTGGCGATCCTTTCCAACCGCTATGAGTGGGCGAGGCGTCGCGTCGAGCCGATCAAGGCGAAGGCGTTCGACGCCGCGCGCTACGGGGTGGCGACGTGGCCGCGCATCGCGCTCAGTGTGCTCGGCGCACTCTGCGTGATGGGGGTCGGTGTCATCTGGTGGATCGGACCGACGGTGCCCGAGATCGGTCCGTTCGGTGACGAGTTGCCCTTCAACGGCTGGGCGACCGGGCTCAGCATGATGCTCTCGTCGCTGATCGCGCTCGGGCTCGTGGTCTACAGCATGAAGCGGTTCCGCTACGGCGATGACGACGAGTCGTTCGAGATCCTCGACGAGGACGAGCTGGTCGAGGCGCTCTCAGAGGCGGACGGCGAGCCGGAGTCCGACACCACCGACCGCGTCTGACCGTCCGCGGGTCAGCGCCAGAGGACGGCGATGAACACGTTGACGACTGCGAGTCCGCCGACGGCGTGAGCCATCCACACCGGCGTACGGTCGCTCTTGCGGTCGGCGACGAAGGCGAGCACGGTCACGGCCAGGGCGATGACGAGCTTGACGCCGATCTTGGCGTTGTCGACGGGGAGGTCGTCCATCTCGCGGAGACCGACCAGGAGCAGGCCGGTGACGAGCGCGCCCGCGGCCGCGTGCGCGACGCCCTTCGCGATCGGGACCGGGGTCCGCAGGCGCGACGCCCATGCGCCGATCACGAATGCCCAGCAGAGCATGTGGAGCACCAGCAGGATCAGACGCAGCGTTTCCATGGCTCGACGATACTGGTGGGTATGGGTGACAAGGTCACCGAGGTGATGGCGCAGGTGCGGCGCGAGGACTTCCTTCCCGACGATCAGAAGGCGATGGCCGACCTTGACGGACCGGTGCCGATCGGTTGGGGTCAGACCAACTCCCAGCCCCGTACGGTCGCAGCGATGCTGCGCCTCCTCGACGTCGAGCCCGGCATGCGCGTGCTCGACGTCGGGGCGGGCTCGGGGTGGACGACGGCACTGCTCGCGCACCTCGTCGGAGGCGGTGGCGAGGTGGTCGGTGTCGAGGTGGTCCCCGAGCTGCGCGAGCGTGCGGGTGGGGTGCTCTCGAGGCTCGGCCTGACGTGGGTGCGGATCGAGCTCGCGATCGAGGTGCTCGGGTGGCCCGAGGCGGCTCCGTACGACCGCGTGCTCGTGTCTGCGCAGGCGCGATCGCTCCCGACGCCGCTCGTCGACCAGCTCGCTCCCGGCGGCGTGATGGTCGTCCCCGTCCGCGGACGGATGACGCGCGTGGTGCTCGCGGACGGCGGCGGTGCGCACGTGAGCGAGCACGGCGCGTACCGCTTCGTGCCGTTGATCGGCTGGTGAGCGTGCCCGCTAGTCTTGGGCCGTGTCGCCCCCGTAGCTCAGGGGATAGAGCACCGCTCTCCTAAAGCGGGTGTCGCTGGTTCGAATCCAGCCGGGGGCACGTCAGGCGTCCGCGAGTTCCCGCGCCGGCTCGGTCCCGGACGTCGCACCCGCGCTGACCGGCCGATCACCGCGCCGGCCCACCACGATCAGTGCGAGCCCGACCAGGGTCCATGCGCCGAGCACGATCAGCGACTGGGTGAGATCCGCGTCGGGGAAGTACGCGAGGCTCCGGACGAGCGTGACGGCGGCGCCGGGGACGAAGAGCTGGCCGAGGTCACCCCAGATCCACGGCAGGAACTCTGTCGGCTGGCTGGCCGCGGAGATCGGGTTGCCGATGAGCAGCGTGATCGCCGCGCCGACGCCGATCCCGGGCGGGCCCAGGACGCTCGCGAGACCGGCAATCAGGGCACTCGTCGCCAGCAGGGAGAGTCCGATCCCTGCGGTCAGGGCGAGCGGGTCACCGGGGAGGATGCCGAACCATCCGTGCAGCACCGTCGTCGTCAGGGTCGCGGCGACGACCGCGTACACCCCGACGGCGACCAGGCGCCGGCTGCGGCCTCCGACGAGGAGTGCGACGACGATGCCGCCGATCATCCCGCCGAGGACCAGGGGGAAGGCGGCGGCGGTGATGCCGACCCCTTGCGCGTCGTCGGCGTCGAGTCCGACGACGTCGCTGATCGTCACCGGCATGTCGGCCGACACCTGGCCGAGCTCGTCGGCCAGCCGGGTCATGGCCTGGTGCGAGGCGCCACCGGCCGCCGAGGCGGTCAGCACCTCGGGCTCCTCGCCAAGCACGAGCCCGCCATAGACCTCGCGCTGTTCGACCGCCGCTACGGCGGCGTCGCGGTCGGCGACCTCGACGAGGTCGAAGCGCCCCGGAGCAGAGGTCTCGAGCTGCTGCTCGACGGTCTGGATCGCGGGAGCGGGGCCGGTGATAGCGACGGGGAGGTTCTGCGGCGTCGTGGTCGCGGCCGGCCAGGTGAAGGCGGCCACCACGAGGGTGACGACGAGCGCCGCAAGGGTGGCGGCGCCGAGGACGCGGCCCCAGCTCTGGGGTGCGGTGGTCTCGGTGGACATGGGTCCCTCCGTAGGAAGAAAAACGAATGATCGTTCTTTAAGAGTCGAACGACGGCCCACCTTTGTCAAGAACGTTCGTTCGCTTTACGGTGGCGGCATGCCGAAGGTCTCCGAGGAGCACAAGCGCGCCCGACGCGAGGAGATCGCCCGCGCGGCGCTGCGCTGCTTTGGGGAGAAGGGGTACGCCGCGACGTCGATGGCCGACATCATCCGCGAGTCCGGGCTCTCTGCCGGCGCCATCTACGGCTACTACACGAACAAGAGCGAGCTGGTCCGTGAGGCGATGCGCAGCGTCGTCGTCGGACGGTTCACCGAGCTCGAGCGGGCGCGCGAGGGCAAGGCGACACTGCGCCCGAGCGAGCTGGTGGTGGAGTTTCTCCAGGGCGTCACCGAGGCTGTGGTCAGGCCCGGCCTGATCGTCCAGGTCTGGGCGAACGCGCAGCTCGATCCCGCGCTCGAGGAGACGGTGCAGGGCGCCGTCGGCGAGATCGGGCGCCTGTTCCGCGACTACCTCGAGGCCTGGTACGTCGCCGGCGGCATGGCCACGAGCGAGGCGCAGACGCGCGCCCAGGCGGAGTATCCGGTGTACGTCGCGGTGTGCCAGGGCTATCTCGTCCATGCGGCGACCGTGCGCGACTTCGACCGGGCCGCATACTTCGACGCAGTGACGCGCGTCCTGCCCTGAGGGCTTCAGCCCAGCGGCTTGTACATCACGTGCAGCCCGACCAGACCGAGCGTCGCATGGTCGTACGCGTCCGGCACCGTGCCGATGACCTCGAAGCCGAGGCTGCGCCACAGCCGCACGGCGGGGGTGTTGACCTCGACCACCGCGTTGAACTGGATGCCGTGGAACCCCTGATCCCGTGCCCAGGCGATCATGTCCTCGCCCAGCGTGCGGCCGACACCGCTGCGCCGCCCCGTCGGGTCGACCATGAAGCTCGCCGTCGCGACGTGCGCGCCACGGCCCGGGCGGTTCGGGCCCATCTTCGCCGAGCCGAGCACGGTGCCGTCGTCGTCGACCGCGACGGTCGTACGGCCCGGCGGCGCCTCCATCCACAGTCCGCGCGCAGAGTCGGAGTCGAGATCGGCCGGGTAGGCGTACGAGTCGCCGGCCTTGACGATGGTGTCGAAGAAAGGCCAGATCCGCTCCCAGTCGGAACGCGTGGCATCCCTGATCTGCATCAGGCCATCATGTCGTGCACCAGCGGGGCGACCTGCACCCCGTACAGCTCGATGCACCGCAGCAGCTGCTCGTGGCGCATCGCCCCGTTGGCGTACTTCATGTCGAAGCGGCTCACGCCGAGCGCTGCGGCGTTGCGGGCGATCTTGCGGGCCACGGTCTCCGGCGAGCCGACGTAGAGGGCGCCGTCCGGCCCGGCTGCCTGCGCGAACTCGTTGCGCGTCGCGGGCGGCCAACCGCGCTCGCTGCCGATCTGGTTGCGCTGGGCGATCCAGTGGTCGTACAGCTCCTCGCGTGCCTGCTCGTCGGTCTCGGCGATGTAGCCGGGGGAGTGCATCCCGACCGGCAGCACCTCGGCGCCGTCCTTCTCCAGCGTCTCGCGGTAGAAGTCGGCGTACGGGACGAACTGCAGCGGTGGTCCGCCGATGATCGCGAGCATCATCGGGAGCCGGTAGTGCACCGCCCTGACCACCGACTGAGGGGTGCCGCCGACGCCGATCCACGTCGTCAGCCGGCCCGACTCGGTGGGCGGGTAGACCCGCTGGTCCTTCAGCGGCGGTCGCGTCGTGCCGGACCAGGTCACCGGCTGCTCGTCCAGGAGCGCCGCGAAGAGGTCGAGCTTCTCGTTGAACAGCACCTCGTAGTCGCCGAGGTCGAAGCCGAACAGCCCGAACGACTCCGTAAAGGACCCGCGCCCCAAGATCACCTCGGCGCGTCCGTGCGACAGGGCGTCGAGCGTCGCGAAGCGCTCGTAGACCCGGATCGGGTCGTCGGAGCTGAGCACGGTGACTGCGGAGCCCAGGCGGATCCGCTCCGTACGGCCGGCGATCGCGGCGAGCACGACGTCGGGAGACGTAATCGAGAAGTCGGCGCGGTGGTGCTCGCCGAGGCCGATGAAGGCCAGGCCGACCTCGTCGGCGAGGACGGCCTGCTCGACCACCTGCCGCAGGACCTCCGGCGCCGGGACCAGGGCGCCGTCGGCGTCGGAGGTGATGTCGCCGAAGGTGTCGAGACCGAGCTCGAGCGGTTCACTCACCGTACGACCGTAGCGTGGGGAACGAATGGCGCGACGGGCGTTCCTCTCGTTCGAGCCGGCCCCCGACCCGAATGAGAGTCATGATCCCAGGCAGTACCAACCTCCCTCCGGCAAGCGCTTCGGGGGGGAGGTGAGGGGTGGGACGGTCGCCGAGGTGCAGGCCGCCAGCCGGCGCTCGGGTCACCTGCGGATCCTGGTCGGAGACAGCAGCGGCCTGCACTCCGTCGTGCACGCGCGCCCCCAGCGCTTCCGACAGCGGTGTCGTCGCGGCCAGCGCGAACACCGGTCGCTGACGCCGGCGACCGGCGCGTCGCCCAGCAGGCAGCCTCGTGCTTGATCGCGCGCCGATCCCGTCCTCCAGTGCCCATCTGCCGTGCAGATCCCCTCGGCGGGTTCGACGAGCTGTCGGCACAGGGGGACATCGTGTATGTAGTGTGCGGAAATGGCACGGGGCGAACGGCTCGCGGAGCAGTTGGACTGGTACTGGCGCAAGAACTTGCGGCCACGGCTGGAGGGTCTTACCGACGAGGAGTACTTCTGGGAGCCGGTGCGCGACTGCTGGAGCATCCGCCCACGTGGCACGTCGGTCGCACCGATGTCGGAAGGTTCGGGGGAGTGGACGATGGACTCCGCCTCCCCTGCCCCGGTACCGGCGCCGGTGACCACGATTGCCTGGCGGCTGGCGCACATCATCGTCTCCTGCCTGGGCTATCGGGTCGCATGGCACTTCGGCGGCCAGGACGTCGACTCCCAGACATTCGCTTACGTGGGTCCCGAGCGGTTTCCCATGGAGGGCATCGTCCTGCACGTCAACAGAGAGCTGATCCATCACGGCGCCGAGATCTCCCTGCTGCGCGACCTCTACCACTGGCAGGACGGAGCCGTACCGCGCCGAATGTGATGTCACGTGGGAACCACGCGCGCGGATCGCGCGCGACCTGCGGGCGCGATGGCCCGCCCTCCGGCGGCACGGGATACTTCCGGCATGACCGAGAAGTTGCCCGTCGCGACCTGGCTCACCGACATGGATGGCGTCCTTGTGCACGAGGAGGACGCCATCCCGGGGGCGGCCGAGTTCCTCCAGCGCCTCACCGAGTCCGGGTGCAAGTTCCTCGTCCTCACCAACAACTCGATCTACACGCCGCGCGACCTGCGGGCCCGGCTCGCCGAGTCGGGGCTCGACGTCCCCGAGGACCGGATCTGGACCTCGGCGCTCGCGACCGCGCAGTTCCTGTCCGACCAGCGGCCGAACGGCAGCGCGTACGTGGTCGGCGAGGCGGGGATGACCACGGCGCTGCACGCGGTCGGGTACGTGCTGACGCGCTCGCGTCCGGACTACGTCGTGCTCGGAGAGACCCGCACGTACTCCTTCGAGGCGATCACGACCGCGATCCAGCTCATCGTCAACGGCGCGCGCTTCATCGCCACCAACCCCGACCCGACCGGCCCGTCGCCGGCGGGCCCGCTGCCGGCCACGGGGTCGGTCGCGGCGCTGATCACCCGCGCGACCGGCGTCGAGCCGTACTTCGTCGGCAAGCCCAACCCGCTCATGATGCGCAACGCGCTCAACCGCATCGACGCGCACTCCGAGACCACGGTGATGATCGGCGACCGGATGGACACCGACATCGTCTCGGGGATGGAGGCCGGCCTGCGGACCATCCTGGTCCTCACCGGCTCGACGCGCCGCGAGCACGTCGAGCGGTTCCCGTACCGCCCCACCCGCATCGTCGACTCGATCGCGGACCTCGTCGACGACGTCGTCGCGCCGCCGGTCGACGCGGAGTGACCGATACTGGCGACATGAGTGTGCCTCGGACGATCCTCGATCCCCACGACCTCAACCGAGCGGCCGACGACCGCTATGACAGCGTCGCGGACGGCGGGCCCGCGCTGTTCCGTCGGTGCGGGCGCTCCGGACTCCAGCTGCCCGCGATCTCGCTGGGGCTGTGGCACAACTTCGGCGACGACACCCCGCTGGCCACGCAGCGGGCGATCCTCCGCCGCGCGTTCGACCTCGGGGTCACGCACTTCGACCTCGCCAACAACTACGGGCCTCCGTACGGCGCGGCGGAGAAGAACGTCGGCCGCATCCTCGCCGAGGACTTCGCCCCGTACCGCAACGAGCTCGTCATCTCGACCAAGGCCGGCTGGGACATGTGGCCTGGCCCGTACGGGTTCCTCGGCTCGCGCAAGTATCTGCTGAGCAGCCTCGATGACTCGCTCCAGCGGATGGGGCTGGACTACGTCGACATCTTCTACAGCCACCGCTTCGACCCGCACACGCCGCTGGAGGAGACGATGGGCGCGCTCGACGCGGCCGTACGGTCCGGAAAGGCGCGCTACGCGGGGATCAGCTCGTACGGTCCCGAGCGCACCCGCGAGGCGGCGGCGATCCTCGCCGACCTCGGCACGCCGTTGCTGCTGCACCAGCCGTCGTACTCGATGCTCAACCGGTGGGTCGAGGACGGGCTCCTGGACGTGCTGGAGGACGTGGGCGCAGGGTGCATCGCGTTCTCGCCGCTCGCCCAGGGCGTGCTGACGGGCCGCTACCTCAACGGCGTCCCTGAAGGTTCTCGCGCCGCGGCCGACAAGTCGTTGGACCCGCAGATGATCGAGGACAACCTCGCGCACGTGCGGGCGCTGAACGACCTCGCGCAAGAGCGTGGGCAGACCCTCGCCCAGATGGCCGTCGCATGGGTCCTGCGCGACCCTCGGGTGACCTCGGCGCTCGTCGGTGCTTCGAGCGTCGCGCAGCTCGAGGACAGCCTCGGGGCGTTGCAGAACCTGTCCTTCAGTGCCGATGAGCTGGAGCGGATCGACTCCCACGCGGTCGACGGGCATCTCAACATCTGGGCGGGGTCCAGCGAGGCCTGAGCAAGCACCCTGGTCCGTTCTGCGACCTATCCGTTATCCTTTTGTGATGGAATCCCCCCGATCCTGGCGCGCCCTGCGTCGACAAACCTCTGGAGCGGCATCACGGTGAAGGTCTTCGTGACAGGTGCCACCGGCGTCATGGGACGGTCCGTGATCCACGCGTTGCAAGGCGCGGGGCACGAGGTCCGCGCCCTCGCCCGCAGCGACGAGAGCGCAACGACCCTCGCCGACCGCGGAGTTGCGTCCGTACGCGCGAGCCTCTTCGACCGTGCCAGCCTCGTCCAGGCGATGGAGGGGTGCGACGCGGTCGCCAACCTCGCCACCCACATGCCCGTCGGCACCAGCGGGATGCGCCCTGGCGCGTGGAAGTCCAACGACCGCATCCACGTCGAGGGCTCCCGCACCGTGTCGCACGCGGCGGCCGAGGCCGGTATCGGGCGGCTCGTCCAGGAGAGCGTCTCCTTCCTGTACGCCGACCACGGCGAGGGGTGGATCGACGAGGACAGCCCGATCGCCGTCTCGTGCGCGGCCGAGCCGGTCGTGCTCGCGGAGACCCACGCCCAGCACTATGCCTCCGCGACGCGCGAGGCCGTCGTGCTGCGCTTCGGCACGATCGTCGGCGACGACGCCGTCACGCGGTGGCGCCTCGCACGGGCACGCGCGGGTCAGGCCGTCGGGCTCGGCAAGCCGCAGTCGTGGACGCACGTCGTGCACGCCGACGACATCGGCGGAGCGGTCCTCGCCGCGTTGACCGCGCCTCCGGGCACTTACAACGTCGGGGCCGATCCTGTACGCCGCGGCGAGCTCGTCGCCGCGTTCGCGGAAGCCGTCGGTCAGGACGAGGCCAGCTTCTACCGGCGGCTGGTGCTGCGTCTCGGGGGTGACCGTCTGGAGTGGCTCACCCGGTCGCAGCGGGTCAGTTCCGACCGGTTCGCGCGGGCGACCGGCTGGACGGCGTCGCATACGCAGTTCGACGCAGGATGGTTGCTCCCGATGGTCGTCGAGGCCGCCAGTGCCTGACGAGCAGCGCCCGCCGGGCGAGCGTACGGCCGCCGAGGAGCGGCGTCGGCGGCTCCGCGCTGCGCGCCTGCTCGGCGACGTCGTGCCCGAGACCACGCGCGACGAGACCGCCGAGGGCTGGGGTGAGCGCGACAGCAGCCGCAGCCGCGACGACGAGCTGCGTCGGGACGTGCCCCCGCACCACGGCGGCTGACGGGCGCGGTCAGCTCTCTGGCGTGGTGCCGCCACCGCGGCTGGCGCGCAGCTCGTCGCGGATCTCGCGCAGCAGCGCGATGTCCTCCGGCGGCGGTGCGTCGTCGGTCGGCTTCTGGTAGCGCTCGCGGAACTTGTTCATGGGCAGGACGAGCAGGAAGTAGAGCACCGCCGCGATGATGAGGAAGTTGATCAGCGCGGTGATGACGGCGCCGATGTTGACGAACGTGGCGGGGTTGCCGCTCACGATCGTGAAGCCGAAGCCGAGGGTGTCGTCGCCGCCGATCGCAGCGAGCAACGGCTCGATGACCGCCTCGGTGAACGACGTGACCAGCCCGGTGACCGCGGTGCCCATGACGACCGCGACCGCAAGGTCGATGACGTTGCCGCGCATGACGAACTCTTTGAATCCTGCGACCATCCCAGCCATGCCTGTGTCCGTTCGTGAGGAGGGTGGTGGACCCACCCACCCCACCACAGAGCGCCGAGATCTGCGACCTCCGACCACAGGCGACCGGACTCACAGCACGACGGTCACGGCGAGATGCCAGGCCACGGCCGCGCCCGAGAGCGTCCGCGCGATCTCGGCGTCGACGGCGAGGACGAGGACGGCGCGGTCGTCCCCGTCGTCGCCGGGGAGCGCCGCAACCCGAGCGCGTCGCGCCAGCAACCGCGGTGCAGCCGTGCCGCGAGGGTCGGTGCCGACGACGTCGACGGCGTCGCCGACCCGTACGGGGTCGACGGTCGCCGCATCGGCCACTCGGACGCTCACGAGCGCGGTGCCGCGACGGTAGCCCTCGAGCAGCCCGGGCCCGACGAGCGAGAGGTCGGTGAGCACGCCGCCACGGGGGACCGGGGCGGCGACCACGCGGCCGTGCATCTCGTCGTGGGACCGCAGAGCGCCCTCCGGGACGAGATCGGCCGGCATCGCGACCACCTCGACGTCACCGGGCTGGACGAGAGAGCCGGACGTGACGGCGGTGGTAGCCACCAGGACGGGAGTGGTCGGGCCGGGGTCGGGGCGAGCCGCCTGGATCGCGACGAGGACGGATGCCGCGGCGCACGCGGCAGCGAGCGGACGGCGGTGGGTCCGGACCCGGCGGCGGACGGAGGCGAGCGCGGCGGGTGCTCGGAGATCGGCCATGACTCACTGTGGACGGTGGTGCGGGTGCCGCGCCGCGTCGTCCACAGCAGGAAAGGCGCCAGCCCCGCATCCACAGGGGGAGGCGGGGCCGGGGTCTCGATTCGGGCTCATTCTTCGCCCTCCTCGAACCAGCGGAGGGGTCAGCTGGACGACGTCGTCGCCGTGGTCGTGGACGACGTCGAGCTGCTGTCGGAGCTCTTGGTGCTGCTCGACTCGGACGTCGACGACGACGTGGACGGCGAGCTGGCGCTGGTGCTTGACGACGAGCCCGAGCGGCTGTCGTTGCGGTAGAACCCGCTCCCCTTGAACACGACGCCGACCGCGTTGAACACCTTGCGCAGGCGTCCGTCGCAGGACGGGCACACCGTCAGGGCGTCGTCGCTGAAGCTCTGCTGCACCTCGAGCGGCTGGCCGCAGTCGTTGCACTGGTACTGGTAAGTGGGCACGGTCGTTCCTTCTCAGCACTCGCACGAAACGGCCGCCCGTCGCAGCGGCCGCACCGATCTCCAGCGCCCATTGTGCGTGGCGCCACTCCTCACAACCAAGTCGGGGCGCGGGAGATTCCCCGAGCGCCCGGTACGATCACCTCCTGATGACCGAGTGGTTACTGCTCCTCACCTCCTTCCTCCTCATGCTCGCCTGCGGTGTCTTCGTGGCCGCCGAGTTCGCCTTCGTCACCGTCGACCGGCCGTCCGTCGAGCGCGCCGTGCAGGGCGGCGACCGCCAGGCGGCCGGGCTCCTCAAGGGCCTGCGCACGCTGTCGACGCAGCTCAGCAGCGCCCAGCTGGGCATCACCATCACGAACCTCGCGATCGGCTTCCTCGCCGAGCCCGCGATCGGCCAGCTGCTGCGCGACCCCCTCTCGTCCCTCGGTGTCAGCGGCGCCTCGCTGTCGGCGACGTCGTACGTGGTCGCCCTGCTGCTGAGCACCTTCGTGACGATGCTCGTCGGCGAGCTGATCCCTAAGAACATCGCGCTCTCGGTCCCGATGGCCACCGCGCGTGCCGTCCAGGGACTCCAGCGCGGCTTCACGACGGCGATGGCGTGGCCGATCAGAGGCCTCAACGGCTCGGCCAACGCGCTCCTGCGCACCCTCGGCATCGAGCCGCAGGAGGAGCTGCGCTCGGCGCGCTCCCCGTACGAGCTGAGCTCGCTCGTGCAGCGCTCGGCCGACGAGGGAGCGCTGGGCCGCCCTACCGCGGACCTCGTCGCGCGCTCGATCGCGTTCGGCAACCGGACCGCCGCCGACGTCCGTACGCCGCGGGTCCGCGTCCACTTCCTCGACCGGCGCGACACCGCGCAGGACCTCGTCGACGCCGTCCGGGCGACTGGCCACTCGCGGTTCCCCGTGATCGGCAACGACCTCGACGACCTCGTGGGCGTCGTCCACGTCAAGGACGCCGTCGCCCTCGCGCCCGACCGGCGCCGGACCGTCCGGGTCTCTGAGCTCGCCGTGCCGGCCCTCACCGTCCCGGACTCCATCGAGCTCGACCCCCTGCTGGTCCTCTTGCGTGAGCAGCGGCTCCAGATGGCGGTCGTGCTCGACGAGTACGGCGGCACCGACGGCGTCGTCACCCTGGAGGACCTCGTCGAGGAGATCGTGGGCGACATCGCCGACGAGCACGACCGGTCCTCGGCGCAGCTGCGGTCGCGGCCGGACGGCACATGGGTGCTCTCGGGGATGCTGCGACCCGACGAGGTCCGCAGCCAGACCGGCGTCCCGCTGCCCGAAGGCGACGACTACGAGACCGTCGCCGGGCTCCTCACCCAGCACCTGGGACGCCTGGCCGAGGTCGGCGACGAGGTCGCCCTCGTCGTGCCCGTCGTCGCCGGCGATCAGGTCGCGACGATCGGCGTCAGCCTGCGGGTCGACCGCCTGGACGGCCGCCGTATCGACCGCGTCATCCTCGATGTCCACCTGGACGAGGAGGAGGGCCGATGAACCCCGCGCTCGCGATCGGTCTTGTCGTCGTCCTCCTCGCCCTCAACGCGCTGTTCGTCGCGGCGGAGTTCGCCTTGATCTCCGCTCGACGCACGCAGCTCGAGCCGAAGGCGCAGTCCGGGTCGCGTCCGGCCCGGCTCGCGATCCGCGCGATGGAGCGCGTCAGCCTGGCGATGGCCGCCGCGCAGCTCGGCATCACGTTGTGCTCGCTCGGCCTCGGTGCTGTGGGCGAGCCCGCGATCGCGCACCTGTTCGAGCCGGTCTTCGACGCGCTCGGCGTCCCGCACTCGTTCGTGCACCCGATCTCGTTCGTGATCGCGATGGGCATCGTCACCTACCTGCACGTCGTGCTGGGCGAGATGGTCCCCAAGAACATCGCCCTCGCCGGGCCGGACCGCGCCGTGCTGTGGCTCGGCCCGTTCATGCTCGGCGTCATCATGCTGCTCAAGCCGTTCGTGGTCGCGCTCAACGCGATCGCCAACGGCGCGATCCGGCTGATGCGGCTCGAGCCCAAGGACGAGGTGGGGGCCACCTTCACCTCGGACGAGGTCGCGGGGCTCCTCGACGAGTCGCACCGCGAGGGCCTGCTCGACTCCGAGGAGTACGAGCTCGTGTCAGGGGCGCTCGGGTTCGAGGCCGGCACGGTCGAGCGGGTGCTCCTGCCCCGTGCGTCGCTCGACACGATCCCGGTCGGGGCGACGCGAGCCGACGTCGAGGCCGCCTGCGCCCGTACCGGCTTCTCGCGGTTCCCGGTGACCGACTCGCACGACGCGCTGGTCGGCTACCTGCACATCAAGGACGCGCTTGAGGTGTCCGAGGAGATCCGACCGATCCCCGCGAAGTGGATCCGGCCGCTCGGCTCCGTACGCCGCAGCACACGCCTGTACGACGCGCTCCGGCACATGCAGCAGCGCGGTGCGCACATGGCCCGCGTCGTCGGTGACGACGGTGAAGCGCTGGGCGTCGTGATGCTGGAGGACGTCCTGGAGGAGCTCGTCGGCGAGGTCCGCGACCCTGCCCGCCGTGCCACCGACGGCGGGTGAGCGGCACAATGCACGAGTGCGAGACCTGGCCCTACGACTGCGACCCGTCTTGACCCGCCGACTCTTCGCGATCCTCGCGATCGTCCTGGCGGTGGTGCTCGTGGCGGTCGCTGCGCTCGGCATCGTCACTGTCCGCAAGCCTTTCCCCGACCGGGAGGGGACGGCACAGCTGACCGGGTTGGGCGCGGATGTGACGGTCCTGCGCGACGACCACGGCATCCCGCAGGTCTATGCCGACTCGGCCGAGGACCTGTTCATGGCACAGGGCTACGTCCACGCGCAGGACCGCTTCTTCGAGATGGACTTCCGACGCCACGTGACCGCCGGTCGCCTGGCCGAGCTCGTCGGCGAGGCGGCGCTCGAGACCGACAAGTTCGTCCGGACGATGGGGTGGCGCCAAGTCGCGGAGCAGGAGCTGCCGAAGCTGGCACCGGCGACGCGCCGCTATCTCGAGGCCTACGCCCGTGGCGTCAACGCTTACATCGGCGACCGGGAGGCCTCGGCGCTCTCCCTGGAGTACTCCGTCCTGGCCCTCAGCGGTCCGGAGTACGAGCCGGAGCCGTGGACGCCTGCCGACTCGCTCGCCTGGCTCAAGGCGATGGCGTGGGACCTGCGCAGCAACATGAGCGACGAGATCGACAGGGTGCTCGCGACGGAGAAGCTGTCGCGTGCGCAGGTCGACACCCTCTATCCGGGCTTCCCGTTCCGGCGCCACGACCCGATCGTCACGCAGGGCAATGTGGTCGAGGGCGCGTTCGACCAGTCCTCCGGCCAGCGCCGCAACGCCGACACCGACCGCGCCGAGGACGTCCCCGAGACCACTCCCGCGGGTGACGACGAGACGGACGAGGTCGCGTTGCGTGGCCTGCTCGGCTCGATGCAGGGCGTCGCGGAGGTCGCGAAGGGACTCCCGACGCTGCTCGGGTTCGGCGACGGCATCGGCTCCAATGCATGGGCCGTCTCGGGGGAGCGCAGCGCCACCGGCGAGCCGATCCTCGCGAACGACCCACACCTCGCTCCGAGCATGCCCGGTATCTGGCACCAGATGGGCCTGCACTGCCGCGAGGTGACCGACGCGTGCCCGTTCGACGTCGCGGGCTTCACGTTCTCGGGTATGCCCGGGGTCGTCGTCGGGCACAACGCCGACATCGCCTGGGGCATCACCACGATGTATCCCGATGTCACGGACCTCTACATCGAGCAGATCCAGGGCGACCGCTACCTGTACGACGGCCGCTGGCACGCCCTGGCGACGCGCGAGGAGACCTTCGAGGTCGCAGGGGGAGAGCCGGAGACGATCACCGTCCGCGAGACACAACGCGGCCCGATCCTCTCCGACGTCGACGACACGCTCGCCGAGGTCGGGGAACGGGCCGGCGGCGGGAGCACGTACGGGGTCTCGTTGCAGTGGACCGCACTGACGCCGGGGCGCACGATGGACGCCCTGTTCGGGATCGACAAGGCCAGCGACTGGGCGAGCTTCCGCAAGGCCGCGCGGCTGTTCGCGGTGCCGTCCCAGAACCTCGTGTATGCCGACACGAAGGGCAACATCGGCTATCAGGCACCCGGGCAGGTGCCGATCCGCAAGCGTGGCGACGGGACGTGGCCGGTGCCGGGCTGGGACGCGTCGTACGGCTGGGAAGGCTTCATCCCGTACGAGGAGCTGCCGACGGTGCTCAATCCCGCCGAGGGCTACGTCGTGACCGCCAACCAGCAGGTGATCGGCCGGCAGTACCCGAACCTGCTCGGGACCGGCCAGGCCGCGGGCTACCGCAGCCAGCGCATCATCGATCTTCTCCAGTCCTCGTCCAAGCTGTCGGTCGACGACATGACGACGATCCAGAACGACACCACCAACGGGCAGGCCACGACGCTCCTGCCGCACTTGCTCGAGATCGACCTCGGCTCCGGCTACTACGCCGACGGTCAGGAGCTGCTGCGCGGCTGGAGCGACCAGAAGCAGGATCGTGACTCGGCCGCAGCGGCCTACTTCTCTGCCGTGTGGCGCAACCTCCTTGCGCGGACGTTCCACGACGACCTCCCGCAGGACGTGTGGCCGGCCGGCGGGGAGCGGTGGTTCGAGGTCGTACGCCGGTTGCTCAACAGCCCCGACAGCGACTGGTGGGACGACCGGACGACCAAGTCGGTCCGCGAGACCCGCGACGACATCCTCCGGACCGCCATGCGCGACGCCCGCGACGAGATGACGCGGCGGCAGTCGCTGGACCCTGACCGCTGGTCGTGGGGCAACGTGCACACGCTGACCCTGGAGAACCAGACGCTCGGCACGTCGGGCATCGCCCTGGTCGAGAAGCTGTTCAACCGCGGCCCATACGAGGTCGGCGGCGGCTCGGGCATCGTCAACGCGACGGGGTGGGACGCGGCCGAGGGGTACGAGGTGATCGCCGTGCCGTCGATGCGGATGGTGGTGGACCTCAGCGACCTCGACAAGTCGCGCTGGATCAACCTCACTGGTGTCTCCGGCCACGCCTTCCACCGGAACTACACCGACCAGACCGAGCTGTGGGCGGACGGCAAGACGCTGCCGTGGCGCTACACGGAGGACGCCGTCGAGAAGGCGGCACGCGACGAGCTGCGGCTGACCGCCGAGCTGGAGCAGTAGGGGCCCGCCTGTCGAGACCCAGGGTCTCGACAGGCTCGACCGGCGGCGGGGGGTCTCGACCGGCTCGACCGGCGGAGGGGGGGTCTCGACAGGCGGGGTCAGCGTGGCGGCAGGCTCAGCGTCCGCTCGGGAGTGACGACGACGTCGACCCGCTCGTCGTGCGCCTCGGGATGGACGTCGTCGACGAGCTCGTGGTCGTACGTCAGCGCGACCCGCAGCGGCTCCGGGTGCTTCGCGAGCGTGGTGTCGTAGTAGCCGCCGCCGCGACCAAGGCGGAAGCCGGCCACGTCCACCGCGAGCGCAGGGACGAGCACGACCGCGACGGTGCCCAGCCCGTCCGGGGCGACCGGTGCCGACGACTCCGGGATGTCGAAGCGGCCGAGGACCAGCCGGTCGCGCCCCTCGTACGGGGCCCAGGCGATCTGACGGCGCGGCAGCGAGCGCGGGACGAGCACCTCCATGCCCTCGGCGCGCAGCGCGTCGACCAGCTCCCATGTCGGCGGCTCGCGCCCGACCGACAGGTACGCGGCGACACGACGAGGCGTGCCGACCTCGCGCACGACCGCGAGCGCCCCCGCGCAGAGCCGTCGCTCGGCAGCGACCATCGCGTCGGCGCTGAGGTGCGTCCGACGCTCGAGCAGGGCCTCCCGCAGTCGCGGCTTCGCGCTCACGCTTCGACGGTAGTGCCTACGATGAGGCGCATGAGCGATGAGGGACTGGCAGCAGCACGTGAGGTGATGGAGGCAGCAAGGGTCCCCCCGCGCGCGATCGACGTCTTCGCCCACTACTACGGCGAGCTCGAGGCCGGGGCGACCGGCAAGATCCCCGAGTCCGACATCGACCCGCTGGACCCGCCGGCCCGGCTCGCTGACGCCGAGGTCGACGAGGAGACGCAGCGCGAAGCGCTGAGCCGGACCGCGATCATCAAGCTCAACGGCGGGCTCGGCACGTCGATGGGCATGGACAAGGCCAAGTCGCTCCTGCCCGTGCGCGGCGACCGGACGTTCCTTGACGTGCTCGTCGAGCAGGTGCGGCGCGTCCGGTCTGCGTACGGGGTGACGCTGCCGCTGATCCTCATGGACAGCTTCCGTACCCGCGAGGACACGCTCGCGGCACTCTCGGCGTACCCCGACATCCCCGTCGACGGGCTCCCGCGGGACTTCCTCCAGAACAAGGAGCCCAAGCTCCGCGCCGACGACCTGACGCCGGTGTCGTGGCCGAAGGACCCCAGCCTCGAGTGGACGCCGCCGGGCCACGGGGACCTGTTCACCGCGCTCGACGCGTCGGGCACGCTGCAGGCGCTGCGCGACCAGGGCTACCGCTATGCGTCGGTGTCGAACTCCGACAACCTCGGCGGCTTCCCGGACCCCAAGATCGCCGGCTGGTTCGCGCAGTCCGGAGCCCCGTACGCGGCCGAGGTGTGCCGGCGTACGCCCGCCGACGTGAAGGGCGGCTACCTCGTACGCCGCAAGTCGGACGGCAGGCTCGTGCTGCGCGAGACCGCGCAGACGCCGAAGGAGGACCTGGCGGTCGCCGACGACATCACCCGCCACCGCTGGTTCCACACCAACAACCTGTGGTTCGACCTCGACGCCCTCGCCGCGGTGATCGAGGAGCGCGGCGGCGTCCTCGAGCTCCCGCTGATCCGCAACGAGAAGACCGTCGACCCGACCGATCCGCAGTCGCCGGCGGTGATCCAGGTCGAGTCCGCGATGGGTGCGATCGTGCAGGTCTTCGACGGCGCGACCGCGATCGAGGTCGAGCGCAGCCGGTTCCTGCCGGTGAAGACCACCGACGACCTGCTGCTCGTACGGTCGGACTTCTACACGCTCGACGACGACTTCCACCTGGTCGCCGCGCACGACGAGTCGCCCCTCGTGCGGCTGGACAAGAGCTACTACAAGCTCGTCCAGGACTTCGACACGCGGTTCCCGAAGGGGCCTGTGAGCCTCGTCGACGCCGCCTCGTTCGCCGTCGAGGGCGACTGGACCTTCGGAGCGGACGTGCGTGCCGTGGGCGACGTCAGCGTGGGGGCGGCGGGGTCCACAGGGACGATCCCCGACGGCACGACGCTCGAGGGGTCATAGGCTGTCGCCCATGCGTACCGTCGACGAGCACCTCGAGAAGCTGCTCGACCTGATCGGCCCGCTGCAGCCGTACGACCAGCCGTTGCTGGAGTCGCTGGGGCTGCCGCTGGTCGACGACGTGGTGAGTCCGATCGACCTGCCACGCTTCACGAACTCGGCGATGGACGGGTATGCGGTGCGGGCTGCAGACGTGGTCGGTGCCAACCGTGAGTTCCCCGTCGTCCTGCCCGTCGTGGGGGAGCAGGCCGCCGGCTCGAGCACCCCCACCGCCCTCACGGCCAAGACCGCCGTCAAGATCATGACCGGGGCGCCGATCCCGTCGGGTGCCGACACGGTCGTCCCGATCGAGCTGACCGACGGTGGCGACGCCGACGTGCGGATCTACCAGGCCCGCCGCGCCGGCGAGAACGTACGGCCGGCCGGCGAGGACGTGGCCGCCGGGGAGATCGTCGCCGAGGCCGGGACGATCCTCGGGCCGCGAGAGGTCGGCCTGCTGGCGTCGCTCGGGTTCGCCCGGTTGCGCGCCCGCCCCCGCCCCCGGGTGGTCGTGCTGTCCACCGGCGCCGAGCTGCGCGAGCCCGGGGCGCGGTTGGACTACGACTCGATCTACGACGGCAACTCCTACATGCTCGCCGCCTGCGCGCGTGCCGCCGGCGCCATCGCGTACCGGGTCGGGATCACCTCGGACGACCCGCGCGAGTTCGCCGACAAGCTCAACGACCAGCTGGTGCGCGCCGACCTCGTCGTCACCAGCGGCGGCATCAGCAAGGGCGCGTACGACGTGGTGAAGGCGGCGCTGTCCGAGCTGGGCACCGTCGAGTTCGCCGAGGTCGCGATGCAGCCGGGCAAGCCGCAGGGCTTCGGCACGGTCGGCGAGGAGAAGACCCCGATCGTCACGCTGCCGGGCAACCCGGTGTCCTCGTACGTCTCGTTCGAGGTGTTCGTGCTGCCGATGCTGCGGCGGATGATGGGCAAACTCCCCTACCGACGCCCGCTCGTCCAGGCCACGATGACCGAGGAGATCCGCTCGCCCTCCGGCCGTCGGCAGTTCCTGCGCGGCTGGCTCGAGGTGAACGGTCGTGGCGTGCGCGTCACCCGGGTCAGCGGGCCGGGGTCGCACCTCGTCGCGGGGCTGGCTCGGGCCAACTGCCTCATCGTCGTCGAGGAGGACGAGACCGCTCTGCACGTCGGTGACACCGCCAAGGTGATGTTCCTGGACCGGGAGTTCTGATGGGCGACAGGCTCACGCACCTCGACGAGCAGGGTGCCGCCCGGATGGTCGACGTCTCCGGCAAGGACGAGACCCGCCGGCAGGCGACCGCCACCGGCATCGTCCGGACGACGCCCGAGGTGGTGGCGCTGCTGCGTGCGGGCGACGTGCCCAAGGGGGATGCGCTCGGGGTCGCGCGCGTCGCCGGGATCATGGCCGCCAAGCGCACGCCCGACCTCGTCCCGCTGTGCCACCCGCTCGCGATCACCGGGGTCGAGGTCGACCTGGACGTGACCGACGAGGGTGTGGAGATCGCCGCGACCGTCCGCACCACCGGCCGTACCGGGGTCGAGATGGAGGCGCTGACCTCGGTGAGCGTGGCCGCGCTGACGGTGGTCGACATGATCAAGGCGGTCGACAAGCACGCCGTCATCGCCGATGTCCGCGTACGGGCGAAGTCCGGCGGCAAGAGCGGGGACTGGTCGGCGTGAAGGCCCTGGTCGTCACCTGCTCCAACCGTGCCGCCGCGGGCGTGTACGAGGACACGACTGGTCCGCTGATCGTCGAGGCGCTGAGGTCGTGGGGCTTTGAGGTCGCCGAGCCGCTCGTCGTGCCCGACGGGCTCCCGGTCGAGGAGGCGCTGCGTGAGGCGGTCGAGCTGCGCTACGAGGCCGTCGTCACCACCGGCGGCACGGGTATCAGCCCCACCGACGCGACGCCAGAGGCGACCGAAGCCGTCCTCGAACGGACGCTGCCCGGTGTCGCCGAGGCGATCCGGGCGTACGGGGTCGCCGCCGGGGTCCCGTCGGCGATGCTCTCGCGCGGCATGGCCGGTGTCGCCGACCAGACGGTCATCGTGAACCTGCCGGGCTCGCGCGGTGGCGTGAAGGACGGGCTCACGGTCCTGTCCGACGTGCTGCTGCACGCCGTGGAGCAGGTCGCGGGCGTGGACCACGAACGCACCGACGACGGCGGTGCGTCCTGAGCACGGGCTGGCCCGCCACCTTGCACCACGGGCCGGTGGGACTGCGGCCGATCAGGCGAAGCGATGCCCGTGCGTGGGCTCGGCTGCGCCAGGACTCCGCCGACTGGCTCGGACGCTGGGAGGCGACCCTGCCCAGCACGGTGCCCTCGGCCGGACGCTCGTACGGGGCCGCCGTGCGCTCGTTGCGTCAGCAGGCGTCGCAGGGGCGTGCGCTGCCGTTCGTCACGACGTACGACAGCGACCAGATGATCGGCCAGGTGACCGTCTCGGGGATCACGTGGGGCTCGGCACGGTGGGCGCAGATCGGCTACTGGATCGCGCGCCCGTACGCGGGTCGTGGCATCACGACGACCGCGGTGGCGATGGCGGCCGACCACTGCTTCGAGGCGCTCGGCCTGCACCGCGTCGAGATCGCGATCCGTCCCGAGAACCGCTCCAGCCTGCGCATCGTCGAGAAGCTGGGCTTCGACCGCATCGGCGTCGCGCCGCGCTACCTGCACATCGACGGCGCGTGGCGCGACCACGTGCTGTTCGCCATCACCGCCGAGCAGGTCGTGCCGGGCGGGCTGCTCGCACGTGTCGACTCCCGCAGCGTCGATCGCTGAGCGCATTGCCTCGCATTGCCGTGATCGCTTTGCGACACACCGACCGAGGTCCCCGAACGGAGGCGTTCGCACCGCGTACGGTTCGTCTGTGGGTACGGGCCTGATCTTCGCAGCCGTGATCGCCATCTGGGTGGCGTACGGCGTACCCCTGCTCCTGCGCCGACACGAGGAAGCCACCCGCGGAGGGGGCGTGACGTCGTTCTCCGGGGCGCTTCGCGTGCTCACCCAGCGCAAGGACGAGACCGCTCCGGTCGAGGCCACGGCGACCGCGCCGGACTCGCCATCGGCGGACTCCGCGTCGGACTCCACCGGTGAGACCGAGCCGGCGATGCCGGTCGAGACGAAGCCCGAAGCGCCGCGGCGTCCGTACAACCGGCGCGCGGCCCGCATCGCCGCCCGCCGTCGTCGCCGGGTGCTGCTCGTCCTACTCGCGGCCTGCGCGATCGTCGGTGGGCTCGCTGTCGCCGGACTCCTGCTTCCGTGGGCGCCCGCGATCCCGGCCGGGATCGTCGTCGCCTGGCTGGTCCTGTGCCGTGTGATGGTGCGCAGCGAGATCGGACGCCCCGTGCAGATCCTGCGACGAGGGGGTGGCGAGGTGCGCGCCGAGGCACGCGCCGAGCGCAGTGCGGCACGCGCGGCCCGGCGCACGGAGCGTCGTGCCGCCTCCGAGCGCGAGGAGAAGAAGGCGGTCGTGGTGGATCCCGATCTCGAGACGACCGTGGTGCTCTCGGGCCAGTTCGAGGACCACGACCCGCAACGCCGCAACGTCATGGAGAAGACCCCGCTGCCGCAGGGAGCACTCGACCAGCAGATCGTCGACGCCACGGCGATGACGACCACGTCGGGCGTCACGCTGTGGGATCCGGTGCCGGTCACCCTCCCCACGTACGTCACGAAGCCGGCCGCTCCGCGGACCGTCCGGACGGTCGACTTCGGCGAGACGGCGGTGACCTCCGACGAGGGTCGCGCCGAGTCCCGCCGGGCCGTCGGCGACTGACGCCCGGGACGGCCCCCCGGATTCGGATCCGGGTGGGTCGCGTGGTAATCTCAATCTCGCTTTGGGGCTATGGCGCAGTTGGTAGCGCGTCTCGTTCGCAATGAGAAGGTCCGGGGTTCGAATCCCCGTAGCTCCACCCTCCGAAGGCCGGATCCGCACCGCGGATCCGGCCTTCGTCGTTGCGTCTGCGGCGTCCCGACGTCCCGGCGGTGACCAGCCGGGCACGCCCGCCGGGTCAGTGCCGCAGCAGCCGGCGACCGGCGACGTACGCGGCCGTGAGCAGGGCGAGGAGTGCGGCCCAGGGCAGCAGGAACCCGACGACGCGGAGGGCCACCCCGAGCGTCCCGACCAGCACGTCCCACCCCGCCTCGAGCGCGCCGACGAATCCGGAGCTGCTCGGTGCGTCAGGCTTGTCCTCGGAGGAGATCTCCACGTCGTACGTGGCCATCGCGACCTGGTCGGACAGCCCGCGGCGCTGGGCCTGGAGGGCCTCGAGGTCGGACTGGCGCTGCGACAGGGTCTGCTCGGCGGCGAGCAGGTCGGCCGTCGTGGACGCCTTCGCCATCAGATCCTGGAGTCGGACGACGGAGATCTCGAGCGCCTTGATCCGCGCGTCGAGGTCGCGACCCTGCGCGGAGACATCCTCGGAGTCGATCGACAGGCCGGCGACCTCGCCCAGCTCGCGGAGCTGTTGCGTC
Source organism: Mumia zhuanghuii (assembly GCF_042681565.1). Taxonomy (NCBI): domain Bacteria; kingdom Bacillati; phylum Actinomycetota; class Actinomycetes; order Propionibacteriales; family Nocardioidaceae; genus Mumia; species Mumia zhuanghuii. The sequence goes on from NZ_JBHUFT010000008.1 coordinate 145,319, forward strand.
GTGTCACCGGTGCTGCCTGCAGGGATGCGCAGCCGGAGCGAGACGCTCGAGCGCTCGTCGTCCGACGACTCGGAGCGCGACTCGACCCGGCCGCGCTCGTCCTCTGCCCAACGGGAGAGCGCGTCGGCAGCGGCCGCGGGATCGTCGACGGTGACGAAAGCGGACGCCGTCGTCACGATCTCGCGGACACCGGCCTCGGTGCTCGTCCCGTCTCCCGACTTGCTGAGATCCGACATGCCTTCGTTCGGCCCGTCGGCGACACCCCCGGCGTCCTCCGCCGCAGGCGGCGCCTCGATCGAAGCCGAGTCACCCGCCTGGTCCGAGCCGCCCTGCGGCAGGAACGTGACGGCACCGCCGACCACCGCGCCGCCGAGTCCGAGGACGGCGACGACGGACGCCGCCGTGAGCGCGATCTTGCGGCTCCTCGTACGGGCGAGCGACGCGTCGAGGTCGATCCGACCGGTGACGCGGCGATACATCCGGTCGACCTGCTCGTCGGTCAGCTCGGGGATCTCGGGCTGGATGCTCATGCGGGCCCCCTCAGGTCGTGGGTGGCGGCGCGGACCCGGCTACGGATGCGCGCGACACGGTTGCGTACGGCGCCGTGGCTCACGCCGAGTTCGTCGGCCGCCTCGGCGTAGGTGCGGTCGCCGACGACGCAGCGCTCGAACAGCTGCTGGTCGAGCGGCGAGAGGCCGGCGACGCTCGCACGCACCCGGGCGAGCAGCATCGCGGAGACGATCTCGTCGACCGGATCCTGGTCCGCGCTGGGCAGCGAGTCGTCGAGCTCCGCCCACAGCCTGCGGCTGCGCTTGCGGCGCAGGTTGAGCGCGACGTACTTCGCGGTCGCGAGCAGCCAGGGGAGCACCGATGTGTCGACGAGGTGGATGTCAGCACGCCGGCGCCACGCGGTCACGAAGACGTCCTGCGTGACCTCTTCGGCATCGTGGGCGGTGCCAACGAACCGGTACGCCTGCCAGTAGACGGGCGTGACGTGGCGTGCGTACAGGTCGCTGAACGCGTCGCGGTCACCCCGGCGCGTACGGGCGAGCAGCAGCCGGTCGTCGGCGGCGTGCTCCGTCGGCAGGTCGGTCGTCATGGCGCTCCGTTCGCGTGGCCTCACCTGGTCCATGTCGCGAGGAGGACGACCGTCTCATGATTGAGTCACCGACGACTACCGTGTGCATGCTCGGATCGAGGGCTGCCATCCACGCTGCGCGGGCGGCGCGGCGGTGCGAAGGTCAAGTCATGGCCATCGCACCGACCCGCACGCTCAACGACGGTCTCGAGCTCCCGCTGATCGGGCTCGGCACGTACCCGATGGACGACCTCGAGGCCGCCGAGGCCGTACGCGTCGCCTTCGAGGTCGGCTACCGACTTGTCGACACGGCGACCTCGTACGGCAACGAGGCCGGGGTCGGTCAGGCCATCGCGAGGACCGACGTCCCTCGCGACGAGATCGTGGTGACGACCAAGCTCCGCGGCGAGGACCAGGGGTACGAGTCGACGCTGCGCGCGTTCGGGGAGTCACGTGAACGGCTCGGTGTCGAGTACGTCGACCTGTACCTCATCCACTGGCCGCTTCCGCGCCTCGACCGGTACGTCGACTCGTGGAGGGCGATGATCCGCCTGCGCGACGACGGGCTCCTCAACAGCCTCGGCGTCTCCAACTTCACGCCCGAGCAGATCGACCGCCTCGTCGACGAGACCGGCGTGGCCCCCGCGGTGAACCAGGTCGAGCTCCACCCGTACTTCGTGCAGGAGGAGCTGCGCGCGTACGACGCCGCGCACGACATCGTGACCGAGGCGTGGCAGCCGCTCGCGCGCAAGACCGACCTGCTCACCGAGGTGGCGCTGGGTGAGATCGCCGACCGGCACGGCGTCACCCCCGCGCAGGTCGTGCTGCGATGGCACGTCCAGCGCGGAGTGGTCCCGATCCCGAAGTCGGGGAGCGAGGCACGCCAGCGCGAGAACCTCGAGGTCTTCGGGTTCGCGCTGAGCGACGAGGAGATGACGCTGATCGGCGACCGCCCGCAGGACCGCAGCGGCGGCGACCCGATGACGCACGAGGAGTTCTGACGGACTGAGGGACGGTGAGCCACGTCTGCTGGGGGTGAGCCACCCCGACATGGTGCGCTCACCTGTGGTGGAGGTGGCTCACCGACGCATGCGCGCGGCCCGCGCGAGCTCGCGCCGGACGTACGCCGCGGTCCGTGCGCGGTTCGCGGCTCGCGTCGCTTTTCCGCCCGTATCCTCGCCTGCGCGGTCGTTCCACCCGGCTGGTCGACGTATGTGAGCATGCCGTCGATCTCGACGACCAGACCCTCGAGCGGCCAGAAGAAGTCGACCTCGGCGCTACCGCCGTCTGCAAGCGTCATCCCGACCTGCGGCTCAGGTCAGGAGATCCCGAACTCCCAGCACAGCACGAGGAAGCGTGCGAGCTCGGCGTCGCCGTAGCCCGCGTCGATCGCCTCACGCCGTGTCACGTGGACGCTGTTGAGATGTGCCTGCCGTTCGAGCCGATGCATGGCCGAACTGTGCCGTGGCGGGGCCGTTCGGTGCCGCCACGGCGTCGCCACCCTGTGGACAACCCCGGTGAGCCACGTTAGCTGGGAGTGAGCGCACCTTGTCGGGGCCGCTCACGTACGGCACAGGTGGCTCACCGGCCGGGCTCTGCGAGAGCGGGTGTCGATCGAGGGTCGCCCGAACCGTCATCACGGTGTCACGATCACACCGACGGAAGGACGTACCGATGCTCTACACACTCTTCATCCACAACACCGACCCGCGCGAGGCGGGCATCAGCCAGGAGGACATGGCGCCTGTGGAGGCGGCGTTCGACGCGTACGCCAAGGCGCTCGACGACGCGGGTGTCTTCGTCACCACGCAGATCCTCGGCTTCCCCGAGGCCGCCACGACGGTGACCTCGGTCGACGGCGAGCCGAAGATCCAGGACGGGCCGTTCGCCGACACCAAGGAGTACGTCGGCGGGGTCGTCGTCATCGACGTCCCCGACCTCGACGCCGCGCTCGCGTGGGCGCAGAAGTGCCCCGGGGTGATGTACGGGTCCGTCGAGGTCCGCCCGACGACGCTCACCTGGAGCCGTGAGCGGCAGTGGTACCAGCCCTGAGCGCGTACGAGGAGGCCGAGCGGGCGGCGCGTACCTCGTACGGTCGCCTGCTCGCCCTCCTTGCCGCGCCGACCGGTGACCTCGCCGCGGCGGAGGACGCGCTCGCCGACGCGTTCGAGCGGGCGCTGGCGACCTGGCCGGAGCGGGGAGTGCCCGCGAACCCGGAGGCGTGGCTGCTCACGGCCGGACGCAACCGGCTGCGCGACCTCTATCGGACGGCGGCGTACCGGACGTCGGCGCCGCTGGAGGAGGGGCCGGAGGAGGCCGGCTCGGGCTCCGGTCACTCGACCGCTGACGCCAGCGAGATCCCAGACGGGCGGCTGGCGCTGATGTTCGTGTGCGCGCACCCGGCGATCGACCCCGCGGTACGTACGCCGCTGATGCTCCAGACGGTCCTCGGCCTCGACGCCCGGCGGATCGCCGAGGCGTACGTCGTCCCCACGAGCACGATGGCGCAGCGGCTCGTACGGGCCAAGCGGCGCATCCGCGACGCCCGGATCCCCTTCGTCGTCCCCGGCACGGATGCCATGCCGGCGCGGCTTCCCGCCGTGCTCGAGGCGGTGTACGGCGCGTACGCGATCGACTGGGCAGCCGTCCCGAGCACGACGCTGCGGGCCTCCACGGCGGGGGAGGCGCACTACCTCGCCGTGCTCCTTGCCGCCCTGATGCCCGACGAGCCGGAGGTGCTCGGGCTCGCCTCGCTGGTCGCCCTGTCGCTCGCGCGGGCCGACGCGCGCACGAGCGACGAGGGCCGCTTCGTGCCGCTCGACGAGCAGGACGTCGACCGGTGGGACGCCGCACTGATCGCGCAGGGGGAGGACCTCCTCGGCCGGGCGTCCGTACGAGGTGGCGCCGTGCCCGGGCGGTTCCAGCTGGAGGCCGCGATCCAGTCCGTCCACTGCGCGCGAGCGCGCACGGGGCGGACCGACTGGCAGGCGCTGCTCAAGCTCCACCGCGCGCTCGTGCGCCTCGTACCGACGCTCGGCGCCCGCGTCGCGCTGGCCGCGGTGACCGGTCGCGTCGACGGACCCGAGGCGGGGCTCACGCTGCTGGACGCGATCGACGACGAGGGCGCGCGCCGGTTCCAGCCGGCGTGGGCGACGCGGGCGCACCTGCTCGCGCAGGCCGGGCGCAGGGAGGAGGCGGATGCCGCGTACGCAAAGGCGATCTCGCTCACCACCGACCACCCCACCCGCGAGCATCTCGCGGTCCGCCGCGCCGAAGGCTCGTGAGCTCAGACGCCTAGCAGCAGGCGGATCCCGTCGTCGACCTCCGCGAGCAGGATGGGGGTCAGGGCGCCTGCACGCTCGCCGACATCGCTCTTGTCGAGAGTGGCGAGCTGGGAGACGTTGACGACGGAGTCCTTGGGGAGCCCGGTCGCGGCTCTGCTGACGACGACGTTGCCCGGCATCGAGGCGAGCCGGAGGTGGGAGGTCAGTGCCGCGACGACGACCGTGGCGATGCGGCTCGCGTTGAAGCCGTCCGACGAGACGATCAGGACAGGGCGTCGGAGGGCGGGCGCGCTGGAGTGCGGCGGACCGAGATCGACCCAGTGCACGTCGCCGCGACGGATCACGTCACCAGCCTTCGGCGTCGGCGGCGAGACGTGCCCTGCCGTACTCGACCACGACCGCATCGCGCGGGTCGGTGCCTTCGGTCGCGAAGAACACGTCGATCCTGCGGGTCAGGTCGTCATGGCTGAGCTCGTCCAGGTAGCGCTCGGCCGCTGTGGCGAAGAACGCCGAGCGCGAGAGACCCTGCTCGGCGGCCTTGGCGTCGATGCGCGCGAAGAGCGGGTCAGGAATAGAGATGGCGGTCTTCACGAGGTCGAGTATAACTAGGTAATACTGCTCAGATCCAGCGTGCGAACCACATGCGGTGCAGCCACTCCTCGTGCGTGACGAGCATGTCGGTCCAGATCGGGAAGAAGAACGCGAAGCACACCAGGGCGACCGCGACGTACGCGCCGAGCGCCACCGGACCCCACCAGCTCCGCCGGCTGCGCCGCGACGCCCGCAGGAGGCGTCCGGCCACGAGGGCGATCGCCGCGCAGGTGAACGGGATGAACGCCGTCGCGTAGAACAGGAAGATCGGACGGTCGTCGTAGGCGAACCACGGCAGCCAGGCGGAAGCGACCACGAGCACGAGAAGCCCGAAGCGCCAGTCACGCTCACGGATCCACAGCCAGAGCGACGCTCCGAGCGCGAGCAGCCCGCCCCACCAGATCACGGGGTTGCCGAGGATGAGGATCTGCCGCAGACATGTGGAGCCGCCGGTCGCGTCGCACCCCGCGGTCGAGGCGGGCAGGTCGGTCTGGGCGTCGACCCCGACCGGCCGGTTGAGGACGAGCCATCCCCACGGGTCGGACTGGTAGGGGTGCGACTTGCCGGCGAGGTAGTCGCCGGTGTGGAACGAGTAGACCATCTGGTGGTAGTGCCACAGGGACCGCAGCGCCTGCCACGCCTCACCGAGAAGGCCCTTGTCGCCGCCGTCGAGATAGCTGCCCCATGGTGGCGCGTCCCCGTACCCGTGGCCGAACCGCGCCTCGAAGACCTCGTGGTTGATGAGGAAGCCCATCCACGTCAGCACGTAGACGACGAGCGCGACCAGGACCAGCGACACGAACGCCGGCAGCCCGTCGACGATCATCGAGCGCCACCACGCCCCTCGCACGCCGAGGGCGTTGCGGTCGAGCGCGTCGAGCACCCAGACCGCGACGCCCACGACGGCGAGGACGTACAGCGCGCTCCACTTCGTGCCGATCGCCAGCCCGAAGCACACGCCGGCCGCGAGGCGCCACGGCCGCAGGAGGAGCATGCGTACGGGGCCGAACCCGGCGATGTCCTCGGTGTGTGCGCTGGCCGAATGAGAGACGCGTCGGGCGAGGCGTGCGCGGCCCCAGTCGCGGTCGGCCACTACGCACGCGAGCGCGCACACCAGCCAGAACGCGAGGAAGACGTCGAGCAGGGCGAGCCGCGACATCACGAAGTGGACTCCGTCGACGGCCAGCAGAAGCCCGGCCAGGCAGCCCAGCGTGGTCGAGCCCGTCATGCGGCGCACCATGCGGGCGAGCACGAGAACCGTCAGCGCGCCGACCACCGCGGCGGAGATGCGCCAGCCGAACGAGGTCATCCCGAAGAGGTGCTCGCCGATCGCGATCATCCACTTGCCCACCTCGGGGTGGACGACCTGTGTCGGCTCCCCGGTCCACAGCCCGGTCGTCTGGCCGGCCTCGACTTGGGCGTTCGCGTCCTCGAGCCAGTCCTGGGCGTAGCCGAAGTTGAGCAGCGACCACGCGTCCTTGGCGTAGTAGGTCTCGTCGAACAGCAGACGCGACGGGTACTCCAGGCGCCACACGCGGGCGGCGAAGGCGAGCAGGGCGATCGCGAGGGGCGCGAGCCATCCGACCAGTCGCGGCGCGCCCGCGATGCGGGGGCGGAAGCGCTCGGCCAGCAGCGGCAGACGGGCACCCTCGCGCGTACGGCCCAACGGCTCGACGGCCGGCGGGTGGTCGACGGACACGGACACGCCGTAACCCTAGCGAGCGGGATCGAGCCGTCGTGCGTCATCGGGGAGCCGTGTTGCGGGCCCGTACGCTGGGCCGGTGCTGATCCTCGCCGCCACGCCCATCGGGAACCCCGCGGACGCCTCGTCCCGGCTCCGCGACCTCCTCGCGACCGCCGACGTCGTCGCGGCGGAGGACACCCGGCGCCTCCGGCGGCTCGCGACCGACCTCGACGTACGGATCAGCGGACGCGTCGTCTCGTACTTCGAGGGCAACGAGGCTCGCCGTACGCCGGAGCTGGTCGCCGACCTCGAGGCCGGCCGTACGGTGCTGCTGGTCACCGACGCGGGCATGCCGAGCGTCTCCGACCCCGGCTACCGCCTCGTGGCCGCGGCGGTCGAGGCCGGGCTGGACGTCACGACGGCTCCGGGCCCGTCGGCCGCCCTGGCCGCGCTCGCCGTCTCGGGGTTGCCGGTGGACCGGTTCACCTTCGAAGGCTTCCTCCCGCGCAAGACGGGCGAACGCGACCGCGCGCTCGCCGCGCTGGCCGACGAGCCGCGCACCATGGTCTTCTTCGAGTCGCCGCACCGCACCCACGAGACGCTCGAGGCGATGGCGGCTGCGCTCGGCCGGGACAGACGTGGTGCGGTCTGCCGCGAGCTGACCAAGACGTACGAAGAGGTGCGGCGCGGCACCCTCGAGGAGCTCCTCGTGTGGGCTCGCCCCGGCGAGGAGGAGCGCGTCCGGGGTGAGATCACGATCGTCGTCGAGGGGGCCTCACCCCGCTCCTACGACGAGGAGACCCTGCGCGCGATGGTGGCCGACCGCGAGCGGTCAGGGCTGTCGCGCAAGGACGCGATCGCGGAGGTCGCCCGCGAGACGGGGGTCAGGCGGCGCGCGGTCTTCGAGCTCGTCCACCACTGAGGGCGGTGCTCCGTGGGCCGGTAGTATCGTGTTTCGCCCACCGCGAACAAAATCGACTTCACGTGCGAAGCCCTCGCCGCCGAGGTGCGAAGGTATCCCAACGAAAGCAGCCATGCAGGATATTCAGCCCCTTGCCCCCGGGACGCGACTCGTCCACATCGGCCCCTACAAGACGGGGACCACAGCCGTTCAGCACGCCTTCCACACGCGGCGCGATCAGGTCGCCGACGAGGGAGTCCACTACGCAGGGCGAGGGATCCAGCCGTACCGCGAGGTCATTGCCCTCACGGGGGCCAAGGGCCGTCGTGGCCACACCCCGGCCGACATCAGCGTGTGGGAGGAGCTCGTCGCCGAGATCCACCGCGCCGGAGACCAGCGTGTGGTGCTGAGCTGCGAGTCGCTCGCTAACGCGCACGCACCGGCGATCGAGCGCCTCTACGCCGACCTCGGGCCCGAGCGGGTGCACGTCGTCCGGATGCTCCGTCGCTACGACAAGATGCTGCCGTCGAAGTGGCAGCAGTCGGTGATGGGCGGGCTCAAGAGCGGCTTCGACCCCTGGCTGAAGAACGTGATCGACGACCCCGAGCACGACTTCTGGTTCCAGCACGGCAACGCCGACCTGACCGACCGTTGGGCGGACGTGGTCGGGCCCGAGAACATGACGCTGGTCGTGGTGGACGAGACCGACCGCGACTTCCTGTCCCGGACCTTCGAGCAGCTCCTCGACCTGACCCCTGGGCTGCTCAAGCCTGCTGCCGGCGGCGAGAACCGCTCGCTCTCACGCGGCGAGGTCGAGATGCTGCGCCGGTTCAACCAGATCGTGACGCCGCCGAAGTGGCGCGGTGAGGTGCACGAGCGCTACATCCGGTTCGGTGCCTCGCGTTCGATGAAGACGCTTCCGCGCAACCCCGACGATCCGAACGTCGCCACTCCGGAGTGGGCGTTCGCCCCGCTGGCCGAGCGCGCGGAGCGTGAGATCGCCGCCATCCGCGAGGCCGGCTTCAGGGTCATCGGCGACCTCGACGTGCTGCATGTGCCCAGACGTCCCGACCAGGCCGCCAACCCGACGGAGCTCGAGCCGGGGACGGTGCTCGCCGAGGTGGTCGCGCTCGCCGCGAGCGGAGTGGTCAAGGCCGGCCTGGCGAAACCGCCGATCCCTCTGTTCAGCGATCCTGAGGACCACGTCGGCGCGCTCCCGGAGAACGTCCGTCACGGTGCGGCGCTCACCCGCCGCGACATCGTGCACACGCTCGGACGGCGCGCGGCACGCAAGCTGAAGGCGGTGCGACGTGGCTGAGTCGTGGATCGTCCGCCTTCCTGGCACCGAGGACGCCACGCTCCCCGCAGCGGTCGGTGCCGCCAGCACCGACGTGACGCTCGGCGACGAGCTGGCGAGCCTCGACACGCTGATCGAGAGCGCGGCGGGGGAGCGACGCCCACAGGCCGTGACCCTCGTCGTCGGCAGCTGGGCAGACCTCGTGCCTCATCGCTGGGCCTCGCACGCGCTGGCGGGTGACGAGACCCCGTACACGGCGTGGCTGGATCAGATGTTCGCCGACGACGCACAAACCGTCTGGAACCGGCCGGACCTCCTCCTCGAGCGTCTCGTCGGCGCCGTCGGGTCTGCCGAGAAGGTGCACGTCGTGGTCGTCGAGGCGGGGCGTCCGCCGTCCGCGGACGCCGCCGCGCTCCTGCAGGCCACTCGGAGCGAGTACGCGAAGCGGGGCTGGGGGCAGGACGTGTTCGACCAGTACTTCGCCGCGACCGTGTGGCCCCGACGCCAGCCCAAGGGCGCTGCGCTCGGTGTCCCCGAGCACGTGGTCGTCGCCGCGCATCGCCTCGTCGACGCGCTCGGAGGAGCGGACGCGAGCGTCACCGGCAATCTCGCGGACGTCGACAAGCGCGGTCCTTCAGGGGACGGCGTGGTTCCGCGGGCGGTCTCCGCGGCCGCCGGCGCCGACGTCCTCGTCGCGACGATCGAGGCGACGGTCGACCCGGCTGAGGTCGCTGCGGGCCATGCAGTCTGGCGTCGAGCCGAGGAGCTGAGCTGGCGTGAGCTCGTCGCTCTCCTGCGCAAGTCGCGCACGGGCAGTGTGGCAGGTGAGCGACCGGCGTGAGCGAGGGAGGAACCGAGGTGGGCGCGGCAGGATCTGACCGATCCGAGATCCTCCTGCCCGACGACGCCCTCCTCCTTCACGTGGGCCCGCACAAGACCGGCACCACAGCCGTGCAAAGCGCGTTCTTCGTCGCGCGCGACGCGCTGGCCCCGTACGCCGTGAGCTATCCCGGACGCTCCCGCACGCCGATCCAGGCAGTCACCGCGCTCACCGGTCACGGACCGATGACCGGCGAGCCGCCGCTCGACTTCCGGGACTGGACGCGGTTCGTCGCCTCGGTGCCAGCGCACGGACGCGTCGTCGTCTCCAGCGAGTTCTTCGCCGACGCCAGGGGCGAAGCCGTCGCGCGCACGCTGAGCGACCTCGACGCCGAGCGCCTGCACGTCGTCGTGACCCTCCGCAGGCTGGACCGGATCGTGCCGTCGCAGTGGCAGCAGTACGTCCAGAACGGCGCGGTTGCACCGTTCCGACGGTGGTTGCGCAGGACTCTCGCCACCCCCGACCCGGACGCTTCAGGTTTCTGGCTGCGCCATCGCCACGATCTCCTCGTCCAGCGCTGGAGCGACGCGCTGGGGCCGGATCGCGTTCGCGTCGTCGTGGTGGACGACTCCGACCGTACGGCGCTGCTGCGGACCTTCGAGGCGATGGTCGGCGCTCCTGACGGCATCCTCGAGCCGGAGTCTGATCGCGAGAACCGCTCCCTCACGCTGCCCGAGGTCGAGATCGTACGGGCGCTGAACGCCGAGTTCCGCGGGCGCGGATGGGAGCCGGCCGACTACCGCCGCTTCGTACGGATGGGGGTCACCCGTGCGCTCAAGGGAGTGGCGCCCGACCCTGCGGCCCCTCGCGTCGTCCTGCCTCGGTGGGCGGTGGAGAAGCTCCACGAGACGAGCACGGAGATGGTCGCGGCGCTGCGGGCGAGCGGTGTCGGCGTCGTTGGTGACCTGGACACGCTGATCGTCCCGCCGCCCACCGCGGACACGCCGGAGAAGATCCGCAAGACCGTCGACGTCCCGGCGGACCTCGCGGCGCGTGCCCTCGCCGGTGCGATCGACGCCGCGCAGCAGGGGGACAGCCTTGGCCTCGAGCGCGCTGCGCGCAGCTTTGCGCGGACGACGCCCGGCATGATCGTCACGCGGCTCGTCCGCCCACGCGGGCGCGGCGCCGCGCGCTGAGCGCGCTCCGTAGGATGGGGTCCATGTCCAAAACGGTCCTCACCGCGGTCGCCTGGCCCTACGCCAACGGCCCGCGCCACATCGGTCACGTGTCCGGGTTCGGAGTTCCCTCTGACATCTTCTCCCGGTACCACCGCATGATGGGCGATCGCGTGCTGATGGTCTCGGGCACCGACGAGCACGGCACACCGATCCTCGTGCAGGCCGACGCCGAGGGGTCGACCGCGCGCGAGCTCGCCGACCGCTACAACCGGGTCATCGTCGAGGACCTGGCCGGCCTCGGCGTCTCGTACGACCTCTTCACCCGCACGACGACGCGCAACCACTACGCGATCGCGCAGGAGGTCTTCGCCGGTCTGCACCGCAACGGCTATGTCGTCCCGCGGGTCACCACCGGGGCGATCTCGCCGTCGACCGGACGCACGCTGCCCGACCGCTACATCGAGGGCACCTGCCCGATCTGCGGGTACGACGGCGCGCGCGGCGACCAGTGCGACAACTGCGGCAACCAGCTCGATCCGGCCGACCTGATCAACCCGCGCAGCAAGGTCAACGGCGAGACTCCCGAGTTCGTCGAGACCGAGCACTTCTTCCTCGACCTCCCCGCGCTCGCGTCGGCGCTGGCCGAGTGGCTCAAGTCGCGTGAGGACTGGCGCCCCAACGTCCTGCGATTCAGCCTCAACCTCATCGACGACCTGCGTCCCCGTGCGGTCACTCGTGACATCGACTGGGGCGTCCCGGTTCCCCTCGAGGGCTGGGCCGACCGCGCCGACAAGAAGCTGTACGTGTGGTTCGACGCCGTGATCGGCTACCTGTCGGCCTCGGTCGAGTGGGCGGTGCGTTCCGGTGATCCCGGCGCGTGGCGCGAGTGGTGGCTCGACCCCGAGACCGAGTCGGCCTACTTCATGGGCAAGGACAACATCACCTTCCACTCCCAGATCTGGCCGGCGCTCCTGCTCGGCTACCGCGGTCTGGGCGACAAGGGTGGTGAGCCGGGCCCGCTCGGCGAGCTCGAGCTGCCGACCGAGGTCGTCTCCTCGGAGTACCTCACGATGAGCGGGTCGAAGTTCTCGACGAGCCGCGGCACCGTCATCTACGTGCGTGACTTCCTGCGCGAGTACGGCCCAGACGCGCTGCGCTACTTCATCGCGGTCGCCGGCCCTGAGAACCAGGACTCCGACTTCACGTGGGAGGAGTTCGTGCGGCGCACCAACTTCGAGCTCGCGAACGAGTGGGGCAACCTCGTCAACCGCTCGGTGTCGATGGCCCACAAGAACTTCGGCGAGATCCCGACGCCGGGTCCGCTGACCGAGGCCGACCGGGCGCTGCTCGACGTCGCGGCCGCCGGGTTCGACACGGTCGGCGCCCACCTCGCGCGCAGCCGCTTCAAGCAGGCGATCAGCGAGGCGATGCGCGTCGTCACGGCCGCCAACCGCTATATCTCCGACATGGAGCCGTGGAAGCTCAAGGACGACCGGGAGCGTCAGGCCACTGTCCTCCACACGGTGCTCCAGGTCGTCGCCGACGCCAACACGATGCTCACGCCCTTCCTGCCGCACGCCGCGCAGCGCGTCTTCGAGACGCTCGGCGGTGCCGGCGTGTGGGCGGCGCAGCCGGAGGTGCACGAGGTGATCGACGACCTCCCCGCCGACCCGATCGGCGTCGGCATCCCCGAGCTCGGCCATCCTTACCTGGTGATCACCGGTGACTACACCGTCGAGCAGGCCGTGTGGCGTCGTACGGAGATCGTCGCCGGCACGCCTCTCGTGAAGCCGTCGCCGTTGTTCACCAAGCTCGACCCGTCCCTCGGCGAGACCGGCCCGGAGTGGGCACCGATCGTCACCGCCCCGGCCGAGCCCGAGGGCGCCGCGTGAGTGCGACCGGAGACCGGCCACCGCTTCCGGAGCCGTTGCCGCGTCCGGTGGTGGACAACCACTGCCACCTCGACATGGACGACTCGGCCGAGCAGCTGTCGGTGCTCGACGCCCTCGACCGCGCCCGCGCGGTCAACGTCCCACGGATCGTCCAGATCGGCTGCGACCTGCCCGGCGCGAAGTGGGCGGTTCAGGTCGCCGAGGCCCACGACGCGATCATCGCCGGTGTCGCGCTGCACCCCAACGAGGCTCCGCGCCTGGCCGCCGACGGGCAGCTCGACGACGCCCTCGCCGAGATCGAGTCGCTCGTCGTGTCCAGCCCGCGGGTGAGGGCGGTCGGCGAGACCGGCCTCGACTATTTCCGTACGGGCGAGGAGGGGCGTGCCGCACAGCACGAGTCGTTCCGTGCCCACATCGCGATGGCCAAGAAGCACGACAAGACGCTCGTGATCCACGACCGCGACTCCCACGCGGACGTCCTGGCCGTGCTCGACGAGGTCGGCGCGCCCGAGCGTACGGTCATGCACTGCTTCTCGGGGCACGCCGACTTCGCAAAGGCCTGCGTCGAGCGCGGCTTCTGGCTGTCGTACTCGGGCACGCTGACGTTCAAGAACGCCCAGCCCGTACGCGACGCGCTCGCCGTTACCCCGCTGGACCAGGTGCTCGTCGAGACCGACGCGCCGTTCCTCACGCCGACGCCGTACCGCGGCCGTCCGAACGCCTCCTACCTCGTGCCGACGACCGTACGGGCGATGGCGCAGGTCCTCGAGGTCGATCTGGCCGAGCTCTGCGACGCGATCGACGCCAACACCGACGCGGCCTTCGGGGGCACCTGGGGCTGACCCTCGCGGCGGGGCCTGAAGGGCCCACGCGTGACCGGTGAACCACAACGCGGTAAGTTTCCCGGTGGAGCGTGAGCGAGATCACGGGGGTTGGGTTTCAGGTCACGATCTGGTTACTCTGCCGAGAGTTTGTGTCCCGACCCCCGAGGGAGCCTCGTGCGTACCCGTCTCGCAGTCACCACCGTGAGCGCTGTCATCGTCGCCGCGATCGTCGCCGGCGTCCTGGCGTTCACCGTGTTCAACAAGACCGTCACCTTGAGCGTCGACGGCAAGGAGACCCAGGTCCGGACGTTCGGCGGCACCGTCGGCGACGTCCTCGACGCCGAGGGCATCGACCTCGGGGAGCGTGACGTGGTCGCGCCGTCGGTCGGATCCGGCATCAAGGACGGCACGAAGGTCGCTGTCCGCTATGCCCGTCAGCTCCTCCTCACCGTCGACGGTGAGGCCAAGACCTACTGGACGACCGCCCTGCGCGTCGACGAGGCGCTTGAGCAGCTGGGGATCCGTCCGCACGCCGCCGCCGAGCTCTCGACGAGCCGCAGTGCGAGCGTGCCCCGCGACGGCCTGACGATGTCGATCACCAGCCCGCACAAGATCCGCCTCGTCGCCGACGGCACCCGTCGTACGGTTTTCGCCGCGGGCGACACCGTCCGCGAGGCGCTTGACGGGCTCGGCATCACCCTCGGCGAGCACGACGAGGTCACCCCCAAGCCGTCCGCGACGCTCACCGCCGGCATGCGCGTCCGGGTCGTGCGCATCGCCAAGGTCGTCCGCACCAAGACCGAGGACGTCGCCTTCAAGACCAAGGTCCGCGAGGACGACGACATGGCGGCCGGCGAGACCAAGGTGGTCCGCAAGGGCAAGAAGGGCTCGGCCCGCATCACGTACGAGATCGTCCGCGCCGACGGCAAGGTCCGTTCCCGCAAGGCGATCAAGACCGTGGTCCTCGTCCCGGCGCGCGCGCAGGTCGAGCGCCACGGCACCAAGCCCGACACCCCGTCGCTCGACGCCGGCGACGGCTCGGTCTGGGACCGCCTCGCGAAGTGCGAGTCGGGCGGCAACTGGAGCATCAACACCGGCAACGGCTACTACGGCGGCCTGCAGTTCAACCTCGGGACGTGGCGTGCGTACGGGGGCCAGGGCTACCCGCACGAGAACACCCGCGAGCAGCAGATCGCCGTCGCCACCAAGCTGCGTGACGCCAACGGCGGCGGCTACGGCTCGTGGCCGCACTGCGCTTCGCAGCTGGGCCTCCCACGCTGAGCGGCTCAGTGAGGCTCCTCGGACCCGGTGACGTCCGTGCGCTGGCCGAGGAGCTCGATGTGGTCCCGACCAAGAAGCGTGGCCAGAACTTCGTCATCGACGCCAACACCGTGCGGCGCATCGTCCGCGCGGCCGGGGTCGACGCCGACGACGTCGTGCTCGAGGTCGGGCCAGGCCTGGGGTCGCTGACGCTGGCGCTGCTGGAGCAGGTACGCCACGTGGTGGCCGTCGAGGTCGACGGCCGGCTCGCCGCGGCGCTCCCGGCGACGATCGCCTCGTACGCGCCTGAGCGCACCGGCGACATCGACGTCGTGCACGCGGACGCGATGCAGGTGCGGGAGCTTCCCGGTCCCGTACCGACAGCCGTCGTCGCCAACCTGCCTTACAACGTCTCGGTGCCGGTGCTGCTGCACCTCTTCGAGCACGTCCCGACGATCGAGCGCGGCCTCGTCATGGTCCAGGCCGAGGTCGCCGACCGGCTGACCGCAGGCCCGGGGTCGAAGACGTACGGGGTGCCGAGCCTCAAGGCCGGCTGGTACGCCGACGTGCGCCCCGCGGGACGCGTCGGCCGTACGGTCTTCTGGCCCGCGCCCAACGTCGACTCCGGCCTCGTCGCATGGACGCGGCGCGAGCCGCCGACCGGTGCCGACCGCGCGCGGACGTTCGCGGTCATCGACGCCGCGTTCGCGCAGCGCCGCAAGACCCTGCGGGCCGCCCTGTCGGGCGTGGCGGGAGGCGCCGAGCAGGCGGAGGCGGCGCTGGTCGCGGCCGGCGTCTCGCCGCAGGCACGCGGCGAGACGCTCGATCTTGATGCGTTCGTCGCGATCGCCGGTGCGCTCGGCGACGACGTGACGCCCTCCCGGTAGTTTGTTGCGGTGCGTACGACGACCGTCCGGGTGCCGGCCAAGATCAACCTCTCGCTCGGGGTAGGACCCCGCAGGGAGGACGGCTACCACCCGCTCGCGACCGTCTACCAGGCGGTCGACCTGTGCGACGAGGTCCGGGCGACCGAGGTCGACGGCGACTCCGTGAGCGTCGAGGTCCACTTCGACGGCGACGGGTGGCGCGAGCAGGCGCCCGTGCCGACCGACGAGAACAACCTCGCCGTCAAGGCGGCGCTCGCGCTCCGGGACGCCTTCGGCGTGAAGTCGGGCGCCGCGCTGTCGATCCGCAAGGTGATCCCGGTGATGGGCGGGATGGCCGGAGGGTCGGCCGACGGCGCCGCGGCGCTGGTGGCCTGCGACGCGCTGTGGGGGACGGGTGCGTCGCGGGCGGAGCTGGAGGAGATCGCGGCGGGCCTCGGCTCGGACGTGCCGTTCCTCCTCCACGGCGGCACCGCGCTCGGCGGCGGGCGCGGCGAGGAGGTCAGCCCCGTCCTCGCGCGCGGCCGGTTCCACTGGGTTTTCGCGATCGCCGACCATGGTCTGTCGACGGCCGAGGTGTATGCGGGCTACGACGCGCGGCACGTGGACGCTCCGCCGCCGATGCCCGAGGTCCCCCCGACGCTCCTGACGGCGCTCGCGGCGGGCGACGCCGTCGGGGTCGGGGCGTCCTTGTCCAACGATCTGCAACCGGTCGCGCTCGCGCTCCGGCCGGAGCTGCGCGACGTCTTGGCGGTCGGCGAGCAGGGCGGCGCCCTCGGGACGCTGGTGTCCGGCTCAGGCCCGACGGTGATGCTCCTCGCGGAGGACGCCGACCACTCCGCCCAGCTCGCGCGGATGCTGCTGGCCGAGGGCGTGTGCGTCGACGCCGTCCAGGCCACAGGACCCGAGCCCGGCGCACATCTGATCTGAGCGGTTCACCGCCCGGACCGGCGCGCCGCGAGAACGCGTACGGCCGCCTCGTAGGCTTGCAGGGTGACCCCGCCCCAGAACCTCGTGAATCTCGACGGGGTGGACAAGACCCACGGGACCCGTACGCTCCTCGACGGCGTGAGCCTCGGGGTCGGCGCCTCGGACCGCATCGGCGTCGTCGGCCGCAACGGCGGCGGCAAGACCACCCTCCTGCGGGTGCTCTCGCGCATCGAGCCCGTCGACGCCGGACGCGTCACCCACGTACGGGGCCTCGAGGTCGGCTTCCTCAACCAGACCGACGAGCTCCACGAGGCACACACGCTCCGCGAGGCCGTCCTCGGTGGCAAGGCCGACCACGAGTGGGCGTCGGACCCCGACACGCGTGAGGTCGTCACGGTCCTGCTCGCCGGCGTGCCGCTCGACCGGCTCATCGAGGGGATGTCGGGTGGAGAGCGTCGCCGCGCCTCGCTCGCGCGCCTGCTCCTCGGCCAGCACGACCTGCTCGTCCTCGACGAGCCCACCAACCACCTCGACATCGACGCCATCGCGTGGCTCGCGCGCCACCTGCGCAACCGCGAGTGCGCGATCGTCGTCGTCACCCACGACCGCTGGTTCCTCGACGAGGTTGCGACCCGGACGTGGGAGGTGCACGACGGTGTCGTCGACCAGTACGACGGCGGTTACGCGGCGTACGTGCTCGCGCGTGCGGAGCGTGACCGTCAGGCCGCGGCGACCGAGAGCAGGCGCCTCAACCTCGTCCGCAAGGAGCTCGCCTGGCTGCGCCGCGGTCCTCCGGCGCGCACGTCGAAGCCGAAGTTCCGCATCGACGCCGCCAACGCGCTCATCGCCGACGAGCCGCCGCCGCGTGATCGCATGGAGCTCGAGCGCTTCGCGACGCAGCGGCTCGGCAAGGACGTGCTCGACCTGGAGGATGTGAGCCTGACCCGGGGGACCGCGACGATCCTCGACCACACGACCTGGCGCCTCGGTCCCGGCGACCGGGTTGGGCTCGTCGGCCCGAACGGCACCGGCAAGACGTCGATCATGCGCCTCCTCACCGGGACGCTCGATCCCGACCGGGGCCGGGTCAAGCGGGGCAAGACGATCTCGGTCGCCTACCTCTCGCAGGCGCTCGACGAGCTCGACCCGACCGTGCGGGTGCTCGACTCCGTCAGCGGGTCCGAGCTGCGGGCGACCTCGCTGCTCGAGGGCTTCGGGTTCACCGGCGACCTGCTCACGTCCCGGATCGGCGACCTGTCGGGCGGTGAGCGGCGGCGCCTCCAGGTGATGCGCCTGCTGCTCTCGGAGCCGAACGTGCTGCTCCTCGACGAGCCGACCAACGACCTCGACATCGATACACTGACGGTGATCGAGGACTATCTCGACCGATGGCCGGGGACACTGGTGGTCGTCTCGCACGACCGCTACTTCCTCGAACGGGTCACGGACACGGTGTACGAGCTGCCCGGGGACGGGTCTGTACGGATGCTCGTCGGCGGCATCGACGCATACCGGCCGCAGGACCTCGCGTCCCGTACCCGCGCAGGCACTGCGGCCGCAGCGGCATCGCCGCCGCCCGTCGCGACCAAGGGCTCGACTCTCTCGGGGGCCGAGGAGCGCGCCGCGCAGAAGGAGCTCGCGCGCATCGACCGGCGGCTGGCGCGGCTGTCCGAGCAGAGCGCGGTCATCGAGGCCGAGATGGCGGCGAACGCGACAGACGTCGGCAAGCTGTCCGAGCAGCAGGAGCGGCTGACGCGGATAGTGGAAGAGCGCGACGAGCTGGAGGCGTCATGGCTCGATATCGCGGACGTGTTAGGTTGATCATCACCCAGAAAGATAGATTTTCTACCTAAGTGGAGTGAGAGTGCCTCAGCAGGGACCCAACGACCGTTCGACCCGTCGACTCCGGTGGGTCCTCCCGATCGTCCTGGTGCTCGTCTGGCTCGTCGTCGGCGGGGCTGCGGGCCCGTTCGCCGGCAAGCTGGCGGAGGTCTCGGAGAACGACAACGCCGCCTTCCTGCCCGAGAGCGCGGAGTCGACGGAGGTCGCCAAGCTCCAAGAGGGCTTCGCCCCGGACACGGTCCCAGTTGTCATCATCTGGGAGTCCGACGCGCCGGCCACTGCCGAGGCTCGGGCGGCGGTCGCGGAGCAGCTCGAGGCCGTCGCTCGTGTCGAGGGCATCGAGCAGCCCGTCAGTCCGCCGGTTCCCTCGGAGGACGGCCGTGCGCTCGCGGGGTACCTGAAGATCTCGCCGTCGTACGAGGGTGAGGTCGAGACCGTCGTCGAGGACATCCGTGACGCGGTCGAGCCCGTCGACGGCATGACCCCGTACGTGACGGGGGCCGGTGGCTTCGCCGCCGACCTCGGCTCCGCGTTCGCCGGCATCGACGGTCTGCTCCTCGGGGTCGCGCTCGCCGTCGTCCTGGTGATCCTCCTCATCGTCTACCGAAGTCCGCTGCTGCCGTTCGCGGTCCTGCTGACGTCCGTCCTCGGCCTTGGTGTCGCGGCCTTCGTCGTGTACCAGCTGGCCGACGCGGGCATCCTGGCCCTCAACGGGCAGAGCCAGGGCATCATGTTCATCCTCGTCGTCGGTGCCGCCACCGACTATGCCCTCCTGCTCGTCGCCCGCTATCGCGAGGAGCTGCGTGCCCACGAGGACCGCGTCCAGGCGATGTGGATCGCCTGGCGTCGTGCGCTGCGGCCGATCCTCGCCTCGGGCGGCACCGTCATCCTCGGCCTGCTGTGCCTCCTGCTGTCCGACCTCACGTCCAACCGCAGCCTCGGGCCGGTCGCCGCGCTCGGCATCGCCGCCGCGATGCTCTCCGCGCTGACCTTCCTTCCGGCCGTGCTGCTGCTCTTCGGCCGGACGGCGTTCTGGCCGTTCCGTCCGCACGTCGGCACCGCCAAGCCCGAGGAGGCCGGGCTCTGGGGACGGGTCGCCCGTCTCGTGAGCCGCCGTCCCCGACGCGTGTGGGTGGTCGTGACGCTGATCCTCGCGCTGGGTGCCGCCTTCGCGCCGACCTTCAAGGCGTCGGGCGTCTCGCAGAGCGACTTCTTCCTCGGTGAGGTCGAGGCGGTCGCGGGGCAGGAGGCGCTGTCGCGTCACTTCCCGGGCGGCTCGGGGTCGCCGGCCGTCGTGGTCGCCCCGGAGTCCGACCTCGACGAGGTCGTCCGTACGGTCGAGGACACCGACGGTGTCGCGTCGGCCGAGCCGATGGCCGACGCCGCCGCTGCTCCCGCGGCTGCGGCGACCCCCAAGGTCGTCGACGGACGGGTGATGATCGAGGTCACCCTCGACGACGCTGCCGACTCGGCGGCGGCGGAGGACACCGTCCGCGACCTGCGCACAGCCCTGCACGATCTTGGCGACGACGTGCTCGTCGGTGGGGCGACCGCGCAGCAGATCGACGGCGACGACGTCGCGGAGCGCGACCGTACGATCATCATCCCGGTCGTGCTGATCGTCATCTTGCTCGTGCTGATCGTGCTCCTGCGATCGATCCTGGCGCCGGTGCTGCTGGTGGCGACCACGGTGCTCAGCTTCTTCGCCACGCTGGGTGTCGCGGGGCTGGTCTTCGACCACGTCTTCGGGTGGCCTGGGGCAGACCCCTCGGTGCCCTTGTATGCGTTCGTGTTCCTCGTTGCGCTGGGCATCGACTACAACATCTTCCTCATGACCCGGGTTCGCGAGGAGTCCGTGGAGCGTGGGACGCGTCAGGGCATCCTGCACGGCCTGGTCGTCACGGGCGGGGTCATCACGTCCGCAGGTGTGGTGCTCGCGGCGACGTTCTCCGCGCTGGCGGTGCTGCCGATCTTGTTCCTGGCGCAGATCGCGTTCCTCGTCGCGTTCGGCGTGCTGCTCGACACGCTCATCGTCCGCTCGCTGCTCGTCCCTGCGCTGTCGTACGACATCGGCGCACGGATCTGGTGGCCCAGCCGGCTGCAGCAGCGCCGCTGACCCGGCTGCCGCGCACGTACGCCGTGAGGGGCGCCGCCGGGCGACGCCCTCAGCTGGGGGCGTCGAACGGCAGCAGCAGGCCGCGGAGGAGCGACGCGAGTCGCTGGGCGTCGCCACCGCCAAGCGAGGCCAGCAGCTCGCGCTCACGTGCGAGCAGTGCCTCGAGCGCGGCGTCGACGGTCGAACGTCCCTCGTCGGTGAGGCGCACCTGGACGCCGCGTCGGTCGGCGGGGTCCGGCAGCCGTTCGACGAACCCGCGCGCGGTCAGGCGGTCGATGCGGTTGGTCATCGTGCCGCTGGTCACGAGCGTCTCGCGCAGCAGCTGACCGGGCGAGAGCTGGTACGGGGCTCCGGCGCGGCGCAGGGCCGACAGGACGTCGAACTCCCATCCGTCGAGGTCCTGGTCGGCGAAGGCCTCGCGTCGCGCCAGGTCGAGGTGGCGCGACAGACGGGAGACGCGGCTCAGCACCTCCATCGGATCGACGTCGAGGTCCGGGCGCTCGCGCCGCCAGGCAGCGACCAGTCGATCGACCTCGTCTCGCATGCCGCCAGCGTACCGTCGAGATTCTCGACATCGAGATGTTTCGTCGCGCGGGTCACAGGCTGCACGATGTCAATAAAGGTTGACGAGCGCGATGGTGTCAACTAATGTTGACGCATGGATCTGAAGGAAGCCACTGATGACGACCCGGCGGTCGGCCTCCGAGCCGTACGGGCGTTGCGCGACCTCGCCGAGCGGCTCGAGCGCCTCCAGGTCGAGCGGGCCCGCTCGCTCGGCTGGTCGTGGCAGCAGGTCGCCGATGCTCTCGGGGTCAGCCGGCAGGCGGCGCACAAGAAGCACGGTGGCCACGAGCGGCACGGGAAGGACTGACATGTTCGAGAAGTTCACGTCGACGGCGCGCTCCGCGGTCGTCGATGCCCAGGTGGAGGCGCACGACGTGGGGGACAGGCGCATCGAGCCGGTGCACGTGCTGGGCGCACTCGCGAAGCAGGAGCCGGCTGACGGCGCGCTGGCGCGGCACGGCGTCACGTACGAGGCGCTGCGGGCGGAGATCGCGCGCAGCGGCGCCGGTGCGCTGGACGCCGAGGCCCTCGCGGCGCTGGGGGTCGACGTCGACGCGGTCCGCGAGCGGGCAGAGACGACGTTCGGAGCGGGTGCCCTCGAGCGGGCGGGGCGCGGTCATGGGCATCTGCGTTTCACGCGCCAGAGCAAGGCCGTGTTGGAGCAGGCACTCCGTGTCACCGCCGCGGGTCCCGGGCGGGAGATCGGTGCCTCGCAGCTGCTTGCGGGCGTGCTCGCGGTGGACGACGTCCGAACGGCCACCGTGATCGCCGCGGTCTGTGACGATCCCGCCGCGCTGCGGGCCGATGTCGTACGCCTCGTGTCCGGCGGCGCCTGAGCGTCCACAGCCTCCGTACGGCGGCGCCTAGGCGTCCACCCGGCGCGGTGCGGCGGTGCGTGGGCGTTCATCCGCTGCGTGTCGGTGGACGTTGAGCCACCGATGGGGCGTCGCCGTCGCGGCGGCGCCTACTCCTCGCCGTCGCGGGAGAGCAGCTCGGGCTTGGCGTCGAGGTGGGAGAGCCCGTTCCAGGCGAGGTTGACGACATGCGCGGCGACGACGTCCTTGCTCGGCTTGCGGGCGTTGAGCCACCACTGGCCCGTCGTGGAGACCATGCCGACGAGCATCTGGGCATACATGGGAGCAAGCTTCGCCTCGTACCCGCGCTCCTTGAACTCGCCGACGAGGATGTCCTCCACGCGGCTCGCGATGTCGCTGATGATGCTCACGTACGAGCCGGTGGGCGTGCCGACGGGCGCGTCGCGGACCAGGATCCGGAACCCGTCCGAGCTCGTGTCGATGTAGGTGAGCAGGGCGTACGCGGCCCGTTCGAGGAGCTCGCGGGGGCCGCCCTCGGTGAGCGCCGAGCGCATCCCGCCGAGGAGGGTCTGCACCTCGCGGTCGACGACGACAGCGTAGAGACCTTCCTTGCCGCCGAAGTGTTCGTAGACGACCGGCTTCGACACCGATGCCCGCGAGGCGATCTCCTCGACGGTCGTGCCGTCGACGCCCTTCTCGGCAAAGAGGGTGCGGGCGATCTCGATGAGCTGCTCACGACGCTCGGCAGCGGTCATCCGCTTGCTGCTGCGCTTGGGCTCCGGATCGGTGTTCTTGGCCATTCTCGGCATTCTTCCTCACGGCGCCGTGAGGGCGGCGGGCGCGTCGTCGCGCGCAGATTCCCGGTATCCCAGCGTCCGGCGGGGCGTCTCGACGGCGGGCGATCCCGCGTCCCAGCAACTAAGCAAGCGCTTAGTTTTCATGGATCTTTAGCAGAAGAAGGAAGTTCTGTGGTGCTATTGCCCCTTTTGTCATCGAGTCGTTAACGTCCCGTTCACTTCGCGGGCTCCCGGATCGGCTGGGGGTGTTCTCGGGCCGCAGATCGAACAGGAGAACGAGATGTACAGACAGCTTGTGGTCCGGCTCGCGGCCCTCGTCGCGACCGTGACCCTCCCTCTCGTCGGTGTCGCGGCACCGACCGCGGTCGGTGCGGAAAACCCGTACGAACGCGGCCCCGCCCCGACCACGTCGAGCGTGCTCGGCAACGGCTCGTACAGCGTCGGCTCGACCTCGGTGTCGAGCCTGCTCGTCACCGGATTCGACGGCGGGACGATCTATTACCCGTCGACGACCTCGGACGGAACCTTCGGCGGTGTCGTACTCGCCCCGGGCTTCACGGCGACGTCGAGCGCGTACGCGGGGCTCGCGCGCCGCGTCGCCTCGCACGGGTTCGTGGTGTTCGCGATCGACACGACGACGACTCTCGACCAGCCGGACAGCCGGGGCCGGCAGATCCTCGCCGCGCTCGACTACCTGACGCAGCGCAGCTCGGCGAGGTCGCGTGTCGACGCTTCACGCCTCGCCGTGTCGGGGCACTCGATGGGCGGTGGCGGCACCCTTGCAGCCGCCAACTCGCGCTCGAGCCTCAAGGCCGCGGTCGCGCTCCAGCCGTGGCACACCACGAAGAGCTGGCCCGGCGTCCGCGTGCCGACGATGATCATCGGCGCGCAGACCGACACGATCGCGCCGAACTCCTCGCACTCGATCCCGTTCTACAACAGCCTGACCGGGGCACCTGAGCGCGCGTACGGGGAGCTCCGCAGCGAGGGGCATCTGGCGGCCAACACCAACCCGGACTGGCAGGGACGCCTCATGGTGACCTGGCTCAAGCGCTACGTCGACGCCGACCTGCGCTACTCGCCGTTCCTCTGCCCGGCGCCGAGCTCGACCTCGTTGTCGGACTACCGCAGCTCCTGCCCGGACTGAGCGGGCGGGGACGGAGAAGTCCCTCCGGAGAACGGGCCGGGCGCGATGGTGGAAGCATCGCGCCCGGCCCTCTCATGATGGACGACGGACCCAAGACGGCTTGCGGTCCCTCACGACCAGGCGGACTGTGGAAGGAGAGCACGTCTCCCGAGGAGGTCGCATGCACGTCAGCAACGTCGTCAAGTGGAGTGTGGTCGTCGCCGTGGTCGCCGGGTTCGTCATCTCCGGCCTCGTGGTGATCCTGCTGGTCCGCAATGGCGTCCTCAACAGCTATCCGTGGGAGTCCGTCGGCACCGCGCTGGCGATCTTCGGCGCCATCTGCGCACTCGTGACGGGGATCGCCGAGGCCGACGTCGGCAGCCACAAGACCAAGCGCGACGCCTCGCCGCACTGACGCCACGCCACGCCGGGGCCTGGTCTGACCGCAGGCGTCAGGTGTCAGGCGCTGACGCGCTTGGCGTCGATGCGCGACGCCACCGGCCAACGGACGTCGCGTACCCAGCCGGCCTTCTCGAAGAGCCAGATCAACCGTGCCGAGATGTCGACCTGCCCGCGCAGCACACCGTGGCGCGCGCACGTGGGGTCGGCGTGGTGGAGGTTGTGCCAGGACTCGCCCATCGACGGGATCGCCAGCCACCAGACGTTGCCGGAGCGGTCGCGCGACTTGAAGGGCGCCTCGCCCATCGTGTGGCAGATCGAGTTGATCGACCAGGTCACGTGGTGCACGAGGAAGACCCGGACCAGCGAACCCCAGAAGAACGCGGTCACGGCGCCCTGCCACGACCAGGTGACCAGGCCACCGATCACGGCGGGGGCGGCCAGCGACACGAGCACCCACATCGGGAACTGCTTGGACAGCCGTACGATGTCGCGGTCCTTGAGGAGGTCCGGCGCGTACTGGCGCTGCGGCGTCTGCTCGGCGTTGAACATCCAGCCGAGGTGCGCGTACGCGAAACCCTTGGTCAGCGCGGGGATGGTCTCGCCGTAGCGCCACGGCGAGTGCGGGTCGCCCTCGCGGTCGGAGAACTTGTGGTGCTTGCGGTGGTCGGCGACCCAACGGGTGATCGGGCCTTGGATCGCAAGGCTGCCGGCGATGCCCAGCGCGATCTTGACCGCACGGTTCGGCTTGAACGACTTGTGGGTGAAGAGGCGGTGGAGCCCGACCGTGACGCCGAGCGAGCCGATCAGGTAGAAGACGGCGAGCAGGGCGAGGTCGACGGGCCCGAGCCACCCGCCCCATGCCACCGGCACTGCAGCGAGCAGTGCGAGGAACGGGACGGCGACGAAGACGCCGAGGGTGAGCTGCTCTACCTTGCCCGGCGGCGTGCCTTCGGCGCCGAAGCCTGCCTCGTTGCGCAGTGGGGTCTCGAGCCGTGCCGACATGCGGACTCCTCGTGGTAGGGGTCGGGCCTCGGTCGTGGTCGGGGAAGGATTTCGGGAAGCGTAACTTACGCGTCCGTAGGTTTCAGTGTTGCCCGAGGTGCGCGACAGATCAAGAGGACCGCCGATGTGTGCGCGGGCGTCGGTGTTCCGTACGCTGGGTGCGGATGATCCCCGGTTGGTCTGTCGGCAGGGCCCGCCGCACTTTGAATGCGGATCAAGCGACGTAGGTTCGACTCCTACCCGGGGAGCTCATCCGCCCAGCGACGAACGGTGGAGAGGAACGCGTGAGCGAGCAGGCTCCAATCAGCGTGATCGTGCTGGCCGCAGGCGGGGGCACCCGCATGAGGTCGAAGACGATGAAGGTGCTGCACCCCCTCGCCGGGAGGTCGCTCCTCGGGCATGCGCTGCACGCCGCGCGCGGGGTCGCGCCCGACCACGTCGTCGCCGTCGTCGGCAACCAGCGCGAGCAAGTCGCCGAACACCTCGCGCAGATCGACCCCGACGTCGTCCAGGCGGTCCAGGAGGAGCAGCTCGGCACCGGCCACGCCGTCGCGATCGGGCTCGCGGCACTCGGGGACGACCTCGCCGGGACTATCGTCGTCGTGTACGGGGACGTGCCTCTCCTCCAGCCCGAGACGCTCGAGGCCTTCCTGGAGGACCACCGCGCGCACGACCGTACGCTCTCGGTGCTCACCGCCCGGGTCGACGACCCGCACGGCTACGGACGCGTGGTCCGCAACGACGACGGTACGGTCGCGGCCATCGTCGAGGAGAAGGACGCGACCGACGCGCAGCGCGCGATCGACGAGATCAACTCCGGCATCCTCGCCTTCGACGCCGAGTGGGCGCGTGACGCGCTGCGGCAGGTCGGCAACGACAACTCCCAGGGCGAGTACTACCTCACCGACCTCATCGGCATCGCCGTCGGGCAGTCGCGACCCGTCGGGGCGTACGAGATCGACGACGCCGTCCAGACCGAGGGCGTCAACACCCGGGTGCAGCTGGCCCGGATGGCGGCCGAGGCCAACCGCCGCATCGTCGAGCGCCACATGCTCGCGGGCGTGACGGTGGTCGATCCGGCGACGACCTGGATCGACGTGGACGTCTCGATCGGCGCGGACACGACGATCCTCCCGGGCACCCAGGTGCTCGGGGCGACGACGATCGGCGCGGACGCGGTGATCGGCCCCGACTGCACGCTGACCGACATGGAGATCGGCGACGGCGCGAGCGTCGTCCGTACGGTCGGGTCGTTGTCGGTGATCGAGGCCGGCGCGTCGACCGGACCGTTCACCTACCTGCGCCCCGGCACGACCGTGGGCGAGGGCGGCAAGCTCGGCGCCTTCGTCGAGGCGAAGAACACCCGGCTCGGCGCTGGAGCCAAGGTGCCCCACCTGTCGTACGTCGGCGACGGCGACATCGGGGAGGGCGCCAACGTCGGCGCGGGGACGATTTTCGCCAACTACGACGGTGTCAACAAGAACCGGACGAGCATCGGGGCGCACGCCCGTACCTCGTCGAACAACACCTTCGTGGCGCCGGTGAGCGTCGGTGACGGTGCGTTCACCGGTGCTGGTTCGACCATCCGCGAGGACGTCCCGTCGGGGGCGCTGGCGGTGTCGGCCGGATCACAGCGCACCATTGAAGGGTGGGTCGCCCGGAAGCGTCCGGGCACCCCGTCCGCGGAGGCCGCCGCGCGCGCCCGCGCGGAGCATGACAGCGACGACAGTGACGACGTCCAGGAGAGCACCTCGTGACCGGTATCAAGCGCACCACCGAGAAGAACCTCATGCTCTTCTCCGGACGTTGCCACCCCGCGCTCGCCGAGGAGGTCGCGAAGGAGGTCGGAACCGCACTGGTCCCGACCTCCGTCTACGACTTCGCCAACGGCGAGATCTACGTGCGCTACCAGGAGTCGGTCCGCGGCTCCGACGCGTTCGTGATCCAGAGCCACGCCGCCCCGATCAACGAGGCGATCATGGAGCAGCTGCTCATGGTCGATGCGCTCAAGCGCGCCTCGGCGAAGCGGATCACGGTGATCCAGCCGTTCTACGGCTACGCGCGCCAGGACAAGAAGCACCGCGGCCGCGAGCCCATCTCGGCCCGCCTCATGGCCGACCTGTTCCTCACCGCCGGCGCTGACCGGCTGATGACGGTGGACCTGCACACCGCGCAGATCCAGGGCTTCTTCGACGGCCCGGTCGACCACCTGATGGCGATGCCGATCCTCACCGACTACGTCCTCGAGCGGTACGGCGACAAGCGTCTCGCCATGGTCTCGCCCGACGCCGGCCGCATCAAGGTCGCCGAGAACTGGGCCGAGAAGCTCGGTGG
This sequence comes from Mumia zhuanghuii, assembly GCF_042681565.1. Lineage (NCBI taxonomy): Bacteria > Bacillati > Actinomycetota > Actinomycetes > Propionibacteriales > Nocardioidaceae > Mumia > Mumia zhuanghuii. Next base: position 172,940 of record NZ_JBHUFT010000008.1, read on the forward strand.
CGTCCCGCTGGCGTTCATCCACAAGACCCGCGACATCGACCGGCCCAACGCGAGCGTCGCGAATCGCGTCGTCGGTGACGTCCAGGGCCGTACCTGCATCCTCGTCGACGACCTCATCGACACCGGCGGCACGATCGTCCAGGCGTGCGAGGCGCTGATGGAGGCCGGCGCGGCCGACGTCATCATCGCCGCCACCCACGCGGTGTTCTCGGGCCCTGCGGTCGAGCGGCTCGAGAAGTGCTCGGCCGCCGAGGTCATCATCACCAACACGCTTCCGCTCCCCGACGAGAAGCGCTTCGACAAGCTCACCGAGCTGTCGATCGCGCCGCTGCTCGGGCGCGCGATCCGTGAGGTCTTCGAGGACGGCTCGGTGACGAGTCTCTTCGACGGCAAGGCCTGAGCACGCCGCTCCCGCCGCCCGCGTCCTGCAACCCGTTTCGACAGGGCTCGTTCCGCCCTTGTAGGATGGGGAAGTTGCCTCGGCGAGGGTTGGCTTTCCGTCAGCCGTGATCGACTTGGTGTCTTGGACACAAGGTGTGTCTCGGACAGCGTGCGCGATGCGGCCGTCCGAAAGACCACCGTCGCCGGGGTGCGACCACCGCTCATAGATACCCAGAGTTCCAGAGGAGCAACACCGCCGTGTCCGAGATCAAGATCAAGGCTGAGACGCGTACCGAGTTCGGCAAGGGCGCCGCTCGCCGTATCCGCCGTGAGAGCAAGGTTCCTGCGGTTCTCTACGGGCACGGCATCGACCCGATCCACGTGACCCTCCCCGGCCACGAGCTGATGCTCGCCCTCAAGCAGCCGAACGCGCTGCTGTCGGTCGACGTGGACGGCGACGCGCAGCTCGCGCTGCCCAAGCAGGTCCAGCGCGACCCGATCAAGGGCTTCATCGAGCACGCCGACCTGCTCGTCGTCCGCAAGGGCGAGAAGGTCACGGTCGACATCACGATCAACGTCGTCGGTGAGGTCATCGGCGGCGCCATGGTCGTCACCGAGAACGCCACCGTCGCGATCGAGGCCGAGGCGACCCACCTCCCCGAGGCCATCGAGGTCTCCGTCGAGGGCCTGGACGCCGGCGCGCAGATCCACGCGTCCGACCTGCAGCTCGCCAAGGGCTCGTCGCTGGCCGTCGACGCCGACACGCTCATCGTGAACGTCGTCGCCGCGCCGACCGCCGAGCAGGTCGAGGCCGAGCTCGAGACCGCCGAGGCCGAGGCCGGCATCGAGCGCGAGGAGTCGCAGGCCGAGGCCGAGGTGGCCGACGCCGCCGAGGCTGCTCCCGCCGCCGAGTGACCTCCTGACGCAGACGGGAGCGACGCGGTGACTGACTCACCGTGGCTGATCGTCGGCCTCGGCAACCCCGGGCCGTCGTACGCCCAGACGCGTCACAACATCGGCTACGCGGTGGCCGACCGGCTCGCGGAGCGGATCGGCGGTCGCTGGAAGTCGCACAAGCCCACCCGCACGGACGTCGTGGAGGGCCGCCTCGGCGGCGTTCCCGGCGTCCGTGTCGTGCTGGGCAGGGCGCGGTCCTACATGAACGAGAGCGGTGGCGGAGTCCGCGCGCTGTCGACGTTCTACAAGATCCCGCCCGAGCAGCTCGTGGTCGTCTACGACGAGCTCGACCTGCCGTACGAGACGATGCGCGTGAAGTTCGGCGGCGGCGACAACGGCCACAACGGGCTGAAGTCGATCCGCGCCTCGCTCGGTACCGGCGACTACTACAAGGTGCGCGTCGGCATCGGTCGCCCGCCCGGTCGCCAGAACCCGGCTGACTACGTCCTGAAGCCCTTCTCGAGCACCGAGCGCAAGGAGCTGCCGCTCGTGGTGGAGACGGCGGCAGATGCGGTCGAGACCCTGGTCACGGCCGGTCTCGAGGTCGCGCAGCGCGAGTTCAACAGCTGACTGAAGTCCCCGACGTGGCGCCCGCCACGATTTTGTGAAACACCCTCATCGTGGACCGGTGATCTGATTCACTCCATCGGGTAGCACCAACTATCGGGGTGGAGTGCAGTGACGGATCTTGGGGTCGCTTCCGAGCGCATGACGACAGCACGAGGGGCAGCGTTCACGACGCCCTCGCAGCTGGTCGTCAAGATGCGCAACCGGTCGCGCATGGCGGCCCTCGCCTTCCTGCTCTCGACCCTCGGCAGCGCCTTCGTCGCGGCTGTCCTGGCCCCGTCGACCGGGTACGAGCTCTGGCTCGTCGTCGCCGCGATCGGCGTGCTCCTCGCCGTCGAGTTCGCGACGATCCCAGCGTACGAGCGCACCCGCTCGCTCCGGCCGGCCCGCCGCCTGGTCGTCTGCGGCAGCGTCGGCGTCCTCGTCCTGGTCGTGTTCGAGGTGATGTCGCCGGCAACGGCGCGTGCCAGCCTTCTCGTCGTCCTCACCGCGGCCACTCTCAGTGCGTCCGCCGTGGTCCTGCGCCGGATCGTCGCCTCTCCGGTGTCGCTGCTCCTCGTGGGTGACCGCGACGGTGTCGGCCACTTCCTCGCGCAGTGGTCGGAGCGCTCCGACATCGAGATGAAGGGGATCTGCCTCGTCACGGAGGACGACGAGGCCGTGGTGCCGCACACGCTAGGTGGTGTGCCGGTCGTCGGCGCGCTCACCGACGTGGGTGACGCGGTCGGTCGACTCGCCGTGGACGGTGTGATGGTCGCTCCTGGCCCCTCCCTCAGTGCGTACGACGTGCGCAGGATCAACTGGGCGCTCGACCACTCGCTCGTCGAGCTCACGGTTGCGACCGAGGTGCACGGCGCATGGCCGCACCGCGTGCAGCCTCGCGTGCTCGGGCGCCGTCTCGTGCTGTCGGTGCGGCCTGGCCGCCGTCCCCGCCTGGTCAGCCTGGCCAAGGCCATGATCGACCGCGTCGGCTCCGGCGCGCTCCTCCTGCTCCTCAGCCCGCTCTTCCTCGCCGTCGCGGTCGCCGTACGGGTGTCCAGCCCCGGCCCGGTCTTCTTCCGCCAGATCAGGACGGGCATGAACGGCGAGCCGTTCGCGATGCTGAAGTTCCGCACGATGGTCGTCAACGCCGAGGAGCTCGTCGACGAGCTCCTCGAGCTCAACGAGGGCTCGGGCCCGCTGTTCAAGCTTCATGACGACCCACGCGTGACCCGCGTCGGCAAGATCCTGCGCAAGACGTCGCTCGACGAGCTCCCGCAGCTGATCAACGTCGTCCGCGGCGACATGTCGCTGATCGGTCCGCGCCCGGGGCTTCCGCGCGAGGCCGAGACGTACGACTCCTGGATCCGGCACCGCCTCGAGGTCAAGCCCGGCATGACCGGCCTGTGGCAGGTGAGCGGGCGCTCCAACCTCAGCTGGCAGGACTCCGTGCGTCTCGACATCGACTACGTCGACAACTGGACGATCCGCTCCGACCTCGCGATCGTCGCGAGGACGGCACGCGCGGTGATCAAGGGCGACGGGGCACGCTGATGGACACGGCGAACGACTCGGGGCGGCGCCGACTGACCGGCCTGATCGGCGCGGCCGTCGGCCTGATCGTCGTCGGGCTCGTCGTGGTCTTCCTCGTCGCACGACCGTCGGCCGACGGCGGCGACGGAGGCAAGGGCTCTGAGGCCTCGGCCCAGCAGCTTCCGGACAATCCGTCGAGCGATTTCACTCCGGGTTCGCTGGAGACCGTGCCGGTCGAGGAGGTCGAGCCCGCGAAGTCGGTCGCCCTGGACGAGAAGGCGACGCTCGGACCGGGCCTCACCGCAAACGTGGCGAGCCTGCGTGCCGTCAAGGGCACGGCGCGCGGACCGGGTGAGATCGCGGGCCCCGCGCTCCAGGTGCGGATCGCGGTCGACAACGGCGCCGACGAGGCGATCGCGCTCGGACGCGCGGTCGTCGAGGTGAGCTATGGCAAGAAGCAGACGCCAGGCGTCGAGCTGAGCGGACCGGGGGTCGCGCCGTTCCCGGCGAGCCTCGAGCCCGGCAACTCGGCCGAGGGCACGTACGTGTTCGGGGTGCCCAAGGGTGCTCGCGGACGTGTGCAGATCACGATCGCCTACACCGCGGGGCAGCCGCCCGCGGTGTTCGAGGGCGACGCGACCGCGGGAGCGGTGCGATGACGTCCGGAGAGCGGGTCAGTCCCGCCGTCGCGGACATGCCGGTACGGCGCGTGGTGCGCCGTACTCCAAGAACTCTTTGAAGACTCAGGACCCGCAGATGGGCGGGCCTGTCAGCAGAACGGCGGTAGGGCGATGCTCAACCACACCTCGACGCGGACCGGACACGGACGAGCACGCTGGAGCGTCCCCCTGCGGCTCCTCGCCGGTGCGGCGCTGACGGCGGCGGTCCTCGCCCCGGCCGTCCCCGCCCATGCCGACTCCCAACCTGCCGACCCGAACGATCCCGCGACACCGACGACGGTGACGGCCGACGCGTTGCCGACCGTCCAGATCAACGGCGTCGTCTGGTCGCAGGGGATCGCCGGCAACCGCGTGTACGCCGGCGGCAGCTTCACCAACGCCCGTCCGGCCGGCTCGCCCTCGGGCACCAACACGGTCGCGCGGAGCCACCTGCTCGCGTACGACCTGCAGACCGGTGTCCTCATCAGCACCTTCGCGCCGACACTGAACGCGCAGGTGACCGCCGTCGCCGTGTCGCCGAACGGCTCTCGTGTCTACGTCGGTGGTGACTTCACCACCGTGAACGGGCAGACCCGACGCCGGATCGCCGCCTTCGACGCCGCCACCGGTGCCCTGGTCGCCAGCTTCGCGCCGTCGGTGAACGGGTCGGTCGACGCGATCGCCGCGACGAACACGACCGTCTACGCGGGTGGCAGCTTCCTCGGGGTCGGCAACCAGGACCGCTACAACGTCGCCGCCTTCAACGCGTCGAACGGTGCGCTCCTCAGCTGGGCTCCCGTCGCGTCTGGCGGCACCGTTCGCGCTCTCGCGATGAATCCGGATGGGACCAAGATCGCGGTCGGCGGCTCCTTCACGACTCTCAACGGCTCGGCGAACCCCGGCTACGGCCTCGGCATGGTCGACGCGACGACTGGTGCCAACCTCCCCATGGGCGCCAACAGCGTGATTCGCAACGGCACCGCAGACGGGGCGATCCTCACGCTGCGGGCCGACGCCGACAACGTGTACGGCGCCGGCTACACGTTCGGCAAGTCCGGAGGCACGCTCGAGGGCGTGTTCGCCGCGGACTGGGACGGCGGCGACCTGACATGGATCAACGACTGCCACGGTGACAGCTACGACATCGTCCCGGTGGGCGACGTCATCTACCAGGCCGGTCACTTCCACTACTGCGAGAACATCGGCGGCTTCCCTCAGGGCGACGGTGGCGTCGGCACGTACCCGTACAACCGGGGGACGGCCATGAGCAAGTCGGCCACGCGCACCGCGACGTGGGAGCCCGACCAGGGCCGCTACTACTCCTACCTCGGTCAGCCCGCCCCGTCGCAGCTGGCGTGGTACCCAGAGTTGAACACCGGCACCGCCACCGGCCAGAGCCAGGGCCCGTGGTCGCTGGCAGGCAACAGCACCTACGTCGTCATGGGCGGCGAGTTCACCCGCGTGAACGGCACCGCCCAGCAGGGCCTCGTGCGGTACGCCGTGCGCGGCACCGCGCCGAACGACCGCGGCCCCCAGCTCGGGGGCGCCTCCTTCCCGCTGAAGGCTGTCTCGTCCAAGCCCGGTGAGGTCCACGTGACGTACGGGTCGAACCACGACCCCGACAACGAGAACCTCACCTACCGCCTCTACCGGCAGACCCAGAACGCAGCCGGGCTGATCGACACCCGCGTCGTGCGCACGCCGTACTGGCGCCTGCCCGTCCACGGATTCACCGACACCGGACAGCCGGTCGGATCCACCCGCCAGTACCGGGTGACTGCGACGGACCCGGCGGGCAACGTCGCGCAGTCGCCGTGGGTCAGCGTGACCGTCGCCGGCTCCCACACGTCGAGCGCCTACCGCGAGGCGGTGCAGCGCAGTCAGCCCGACCACTACTGGCGCTTCAGCGAGGCGACGGGGACCGCAGGTGACCTCACCGGCTTCACGCCGCTCAACGTCAACGCCGGCGTGCTCCGCCCGGCGGCCGGCGCGGTCGGTGGCGACAGCGACCCCGCCGCGAGCTTCAACGGCACGACCACGGGGTACGCGGCGACGCCGGCGACCGACAACCCGCTCGACGTGCTCACGCTCGAGACGTGGTTCAAGACAACGTCGACCACGGGCGGCAAGATCCTCGGCTGGGGCAACCGCGCCGACCGCAACTCGTCCAAGGCCGACCGGCACCTCTACATGGACAACACCGGTCGGATCAACTTTGGAGTCAAGCCCGACCAGACCCGCAAGGTAGTGACGAGCCCGGCCACCTACAACGACGGTCAGTGGCACCACGCCGCGGCCTCGCTGGGCCCGGACGGCATGAAGCTCTATCTCGACGGCGCGAAGGTCGCCGACCGTACGGACGTCACGGTGGGCGAGCACCTCTCGCGCGGGTTCTGGCGGATCGGTGGGGACACCCTCAACAACTGGCCGTCCATCCCGACCACCGCGTTCTTCACCGGTGACATCGACGAGGCGGCGGTCTACTCGTCCGTCCTCAGCGACACCGAGATCGCCGCGCACTACGCGGCGGCGACGGGCGCGCCCGTCCCGAACCTGCCGCCGACGGCGTCGTTCCCGACTCCGACGATCGACGGCCTGAAGGTGACGGTCAACGGATCGAGCTCGTCTGACTCGGACGGCACGGTGACGGGCCACGCGTGGACCTTCGGTGACGGCGGCACGGCGACCGGAGTGAACCCGTCGCACACGTACGCCGCCGCGGGGACCTACACGATCACCCTGACCGTGACCGACGACGACGACGCGACCCACCAGACGTCGCGTCAGGTGACGGTGTCGACGCCGCCGCCCAACCAGCCGCCGACAGCGTCCTTCACGACACCGACGGACGGGTTGACGGTGAACCCCAACGGCAGCGGCTCGTCGGACACCGACGGCACGGTCACCGGCTACGCGTGGACGTTCGGTGACGGCGGCACGGCGACCGGGGTGAACCCGTCGCACACGTACGCCGCTGCGGGGACCTACCCGGTGACCCTGATCGTGACTGATGACGACGGTGCGACGGCAACGCTCACGAAGGACGTCATCGTGGCTGGAGCTCCGGCGCCGTTCGCGCGGGACACGTTTGCACGGACCGTCGTCGATGCCTGGGGCAACGCAGAGACCGGCGGGGCCTGGACCAGGACTGGGTCGGCGACGAACTTCTCGGTCTCGAGTGGCACCGGCAAGATCCGCATGGGGACGCCGGGAGCAGGTCCAGGCATCGCACTGAACGGGGTCTCCTCGACCAGCACCGATCTCTCGGTGACGGCGAGCGCGGACAAGGCGGCGACCGGTGGCGGCACCTACCTCAGCTTCCACCCGAGGCGCGTCGCGAACGGTGACCACTATTTCGCCGACGTGCGGCTGGTCGCGGGCGGCAGTGTGTCGCTCAACATCGGCAGGACCGTCGCCGGGGTCGAGACCTCGCTGGCCAGCGGCACGATCAGCGGCCTCACGGTGGCCGCCGGGGAGGCACTCCAGGTGCGTGTCGCGGCCTCGGGGACGTCGCCGACAACGCTGCGCGCTAAGGTCTGGAAGGCCGGGACCGCCGAGCCCGCGGCGTGGCGGCTGACCTCGAGCGACTCCTCAGCCTCTCTCCAAGCGGCCGGCGCGCTCGGCCTGTGGACGTACCTGTCCAGCTCGGCGACGAACGCTCCTGTGGTCGCGAGCTTCGACGACCTCGTCGCTCGTACGGAATGAGGACGACCGGATCGTGAAAACAACCGTGGCGTGGGCCCTGCGCCCATAGCCTACGGATGCGCATCATTGGAACAGCGTCGGCGCTGCCGGCACGTCTCGGGTGGAGAAGACTCATGTCGACAGCTCGTCCCCGGCGCCATGTGGTGCGCCGACTCGCAGGGGCGGTGACGGCGGCGCTCGTCGTGGCCGCTGCCATGACCGCCACCGCCGGCCCGGCCGCTGCAGACTCGGCGCCCGCGGACCCGACCGATCCGAAGACGCCGACGACGGTCACCGCCGACGCCCTCCCGACCGTGCAGGTCGACGGCGTCGTGTGGTCGCAGGCCATCGTCGGCGGCGCGGTCTATGCAGGGGGCAGCTTCAGCAGCGCGCGCCCGGCGGGCGCGGCCGCGGGCACGGGTGAGACACCGCGCGGCAACCTGCTGCGCTACGACCTTGCGACCGGCGTCCTCGACGCGACGTTCTCGCCGAGCTTCAACGCCCAGGTGCGTACGGTCGCCGTCTCGCCCAACAAGTCCCGTGTGTACGTCGGCGGTGACTTCACCTCGGTCGACGGCACGACGCGCAACCGCATCGCCGCCTTCGATGCGACCACGGGCGCCGTGGTCGCGGGCTTCGCGCCGCCGGTGAACTACCACGTGTACTCGATCGTCGCCACAGACGACGTCGTCTACGCGGCGGGCAACTTCCTTGGCGTCGGCACGCAGTCGCGCGGCAACCTGGCGGCCTTCGACGCGCAGACCGGTGCACTTCTCGCCTGGGCGCCGATCGCCGCGGGTGGTCCCGTGACGTCGATCGTCCTGTCGCCCGACAGCTCGACGATCGTCGCCGGCGGCAGCTTCACGACGATGAACGGCTCGTCGAACCCCGGCTACGGGCTGGCTGCCGTGGACGCGTCGACGGGTGCGCTCAAGCCGTGGCTCTCCAACAGCGTGGTCCGCAACGGCGGCACCGAGGCCTCGATCACCTCGCTGTCGGCGGACGACCAGAACGTCTACGGGACGGGCTACGTGTTCGGCGGCGGTGGCAACGTCGAGGGGACGTTCGCGGCCCGCTGGTCCGACGGCGCGCTGCAGTGGATCAACGACTGCCACGGCGACACCTACTCCGCCCACCCGCAGGACGGCGCCGTCTATACCGCCGGTCACGCGCACTACTGCGGCAACATCGACGGCTTCCCGCAGACCGAGCCCAACTGGACGTTCTCCCGGGCGATCGCCTTCGGCAAGCAGGCCACCGGCACCGTCACGACCGAGCCGCACGGCTATGCCAACTTCGCCGGTCAGCCGCGCTCCGAGCTGCTCGCGTGGTTCCCGACGATGAACGCCGGCACCTACACCGGCCAGGCCCAGGGCCCGTGGACCGTCACGGGCTCGGGTGACTACGTCCTCATGGGCGGCGAGTTCACGCGCGTGAACTACACCGGCCAGCAGGGGATCGTCCGCTACGCCAAGCGCGCGCTCGCGCCTCGTACGCGTGGGCCCCAGCTGTACAGCACGACCTATCCGATCAATGTGGTCTCGACCGAGCCGGGCGCAGTCCGGGTCAACTGGAAGGCCAACCAGGACGACGACAACGACTCACTGACGTATCGCGTCTATCGCGACACCCAGAACAACGCGGGCCTCGTGCACCAGCGCGTCGCGCGGGCCCGCTGGTGGAACCGCACGACCATGGGCTTCACCGACCGCGGGCTCACGCCGGGGGCGACCCACCGCTATCGCGTGGCGGTGACCGACCCTGACGGCAACATCGCGAACTCGCCGTGGGTCGACGTCACGGTCTCCGCGAGCGGGACGCCGAGCGCCTACCTGAACGCGGTTCACGCCTCCGAGCCGGAGTACTACTGGCGTCTGGGCGAGTCGAGCGGCTCCGCCGGCGCCGACACGCTCGGGCAGGGCAACGTCAAGCTGAACGGCTCCTACACCTGGGGCGGTACGGGGGCGCTTTCAGGCGACGCCAACAAGTCGGTGACGTTCGGCAACATCTTCTCCCACGGCAACGCCTCCAGCCAGGTGGCCGAGACCCCGCCAAACGTCTTCACGCTCGAGACGTGGGTCAAGACGACGACCGGCAGCGGCGGCAAGCTCCTCGGCTTCGGTGACAAGATGACGGGCTCGTCGTCCAACTTCGACCGTCACGTCTACCTCGACTCGTCAGGCCGCGTGCACTTCGGTGTCTACGCGGGGACCGCCGCCGTCATCTCGAGCACCGCCAAGGTCAACAACGGGCAATGGCACCATGTCGTGGCCTCGCTCGGCTCGGAGGGCATGAAGCTCTACGTCGACGGCGCCAAGGTCGCCTCGCGGACCGACGTCAAGACCGGCCAGAACGGCTACTGGGGATACTGGCGCCTCGGCGGCGACAACCTGTCGTCGTGGCCGAACGCAGCGAGCTCGAGCGGCAACTTCAAGGGCAGCCTCGACGAGGTCGCGATCTACAAGTCGGCCTTGAGCGACGCCGACGTCGCCGCGCACTACCAAGCTGGCACGACGGGCCAGGGCCAGAACGCGGCGCCGACGGCGGCGATGACCTCCTCGACCCAGGACCTGACGGTGTCGGTCAACGGCACGACGTCGTTCGATGTCGACGGCACCATCGCCTCCCACGCGTGGGACTTCGGCGACGGTGCGACAGCGACCGGGGCGACCGCGACCCACACCTATGCCGACTCCGGCACGTACGACGTCACGCTCACCGTCACCGACGACGGCGGCGCGACCGACGTCCTCACGCGCCAGGTCACGGTGACCGCGCCGCCGCCCAACCAGGCACCGACGGCCGCGTTCACCACGACCAAGAACGACCTGGCGGTGAGCGTCGATGCAGCAACGTCGAGCGACTCCGACGGCACGATCGCCTCGTACGCCTGGAGCTTCGGCGACGGGTCGACGGCGACCGGGGCCACGGCGACCCACGCCTACTCGGCACCGGGCACGTACGACATCGCCCTCACCGTCACCGACGACGACGGTGCGACCGGGACGGTGACCCACCCGGTGACGGTGTCGGGCCCGCCGGAGCCATTCGCCGTGGACACGTTCGCCCGTACGGTCGTGGACGGCTGGGGCAGCGCCGAGACCGGTGGGGCGTGGACCCGGACCGGGTCCGCGACGAACTTCTCGGTCGCCGACGGCGTGGGCCGGATCAGGATGGGCTCTGCGGGCGCCGGGCCATCGATCGCCCTCAACGGGGTCTCCTCGACCAGCGCCGATCTGACGCTGAGCGTGAGCCTCGACAAGGTCGCGACCGGCGGCGGCATCTACATCACGGCGAGCGCCCGCACCATTGCAGGTGTCGGCTCGTACGGTCTGAAGACGCGGTTCCTGGCGGACGGCAGCCTCTCGGCGGCCCTCACCCGGATCGAGGGTGCGTCCGAGACGACGATGGCGACGGGTGTGGTCGCGGGACCCCACGCCGCAGGTGACACCTGGCGCATCCGCGTCCAGGCGACGGGCACGTCGCCGACGACGATCAGGGCCAAGGTCTGGCGCGCAGGCACGAGCGAGCCGGCGTCATGGCTGGTGTCGACGACCGACTCCGCCACGGCGCTGCAGGCGCCGGGCGGGATCGCCTTCAGCCCGTACTTGTCCGGCTCGGCCACCAACGCGCCGATCTTTGCGTCGTTCGACGAGGTCAACGCGGTCGCATTGCCATGAACGTTCCCTGGGCTCGGGGCTGGCTCAACGCCAGCGCCCGAGCACACGGAGGCCGCGAGCGCGCGCGGTAGCGATGGCGATCCCGGCCGGCAGCGGCGTCGCGATGCGGCGAGCCTTGCGCGCGACGAAACGCGTCGCCGTTCCCGAGCGCGTGGCGACCTTCTTGCGGCGTACGAGCAGGTGGCGCCGTTCTTGTGCGGTTGCCCGACGGAACTGCGCCACCGTACGGAAGGTGGCCGGGTCCCGTGAACCACGCGACCACACGACGAGCCATGCCGGGCGCTTACCAGGGCGGCGGTAGACGTTGCCCTTGGCGGTGACGCCCATCTGCCGGGCGGTTCGCCTGCCGGTGTAGTCCTCGACGCAGAGCACGCAGTTCCCGCGCCGGGGATTGACCGCGAGGATGTTGTTGCGGATCGTCACCCGACTGATGCGCCACGTCATCCGCCGGTCGGGGAACGCGCGCCGCGGGTCGCGGCCCGCCGTCGTCCGCGAGCTGGGCCGGCGCGCGTCCTGGACGACGTTGACCGCTCGGCCGTTGCCGACGATGGTGTTGTTCCAGATCGAGACGCTCCCGGTGTTGTTGACCTTCACGCCGTGCCCGCGGTTGTTCTTCACGTGGTTGCCGGCGATGAGGACGTTCGCTGAGATCTCCGCCGACAAGCCGTGGCGGACGTTGCGCACGAATCGGCTGTCGAGCACCTTCGCGCCCTCGACCGACTCGTCCAGCCACAGACCCGTCCCTCGGTTGCCGCGGAAGACGCTCCGGCGGACGACGATGTTGCGGGCACGTCCGATCTTCATCCCCCCGGCGACAGGCGCGGTGTTGAAGTGCTCGGTGTTGTTGCTTTTGCTGGTCATGCGGGAGATGTGCAGGCCGTCGGCGTACGTCGCGCTCGCTCCGATCATGCCGTTCGCCCGCGTACGGACCCGGTCGAGCACGACGTTGCGTGCGGCCACATGCAGGCCGGTCGTCGCGTTCTGGTCGATCGACACGTCCGTGAGCCGGGTGCGTGCGCCGGTGATCGTGACGGCGCCCATGTGGGGGACCGACGGCGCGTACCGGCGGACGTCGATGCCGCTCACGACCGTGCCGGGAGCCCTGAGACTGAGTGCCTTGGCGAGCGCGCTCGCCCGGACCTCGCGTCCGCCGGGCGGACTGCCGAGGTAGAGGAGCCCACGCGTGTAGTCGACGAAGAACGTGCCGGCACGAAGGCTCGCGACCGAGCCCACCTGGCGGAGGCGCCTCCCGCCGACCCAGACCTGGTCCGGGTGCGCGGCCATCGGAAAGCGGCGGTTGACGAACTGCCAGCCTTCTGCACGGTTGTCCGGGACGCCCCACGAGTACGTCGGGCTCGCGTCGAAGCGGGTCGTCCAGCGTGCGACCGCGTGCCTCCCGGACCGGCTCCAACCTGTCACGCGCCGACTCCCGTCGAGCACCACGGCCTCGCCGGCGTGCGCACGGATGGTCAGGCGCTTGGCGTCGGGGACCTTGACGGACTCGTGGTAGGTCCCGCGGCGGATCGCGATGGTGTCGCCGGAACCAGCGCGCGAGACGGCCGCACCGATCGTCCGCATCGGCGCTCCGATCGTCCCCGAGGCGCCGTCGTTCCCCCTCGTGGAGACGTAGTAGGTCCGGCCTGCTGCTGCCGCCAGCATCAGTTCGGGCTGTAAGGGGGGGCCGTCCGCACCTGCCGTCGCCCCGACGGCCTGCCGATCCGCATTCGGAATCAGCGCGACCGTGACCGTCGATGCAGCCAGGACCGGCAGGATGTACCTCCAAAGCGTCCTCTGGACGGATCCGAGTGCCGGTTCCGGCATACGTCAATCACCCCCTATGACGACAGATCCCAAGAATTCGGTCCTCTCCGTCATTCTTTGCCGCGACACTCGGATCGGCAATCGCAGGTGGGTTGGGTAGGGATCTGCCCGTTCGGGCCCGGTGCTCGTGGGCGAGGACTATATTTCAACCGGCGGCTGCCTCGGTTCTGGCCGCCATGTCAATGACTGTGGGGGATCGGTGTACGTCGTCGACTGTTCTGAGCGTTTCGACTGGTTGTCGGACGAGTACGAGTCCCTCTACGCGTCGGCGACGGCGACGCTCTTCCAGCACCCAAACTGGCTCAACGAGATCTACGCGACGCTCGCGGAGGGTATGGGCGCGGACCCGGCGGTCGTCACGATCAGGTCCGACGGACGGTTGGTCGCTGTGCTCCCGCTCGTGCGCCGCCGAGGACGCGTGCGCCGCCTGGAATTCGCTGACCTTGGCGTCAGCGACTACACGGTCCCTGTCATCGCCGCGGACGTGGAGGCCGCGCTGCTCGCGGACCCGTCGGTCCCCAAGGCGATCCGTCACGCGCTCGGGCCGGCGGATCTTCTGACAGTCCCGAAGGTGCCTGCATCGGCCACCCGTCTGACGGCCCTGCTCGGAGGACCAGACGTCGTTCGCCTTCAGTACGACGCCCACGTGATCGAGCTGGGCACGTCCTTCGAAGACTGGCGTTCCGCGCGTGATTTGGACTTCACCCGGCATCTGGACAACAAGCGCAAGAGGATCGGTCGCAAGCAGCGGGTCCTCGCACTACGTGAGCTCAAGGATGTCGACGAGATCGATGGTGCGTTTGCGTTGATGCGCGAGTTCAGGCGTTCCCGCTTTTCTGATCGGCGTGCGATCGACCTCGTGCAGGATCCGGAGTACTACGAGTTCTATCGTCGTGCAGCCCACGACGGGGCGACGAAGGGCGGCCCGGGCAGTACGACTGTTCTCACGATCAACGACGAGATCGTCGGTGTCTCCTTCGGGCTCAGCGACTCCTCGCGCGATCTCTTCGTCCTCATCGGGTACGACTTCGACCGCTACCGCAACTACTCGCTCGGGCTCGTGATGGTCGAGGAGCTGATCAAGGTCAGCATCGCCAACGGCAAGACCTACCACGACCTGACACTGGGGCACGAGGGCTACAAGCAGGACTTCGGCGCGGAGGCGACGCCGATGTTCGCCGTGCACATGACCAAGACGCCGGTCGGGTGGGCGGCGAAGACCGCAGCTGCTCAGAACACCGCTGCGCGACACTTCGCGAAGCGTGCCCTCGCCTATCGGGACGAGCACCTGCGGGGACGGGGGTTGTCCGAGGTCATGGCTTCCCTCCGCGGACGCCGCGGGTAGCCCTGTCAAGTCGCCCCGAGTGACAGGGCGTTACGGCCCCGTGACGACAGTCACGGTCGAGTCGGCATCGATGAGTCCCGCGGTGGTCTGCTTCACGACCGGCTTCCCTGTGAAGCCGATCGCTCGCATGTTCCGGACAATGTGCTTCCCACCTGACGCGTAGAGAATCGGCGTCGATTCAGCGACGCCGGATGCGTGCTCGACCACGCATCCGTCCAGGAGGACCGATCCATTCGTCGCATGGACGAAGCCCGCGTCGTTTCGTCCGGTGGCTGTCGGATCCGACATTGCATAGGCGAGCCAGGTGTCGCGGACTGTGACTCGAGTGTCGCCCGTCAGGCGGATCAGGGATCCCTTACAAGGTGCGCCCGCGTTCCGTCCTTCGATTGCGCAGTCGACGAAGCTGACGAAGTCACCAGTACCGGTGATGCTGAATGCCGAGTGGCCTTCCGCTGTCACGTAGAAGTTCTGAAGGTTGGTCTTTGAGAGGTACTCGAAGCTGGCAAGGAACGCGGTGTCGGGGAGCAGAGCAGTCGGCGAGTCCAGGAGACACATACTGAAGTTGAACCGACAGTCGGATCCGCCAAGTGCAAGTCCTCGGTTGCGGACGTTGTTGATGTTCCAATACCCGTCCCCTGAGCACGCAGTCATGAGTAACTGCTGGGTGGATGAGCCAAGGACGCCTGCGGCGTTCACCGATGTGATGTCGCGGAAGCTCGAGGTCCACAGGACCCGGCTGGAGTGCCCCTCGATCAGACGGTTCGACGCCGTTCCGTCGATCGTCAAGCCTTGGAATGCGCAGGCGAAGGTCTGCGCCTGGTTCAGGTAGAACCAACCGCCGGTCGTGCGTACCTGAATCAGGTTGGAGCTCGGGTGACCGCTCCGATTCTGGTCTCCTGGTCGGATTGCGCCGCGAATGGAGAAGCCCGAGTACAGCGGTTGCTGGTTGTTGAAGGTGTAGGTCCTGTCCTCGTCGAGGACGACGGTGGTGCCTTTGTAGGTCTGCGCGGCAGCGTACGTCATGAAGGCAGCGAGTCTGGCGTCGTCATCGACGCCCGAGAATGAGGAAAGGGGGAGTTCAGTTGGCACGTCCGGGCCTCCGCGAGTAGTGGATGGAGGCTGACCGTAGCCATCACAGAAGGCCAGGTCGCGGTGACTTGCACGCCGCGAGCAGCGGAGGTCAGGTCCTTTCGGCGGCGGGCCGTCGGCGGATTCGCGGCGACCGCGCGGAGCCGTCGATGCACTCCAGTCGTCCTGCGCGGTTGAGGGTGTGCAGGCGAGACCCTCCCCAGGTCCCGCCGGGAGCGAGCGAGGCGACGTGGCGCTGCTCGAAGGCCGTGTCGTCCAGCCGGGTGATCTCTGCGAGCGCAAGGGCGGCGCCGTACCCCGTGCGCCCGTCCTGGACGGGGCGCAGGAGTCGGCCGTCGCGCTCGACCACGCGCCCTGCGGGGCGAGCGGTGGCGATGTCGACGAGGACGGGGTTGGCGGCGTGCGGCGTCCACGGGCCGCGGAGCCGGTCGGCGTGCCAGAGGTGGAGGGTGTCGGAGAACGAGCCGCCATGGCGTACGGTCGCCGTCATCCACCACCGTCCGTCGTGGTGGAACGGGGTGGCGTCGCTGATCTCGGCGCCCTCGAGGAGGGTCGCGACGTGCTCCCACCGGTCGGGGTAGGCGACCGCACGGTAGAGCTCGAGCGTCCCGGCCGCCGAGGACTCGGGGATCATCCACAGCTCGCCCTCGTCCTCACCGACCCACGGGTACGACAGGTGGTAGGGACGTTCGAGGACCGGGTAGGGCGTGCCGGTCGGGCCTTCCGGCGTCATCTCGACGACCGACACGACGCCCCGCCCGACGCGGTGGTCGAAGTCCTCCACGAAGAGGTGGTGACGCCCGTCGTGCAGCAGAGGGAAGGGGTCGGCGTAGAAGTGGTAGCCGTCGTCGGGCAACCGGTTCCACGGTGTCGTCGTCACCGTGCCGAGGTCGAGGACGTCGTCGGCGCCCTCGTCGACGAAGCGCCAGCCGACCCGCCAGTGGGGGGCACGGTAGAGGCGCCGATAGAGCCCGTGGATGCCGGCGTGGGCAGTGGTCGTGGCGACGCGGCGAGGCCACGACTGCACTGCGTCGTTGGCGGCGGTGCCGTTCGTGGCGCCGTCGACGCGCACGCCACGGTCGGTGACTGCCGCCACGATGATCGTGACGACTCCGGCGAGGACGTCGTCGAGGGCGCGGGGGAGCAGGCCGGGCAGCTCGCTCCCGGGTCGCCCGCTCGCGACCGTACGCCCGTCAGCGCGGTCGACGACGGCGACGACGGGCAGACGCCCCGCCGTCAGTGCAGCGAGGAGGGCGTCGTCGCCGGGGTGGCCGTCGAAGGTCAGCCCGAGCGTGCGCACGCCGTCGTGCCGTCCGGCCTCGACGAGGTCGAGCGTGACGTCGGGTGCCGCGTCGCCGTTGGTGCCTCGGGCGTCGAGGAGACCCGGCGCGACACCGGCCCAGCGTCCCGCCGGTAGGCGGTGCAGGACGCGGTCGGCACGCAGCAGCCGCTCGAGGCGCGGGTCAGGGTCGCGCGAACCCGTCACCCACGCGACGGTCACTGCATCGACCTCGGAGCGCGCGTCGAGCGCGGCCACGAGGTCGTGGTGCCAGTGCCGCACCTGGTCGCGGCGCAGCAGGATCTGAACGTGCACGGTCCCCCGTCCGGAACGTCGAGAGGGCATGCCGAGAACACCGACCGACGGGCCCCTCCTGTCGGAACCGGAATCATAACCGGCGACCGTGACCTGGTGGGGCGTTTTCGGTCACTCCGGCCGTGTGGTGCTTGTGACTTGACGACCTTTGAGACAGCGGCCAGGTGGGTCACTATGCTGAAGAGGCTCGGGGCACGGTGTCGTCGGGCGTAGTGAGGGAGCCGGAGGTGACGCGTGACCTTCTCGGAGTACGCCGCCATCCTGCAACGGCGTTGGCGCGTATGGGTGTCGTTCCTCATCGTCGGGATCCTCGCGGCCGTCGCCTACAACGCGACCGCGACCGTCCGCTACACCGCGACGGCGACGGCGTTCGTCAATGTCTCTGACGGCACCCGCGGCCAGCAGTCCCAGAATTTCCAGAACTCGCAGTTCGCGGTGCAGCGGGTGAAGTCCTACACCTCGCTCGTCGACAGTCCGCGCGTCCTCGAGCCGGTCATCAGCGACCTCGGCCTCGACCTCACGGTGCGTGAGCTCGCCAAGAAGACGTCGATGACCAGCCCGCCCGACACGGTCATCATGGAGGTGTCCGTCGTCGACACGGACCCCGACCAGGCGGCGCTTCTCGCGAACGCGGTGACCGAGTCCCTCGGTGAGGTGATCGAGGACATCGAGAGCAACGGCACCGTCTCGCGCACCGGCGAGCCCGTGACCAACGTCCGGGTCTCGGTCACGGCGCCCGCGTCGCCACCGGCGTCCCCGTCGTCGCCGCGCACGCTGATCAACCTCGTGCTCGGTGCCCTCCTCGGGCTCTCCGTCGGCATGGTCGCCGCCGTGATCCGCAACCACTACGACCGCCGGATCAAGAACGCCGACGACGTCCGCGAGGTCACGGGTATCTCCCCGCTGGGGACCACGTCCAACCAGCCCGCCTCGCAGCGCATGCCGCTGGTCGCGCTCGACTGGCGGTCCGAGGCGGCCGAGCGCTACCGCACCATCCGTACCGCCCTGCGGTTCGCCTCGATCGACCACGAGGTGCGCCACTTCGTCGTCACATCGCCGCTGTCGGGCGAGGGCAAGAGCACCGCCGCGTGCAACCTCGCGATCAGCCTCGCGCAGGGCGGGGCGTCGGTCTGCCTCGTGGAGGCCGACCTGCGCCGCCCCCGAGCCGCCGGCTATCTCGGAGTCGAGGGCAACCTTGGGCTGTCGGACGTGCTGGTCGGCGAGGCGTCGCTCGACGACGTCCTCGTCAGCTGGAACCACGCCCTGCTCCAGATCCTGCCTGCCGGCTCGCTCCCGCCGGACCCGGTGGCGCTGCTCGAGTCGGCGGCGATGGGCAACCTCGTCGATGCGCTGTCGGAGCGCTTCGACGTGGTCGTCTACGACGCTCCGCCGATGCTGCCGGTCACCGACGCGACCGTGCTTGGCGAGAAGGTCGACGGTCTGCTCCTGGTCGTCCGCTCGGGCAAGACGCTCAAGGAAGACCTCAGCCGCTCGCTCGACAAGGCCGACGCGGCCAGGGTCAAGGTGCTCGGCACCGTGGTCGTGGGAGTCCGTCGCGAAGGGCGCTCGGGCGAGCACTCCTACGCAGCCGACGTCGCCACTCAGCGCACCGAGCTCACGCCGACGACCAACGAGCCGCCCGTACGGGGCGACAGCGTCGTACGGGAGGACGAGGAGGGCGACGACGACGGTACGGGCTGGCAGCCGCCCCTGGCCGCCACGACGGCGGTCCTCCCGGCGATCACCGACGACATGCTTGACGATGACCACGACGGTGACGACCACGACGACCGTGACGATCCCGACCACGGAGACGAGGCGGCCGATGACTCCTCGGGCATCGTCTCCGGTGGCGCTCAGCCGAGGGCGTAGCGAGCGCGACCGGGGCCCGTCCCGCCCGACGCGTCACGGACGACGTCGCTGAGGGCGGAGGCCACGATCGTGGTGTTCTCGGCGATCAGTCGCGTGACGAGAGAGTGGGGGACCGCGTCGACCGTCTTGTGGGCGTCCGGCACGTCGTTGCCGTGCACCTCGACCCGGCGCCACGGCTTGCGGGCCACGCGGTGGCGAGACGCTCGCGGCATCTCGACGGTGCCCCGCAGGTCCGACATCTCCGTGACCAGGGCGAGGAGCGCGTCCACCGGATCGTCGTAGGAGGCGCGCTCCTCGCTGATCGCGTGGGCGCAGAGCACGGCGGCCTCGCGCAAGGTGAACGAGCGGGCGTGAGAGGTGGGCTGGAGGCGGACGACAGCGGCCCTTGACGGACGGTCGGCGGCGAGCACGAGGTCGGCGCTCTCGACGGCGCTCACGGTCAGTCCCTGAGACCGGTGGTCGCCGAGCTCGGGACCGGCTGCGAGGTGGCCGTCGGCGACGACCGTGCACGCGTCGTGCCCGTTCGAGGCGTTCTCACCGGCGCTGGCCACGACGAACGGTGCTCCCGCGTCGGCCAGCGAGCGGCGCAGCAGGGCTTGGGCGAACGGGGACCGGCAGACGTTCGCTGAGCACACGGTGAGGATGCGGAACGTCATGCCATCTGCCTTCGCTTGGGGTGGGCGTAGATCGCCAGCGTGGTCGTGAAGAACACGATAAAGCTGACCGACGTGTCGAAGAGGCCGCTTTCCAAGATGCTCACGAGCGCGAGCATCACGATCGCCGCGACGAAGAACGCGCGGGTGGGACGGGTGCAGCGTCGGGAGGCGACGAGCGTGGTCACGATCGCGGCGACGAGGGCGAGCGTACCGAGCAGGCCGACCTGGAGGTATGCCGACACCCACGTGCTATCGAGGATCTGAGTATCGCGATACATCGCCGAGACCGGGATCTGACGCAGGGCCAGGCCTCCGCCGATCAGGCGTTCGAGCAGGTTGTCCGGATAGTCGATCGCCGCGGACCACGCGACCGTACGGGAGTTGAGCGTGAGCAGGCTGGCGGTGTCGCCGCGACCGACGAACTCCTCCATCACCGAGGTCAGGCCCACGACGGCAGCCACCGCGGGGATGCTGAGCACGGCGGCGGTGAAGACGGGGACGGAGATCCGCGGCGCGATCACCACCATGATCGCCATGCCGAGCACGAGGGCGGCGAGGCCGGTCCGTGAGCCCGTCGCCCAGACGAGACCGAGGAGCAGCGGGAGGGCGAGGACGTCGAGGGCGGTCGCGGACCGGAAGATGCACCGGTGTGCCACCGCCAGTGCGGGGAGGCTGAACATCAGGCAGATCTGGTTGGGCCCGACTGGGGGGATGCCGCCCTCCAGTCGGCCGCTGGCGAGCGTCCCGATGCCGGTGATCGACGCGAAGGCGCCGACGACGAGCATGGCGACGAGCATCGCGTTGACGACCTCGCGCCAGGGTCGTGCACGCGCCACCAGGACGAGGGCGGCTGCGAGCATGATCAGCCGGATGACGAGGATCATCGAGGCGACGGTCTCGTCGCTGATCAGCAGCGCGCTGATCACGGCGATCGCGAGGTAGCCGAGCATGCCGAGGACGGGAGTCACCTCGACCTGGCTCCACCGGCGGTCGGGCTTCGGCAGCGTGAACGCGAGCCCGAGCGCGATGACCGTGAGCATCGCCTTGGCGACGACCACCGCGTCGGCGCCGCCGGAGTAGTAGACGCCGCGCCGCCACGAGATCGCCGAGACGACCAGCAGGATCATGACGAGCTGCAGCCGGGTGAACCGGATCCGCAGGCTGAACGGGCTGCCCGTCTCGTCGGACGCCGCCAGCGCCCGCTGCTCGACCGCCTCGGCGGTGCTCACCGGACCACCGCCTGGGGCGTCTCTTGCGGCGGACGCTCGCGCCGGACCACGGGGACGATGAGGAGCTGACGGCAGAGGATGCCCCCGGCGAACGAGCCGAACGAGATCCACAGCGGCGCCCACTGCGTGGAGGTGCCGAGCTGGAGCGCGAGGACGAGCAGCCCGATCGACAGCACGGAGTCGGCGACGCGGATCCCGAAGACGCGCCCGGGTCGGCCGCGTACGGCGGCCAGGCTCCCGTACGGCAGGACCGCCGCGCACGAGCCGGCATAGACGGCCCACCCGATGACCGCGACGACGTCCAGGTCGAACGAGCCGCCGGTGATCAGCGGGCCGAGGACCGGCAGGGCGAGGACGGAGATCAGGCTCGCCCCGAGCGTGGCCGCGAGCATGATCGCCGCGGCACGGTCCGCCCGCGCGAGCAGGGAGCGGAGCGTGTGGTCGCCGCTCGCGGCGTACGAGGAGAGCAGATAGGAACCGAATCCCTGGACGACGAGCATCGCCGGAGCCACGTACACGCGCGCCGCCTCCAGCTCGCCGACGGCGGCCGCCCCGGCGACCGCGAGCACCGTCCAGCGCATCACGTTGAGCATCGTGGGACGGACGAACTGCTGGGCGGCGCGCCAGCTCCCGAAGCGGAGCACGCGCGCGAGGTCGGGCTGGGCCCAGGGGCGTACGGTGCGCTCGTGCCGGGGGACCAGCATCCAGCCGGTCACGCCGGAGGCCGCCTGGCCAGCCGCCAGGGCGAGCAGGAACCCCGTGACCGAGGGGGCGCCCGGTTCGAGGAGCACGGCGACGACCACGCCCGCCGTCACGACGAGCGAGACCAGGTCGCCGGCGACGAGCCGCCAGAAGTGCATTGTCGCCATGAGCAGCCGGCGGACCAGGTCGGCCGCGACGAAGGCACCCGTCGCGACGGCGAACGCGAGGCACCCCGCAGGCGACAGCGACGTCCAGACGACGGCCCCGACGTACGACAGCAGCGTCGAGGCCACGACGCTCACGGCGGCGAGCAGGGCGAGCGCCGTACGGATCCGGTCGTCGCGGCGGTCGAGCACGGTGAGGGTGTCACCGACCAGGCCGGTCGTCACCGCGGTCGTCATCACCACGGCGCCGAACAGCAGCGCGTACACGCCGAAGCCGTCCGCGCCCAGGGCCCGTGCGGCAGCCACCTGGAGGAGGAAGCTCACCCCCGTCTGAGTGGCCTGGGCGAGCAGGGCGACGACCGCGGTCGGGATCCGCGGGCCGCGGGGGCGCGTGGTCTGGTCAGTCGGCTCGACCACGGCGACGCCCCGATGCCGCGCCACGGGTGGAGTACCCGTTGGTCAGCCGTACGAGCAGGTCTGCGTAGGCGTCCGCGACGTCGTCCCAGCGGTAGCGCTGCGCCGCCCGCTCCTGCAGCAGCCGTCCGGCCTCCCGTGTCCCCTCGGGGTCGCCCTCGGCCTTCTCGACGAGGCGGGCGAGGTCGTCGGGGGTCGCGAAGCGCGGGGCGGAGTCGCCGAGCACCTCGCGGTTGAACACGACGTCGTACGCGATGACCGGCGCCCCGGCCCCCATCGCGCGCAGCAGGGAAGGGTTGGTGCCGCCGACGGAGTGGCCATGGAGGTAGGTCGTCGCATGCGCGTACAGCTGGTCGAGCTGGTCCTGGTCCCAGACGCCGCCGACCAGGCGGATGCGGGGGTCGCCGGCGGCGAGCTGCTCGATCTCGGCCGTGTAGGCGTCGGCGTACGGGGCGGAGCCGACGACGACGAGCGGGTGCTCGGCACGCGACGCGCGGTATCCGGCGACGATCTCGCGGACGTGGTTCTCGGGCTCGAAGCGGGCGACGACGAGGTGGTAGCGCCCGGGCTCCACGTCGAGCGCGGCGAGCTTGTCGGGTGCCGGGGAGTCGAGGATCGGGGCGCCGTACGGGACGAACGTCGTCGCGACGCCGAACTCCTCCTCGTAGTAGTCGGCGATCCCGACAGCGTCGGCGATCAGCGCGTCGGCCCACCGGACCGACGCGGACTCGGCCGTCCGGTAGTAGCGCCGCCCCGCGCCGGTCCACTTGGCGCGCCGCCACTCGAGCCCGTCGACGTGCACCGCGACCGGGATCCGGCGCAGCCGCAGCCCGGGGACGAACGGAGCGTTGGCGGCGTTGAAGACGATCGCCGCGTCGAAGCGACGTCTGCGGGTCACCGCGTGCGCGACCGACAGCGCCGTGTGCGAGAGCGTCTCGAGCGTCTTGCGGCGCACCGCAGGCAGGTGGACGAGTCGCATCCCGAGGTGTGACGCGGGGCGCGGCTCGCCATCGACCGGCCGGCAGTAGACGGTCACGTCGTGGCCGGAGGCGACGAGGCGTCGCCCGATCTCCTCGACAGCGGTCTCGAAGCCGCCGTACCGGGCCGGCACGCCGCGGGTGCCGATCAGGGCCACTCTCATCGGTCCCGCCTTCATCGGTCCATCGCCTTCAGCTCGCGCCACCACTTGCGCAGGACGACCGCGAGGACGAGCGCGTTGATCACGAACAGCGCGGTGTAACCGGCGAAGTAGAGGGTCGGCCAGCCCATGAGGACGAACACCCAGCAGAAGATGCCGTAGTCGGTCGGCAGGATCGCCCACGTGCGCAACGGGTTCTCCGGGGGCGCGTCGGCGGTCGGCGCGGGCGCGTCGGCACCCTGGCGCAGCAACGGCATCATGATCAGCCCGAAGAACGTCACCATGTCGACGATCTGGAACCCGACCGGGACGAGCAGCGCCCAGTCGGACTCGACCGGCGGGAAGCGGAAGAACGAGATCAGCACCGCCAGGTGGAAGCTGCAGGTCTTGAAGCAGTCCACCGTGTGGTCGAGCCACTCGCCGCTGCGCGATCCGGTGCCGGTGAGCCGTGCGATCTGGCCGTCGACGGAGTCCATGACGTAGCCGGCCGCAAGCAGGGCGGACACCGCGAGGCCGACGCCGAGGCTGGGCTCGGCCAAACACAGGAGCAGCAGCCCAGAGAACGACAGCGTGGCGCTCACGGCGGTCGCCTGGTTGGGCGTCACGCCGAACGCCGCCGCCACCGCCGCGACGCGTCGCCCGAGCGGGCGATTCACGTAGCGCGAGTAGGCGGCGGTGCCGCGCGACGGCTTCTGGGCCGCCGACAGCGCCGCCGCGTTGGAGCGGATGCGTGACGTACGCGAGGTCGCGGTGACAGACATGGGGACTCTCGGTCGATGCGGTGAGGTCTTCGGGACAGTCTTCCATCTCCTCGGACGAGGAGGACCCGGAACACCAGGATTGGGCGCACCCCGCACGAGTCGGGCCGATTATGGACATTCCGCGACGAGATACCCCCCGTGCGCTCTAGTCTCGTTGCTGCTGGAAGTCTCGGAGAGGTGATCCCATTGAGCCACGTCGTCGGGTACGCGCCCGGAGTGTATGACCTGTTCCACGTCGGCCACCTCAACGTGCTCAAGCAGGCCAAGGAGCGCTGCGACTTCCTCATCGCGGGTGTCGTCTCCGACGAGATGTGCGTCCGCGCGAAGGGCTTCGAGCCGTTCGTGCCGATCGCCGAGCGCGTCGAGATCGTCCGCCACATCAGCGTCGTCGACGACGTCCACGTCGAGGTCGTGCCCGACAAGCTGGCGACCTGGGAGGTGCTGCGCTTCGACCGCATCTTCAAGGGCGACGACTGGCGCGGCACGCCCCGCGGCGACAAGCTCGAGCGCGACTTCGCGTCGGTGGGTGTCGAGGTCGTCTACTTCCCCTACACGGTTCACACGTCGAGCACCCAGTTGCGCCGTGCCCTGGGCAGGGTCGAGGACCTTCCGGCGATGGCGGTCGAGGCCTGACCGGTCAGCGGCGGGCCGCCGACGCGACCACGTCCTGCATCTCTTCGGCGTAGCGCTGCGGCGAGAACATCGTGGTCGCGCGGTTCCTGCCGCCGTCGACCAGCCGAGCGGTCAGGGCGGGATCGTCCAGGATCCGTCCGACCTGGGCGGCCATCGTCTCGGCGTCGTCGACAGGCGCGAGCAGCCCGGACTCGCCGTCGACGACCGACTCGAGATGTCCCTGTACGGCGGTCGCGACGACGGGGCGCCCCGCCAGCTGGGCCTCGATCACCGCGTTGCCGAGCGACTCTCCGCGGGACGGGGCGAGCAGCACGTGGGCACGACTGAGCGCCGGCCAGATCGGGGCTACGTGCCCGGAGAAGTGCACCCGTCCGGCCAGCAGCGGGCGTGAGGCGCGCTCGCGGAGCTCTGCCTCGTACGCGGTCTGGTCCGTGAGTGCACTCCCGCACAGCTCGAGCTCGACGTCCCGCCCCTGCGCGATGAGTCGCTCCAGGACGTCGAGCGCGACGTGGGGCGCCTTGCGGGCGGACAGGCGTCCGACGACGAGCAGGCGCCGGGCTCCCCACGGCGGCGGCGCGGGCGCCGTGTCGGGTCCGCGTACGCCGTTGTGGACGAGGCGCATCCGCTCACCAAGGCGGGGGTTGACGTCGGCGAGCTCGGCGACGGTGGCCTCGCTGTTCGCGACGACCGTCGTCGCGAGCGCGAGGGGGCGGGCCAGGGCGACCCGCAGCGGCCGGGGGTCGGACTGCTCGGCCTCGTGGACGTGGCACACGACCGGGACCCGGTGGGCGCGCGCGAGCGCGGTCCACCACGGCAGCGTGAGCGTGTTCACGAGCACGACGTCCGGACGGGCGGTGCGCAGCGCCTGCGTGGCGCGGGGGGCCGCGCCCGCGAGGTCGCGCGCCAGCCGCAGCAGGCCGACCGGGGAGGCATACGCGCGACGCAGCGCCGGGAATCCAAGGGCGATGGCCTCGGCGCCGTCCTCGCGCAGCATCGCGAGGAGCGGACCGTCGCTGCCTGCGGCCACGCGGACGCGCCACCCTGCGGCGAGCAGGGCGCGTACGGTCTCGCGCAGCTGGAGGTCGGAGCCGTAGACGTCGGCTGACGGTGTCGCCACCAGCACGGTGCCGCGAGGCGTCCTGGTCGAGGGCATGCGGTGTAGTCCTCCTCATGTCGGCCAGCCCAGCGTAGCGGGCGGCCCACTGTGACGGGCCTCGTTGACTCCCGTGGTCGGGCTGCGCTGGGGGTGGCGACAGAATGGGCGCATGACGTTCGCTGACGACGGCGCCCTGGCAGTCTGGCTGGCCGAGCAGGCCGGCACCGAGCTCCTGGAGGTCCGCCGCGGCGGGCTGGAGGGCAAGGCGCTCAAGGACGCCGGTGACGCGGCGAGCCAGGCGGTCCTCGCGCGGCTGCTGGCCGAGCACCGGCCGGGCGACGCCGTCCTCAGTGAGGAGGCCGCCGACGACGCGGCCCGCGTCGCCGCCGAGCGTGTGTGGATCATCGACCCGCTCGACGGCACGCGCGAGTTCTCCGAGCCGCCTCGCGACGACTGGGCCGTCCACGTCGCGCTGTGGGAGCGCGGTGACCTGATCGTCGGCGCGGTCGCGCAGCCCGCGCTGGGGGAGACCTTCAGCACCGCGTCGCCGCTCACCGTGCCGTCGCGGGGGGAGGGGCCGGTCCGGATCGCGGTCAGTCGCAGCCGCCCTCCGGCGTTCGTCGGCGAGCTGGCCGAGGAGATCGGCGCCGAGCTGGTCCCGATGGGGTCTGCCGGGGTCAAGGTGATGTCGGTGGTCCGGGACCTCACCGATGTCTACGTCCACGCGGGCGGTCAGTACGAGTGGGACTCGGCTGCGCCGGTCGTGGTCGCCCGTGCCGCCGGCCTGCACACCAGCCGTGCGGACGGTCGTCCGCTGGAGTACAACCGCGAGAACCCGTGGCTTCCGGACCTCCTCGTCTGCCGTCCCGAGCTGGCCGAGACCGTCGCCTCGTTCGTCGCCGGCCGCCTGGGCTGAGGCCGGGACCACACCACCCGTCGGCCCGTTCGTGCGCGCACCTCACCGCTATCTGCGTACGCTGGCGCTGCGATGAACGAGAGCCCCACGACCGACGAGACCAACGAGCCGGCGCCCGACGCGGCGTCGGCACCGCCGCAGTCCCCGCGTCGGCGTCACACGCTGCGCAACGTCCTCCTCGGCCTGCTGGCGTGCGTCGTGGTGCTTGCGCTCGCCCTCGGCGGGGTCGCGTGGTATCTCCAGGAGCGCCTCGTGGGGCAGGTCGACCGTGTCGACGACGCGTTCACCGGGCTGGAGAACCGTCCCGCGCCCGCGCAGGGCGACGGGGTGAACATCTTGCTCATGGGCACCGACCGGCGCTCGGACGAGCCCACGACGGGCGACGACGCCGACTCCCCGGCCTGGCTCCCGGGTGAGCAGCGCACCGACTCGCTGATGGTGCTCCACGTCGACGCCGACCGCGAGGGGGCGTCGATCGTCTCGATCCCGCGCGACTCCTGGGTGACCATCCCCGGGTACGGCGAGAACAAGATCAACGCGGCGTTCTCCTTCGCCGGGCCCTCGCTCGCGGTCGAGACCGTGGAGCAGCTCACCGACCTGCGCATTGACCACATCGCGATCGTCGACTGGGACGGCTTCCGCGAGCTGACCGATGAGCTCGGCGGCGTCGAGGTCGTCGTCCCGGAGACCGTCCATGACTCCGCCCGAGACAAGACGTGGGAGGCCGGGACGCACCGCATGGACGGCGAGGAGGCGCTGCTCTACGTCCGCCAGCGGTACGGACTTCCCGGGGGCGACTTCGACCGGATCAAGCGGCAGCAGAACTTCCTGCGGGCCCTGATGGGTCAGACGCTGTCGGCCGACACCCTGAGCAGCCCCACCAAGGCGTACGGCGTCCTCGACGCGGTGACCGAGCACCTGACCGTCGACGCCGAGTGGACCACGGGCGACATGCGCGGGCTGCTGCTGTCGCTGCGCAACCTGCGTGCCGACGACATCGCGTTCACCACCGCTCCGTTCAAGGGCACCGGGCGCGAGGGCGCCCAGAGCGTTGTCCGGCTCGACCGCGACAAGGGGCGCGAGCTGTGGGGCGCGGTCCGGGAGGACCGGGCCGCCGAGTGGGTCGAGGCCAACGGGGCGGGTCTCCCGGCGTCCGTCAGCTGACGCGTATTGGTGAAATGTCCGGATTCTCGTCTGGTTCGGGTGCGAGTGTCTGCGGTGTCCACCGGTCGATCTCGGCGACTCTCAGCAGACCCATGGGGGAATTCCATGAGACGAGCACCTGTCCTCGTCGTCGGTGCCGCAACGGCGCTGACGCTCGGCCTCGCGATCGCGCCTGCTCAGGCGCACGGCGGTCACAAGCCGCCCAGGCCACCGGCTGCCACGACGGTGGCCGACGGATTGTTCACCGCCCTGAGCTCGGCCGTCGCCCGCGACGGAACGGCGTACGTGACCCAGAACTTCTCCGGCACCCTCACCAAGATCCCCAAGCGAGGAGCCCGGAGCGACATCTACCAGGCGACGCCGCCGGCGGGCTCTGAGCAGCCGCCCGAGGTCGGTGGCGTGTCGGTCACGCGCAGCAAGGTCCTGTTCGCGGAGACGGGCTTCTCCGGCGATCCGGAGAACCCGGGCGGGTTCACCGGCATCAAGTCGATCGACAGGCGCGGAACCATCAAGGTCGTCGCGGACACCGGGGCGTACGAGATCGCGAACAACCCCGACGGCGACGTCGTCTACGGTGCGCGCGGCATCAGCGCCGAGTGCGCGGCGCAGTGGCCCGCACCCGATCCGGAGACGGGAGAGGGCCCGCCGCCCTCCACGTACACCGGTGACGTCAACCCGCACCCGTACGCGACGCTGCCGGGGCCGTTCGGCACCACCTTCGTCGCCGACGCGGGCGCGAACTCGATCCAGCGGATCAGCGCGAGCGGGCGGATCACGACGCTGGCGCTCATGCCCGGGCAGCCGCTGAAGATCACCGCCGAGCTCGCGGGGGCGTTCGGGATCCCGGCGTGCGCGGTCGGCCTGTCGTACTACTTCGACCCGGTGCCGACCGACGTCGAGTGGGGACCCGACGGCTGGCTCTATGTGTCGCTGCTGCCCGGCGGTCCTGAGGACCCGAGCCTCGGTGCGCGCGGCGCGGTCTACAAGGTCAACCCGGTCTCCGGCCGGACCGTGAAGGTCGCGGGCGGCTTCCTCGGCGCGACGAACCTCGCGGTGACGCCGAAGGGCGACATCTACGTGGCGGAGATCTTCGGCAACCAGCTGTCCGTGCTCAAGCGCGGCAGCCGTACGCCGAAGCCGTTCGCACCGCTGCCGTGGGCGACCTCGGTCGAGTACGCCGGCGGCTCGCTGTACGCGACGTCGTCGCCCGAGCTCGAGGACCTGTTCGCCGGCAGGCCGCCAGCACCGGAGTCGACACTCGTGAAGTACAGGCTGTCGCAGCACCGTCACCGCCGCTGACGGAGAGGAGTCTCGACATCGGTGTCGTCCGTGCGACGCCGATGTCGAGACCTCTGTCTGGCGGGCGATGAGGTACGGCTGGGGCGTGCGACTAGGCTGGAGACGATGTCCTTGCACGCCTTGGCCGAGGTCGTCGCCGCCGATCCCACGCTCGCCCGTACGGTCGCAGACCGTCGCGCGGGCGTGACGGCGCTCGACCTGTCGGCCCCTCCGTCCCTGCGTCCGTTCCTCGCCGCTGCCCTGGCGCCGGCGAGCCCGGTCGTGCTCGTCGTGACCGCGACTGCCCGCGAGGCAGAGGAGCTGAGCGAGGAGATCGGGTCGCTCATCGGCCCGGATCTCGTCGCGGACTTCCCTGCGTGGGAGACCCTGCCGCACGAGCGGCTGTCGCCCCGCTCGGACACCGTCGGCCGACGCCTCGCGGTGCTGCGACGCATCTCGCATCCCGGCTCCACCCCGGACGCGGGCCCGCTCAAGGTCGTCGTCGCGCCGATCCGGTCGGTGCTCCAGCCCCAGGTCAAGGGCCTGGCCGACCTCGTGCCGGTCACGCTGCGGCGTGGCGACGAGGCCGACCTCGAGGACCTGGTCCGCGGCCTCGCAGACGCGGCGTACTCGCGTGTCGACCTGGTGACCAAGCGGGGCGAGTTCGCCGTCCGCGGCGGCATCATCGACGTGTTCCCGCCGACCGAGGACCACCCGTTGCGTGTCGAGTTCTTCGGCGACGAGGTCGACGAGATCCGCCACTTCTCGGTCGCCGACCAGCGCTCGACCGATCCTGTCGACCACGTGTGGGCGCCGCCGTGCCGCGAGCTGCTGCTCACCGACGAGGTCCGGGCGCGGGCCCGCGAGCTCGCCGACGCGCACCCCGAGCTCGCCGAGATGCTCGACAAGCTGGCCGAGGGGGTGGCGGTCGAGGGCATGGAGTCGCTCGCGCCCGCTCTCGTCGACGGCATGGAGCTGCTGGTCGACCTGTTGCCGTCCGACGCGACGGTGCTCGTCTGTGACCCCGAGCGTGTCCGTACGAGGGCGCACGACCTCGTGGCGACGAGCGAGGAGTTCCTCGCGGCGTCCTGGGCGGCCGCTGCCGGCGGCGGCAAGGCGCCGATCGACCTCGGCGCGGCGGCGTACTGGAGCCTCGGCGACGTCCGCCAGCACACCCTCGCGTCCGGGCGGGCCTGGTGGTCCACGTCGCCGTTCGTGAGGGACGAGGAGGTTTCGACAGGCTCGGTTTCGACAGGCTCAACCACCGGTGGCTCGGTTTCGACAGGCTCAACCATCGGGGACGCCGACAGCGTCAACCTGCCGTTCGCGCCGACCCCGTCATACCGCGGCGAGGTCGAGCGCGCCCTGGTCGACCTCAAGGGCTGGCTGTCCGCGGGCACCCGCGTCGCGCTCGTGACGCCGGGCGAAGGGCAGGCGGCACGCAGCGTGGAGGTGCTCGGCGAGCACGACATCCCGGGCCGGTTCCACGCCTCGATCACCGCCGACGACCTCAC
Organism: Mumia zhuanghuii; assembly: GCF_042681565.1. Taxonomy (NCBI): domain Bacteria; kingdom Bacillati; phylum Actinomycetota; class Actinomycetes; order Propionibacteriales; family Nocardioidaceae; genus Mumia; species Mumia zhuanghuii. The sequence goes on from NZ_JBHUFT010000008.1 coordinate 203,766, forward strand.
CCCCCACGTCGTCCATGTGGTCTGCGGCGAGATCGACCACGGCTTCGTCGCCGAAGGCGTCGACCTCGTCGTCCTCACCCAGGACGACCTCGTCGGTCAGACCGCCGCCGCGCCGCGCGACGACCGCAAGATGCCCTCGCGGCGCAAGAAGCAGATCGACCCGCTCGAGCTGACGCCCGGCGACTACGTCGTCCACGAGCAGCACGGCGTCGGCAAGTACGTCGAGATGATGCAGCGGACGGTGCAGGGCGCGGTCCGTGAGTACCTCGTCATCGAGTACGCCGCCTCCAAGCGCGGCCAGCCGGCGGACCGGCTCTTCGTGCCGACCGACCAGCTCGACCAGGTCACCCGCTACGTCGGCGGCGAGCAGCCGAGCCTCGACCGGCTCGGCGGCGCCGATTGGAACAAGCGCAAGTCGCGTGCGCGCAAGGCGGTCAAGCAGATCGCCGGCGAGCTCATCAAGCTGTACGCCGCGCGGCAGGCGACGCAGGGCCACACGTTCGGCGCGGACACCCCGTGGCAGCGCGAGCTCGAGGACGCCTTCCCGTACCACGAGACGCCCGACCAGCTCGCGACGATCGACGAGGTCAAGCGCGACATGGAGCGGCCCGTCCCGATGGACCGGCTGGTCTGCGGCGACGTCGGCTACGGCAAGACCGAGATCGCGGTGCGTGCGGCGTTCAAGGCGATCCAGGACGGCATGCAGGTCATCGTCCTGGTGCCGACGACGCTGCTCGTGCAGCAGCACTTCGCGACGTTCTCCGAGCGCTACGCCCAGTTCCCGGTCGTTCTCAAGGCGCTGTCGCGGTTCCAGACCGAGAAGGAGTCCAAGGAGGTCCTCGACGGGCTGGCCAACGGCTCGGTCGACCTCGTCATCGGCACGCACCGCCTGCTCCAGAAGGGCGTCAAGATCCCCAAGCTCGGGCTCGTCGTCGTCGACGAGGAGCAGCGCTTCGGCGTCGAGCACAAGGAGGCGCTCAAGACGCTGCGCGCCGCGGTGGACGTCTTGTCGATGTCGGCGACTCCGATCCCGCGCACGCTCGAGATGGCCGTGACAGGCATCCGCGAGATGTCGACGATCCAGACCCCGCCGGAGGAGCGGCACCCGGTGCTCAGCTTCGTCGGCCCGTACGAGGACCGGCAGGTCGTGGCGGCGATCCGGCGCGAGCTGCTGCGCGACGGGCAGGCGTTCTACATCCACAACCGGGTCAACTCGATGGACAAGGCCGTCAAACGGCTCCACGACCTCGTGCCCGAGGCCCGCATCGCGATGGCGCACGGGCAGATGGGCGAGCACCAGCTCGAGCAGATCATGCTCGACTTCTGGGAGAAGAAGTACGACGTGCTGGTCTGCTCGACGATCGTGGAGTCGGGCCTGGACGTCTCCAACGCCAACACGATGATCGTGGAGCGGGCCGACATGCTCGGTCTCTCGCAGCTGCACCAGCTCCGTGGACGCGTCGGGCGTTCGCGCGAGCGGGCCTACGCCTACTTCCTCTACCCGCCGGAGAAGCCCCTCACCGAGACCGCGCACGAGCGGCTCTCGACGATCGCGCAGCACTCCGAGCTCGGCGGCGGCATGGCGATTGCGATGAAGGACCTCGAGATCCGCGGTGCCGGCAACCTGCTCGGCGGGGAGCAGTCGGGCCACATCGCCGACGTCGGGTTCGACCTGTACGTCCGGCTGGTCGGCGAGGCCGTCGCGGAGTACCGCGGCGATCAGGGTGAGGACGTGCACGAGGTCAAGCTCGAGCTCCCCGTCGACGCGCACCTGCCGCACGACTACGTGCCGAGTGAGCGGCTGCGCCTCGAGATGTACAAGCGCCTCGCCGACGTCCGTACCGACGAGGAGGTCGCCGAGGTGCGCGACGAGCTCGTCGACCGGTACGGCGAGCCGCCCGCTGCGGTCGACGCGCTGCTCGGTGTCGCCCGGCTGCGGGTGCGGGCCCGCGACGTCGGCATCTCCGAGCTCACGGTGGCGGGCAACAACATCCGGATCTCCGGAGTCGACCTGCCGGAGTCGCGCCAGATGCGGCTCAAGCGTGTCTATCCGGGCTCGGTGGTCAAGGCCACGGCGCAGCTCCTGCTCGTGCCGCGGCCCAAGACCGCGAAGGTCGCGGGTCAGCCGCTGCGTGACGCCGAGCTGATGGACTGGTGCCGCACGCTGATCGACACCGTCATCGCTCCCTCCGCCCCCTGACCCCGGGTCGGTCTCTGCCGGCTCTCGGGTCGATTCCTGCCGGGTCCCGGGTCAGTTCCCGACGACCCGCGCCAGCGTCTCGGGATCGCGCGCGATCACCGTCGTGCCGTCGTCGGTGGTAATGATCGGGCGCTGGATCGCCGACGGGTGCGCGACGAGGCCCGCCAGCCACTCCGCACGGTGCTCGGCGTCCTTCGGGATCGCGGTCAGCCCGGCGTCGCGGGCCTCCTTCGGGCGGGCGACGTCCCACGGCTCGAGCCCGAGCCGCTGCACCACGGCGGCGAGCTCGTCGACCGTCGGCGGCTCCTCGAGATAGCGCCGTACGGTGTAGTCCGCACCGGCCTCGTCGAGGGCGGCCACGGCGGTGCGGCACTTGCTGCAGGCGGGGTTCACCCAGATCTCCATGCGCCGAGCGTAGGACGCGGCTCTGTCCGCCGCGGCAGCCGCCCGGCTTGCAGCGCACCAGATCCCGACGCACGGTGGAGAGGTGCCGGGGACCAAGATCTGGGATGCCGAGTCGGAGCTGCGCGGCGCTGGGATGAGGGTGACGCGCCAGCGGATCGCCGTCCTGAGCGCCCTGCGCGAGCGCCCGCACGCGAGCGCCGAGACCCTCATCGCGATGACCCGCGACGCGCTCGGCTCGGTGTCCGTCCAGGCGGTGTACGACGTGCTGGCCGCGTGCACGGAGCGCGGCCTCGTACGGCGGATCCAGCCGGCGGGATCCCCGGCGCTGTTCGAGACCCGGACAGCCGACAACCACCACCACCTCGTGTGCGAGGTCTGCGGGCGTATCGACGACGTCGACTGCGCGGTCGGGTCCGCGCCGTGCCTCGTACCGAGCGACACGCACGGGTACGACATCGCGGCCGCCGAGGTCGTGTTCTGGGGGACGTGCGCCCCGTGCGGCTCCCGTGAGCCGGCGATCGTCGGTGCCACCAGCGACAGGGGAGTGAACGATGACTGATCCGACCACCACGAACGCGGGGATCCCGGTCGAGAGCGACGAGCTCTCGCTGACGCAGGGAGACCTCGGATCGATCGTGCTGCACGACCACTACCTGATCGAGAAGATGGCGCAGTTCAACCGCGAACGGGTGCCCGAGCGGGTCGTGCACGCGAAGGGTTCGGGCGCGTTCGGTGAGCTCGAGATCACCGGTGACGTGAGTGCCTACACGAAGGCCTCGCTCTTCCAGCCGGGCAAGAAGACCCCGATGGTGGCGCGCTTCTCGACCGTCGCGGGGGAGCAGGGGAGCCCCGACACGTGGCGCGACCCCCGTGGCTTCGCGCTGAAGTTCTACACCGACGAGGGCAACTACGACATGGTCGGCAACAACACGCCGGTCTTCTTCGTCCGCGACCCGATGAAGTTCCAGGACTTCATCCGCTCGCAGAAGCGAATGCCCGACTCCGGCCTGCGCGACCACAACATGCAGTGGGACTTCTGGAGCCTGTCCCCGGAGTCGGCGCACCAGGTGATCTGGCTGATGGGCGACCGGGGCATCCCGAGGTCGTACCGGAACATGGACGGCTTCAGCTCCCACACGTACCAGTGGATCAACGAAGCCGGCGACCGCTTCTGGGTGCGCTACCACTTCAAGACCAAGCAGGGCATCGACTTCCTGACGCAGGAGGACGCCGACCGGCTCGCCGGGAGCGACCCTGACCTGCACCGCAAGGACCTCTTCGACGCGATCGCCGACGGCAACTTCCCGAGCTGGTCGCTCGAGGTGCAGATCGTGCCGTTCGAGGAGGCGGAGTCGTACCGGTTCAACATCTTCGACCTCACCAAGACGATCTCGCAGAAGGACTACCCGCGGATCCCGGTCGGGACGATGACGCTCAACGAGAACCCGCAGAACTTCTTCGCACAGATCGAGCAGGCAGCCTTCGAGCCCAGCAACCTCGTCCCCGGCGTGTTCATCAGCCCGGACAAGATGCTGCTCGGCCGCGTGTTCTCGTACGCCGACACGCACCGCTACCGGATCGGCACCAACTACACGCAGCTGCCGGTGAACGCACCGAAGTCGCCGGTGCACACCTACTCCAAGGAGGGGGCGATGCGATACGCGTGGAACGACCCGTCGCTCCCGGTCTACGCGCCCAACTCGTACGGGGGCCCCGCGGCGGACACGCAGCGCCTCACCGACGGCAAGGGCTGGGCCGCGTCCGGCGAGCAGATCCGTGCTCCGTACGACCTGCACCCCGAGGACGACGACTTCGGGCAGCCGGGCACGCTCTACCGCGAGGTGCTCGACGACGCCGCGCGCGCCCGCCTCGCCCACAACATCGCGGGGCACCTCGCGGACGGCGTGACGGACGAGGTGCTGCAGCGGGTATGGGTCTATCTCGGCAACGTCGACGTCGACCTCGCGACCGCGGTCCAGAAGGAGATGGGCACGCTCTAGGGTTGCTGGTCCGGCGTGGTCGGTGCAAGGACGTGTGGTTAGGCTGAGTCCCGCGTCACGTCACCCGTACGAGAGGACCGTTCCCGCATGCCCCACCGTCCCGCTCTGCGCCCGCTCCTCGCCGCCGCTGCGGCCTCGCTGATGCTCGCCGGCTGCGGGTCGACCTTCCCGGGCGACGCGGTGGTGGTGGGTTCGTCGACCCTGTCGATGGACCGCTTCGACACGCTCGCCGACGCCGGATGCACCTATCTGGCGACGGTCGCGACCTCGCAGGGCGGTCAGGCTCCCGCGCAGGGCCAGGTCCGTCAGGTGATCGCGACCCAGCAGCTCCAGCTCGCCGGCGCGCGCAAGGTCGCCGACGACCGCGGCATCGAGGTGCCGCCGTCGCAGTACGCGCTGCAGCCGGCCGACCTCGAGCAGCTGGAGACGATGTTCGGTGGCGACCAGTTCGACGACATCGTCGAGATCCTCGAGCGCGACTTCGAGAGCCAGGCGCTGCGGACCGCGATCGGTGCAGACGACACCGGGACCGCTCCGACCCAGGAGAACGCCGAGCAGCTGATGGGGGCCGGCACCGAGGTCGTCTCCGAGGAGCTCGTACGCGTCGACGCCGCGGTCGATCCGCGCTTCGGGATCTCCAACGACGGGCAGCCCGACCCGGCGCTGCAGCTGTCGGTCTCGCGCGAGCAGCTCGACCAGATCGACCCCACGACGCTCCCGGCCAACCAGCAGTGCCGCGGCGTAGAGTCGAGCGAGTGAGGATCCTCGTCACCAGCCCGCGTGTCGCTCCCGGCCTGCTGACGGCAGCGGGGTGGGACGCGCTCCGTGAAGCCTCGCTCGTCCTCGCCCCTGAGGACGATCCGACTGTCGAGGCCGTGCGCGCAGCAGGCGTCGACGTGCGCGTCGAGCCGCTCGGCCGACTGGACGACGTGTCCGCCGACACCGTCTGGATCGCCCCGACCGGCGATGTGGAGTGGGCCCACGCCCTGGCCGACACGCTTCTGGCCCGCTCCGAGAGCGGCACCGAACCCGTCGGTGAGGTCGAGATCGTCTTCGGGTCGTACGACCTCCCGGGCGCGCGGCTGCTCGACCTCGTGGCGGTGATGGACCAGCTGCGCGTCGAGTGCCCCTGGACGCGCGAGCAGACGCACGCCTCGCTCCAGCAGTACCTGCTCGAGGAGTCGTACGAGGTGCTCGACGCGCTCGACCGCGGCGACACCGACGAGCTGCGCGAGGAGCTCGGCGACCTCCTCATGCAGGTCGTGTTCCACGCGGCGGTCGCCGCACGACCGGTCGACGGCGTGAGCGACGACGGCTGGGACATCGACGACGTCGCCGCCGGGATCGTCGAGAAGCTCGTCCGCCGCAACCCCCACGTCTTCGGCGACGGCGACGCGGCCACGGCCGACGAGGTCGATGCCGCGTGGCAGCGGCTCAAGGCGACCGAGAAGCAGCGGACCTCGGTGCTCGACGGTGTGCCCCCGACGCTGCCCGCGCTGGCGTACGCTGACAAGGTCGTGGGGCGGCTGCAGCGCGCAGGCGAGGTGGCGGCGCCAGCGGGTGACTCGCTCGGAGAGCGCCTGCTCGCCCTGGTGATCGAGGCGCGGGCGGCGGGTCAGGACCCGGAGGCTGCGCTGCGCCGTACGGTCAACGCCCTGGTGCCGTCGGTCGAGTAGGGCGAGCGCTGGCGGAGACCGTTTCGAGGCCACGGGCGGGTGCTCGGCGACGTGTCGAGTCGGTCGCTGAGTGTGTCGAAGTGGCGCCGAGTGGTCTCGTACGTCCGCGCCCTTGGGGGCTCGGACTCCTCGACCAGCGGAAGATCGGGGGCTCGGGTTGCCCGGCCGTCGGCGCGCCACGGCACGGACGAGGACGACCCCGACGGGTGTGCCTCTTAGGATGTGTACGAACCCCACCGTCCTGCACTAGGAGTCCGTAGTGGCAAGCATCGAAGCTGTCGGAGCCCGAGAGATCCTCGACTCGCGCGGCAACCCCACGGTCGAGGTCGAGGTGGCCCTCGACGACGGCACGATCGGTCGGGCCGACGTCCCGTCCGGCGCGTCGACCGGCAAGTTCGAGGCCGTCGAGCTGCGTGACGGCGGCGAGCGGTACGGCGGCAAAGGCGTCCAGAAGGCCGTCGATGCCGTCAACGAGGTGATCCACCCGGAGATCCTGGGCCTCGACGCCGACGAGCAGCGCTACATCGACGCGACGCTGCTGCGCCTGGACGGCACCCCCAACAAGGCGCAGTTCGGTGCCAACGCGATCCTCGGCGTCTCGCTCGCAGTCGCTCGTGCGGCCGCGCAGTCGGCGGGTCTCCCGCTGTTCCAGTACGTCGGCGGAGCCAACGCCCACGTGCTCCCGGTCCCGATGATGAACATCCTCAACGGCGGCGCCCACGCCGACACCGACGTGGACATCCAGGAGTTCATGATCGCGCCGATCGGCGCCTCGAGTTTCGCCGACGCGCTCCGCCAGGGCGTCGAGGTCTATCACGCGCTCAAGTCGGTCCTGAAGTCCGACGGACTCGCGACCGGCCTTGGCGACGAGGGCGGCTTCGCTCCCAACCTCAGCTCCAACCGCGCTGCTCTCGACCTCATCGCGAAGGCCGTCGAGACCACCGGCCTCAAGCTCGGCACCGACATCGCGCTCGCGCTCGACGTCGCCGCGTCGGAGTTCTACGGTGATGGCGCGTACCGCTTCGAGGGTGCGCCGAAGTCGGCCGCCGAGATGACCGCCTACTACGCCGACCTCGTCGCCTCGTACCCGATCGTCTCGATCGAGGACCCGCTCGACGAGGACGACTGGGACGGCTGGAAGGCCATCACGAGCGAGCTCGGCGACAAGGTCCAGCTCGTCGGCGACGACCTGTTCGTCACCAACTCCGAGCGCCTCCAGCGCGGCATCGACGAGCACGCGGGCAACGCGCTGCTCGTCAAGGTCAACCAGATCGGCACGCTCACCGAGACGCTCGAGGCCGTCGACCTCGCGCACCGCAACGGCTACCGCTGCATGATGAGCCACCGCTCAGGCGAGACCGAGGACACCACGATCGCCGACCTCGCCGTCGCGACCAACTGCGGCCAGATCAAGACCGGTGCCCCGGCGCGGTCCGAGCGGGTCGCGAAGTACAACCAACTGCTCCGCATCGAGGAGCTGCTCGACGACGCCGGCACCTACGCCGGACGCGCGGCGTTCCCCCGGCTGAAGGCCTGACGCGTGCCGTCCCCGTCGCGCCGCGACCCGAGGAGGAGCCCCGCCGGCCGGCCGGGTGCGCCTCGTCGTGGTCGTGGCGCGACACCGGCCGCCGAGGCCGTCACCACGTACGGACGCCCGCGCCTGACCCGCCGCATGGCGGTGCTGCTGCTGGTGCTGCTGGTGCTCGCCATCTCGTACGCGTCGAGCCTGAAGGCCTTCCTCCAGCAGCGCGACGCCCTCGCGACGGCGCGGGCGCAGATCGCCGAGTCCACGCAGGCGCTCGACGACCTCGAGAAGCAGAAGGCTCGCTTCGACGATCCCGAGTACGTCGAGCAGCAGGCGCGCTCGCGCTTCGGCTGGCTGATGCCGGGCGAGGTCGGGTTCACCGTGCTCGGCCCTGACGGCAAGCCCGTCGGCAAGGGCCCCGAGCTGCCCGACGCGTCCCCGACCAGCGCTGCGCAAACCGAGTGGTACTCCACGCTGTGGACGTCGGTGGAGCGCGCCGGCGGAGTGCCCGACCCCACGACCCCCGCGACGTCGCCCGACGTCGTCGTGACGCCGAAGAAGCAGGACGAAGGACAGTGACCGACCCGATTCCCCCGACCCAGGCCGACCTCGACGCGATCCGCGAGCAGCTCGGCCGTACACCGCGGGGCGTGGTCGAGATCGCGAGCCGCTGCCCGTCCGGGCACCCCAACGTCGTCAAGACCGAGCCCCGCCTGCCGGACGGTACGCCGTTCCCGACGCTGTACTACGTCACGTGCGCGCGGATCAACGGCATGCTCGGCACGCTCGAGGCGTCCGGGCTGATGCGCGAGATGAGTGAACGGCTCGCCGAGGATCCCGAGCTCGCGGCCGCATATCAGCGCGCGCACGAGTCGTACCTCGCCGAGCGGCGGCAGATCGCCGATGTGCCCGAGATCGACGGGGTGTCGGCCGGCGGCATGCCGACCCGCGTGAAGTGCCTGCACGTGCTCGCGGGCCACGCGCTGGCGAAGGGGCCGGGCGTCAACCCGCTCGGCGACGAGACGATCCGCGTGCTCGGCGACTGGTGGACAGGGACGACCTGCGACGGTCCTGGCGCCCCGCCTGCGCAGCTCCAGAGCGACACGCCGTGACGCGAGTCGCCGCGATCGACTGCGGCACGAACTCGATCCGGCTGCTCGTCACAGACCTCGACGCGGACACCGGCACGGCGGACGACCAGGTTCGGCAGATGGAGATCGTGCGGCTCGGCTACGGCGTCGACCGTACGGGCAGGCTCGACGTCCGCGCGTTGGAGCGGACGTTCGCTGCGTGTGAGGACTACGCACGGGTGATCGCCGAGCTCGGTGCGGAGCGGGTCCGGTTCGTCGCGACGTCCGCGACGCGCGACGCCGACAACGCCGACGTGTTTGCGGACGGCGTGCGCGAGCGCCTCGGAGTCGGCCCCGACGTCGTCACCGGCTCGGAGGAGGCCGCGCTGTCGTTCGCGGGGGCGGCGCGCGACCTGCCCGGTGTCGCGCAGCCCGTCCTCGTCGTCGACCTGGGTGGAGGCTCGACGGAGCTGATCCTGGGCGAGGACGGTGTCGCGGGGGCCGAGCAGTCGCTCGACATCGGCTCCGTACGGATGACCGAGCGCCACCTGCGCAGCGACCCGCCGACCGCGGCGGAGATCGTGGAGTGCGCAGCGGACGTCGACGCGGTCCTTGACGCGAGCACGGTGGACGTCGCGCAGGCCCGTACGGTCGTGGGTGTCGCGGGCACGATCACGACGGTGGCCGCGCACGTGCTCGGCCTCGAGGAGTACGACTCCACCCGCATCCACCACGCGCAGCTGCCCGTCGCGGACGTCCTCGCCTCGTGCGACGCGATCCTCGCTGCGTCGGTCGAGGAGCGCCGGTCGTGGTCGTTCATGCATCCTGGGCGCGCGGATGTGATCGGTGGGGGAGCGGTGATCCTGTCGCGCCTCCTCGCTCGTACGACACCCGACGCGCTCGTCGTCTCCGAGCACGACATCCTCGACGGCATCGCCTGGTCGCTGGTCTGAGCGCGGCTCAGGCGCCGATCGCAGTGGCGGACCGGGCGCCCCAGACCTTCTGGAGGATGCCATCGAGCACGTGCGCACGGTCGAACTGCAGCGCCCACGCGCGTGCGGCCTCCGCGCGCCGGACCCCGTCGCCGTGGCGCGGCGATTCGCCATGTCGTGGACCAGCCGGAACAAATAGTTCCCCTTCCCGCCCTCGTAGAAGGTCGAGTCCAGCAGCAGCCCGGTCGTGGGGTCGAACGTGTTGCGCCACCCCGCGCAGCAGGTAGTCCTCCCCGTACGTAGCGCAAACGCTCGTTCCGCGGGGTGTCCGCGGCGGCGTTTCGCCACGGTGACGGTTGCCTGACGGGCACCCACGCCCTCGTCCGCCGGCTCGCCGAGGTCACGGGCACGAGCCAGACCAGCGCCGTCGAAGATGCGGTACGACGGCGGCTGGCCGAGCTGGAGGCCGAAGGCGCGTCGGTGGTGCAGGCGGCCGACCACCAGCGCGTCGAGCGACTGCTCGTCGAGTTCCGACGCGACCTCACCGACGAGGACCGACGCACGATGAGCCTCGCTGACGACGCTGTGTACGACGAGCACGGGCTCCCGCGGTGATCGTCGATACGTCGGCGCTCGTCGCGATCCTGCTGGGCGAGCCGGAGGCCGAGGCCCTGACCGCAGCACTCCTTGCGGACCCCGAGCCGAGGATCTCGACCGCGACGCTCGTCGAGCTGTACGCGGTGGTCGACAGCCGGTCGGCCCCGCAGCAGCGCCGTCGTGTCGACCGGCTGCTCGAGGCCTTCGGGGTCGTCCCCGTCGCGTTCACCGCCGCGCATGCGGCGATCGCGCGCGACGCATACCGCGACTTCGGGTGCGGGAGCGGCCACCCCGCACAGCTCAACCTCGGTGACTGCTTCGCCTATGCACTCGCTTCGGCGGAGCGCGAGCCGCTGCTGTCCGTCGCCGCCTTCCTCCACACCGACATTCCGTCGGCGCTCGCACTCTGAGAGGCCCGCTCCGCCTGCGCCCTACGAGGTGTGGCGCTCCACGCCCACGTGCGTCCGCGACACGCTCGGCGCGTCGACCTCGTCGAGCAGAGCGCGCGCGAAGTCCTCGTACGTGATGCGGCTATCCGCGTCGGCCGGCGCCACCGCGTACCCGCCGGTCGACGTCCCGCCGTGGTCGAAGTCCCCGGAGGGCGACAGCGACACCCAGTCCAGCCCGTCGCCGGCCTCCGCGAACGCGTCGGTCGCGGCGGCGTGCGCAAGGAAGAAGTCGCGGTGCTCGTTCGGATAGCCGCCGGTGTCCATCAGCGGTGTGCCGTCCGCCGTCGGCAGCAGCGACGCGAGCCCCACCCACACCAGCCGCGTCACCCCGGCGTGCGCGAGCCCGGTGGTCAAGGCGTGCGCGGTGGCGACGAAGAACCCCCGCGGGTCCGTCGAGGACGTGTCGTACACCGCCGCGACCACCGCGTCGTGCCCCGCCGCAAGCGTGCCGAGCGTGTCCGCGTCTGTGACGTCGCCCGCGACGAGCGTGACGCCCGGCCCGGCGAGGTCCCCGTACCGTCCGGGATCTCGGACCACCGCCGTCACCTCGTGCCCGCGCCGTACGGCCTCTGCGGTCGCAGCGCGACCTGCCCGCCCTCCGGCCCCGACGACCATGATCTTGCCCATCCCCATACCTCCTGCGTGGTGTCACCGGCGCCCTGCCGGAGCCCGGACGCTAGCGAGAGGGCTGGTTTCCGTTCGGAAACCGTCGTGCCTCGTGACTAGGGTGGTCAGGTGCTCGCGCCTCTCGATCCCGACATGTTCGATCCCGCGTGCCCGTCCTCGCTGTCGCCGGTCCGGGTGGGCGACAAGTGGGGTGCGCTGATCGTGCGCTGCCTCGCCGAGGGGCCGCGCCGTTTCGGTGAGCTGAGGGTCCCGCTGCGGGGCATCACCGCCAAGGTGCTGACGTCGTCGCTGCGGACGCTGGAGCGCGAAGGCTACGTCCTCCGTACGGAGGTGGCCGGCCGTGAGCGCCGTGTCGACTACGCGCTCACCGACCTCGGACGCAGCCTCCTGACACCGCTCGACGCGGTGTGCTCGTGGGCCGACGAGCACTGGGACGAGATCCTCGACGCCGCCGACGCGGCGCTCACGCGCGACCGGGCGGTGTCGCTCTGACGTCCACCGACTTCACCTCACCGGTCACCCCGGGGACGGGGTGGCCCGACGATCGGGCGACGCCCACGACGCCGGTCGCGCACGACGCCGAGCAGGTACGCGAGCTGGCGGCGTCCGCGGCTCCGCTGCACGAGCTCGACGCCCGCGTCTCTGTCTGCCGGGCGTGCCCGCGGCTGGTCGAGTGGCGCGAGGAGGTCGCCGTCACGAAGCGGCGCGCGTTCGCCGACGAGCCATACTGGGGCCGCCCGATCCCCGGCTGGGGCGACCCTGACCCACGGGTGCTGATCGTCGGCCTCGCGCCGGCCGCGCACGGCGGCAACCGTACGGGGCGGATCTTCACCGGCGACCGCTCGGGCGACTGGCTCTTCGCGTCCCTCCACCGGGTCGGGCTCGCCGCGCAGGCGACCAGCGTCCACGCCGGCGACGGCCAGCGGCTGATCGGTGGCCGCATGGTCGCTGCCGTCCGCTGCGCACCGCCCGCGAACAAACCCACCACGGAGGAGCGCGACACGTGTGCACCCTGGCTGGAGGAGGAGCTGCGTCTCGTCCTCCCGTCGGTCCGCGCGATCGTCGCGCTCGGGTCGTACGGATGGGATGCGACGCTGCGGACCTTCGCTGCGCTCGGGGCGAAGGTGCCGAGGCCACGGCCGAAGTTCGGGCATGGTGTCGACGCCACACTCCCGAAACCTTCGGGCGGTACGGTCCACCTCCTGGGCTGTTTCCACCCCAGCCAGCAGAACACGTTCACAGGACGGCTCACCGAGCCCATGCTCGACACCGTCATGGCACGCGCAAAGGAGGTCAGCGATGCCTGAGGAGACCACCACCCAGACCCACGCGGGAGTGGCGGGCCGCTTGGTCGACCTGCTCGTCCAGGTCTACGGAGAGGCGCCGCCCGTCACGCTCACCGCCTGGGACGGGTCCCGGGTCGAGCCGGAGGTCGGAGACCGGGCGATCGAGGCCCACATCGAGTCCCGCCGTACGGTCAGACGCCTGGTGTGGTCTCCGGGGCAGACCGGCATCGCGCGCGCCTACATCGCCGGCGAGCTCACCGTCGAGGGCGACCTCGAGGCGGCGGTACGGCTGATGCGCGACTACGTGGAGCACGCGTCGGCCAAGCGTGCGCTCGAGGCCGCCGACCGGCGCGAGGTGCTGCGGCTGACCGTGCAGCTCGGGGCGGTCGGGCCTGCGCCGCGTGGGCCGAACGAGCCGGTCGACGCGGTCACGGGCTATCTGGACGTCCCTGCGCAGCTGCGCGACGAGCTGCCCCCGGAGTTGGCCGACGCGGTCCTCGGCGACACGCAGCGCGGCGGCGACGCCCGTACGGAGGTCGTCTACACCGACCCCGAGCCACTGAGCGCCACGATCGCTCGGTGGGAGGGCGACGGTCTCGTCGTCGACGCCGTACGCGAGGTGGTCGCCGAGGAGCGTGAGCGTCTCGCACGCATCGGCGGGCGTCTCGTCGCGCACTGGGACGCCGTGGTCGAGGCCGTCGGAGCGCAGCACGCGCGGATGTGGCGGCTCTCGCTGGTCCTCGTCCGGGACAACCTTGAGAGGCGGACGATCCGCGCGTACGAGATCGCCGGCACCTCCGCCCCCTGAGCCCCCGGGTCGGTTCTGCCCGCTCCCGGGTCGGTTTCTAGCGCCCCCGGGTCGGTTTCTAGCGCCCCCGGGTCACTGCACGCCCGCACACCCGGTACGGGACAATGGCGCCACGCTCCTGTAGCCCAACCGGCAGAGGCAGACGGCTTAAACCCGTCTCAGTGCGGGTTCGAATCCCGCCGGGAGCACGGCGCCGCGTCGTTCAGCGGGCGATCTCCTGCGCGAAGTAGTACGCCCGCTCGCCGGTCTCCTCGACGATTCCGGAGAATCCGTGGCGCTCGTAGAACCGCTGGGCGTCGAGGTCGGCCTCGTCGACGTTGATCTCGATCAGGTCGATGCCGTGGTCGCGCGCGTACGCGAGGAGCAGGTCGACCACGGCCGAGCCGATCCCGCGCCCTCGCAGATGGGGCACCACGTACAGCTCGTCGAGCACCGCCACGCTGCCGTCGACCCAGACGTTCGGCCGCAACGTCACCAGCGCGACCGCGTCGAGCGGGTCGCCGGACACGAGCGCGATCGTCTCCGGCGAGCCGAGCAGGCGGCGCAGGCGCGGCGCGAGCACGTCGACCCCGGGGGACGGCCAGCCGTACTCGGTGTTGAAGTCGTCAAGGAGGCCCGCGATCTGTGTGGCGTCGTCGGTGGTCGCGAGACGTGGGACGGAGAGGTCGGTCGCCATGCGTCACCGTACGACGCGCAGACGTCAGCGGGGGGCGAAGACACCGTCCGGGTCATGCGCCTGACGCACCGCGGTGAGCCTCTCCCGCGTCGCCTGCGGCCAGGTGCGCGCCGCCTGGCCGGGGTCGCGCGGGTCCGACATCCAGTTGGGTGTCAGGTGCTCTGAACGCCACGGGGCGAGCGTGTCCTCGAGCTGCGCGAACACGCCCGGCAGGACCTCGGGGAACAGCGTCGGGTCGGGAGCACCGAGCATCGACAGCGTGTAGTCGAAGTCGCGGTAGCCGACCGCCGTCGTGTCGTCCTTCTCGTCGCGCATCGCGCCGCCGAGGTGCCGCACCTCGAGTCCCATGATCGGCAGCTCCGCGCCGGGTCCGACGAGGGCGAGCACCGCGTCGGCGAGGTCGGCGTCGACGTGGGTCAAGGTCGTCCCGCGTACGAATCCGGGGCCGGGCTCCGTCGGGTCGTTGGTGATCCGCGCGACGTCGGCGAGCGCCAGCGGCCCGAGGTCGTCGAGGTAGACGGTGCCCAGCTCGCGCAGCGGCTTGGTGAGCTGCTCGCCCTCGTCGGCCGTTCCCGGGTACGCGACGTGCAGCGCGAGCAGGTGTCGACCGCGCATCGGGTCCGGGATGAAGTCCAGGTCGGGGAACCGGATGATCATGCCGCTCGTCGTGACGTCGGCCGGCGCCGTCTTCGTCCACTCCAACCAGCGCGTGTACGGATCCGTGCTCTCGGCCAGGTCGAAGAACAGGGTCCCAGCGTACAAACCCGGCATCGGGACCAGCGAGACAGTGATCTCGGTGACCACGCCGAGGCCGGTCTTGCCGCCGCGCAGCGCCCACAGAAGCTCGGCGTCACCCGCGTCGGAGGCGTCGACGACCTCGCCCGCGCCGGTGACGACGCGTGCGGACACGAGGCGGTCGGAGGCGAAGCCGTGGCTGCGCGCGAGCGGGCTGAGCCCGCCGCCGAGGAGGAACCCGACGACTCCGACGTTGGTCGAGGAGCCGGTGACCGGAGCGAGGCCGTGCTCGGCAGCGGCGGTCACGACCGGCGCCCACCGGGTGCCACCGCCGATCGTGGCCGTACGGGCCTGCGGGTCGACGGTCACGGAGCTCAGTGCGCCGAGGTCGAGCAAGATCCCCGTGTCGTACGAGGCGTGGGCGCCGTGGCCCGTCGTGTGCAGGTGTACGGGGACGCCGGCCGCCCGGGCGAACCGGACGGTCTCGACGACGTCGTTCTCGTTCGTGGCACGGACGACGACGTCGGGGCTGTGCTGGATCGTGAGGTTGAATGCCGTCGCGCCTGCGGTGTAGTCGTCCTCGCCCCGGGCGCGGAGCGACCCGTCCAGCTGATCCTGGAGTGCGGCGTAGTCGGTCATCGGTGACTCCTTCATCGTTCTCGATGGTCTCTCTGTGATGACGACGCAGCGCGCTGGAATGTGAGGTCGTCCGAGAAATGACGCGTGTCAGTGCTTCGAGGCAGGATCGAAGGCATGACTCTCGCCCAGCACGAGACGCTCGCGGATCTCGAGCCCGCCGGGGCCCGTGGCGTGCTTCTCGACGTGACCTACCGGATGCTCGGCTCCTTCGCGGAGGCCGAGGACGCCGTGCAGGAGACGTACGCCCGCTGGTACGCCCTCAGCCCTGCTGAGCGCGGCGCGATCGCACGCCCGACCGGCTGGCTCGTCCGTGTCGCGAGCCGCGTCTGCCTCGATGTGCTCGGGTCGGCCCGCGCGCGCCGCGAGAAGTACGTCGGCGAGTGGCTCCCGGAGCCGGTGCCGAGCCCGGCGCGCTGGTCGAGCCAGGCGTCCGGCTCGACCGACCCCGCCGAGCGTGTCACGTCGGACGAGACGGTCGGCATGGCGTTCCTCATCGTCCTCGAGACCATGACTCCGGCCGAGCGTGTGGCGTTCGTCCTCAAGGACGTCTTCGCGTTCCCGTTCGACGAGATCGCCGCCGCCCTCGGTCGCAGCCCGGCCGCCTGCCGACAGCTGGCGTCGTCCGCGCGCCGGCGGGTCCGCGACGCCGAGGGCGCGGAGGCGTCGCTAGCGGCCGCCGGGGCCGCCTCCGCCGAGGCCGAGGTGGTGGCGGCGTTCCGGCGCGCCTGGGAGACGGGCGACCTGGACGGACTCCTCGGCGTCCTCGATCCCGAGGCGACCGTGATCGCCGACGGCGGGGGCAAGGTCGCCGCGGCGCTCGAGCCGATCGACGGTGCGGCGGCGGTCGCTCGCTTCTTTGCCGACGTCCTCGTCAAGGCGCCGAGCCTGGTCTTCACCGAGGACGAGGTCAACGGTCGGCCCGGGGTGCTCGTCTGGGATGGCGACATGCTGGTGACGGTCATGGCCGTCGACGTCCGTGACGGCCGGGTCGTGCACGCGTGGGCGGTGCGCAACCCTGACAAGCTCCGCCTGTGGCGCTGAGCCCGCGCGTCAGCAGACGTGTCAGCGCCGCGCGCGGCCGGCGAGCGTGATCGCAAGGTTGCCGAGCGCCTTGATCGCCTCGTCCGCGTCCTCCTCGGGATAGCCGCGTGTGCACACCGCCATCACGATCGCGTCGGGGCCTGGCGCGCCCAGGTACGCCACGTCGTGCCGGATCGCGTCGACGGACCCGCCCTTGCTTCCCCATGGCAGGTCCGACGGCGCGTGGGCCGCGACGAGCGGATCGGTCTGGCGGGCCAGGAGGTCGGTCATGTACGTGGTCGCCCACGGTCCGGCGAGCTTCCCGGCGACGAGTGTGCCCATCAGCGTCGCCAGGTCCGCAGCGGTCACGACGTTGCTCTTCCCGTACGTCTCGGCGGCCGCCTGGTCGCCGAACTGCCGGAACATCCGGCTGTCGTGGGCGCCCGCGTCGGACAGGACCTGCGCGATGGCGTCGAGGCCGACGCACTCGACGATGATGTTCGTGGCCTCGTTCGAGGAGACGACGATCATCCGCTCGAGCGCGTCGCGGAGCGGCATCGGCGCGCCAGCCGGAGGCATGCCGTGGTCGACGTCGTCGGGGACCAGCCGGTAGTCGGGAGCCTCCGGAACCTGACTCTCGAAGGTGTCTCGGCTGACGAGCGTGTCGTCGAGCGTGAGCGTCCCGGCCTCGACCATCCGCAGCGCCGCGACGAGGGGAGCGACCTTGATCGTGCTGGCCGCGTAGAACGGGGTCGAGGCCCCCCGCGCCGCGAGCACCTCGCCCGCAGCGGTGGCCACCTGGTACGCGATGACGGGGACGCCGTCGCTGTACGTGCCGCGCGCCGACATCAGCCCTCCGTCCCGTCGGGCTCGTCGCCGTTCGCCGGCTCGGCCGCTGCCTCGTCCGCGTCCGCACGCGCGGCCGACTCGTGGACGACGCGGGCGAACGCGGCGATCAGTGCCCGCGACTGCTCTTCGTTGCGCGACGCGTCGGCCTCGGCTCCCGCGATGAGCGCCGCGCGGTCGTACCCGTCTGCCTGCAGCGCGGCCTCGTCCCACGACCGCAGCCGCTCGGCGCCGACCTCCGGGTGGAACTGCACGCCCCACGCCGACATGCCCACCCTGAACGCCTCGACCCTGCACTCGTCGCTGGTCGCGAGGAGGTCCGCGCCCGGCGGCAGCGCGGTGACGCTGTCCTCGTGGTTCTGGATCATGCGCAGCTCACCGTACGCCGCAAGCTCGGCGAACATGGCGTCGTCGGCGGCCGCCGGGAGCAGCGTCACGCCGCACGAGCCGCGCTCGGTCTCACCCGACTTCTCGGTCACCTCGCCGCCGGCGCAGATCGCGAGGAGCTGCGCGCCGAGGCAGATCCCGAGCAGCGGCACCTCGGCCTGGAGCGCCTGGACGACCAGCCGCCGCTCCTGGGCGAGCCACGGCGAGCGCTCGTCGTCGTCGGGCATGAACCCGCCACCGAGCAGGACGATCCCGTCGACACCGGTGAGCGTCGGCGCGAGATCCTCGCCGGCGATGCGGTTCGGCGAGACGCCCTCGGCTTCGAGCCAGTCGGGGAGACGCCCGCCTCCGCTCGTGGGGGAGTTCTGGACGACGAGGACCTCGGGACGTCGCGTGGTCACGGTGTCACCGGCGGGCAGTGTCGAGAGCGAAGTGGCAAGCGGCGAGATGATCGGGGGACTCCTGGGGTGCGAGCTTGGGGCTGTCGTGACGGCACACGGAGGGGATGTGTGCACCGTCGGCACGGACCTCGTCCGAGGCGGGGTCCGCGAGTGTGGGGGCGAGCCAGCAGCGGGTGTGGAAGTGGCAGCCGGACGGAGGGTCACTGGGCGAGGGCATGTCACCTTCGAGCACGATCTCGCGGCGGTCGCGCAGCGTCGGGTCAGGCACGGGCACGGCCGACATGAGCGCACGCGTGTACGGGTGGCCCGTGTGCTCGTACACCTCGGCGTCGCGCCCGGTCTCGACCATCCGCCCGAGATACATCACGGCGACCTCGTCGGCGATGTGGCGGACCACCGACAGGTCGTGCGCGATGAACAGGTACGACAGACCGAGGTCGTCCTGGAGCTCCTCCAGGAGGTTGATGACCTGCCCCTGGATCGACACGTCGAGCGCCGAGACCGGCTCGTCGCAGATGAGGATGCGCGGCCGTACGGCGAGCGCGCGGGCGATGCCGATGCGCTGTCGCTGGCCGCCGGAGAACTGGTGCGGATAGCGGTGCACGTGGTCGGGGTTGAGCCCGACCCGGTCGAGGAGCTCGCGGACCGCCTTGTCGCGACCGCCGTCCGGGGTCGCCTCCGGGTGGATCGCGAACGCCTCGCCGACGATCTCGCCGACCGACATCCGCGGGTTCAGCGACGTGTACGGGTCCTGGAACACCATCTGGATGGTGCCGCGCAGCCGCCGGCGGGCGGCACGCCCGAGGTCGGACACGTCGACGCCGTCGACGAGGATCTGGCCACGGGTCGGCTTCTCGACCCCGACGAGCAGCTTGGCGAGAGTCGACTTGCCCGAGCCGGACTCGCCGACCAGGCCGAGGGTCTTGCCCCGGTGCAGCGTCAACGACACGCCGTCGACGGCCTTCACCGTACCGACCTCGCGCTTGAGGACGATGCCACGGCGCACCGGGTACGACTTCGCGAGATCACGCACCTCGAGGACCACGTCCGTGTCCGTCATCGCTCACCTCCTTGCTGCATGACGCGCTCCGCGAAGTGGCACGCGCTCGTCCGGTCGTAGCGCAGCGCGTGCTGCGGGGGCGGCGGGTCGCTCCGGCAGACGTCCTCGGCGTACCCGCATCGCGGGTGGAACGCGCACCCGGCAGGAACCGCGGTCGGGTCCGGCGGGCGTCCCGGGATGACCTCCAGCCCCCCACCCTTCTGGTCGAGCCGGGGGATGGAGCGCAGCAGCGCCCGCGTGTACGGGTGCGCGGCGGAGGAGAACACGTCGAAGACGGAGGCCTGCTCGACCGCGCGGCCCGCGTACATCACGGTGACGTCGTCGGCGACGTTCGCGACCACGCCCATGTCGTGGGTGATGAGGACCAGGCCCATGTCGCGCTCAGCCTGGATCTCGCTCAGCAGCGTCATGATCTGGGCCTGCACGGTCACGTCGAGCGCCGTCGTGGGCTCGTCGGCGATCAGGACCTCGGGATCCATCGCGAGCGCGGAGGCGATCATCACCCGCTGGCGCATGCCGCCGGAGAACTGGTGCGGGTAGTCCTTGATCCGTTGCTTGGCATTCGGGACCTTGACCATGTCCAGCAGCTCGATTGCACGCTTGTCGGCATCGCGGCGCGACAGCTTCTGGCGTGCGCGCAGCGCCTCCGTCAGTTGCCACCCGACGGTGTGGACCGGGTTGAGCGCGGCGAGCGCGTCCTGGAAAACCATCGCGACGTGCGCCCCGCAGAAGGCCCGGTGCTGCTTGGGGCCGAGTGCCAGCAGGTTTTCGCCCTTGAAGCGGATGGAACCGCGGACGATCCGTGCGGGAGGTATCTGCAGCAGGCCCATCACCGCGAGCGAGCTCACGCTCTTGCCGCTGCCGGACTCGCCCACGATCGCGAGCGTCCTCCCGGCGCTGACGGAGTACGAGAGTCCGTCGACCGCGCGTACGACACCGTCCGGCGTCGCGAACTCGATGGCGAGGTCCTCGACCTCGAGGAGGGGAGTGGTCTGTTCGGTCACGACTGGGTCACCTCAGCTTCGGATCGAGGGCGTCGCGGAGGTTGTCGCCGATCACCACGAAGGCGAGCACCGTGGCCAGCAGGCATCCGAGCGGGAAGAGGAGCAGGTACTGCGAGCCACCCGTGAACCACTCCGAGCCCTCCGTGATCATGATCCCCCAGCTCACGGCGGGCGGGCGTACGCCGATGCCGAGGAACGCCAGCACGGCTTCTGTCCCGACCACCGCCGCGATGGCGGTCGGGACGAGCGCGGTCACCGTGCCGATCGCGTTGGGGAGGATATGGCGGAACATGATGCGCAGGTCGGAGGCGCCGAGCACCCGCGCGGCCGTGACGTAGTCGAGGTTCTTCGTCTCGAGGACGCTCGCCCGTACGTACCGGGTGTAGCCCATCCAGCCGAACATCGTGAGCACGATCGCCGGTTGGATGATGGTGGCGAGCAGCCCGTCGCCGAGA
This sequence comes from Mumia zhuanghuii, assembly GCF_042681565.1. NCBI lineage: Bacteria > Bacillati > Actinomycetota > Actinomycetes > Propionibacteriales > Nocardioidaceae > Mumia > Mumia zhuanghuii. Next base: position 224,564 of record NZ_JBHUFT010000008.1, read on the forward strand.
TCGACCGTACGGAACAGCGACAGGAGCAGCAGCGCGGCGAGCAGCAGCGGGACGACGAGGAATACCTCGACCGTCCGCGAGATCACGGCGTCGACGATGCCGAGGTAGTAGCCCGACAGGGTGCCGAGCACGATGCCGATGAGCACCGAAACCCCCACGACGATGAAGGCGAGCAGCAGCGACGGGCGGGAGCCGTAGACGAGCTCCGCGAGCACGTCGCAGCCGTGCACGTTCGTGCCGAAGGGGTGGTCCCCGCCGAACCACTGCGGCGGGATGCGCGAATCGGCGATGTCGCAGCGCTGCGGGTCCTTGTCGGTGAACAGCCACGGAAAGACAGCCACGACCAGGAAGAACAGTGCGACCGCCGTGGCCGCGATGACCGTGGGGCGGCGGCGCAACGTACGGAAGGCGTCCGACCAGAAGGAGCGGTTGGGTGCGCCGCCCTCGGTCTCCTCCGCGATCAGCGCGGAGACGCTGGGGTCAGTCATAGCGGATCCTCGGGTCGAGTGCGGCATAGACGACGTCGACGACGATCATCACGACGACGGTCACCACCGCGAGGAGCGTGACGATGCCGATCACGACCGACACGTCACTGTCCTGGACGGCCTTCCAGAGCACGCCGCCCATCCCGTAGATGTTCATCATCCCCTCGGTGATCACCGCACCGGCGAGCGCCTCGGTGAAGATGATGCCGACCGCGGTGGCGACCGGGATCGAGGAGTTGCGGACCACGTGGTGGACCGCGACGTGCCGCTCGGACAACCCCTTGGAGCGGGCCGCGCGCACGTGGTCGGCGTTGTAGCTCTCCAGCTGCGCTGCGCGGACCAGCCGGATGAACGCCGCCGAGCCCGCGAGCCCGAGCAGGATGCCAGGGACGATCAGCGTCGCCCACGGGTGGTCGAGGGAGAACGACGGCTTGAACAGCAGCGCAGGGAGGCTGTCGCTGCCGAACGTCTCCTTGGCCCATTTGCTCAGCGGGACGGAGAAGACGTACTTGTAGATCAGCAGCAGCACGAAGATCGGCAGCGCGTCGATGAGGACGGATAGCCCGCGGATGCCCTGGTCCGACGGCTTGCCGCGGCGACGCGCCGCGATCGAGCCGAGGGTCATGCCGATCAGCGCCCACGTCACGGCCACCACCGCGAACAGGCGCAGGGTGTTGGGGGCGGCGGCGCTGACGATGTCGGTGACCTCGCGGCCGCGAAGGCTCTCGCCGAAGTCGCCGGACGCGTACGCCCCCAGGCGGTCGACGAACGGCCCGAGGCAGGGGTTGCCGAGCTGGTCGTAGCAGGAGTCGTCGAGGCCGTAGCGCTTCTCGACCGCGGCCAGCTGCGACGGGCTCGGCGGGCGGTCACCGAAGAACGCCTGCGCTGGGTTGCCGTTCAGCTGGATGGCGAGCGTCGTGAGCAGGTGCAGCAGCAGGATCACGAGGAACAGGGTGAGGACACCCTGCAGCACACGACGCGTGATGTATCGACCCAACCCGCGTTCATCTCCCTCCGTCTCGAGGCCGTACGACCGGTGCGGCCGTACGGCGACATGGTGCGGCCGGCGGCCGACGCCCCACGGGCGCCGGCCACCGGACCGACGTCAGCTCACCTTGAGCAGACGCAGCTTGATCTCCCCGCTGAACGGGTCGAGCACCACGTCGTCGAGACGGTCGCTGTAGAACATCACGTTCTGGGCGAACATGACCGGGACGCCGGCCAGGTCGGTCGCGATGACCTTCTCGGCCTCCTGGTACTTCGAGACAGCCGCCTCGAGGTCCGGCGCCGCGTCACCCTCCTTGATGAGCTTCTCGAACTCGGCGTTGTAGTAGCCGAAGTTCTCGTTGCCCTTCTTGGCGTCTCCGCTGGCGTAGACGGGCGCGAGGTAGTTCTCGTTGAGCGGGTAGTCCGGGAACCAGTTGCTGCGCATGATGCCGTCGAAGTCGCGAGCCGAGCGGCGGTCGAAGAAGTCCGGCGTCGGGTCCAGCACGTACGGGATGCCGAGGTTGAGCTGGATCGAGTCGCCGACGGCCTTGAAGATCGCCTCCTGCGTCTCGTCCTCGCCGAGGTGGATCGTGAGCTTCTTGCCCTTGGGCCAGCCGCCGGCCTTCGCCAGCGCCGCCTTGGCCGCGGCCGGGTCGAACGTGCAGAACTCGCAGGTCCCGGCGACGCCACCCGGGACACCGTCGGGGATGACCCAGCTGTCGGCGGCGACGTACTGGCCGGGGACGACCTTGTCGACGATGGTCTTGCGGTCGATCGCCAGCGAGATCGCCTTGCGGAACTCGACGTCGTCGAAGGGCTTGCCGAGATACATCGGGAAGCCGAGGTACGACAGTGCCGCGCCCGGGCCCTCGATCATCCGTGAGGAGAGGTCGGGGTCGCTCGTCGCACGCTCCCACTCCGCCGGCGGGACGTCGCCCGTGGCGTCGACGTCGCCGGCCTCGAAGTCGGCCCAGTCGGAGTCGCCGGAGTACTCGGTCCACTCGATGCGGTCGAAGTCGGGCGTCTCTTCACCCTTGTAGTCGCTCCACTTCGCGGCGGTGAGGCGCTGGCCCTGCTCCCACTCCTCGACCTCGAACGGACCGTTGCCGATCGGCTTGACGGCGCACGCATCGACGTCGTCGATGCACTCCTGCGCCACCGGGAAGAAGCCGGTGTAGCCGAGCATCGTGGAGAAGCCGGCGAACGGGCCGTTGAGGGTGATCTCGAGGGTCTGAGGATCGACGACCTTGACGCCGGTGAGCTCCTTGGCAGTCGGCTCCGTCGTGACGGTGACGTTGCCCTCGTCGTCCTCCTCGTACTCGCCCTGCATCTCGTCGTAGCCGGTGAAGCGCTCGAAGAAGTAGTTGTTGCCCATCGCGTTCGGCCCGTACGCGGCGTAGTTCCATGCGCGGGCGAACGCTGCGGCGTCGACGGGCTCGCCGTTCTGGAACTCGAAGCCGTCCTTGATCTTGATCGTCCACACCGTGTTGTCGGTGGTGCTGACGTCCTCCGCGACGTAGTTGTAGGGCTTCGTCGTCTTGGGGTCGTAGCGGACGAGCCCGTCGTAGACGACGTCGAGCACGCTGATGTTGTCGTTGACGTTGGAGTCCATCGGCAGGAGCGTGTCGACATCCTGCTCGATGCTCAGCCGGACGGTAGTCTCACCGTCGCCTTCGTCGTCCCCGCCTCCGCAGCCCGTCAGCACCAGAGCCGCGGCGGTCAGACCCGCGGCCAGTTGAGCAATCTTCACTATCTGTCTCCCAACGTGATCGCCCCCTGGTCGGCGCGCGGAGGCTGTGTTGATCGTGCCGTACAGGTGCCGCCGTACGGAACGCCTGTAACCGACCTGTAATCACCCTGTCCAACAAAGTTACGCTCCGGATACCGGAGGAGCCGGCGATGACTCGAACGGTGGGAACACGTACGGCGGGAAGAAAGTGAACGTAAAACCATCCGACTCGCCGAGGCTGGCGGTGGGGGCGGGGTGCTCCGGTAGGGTTTGGCCAAAGGACGGGCTCAGGTCGGAGCCCGCCCCCCGTACGGAGGATTGATGAAGAGCCACAACCCCGTCTTCTCCCGCAGTGACGAGTTCAACGGACGCGCCAGCCAGACTGGATACTCCGATCCGAGCACCTGGCAGGTCGGGGCGCCCGGCGACGCCGGTGACGGTGGCGGCCAGGGCCCGTACGACACGGCCGTCGTCGACCGGATGACCGTCGACTCGGTCGTCCAGAAGACCGCGCTGACGATCGGGCTCACCGCGGTCTCCGCCGCGCTGGTCTGGTTCTACCTCGGCGACGTCACCGTCGACCAGTCGGCGCTCAACACGGCGTTCGCGTTCGCGACCGGCGGCGCGATCATCGGCTTCGTGCTGGCCTTGGTGAACTCCTTCAAGAAGATCATCAGCCCGGCGCTGGTTCTCGCGTACGCGGTCGTCGAGGGCGTCTTCGTCGGTGCCCTCTCCAAGGTCGTCGCCTCATACGTCGGTGATTCCGGCATCGTCGCGCAGGCCGTGCTCGGCACGATCGCCGCGTTCGCCGGCACGTTGTTCGTCTACCGCTTCTTCAACATCCAGGTCACCGACAAGTTCCGCCGCGGCGTGACGGCGGCGCTGTTCGGCTTCATGGCCGTCGTGCTGCTCAACTTCGTGCTGAGCTTCTTCGGCGCCGACTTCGGTCTGCGTGACTTCTCGATGCTCGGCCTGATCGTCAGCTGCATCGCGGTCGTCCTGGGTGTGCTGTGCCTCATCCTCGACTTCGACTACGTCGAGACCGGTGTGCGCGAGGGGCTGCCCGAGCGCGAGTCCTGGCGCGCCGCCTTCGGACTCACCGTCACGCTGATCTGGCTCTACATCGAGATCTTGCGTATTCTCGCGATCCTGCGCGGCGACAACTAGATCCGGGCCGCCCCCTCGAGACGGGCGTCTCGACGTTCTCGGCCTCGCGGCTGGGTGGACGTCGGGGCGCCCGTCTCCGTTCCCGGGTCCCTCTCTGCGCTCCCCGGGTCACTCTCTGCGGAGGTATGCAGCGCCCCGTGGCGAGAGCCGGTAGCCGACCTCGAGGCTCTCGGTCAGGCCGAGCTCCTTGAGTCGCCGGACCCGCCGCTTGAAGTGCATCCGTTCCATGCCGAGACCGGCGGCAAGCTCGGTCGACACAACGGCCGGCTGCTCCTTGATGATCATGAGCGCGCGCCGGGTCCAGGGCGCGTCGGCGGAGGCGTCCATCCGCGCGAGTCGCCGGTCGAGGTCGGCACGGACCTCTGCTGACATCGCGTCGTCCTCACGGAGCGCCACACGCGGGTCCGCGCCGTCGTACCGGAGTCGTACGAGATAGACGTCGCCGTCCGTGCGACGTGCGAGAGCGCGCCGAAGCGCGTCGGCGTCGGCCAGACCCGCACATCGTGCCTCGGCGTCGCCGAGCGTCGTCGGGTCCACCCGTACGACCTCCTCGACTGCGAGGACGCCCACGGCCGTGCGCATCCGGGTGCCGGGCCGTACGCGGGGTCGAGCCCATCGCCGGTACGCCCGGTCGACGCGTCCGGCGACGATCCCGTCGAGCGTTGCACGGTTCAGGATCATGCGGTCACCGTACGGCGGAGTGACCCGGGAAGCGCAGAGAGCGACCCGGCGCCCGCAGAAAGTGACCCGCGGGCGTCAGCGGCGGACGCGGAGGGCGGCCCAGCGTCCGCGCGGGCCCCGGGCGGCTCCGGCGACCTCGGAGCGCGAGACCTCGGTGCCGCCCGTGTCAACCGCCTCTGCGGCCGCGAACGAGACCGGCAGGACGATGCCCTCCGGGAACGCGGCCGACTCCTCGTCGTCGTCCCAGGCGCCCACTGCGACCGCCACCGACGGCAGCATCGCGGCGACCATGCTCGCGTAGCCCGCGGCCGACGGGTGGAACTTGTCGTCGCCGAACAGCTCCGAGGGGGCGGTCCAGAAGTCGCGCTGGAGCAGGTTGCTCAGTGAGACCGCCCGCCCTCCGGCCTCGACGACGCTGATCACCTGCGCGGCGGCGAGGCGTCGGCTGATCGTTCGGGCGAGCATCCGCAGCGGCTGGGGGAGTGGGCGTACGGTACCGAGGTCGGGGCAGGTCCCGACGACGACCTCGCAGCCGTTCTCGCGCAGCGTGCGGACGGCCTCGCCGAGCGCGGCGACGGCTCCGGAGACGTTCTTCACGTGCGTGACGTCGTTGGCGCCGATGACGAGCGCGGCGACCTGCGGGTGGGATGGCAGCACGAGTGCGATCTGCGCGGCGAGGTCGGTCGACACCGCACCGACGATCGCGCGGCTGGAGACCTCGACGGGACGCCCTGCGATCTGCGAGAGCCCTTCGCCGAACAGTGCGGGCGGCGTGTCCTCGGCCCGCAGCATGCCGTACCCGACGCCGGTGGAGTCGCCGAGCATGACGAAGCGGATCGGCTCGCCCGGCAGCTCCGCGCCGTACACCCCGTCGGGCGTAGGCGGCCGGTCGTCGCTCACGCCGATCTTGTCGCGCGCGCGCCCCGCCTGCAGCTTGAGGAGCCCGACCGCTCCGCCGCCGAGCAGGCCGAGCCCGCCCCCGCCGAAGAGCGCCGCGGTCGCGAGCCTGCGTGCTGCACGTGCCCGAGTCATTGCCGCCCCACCACCATCCTTGGTCGCTCTCTAGACTGCGAGTGTGGACTACGCTAACGCGCTGCTTGATCTGGTCGGAGACACTCCGCTCGTACGCCTTCGCCGAGTGACGGACGGCGCCTCGCCGTTGGTGCTCGCCAAGGTCGAGTACCTCAATCCCGGGGGGAGCGTGAAGGACCGCATCGCCACCCGGATGGTCGAGGCCGCCGAGGAGTCCGGCGAGCTGAAGCCGGGTGGCACCATCGTCGAGCCGACCAGCGGCAACACTGGTGTCGGGCTCGCGATGGTCGCCCAGGAGAAGGGCTACCACTGCGTCTTCGTGTGCCCGGACAAGGTCAGTGAGGACAAGCGGAACGTCCTCAAGGCGTACGGGGCAGAGGTCGTCGTGTGCCCGACCGCGGTCCCGCCGGAGCACCCCGACTCCTACTACGAGGTCTCCGACCGTCTGGTGCGCGAGATCGACGGTGCCTGGAAGCCCAACCAGTACGCGAACGTGAACAACCCGCGTGCCCACTACGAGACGACGGGCCCGGAGATCTGGCAGCAGACCGACGGCCGCATCACGCACTTCGTGGCCGGCATCGGCACCGGCGGCACGATCTCGGGCACCGGTCGCTACCTCAAGGAGGTCAGCGAGGGACGGGTCCAGATCGTCGGCGCCGACCCGCACGGCTCGGTCTACTCCGGCGGCACGGGGCGGCCGTACCTGGTCGAGGGTGTCGGCGAGGACTTCTGGCCCGACACGTACGACCGTGACGTCTGCGACCGGATCATCGAGGTCAGCGACACGGACTCGTTCGCGATGACGCGGCGCCTCGCACGCGAGGAGGCGATGCTCGTCGGCGGCTCCGCCGGCATGGCCGCGGCCGCGGCAGTCCGCCTCGCGCAGGAGATCGACGACCCCGACGCCGTCATCGTCGTGCTGCTGCCCGACGGTGGACGCGGCTATCTCACGAAGGTCTTTGACGACGAGTGGCTCGCCCGCTACGGCTTCCTCACTCCGCCGCGCGGCGAGCAGACGGTCGGCGACCTGCTCCGCGGCAAGGAGGGGCGTCTCCCTGACCTCGTCCACACCCACCCCCACGAGTCCGTCGCCGAGGCGGTGAAGATCCTCCGCGAGTACGGCGTCTCGCAGATGCCGGTGCTGCGGGCCGAGCCGCCCGTGCGCGCTGCGGAGGTCGCGGGTGCGGTGAGCGAGCGCGACCTGCTCGACAAGCTCTTCCACGGCGAGGCGTCGCTCGCCGACACCGTCGAGGAGCACATGGCGCCCTCGCTGCCGAGCATCGGCGCCGGTGAGCCCGTGGAGGAGGCTGTCGCCGCGCTCGGGAACGCGGATGCCGTGGTCGTCCACGAGGACGGCGACCCGGTGGGCGTGCTGACGCGCCACGATCTCTTGGGGTACGTCGCCACGCTCTGAGCGAGCCCCGAGGCGCGCGCGGCTGCCCAGGACGACCGCCGCGTCGTCAGCTGACGGGCGTGGCGTAGACGACGGTGTTTGAGCGGTACGCCTGCCCGTCCCAGTCCTCGCACGTGATGAGGATGAGGCGAGGCCTGCCGCCCTGGCGGAAGATGCTCTTCGACTTCTGCGCGAGCGTCGCGCGGTCGTACGTGACGACCCGCTTCACGACGTAGTGGACGCGGCCACGCGTCGTCCGCAGGGTCGCGCGATCGCCGGGGTTCAGGGTGCCGAGCGTGTCGAAGGCGCCGCCACCTGCCTGGACCTTGTGCCCTGCGACGACGACCGTGCCCCGTGACGATCCGGGTCGGGCGCTGCGGTCCCACCATCCGACCGTCGTCGCGGGACTCGGGGGAGTGAGCACACCGTCGATCACCGGCATCGGCTCGACGGGGGCCTTGACGCCGAGCGCGGGGATGACGACGAGTCGTGGACGCGCGCGTCCCTTGGGGAGGGCGACGATGCCGCCCGCCGCTTCGGTCGGTGTCGTCACCTGCGGCGTGGGTGTCACGCTCGCCGAGCTCGGAGCCGTCGCAGGCGCCGGTGCGCCCATGATCGCCCACGCGACACAGGCCACACCGACGACACCCACGACGGCTCCGATGGCCGCACGCACGCGGGCGCGTGCCCGGCGACGGGCACGCGCCTCACGGCGGACGGTGACGAGATCAGGCTCGGTGGTCACCGCGCTTGCGCATCCACATCATGACTGCCGACGCGAGGAGGAGCGCTCCTCCCGTCAGACCGACGATCGTGGCGATCGATGTCGTGGACGTGTTGGTGGTGTTGCCGACCAGGCCGGCGTCGACCGCGGTCGGCGCGTTCTCGTCGCTGCCCGCGACGCCCTGGTCCTCGTCGTCGTCACCGCCACCGTCGGCCGGCGGTGCCGTCTCGGTCTCAGACGCGACGCTCTCGGTCGGGCTCGGCGGAGTGGTCTCCGTCGGCGGCTCGGTGGGAGGCGTGGTCTCCGTCGGCGGCTCCGTGGTCGGAGGCGTCGTCGGCTCGGTGGTGGGAGGCGTGGTCTCGGTCGGCGGGCTCGTGGGCGACGAGGTCGGCGGGGTGTAGGTCGCCGTCGCTGTGGGCTCGCACGGGTCCGGCTTGGGCTTGTGGCCGCCGCCGGTCTTGGTGCTGGTGCCGACGCAGGGCTCACCGTCCGTCGCGTAGGAGACGGAGTAGTGGCTGATGTCCTTGCCGGACGGGTGCTCGATGGTGATGGACGCCTTGGCCGGGTCGACCGCGATGTAGACGGGGCCGTTGCCCTGCTGCGTCGAACCAGCCTTCACGCAGTAACCGTCGATGAGCTTGCCGTCGGGGGCGGTGAAGGTGAGCGACTTCTTGCTGCCTTGGACGTCCTTCTTGCCGGAGTCGAGGCCGGAGCAGACCTTGTTGTGGTTGCCGGTGGCGTGGCTCGCGGGGGCGACGAGGAGGGCGGGCACCAGGGCCAGTCCGACTGCCGCAACGAGCTTCGTGACTGTGCGCACGTTGATATGACTTCTCTCTCGACGGCTGCCGGCAGGCGGGGTGGCAGCAGTCGTCCGGGGGTGGGGGCGCACCCGGAAACTGGAAGGATTCCAGGCGCGGTCGCCCAAACCCTAGTGCATCGCGGTCCTCCTCTACCAGGCCTCGATGCGCCTCGCCATCTCAGTGGTTCAGGGGCGCCTCAGCGGTGCGTGGCAGAGTGGTCATCATGGAGCTGCGCATCTTCACCGAGCCACAACAGGGTGCCACGTACGACGATCTTCTCGCCGTCGCGGTCGCTGCCGAGGAGCACGCTTTCGGAGCGTTCTTCCGGTCCGACCACTACCTCGCGATGAATGCCGAAGGACTGCCTGGTCCGACCGATGCCTGGACGACGCTCGCGGCGCTCGCCCGCGACACGTCCCGCATCCGGCTCGGGACGCTGATGACGTCGGCGACGTTCCGCCATCCGGGTGTGCTCGCGATCCAGGTCGCCCAGGTCGACCAGATGAGCGGCGGTCGCGTCGAGCTGGGCCTCGGCGCCGGCTGGTTCGCTGCCGAGCACGAGGCGTACGGGATCCCGTTCCCCGCGACGGGGGAGCGCTTCGACCGCCTCGAGGAGCAGCTCGAGGTCGTCACCGGCCTGTGGGAGGCGCCGGTCGGCGAGCTCTTCTCGTACGGGGGCAAGCACTACACCCTGGCCGACTCCCCGGCGCTGCCCAAGCCCGTGCAGTCACCCCGCCCGCCGGTCCTCATCGGTGGTCAGGGCGCACGGAGGACCCCGGCGCTCGCGGCGCGCTTCGCGCAGGAGTTCAACCTGCCGTTCACCCCTGTCTCCGAGCACCGTGCGAAGTACGACCGGGTGCGCGCCGCGTGCGAGGAGATCGGGCGCGACCCCGAGGAGCTCACGTACTCCAGCGCGCTCGTCGTCTGCTGCGGTCGCGACGACGCCGAGATCGCCCGCCGGGCGGCCGCGATCGGTCGCGAGGTCGACGAGCTCGCCGAGAACGGCCTCTGCGGGACGCCGGCCCAGGTGGCCGAGCGGATCGCCGAGTACGCCGCGCAGGGTTCGCAGCGGATCTACCTGCAGGTGCTGGACCTGGCCGACCTCGAGCACGTCGCGCTGCTGGGCGAGGAGGTCCTCCCGGTGGTGGCCGATGCCTGAGACGGTCCCCAATCTTCGCGACCTCGGCGGACTCCCGACCGAGGACGGTGCCACGACCACCCACGGGGTGCTGCTGCGCAGCGCGATGCCCAGCGCCGACGACCGCGGCCCGGACGGGGTGCGCTGGCCGCCGAGCCTGGTCCTCGACCTTCGCTCGAGCGCCGAGGCCGGACCTCGCCACCCGCTGGCGGGAGCGGGCGCGACGGTGCGCCGGATCTCGCTGCTCGAGGCGCTGCGCCCCGACGGCCCGCAGTCGGCCAACCCGGAGGTCGTCGCGCGGATGGCGACCGGTGGTCTGCAGGCGCTTTATCTCGGCATGCTCGAGATCGCGCGTGCCGAGCTGGTCGAGGTCGCCCGTGAGGTCGCCGCCCACGACGGCCCGACCCTCCTGCACTGCGCGGCGGGCAAGGACCGTACGGGTGTCGCGGTCGCGATGATCCTCCGTACGGCCGGGGTGTCGCGCGACGCGGTCGTCAAGGACTACCTGGCCACCGGGGCTTCGATGGACGCGGTGCTGCGCCGCCTCCACATGTCGGCGCCGATCGATCCGGCACGGCCCGCGCCCACCTCGTACCTCGCGATCCCGCAGGACGCGATCGACGCCGTCCTCGACGTCTGGGACAGCCATCCCGGAGGGACGGCGGGCTGGCTTTACGACGCTGGAGCAGAGGCCGTGGTCATCGACGGGCTGCGCGAGCGTCTCGTCGTCTGAGGGCGGCGAGGGTCTCCGGATCGACGTCACAGACAGGTAGTTGCGCAGTGTAACCGATGGTTGCAGGGCTAGGTTACCTGTGAGTAGTGTCGTGAGCCACAACACAGGTACGGCTCCTGCCCCCGGAGGATCATCGCCGTGGGTGCGCCGTCCGACCGTGAGGGAGACCCATGTCCATTCGCACACGACTCGCCAGATTGCCGTCAATCGGCGCAGCGTCGGCTGTCGGCGCACTGATGATCGGGAGCCTGGTCGCCACAGCGGCACCAGCCAGCGCCGTCCCGGTCACCTTGCCGATCAGCGGCACGACCACGGTGGCCAAGCAGAACGCCACGCTCGAGATCCCCGAAGGCGCCAAGCTGACCGGTGACTTCGACTTCGGACCGCCGATCTCGGTGGTCGGCGACCTGTCCATCCCGACGATCGACGCCCACATCCGTCTGCTGGGTATCCCCGGCCTCGGTGACACGACCTCGACGGTCAAGATCGTGCAGACCCGCAATGCCGCGGCGACCGTCGGCAACGATGGCATCGTCGTCGTCGACGTGGCGTTCCGCCTCGAGGTCCCGCGGGTGTCGTCCGATCTCCTGCCGTTCCTGAACATCGTGCGCAGCGGCTGCCGTACCGGCGAGGTCACGACCACGCTCCGGTCGACCGAGCCGTTCTCGCTGACCGAGCCGGCGAACCTTGTCGGCGAGTTCACGATCCCCGGCTTCCAGGGCTGCGGGTTCAAGGTCGGTCCCACGAGTGGGCGCGACTTCCTCCTCACGCAGCTGCTCTCGGGCAGCGGCAACCAGATGTCGCTCAAGGCAGGTCCGATCCAGTTCTGAGCGCTGAGACCGGGTGCCGGTCGTGTGACTGGGAGGGATTGCGCGATCGGCGCCCGCCAGACCCGCTGGGTCCGGTGTTCGGGAGGGACGGCACCGGACCCAGCGGCTTGCTCGGGGGATGCCCAGGCACGGAGAGCCTTGCCTTACCCTGGCCCCGCTGAGTCTTGCCTAATGCCGGGACCGGCGCTCTAGCCTGAGGTTCTAGGCCATCGCACAGGGGGTAGGGCATGACCGTCACGGAACTTCCCGAGGTCGGCGAGTGCGTAGTCGCCGGCTGTTCGTACAACCACGAGCACGCATGCCACGCCGGAGCGATCACGATCGCCGGCTCGACCAACGACGCCGCGTGCGGCACCTTCATCGACCTGGGGCCCAGCGGTGGCCTCGCCAAGGTGGTGGCGCGCGTCGGTGCGTGCCACCGTTCGGACTGTGTCCACAACTCCGAGCTTGAGTGCACCGCCGACGCGATCCGGGTCGGACCCGGCAAGGACAAGGCAGACTGCCTCACCTACCAGATGCGGATCTGACCCGTCCCCGCGCGACGCAGGCACGCGGACGGCCCGGAGGCCGGGATGAATGCCCCGGCCCCCGGGCCGTCGGCTGCCCTCCGTGAGATCGCGTACCTCCTCGAACGCGCCCGGGCCGAGCCCCGCCGGCCCATGGCGTACCGGAAGGCGGCCGACGTCTATGACGATCTCGGGGACGCCGACCTCGACCGGCTGGCTGCACGCGACACCTGGACGGAGCTCAGCGGGATCGGGGCCAAGACTTCAGCGGTGATCGCGCAGGCCCGGGCCGGGAAGGTCCCCGACACCCTCGCCAGGCTCCGTACGGACGCCGCACCGATCCCCGGCGACGACACACCGCTGCGGCAGGCGCTGCGTGGCGACCTCCACACGCACTCCACCTGGTCCGACGGCGGGGCCTCGATCGACGAGATGATGAGGACTGCCAAGTCGCTCGGCCACGAGTACTGCGCGCTGACCGACCACTCGCCGCGGTTGACCGTCGCACGGGGGCTGTCGCCGGATCGCCTGCGTGAGCAGCTCGACGTGGTTGCTGCTCTCAACGACGAGCTCGCACCCTTTCGGATCCTCACCGGCATCGAGGTCGACATCCTCGACGACGGAAGCCTCGACCAGGAGCCTGAGCTTCTCGAGCGGCTCGACGTGGTGGTGGCGAGCATCCACTCGCGCCTGCGCGACGAGGCCGACACGATGACGCGCCGGATGGTCGCCGCCGTCGCCAACCCGCACACGGACGTGCTCGGCCATGTCACCGGGCGGCTGGTCGAGGGCGGCCGAGGAACGCGGCCTGAGTCGGCGTTCCACGCGGAGATGGTCTTCGAGGCGTGCAAGCAGTTCGACACGGCGGTCGAGATCAACAGCCGACCCGAGCGCCGTGACCCCCCGAGCCGGCTGATCGAGGTGGCACTCGAACGCGGATGCCTGTTCTCGATCGACACCGACGCCCATGCGCCGGGGCAGCTGGCGTGGCAGGGGTTGGCGTGCGCGCGGGCCGAGGCCGCGGGCGTCACGGCCGAGCGCGTCGTCGACACCTGGCCGCTCGATGATCTGCTCGCGTGGTCGAAGCGCTGACGCGGGCACGGCTCAGAGCAGCACGCCCGGGTTGAGGATCCCGGCCGGATCGAGGGTGTGCTTGGCGGCGGTGAGCGCGGCGGCGAACGGCGCAGGGCGCTGCTGCGCGGCGTACGGCCTGTGGTCGCGACCGACCGCGTGGTGGTGCGTGATCGTGCCGCCGTTGCCAAGGATCGCCTCAGACACCGCGGTCTTGATGGCGTCCCACTGCTCGACGATGCTCGCCCAGCGGCCGGGTGCGTAGACGCCGTAGTACGGAGCCGGGCCGTCGGGATAGACGTGGGTGAACCGGCAGGTGACGACACCGATGCCGCAGACCTCGCGGATCGCCTCGGTCGCCGCGGCCGTGATCGCGGCGTGCAGCGCGGGGAAGCGGTCCCACGTCGTCGCCGTTTCGAACGTCTCGGCGATGACCGAGCGCTGGGCCAGGGCGTCGCGCTGGTACGGCATGCGGAGGAACGACGAGCGCCACGTGGACGCCGCGGCGTCCCGCGCCGTGTCGGCGCCGCGGTCCGCATCCTCGGGCAGCGTCCCGCCGTGGTCGAGGCACAGCTCGACCGCCCGTGCGAGGGCGGCGTCGACAGGATGGTCGGCCGACTCGAAGCCGAGCACGAGCACGCCGCCGCCGACCGCTGCACCGGCGTTGAGGAACGCCTCGCCGGCATCGAGGAGACGGCAATTCGCCGGGTGGAGCCCGGACTGGGCAACGGCACGTGTCGCGTCGACGGCACCGTCCCAGTCCGCGAAGTGCACCGACGCTCCGGCGCGCCAGCGAGGCCGGTCCTGGAGCCGCATCCAGGCCTCGGTGATCACGCCGAGCGTCCCCTCCGACCCGAGGAACATCCGGTCGGGGGACGGGCCGGCGCCCGAGCCGGGGAGGCGACGCGACTCGCCCACCCCGTACGGGGAGACGACACGCATCGACTCCGTCAGGTCGTCGATGTGGGTGGCGAGCGTGGCGAAGTGCCCGCCCGCCCTCGTCGCGAGCCAGCCGCCCAGCGTCGAGAACGCGAACGACTGCGGGAAGTGCCTCAGCGTGAGGCCGTACGGGCGCAGCTGGTCCTCGAGATGCGGTCCGAGGACGCCCGCCTGGATCCGCGCCGCGCGACTGGTGCGGTCGACCTCGAGGACCTGGTCCATCGCGGTCACGTCGAGCGACACCGCTCCGGCGTAGTCGCCGTCGAGACGCGGCTCGACGCCGCCGACGACCGAGGTGCCGCCGCCGTACGGAATGACCGCGACGTTCGCGGACGAGGCCCAGTCGAGCACGTCGACGACGTCGCGCTCGGTGTGTGGGCGTACAACGAGGTCGGGCGCGTGGGCGAGGTCGCCGCGCAGGTTGCGCACGACGTCACGGAACGCCTTGCCGTGGGTGTGCGCCGCGCGGTCGACCGTGTCGGTGCTGCACAAGGCGCTGAGCGAGGCAGGTGGCTCGACCCTGATCGCCGGCAGGTCGTCGGCCGTGAGCGTGGGCGCGAGGTGCGGGGTGGGGTCGGCGTCAGGGAGAAGGCGCGCGATCCGCCGGACCAGCGCCTCGGTCTCGCGGGCGTCGAGCGCCTCCTCCTGCATGCCCCAGCCCCACCACGACCGCGTACCCGGCGTCTGTGTCATGGGTGCCGACTCTAGCCCCTGAAACGACCCGCCGGAGGGCGTAGCGTGAAGGCATGTGCCGCAACATCAGGACCCTTCACAACTTTGAGCCGCACGCGACCGACGAAGAGATCGAGGCGGCAGCCCTCCAGTACGTGCGCAAGGTCAGCGGGATGACCAAGCCGTCCCAGGCCAACGCCGAGGCGTTCGACCGTGCCGTGCACGAGATCGCCCATCTCACCCAGCACCTGCTCGACGACCTGGTTGCCAACGCGCCGCCCAAGGACCGCGAGGTCGAGGCCGAGAAGGCCAAGGCGCGCGCGGCGAAGCGCTACGCCTCGATGGCCGGCTGAGCGCTCACAGCTGGCGCCGCAGGAACCGTACGGTCTCGCGCATCGACGCGGGCCACTGCGGACCGAACGTGTGGCCCTCACCCTCGTACCAGACGAGCCGGACGTCCTTGCCCGCCTCCTCGAACGCCGCCGCCGTCCGCCGGGCCCATCGCGGGGGGCAGGTGTCGTCGACGGTGCCGTGGAGCATGAGCAGCGGCTCGGTCGCGCGGCCGACGTACGTCCGAGGTGAGGCCTGCGCCCAGAGCTCCGGGTTGTCCTCGGGCGACCCGTGGGCGCGGACGATCGACTGGGCGACCTCGGGCCGGTCGTTCTCGATCCACCGCTCGTAGTTGTCGACCGTGCTGCTGCTGACCGACGCGAACACGACGCCCCCGTCGACCAGCCCGGGCTGCGTCACGAGCACGTTCTGGACGACGCCGCCGCCCATCGACCGCCCGACGAGCCCGACGCGGTCGCCGTCGAGGCGCGGGTCGTCGGAGCGACGCACGGCGAGGACGGCGTTGATCACGTCCTCGGTGTAGCCCAGCCGCAGGTCGCGCTCGGCCTCCGGGTCGTCGTCGGAGCCGGCGTGGTTGCGGTAGTCCACGTGCAGCACCGCGAATCCTTCACGCGCCAGGTAGTCCTGCTCGCGCATCATCCCGCGCCCGGTCGTGTAGATCGCGGGGTCGATGTAGCCGTGGGCCAGGATCGCCACCGGGAACGGGCCCTTGCCGCGAGGGACGTTGAGGATGCCGGAGATCCGCAGGTCGCCGCTGCGGTAGGTGACGGCGTGGCGGACGTACGCGTCTGTGCGGGCGAGCATGCGGCGCAGGCGCAGGGCACGGCCGTCGTACTCCTTGGCCATCAGGGCGGGGAGGGAGACGGGACTGGTTGCGGTCGGCATCGGTGTCGTCGGGGAGGTCGTGGTCGGCGGGCTGGTCGCGGGCGGCGTGGTCGGTGACGAGGTGCCCGCCGACGTCGCGGGGGACTGGTCCGCCTCGTTGTCCGTACGCTCCGCGGTGCAGGCCGCGGTCGCCGTCAGGGCGAGCGCGGCGACGACCGTCCGTACGGGCGTGATCCGCATGGCTCCAGTGTGCCTCGTGCGACTCTGGAGGGGTACGGAGAGCAGTGTTGGGGTGGGCAGTCATGGCGCAGGTCGAGGTCGAGGGACTACGGATCGCCTACGAGAGGGTGGGTCGTGGGCCGGAGCTGGTCCTGACGCAGGGGTTCGTCGGCGACGGCCGCTCGACCTGGGGCAGGCAGGCCGACGCCCTCGCCGACGAGTGCACGGTGATCCTCTGGGACGCCCCCGGCGCGGGCCGGTCGTCGGACCCGCCGGAGTGGTTCCGCATCACCGACTACGCCGACTGCCTGGCCGCGTTCCTCCGGGTGCTCGGCATCGAGCGAGCGCATCTCGGCGGGATCTCGTTCGGCGCGATCCTCGAGCTGTCGGCCTTCCAGCGCCACCCAGGCATCGTGCGGTCGCTCGTGATGGCCGGTGGGTACGCAGGATGGACGGGATCGCTGCCGGCGGAGGAGGTCGAGGCGAGGCTGCGCACGTGTCTGGAGCTCGCGGAGCGTTCTCCGGAGGACTTCGCTGACGCGATGACGGGGTCGATGTTCTCCCGATCCGCGCCTCCGGACGCCGTCGCGGAGTTCACCGCGAGCGTGCGGGCGTTCAGCCCTGACGGGTTCAGGGCGATGTCGCTGGCATCGGCCGAGGCGGACCTGCGTGACGTGCTGCCGCGGGTCGACGTCCCGACGCTGCTGCTGCACGGGGAGCAGGACGTCCGAGCTCCACGCGCCGTTGCGGACGCCCTGCATGCAGGGATCCCCGGCTCGCAGCTGGTCGTGCTGCCGGGGGTCGGGCACGTGAGCATGGTCGAGGCCCCGGACGCCGTCACCCACGAGATCCGGAGGTTCCTCCGGAGCCTGGATGACCGTGGCGTGCGAGGCCCCGAGCGTTAGGCGTTCAGCAGCGGGGTGTCAGCTCGTCGCGTACGAGACGCCCGTGGAGTGGTTCGGGCAGTAGCCGAACGGGTTCTTCACGAGGTACTGCTGGTGGTAGTCCTCGGCGTACCAGTAGTCGCCGAGCGGAGCGATCGCCGTGGTGATCTCGCCGTAGCCGCGGGCGCTCATCCGCTTCTGGTATGCGGCGCGCGACGCCTCGGCCTGCTCCTGCTGCTGCGGCGTCGTCGTGAAGATCACCGACCGGTACTGGGTGCCACGGTCGTTGCCCTGGCGCATGCCCTGGGTCGGGTCGTGGTTCTCCCAGAAGACCTTGAGCAGGTCGTCGTACGAGACCTTGGCGGGGTCGTAGATCACGCGGACCACCTCGGCATGGCCGGTGCGCCCGCTGCACACCTCCTCGTACGTGGGGTTCTGGGTGAAGCCGCCCGCGTAGCCGACCGACGTCGACCACACGCCGGGCACCTGCCAGAACGTCTGCTCCTCACCCCAGAAGCAGCCCAGCCCGAACACCGCGACCTCGAAGCCCTCGGGCGGATCGGTGACGATCGGCGTCCCCAGCACGAGGTGCTGGTCACCGACGGTGAAGGGGCGGGTCTCGCGACCGGGCAGCGCCTGGTCGGCGGAGATGAGGTGCGTCTTGAACGAGAACATCAGATTCCTCCTCGGGTCCGCCACGTACAACCATGGCGCCCCTGTCGGTGTTCCCGGCGAAAGCTGGGGAAAGTCGTGGCGCGCCACACCCGCACCACAGTATAATCGAACTCATGAGCGACAACGCGACGCACGGTTTGCTCGCGGCTCTCCTTGAGCGGGTGGGAGAGGCGGTGAGCGATGCTGCCTCGACGTTGGACGGGCTCGATGACGAGGTCGTCGCGGCAGGTGCGGGGGAGATCGTGGCTGTGGCGTTGTGCGAGGCGGTCGTCCGCATCGGCCAGGGCATGCAGGCCGACGCCATGACGGCGCTCGATCGTCGCCGGCGTGAGGTGGTCG
Organism: Mumia zhuanghuii; assembly: GCF_042681565.1. Classification (NCBI taxonomy): domain Bacteria; kingdom Bacillati; phylum Actinomycetota; class Actinomycetes; order Propionibacteriales; family Nocardioidaceae; genus Mumia; species Mumia zhuanghuii. The sequence continues at coordinate 242,750 of NZ_JBHUFT010000008.1, forward strand.
GCTCGTCGATGACCGAGCACGACCTGTGCCGGTCGTTGTTCGCCGAGATCGCGATGGCGCGTCAGGCGTCGGCGACCGCCGGCGAGACCACCTACCGGCTCGCCCGTGACCTCGAGGACCACCCCGAGGCGCACGCGCTCCTGCGTGACGGCGAGGTCAACCAGGCGGTGGTCGCGGCCGTGTGTCGCGAGACGGTCTCTCTCGATCCGTCGACGCGTGCGGAGGTCGACCGTGAGCTCGCGCCGCAGCTGCGCGAGCTGGGGCCCAAGCGTGCCGCGGCCGCTGCGCGCCGGCTGGTCCTCGACCACGAGCCGCACGCGGCGTACGAGCGCACGGTACGGGCTCGCGAGGAACGCCACGTTCACCTGCGGCCCGAGCTGGATGCGATGGCGATGCTGTCGATCTACGCGCCCGCCGAGCAGCTGGTGGGGGTGTGGCACCGGCTCGACGCCGAGGCCTCCGCTCGTCGCAGCGACGGCGACCCGCGGACGATCGCGCAGCTTGCGTGCGATCTGGCGCTCGAGGCGCTCAGCGGCAATGGCGTGACGTCGGGCGGCGCCGCGGTGGACGTCGAGGTCGGTGTCCTGATGCGGTCCGAGACGCTGTTCGGCGCCGACGACGCTTCGGCGGTGCTGCAGGGCTACGGGCCGGTCCCGGGCGAGCTGGCGCGGGGGTTGGCGACGTCGGGGCGCTCGTGGGTACGCCGGTTCTTCACCGCTGACGACGGCCACCAGATCACCGACGTCGACCCGCGGCGGCGCCGCTTCCCCGAGGTGGTCGCGCGGATGGTGCGCGCGGCCGACGACTACTGCGCCCGCCCGTGGTGCGAGTGCCGTACCCGCGAGATCGACCACGTCACCCCGTACGCCGCGGGGGGCGCGACGACGCGAGCCAACGCCCAAGGGCTCTGCCGCTCGGACAACCTCCTCAAGCAGACCCGCCGGTGGCGCGTCGACACCGATCACGACGGCGTCCGCACGTGGACGACACCGACCGGCCACCAGTACGTCTCATCGCCCCCGCCAGGCGCCGCTCCTCCGTCGGTGCTCGAGAACCACCTGAGACGACTCCTCGAGGTCTCGCGCACCTGAGTCGTCGCGCTACGGCACGAGCACCGCCGCGCCGTCGAACCGTCCGGCCTTCAGATCCCGAAGGGCCTCGAGCGCGCGGTCGAGCGGGTACGGGTACCGTCCGCGACCACCGGCCGACGACCTCGTGACCCGGGACGACATGGTCACGATGGACCGGAAGGTCGCCTTCGGTGACGTGCAGATCCGTCCGGCACACCCCGCACGCCTCGACCTGGACCAGCAGTTCGCCGGGCAGCGGTGAGGGGACGGGGGTCTCGACACGCTCGAGCGGCGGGGCTCCACGTGGTCCGCCCACGGAGGTTCGCGCACCGTTCACATGCCCCACTTCCGGCTGACGGCCTCCGGCCACCTGCCACCGCTGCGATCGTCATATGAACCCTTTGCGCAGCATCCTCATCACCGCCCTCACCGCTGCGGTGGCGGGGCCGTTGTTCGTGTCCGCCGCACCCGCGGCGTCCGCCGACGGACACGCCACCTCGAACTCGGCGCGCCACAGACCCGCCGACCCGATCGTCATCGCGCACCGCGGCGCCTCCGGCTATCGCCCGGAGCACACGCTCGCTGCCTACGCGCTGGCGATCCGCCAGGGCGCGGACGTGATCGAGCCGGACCTCGTCATCACCCAGGACAAGGTCCTCGTCGCCCGCCACGAGAACGAGATCGGCGGCACCACCGACGTCGCCCAGCACCCGGAGTTCGCCGACCGCCGGACGACCAAGACGATCGACGGACGCGCGGTGACGGGGTGGTTCACCGAGGACCTCACGCTGGCCGAGCTCAAGACCCTGAGGGCCAAGGAGCGCCTCCCGCTCGTGCGCCCCGGCAACACCGCGTACGACGGCCGCTTCGAGGTGCCAACCTTCGAAGAGGTTCTCGACCTGGCGAAGCGCGAGAGCATCCGCCGCGGACGGGTCATCGGCGTCGCACCTGAGACCAAGCACCCCACGTACTTCCAGTCGATCGGCAAGAACCTCGAGGATCCGCTCGTCCGCACGCTGAAGCGCCGTGGGCTCGACCACCGCTGGTCGCCGGTCACCGTCCAGTCGTTCGAGACCGCGAACCTCATGACCCTCGCCAAGCGGGTGCGCGTCCCGCTCGCCCAGAACGTCAACCCGAGCGGGCGTCCGTACGACCACGTCGTCAGTGGTGACCCGACGACGTACGTGGACATGGTGACCCCAGCAGGTCTCAAGGCGATGGCAGGGTACGCCGACGTCCTCAGCGCGGAGAAGAACGTCCTCATCCCGCGCGACGCGACCGGGGCGCTGACTACCCCGACGACCGTTGTCCGCGACGCGCATCGGGCGGGGCTCGACGTCTATGCGTGGACGTTCCGCGCGGAGAACCAGTTCCTTCCCGCCGATCACCGCGACGGCACCGACCCGAACGCGCACGGCGACCTCGACGCTGAGCTGCGGACGTTCTACCGGCTCGGGCTTGACGGTGTGTTCTCCGACTTCCCTGATCTGGCGGTTGCCGCGCGTCGGCCCGCCTCCGTGAAGGCAGGCTGAGGGCGCGACCGTTACGCTCGCGGGTGTGAGTGACTTCGGATTCGAGACGCGTGCGATCCACGCAGGTCAGGAGCCTGACCCCCGCACTGGGGCGGTCGTGCCGGCCATCTACGCGACCAGCACCTACAAGCAGGACGGGGTCGGCGGGCTCCGCGAAGGCTATGAGTACTCGCGGAGCGCGAACCCTACGAGGACGGCGCTCGAGGAGTGCCTCGCCTCGCTCGAGGGAGGCGCCCGCGGGTTCGCGTTCGCGAGCGGGCTCGCCGCCGAGGACACCCTCCTGCGGGCGCTCACCAAACCCGGCGACCACGTGGTGATCCCCGATGACGCATACGGCGGGACGTACCGGCTGTTCGACAAGGTCGAGTCGCGCTGGGGCCTGCGGTACGACCCGGTGCCGATCGCCGACGTCGAGGCGGTCCGTGCGGCGGTCACGCCCGGCGAGACACGCATCGTGTGGGTCGAGACGCCGACCAACCCGCTGCTCGGGATCGCCGACATCGAGGCGCTCGCCGAGGTCGCGCACGAGGCCGGCGCGCTGCTGGTCGTCGACAACACCTTCGCCTCCTCGTACCTGCAGCAGCCTCTCGCCCACGGCGCCGACCTCGTGGTGCACTCGACGACCAAGTACGCGGGCGGCCACTCCGACGTCGTCGGCGGCGCCCTGATCGCCCGCGACGAGACGCTCGCGGAGCCGATCGCCTTCCACCAGAACTCCATGGGCGCCGTTGCGGGCCCGTTCGACTCGTGGCTCGTGCTGCGGGGGCTCAAGACCCTCGCGCTGCGGATGGAGCGTCACAGCGACAACGCCGAGCGGATCGTCGCCTTCCTGCAGAGCCGTCCGGAGGTCTCGCACGTGATCTACCCGGGCCTCGCGGAGCACCCGGGTCACGCCGTCGCCGCACGTCAGATGAAGCGGTTCGGCGGGATGGTGTCCTTCCAGATGGCCGCCGGTGAGCGGGCAGCCCTCGACGTCGTCGAGCACACCGAGCTCTTCACGCTCGCTGAATCGCTCGGCGGTGTCGAGTCGCTGATCGAGCATCCCGGCCGCATGACCCACGCTTCTGCGGCAGGCTCTCCGCTCGAGGTGCCGGCCGACCTCGTCCGCGTCAGCGTCGGCATCGAGAGTGCCGACGACCTGGTCGCCGACCTCGAGCGCGCATTCGAGCGGCTCGGCCGATGAGCGAGGACGGGGCGCCCGAGGGCGCGGCTCCCGAGGACCCGGCTCCCGGCGACGCCGCGCCTGACGAGGGAGTGACCGAGGAGGCAGCGGAGCGCGCGAGGTCGCGACGCCAGCGTCTGGACGAGCTCGTCGAGCGCATGCGCGCGACCGCACGCCGCGACCTCACGCTCCTCGACGAACGCACCGGCGTCCTCGGAGATCCCGTCCCGACCCTCAGCCCGTACGCCGCCCCGGCGCCGCCCTCCCCAGGGGACGGGACCCCGCCCAACGTCCCGTACGGGATCTCGCTGGCGGCTTCCTGGGGGTGGCGGCTCATCGTCATCGCCGCAGCGGGTCTGGGCGTGATGTGGCTGCTGGGCTACTTCTCCAGCCTCACCGTGCCGATCGCCATCGCGATCCTCGTCTCTGCCCTGGTCCGTCCGTTCGTCGACCGGATCGAGGCCCTGCACCTTCCTCGGGCGCTCGCGACGTTGATGGTGATGATCTTCGGGATCGGCGCCGTCGTCGGCATGCTCACCCTCGTCGGTCAGCAGGTCTCCACGCAGTTCGACGACCTGCGGACGAAGGTCGTCGACGGGCTGCAGGAGATCCAGGACTGGGCCCGCACCGGTCCACTCGGGCTCAGCGACGCGCAGCTCAACTCCTGGATCGACCGGGCCACCAAGACCATCGAGGAGTGGGGGAGCAGCGGGACGGGGATCGTCGACCGGGTCACCCAGCTCGGAACCACCGTGACGCACGTGCTCGCTGGGTTCTTCATCGTGCTCTTCGCGACGTACTTCTTCCTCTACCAGGGTGGGCGCATCTGGGACTGGGTCGTCCGGCTCTTCCCGCGCAACGCCCGCGAGCACGCCGACCGCTCCGGCCGGGTCGCCTGGTGGTCGCTCACCGCGTTCGTCCGCGCGACCGTGCTGGTCGCGCTCGTCGACGCCGTCGGCATCGCGCTCGTCGCGTGGCTGCTGGGGGTGCCGCTGGTGCTGGCGATCGCGACGCTGGTGTTCCTCGGCGCGTTCATCCCGATCGTCGGCGCTTTTGTCTCGGGGCTCGTCGCCGTCCTCGTCGCGCTGGTGGCTCAGGGCCCGTGGGTGGCGCTGTTCATGCTCGCCGGCGTCGTCGCCGTGCAGCAGATCGAGGCGCACATCCTGCAGCCCTTCTTGATGGGCCACCTCGTCCAGCTCCACCCGCTGGCGATCATCCTCGCGATCGCCGCCGGCGTCACCGTCGCCGGGATCGTCGGCGCGCTCCTCGCCGTGCCGATCGTCGCCTGTGTCAACGCGATCGTGCGCCACCTCGCCGAGCGTGCGGAGGCAGCCCGCGAGGCGCGAGAGGCTGGTCTCGCGCCACCGACGCCCGACTAGCTACTTCCGTACGACGAACGTCTTGTGCGCCCAGGCACTCGACCCCTTGGCGTTCACTGCGCGGACGGACACCTTGTTCTTGCCGTTGCGCAGCTTGGAGCGCTTGACGGTGTACGAGCGCTTGCCCGCGCCCGGAGCCTTCGTCACCAGCGTGCGGCTGCCCTTCTTGATGACGAGCCGGTAGCGCGTGATCGCGGCACCACCGTTCGACGCCGGGGCCTTCCACCGGATCGTGCGCTTCTTCGCCTTGCGGGCGCCAGTGACGGTGAGCGCGCGGACCTTGCCCGGCACGGTGATCCGTGGCTTCGGTGTGGCGGGTGGCTTGGGTGCCGCGGGCGGCGCGATCACCGCGCGATAGACCGACACCTTGTTCGCGACCCACTGGCCGACGGCGATCGAGTGGTCGCTCGCGACGGCTAGTCCCCGCGGCGGCGCGGTGCCGAGGCCGGTGTTCGCACCCTGGAGCGACCGCGCAGGCGCCGTGCTCGCGTCGGCCCCGGCTGCGAAGACCTGCACCGCGGGGCTGAGCTGGTTCGCGACGTAGACGAATCCGCGCCGGTCGACCTCGAGGTCCGAGGGGCCGTCCAGTCGCGTCGTCGCCCCGGTCAGCGTCCGCCGAGGCGCCGCGTTGCCGTTGGCGGTCGCGGCGTACGCCGTCACGCTGTCGCCCGAGAAGTTCGCCACGAGCAGGTCGCCCCGCGCGTCGAACGCGAGGCCGACAGGACTGTCGAGCTTGGTGAGATTTCCCTGGATCACACGGGTGGGAGTGGTCTTGTCCTTCGCGCTCGCGGCGAACACGAGGACGGCGTCCGGGGCGTGCTCGTTGGCGACGTACAGCGTGCCGCCAGGCCCGAGCTCGAGGTCGCACGGCTGTGTCAGCGCGGGCGACGTGATCGTACGGGCCGGGGCGACGTTGCCGTTGGCATCAGGGGCAAAGACCCTGATCGCGGGGCTGGCGCCACGATCGCTCACGTAGATCTGCCCCGCCGCGTCGACCGTCACCCCGCACGGCGCCCCGAGCCCCGTCGCGGAGCCCTGGATCCTCCGTGTCGGGGTCACGTCGCCGTTGCCGTTCGGGCCGTAGACGGTGACCCAGCCGACCTGGTTCGCGACGTACAGGTTGCCTGCGCCGTCCCTGGCGACCCCCATCGCCTCGCTCAGGCCCGTACGGGCGCCCGCCAGCGTGCGGAGCGGGCTGTGGTCGAGGTCGTCGGCGGCGGCGGGCGTCGCACTCGCGGCGGTCAGCGCCCCGGCGGCGAGAACGACGGCGGCGGCAGCGCCCGTCCCTCGGTGAAGTCTCTCGGTGGTTGTCGGTCCTGCTCGTGTCATCGTGGTGTCCCCCTCACCATCCTCTCGACGCTAGGTCGAGTGCGGGCCACCTCGCTGCGGCTTTCATGCTTAGGCTGGTGGCATGCCGGTCACCCTGGACGACGTGCGCGCTGCCGAGAAGCTGCTCGCCGGCGTCGCTGTCCGCACCCCCGTCGAGCCTTCGCGTGCGCTCAGTGCGCTGATCGGTCGACAGGTCGTGCTCAAGTGCGAGAACCTCCAACGCGCCGGGTCGTTCAAGATCCGCGGTGCCTACGTCCGCATCGCACGGCTCTCCGCCGAGGAGCGGGCACACGGCGTCGTCGCGGCCAGCGCCGGCAACCATGCGCAAGGTGTCGCCCTCGCCGCCTCGCTGCTCGGGACCACCGCGACCGTCTTCATGCCCGAAGGCGCGCCGTTGCCCAAGCTTGCGGCGACCCGCGAGTACGGGGCGAGGATCGAGCTCGCCGGCACGTCGGTCGAGTCCGCGCTCGTGGCGGCGCACGCCTATGCCGAGCGCGTCGGTGCCGTGCTCATCCACCCGTTCGACCATCCCGACATCGTCGCTGGACAGGGGACGCTGGGGCTCGAGGTCCTCGAGCAGGTCCCCGACGCCACGACGATTGTCATCCCGGTGGGTGGGGGTGGGCTCGTCGCGGGGGTCGCGCTCGCCGCGCGGGCGATCAACCCGAGCATCCGGGTCATCGGGGTGCAGTCCGAGCGGGTCGCGCCATACCCGCAGTCGTTGCGCGCGGGCCGACCGATGTCCGTGGACGCACAGCGCACGATGGCCGACGGCATCGCGGTGTCGCGGCCCGGCGACGTCCCGTACGAGGAGATCGCCCGCTACGTGGACCGCGTCGTCACCGTCACCGAGGAGTCGCTCAGCCAGGCGCTCCTCATGCTCCTTGAGCGCGCCAAGCTCGTCGTGGAGCCGGCAGGTGCCGCCGGCGTCGCCGCGCTGCTGGAGCATCCCGACGTCTTCGCCGACGACCCCGGTCCCGTCGTCAGCGTCCTCAGCGGCGGCAACATCGATCCGCTGCTCCTCATGAACGTCGTCCGCCACGGCCTGGCGGCAGCCGGCCGCTTCCTGTCTTTCCGGGTCCGGATCTCCGACCGCCCGGGTTCCCTCGACGAGCTCCTGAGGATCCTCGCCGAGATGCAGGTCAGCGTCCTCGACGTCGTCCATGAGCGCACCGGCTCGACCCTCGCCATCGACGAGGTCGAGGTGACGCTGAGCGTGGAGACACGCGGTCCGGAGCACCGGTTCGCGGTGGAGCAGATGCTGCGCGACCACGGGTACGTCATCACCTACACGTGACGTCCCGGACATGCCAGCGCCCGCCGCCCCGGAGGGCGACGGGCACAGGTCTCGACAGGCTCGACCAACGGCGGCGTTGGCTCGACCAACAGCGCCTTGTCAGGCGACGTACGGCTTGGCGTCGACGATCTTGACGGTCACGTCGCGCCCGTTGGGTGCGGCGTACGTGGCGGTGTCACCGGCCTTCTTGCCGTTGATCGCGGCGCCCAGCGGCGACTGCGGGGAGTAGACCTCGATGTCGACCGACGCGTCCAGGCCGAGCATCTCGCGCGAGCCGAGCAAGAAAGTCTCGGTGTCGTCGTCGCCGGCGAACATGATGGTCACGACCATCCCGGGCTCGACCAGCCCGTCGTCGGCGGGCTGCTCGCCCACCTCGGCGCGGCGCAGCATGTCCTCGAGCTGGCGGATGCGGGCCTCGGACTTGCCCTGCTCCTCGCGAGCGGCGTGGTAGCCCCCGTTCTCACGGAGGTCGCCCTCGTCGCGCGCCTCGGCGATCTTGGTGGCGATCTCCGCACGAGCAGGTCCGCGAAGATGGTCCAGCTCGGCCCGCAGACGGTCGTACGCCTCCTGGGTCAGCCAGATCGTGTTCTCTTCGTTGCTCGTCGTCATGGGGATAGCTCCTCGGATGTAACAAACCCCAGACATCACGCCTGGGGCCGGAAACCACGAGCCTAGCAATTCTGCGGCCCTGGGCCAAGGCGTGACGTGCCTCAGGAGGTGAGGCGGCACTCCTGGATGACGACGGTGACGGCACGCCGCTCCGTGCTGACCACGTCGGTGGTGGCGGTGTTGCCGGTCGTGGTACGGGGGATCGTGATCGTCTTCTCGCCGACGTACGACTTGTCCTGCGCCTGGGCGGCGACGTCGCACTCGGCCGGCTTGCCCGAGGAGTGGAACACCCGGAGGGTCACCGACGTCTCGTGGTCGGAGAGCACGTCGAAGGCCACCACGTCGGCCTGGAAGCTGTCCTCGGTCTGGTACTGCGCGACGAACCATGCCGCGATCACGCCGAGCGTGACGCCGACGACGGCGATCACCATCCACGTCCGGCGACTCAGACCCTTGCTGCGACGTCCGTACCGGCTGGCGGTCAGGTCGGGCTGGGTGGTGGGCATGACACCATTGTGACCGAGTGGACCACGCGATCGACCGGAGGAGTCCTGCTGTGGCGGAGAAGCTGCGCCTGATGCACGTGCACGCGCATCCCGACGACGAGTCGAGCAAAGGCGCCGCATCGACGGCGAAGTACGTCGCACAGGGGGTCGACGTCCACGTCGCGACTTGTACGGGGGGTGAGCGCGGGTCGATCCTCAACCCGAGCTTCGACCACCCCGGGATCATCGACAACCCCGAGCTGATCGGTGAGATCCGGCGCGAGGAGATGGACCGCGCCCGCGAGATCCTCGGGATCAAGCAGGACTGGCTCGGGTTCGTCGACTCGGGCTGGCCCGAGGGCGATCCGCCGCCGCCGCTGCCCGAGGGCTGCTTCGCGCTGGTCCCGGTCGAGGAGGCCGCGAAGCCGCTGATCGCGCTGATGCGCTCGTTCCGCCCGCACGTCGTCACCACGTACGACGAGAACGGCGGCTACCCTCACCCCGACCACATCATGTGCCACAAGGTCAGCGTCTACGCGTTCGAGAAGGCCGGTGATCCGGACGCGTACCCGGAGCTCGGCGAGCCGTGGCAGCCCCAGAAGCTCTATTACCACCGCGGCTTCACGCGGGTGCGTGCCGAGGCCGTCGATAGCGCGCTGGTACGGCACGGTCTCGAGCCGATCTACGCGGAGCGCATGAAGGACTGGAAGGTCGACCCCGCCGAGGAGGAGGCCATGCTCACCACGCGGGTGCCGTGCGCCGACTACTTCGGCGTCGCCGACGACGCCCTGCGCGCCCACGCGACCCAGATCGACCCCGACGGGCACTGGTTCGCCGTTCCGCTGGAGGTGCGCGCCGAGGCCTGGCCCACCGAGGACTACCAGCTGGTGCGCTCGTTCGTCGAGACCACGACCCCCGAGGACGACCTGTTCGCCGGACTGCGCTGACCGGGCGGCGGCCAGGCGGGCGTACGCTGGTGATATGTCCACCGCCGTGCTCGCCGCCGCCGAGCAGATCAACTTCAAGCCCGCAGGCTGGGTCGCGCTCCTGATCATCCTCGGGCTGTGCGTGGGGCTCTTCTTCCTGATGCGCAGCATGGCGCACCAGATGAAGAAGGTCGACTTCGACGAGAAGGCTACCGAGCGGCCCCGTCGGTCGGCGCAGCCGCCGAACGACGACGCCTGAGCGACGGGCTCAGCGCCCGAGCCGGCGTCCGCCCGCCACCGCCGCCGCGGCGATCACGACCGCGAGCACCGCGATGAGCGAGAGCGTCACGACCACCTGGCCCCACCCGACGGCAGCCGCGTCGAGGAAGTCGTACGGGACGGGGAGCGGTGGCTTGCCCTCAGGCCCGACGAAGCGCGGGTCCGAGACGGCGCCGCGTACCAGCGTGTAGACGACCCATGCGACCGGCCAGGCCAGGAACCACCACGCACGCCGCTCGAGGCGGGGCCTCAGCAGGAAGAACCCGACCACCGAGCCGACCGGCACCAGGGTGTGGAGCACGAGGTCGTACCACGCCTCGACCCCGTGCAGCGTCTGCTGGCCCGCGAGCAGCAGGTGGTAGACGGCGCCCGTGATGACGATGCCGACGAGGCCCGCGAGGTAGACCGGCTGCCACCAGCCGGCGATCTTGCCCCGCAGGGCGATGACGACGGCGGCGACGAGGACGAGGATGTTCGACTCGATCGTGAAGTACGAGAAGAAGTTGACGAGGCTGCGTCCCTCGGTGACGACGGTGACGGCCTGCCCGACCGTCGCCCATGTCCCCAGCACTGCCAGGACGCCGAACCAGACCCGGACGCTCATCCCGCCGGTGCGGGCCGCAGTGTCGTGCACGCGCTCAATCTAGCTGGACCGCTGCGGTCGTGCGCCCGGCGCGCTCGGGCGCGTGTCAGTGCCGTGAGCGAGGCTGGTGCCGTGGCGAGACCTGATGTTCCTCTCGAGATGCTCGACCGGCTCCGTGCCGTCCTCCTCGTCCTCCCGTCGTGCGACGAGGAGGACGCGTGGGTCGGCGTGCGCTGGCGCGTGGGCTCGGCGACGGTGGCCCATGTGTTCGGCGGCGAGGACGGGCTGTTCCGCATCACCTTCCGCGCCGATGCGGGCGAGCTGATGGCGTTCGAGCGGCTGGGTCCGCCGTACTTCCGCGGGGAGTGGGGCGACAACGTCGTGGGGATGCTGCTCGACGACGACACCGACTGGGACGAGCTCTCCGAGCTCCTCGTCGACGCCTACTGCATCCAGGCGCCGGCCAGGCTGGTCGCGCTCGTCCAGCGTCCGACCTAGGCGGGCAGCTCGCGCGCGACCGCGAGGACGTCGTATGCGTCGCCGGCGGGCGTCGCGCGCACGACGTGACGCAGCGACAGCATCTCCATGCCGTCGAGCGCGGTCGCCAGGGACGCCACGGTCGGCAGGACCTCGGGAGAGCGCGGACCGCCGACGCCGTACGCGAGGTTGTCCCGCGCATGGCCGAGGTAGACGACCCTGCCGGCCGGACGCAGCCACGTGCGTGCACGCTCGAGCACCAGCGGCAGCTGATCGGTCTGGAGGTAGGCGATCAGCACGAGGTCGACGCGTTCTCCCGGCTCCCACGTGAGGGCGTCACCGACCAGCCAGCGCACCGTGTCACCCGTCGCGTCCCACTCACGCTCGGCGTCCGCGATCGCGACCGGGGAGAAGTCGATGGCCTCCACCTGCCAGCCGCGGGCGGCGAGCCAGGCGGCGTGCCGGCCGTCCCCGCATGCGAGGTCCACGGCCCGCCCTGGCGACAGCGCGACGAGCTCAGCGACGAGCGTCGCGTTGGGGACGGCGCCGAACGGGCGGGGCTGCTCTGCGTAGCGGCGGTCCCAGTCGCTGGAGTCCATGCCCGCAGCCTAGGGTCAGCGGCGCTTGACGTGGCGCGCCCAGCCGAAGCAGTACGCGCCGAAGGCCGCGAGCCCCAAGGCGACAAGGGTCAGCAGGTACGGCCCGAACGGCTGCTCGCGCAGGGTCCGGAGCGCGTCGTCGAGGCCACCTGCACGGTCCGGGTCGTGGTCGATCGCGGCGAGGATGAAGAGCACCCCGATGATCCCGAGCGCGATCCCCTTGGCGACGTAGCCGACCTGGCCGAGCCGGACGATCGCCGACCCGCTCGTCCCGCTCGACGCCGAAGGGTCGAGGTCGTGCTCGAACGACCGCGTCACACCGCGATAGCCCTGGTAGCCGGCGAGAGCGAGCGTCGCGAGCCCGACGAGCGCCACGATCCAGGGACCGCCGGGTGCTCCCATGACGCGAGCAGTCAGCGTCTCCTCGCTGCCGCCCGAGCCACCCGAGCCGCCGCCACCCGACGTACCGGACGCCTGGCGGGCCGCGAGCACGGCGAGAGCGCCGTACAGGACGGCCTTGCCCGCCGCCGAGACCCGCTTGAACGTGCGCTTGGCGCCGTCCTTGTCGCGGAACCCCCACACGGCGTCCGCCAGCTGCCACAGCACCAGGGCCACGAAGCCGACAGCGGTCACCCAGAGCAGCGCCTTGCCGGGCCCGCTCTCGGAGACCATCGCCAGCGCACCCGATTGGCTCGCATCCTCCTGGGTGCCGCCCCACGCGACCTGCAGCGCGATCCACGCGACCAGGAGATGGACGATGCCGTACGCGACGAGCCCCACGCGCGCCCCGACCTCGAGCGCCTTGCTGTCGCGGACCTCACGGCCGGCCTGGTCGCCCTTGCCCTTCACGTTCGTCATCCGGGCATGGTGTCACCCCGCCCGGTCAGGACCGCGACCCGGCTACGCTTCTCGTTCTTCGACCGCAGGAGGATCCATGCCACCCGAGGACTCGCCCGTCCCGACCGAGTACCCGACGGCGCTCGGTCGCACCGCCCGGCGTGAGCTGGCGCGGCACGGCTACACCACGTACGCGCAGCTCACCGACGTCACGCCGAAGGACCTCCTGGCGATCCATGGCGTCGGACCGAAGGCCGTGCGCATCCTCGGTGAGGAGCTCAGCGCGCGCGGGCTCGCGTTCGCGGACTGATCGTCAGGACTTTGAGGCCTCATCGATCTCTGCCTCGAGTGCCTTCTCGTCGGCGCGCAGCTCCTTCTTGGTGACCTTGGCGGCGCGACGCAGGGTCCCTTCGACCCGTGACGCCATGTCGGTCGCCGCGACCACGACCAGACCACTCTGACCGTCGTCCAGCAGCTCGCCGAGCTCCTTCAGGTCGTGGCGGCTCATCCCTCGCGTCACGTGGCCGGCGAGCGCGCCGAGAGCGCCTCCGCCCACGCCCCCGACGATGAGAGCGCCGCCGATCGTGATCGCCGGGAAGAGCGCGACCAGCGCGCCGCCCACCAGGCCGATGCCGAGGCCGCCCCACGCTCCGTGGCGAGTCGGCTGCTCGTGCTTCTTGACGATCTTGACCTTGCCGTCCTCGTGCTTGGAGATCACCGCCGCGTCGTAGGTGTCCAGCAGGTCGGCGTCTTTGTACAGCGCCTTCACCGCGTCGTAGTCGGCAACGGCGTCGTCCTCGTTGTCATAGCTGGCGCCGAAGACGATCAGCGTGTCGAGTGCCATGTCGTTCTCCTCTGGTTGCGGAGACCGCGTGGCCGAACTGCCACACGCTCCCTGTGAGCGTAACGATTTATCCGAGATGGGTGTGATGACCGAAATGGGGGCTTTTCTCTCCGTTTCGCCGGGGTGGGGTGCAGGAGCGGGCTGGTCCTACGGTGGAGGCATGGCCAACCGACTCAGCCGCGCCACGTCTCCGTACCTCCTGCAGCACGCCGACAACCCCGTCGACTGGCACGAGTGGGGCGAGGAGGCGTTGGCGCTCGCCGCCGAGCGCGACGTCCCGGTGCTGCTGAGCGTCGGATACGCCGCGTGCCACTGGTGTCACGTGATGGCGCACGAGTCGTTCGAGGACGTGGACACGGCGGCGTATCTCAACGCGCACTTCGTTCCGGTCAAGGTCGACCGCGAGGAGCGTCCCGACGTCGATGCGGTCTACATGCGGGCGACCACCGCGATGACCGGCCAGGGCGGGTGGCCGATGACGGTCGTGCTCACGCCGACCGGCGACCCGTTCTTCGCCGGCACCTACTTCCCACCCGAGCCGAGGCACGGGATGCCGGCGTTCCGGCAGGTGCTCGAGGCCGTCGCCGACGTGTGGCAGACACGGCGCGGCGACGTCGACCGGATCAGTGCCGACGTCGTCGGGCACCTCGGCGCGCTCGAGGATGCCACCGGGCCCGCGCTCGACGCCGACGCCCTGGACACCGCCGTCCGTGGTCTCGCCGCCCGGTACGACGCGGCGAACGGCGGCTTCGGGGGCGCGCCGAAGTTCCCGCCGTCGATGTGCCTGGAGCTTCTGCTGCGCTACGCGGCCCGCACAGGCTCCGCAGACGCGCTCGCGATGGTCGAGCACACGGCCGAGGCGATGGCGCGCGGCGGGATGTACGACCAGCTCGGCGGCGGGTTCGCGCGTTACTCGGTCGACGCCGGTTGGGTGGTGCCGCACTTCGAGAAGATGCTGTACGACAACGCGCTCCTGCTGCGCGTCTCTCTCCACCTGTGGCGCCAGACCGGTTCGGACCTGGCGCTGCGCGTGGTGCGGGAGACAGCTGACTTCCTCCTCACCGACCTCGCGACGGCCGAGGGCGGGTTCGCATCCGCGCTGGACGCCGACACCGACGGCGTCGAAGGGGCGTTCTACGTCTGGACCCCGGCGCAGCTCGTCGACGTGGTCGGCGAGGCGGACGGCGCCTGGGCCGCGCAGCTGCTGAGCATCACGGCGGACGGGACCTTCGAGCACGGGACGTCGACGGCACAGCTGCGTGAGGACCCTGACGACCTCGCGCGCTGGGCCGATGTCCGGGGGCGGCTCGCGACCGCCCGCCGCGCCGAGCGGACAGCGCCTGCTCGTGACGACAAGGTCGTCGCCGCATGGAACGGGCTCGCCGTCACCGCCCTCGCCGAGGCGGGGGTGCTGCTCGGCGAGCCGGAGTACACCGACGCGGCCGTCGTCGCGGCGACGCTGCTCGCGACCCTGCACACGGGCGACGACGGCCGCCTCGTCCGGACCTCGCGCGACGGCGTCCCGTCGGCCAACGCGGGGGTCCTCGAGGACTACGGCTGTGTCGCCGAGGCATACCTCGCGGTCCTCGGGGTGACCGGTGACGCGGTGTGGCTCACGCGGGCGCGCGCGCTGCTCGACGTCGTGCTCGCGCACTTCCGGGTCGCACCTGACGCTGACCCGGCCGAGGGGAGGGGCTTCTACGACACCGCCGATGATGCGCAGGCCTTGGTCGTACGGCCCCGCGACCTCGCCGACAACGCCACGCCTTCGGGGACGTCGGCGGTCGCTGCCGCGTTCGTGTCGGCGGGGGCGATCACGGGGGAGGGCCGCTATCGGTCCGCGGCCGAGGAGGCGGTGCGCTCGGCGTCCGCGCTGGCCACCGGGTCGCCGCGATTCGCCGGATGGACGCTCGCCGTCGCCGAGGCGCTGCTCGCGGGGCCGCTCGAGATCGCCGTGGTCGGGGAGGGCGACGGTGCCGCGGCGCTACACCGCGCCGCGCTGGCGCTCCCGTCGCCCGGCGCGGTGGTCGTCGCCGCTCCGGTCGGGACACCGCTGCCGCTGTTCGAGGCCAAGGACCTCGTCGACGGACGTCCTGCTGCGTACGTGTGCCGCGGGTTCGTCTGCGAGCGTCCGGTGACCGACCCCGCCGCACTCACGTCGTAGGCGAGGTCGGACCGTCAGCCGGGTCAGCTCAGCACGCTGGCCGGCGACAGCGAGACGGGGAACGGACGGGTGAGGTCGACGGTCTCGTCGCCGACCGCCCGCGCCACCTCGACGTACTCGCCGTCGACGAGGTCCCAGCAGATCAGCGACCGCTCGTACGGCTCCGGGTCGATCACCCAGTACGACGCCGCACCCGCGAACTCGTACCGGGACTTTTTGAGCAGCAGATCGATGCTGCGGGTGCTGGGAGAGATCACCTCGATGGCGAGCAGTGGTGGCGCGTTCAGGACACGGCCGTCCACGTCGGCGCGATGAGCGACGACGACGTCGGGTCGCACCACCGAGTCCTCGGCGAGGACGACGTCGAGCGGGGAGACGAAGACCTTCATCTCCGGTGGGCACGACGCTCGGAGAAGGACCGTGAGCTCGAGGACGGCGTCCTGGTGCTCCGGAGACGGGGCCGGCGTCACGATGAGCGAGCCGTCGATGAGCTCGTACCGGTGTCCGTCGTCGGGGATGGAGTCGAGGTCGGCCCGCGTCAGCGGCCGTAGAGGGGGCAGGCCGATAGGGTGCGTCATCCTCCCAGGCTAGGCGGTCGGCCTCAGGTCGTGTACGCGGCGATAGAGATGCCGACGTAGTGCACGATGAACGCCGCGATCGTCAGCGTATGGAACACCTCGTGGAACCCGAACCATCGCGGGAACGGGTCGGGGAAACGCAGTCCGTACACGACCGCGCCGAGTGAGTAGAGGCCCCCTCCGACGATGATCAGCACGAGGACCGCGGTCGACGAGGCGGCGGCGAACTCGTCGAGCCAGAACAGGGCCGCCCAGCCCAGCAGCACGTAGATCGGGGTGTAGAGCCATCGCGGTGCGTGCACCCAGCACACCCGGAATGCCACCCCGCCGATCGCGCCGACCCACACGAGCGTGAGCAGAATCGTGGCGTCGTGGGGGGCGAGGAGGATCAGCGCGAACGGCGTGTACGAGCCGGCGATGAGCAAGAAGATGTTGGCGTGGTCGAAGCGCTTGAGCAGCATCTCGGCGCGAGGGCCCCAGCGTCCGACGTGGTAGACGGCGCTGACTCCGAACAGCAGCAGCGCGCTGGCCATGTAGATCGCCACGCCCGTCTTCGACCTCGCGCCGGGGGCGAGCACGAGGAGGACCACGAACGCGACCAGGGCGAGTGGCCAGGTGGCGGCGTGGAGCCAGCCGCGCAGTCTAGGCTTGATCTCGACCACGACGTCGCGGATACGATCGCCGACGTCGAAGGAAGCTGGGGGGAACGCCTCATGCTTACTCACAAGTACGACCTTAACGAACGAACCTACGCGAGCGTAGGTAACACTCCTCACGGGAGGACCATCGGTGTCGGTACGCGACCTGCTCTACTCCGTCTATGAGCGACAGCTGCTCGGCAGCCTGCGTCAGGACCAGGTCCCGGCACACGTCGGCGTGATCGTCGACGGCAACCGGCGATGGGCCAAGGGGGCCGGCGGCGACGTCACCTCCGGCTACCAGGCGGGCGCCGACAAGATCATCGAGTTCCTCGGCTGGTGTGACGACCTCGACGTCAAGGTCGTCACCCTCTGGCTCCTGTCGGTCGATAACCTGCAGCGTCCCGAGCCCGAGATCCGGGCTCTCCTCGGTGTCATCGGCAACCTCGTCGACCAGCTGACCGCGTTGCGCCGCTGGCACGTCCGCCTCATCGGCAACCTCGACCTCCTCCCCGACGATCTCGCGGGCTCCCTGCAGGAAGCCGTCGCGTCGACCAGCGACACCGACGGCATGGAGGTCAACCTCTGCGTCGGGTACGGCGGACGCCAGGAGCTCGCCGACGCCGTCCGCTCGCTGCTGCGCGAGCAGTCCGAGCAGGGCCGCACGATCGACGAGGTCGCCGAGGTCCTCGACGTCGAGCACATCGCCGACCACCTCTACACCAAGGGCCAGCCCGACCCCGACCTCGTGATCCGCACGTCCGGAGAGCAGCGGCTGTCCGGCTTCCTCCTGTGGCAGAGCGTCCACAGCGAGTTCTACTTCTGCGAGGCCCTGTGGCCCGCGTTCCGGCGCGTCGACTTCCTGCGCGCCATCCGCTCGTACGCAGAGCGCGAGCGGCGCTTCGGTCAGTGACGCCGCGGTCAGGGGGCGTGCTGGTCGTCCTCGGTGTGCTCGGCGGTCTCGTCTTCTGGCTCAGCACGAGCAGCTCGTCGGTGGAGATCGCCAACCGGGACGCCGACGACTTCGCGCGGCTGCGGGCGGGTGACGGTGTCACCGCGACCGGCACCATGACGGGGACGCAGGAGCGCCAGCAGGCAGCCCGCCGACGCATGGTGACCGTCCAGTGCGCCGTCTACACCTACCCGGACGGGGAGCGGAGCCGCCGGCTGACCAGCGGCTGCGCACGAAACCCCGACGACCTCCCCGACCTCGGCTCGACGGTGCCCGTGATCTTCGACCCCACCGGCCACACCGCGTTCGTGAACACCGACGAGACGGCGGCCCGCCTGGACCGCGCCCGTACCCGCGCCCCCTGGTATCAGTGGGGTGGGCTCGCGCTCGCCGCACTCTCCACGTCCGTCCTGGTCTGGAGCCTCGTACGACGCCTCACCTGGCGCGCGCGCCGAGCCCCGACCGCGTAACCAGACGTTCATCGCTTCGGTGGCGTGTCGCAACAGAACACACGCGCGTCGGTCGTACGGTCGTCTCGTCGGCGGGGCCCACATCCCACCGGCACCGGGAGGCCCGACCGTGCATCATCGATCGTTCGGAGCGCACGCCGTCACAGGCGTCGTCACGGCTTCGGTGCGCGCGGACGGAGGTGGTCCCGCCCCCGGGTCCGCCGCCCTCGTCCCGGCTCCATCTGCGAGAGAGTGAGCCGACGCGGGGATGCGCGTGGGCTCGTGACGAGGAGACAGTCGTGGCTGCAGACAGTGTGACCTCCGCTCAGCGCCGGACGTACGTGATCGACACCAGCGTGCTTCTCGCCGATCCCCGGGCGCTGACCCGCTTCGCCGAGCACGAGATCGTCGTCCCGATCGTCGTCATCAGCGAGCTCGAAGACAAGCGGGCGCATCCCGAGCTCGGCTACTTCGCGCGCGCTGCGCTGCGGCTCCTCGACGACCTCCGGGTCCGCCACGGCACCCTCGACAGCCCGCTGCTCGTCAACGACGAGGGGGGCACGGTCCGTGTCGAGCTCAACCACACCGACCCGGGCGCGCTTCCGTCGGGCTTTCGGCTCGGCGACAACGACACGCGGATCCTCTCGGTCGCCAAAAACCTGGCGGACGATGGCAACGCCGTCACGCTCGTCTCCAAGGACCTGCCGATGCGGGTCAAGGCCTCGGCCGTCGGGCTCACGTCCGAGGAGTACCGCGCCGAGCTCGCGCTGGAGTCAGGCTGGACCGGCATGGCCGAGCTCGAGATCGCCGGCGCCGACGTGGACGTCCTGTACGAGGGCGGCTTCGTCGACCTCGAAGAGGCGCTGGACATGCCGTGCCACACCGGTCTGGTGCTGCTGTCCGAGCGGGGGAGCGCCCTCGGACGGGTCACTCCGGACAAGCGTGTGAAGCTCGTCCGCGGCGACCGTGAGGCGTTCGGGCTGCACGGCCGCTCGGCCGAGCAGCGAGTCGCTCTCGAGCTGCTGCTCGACCCCGAGATCGGGATCATCTCGATGGGTGGGCGCGCCGGTACGGGCAAGTCCGCGCTCGCGCTGTGCGCCGGTCTGGAGGCCGTGATGGAGCGGCGGATGCACAAGAAGGTCGTGGTATTCAGGCCGTTGTACGCCGTCGGCGGTCAGGACCTCGGCTACCTGCCGGGCTCCGAGGCCGAGAAGATGGGGCCGTGGGCACAGGCCGTGTTCGACACGCTCGGCGCCGTCACGTCCGGTGACCTCGTCGAGGAGGTTATCGACCGCGGGATGCTCGAGGTCCTCCCGCTGACCCACATCCGCGGCCGCTCGCTGCACGACGCCTTCGTGATCGTGGACGAGGCGCAGTCGCTCGAGCGCAACGTGCTGCTCACCGTCCTGTCGCGCATCGGGGCCAACTCGCGTGTCGTCCTCACCCACGACGTCGCCCAGCGCGACAACCTGCGGGTCGGACGGTACGACGGGGTGGTGGCCGTGGTCGAGAAGCTCAAGGGCCATCCGCTGTTCGCCCACGTCACGCTCACGCGGTCGGAGCGTTCGCCGGTCGCGGCGCTCGTCACGGAGATGCTCGAAGACCCCGCCTTGTAGCGCCGTGTCGGGCTGCACGAGTCCCACCGCTGTGGTTCAGTGTGAGAGGTCACGTACGTCAGGCGTCCCAGGACGCATCAACGGACGGGAGCAGTCGATGGGGACGAAGGCTGGGCGGCGGTTGGCGGCTGCCGTCGCCGTGGTCGGCACGGCAGCAGGACTGGCCGCGTGCGGCGGCGAGTCGAGCGGGGACACACCGACGCTCACCTGGTACATCAACCCGGACGTCTCTAACCTCGAGCCGTACGTCACGGGCGAGGACGGCAAGCAAGCTCCGGGTGGTCAGGCGTACCTCGCACTGAAGTGCAGCGAGGAGTCCGACGGCCTTTATGACATCAAGGTGGAGCTGCTGCCGAACGACGCGTCGCAGCAGCGCGAGCAGCTCGTCCGACGCCTCGCGGCAGAGGACACGTCGATCGACCTGATGAGCCTCGACCCGGCGTTCACCGCGGAGTTCGCCAATGCCGGCTTCCTTGAGACGATGCCCAAGGAGCAGCAGACCACCCTCTCGGAGGGCATGCTCGACGGCGCCGTCGCGGCGGCGACGTACGACGACAACCTGGTTGCGGTGCCGCTCTGGTCGAACACCCAGGTGCTTTGGTACAGGAAGTCCGTCGCCGAGAAGGCTGGGCTCGACATGACCCAGCCGGTGACCTGGGACCAGGTCATCGACGCCGCTGAGGAGACCCGCACCACCGTCAGCGTGCAGGCCAAGCGGTACGAGGGCTACTCGGTCTGGATCAACGCCCTCGTCTCGGGCGCGGGTGGTCAGATCGTCGAGGACCCCGAGGCGGGCAAGGACGCGAAGATCACCATCGACAGCCCTGCCGGCAAGGACGCTGCGGAGATCGTCTCCAAGCTCGGCAACTCGTCGGCCGCGCCGCCCGCGCTGTCGAACGCGGACGAGGGCGGCACGGTGGCATCGTTCTCGGCGGCCAACGGCGGGTTCCTCGTCAACTGGACGTACGTCTACTCCGATCCCAACGTCGCCCCGTTCAAGGATGACATCGGCTGGGCCCGCTACCCGCAGACCACCGACAGCGACGAGAGCCGACCGCCGTACGGCGGCATCAACATCGGTGTCTCCCGCTACGGCAAGCACCCCGAGCTCGCCTACGACGCTGCGGCGTGCCTGACCTCGCAGGAGAGCCAGAAGACCTACGCGATGGCGTCCGGCAACCAGCCGGCGCGGTCGGCGGTCTACGACGACCCGGAGATGCAGAAGGCGTTCCCGATGGCTGCCCTGTGGCGCGAGAGCATCGACGCCGCTGCGCCGCGGCCGCTGACGCCGTACTGGAGCGACATCAGCACTGCGCTCTACTCGAGCTGGCACCCGCCGTCGTCGGTCGATCCGGACACCACCCCTGCCGAGTCGCAGCAATACATCGAGGACGTCTTGCAGGGCAAGGCACTTCTGTGACGGGCGCGGCGGGAAGCAGGAGGCGATGACGATGGCGACCACGACCGACGAGCCGAAACACGCAGCCACGGAGCGGCGGACGAAGACCCGTACGCCCGAGAGCGCCGAGAACCGGCTCGGCTGGAAGCTTGCCGGCCCTGCCGTCGCGGTGATGCTGCTGGTGACCGCGTGGCCGATGCTGCGGGCCCTCTATCTCTCGCTGTTCAACTACCGGCTGACCGACCCCGACAACCGTGAGTTCGTCGGGATCTCCAACTATGGAGTGGTCCTGTCGGACTCGCTATGGTGGCGCGCGGTAGGAGTGGCGGTGTTCATCATGGTCGTCACTGTGGCCGTCGAGCTGGTGATCGGCTTCGGGTTCGCGATGGTGATGAACAACATCCTCGTCGCCCGCGGGATCGTCCGGGCGTCGATCCTCGTCCCGTACGGGATCATCACCGTCGTCTCGGCGTACGCGTGGCTGTACGCGTTCCAACCGACGACCGGGTTCGTCAACCAGTGGCTTCACCTGGACCCCGGCACCAACATGTTCGACGACTTCTGGGGGTCGATCTTCGTCATCTGCCTGGCCGAGATCTGGAAGACGACGCCGTTCGTGTCCCTGCTCCTGCTCGCCGGCCTCTCGCAGGTCCCGAACGACGCGATCGAGGCGGCGACCGTCGACGGCGCGACGTGGTGGCAGCGTCTCCGGAAGGTGATCCTGCCGTCGATGCGCGCCGCGATCATGGTCGCCGTGCTCTTCCGGGCGCTCGACGCCTACCGCATCTTCGACAGCCCGTTCATCATGACCGGCTTCGCGAACGGGACCGCTCCACCGTCGGGTCTGGTCTACAACGCGATGATCCAACGCGTCGAGCTCGGCCTCGGGTCGGCCATGTCCGTGCTGCTGTTCCTCTCCGTGCTGATCATCGCGTTCGGACTGATGAAGGTGTTCCGGGTGGACCTGAGCCAGGTGAGGGGAGACTGACATGTCACCGCGTCGCAAGGCCCGCGTGCTGTGGTCGCTGGTCGCGATCCTGATCGGGTTGCTCTTCGCCGGAGCCGGGCTGTGGCTCATCGAGCGGCCCGACCTGTGGCTGTGGCTGATCACCGGCACCGTCTTCGTGATCACCGGTGCGGTCGGGCTGCTGCTCGGTGAGAAGGCCCCGCAGATCTCGTGGGGATCGATCCTGGGCGCGGAGCTCATCGTGCTCTACACGCTGACTCCGGTGGTCTACCTCGTCTCGCTGTCCCTCAAGGGCGGCAACGCCGACGTCAACCAGGGCGGGTTCCTGCCGCACGACCCGGGGTTCGACAACTTCGAGACCGTCTTCAAGTTCGACCTGTTCCAGCACGCGCTGATCAACTCGTTTGGCATCTCGGTCATCGCGACGACGATCTCGGTGGTCCTGGCGACCTTCGCCGCGTACGCGATCGCGAGGCTGCGGTTCCGGGGCAAGAAGTTCGTGCTCTCGATGGCTCTGGCGATCGCGATGTTCCCGGTCGTCGCGCTAGTCGGCCCGTTGTTCGACATGTGGCGCGCGATCGGCATCTACGACACCTGGCTCGGCCTGATCATCCCCTACCTCTCTTTCACGCTCCCGATGTCGATCTGGGTCCTCTCGGCGTTCTTCCGCGAGATCCCGTGGGAGATGGAGCAAGCGGCCCAGGTCGACGGGGCGACGTCGTGGCAGGCCTTCCGCAAGGTCATCGTTCCTCTTGCGGCGCCCGGCGTCTTCACGGCCGCGATCATCACGTTCTTCTTCGCGTGGAACGACTTCGTGTTCGGCATATCCCTGACATCGACGACCCGAGCGATCCCCGTCCCGGCGTCGCTGGCGTTCTTCACCGGCGCGTCACAGTTCGACCAGCCGATCGCGGCGATCGCGGCGGCCTCGGTCGTCGTGACCGTCCCGATCTTCATCATCGTCCTCCTGTTCCAGCGCAAGATCGTCTCCGGCCTCACGTCCGGTGCAGTGAAGGGTTGACCCATGGCCACCATCGAGATGAAGAACATCGTCAAGCAGTACGGGGACAATGCTCCGGCCGTGCGCGACGTCAGCCTCGAGATCGCCGATGGCGAGTTCGTGATCCTCGTGGGTCCGTCCGGCTGCGGCAAGTCCACGCTGCTGCGGATGATCGTCGGGCTCGAGGAGATCACCTCCGGTGACATGCTCATCGACGGCAAGCGGGTCAACGACCTCCCGCCGCGCGATCGCAACCTCGCCATGGTGTTCCAGAACTACGCGCTCTATCCGCACCTGAACGTCTACGAGAACATCGCCTTCCCGTTGCGCCTGCACAAGGGCAGCTCCAACGAGGAGATCGACAAGAAGGTGCGCGATGCTGCAGAGACGCTGGAACTCACCGAGTTCCTCGAACGCAAGCCAGCGAACCTGTCCGGCGGCCAGCGTCAGCGCGTCGCGATGGGGCGAGCGATCGTCCGCGATGCCCAGGCGTTCCTCTTCGACGAGCCGCTGTCGAACCTCGACGCGAAGCTGCGCGGCCAGATGCGGACCGAGATCGCGCGGCTCCAGCGCAAGCTCGGCGTGACGACCGTCTACGTGACCCACGACCAGACCGAGGCGATGACGCTCGGCGACCGGGTCGCGCTGCTCAAAAAGGGCGTGCTGCAGCAGGTCGCGACGCCGCGTGAGCTCTACGAGAACCCGGTCAACCTGTTCGTTGCCGGCTTCATCGGGTCGCCGCCGATGAACATGCTCCCCGCCAGGCCGAAGGGCGACCAGCTCGAGCTGCCGTTCGTGTCGTTCACGATGCCGCCCGAGATGGCGGAGGCGACGAAGGGTCGCGAGCTGCTCATCGGCGGGATCCGGCCTGAGCACTTCACCGACGCCTCCGCATCGCGTGCTCCCGAAGGCGGAGTGCGCTTCACCGCCGGCGTGGACGTCGTCGAGTGGCTGGGCAACGAGCAGTACGCCTACATCCCGTTCGAGGCACCGCCGGAGGTCCGCACGACGCTGGACGAGCTGGCGAAGGACCTCGACGGCGAGAAGATGCAGCAGCAGATCGTCGTGACGCTCGAGCCCACCACCCGGATTCGTGAGGGCGATGATGCCGAGCTCGTGATGGACGTGAGGAAGCTCCACCTCTTCGATCCCGAGACCGGCGAGAATCTCATGCTGCGGCCGCAGGGCGGTGGCGACGGCGATGCCGGGGCCGCACGTCCTGCCTCCGCGGCGGGCGGGCACGCGGCGCCGACCGACGAGGGGTAGGCCGGGTCCACGCGCCCGCCCGTGCGATTCTCAGGAAAGTCCGTTTGCGCAGGTCAGGGCCGCATCTGCGGGAGTTTAGGCGAGTTGTCCGGTTGATTACGGTTTGATCTCGTCGCACGCTGGGTAAATCCGCGTCCATTCCTTTCCCCCGGAGGACATAGCGTGTCATCCCCCTATACCCGTGCGCGCCGAAAAGCCGCACGGGCCCCGCTCGCGAGCCGTCTTCTGACTCGTGCGCGTACCCCGCGAGCCCGCATCGCGGTCACCCTGTCCGCGCTGGCGACGCTTGCGCTCGTCGGTGGTGCCGTCGCCGGAGCCACGGCGGCTCCACCCGAGGCCGAGGTGGCGTCTGTCCGCGGCCTCGAGGTGCTGAAGGGCGAGTCGTCCGGCGAGACCGGTGACCGCGCCGAGCCCCAGACCTCGCGCTCCGGCGAGCGGCCCGCGCCTACGCCGTCCGCCGCGGACGTCAAGAAGCAGAAGGCCGCAGAGCTCAAGAAGCAGAAGGCCGCGAAGGCCGCCAAGGCGGCACAGAAGCGCAAGGCCGAGAAGGCCAGGATCGCCAAGATGCAGGCCAAGAATCCCCGCAAGATCGCCAGGTCGATGCTCGCCGACTTCGGGTTCGGCCAGCGCCAGTTCTCGTGCCTCAACAGCCTGTGGGTCGGCGAGAGCAACTGGCGCTGGAACGCCGACAACCCGACGTCCAGCGCGTACGGCATCCCGCAGTCGCTGCCCGGGTCCAAGATGGCCTCGGCCGGCAAGGACTGGAAGGCCAACCCGGCCACGCAGATCGAGTGGGGCCTGGGCTACATCAAGGACGCGTACGGCACGCCGTGCTCGGCGCTGTCGTTCAAGCAAGGCAACGGCTGGTACTGACCAACCCGGGTCAGTATCTGGCGCCCCCGGGTCAGTGTTTCCGGTGACACTCTCGCCGCGGTGGACCACGATGTCGGTATGTCCCTCCCGACTGCCGGTCCGCCGGCGCATCCGATCACGCGCCGCAGACTCCTCGTCGGGCTCGGCGCCACGGTGGCGGTGACGGCGACCGGCGCGGGCGCGTTCGCGGTCGGCCGCGACGTCCTCGACGGGCCGGACGGCAAGGTACCCCGCGTCGAGGGCGGTGAGGTCATCGGAGGGTCGTTCGCTTCGAAGGCACGCCGTGGACGGTCGTGCGGATGGGCGATCGCGTGGCCACCGGGGCACCGCGAGAACCTTCCTGTCACCGTCGTCCTCCACGGCCGCGGCAACGATCATGCCTCGGCCTTCAGCAGCCGCTACCTCGGCCTGGACCGCTTCCTCGTCGCGGCGGTACGCGGCGGCGCGGCGCCGTTCGCCCTCGCGAGCGTCGACGGAGGCGAGTCGTACTGGCATCGCCGAGCCGACGGCGACGACGCCGCCGCGATGGTCATCGACGAGCTGCTGCCGCTCCTGGAGCGCCGCGGGCTGCGTACTGAGCGGATCGGGCTCGCCGGTTGGTCGATGGGCGGCTTCGGCGCGCTGCACCTCGCACGGACGCTCGGGCGCGGCCGCGTCGCCGGGGTCGCTGTGATGAGGCCGGCACTGTGGCGCTCGTACGACGACACCACGCCGGGTGCGTATGACGACGCGGCGGACTTCGCGCGCGTGAGCGTCATGAAGCGCCAACGCAGCCTCGCGGGAACCCGTCTGCGTGTTGACTGCGGGCGAGGTGACCCGTTCTACGACGCGACGCGAGACTTCGTCGAGGGCTTCGACACACGACCTGCGGGCGACTTCGAACGTGGCGGTCACGACGTCGGCTACTGGCGGAGGATGGCCCCGACCCAGCTGAGGTTCCTGGCGGCGGCTCATGCCGCGGCGGATAACGTGACGGCATGAGCGACCCGAGGACTGACGACGACCCCGGCGTGCGCAGGCGTGCCGGGATCTTCGGCATGGTCGGGCCCGCAGTGCTCGCCGTGCTGTGCGGCGGGGCGTACGCGACGTTGTCGCTGCTGCGCTTCGGCCGGTACGAGACGCCGTCATGGGACAACGCGATCTTCGAGCAGGCGATCGCCGCGTACTCGCGCCTCGAGGCGCCGATCGTCGACATCAAGGGCCCCGGCTACCACATCCTGGGCGACCACTTCTCGCCGATCACCGCGCTCGTGGCGCCGTTCTACCGGATGTTCCCCGACGGACGGACGCTGCTCGTCGCCCAGGCGGTGCTCGTCGCGCTGTCGGTCTGGGTGATCGCGCGCGGCGCCGTACGGCTGCTCGGCACGGCAGGTGGTCTCGCCGTCGGGCTCGCGTACGGGCTGTCGTTCGGCATCGCCTCGGCGGTGTGGGTCGACTTCCATGAGGTCGCGTTCGCCGCGCTGTTCCTCGCGCTCGCCGGCATCGCGTACGTCGAACGGCGCTGGCGAGCCGCGGCGCTGTGGTCCCTGCCGCTCTTGCTCGTCAAGGAGGACCTCGGCCTCACCGTGCTAGCGGTCGGCGTCGCCCTCGCGCTGTCGGGCGCCCGCAGGATCGGCCTGGCGACCGCCCTGGCCGGGCTCGGCGGCTTCCTGCTCACCCTGTTCGTGATCATCCCGGCGTTGAACCCCGGAGGCGGGTACGACTACGTCAGCGTCATCGGCGCGGGCGAGGAGGCTGGGCCAGGTCCGTGGGAGACGTTCTGGACGGGGTGGGACGCCAAGCTGCCCACGCTGATCGCGACCTTCGGGGTCACCGGCTTCCTCGCGCTGCGCTCGCCGTGGGTGCTCGTCGCGGGACCGACCCTGCTGTGGCGCTTCGTCGGCGACAATCCCTACTACTGGGGCACCGACTGGCACTACGGCCTGGTGCTCATGCCGATCGTCTTCGCGGCGATGCTCGACGCGATCGTGCGGCTGCGCGAGGGCGGTGCGCCGGCTTGGATGCGCCGCTACGCCACGCACGTCCCGGCAGTGGCCGCTGCCGTCGCGCTCGCGCTGGTCTCGCAGTTCCCGCTGGCCAAGCTCGCCGACGCGGCGACGTACGAGGCCAGCCCGCGTGCCGCCGCCGCGCGGGAGGTGCTCGACCTGGTCCCCGAGGGGGCGAGCGTCGAGACGGACATCGGACTCATCACCCACCTGTCGACGGGGCGGACGGTCTACTGGACCGGCACGGTCGGAGACACGGTGCCTGACTGGGTGGTGATCGACGCCTATGCCGGGTGGGGCCAGGCCGCGCCCGACGCCGTCGCGTACGCCGAGGTCCAGCACCCCGGGACGGAGTGGGAGCTCGCCCTCGACCGCGACGGCTACCAGGTCGCGCGCCGCATCTCCTGACGCTGCCGGGTCGGGTTCTGCGCCTCCCGGGTCGGGTTCTGCGCCTCCCGGGTCGGGTTCTGCGCCTCCCGGGTCGGCGCGCACGCCAGACTGTGCGGCATGCCCCGACCTCTCGTCCTCCTGCTCGGCGCTGCCCTCGGCACGTTCGCGACCCTGGCCGCCCTCCTGGTCGTACGGACGGTGATCGGGAGCACCAACCTCGGCGTCGACGAGCGGACCCTCGCCTGCGGGACCGAGTCGGGCCCGGCGCAGGTCTGTGTCGTACGGCGGGAGCGCACGGAGCTGCTGGTGGTCCCAGGCCTGCGGGAGATCACCGTCCGGCGTACGGGGATCCCTCGGATGCTCGTCGCTGATGACCCGTTCGGCTCCTCCGCGGACGATGCGCTGCACGTCGACCTCGCCGGCGGCGTCACGGTCCGCGGCCCCGCGTACGCCCTGCGCTGGGAAGCCGCCGAGGTCGACTCGCTCCTCACGGACTGAGGCCTCGGTACGAGTCAGATCATGGGTGCGTCATCGACAAGACGTCGAGCGCCGCGTCGAGCTCCTCGAGGGTGACCTTGCCGTCGTCCACGAAGCCCATGTCGAGCACCGTCTGGCGGATCGTCTTCTTCTCCTTGAGCGCCGTCTTGGCGACCTTGGCGGCGTTCTCGTAGCCGATGTACTTGTTGAGCGGCGTCACGATCGACGGCGACGACTCGGCGAGCTCGGCGCAGCGCTCCTCGTTGGCGACCGTGTCGGCGATGCACTTGTCGGCGAGGACGCGCGAGGAGTTGGCGAGCAGGCGGATCGACTCGAGCAGCGCCCGCGCCATCACCGGCATCTGCACATTGAGCTCGAAGGCACCCGACTGACCGGCGAACGTGATCGTGGTGTCGTTGCCGATCACCTGTGAGCACACCATGAGCACGGCCTCGGGGACGACCGGGTTGACCTTGCCCGGCATGATGCTCGAGCCCGGCTGCAGGTCCGGGAGCTGCAGCTCCCCGAGGCCCGTGCGCGGGCCGGAGCCCATCCACCGCAGGTCGTTGTTGATCTTGATGAGGCTGACCGCGATCGTACGGAGCTGGCCGGAGAGCTCGACGAGACCGTCGCGCGCGCCCTGCGCCTCGAAGTGATCGACCGCCTCCGTCAGCGGCAGACCGGTCTCCTCGCCGAGGATCGCGATGACGCGCTGCGGGAAGCCGGCCGGCGTGTTGATGCCGGTGCCGACCGCCGTACCACCGAGCGGGACCTCCGCGACGCGGGGGAGCGCCGACCGGACGCGCTCGATGCCGCGACGGATCTGCGCCGCGTACCCGGCGAACTCCTGGCCGAGGGTCACCGGCGTCGCGTCCATGAGGTGCGTGCGGCCGGACTTCACGATCGTGGCCCACTCCGAGGCCTTCGCCTCGAACGCGGCCGCGAGGTGGTCGAGGCCCGGGATCAGGTCGTTCGTCGCGGCCTCGGTGGCGGCGACGTGGATCGACGTCGGGAAGGTGTCGTTGGACGACTGCGACGCGTTGACGTGGTCGTTCGGGTGAACGTCGCGACCCAGGCTGCGGGTCGCGAGCGTCGAGATGACCTCGTTCATGTTCATGTTGCTCGACGTGCCGGACCCGGTCTGGAAGACGTCGATCGGGAACTGGTCATCGTGCTTGCCGTCGGCCACCTCCTGCGCGGCGGCGATGATGGCGTCGGCGACGTCCTGGTCGATGACGCCGAGCTCGGCGTTCGCCTTGGCGCAGGCCAGCTTCACCAGCGCGATCGCGCGGATGTGCTGCGGCTCCAGAGTGCTGCCGGAGATCGGGAAGTTCTCGACGGCGCGCTGCGTCTGGGCCTTGTAGAGCGCGTTGGCGGGCACCTTGACCTCGCCCATGGTGTCGCGCTCGATGCGGTACTCGGTCTCAGTGCTCATGGGCCGAGATTATCCGTACGGCATGGACTCAACGGCGGGGGACCCGCCCCCGCAGCAGCCAGTACGCCTCTTCGCGTCCCTGCAGCCGTACGGGGACCCGCTCGGCATACACGTGGGCGAAGGAGGCGGTCAGCGCCTCGCGCACTGGAGCGGAGTCGTCCATCGACCAGATGCACAGCTCGCCGCGCTCGCGCAGGCGCGCCGCGCAGGTCGCCACGAACGGCGCCTCGTACACGGCGGCGTTGGTGTCGTGAACGAGGAAGTCGGGCCCGTTGTCGACGTCGAGAAGGATCACGTCGACGCTCGTCTCGGGCAGCGCGGCCACCACCGCCTGGACGTCGTCGACGCGCAGGGCGACCCGGCGGTCCTCGAGCAGGTCGGCGCCCGGCAGCGTGCCCTCGCGCATGAACGCGGGGATCGCGGACTCCAGCTCGGCGACGGTGACCTGCTTGACGCGGCGGTCGGTGAGGATCTCGCGGAGCGTGAAGCCCATGCCGAGCCCGCCCACGACGACGTGCCTGGGGTCGGCGCACCCGGCGAGCGCGGCGCGGGCCAGGAGGCGCTCCGAGGTGGTCTCGACGTCGTCCATGACGAACACGCCGTTGACCCGCAGCTCGAGCGCGCCGTCCTCGCGTCGCCGGACGACCGCGTCACCGCGTGTGTGCATGGGACCTCCGTGCGTTGCGGGCGATGGCGGTGGCGAAGAGACCTTCGAGCGCCACCGGGATCTCGTGCCCCATCCCGGGGACCATCAGGAGCATCGCACCCGGTACGGCGGCCGCGGTCGCGCGGCCCCCTGACGGGTCGACCATCCGGTCGGCGCCCCCGTGGATCACGAGCGTCGGCACACGGACGTCGCCGAGGACGTGGGTGCGGTCGGGCTGGGTCAACACCGCGAGCATGTGCCGCATCGTGCCCTGGATCGACCAGCCGCGTCCGTACGTCTCATGGGCGCGCTCCTCGACCGCAGCGGGCGGCAGGCCGTAGAGGCGGCTCGAGATCGCCCGCGCGCTGCGCATCGACTGGCGGACGTAGCCGTCCTCGCCCACGCCGCCGGTCGCGAGCAGCATGCCGGCGAGTCGGGGGTGCTGCCACCCGACCGTGCGGCGGCCCGTCGTCGACATGATCGACGTCAGGGAGAGGACGCGGTCCGGGTGCTCGATCGCCATCGTCTGCGCGACCATCCCACCCATCGACTGACCGACGACGTGCGCGGCGTCGATGCCGAGCGCGTCCAGCAGCCCCACGGCGTCGTCCGCGAGGTCGGACAACGTGTACGGCACGTGGCGGCGCGACCCCGCAGCCGTGGCCGCGACCTGCCGGCGGGTCACCGGTCGGTCGTCGAGACGCGTCGAGCGCCCGGTGTCACGGTTGTCGTACCGGATCACGTGGAATCCCCGGGCCGCCAACTCCTCGCAGAACTCGGTCCGCCACCAGTTCATCGGGCATCCCAGTCCCATGATCAGGAGCAGGGCGGGATCGTGAGCGTCACCGAAGGTCTCGTACGCGAGGGTGATCCCGCTGTCGAGGGTGGCGAGGCGTTCGGTCACGCCTCCATCGTAGGCAGCAGCTCCCGCCGCCACGGGGGATCGGCGCCCGGCCGCGAGCAGGTGATCGCTGCCGCGCGGGCCGCGAGCGTCCCGAGCCACGTGAGGGCGTCGGCGTCGTACGAGGGCCGTCCGAGCCACTCGCGGACGGCGAGGCCCGCGAGCAGCGCCGCCATGAAGGAGTCGCCGGCGCCGATCGTGTCGGCGACCGTGACCGGCGGTGCGGCGAGCTCCACGCAGACGTCGCCGCTGGTCAACCGAGCCCCGGCACCGCCACGGGTGAGCACCACGAGCCGTGGCCCGGAAGCCGCGATCTCGTCGGCGTAGACGGACGGCTCGAGGTCCGGACGCAGCGTGCGCGCATCCTCGTCGCTCAGCTTCACGAACGACGCGCGGGCGACGATCCGGTCGACCCGGCGCCGTACGTCGGTGAGGTCCGGGGTGATCGCGGGGCGGACGTTCGGGTCGTACGAGACCGCGACGCCTGCCGCGTACGCCTCGTCGACGAGACGACCGACCGCGTCGGCACCCGGCAGCAGCGTCGCGCCGATCGAGCCCACGTGGACGAGGTCGAAGTCGCTCGCGCTCGGCATCTCGGTCGGGTCCCACGCGAGGTCGAACCGGTACGAGGCCACACCGTCGGCGTCGAGCCGCGCCTGAGCCAGAGACGTGTCTCCGTGGTGAGGCGGGAGCGAGCGGAGGTCGACGTCAGAGGCGTCGACGTGGTCGCGGATCAGCTCGCCGTACTCGTCGTCGTCGCCGACCTGCGCCGCGAGCGTCGTGAGCACGTCGAGCCGGGCCAGCCCCACCGCGACGTTGAGCGGCGAACCGCCCGGACGTGCCTCGACGAGGCCCGTCGGGCTCTCGGTGAGGTCGACCAGCGCCTCGCCGACGACCAGCGTCCGGGCTGTGGGCACGGGCATCGCGTGTCAGCCGTCGTAGTCGATCGCGGCGTACGCCCTGAGCTTCTCCATGCGGTGCTCGGAGATGATCTTGCGGTACGTGCCGGAGCGCGAGCGCATCACGAGCGACTCCGTGACGGCGATGCCCGAGCCGTAGCGGACCCCGTTCATCAGCTCGCCGTCGGTGATGCCGGTCGCGACGAAGAAGCAGTCGTCGCCCTTCACGAGGTCGTCCGTGCCGAGCACGGCATCGACGTCGAGCCCGGCGTCGACGGCCTTCTGGCGCTCCTCGTCGTCGGTCGGCCAGAGCTTGCCCTGGATCGCACCGCCGAGGGCCTTCATCGCGCAGGCGCTGATGATCCCCTCCGGCGTGCCGCCGACGCCGGCGAGGATGTCGACGCCGGTGCCAGGGCGTGCCGCGTAGATCGAGCCCGCGACGTCGCCATCGGAGATGAACTTGATGCGGGCGCCGGTCGCGCGGATCTCGTCGACGAGCTGCGAGTGACGCGGTCGGTCGAGGACGCAGACCGTGACCGACGAGACGGAGAGGTTCTTGGCCTTGGCGACCAGCCGGATGTTCTCTGAGATCGGGAGGCGGATGTCGATGACGTCGGCGGCCTCGGGGCCCACGGCGAGCTTGTCCATGTAGAAGACGGCGGACGGGTCGAACATCGCCCCACGAGGCGCGACCGCGAGCACGGACACGGCGCCGGGCATGCCCTTGGCGGTCAGGGTGGTGCCGTCGATCGGGTCGACGGCGACGTCGGCAGCCGGACCGGTGCCGTCACCGACCTGCTCGCCGTTGAAGAGCATCGGCGCGTTGTCCTTCTCGCCCTCGCCGATGACGACGACGCCGCTCATGCCGACGGTGTTGATCAGCGACCGCATCGCGTTCACCGCGACACCGTCCGCGCCGTTCTTGTCTCCCCGCCCGACCCAGCGTCCAGCAGCCATAGCCGCAGCCTCGGTGACCCGGACGAGGTCCAGGGCGAGGTTGCGGTCGGGTGCCTCCGCGGCGGGGGTGAGTGGGCCTGGCAGCTTCGATCCGTGCGCGCTGGCGGTCATGGCCGCATCTTACGTCCGGGGCGCCGCGCGGCCGGGGGCGGCATTTTCGCGGACCGCACCACAATTGCCGCCGGTGCTCGCTGGCGGCACTGGCTGGCGGCGCAGCGGTGCGGCTGTCAGGAGGGCGACCATCTGATTGACTCTTGGGTCTTCGGGTCGGTGCTCTCTTCTGGATCGTCGCGTCGAGAGGTTGGTGCGAGCGAGCGTGGTCGACGCGATAAGACGATCCCCTGGCCGGGGGTGTTCCACGCGAATGCTGCATGCGCGATCGTCTTTCGCAGCCACCGTCCCCGTGGAGCGCTTGAGCGGACGGTGGCGCGCCGTCACTGCTCTTGTCGGCATGGGCCCGCATTCGCGATCGCGGTCTGGGCGTTCGCTCGCTCTCCGGTGAGTTGACCTTCATCAGGAGTCGAACGTCGCTCGCGGAGCAGTTTGGTCCACAACGTGCCGACGAGTCTGGAAAGGGCGCCTCGGGTTATCACGGGTTGGTCACGTTCCGGCAGATGGAGTGGTGTTCCACTGTAGCGGCCCGCGAGATTTGCGGCTGTGATGCTGCCGTCGGGGTAGCGAATGATGCGGCAGGTTGTACCTGATGTCGTTGGTCGTCGTTGGTCGTCGCGGTTGTCGCGGTTGTGACTCTGGCGCTGGTTGCAGGACTGCTGGCGGGGTCGCCAGCGGCGGCTGAGCCTTCGGCTCCAGCGGACCCACCACCAGCGAAGGCTGCGTCGGATTCGGACGGCGACGGCGTGACGGAGCGTCCGGATGCGGTGTCGGCGGCGGTCACCGCCCGGCTTACTGGCGAACCGGTGGAGGACCTGTCCGCTCGTACCGAGTCAGCGCAGGTGTTTGCGAACCCGGATGGAACGTGGACGTCGGAGACGGCGTCGGGGCCTGTCCGCGTCGCCGACGACGCCGGGGCATGGCGCGTCATCGACACGGACGTGGTCGCGACCGCCGACAATGAGGGTTTGGCGGCGCGGTATGCGTCGGCGGATGTGGTGTTCTCCGACGGCGGGGACAAGACGTTCGCGACGGTGACCGACAAGGACGGCAACCGGTCGTCGTTCGGGTGGCCGACGGTGCTGCCGAAACCGGTCGTGGACGGCAACATCGTTACCTATCCCGGCGCGGTCGAGAACGGCGATCTTGTGGTGACGGCCTTGCCGACGGGGTTCTCGCACTCGGTTGTGCTGCGTGAGGCACCGACGGGTCCGTTGGAGATCCCGATCCCGCTGGAGACCCCGGAGGGTGAGCTGATTGAGAAGGCCAACGGGTCGCTGGTGCTGAAGGCGGACGGCAAGAAGGTGGTCACCGCCCCGCAGCCGCTGATGTGGGATGCCACTGAAGGCCACGACGGGCTCCCGGCGAATGTCGAGCCGGTCGAGACCGCCGTTGAGACCAGCGGCAGCGGTGCCAAGGAGAAGCAGACGCTGGTGCTGTCGCCCGACGAGGCGTGGCTGTCCGACCCGGCGACCCAGTATCCGGTCACGGTGGACCCGTCCTACACCAGCTACGCCAACGGCGACTCCTGGGTCCAGAACGCCGACTACACCACCAGCCAAGGCGGCTCGAGCGAGCTTCGGGCGGGCACGTACGACGCCGGCGGTCACAAGGCGCGCTCGTTCGTGAAGTTCATCGGCATGCTGGCAGACAACGGCGGGTCCGGTCAGGACATCGTCTCGGCGACGTTCAAGATGCGGAACTGGTACTCCGGCTCGTGCACAGCTTCGGCCATCCGGATCAGCCGCATCACCGAGACCTGGTCGGTCGGAGATTTGACCTGGGCGAACCAACCGACGGTCACCTCAACCGGCTCAAGTACGTTCTCGCCCGCATACGGCTACTCGGCGTCCTGTGATGCGGACGGGTACCAGGCGGCGTGGGATGCAACCGCGATCGTGCAGGCGTGGGCCAACGGGTCGAGCAACTGGGGCATCCGGATCGCCGCCGACAACGAGGCCAGCAACTACACCTGGCGCAAGTA
This sequence comes from Mumia zhuanghuii, assembly GCF_042681565.1. Lineage (NCBI taxonomy): Bacteria > Bacillati > Actinomycetota > Actinomycetes > Propionibacteriales > Nocardioidaceae > Mumia > Mumia zhuanghuii. The sequence goes on from NZ_JBHUFT010000008.1 coordinate 277,845, forward strand.
CCGTTCCAGCGAGCACTCTAACCCCGATACGCGCCCACGGATGGCGGTTACCTACAACTCATACCCAAACACGGCCGGAACTCCTTCGGTCACGACCTCGCCTGCAAGCTCGTCCGGGTACTCGGTACTGCTCACTCCGACCCTTCGGTCCACGGTGGCGGACCCCAACGGTGGCAACGTGCGGGGTATCTTCGAGGTCTACCAAGGAGCAACACTCAAGTGGACCGGGACGTCCGCCTACGTCGCGTCTGGTTCGAGCGCATCTGTGACGGTCCCGGCCGGGACACTCGCTCACGGCGTCGCCTACTCGGTAAAGGTGCGCGCCAACGACGGAAGTCTGAGCTCGAAGGCATACTCGGCCTCGACGGCTTTCACGACCGACACCGCGAAGCCCGCGGTAGCGATAACCGCATCGGCTTTCACAAATGGGCAATGGCGGCAGGACACGCCGTCGTCGAACGTGTTTACGCTAACAGGTGCCAGCGATACTGCATCGTTCGCGTACACATTAGACGGCGTGTCCAAGCCTCGGTTGTCTGCGGGAACGGGCGGCGCCGCATCGCTGGCGTGGCTTCCCGGGAAGGGCTCCCACAAGCTGACGGTGACCCCGACTGACAAGGCCGGCAATGTCGGATCGACGGCAACCTTTACCTTCGGGTACGGCGGCGCGTCGTTCCTTGCACCCAGCAGTTCCACTCGCTCGACAGCGATGTTCCCCGTGCAGGTGTCTGGTCCCCCGAATGCCACCACAGCGGCACTGTCGTGGCGCTACTCGGGGCAGACCGCGTGGCATCCTGTCCAGGGACTCGCCGACGATGGTGAGCCGTGGCTGGGAACGGTCACGAACGCCAGCGACGGATCGGCGTCGACCTCACCTGCGCTTCTGTGGGACGCAACGGCGCAGGAAGACCCCGCAAGCGCTGCGGTGCCGAAGGCGGCGATCAAGGCGCCTGCCCTGATCGAGCTGAATGCGTGCTTCACCTACGCGGGAACGCCGTCGCAGGTGTGCTCGGGGCCGCGGAAGGTCCAGCTCGTCGACAATGCATTCGGCCCGAACCTCCCCGTGACCGCGGTCGGGCCGGCCCAGGTGGCGCTGCTGACGGGTGAGATGTCGTTGATGGAGACTGACGCCACCGACACGTTGGCGGGAGTGGGGCGCACGTTCTCCTCGTTCGACCGATCGACCACGACGCCCGGGCCGTTCGGACCAGGCTGGTCGGACACACTGCTCGCCCCGGGCGAATCCACTGCAGAGTTGCTTGATCACCGCGCCAAGGACCGTACCTTCGTGCTGGTCACCGCAGGCGGCGCGTCCCAGATGTTCACAACGGTGGACCCGGGCATCGACCCGACGGCACCGAACGGGCCTGTGCAGTTCCGACCGGCCGGTGTCGACGACGGAAGCCGCCTCACCCTCGATGGTGCCACGGTGACGTTGACGCGGGCACCGTCCTCGGAGACGGTGTGGGAGCAGGGCGAGGACGGATCGTGGGTCCTGCTCGAGGCAAGCAACACACCCGAGGAAGAGCCCGAGACGACCTTTACGTTCGATGACGACAGGTTCCTCACCTGGATCGCCGAAACCGAACCCGGGGCTGCCGCAACCTGCACGGCGTCGGTTCAGGAGACGGGTTGTCGGGGTCTCAAGGTCAACTACACCGGCACCGGCGATGCTCGACGGGTTTCGACCATCCAACGTGTCGTGGCTGGGCGGCCTGCGGTAACGCTGGCGACCTACACCTACGCCGCCGGGCGTCTCGGCACGGTGTGTAGCCGCGACCCCGACGGTGCAGGCGCCGGCAAGCCGTTGTGCTCGACGTATGAGTACGACACGACGACGGTCGCCGGTCGTACCCTGCTGAAGCGGTTCGCGCCGCCGGGGCAAGTCTCGTGGCAGTTCACCTACGACGCCTCCGGTCGTCTGACGACGGTCACCCGTCCGCTGGATGAGCACTCGAACGACGCCACCGGGACGCCCGTCACCTGGACCGTGTCCTACGACCTTGCGACCATCACGGCGGGGCTACCTGACCTCTCTGCGGCATCAGCCGCGGAGTGGGGGCAGAGCACGGTGCCGACGAAGGCCTACGCCGTCTTCAGCCCTGATCACATCCCGGCGGCAACCCCGACGAGCGCGGACCTCGAACACGCGAGCCTGTGGTTCGTCGATGCTGTCGGTGCAGTCACCAACACCGCGATCCACGGCAACGTCGACGGCATCGGTCAGTGGCTCGTCGATTCGATCTGGTATGAGAACGGCAACGTGGTGCGGACACTCGACGGCGCCGGGCGTGCGCGCGCACTGGCCGCACCGGCCGCCGAGCGCCCGAGCGTGGCCGCGGAGGCGTCAGCCTTCACCGTCTACAACGACGACGGCGACGACGATCCCGACGACGGTGACGGCACCCGAGCGGAAGATCAGTTCGGGCCCGTCCGCACCGCCACGCTGCGTGACGGCACGACTGGCCCGTACCGACCCCACCAGAGCTTCACCTACGACGACGAAGACCCCACACTCGGTGGCGACAACAAGCCAGAACTGCCGGCCGGAAAGACCTCTTTCAATCTCGTTGTCGAAACGACTCGCTCTGCCGCCGATCCCGACTTCGGAGGCGCCCACGATCCCACGATGGTTCGGCTCGACTATTCACCTGTCGCCGAAGGCGACGGCAACGGTTGGACACTCGGGAGGCCGACCCGCCAACGCATCCGACTCGACGATGGGTCGTGGTCGACTACGGTCACGCGCTACGACGCTGCCGGGGCCGAAATCGAGAGTCGGCTTCCCGGCGGAGCATCGGACAGCTCGGGGGTCGGATCCGATGCCTATGCGACGGTCACGACCTACTTCGCAGTCGACGCCGTCGACGGAGACTGTCGAGCGAACCTTGCCAGCGAGCAACAGCGCCGGGCCTGGATCGGGCTCACCTGCAAGGTCGGTCCTGCCGTGCAACCGACCGACCCCTCTATCCCGATCGTCTACTACGCGGACTATGACGAGGACCTCCAGCCCACGCGCATTGAAGAGACGTCCGGTTCGGACACCCGGGTCACGACCCACACCTACGACGCGCTCGGGCGAAGCGTCGCCACCACGGTCCAAGCACCCGGCGACACCCGCACGTCCACATTCGAATACGACCCCGAGTCCGGCCTGCCGACCACGCAGTCGGCCGCCGGTGCGAGCGTCCTCACCGAGTACGACAGCTGGGGACGGGCCTGGAAGTACACCGACGCGAGCGGGATGACATCGACCACCACATTCACCGTCGACGACCAAATTGCAACCGTCGACGACGGCGCCGGAAACTACAGCTTCGTCTACGACGGAAACACCGGCGAGCACCGAGGGCTCGCGACCGCGGTCACGGTTGGTGGCCTCATCGACGGCGCAGCCGGGACCTTCTCCCTCACGCACGACGCACGCGGCGCCCAGACGTCGGTCACCTACCCCAACGGGATGTCGTCCCGCACCACCACCAACGAGGCCGGCGTTAGAACAGGGCTGGAGTACCTCGACCCTGACGAACAGCCGATCCTCACCTTCGGCGCCACAACCGATGTGCGCGGGCGCACGATCGCCAGCTCATCCGACGTCTCAAGCCAGGCCTACTCCTTCGATGACCTCGGCCGACTGACGCAAGTCCAAGACAGTCGGGCAGGTGAGTGCCTCACTCGTACCTACGGATTCACCCCAGCGTCCGAGCGAAAAACCTTCGCAGCCTTCGCAGCGGCCGAAGACGGAACTTGCCAGAGCGCAACACCTTCCGTCCAGGAGATCAGCGAGTACGACACCGCATCGCGGATCCGTGACGACGGCTATGCCTACGACGGCTTCGGTAGAACCATCACCATCCCCAAGTCAGACACCGGTCCGGGCGCTGTTAGCGCGTTGGGCGTGAGTTACTTCGCGAACGATATGGTGGAGTCACTCACCCAGGATGTCGACAACGGAATGGGCGGGACGAATCAGCGTCGGATCTCCTATGTGCTCGAACCGATCGACCGTATCGGATCGATCATCAATGCAAGCAACGACGTCGAGGGCAGTCGTCTCAGGTACCGGTACTCCGACGACTCCGACTCCCCAACGAGTGTCCAATCCTCCATCGACGGCGGAGACACCTGGACCAGCACCCGATACGTCACCCTGCCCGACCTCGGCATGGTCGCCTCCGTCTCGGGCACCGACACCGTGTTTCAGCTGGCAAACCTTCACGGGGACATCGTCGCAACACAGAACCAGACCCCCGACGTCCCCATCGCGATCGACACCTATACCGAAAGTGACGAATACGGCAACCCGATCGAGTCGGCCCACTCGAGCCGATACGGGTGGCTCGGCTCCCATCAGCGATCGTCCGACACCCTCGGCGGACTGGTGCTCATGGGCGCCCGCCTCTACAACCCCAGCACCGGCCTCTTCACCTCCCCAGACCCCATCCGCAACGGCGGAGCAAACCCGTACGCGTATCCCACCGACCCCATCAACGTCTGGGACCCAACTGGGGCGGGATGGGCGGATCTCGGTAATCTGGCGCTCGTCTTTTTCGAGACTGCGCTAGGTACATTTTGTAGGACGACTGGACTTGCTGGCTTCGCCTGCGCTGCCGGCCTTGGCGGGCTTATGGGTGCCGCGGGGTACGCCTTTAAAGTAGGGTTCTCGTCGAATAAGTTCAGCTGGAACGGGCTTGGGATGGCGGCTAGCTACGGAGCACTTGCCGGAGTTGTAGGGTACGTCGGCCCAAAATTCGGGAACTGGGTTAAGAGCAATGCGGAGAAGTTGATCCGCGGTACTAACCGGGCGATTGACCGCATGGCAAAGAAGCTTCGGAAATTTGCTGGCAAGTATGGTTTGCGGAGTCTGGCGAATAGGGTCACTGATTTTGTAGTCACTGTCAGGTACTATGTCGAGTACTTCTTCAGAATCTGGCTCTATGAATAGGCCAGGCGCTGTACGCGATTTGAAGCGACTGAATTCGAAGGCTTCCCTCTTCAGGAGAGGGTTTCCGATATGTGGTCGTTAATTCTCGAATCCGCGCCTTGGGTTGCGACTGCTCTGGCCGGCGGGATATTCGGCCATGTCTTTTGGCGGTGGTTCGATCGCCGGATGCCGGATGGCTGGCGGCCGACGCTGGCGGTCATCGGAATCCTCATTGCGATCTTCGGTGCATCGCTCACTGCCCTGGCTCTGCTTCCCGAATCGAAGCAGATCACGGGTCTATTTGTCGCTCTATCTGCAGCCTCCCCGCTCTTCGCGGTCTTGGCGATCGCCAGGAAGGCGCGTCATTCGGTTAGCGTGCGCCTGGAACGGAACGGCGCGAATGATGATCAGATCGACGCGTAGATGCAGGGAAACGCTCACCAACCTCGTCGATCGCGCCCGGGCCAACGCAAAGTGCGGGCGCGCGGTGCGGATTTCGCGGCGTCAGTCCTCGAACGTCGTCACCTCGGTCTCCTTGACGCTCGCCCACACGGAGACGCCCTCGTGCAGGTCGAGCGCGGCGATGGCCTCGCGGGTCACGTCGGCGACCAGAGGCACCGCCCCGCGTAGGTGCACGCGGACGGCGTCGCCGTGCGGGACGAGGCTCACGATCCGCAGCTGCCAGAGGTTGCGCGCGGACGTGACGGGCTCTTCGCGGAAGAGCGTGACCGCGGTCGGGCTGAAGGTCCGGTACGTGTCGCCGTCGCGCATCAGGTTGCGTCCCATCAGGTGCGCGACGTAGTCCGTACGGGGCCTGCGGGAGATCTCGTCGGGCGTGCCGGCCTGGGTGAGCCGGCCCTCCTCGATGACCGCCACCCGGTCCGCGAGCACGAACGCGTCGAGCGGGTCGTGCGAGACCAGCACCGTGACGCCGCCGAAGTCGCGCACGTGCTGGCGTAGGAACGCCCGCACCTCCGTCGTCACCGAGACGTCGAGCGCGGACGTCGGCTCATCGAGGAGTAGCAGGGCGGGATCACAGGCGAGCGCCCGTACGATCGCGATCCGCTGGCGTTGACCGCCGGACAACCGGGCCGCCTTGCGAGCGGCCAGGTCGGCAAGCCCCGTACGGGTCAGGATCTCGTCGGCGCGCTCCCGGGCAGCGCGGCCACGCCGCGTACGGGAGACCGAGGCGGTGCCGACGTGGTGGCGCAGCCCGAACGCCACGTTGTCGCGGACCGACAGGTGCGGGAACAGCAGCGGGTCCTGGAAGACCATCGTCAGGTCACGCTGGGGAGTCGGCGTCCGGACACCCGATGCGGTGTCCTCCAGGACGGTGTCGCCGAGGACCACGTGGCCCTCGTCGAGCGACGTGAGTCCCGCCAGGGCGCGCAGCAGCGTGCTCTTGCCGGCGCCGTTGGGGCCGACCAGCGCGAGGACCTCACCGGGTGGCACCGCGAAGGCAGCCTCGGCGGCGAACGCCCCCCGACGCAGCCGCAGCCTCGCGTCGAGCCCAGTCACGCCTGCCCCGCCCATGCGCGGCCGGTCCACGACGAGCGCAGCGCCACGAGGACCGCGACGCTGATCGCCAGCAGGATCACGCTCAGCATGATGGCCGTGTCGGCATCGGACTGCATCGCGCCGTAGATCTGCAACGGCATCGTCCGTGTCACGCCCGGCACGCTCCCGGCGAACGTGATCGTCGCCCCGAACTCGCCGAGCGCTCGTGCCCACGCCAGGGCGGCACCCGCGGCGATCCCGGGTGCGGCGAGAGGCAGGGTGATCCGCCAGAACGTGACGAGACGGTGGGCGCCGAGCGTCGCGGCGACCTCGTCGTACCGGTGGCCCGCGGTCCGCAGCGCACCTTCGACGCTCATCACGAGGAAGGGGAGTGCGACGAACGACTGGGCGAGGACGACCGCCACCGTGGTGAACGGGATCGTGACGCCGAAGGCCTCATCGAGCCACTGCCCGACGACACCCCGCCGCCCGAACACCATCAGCAGGGCCACGCCGCCGACCACCGGCGGGAGGACCAGCGGCACGTTCACGAGCGCCCGGACGACGCTGCGCCCGCGGAACTCCGTACGGGCGAGCACCCAGGCCAGAGGCACCCCGAGCACAAGGCACACGGCGGTGGCGACCGTCGACGTGACCAGGCTCAGCCGGAGCGCGTCGAGGATCTCCGGCTTGCCGAGCCGCTCCAGGAACGTGCCCCACGGAGCACGCAGCAGCAGCCCGCCGAGCGGGAGCAGCAGGAGGAGGAGGCCGACGACGGACGGGATGACAAGCGTGACCGGCACCCGTCCGAGGGCGGGAGCGCCCCGACTGGTCACGCGGCTGGCCCGAACCCGTGCTGCGCGAGGACCTTCTGCCCCTGCTTGCTCGTGACGAGGTCGACCCAGTCGCGACCGAGGTCGGCGCCCTGGGAATCGACGAGGACGACGATCGGATCGACGTTGACGACCTCCGAGGCGTTCTCCGCCTCAACCGTCTCGACGTCGTCGCCGGCCGCCTGCGCGTCGGAGCGGTAGACCAGCCCGGCGTCGACCTCGCCGAGCGTCACCTTGGTGAGGACGCCTTTCACGTTCTGCTCCTCGGTCGTCGGCTTCGCGGTGTTGCCGTCGAGGGCGAGCAGGCGCTGCGCGGCGTCGCCGCACGGTGATTGCGGCACGCACACGGCGAACGTGGCGCGGCCCAGATCCTGAACGCCGCGGACCTTGCCGGGGTTGTCGGGCGGGGTCGCGATGACGAGGGTGTTGCTCGCGAAGAGCACGGGGTCACCGTCGGCGGCGTCCGCCTCGACGACCTTGCGCATCGTCGTCTCGTCGGCGGTCGCGAGGACGTCGGCGGGTGCGCCCTGGATCACCTGCTCCGCGAGCACGGCCGAGGAGTCGTACGTCAGCCGGACGTCCACCCCGTCGTGCTCGTGCTCGAACACAGGCTCCAGGTCGTCGAAGGCCTCGGTCAGCGAGGCGGCTGCAAGGACGGTGAGCGTACGGTCCTGCGACGCGCCTCCCTCGTCCTCGTCGGCGCCCCCGCAGCCGGCGAGGACGAGGGAGGTGGCAGCTGCGGCGAGCGCGAGGCCCGCGCCCGTACGGAACGGCGAACGCTTCACGGGGTGACCTCCAGGGTGACGTTCGTGGCCTTCACGCCGGCGACCGCGACGACCCCAACCTCGAGGCCGAGGTCGCTCACGGCCTCGGCGCTGATGAGGGAGACGATCCGGTAAGGCCCGCAGCACAGCTCGACCTGCGCCATCACCGTGTCGGCGACGACCCGGGTCACGATGCCGCGCAGCTGGTTGCGGGCGCTGCGAACGTGAGTCCGCTCGGGGTCTGCGGGGGCGTCGGCGAGCTCGACGGCGAGTGCGGCGAGGTCACGCCCCTCCACTGCCGCGGCGCCGTTCGCGAGCCGCGTCGGGGCGAACCGCCCCTGGTCGGCCCAGCGACGGACCGTGTCGTCGCTGACGCCGAGGAGCTCGGCGGCCTCGGAATAGCGATACGCTGGCACGGCAGCAGGCTAGCAGAAATGACCGCATATGCGGAGTGGATACGCAGAATCGGCTCGTGTGTGCGGAGCATTGGCGAGTGGGTGGTTCGGTTGCCTGGGGGCGCCTGGGAGAATGGCCGGGTGAGCAGCACCGATCCTTCCCCGACGCCCGGGCAGCCGACGCAGGAGCAGCCGGCGTCGGAGCCGGACCAGGCCCCCGCGAAGCCGCGGTCGACATACGGCAACCCGGCGTTCGCCGACATCGCCCGCTCGATGGGTGCCATGGCGGTGATCGTGGTCGGGCTGTACCTGGTCGGCCAGTTCTTCTGGGGCAACACGCCCGACGAGCGGCCGCCGGTCGCGTACGAGCAGACCGTCGAGGATGTACGTCAGACGGCTCCGTACCCGGTGTATTCGCCCACCTCGCTTCCTGACGGGTGGCGTGCGAACGGCGTCACGTTCAAGCCTGGCGAGTCCGGGCGGTGGCACCTGGGGGTTCTCACCGAGGACGACCGCTACATCGGCCTCGAGCAGGCGCTCGACTCCGCGCCGCGGATGATCGAGGCCTATGCGCCCGGCGTCGAGCAGCGTGCGGACGTCGAGGTCGCCGGCAAGACCTGGCAGCTGTGGACCGGCGGCGGCGAGACCACCTTCGTCCGCGAGGAGGGGGAGATGACGGTGCTCGTCACCGGGCCCGCCCCCCGCGAGGACATCGAGCGTTTCATGGGGCTCCTCTCCTCCGAGTAGCCCCTCGACTCACTGCGCGGCGGCTCCCGAGTCACCGCGCTGCGCCGCCTTCTCCTGAGCGCGCTGCAGGCGCGCCCGCGCGCCGTCGAGCCACTGCTGGCAGATCGCGGCCAGCTCTTCGCCGCGCTCCCACAGCGTGAGCGACTCCTCGAGCGTCGTCCCGCCGGCCTCGAGCCTGGAGACGACCTCGGCGAGCTCCTCGCGTGCCTGCTCGTACGGGATCTCCGGGGTCGACGCGGTGGCGTCGTCGCTCGGCTCGGTCATCGGGACTCCTCGTCGTCATCGGTGAGGTCGGCGTGCGGTGAAGGGGCGGTAGAGAGCGTACGGAGGGTGGCGTGGCCGTCGACCACCCGCAGGGACACCTCGGCATCGGGGGAAAGCTGGTCGATCGACGTGATGACGGTGCCGTCAGCGGTTTGTGCGACCGCGTAGCCACGCTCGAGCGTCCGCAGCGGCGACAGTGCGCGCACCCGGGCGAGCTGCGCGGCGGCGTCGTGGTGCGCGAGGTCGAGCCGGTGGCCGAGCGACCGGCGTGCCCGCCCCAGGAGCTCGTCGACGCGGGCGGTCTGCTCGTCGATCAGCGTCGCGGGTCGGGCCAGCGACGGCCGGCTCCGGACCGCGTCGAGCCGGTGCTGTTCGCGCCCGAGGCGCTGGTCGACCGCGTACCAGGCGCGGCGGCGCAGCTGGGTCAGGTGCTGGAGCTCGTCGGCGACGGCCGGGACGACCCGCTTCGCCGCGTCGGTGGGCGTGGACGCACGGACGTCGGCGACGTGGTCGAGGAGGGGCACGTCGGGCTCGTGGCCGATCGCGCTCACCACCGGCGTACGGGCGGCGGCGACGGCGCGCACGAGGCCCTCGTCTGAAAACGGCAGGAGGTCCTCGACGGAGCCGCCGCCGCGGGCGACGATGATGACGTCCACCGACTCGTCGGCGTCGAGCGCGCGCAGCGCGGTGATGACCTGAGCGGCGGACGAGTTGCCCTGCATAAGCGCGTACGAGATCCCGAACTCCACACCGGGCCAGCGCAGGCGTGCGTTCTCGAGGATGTCGCGCTCGGCTGCCGAGCCCTTGCCCGTGATCAGGCCGATGCGGTGCGGGAGGAACGGCAGCGGCCGCTTGCGTGCGGCGTCGAACAGGCCCTCGGCGGCGAGCAGCTGGCGACGCTGCTCGATGCGGGCCAGCAGCTCGCCCATGCCGACGGGGCGGATCTCGCGCGCGTTGAGCGACAAGGTGCCGTTGGCGGGATAGAAGTCGGGCTTGGCGTGGACGACGACCCGCGCGCCCTCCGTGATCGGCGTGGCGGAGCGGTCGAGGACGATCCGGCGGCAGGTCACCGACATCGAGATCTTGGCATCGAGGTCGCGCAGGGTCAGGAAGCACACCCCTTGGCGACGGGTGAGCTGAGCGATCTCGCCCTCGATCCACTGGGCGCCGAGCCGTGCGATGTAGTCGCCCATCAGCTGGGAGATCACGCGCAGCGGCGCGGGTGAGTCAGGGGTGGTCTCGAGGGCCATGCAGCAACCCTAGGCGCATCGGCAGACAGCAAGCGGCGACGGCGCCAGGAGCTGTGGAGGACTCCCCTACGATGGGGGCATGGCTTCGGACACCGTGACACTCGGCATGCCCGCGCTCGGCGCGGACCGCGATCTCCTGCTCGCCGCGCCACGCGGCTACTGTGCAGGCGTCGACCGCGCCGTCATCACGGTCGAGAAGGCGCTCGACCTGTACGGGGCGCCCGTCTACGTCCGCAAGCAGATCGTCCACAACAAGCACGTCGTGCAGACCCTCGAGCACCGCGGCGCCGTCTTCGTCGAGGAGCTCGACGAGGTGCCGACCGGCGCCACGGTCGTGTTCTCGGCGCACGGCGTCTCGCCGGCCGTCCACATCGATGCCTCCGCCCGTGGGCTCAAGACCATCGACGCGACCTGCCCGCTGGTGACCAAGGTGCACCACGAGGCGAAGCGGTTCGCCCGTGAGGACTACCGCATCCTGCTGATTGGGCATGCCGGTCACGAGGAGGTCGAAGGCACCCACGGCGAGGCACCCGAGGCGATCACGCTCGTCGAGACCGTCGCCGACGTCGAGGCGCTGTCGTTCCCTGCGGACACCAAGCTCTCCTGGCTGTCGCAGACCACGCTCAGCGTGGACGAGACGATGGCGATCGTCGATGCGCTGCGCGCAAAGTTCCCGCAGCTGGAGGACCCGCCGAGCGACGACATCTGCTACGCCACCCAGAACCGCCAGCTCGCGGTCAAGGAGATCTCCGAGGGCGCCGACCTGATGATCGTCGTCGGCTCGGCCAACTCGTCGAACTCCGTACGCCTCGTCGAGGTCGCGCTCGAGGCCGGAGCCAAGGCCTCGTACCGGGTCGACGACGTGAGCGAGATCCGCGAGGAGTGGCTCGAGGGTGTCGACAAGGTCGGCGTCACCTCCGGCGCGTCGGTGCCCGAGGAGCTGGTGCAGGGCGTGATCGCGTTCCTCAACGAGCGCGGCTTCCCGCCCGCGACCGCGGTGCACACCGCCGAGGAGAGCCTGATCTTCGCGCTTCCGCCGGAGCTGCGCCGCGACCTGCGCAAGGCCGGCCAGCCCGTCTGACGCAGCTCCGTCCCGTCCGCGATTCGGGCGCTTTCCCACCGATCGCGTGCGCCGAAGCAGGGGGAAACTGCCCGAATCGCGGACGGGACGGAGCCAGCCTCAGGCGCGGGCGTCCTCGGGCAGGCCCGCCAGGTGCAGGCCCGAGCGGACCTTGTAGCGCTTGTTCACGTTGATCAGCACGGCCGTGAAGGGCTCGAGCTGGCGTGCGATCCGCAGGGCGCCGGCGTCGATGCCGCGCAGGCCGCTGACCGTACGGGCGAGGTCGGCGACGAGGTCCTTCGACTCCGCGTCGTCCCCGCACACGAGCACGTCCTCGTGCGACAGCGGCTCCGGCGTCTTCCACAGCGACAGTGCGGCCACGTGGTGGAACGCGCCGACGACCTTCGCGCTCGGGACCGCGGCCTGCGTGAGCTCAGCAGCGGACTCCGGCAGCGTCAGACCGTACGGGCCGGCGGCGTCGAACGCGAGGGGGTTCACGCAGCTGATCACCGTCTTGCCGTCGAGGACCGGAGCGAGATCGGCGACGAGCTCGACGTAGCCGTCCCACGGCACGGCGAGCAGCACGATGTCCGCCCCGGCGGCGGCGTCGGTGTTGGTCGCGCCGGACAGCGTGCCGGTGCCACCGTTCTCGGCGACGCGTGCCGCGATCTCCTCGGCCTTCTCGCCGGCGCGCTCGGCCGAGCGCGATCCGATGACGACGGTGTGGCCCGCGAGGGCGAAGCGGTAGGCGAGTCCGCGACCCTGGGGCCCGGTTCCTCCGACGACGGCGATGGTGTGAGTCATGGTGTCCTTCGCTCAGACTGAGTGCTGCCTTCCATGGCAGGACGCATCGTCTCACGCGTGACGGAACGGGATTACGATGAGGCGATCATGACGAGCGATCGCGAGATCCGACGGGCGCTGGCCCGCGCAGAGGCCGGGAAGTCCCTCGACCACGACGAGGCGCTGGCGCTGGCGTCGGCGCGAGGCGACGACCTCGTCCGCCTGTCCGCCGTCGCCACCCGCGTGCGGGACGCGGCGATGGAGGCCGCAGGCCGGCCCGGCGTCGTCACGTACTCCCGCAAGGTCTTCATCCCCGTCACCCGGCTGTGCCGAGACCGCTGCCACTACTGCACGTTCGCGACGACGCCGAACCGCGTCGACGCGCCTTTCCTATCACCGGACCAGATCGTCGCGATCGCGGCGCAGGGCGCGGCTCAGGGGTGCAAAGAGGCCTTGTTCACGCTCGGCGACCGTCCGGAGGACCGCTGGCCCCAGGCCGAGGAGTGGCTCCACGAGCACGGCTACGACGACACGCTGTCGTACGTGCGGGCGATGGCGATCCGTGTGCTCGAGGAGACGGGCCTCCTGCCGCACCTCAACCCTGGCGTGATGTCGTGGGCGGAGCTGCAGCGGCTGCGGCCGGTCGCGCCGTCGATGGGGATGATGCTCGAGACGACGGCGACGCGCCTGTGGTCGGAGCCGGGCGGTCCGCACTATGCCTCCCCCGACAAGGACCCGGCGCTGCGGATCCGCGTGCTCGAGGACGCCGGGCGCATCGGCATCCCGTTCACCACCGGCATCCTCGTCGGGATCGGCGAGACCGTGTCCGAGCGTGTCGACGCGCTGTTCGAGCTGCGCCGGATCGCGCGGACGTACGGCTCGGTGCAGGAGGTGATCGTCCAGAACTTCCGCGCCAAGGACGACACGGCGATGCGCAACGAGCCTGACCTGGGCGTCGAGGAGTACCTCGCGACGCTCGCTACCGCGCGGATCGTCCTCGGCCCGTCGGTGACGATCCAGGCGCCGCCGAACCTGTCCGACCCAGCCTCGATCGCACCGCTGCTCGCGGCTGGCGTCGACGACTGGGGCGGGGTCTCGCCGGTCACGCCGGACCACGTGAACCCTGAGCGTCCCTGGCCGCAGATCGACGACCTCGCTCGCTGGACCGCCGAGTCCGGGCTGCAGCTGTCCGAGCGGCTGACCGCGCACCCGCGCTTCGTCCGCGAGACGTTGTCGGGGGAGCGGCCGTGGTTCGACACCCGGCTGGCGCCGCACGTGTCTGCGCTGGCCGCACCCGACGGCCTCGCCGCCGCCGACGCGCCGGTGGTCGGGCGCCCGTGGCAGGAGCCCGAGACCCCGATGGAGGCCGCCGGTCGTACGGAGCTGCACACTGAGGTCGACACCGTCGGGCGCAGCGCGGACCGGCGCAGCGACTTCGCGGGGGTCTACGGCGACTGGGACGAGGTACGCGAGCACGCCTCGCGCACCTCCGTACCAGTCGGGCTCCCGTCCGTCCCCGCGCGGCTCGACGCCGACGTCCGGACGGCGCTGTCGCGGGCAGAGGCGACGCCGGGCGGGTTGTCCGACGCCGACTACCTCGCGCTGATGACCGCCGAGGGCCCGGCGCTCGACGCGGTCTGCCGTCTCGCCGACGACCTGCGGCGCGACGCGGTCGGTGACGACGTCACGTACGTCGTCAACAGGAACATCAACTTCACCAACGTCTGCTACGTCGGGTGCCGGTTCTGCGCGTTCGCGCAGCGCAAGTCCGACGCCGACGCCTACACGCTCTCGCTTGACCAGATCGGCGACCGCGTCCGTGAGGCGGTCGAGCTCGGCGCGACCGAGGTCTGCCTGCAGGGCGGCATCTCACCCGACCTCGGCCCCTCGGCCTACGCCGACATCGTGCGTGCCGTGAAGGCGGCGTCGCCCGGTATCCATGTCCACGCGTTCAGCCCGATGGAGGTCGTGACCGCGTCGGCGAAGGCCGGGCGCTCGATCCGCGACTGGCTGACCGAGCTGCACGAAGCAGGCCTCGACACCATCCCGGGGACCGCCGCCGAGATCCTCGACGACGACGTGCGCTGGGTGCTCACCAAGGGCAAGCTGCCCGCCGCGCAGTGGATCGAGGTCGTCGAGACGGCGCACTCGCTCGGGATCCGGTCGAGCTCGACGATGATGTACGGCCACGTGGACAACCCGCGCCACTGGGTCGGGCATCTGCGGACGCTCTCCGAGGTGCAGGACCGTACGGGCGGCTTCACCGAGTTCGTCGCACTCCCGTTCATCCACACGAACGCGCCGATCTATCTCGCGGGCGTCGCCCGCCCCGGACCGTCCATGCGCGACAACCGGGCCGTGCACGCACTCGCCCGGATCATGCTGCACGGACGGATCGACAACATCCAGACGTCGTGGGTCAAGCTCGGCACCGAGGGGACGCGCGCGATGCTGCAGGGCGGTGCGAACGACCTCGGCGGCACGTTGATGGAGGAGACGATCAGCCGGATGGCCGGGTCGCAGCACGGCTCGGCGAAGACCGTCGAGGAGTTGCGAGTGATCGCCGAAGGGATCGGGCGTCCGGTGCGTGAGCGTCGTACGGACTACGTGCACCAGCGGGTGGCCTGACCGAATCACCCCGCGCGGGCGATGCCGGGTGTCGCGCGGCGCGTGAGAGTTGATCCGGCTGGCGCAGTGTGCGCCGGCCGATGACTTGCGGAAAGGCACCCCAATGGACGATTTCTGGGACTTCTTCTGGCTCCTCGTGTGGAGCTTCGTCTTCGTGGCGTACCTGATCCTGCTCTTCCAGATCCTGACTGACCTCTTCCGCGACCGTGACCTCAGCGGGTGGTGGAAGGCGGTGTGGGTGATCTTCTTGATCATCTTCCCGTTCTTGACGGCGCTCGTGTACCTCATCGCGCGCGGCGGCGGCATGGCCGAGCGGCAGATCGCGTCGATGCGGGCGGCCAAGGCGGAGACGGATCAGTACATCCAGCAGACTGCGGGGCATGCGAGCCCTGCGCACCAGATCGAGACGGCGAAGGCGCTCCTTGACGCCGGCACCATCACGCAGGCGGAGTTCGACCACCTGAAGGCGAAGGCGCTCGCCGGCTGACCGCTCCCACCGGGACGTCATACGTATGGGGGGTTCCGACCCCCCATACGTATGACGTCCCGGTGTGCGTCCGGAGGTCAGCGTGCCGGGACGGAGCTGCGCCACATCACGGCGCCGAGCGACAGTCCGAAGGCGACGACGAGCGCGATCGCGTGATGGGCGAGGGCGACCACGATCATCTGGACGACCGAGGCGTCGGGGGGCGTGCCGGGCTCGTCGATCGCCGACGGCCGGGCGATCGCGACGACGAGCAGCACCGCGAGCAGCGCGATCGGCGGGACGACCATCGGCGCATACAGGGCGCTCCGTGCGGCGGCCAGCGCGTTGGTTGCCGACACCAGGACGAACATCGTGTCGAAGAACCAGCCGAGCCGGCCGGTCGTCGCGATCTCGAGCCAGGCTGTGGAGAACGCAAGGGTGACCGCGACGAGAGCGATGCCTCGTGCGGTCAGGTCCGCCTCGGCGGCACGGGCCGTCCACGCCCTGCGGTGGCGCGGCTTCGACCGTTGCGGCCCACGTGAGAGCCTGGCCCACTGCTGCACGCACCCACGCTAGGGCGTCAGGGCACGATCAGCCTGTACGGCGCGCCGTGTGCGGGCTGCTCGAGCCGTCGGAGCGAGCCTCCTCGGCCGACAGCAGCGCCTCGACGAGGGGGTCGGCAGGCGCCGGCTCGAGCTCGGGAGCCTGCAGTGCACGGGCGCGCGTCTCCACCGGCGCAGGCGCGTCGAGCTCGGTGTCGGGGGCGTGCATCTCGGACATCCGCCGTGCGGTGACCAGGACCCGGGTCTCGAGCGAGCCGACCGCGCCGTTGTAGGCGCCGACGGCGGCGTCGAGGCTGCGACCGACCTTGCCGAAGTGCTTGCCGAGCGTGCCGAGGCGCTCGTACAGCTCACGGGCGAGCGTGTGGACCTCGCGGGCCTGGTCGGCGAGCTGCGCCTGGGTCCAGGCGTAGCCGACCGTCCGCAGCAGCGCGATCAGCGTGGTGGGGGTCGCGAGGACGACGCGCTTCGCGGCGGCGTCCTCCAGCACCGACGGGTCGGCGTCGAGTGCGGCCGACAGGAACGCCTCGCCCGGCACGAAGAGCACCACGAACTCGGGCGCGGTGGGGAACTGGCGCCAGTAGGCCTTGGCAGCGAGCCCGTCGACATGCGTCCGGAGCTGGCGCGCATGTCGTCGCAGATGGGCGGCGTACTCGTCCTCGTCGTCGGCCTCGGTCGCATCGAGGAAGGCGTCGAGCGGGACCTTGGAGTCGACCACGACATGCTTGTCGCCGGCGAGGTGCACCACCATGTCGGGGCGTAGCGCGGCTCCGCTGTCACGGACCGTCGCCTGCAGGTCGAAGTCGACGCGGTCGACCATGCCGGCGAGCTCGGCGGCGCGCTGGAGGTGCATCTCGCCCCACCGGCCACGCACCTGTGGCTTGCGCAGCGCGGTGGACAGCGAGGCGGTCTCGCGCCGCAGCGACTCGCTGGTCGTACGGACCTGCTCGACCTGCTCGCGCAGCTGGCTCTGCCACGAGACACGCCCCTCCTCGATCTCGCGCAGGCGCGTGTCGAAGCGGTCGAGGCTCTCTTTGACCGGCCCGACGGCCCGCTCGGCGACGTGCGCCGAGAGCTGCGCGTGGTCGGTCGCGGTCGCGCCCTGGCGGCGCAGCAGGCCGCTGCCGAGGACCAGTCCGACGGCGAGTCCAGCGACCAGGGCGAGAAG
The DNA here is from genome assembly GCF_042681565.1 of Mumia zhuanghuii. NCBI lineage: Bacteria > Bacillati > Actinomycetota > Actinomycetes > Propionibacteriales > Nocardioidaceae > Mumia > Mumia zhuanghuii. The sequence continues at coordinate 295,184 of NZ_JBHUFT010000008.1, forward strand.
CGCGACGAGGAGCAAGGTCATGCGGTCAGGTTGTCAGCGGCGACTGACACTTCTCGGGAGTGCGCCCCGCGCGTCGCGGCGTGTCGGGCCACCCACGCCGCCGCCGTCCCGGCCGCCGCGAAGAGCGCCCCGAGCACGACCCACCCGACCGTGCCGTGCTCGATCGCCGTCGCCGTCACGAGGACCGGCGACACCATCGCCGCGACGGCGTACCCGGTCTGGGTCAGTCCCTGGTACGCGCCGGCACGCCGCGGGTCGGCGAGCTCGAACGCCATGCCCCACCCGCCGGCTTCACCGAGGATCTCGCCCAGCCCGTGGACCAGAGCAGCCACGACGAGGAGGCCGCACGCGGTCACGACGTCGCCGTAGCCCGCCAGCGCGTACGCCACGCACGCCCCGGCGAGGAGCCACGACCCCCGCCGCACGGCGACTCCTGCTTTGCGCACGTCGTGCGTGCCTCGCGACGCTCTTACCTGGAGCGACGCGACCACGACCGTGTTGAGGACGAGCAGCACCGAGACCATGGCGGTCGGCGCCTCGGTCGTCGCGATCCACAGCGGGACGCCGATCGTCTGGAGGCCGAAGTGCATCGCGACCACGGCGTTGGCGACCACGCTGGCCACGTACGTGCGGTCGCGCCACGGCGACGGGCTGCGGACGAGCGTGGTCTCGACAGGCTCGACCGGCGGGGTCTGGGCGAGCATCGCCTCCGCGAGCGCGGGCACGGCGCGCGGGAGCCGGACGACCGGGACCGCCGCCACGAGCAGGAGGATGCCCGCGGCGAGCATCGCGGCCCGGTACGCGGCTGAGGTGTCCACGACGAGCGCGGCCGCTGCGGTGACGGTGCCGAGTCCGATGCACACGTTGGTGACGACGCGCATCCGCGCCCGGAGGGCGACCCTTTCGGGTCCGACGTACCAGCGCGCGATGATCGCCTGCTTCGCCGTCCCCTGCGCCGAACGTGTGCCGACCGCGACGCAGGCGACGAGGACGAAGGCGAGAGCGTCCGCGGCGAAGGTGTACGCGAGCATCGCCATGCCGTTCAGCGTCATCGCCCACGACTGCACGTGGTGGGCGCCGACCCGGTCCGACAACCAGCCCCCTCCGTACGAGGCGCCGACCCCGATGCCTCCGGCGATGCCGAGCCCGAGCCCGACGGTGGTGGCCTCCAGACCGATCACGCGGGTGAAGTAGAGCGCGCTCACGGTGTAGAAGACGCCGCTCGACAGGGAGTGTGCCGCCGTGCTGAGAGTGAGAGCCCGGGCGACCCGGTCGCGCGGGAAGAATGTCTCGATCACGGATCAGTTCTCGCCGATCGCGCGGGGAGTGCGAAGAGATATAGCATATGACTTCATGGTCGGCCTCCTCGAGTACGAGCTGAACGGCAGGGATCTGGGCGATGTCCGCTTCGCGATCTCGCCGATCAATGAGCTGGCCCTGTCGCTGCGGACGTTCCGGGAACCGGGCCGCTTCCCTGTCCACCTTCCGTGGCTTCGCGAGACGCAGGACGCCCGTGACCGGCTCGACACGACGATGCTTCGCGCGCTCAGCAACGCCTCCTTGTCGACGCCGGACTTTCTCAGCCCGCGGCCGGACAGTCCACTGACCCGCATCGACACCGAGCTGCAGGCGCTGGCGCGAGTCGAGGAAGGGCGCCTGGGCGCCGACCTCCGCGCGGTCCATCCGGAGGGCCTTCCGTCCCCGTTGCGGGGGTCCCTCGAGGCGGCCCGCCGCCGCATGCTGCGTGCGCTGCAGGCGTACTGGGACTCCTGCTTCGCCCCGTGGTGGCCACGGATGCGTGGCGTCCTGCAGGCCGACATCGTGCACCGTGGTCGTGTCGCGGCCACGGAGGGCGTCGGCGCGATGCTCGGAGGGATCAGCGACCGCGTCTCCCTCGACGGCGACGTCGTACGGGTGCGGCTGAACTCGCCCCTGCGCACCCGGCGCCCGACGGGTGGTGAGGGACTGACCCTCGTCCCGAGCCTTTTCACCCGCGGCGCGAGTGTGCCGATCGGGAAGGACGAGCCGCCGATGATCATGTACGGGGTGCGTGGTGCGGGGACACTTTGGCAGGCGGAGGCGCGGCGTTCGTCAAAGGTGCTCGCCGACCTGCTCGGGGCGACACGCGCGGGCCTCCTCACGGCGCTCGCGTCGCCGGCCTCGTCGACGGAGCTGGCCGGGCGGCTCGGGGTGACCACGCCTGCGGTCAACCAGCACCTGCGGGCAATGCGCGGCGCCGGGCTGCTCACGAGCGCGCGGCACGGGAGGTCGGTGCTCTACCTGCGCTCGGAGCTCGGGGATGCGCTCGTCGCTGGGGGAGGACGGATGTCGGTCCCGAGTGGTACGAACGAGGGATGACCGAACTGCCGAGGCCCAGCTCACTGCCGCTCCCGATCCAGACCGAGCGACTCGTGCTGCGCCCGTATGGCCACCGCGACGCGCCGCGGGTGCTCGACATCCACCGCAGGCTCGACGTGATCCGATGGCTCGGCGACCCCCCGTACACGCCGATGGCCTCACTCGTGGAGGCCGCAGCATGGATCGACGACCTCAACCGCCTGCATGAGGCCGACCCGCGCTGCGTCGGTCTCGCGGCCGAGGTGCGCGAGAGCGGCGTCGTCGCGGGCACGGTGATGATCGCGCCGTGTCCCCGCAGTGAGCCGCTCGACCTGCAGGTCGGCTGGCATCTCCATCCGGACTCGACCGGTCGCGGCTACGCCACGGAGGGTGCTCGCGGATTGATCGACGCGGCGTACGCGCACCTCGACGGCACCGCACCGGACCGGCCACTGCTCGATCTGGTGTGGTGCGGCATGTTCCCGGACAACAAAGGGTCGGCCGCGATCGCGAGGCGGCTCGGCCTCGAGGATCTCGGCGTGCGTGACGACCCCTGGTACGACGGTGACAGCCAGCTCTTCCAGACGACCCGCGACCACTGGACGGGAGCCCGTCGGGAGCGCCCCGTACGCTAGTTCCTCGTGGCACTCAGCATCGGCATCGTCGGACTCCCCAACGCGGGCAAGTCGACCCTCTTCAACGCTCTGACCAAGAACGACGTCCTCGCGGCGAACTACCCGTTCGCGACGATCGAGCCCAACGTCGGCGTGGTCGGTGTTCCCGACCCGCGGCTCGACGAGCTGGCGAAGATCTTCGGCTCGGAGAAGATCATCCCCGCGACCGTGCAGTTCGTCGACATCGCCGGCATTGTCCGCGGTGCGTCGGAGGGTGAGGGTCTCGGCAACAAGTTCCTCAGCCACATCCGCGAGTCCGACGCCATCTGCCAGGTGACGCGTGTGTTCCGTGACCCCGACGTCACTCACGTCGACGGCAAGGTCTCGCCGAGCGACGACATCGAGACGATCCGCACCGAGCTGATCCTCGCCGACCTCCAGACCCTCGAGAACGCCCTCCCGCGTATGGAGAAGGACGCGAAGAAGGACAAGGAGCTCGTGCCGGTCGTGGAGGCCGTCAGGGAGGCCCGTACCCATCTCGAGGCGGGCACGGGCGTGTTCGCCGCGGGGCTCGACCCGGCGCCGCTGCGCGACCTGCACCTGCTCTCGGCCAAGCCGCAGCTGTTCGTCTTCAACTGCGATTCTGACGAGCTCGCCGACGAGGAGCTCAAGCAGCGGATGCGCGACATCGTCGCTCCCGCCGAGGCCGTCTTCCTCGACGCGAAGTTCGAGGCCGAGCTGGTCGAGCTCGGTGACGACGACGAGGCCCGCGAGATGCTCGCCGAGATGGGCATCGACGAGCCCGGGCTCGACGTGCTTGCGCGGGTCGGGTTCGAGACGCTCGGCCTGCAGACGTACCTCACCGCCGGGCCCAAGGAGGCTCGCGCCTGGACCATCAAGAAGGGTGCCACCGCCCCCGAGGCGGCCGGCGTCATCCACACCGACTTCCAGCGCGGATTCATCAAGGCCGAGATCGTGTCGTACGACGATCTCGTCGCCGCCGGCTCGATGAGTGCGGCGAAGTCGGCGGGCAAGGTCCGTATGGAGGGCAAGGACTACGTGATGGCCGACGGCGACGTGGTGGAGTTTCGTTTCAATGTGTAGGCGAGTTCCGGTCCAACGTCTGGTCCCTGCCTGTAGCTCCGGCTCTGACAATGCCTCGATAGATGTCGAACGAACCCTTGGGGATGTAGTCGTCATCGAGCAGGCCAAGGGTGCCGACCGCTTGACCGCCTGACGTGTCCGCGTCGCGGAGCCCAAAATACTCGCACACCGTGATGTTGAGTTCTTCTGCCACGTGCTCGAGCGTCGCCACCATGTGAGTGATCGACCGGGCTTGCGCAGCTGCAGTTCGGCCGTTTCCGCTCGGTGAGCCGAACTCCGCGATGTGGATGGGTTTCCGGTGGGGAATCTTCGCTGCTGCGAGGCTGTGCAGGCGAAGGTGTCGTACCGCATTCTCAGTGAGAGCTGGAACGGCTTCTGGCGGGATGGGCGAGAAGGCATCAGGGTAGAGACCGAGGCCGACGTAGTCGACGTAGTCGGCGAACTGTTCTGCAGGCAGGTTCGCAAGCATCTGCCAGAACTCGTCGTCGCCGCCCAGCCAATCGGCCGGCTCAGCGACCGAGAAACCGACCTGTACGTGTGCGGGTGCCGCCCGCTTTGCGTGGGGGAGTCCTTGTACGAGGGCTTCCATGACTCCCGGCGAGCTCCCGTCGATCAATGGGATGGGGAAGTTCGGTTCCAAGGTCACTTGGAGGTACCGGACAATGTGTCCGTAACGCTGCAGAACGGCATCGAGAAACGCGAGCCATCCGGATATGTCCTCAGTCGAGGGGAGATAGCTGACCACAAGATCCAGCTCACGTCGGCTCTGGAGATACCACTGGTCAGGCATGGTGAGGCCAGCGAGTTCATCTCCGGCACCGAGTGAACGGACGATTTCTGGGTCTGGATCGGCACCTAGGAAGTGGATGTACTCGCGGATCACGTGCGGGGATCCGCCTGTGAGGTCGTCGACGGCCGAGGCGATTCTTTCGGGGCGATCCGGCTTTGCGCTGGTTGTGCCCGCGCGGCCGGCGACATAGATGCCGTACTGCATGAGGGCTTGTCTCCAATCCATTCGATTTCTCCAGATTCAATTCGGTCGCGGAGCTGTTCAAGCCAGCTCGCTTCCGAGGCGAGCATGCGCAGCCAGTATTCGACCTCGATCATTTTGATCTCGGCGAGATCGGTGGGGCTGTCACTGAGATCGGCGATCTCCTGCCGGATCCGACGGGTTCTCTCATCGAGGGCGTCCTCAGCTCGCTCCTTGCCGAGGAGGCCGATGTAGGCGAGCGCGGTGACAAAGTCGGCATCCATGGCGGGCGCGGTGCGGATGGTTTCCTCGACTCGGTACCGCATGTGTGTGAAGCCAGCCTCGGTGAGGTCATAGATCGTCCGCGGCGGCCGGTTTCCCACACGTTCAGGCGAGCGTGGCGTGACGAGGTCAGCGTCGGCCAGCGACTTGGCGAGAGTGGTGATGCTGCTTCGGGAGGCGTGGAGATGTCGGTAACGGTCGTTGAGGCGCGAAGTAAGCCCATACGGGTGGTCCGCCTGCTCGAGGAGGAGCCCCAGGGCGGGTAGCGACAACTTGCTGTGGAGGGCGTTCGTCGGCACACGAGGAACGATAGACGTATACATCTATTGCCGGCAAACGGGGGCTGTTGCACGGAGAGGTGACAGCCGAGCGGCCTAACCAGTGAGTTGGGCTGGAGGGGTTTCCGCCGTGACGAAGCCGTACCCGAAGGAGCTCCGCGGGCGACCTGGCCCGCGTGGCCAGCGACGTCAGCGGATGCGTGGTCAATGCCGACCGCGCGAGGATCCCAATTCAGGAGCCGAGAACTTGTGCGCCCTGAGCCGTCACGACATGGTCCGCCTCGAGACCATCATGACCACGCCTGCCATCCAGGCTGCGCGGCTCATCACTGTCATCTCATCGTGCAGGATGGTCGGGTGGAGGGATGTCGCGCGCCCGTTCACTGCCATCACGGTCGCGGCGAGGCCCATGTCTTGTTGCGGACCTGTTGCCATCCGCTCCGGGCCGGGGCCGGAGCGGAGTGATTCGAGAGTGGTTTGTGGCCTGTGTCGATCATCGTTCGCGCCCACCTCAGCGACCCGGGCAGCTGGTCCGCACGTGATGGTCCGCAAGAAGTCCGCGCCACACCATCGTTTGCCGTCAACGGTCCAAAGTTCCGTTTCAATGTCTGACCGGATGCGGCAGCGAAAGTCGGGTGGGATGCCGACCCTCAGGGCGAGGATCGTGGTCGAAAGGAGGACCACATGATCGGCACTCTCAACTCCCTGATCGACCTGGTCGAGGTCGATATGGGCGAGCCCCTCGACGTCGAGGCATTCGCCCGCGAGCACGCCACCACGGAGTATCACCTTCGGCGAATGTTCTCGGCGCTGGCGCAGATACCCCTATCGGAGTACGCGCGCCGCCGGCGGATGACGCGTGCGGCGGCTGACCTCGTCTCCGGTGCGCCCAGCCTGCTGGACGTCGCCGTGGCGTACGGCTATGGCTCGGCCGAGGCGTTTGGGCGTGCCTTTCGCGCGGTGCACGGGATCAGTCCCGCGGACGCGCGTGAACGTGGTGGTCCGCTCAGCACCCAGCCCATGCTCAGATTCCGTCTGAGCGTAGAAGGGAGCGTCCCCATGGACGTCACCATCACCACTCGCCCTGCCTTCGCGCTCGCCGGACACGCGGCGCAGGTCCCGCTCCTCCACCAGGGTGTCAACCCGCACATCCAGGAGCACATCGCGGGTCTCGCCCCGGAGGAGCACGCGCGACTCAAGGCGCTCTCCAACAGCGAGCCGGCAGGCATCTTGGCCGTCACCGAAGGCATCGATCCTGATGCACCCGAAGGATCACCCCTCACGTACCTGCACGGAGTGGCGGTCACAGACGCGACGTCGGTGCCAGAGGATCTGGACGTGATCGCGCTCGAGGCGGGGACGTGGGCCGTCTTCTCTTCGCAGGGTCCGTTCCCAGAGACGTTGCAGCAGCTGTGGGCGGCGACGGCGACGGACTGGTTCCCCTCGAACCCGTGGCGACTGCGTCCCGGTCCCTCGATCCTGCGCTACCTCGAGTTCACGGGCACCCACGCCGCATGCGAGCTCTGGCTGCCCGTCGAGCGCGCGCGCTGAGGGCGTCCACGTGATCTGGCCTGCCGCCTGACGGGTGCGACAAAACCCGGACATAACGCCCACTCGTCTGCATGCGCTCAGGAAACTTTGTGTGCAAACGGGGGAGTCTGGGATGAGGAAGCTTCTGGTTCTCGGTGTGTCAGGGGTGTTGGCAGTCGGCCTTCAGGTCAACGTGGCCGCAGCAGCAGACAGGGAGACCGACGGACAGGCTGCGGCGCAGCAGGCGGAGCCGTCCGACCCTCCGAAGGCTGAGGAGCCTGCCGAGGAGCCGGAGGCACCCGACGAGTCCGGAGGCGACGACGTCGCGTCCCCTGAGCCGTCGCCGGAGCCATCGAAGGACGACGAGGCCAAGCCTGAGACAAAGACCAGGCCAAGCCGGTGACGAAGAACGAGGCCAAGCCGGAGGTCGAGGGCGAGACGCCCAAGCCCACGCCGAAGCGCCGGCGCGCGCCGACTTCGCGCCGTACAAGGTCGAGGCGTGGTGGAAGATGACGCGCGTCGACGAGTCCGCGCTCGGCGGCTCAGGTCAGGTCTACGCGGGGGCGTCCGAGCCCCCTCGACCTGCACGCCGACCCTCTACCGGGTCGTCTCGTACGACATCGAGAAGCAGGCCGACGAGGACCGGCTCCGCGAGCTGAAGGCAAGCGGCGTCTCGGCGGGAGAGGACGCGTCGCTCGACCCCGCGCCGTCGCGGATCGTCACGCTCGAGGACCCGTACCTGTGCGACCAGGAGGTCACTCCTGTGAATCCGACCGTCCAGCAGGCGGTCTGCACGGGGCCAGGGCAGTACTCGCCGCCGTCGATCACGCTTCCGGCTGACACCGACCTGCTGTCGACCACTGCCGACCCGGAGCCGGTGTTCGCCGACGACCTGCCGGACGGCTGGGTGGCGAACGCCGCTTACGGGTACGCCGACTACACGATCACGCTCACCGTCCCGGACTGCGTCGAGAAGGTGACGCCGCCGGCGCCGACCTGGGTCGACGACTGCGGCCCCGGCAACGGCTCCTGGGAGTTCACCGACGCCGAGGCGTACACGTACTCCGAGACGGTCAACGAGGACGGGTCGATCACCGTGCGGGTGACGCCGAACGAGGGCTACTCGTTCCCGGAGGGCACCGTCACGGAGTGGACCGAGACCGACTCCGAAGAGCCGTGCCTCGTCGACGCGCCGCCGGACGGCGAGCACTATCACTACGAGGTCGTCACCGGTCTGGGAGGAGTGTAGACGGTCACGCTCGTCGACGACGGTTGGGCCTTGCCGCCGGGCGCGGTGACACGGTGGACGGAGACCGAGGATGCGGACGACTGCGACCTGGTCCCTGGCGACATCGTGTCGCAGTGCGTGAGCGCCGCGCCCTACCTCTCGTACGCGGTGACGCTCCCGGCGGGCTTCGGCGAGGTCGGGGCGTCAACCCGGACGGTGAAGACTACGTGTGACGGGCCAGCCGCTGAGCGGTCGGCTCCTGTGGCCGGGGGCGTCGGCGACAGAGCCGCTGCAGTGGCCGGGCTGGGAGCTGCTGCCGGACGGCACGTACGTCGAGACTGACGGCAACTTCGCGTGGACCCGGCGCGGGGTCACGGTGCGCTTCGACGTCAACCCGACGTACTCGACGACGGTCGCGTACCCGTCGGAGTCGTCGACCTGCGCCAACCCGCAGACACGTGTGCCGGACGTGCCGGACAGCCCGGACACACCGGTCGGCTTCGAACCGCCGTCGAGCACGCCGCCGCTGCCGAACGCAGGTGGCACTGCGCTGGCCCCGGCCGCGTTGGGGCTGCTGTTCGTGCTGGCAGGCGGACTGCTGCTCGGTCTGCGCCGACGCTTGAGCGCCGCCGCGGTGCGCTGACGAGGCGCCGCAGTGGTGGTCAGGACCGCCGCCACTGTGGCGCGAGGATCGACCAGACCTCCATGTCGCGCCGTTCCCCTCGGTACAGATAGCTCTCGCGCAGCACGCCCTCCTTCGTCATCCCGAGGCGTCGCGCCACGGCGATGCTGGCCGCGTTCGCCGGACTGACCCGCCACTCCACGCGGTGGATGCCCCGCTCCTCGACAGCCCAGTCGATGATCACGCGGACGGACCGGCTGACGAGGCCATTGCCCACGGCCGACGGCTCCAGCCAGCAGCCCGCCTCGGCCGTGCCCTGCGGGACGTCCATCGTCCGGAAGAGGACTCCTCCCACCAGCGTTCCCGCCACCCAGATCCCGAAGATCCGGCCGGTGTCGGTGGCAGCCTTCTCGGCGTACCGCTCGAGGAAGGCGCGGCTCGACTCCAGGTCGGTGACGGCGTCGGGGAGCGCGACATGCTGCCCGATGAACTCACGTCCTCGGTCCATGTGGTCGAGGAGCTCCTCTGCCCGCCATGGTTCGAGAGGGCCCAGCTCCGCACCGTCGCCCAGCGATGTCGCGTGCATCGTCACCCTCCAGGTCAGGACCGGCGCGCACCGGGCGGGAATCGTCTCACGACCGGACGCGAGAAGGCGTGGACGAGGCCGATCCGAGCTAGGCGCTGGCCTCCCACCCGTCGTACTCGCCGTCGGTGACCGAGGCGGCGAGGCTCTCGAAGAACGCGCGCGCCTCACGGACCGCGTCGGGCGAGACCACCGCCTCGTCTCGCTCGGCGACGATCACCCATCCGTTGCCGTCGGCGGCGGTGTCGACGTCCTGCACGTGCCAGCCGGCGTCGCGGGAGGCGTCGGCGACCGTACGAGCGCCCGACTCGTCGGCGGCATAGACGTAGTGCAACCAGTGACGCGGGTGCGCGAGGTCGCTGCGCTTGGAGAGTTCGGCGAGCAGGGCGTCGTCGAAGTCGTTGCCCGTCGACGGGAGCGTCGGTCTCCTCCTGAACAGCGCCATGGGTGGAGTCTCCCATGGGAGTCGGCCGGCTACGCCCTGAGCGAGGGCTCGACCACGGCACGCTCGTTCGGAACGCCTTCGGCGTGGGCGACCGATCCGGAGCGACCGCGGGGCCACTCGCGGTAGTCGCGAAACGCCACCGGGAGGCCGTGTGCCGCCTCGACGTCCGCGCTGTCGGTCACCTGGACGTGCACGTGCGGCTGGGTCGAGTTGCCGGAGTTGCCGCACTCACCGAGCTGCTCGCCCGTACGGACCGTGTCGCCGACCCCGACCCGCAGCGAGCCGCGCCGGAGGTGGACGAGCGTGACGAAAGCGCCCTCGGATGCGATCGTCAGGTGATTCCCCGCGATCGCGCGGATCCCCTCGCGGACCCGCCGCGCCTGCCCCAGCGCGTACCGGACGAGCGCGAGCTGCGAGCGCCGTGCCTCATGGTCGATCTCGCCGTCGTGCACCGCGACGACCGTCCCGTCGCACGGCGCGAGGATCGGGCGGCCGTACGCGAAGAACCGCTCCGGCGGCTCCGTCGCGAGGATTGTGCGCCAGTCCCTGGTGGGTGCAGTGCGGCCCCTGTCGTCGACGCCGACGAAATCGATCGCGTACGCGCTGCCCATCAGCAGCGTGCCGTGGCTCGGGACACGGTGGGCGGGGCTGTTCTGGACGAGCCAGCGGCCGGTGAACGGCAGGTCGAGCACGACGGTCGTCACACGACCGAGGCTACTGACACGTGAGATCGCCGGTCCCGTCTTCGCCGTCGTCGCACCCACGTGCGGACTCTGCCGTGCCCCGGAACGCGAGGGTGGGGCCGGACGCGTTCATGGTGCGCGGGCGGCCCAGCACCGACACGACAACCTCCGGCGAGTCACCGAAGCCGAGGGTCATGTTCTGCCAGAGGCAGCCGCTCGGGTCGGACACCATCCACGTCCAACTGGTCGTCGACCCGCCGCGCGGAAGCTCTTCCCCACCGGTGCCGGAGACCAGGATCGCGCTGCCGTCGTCGGTGTTCGTCGACAGCACCCAGTTCAACGGGGCGCGCGACGTCGCCCGCACACCGTTCGCGGTCGGCCACCGGATCGACTCCACGGTGATCGGCGCGGGGGAATCGTTCCGTACGACGACGGCGACGCGGCAGTGAAGCCGTGAGTCCACCCGTTCCTGCGGACGGGCTTCGCCGCGTGCGACTCCGGGTCGTCGCAGATCGGCGGTATGCCCGAGATCACGGTGACGCGGCCGGCGGACCGCGGAGGCCGAGACCCCATCCGGCCGTACCGACGACCGTGAGGACGACCAGGGAGGCGAGGGCGATGACAAGCATTCGGCGGCTGCGAGGTACGTGCGGATCATCGCGAACTCCAACACCGCCTCGCAGGCGATTCGCGGATCCGGAGTGGCCGGCGACCGTTTTTGGCCCGTTGCACCGCCCTGACTGGTATGACACCAGCGCCGCTTAACCTGGGCACCCCGTCCCCTCACGAGGAGCTGATTCCTTGTCCACCCCGGACATCCACCGTGCCGAACCTGGGCCCGTCCCCGCACGCCCGATCTCACCGGCCGGGGCGGTGCCGCCCGACCCCACCGCCGCCGTCTCGATCCGCAACCTGTGCAAGTCCTTCGGTGAGAAGCTCGCGGTCGGCGGCGTGAGCCTCGACATCCCTGCCGGCTCGTTCTACGGCATCGTGGGCCCCAACGGTGCGGGCAAGACGACGACCCTCTCGATGGCGACGGGCCTGCTGCGACCTGACCTCGGTCACGTCTCGATCCATGGCGTCGACGTCTGGCGCAGCCCGTACGAGGCCAAGCGTCTTCTGGGGGTGCTTCCCGACGGGCTGCGTCTGTTCGACCGGCTGACCGGTGCTCAGCTCATCGCGTACGCCGGCGAGCTCCGCGGGCTCGACCGCGCCACCGTGCGTTCCCGTACGGCCGACCTGCTCGGCGCGCTCGGTCTCACCGAGGCTGCCGACACCCTGGTCGTCGACTACTCGGCAGGCATGACCAAGAAGGTCGCGCTCGCGTCCGCGCTCGTCCACGCCCCCCGCGTGATCGTCCTCGACGAGCCGTTCGAATCGGTCGATCCGATCTCGGCCGCGGGCATCCGCGAGCTCCTGACCGGGTTCGTGCAGACCGGCGGCACGGTCGTCGTGTCCTCGCACGTGATGGACCTCGTCCAGCGGATGTGCTCCCACGTCGCGGTGATCGCGCGCGGCCTTCTCCTCGCCTCCGGGACGGTCGACGAGGTGCGCGCCGGAGAGTCGCTCGAGGACAGGTTCGTGCAGCTCGTCGGCGGGCCGCAGTCCACGGGAGGGTTGTCGTGGTTGCAGTCATCCTGAGGATGAAGCTGACGCTGGTCCTCAACGGGTTCCGGCGCTCGGTGTGGCAGACGGTCGGATTCGTCCTGGCTTCGTTGTACGCCCTCTTCGTCGTCGGTGTCGTCCTCGCGGCGTCTATCGGTCTCTCATTCGTCGACATCGACCTGGCGCGCGACGTTCTGGTGGTCGGGGGTGCGGTCGTGGTCGTCGGGTGGTGGGTGCTGCCGCTGCTGAGCTTCGGGCTCGACGCGACGCTCGACCCGCGGCGCTTCCAGCAGTTCGCGATCCCGCGCCGCGACCTGGTGACCGGCCTCGCGGTTGCGGGGATGGTCGGTGTCCCGGGAGCCGCGACCGTTCTGGCGGCGCTGTCGACGTCGCTCGCATGGTGGCACGAGCCGATCGCGTTGATCGCCGCGGTCGTCGGCGCCGCGCTCGGGGTCGCGATGTGCGCGGTCGGTTCGCGCGCCTTGGCGGCGCTGATCGCTCCGCTGATGGAGTGGCGCCGCTTTCGCGAGGTCGCGGCCGTCGTCGTCATCGTGCCGCTGATCATGCTCGCGCCGATGGCCAGCCGCCTGATCGGCACCATGGGGGATCCCGACGAGTGGTTGCCGCAGGTCGCCGACGTGCTGTCGTGGACCCCGTTCGGGGCTCCGTGGTCGCTCGGCGGCGATGTCGCAGAGGGCCAGTGGCTGTTCGCCGGAGCTCGCCTCCTCGTCTCGGTCGCATCCGTCGCGCTGCTGCTCGTGGCGTGGGATGCCGCACTCACGCGGACCCTCGTACGCCCGCCGTCGCGGGGCCCGGTCGCGCGCGGCCAGGGCTACGGCTGGTTCGACCGCCTGCCCGCGACGCGTTCGGGTGCGATCGCCGCGCGATGCCTCACGTACTGGCAGCGTGACCCGCGCTACGCCGGCTCGGTGGCGTTCTTGCCGTTCATCCCGATCCCGTTCATCGTGTTCGGCGGACTCGAGGGCAACACCAGCCTGCTGCTGATGGCGCCGATCGTCGCGTACGTGCTGGGCTTCGTGATCTCGGCCGACTTGTCGTACGACAACACGGCCTTCTGGCTCCACGTGACGACCGGCGTGCGCGGTGTCGCCGATCGCTGGGGACGCGTGACCGCTGCGTCGATCCTGGCCGTGCCCACGGTCCTGCTCCTCGCGGTCGGCGGAGCCTGGGCCTCGGGTGAATGGGACCGGTTGCTTGCCGTGCTCGGGGCTTCGTTCGGCGTGCTGATGGTGGCGCTCGGAGCGTCGTCGGTGCTGTCGGCACGCTTCCTCTACGCGGTCCAGAAGCCGGGCGAGGGCATGTTCGCGCAGCCGCAGGGATCGACGACGGCGATCCTCGTCGCCCAGACGATCGGGATGCTCGCCGTCGGCCTGCTGTCCGCCCCGACCCTCGTCGCGTTCACGATCGCCCTCGCGACAGGTGGGATGTGGGCGACCGCGCTCACGGTGGTGCTAGGTCTCGGCTCGGGCATCGCGCTGCTGATCATCGGTGTCCGCAAGGGCGGGGAGATCGTGGACCGCCGCGGGCCCGAGATTCTGCAGCAGATCGCCGCCTGGGCCTGATCCCCGACGTACGTCACGACACCAGGACCCGACGTTCCTCCACGAACAGGGGGTGGAACGTCGGGTCCTTTTGTCGGGATCTGCGTCAGGCGACCTCGTACGACCACAGCTCGCTCGTGACGGCGACAGGGGGCTTCTTCTCGCTGCCCTCGCCGCCACCCGCGCCACGGTGCCCATGAGCGAAGGCCGGCGACGTCTTCCACGCCTCGAACGCAGCCTCGTCGCGCCAGCGCGTGATGACGAGCCATGTCGTGCGGTCGTCGGTGGGCTTGAGCAGCTCGAAGCCTTCGAAGCCATCCACCCCGTCGACGGCGCCCGCGCGGGCGGCGAAGCGGTGGGCGAGCTCGTCCCCGGACTCGGCGGGGACCGTGATCGCGTTGATCTTGATAAGGGTCATACGTCCGATGCTAGGCCGGTCGTTCGTGACGGCGGCGAGTGGAGGTCACGGCCTCGGCCGCAGAAGGCGAGCTCCGAGGACGGAGAGCAGCACCGCCGACACGGCCGTCGCCGCGGCGACTCCCAGCCACACGCCGTTGCTCCCGGAGCTCCCGATCGCGTCGTCGAACAGCGGGGTGAGGCTCAGGAGGGCGTAGCCGGCGGCCACGACGAGCAGCGGGACGAAGACCAGAGCGAGGGCGCCGCCGAGTGCACGGGCGTACCCGAGGTCGGCGGATCGCCCGATCACCAGTCCCGCCACGAGGCCGGTGACGGCCAGCTCCACGATCGGGACGCCCAGGAAGACGACATGATCGCCCGTCTGGACCTCGTCGTTCATGAAGTAGGCCAGCATCCAGGCCATGGGGAGCGCGAACAGCAGCACGACCACGGAGGCGATCAACGGTCCGGCGACACGTGCGACAGACCGCCCGGTCGAGCCGCCCGGGAGGGTTCCAGGGATGTCCGAGGTGTGAGGCTTCGTCATGCTCCGAGGGTGGCACACGGCGGGTCGGCCGCCGTCGGCGCTCTAGGCTGATCCCGTGGCCCACCCGACTCTCCTTCCTGAGCACGTCGACGCCGAGCGCCTCGTGCTTCCCGACGGCGTCCTCGAGCACGGGTGGGTCGAGCATCGCGATGGCGTCGTGACCGCGGTCGGCCGCAGCGACGCGCCGGTGCCAGGGGCGTACCCGCTGCTCCTCCCCGGCTTCGTCGACCTCCACTGCCACGGAGGCGGCGGCGCGTCCTTCGACGGTGGCCTGGACGCCGCGCGGACCGCGGCACGCGCCCACGCCCGGCACGGGACGACGGCCATGCTCGCGAGCCTCGTGTCGGCGCCGGTGGACGTCCTCGCCGAGCAGGTACGAGGGCTCGCCGCGGCGATCCGTACGGGCGAGCTCGGGCCCGTCCGCGGCATCCACCTCGAGGGCCCGTTCCTCTCGCCGGACCACCGCGGCGCGCACGACCCGGACGCGCTGACCCTCCCGACGGAGGAGGCGGTGGCGACACTCATCGAGGCAGGCGGCGGTCTCGTCCGGATGGTGACGCTTGCTCCTGAGCTGCGCGGCGGGCTCGAGGCCATCGAGCAGCTCGCCGCCGCGGGGGTCGCCGCGGCTGTCGGGCACACCGACGCCGACTACGCGCTGGCCGCCGAGGCGTTCGCCCGCGGCGCGACCGTGCTGACCCACGCGTCGAACGCCATGCTCCCGATCCACCATCGCGCCCCCGGCCCGATCGTGGCCGCGCTCGACGCTCCGGGGGTCGCGCTCGAGCTCATCCTCGACGGGGTCCACCTGCACGACGCCTGGGCGCGCCGGCTGCTCCTCGATGCCGGATCACGCGGAGTGCTTGTCACGGACGCGATGGCTGCCGCCGACGCGCGCGACGGCGCGTACGAGCTCGGAGGGCTCATCGTCGAGGTTGCCGACGGCACCGCGCGACTCGTCGACACCGGCGCGATCGCGGGCAGCACGCTGACGATGGACACGGCGGTACGACGCGCGCTGGGCGTGCTGGGGCTCGATCCCGTCGCCGTCGCCAGCGCCGCATCGTGCGCTCCGGCGACCGCGCTCGGCCTGCCCGGAGGAACGATCGCGGTCGGCGGTCCGGCGAACCTCGTCGCGCTCGACGCCTCGTACGAGATCGCCGCGGTGCTCTCCGCGCCGACCCCCTGACGTCATACGAGACGAGGGTCGTGACCCTCATCCGGGATGACGTCCGGGACGGGTTCGGAGGGAGCGGGAGCGAGCGCGGCGGCGATCGCCGTCGTCGCCGGCACCGCGAGCACGAGGCCGATGAGTCCGACGAGAGTCCGTGCGATCTCGGCACCGACCTGCTCGGTCCCAGCGATCTCGATCAGCGAGCGGTCGTACGCGGCGACGAGCAGCAGCACCGTCATCGCCGTGCCCGCGTACGCAAAGACCAGCGTGTAGACGCTGGAGGCGATGTGGTCGCGCCCGATCCGCATCGCCGACACGAACGTGCTGCGCCGGCTCGCCTCGGGCTGAGCGGCCCGCAGCTCCCACACCGCGCTGGCCTGCGTCACCGTGACGTCGTTGAGGACACCGAGCCCCGCGATCACCATCGACGCCGTGACGACACCCGACAGGCTGATCTGCCCCGCGACCGCCATGAGGATCTGGTCGTCCTCCGACGAGATGCCCGTCAGGTGGGTCCAGTCGGTCGTGAACCATCCCAGGACTGCTGTCAGTGCGATGCCGATCAACGTCCCGAACAGTGCCGCGGTGGTGCGGATCGAGACGCCGTGGACGAGGTAGAGGACGACGAGCATGATCGTGCTCGACCCCACGACCGCGACGATGAGCGGATTCTCGCCGGCGAGCAGCGCGGGCAGGACGAACACCACGATCGCGCCGATCGTGGCGACCACTCCGACGATCGCGAGCAGACCTCGCCACCGCGCGACAGCGACGATGACGCCCGCGCACGCGAGGCCGAGCCAGACGAGCGGCATACCGCGGTCGAAGTCGAGGAACTCGAACGTCGGCTCGGTGGTGCCCTCGGGCTCGACCCGTACGAGCTCGACGGAGTCGCCGACCTCGATACCCGTACGGAACACCGCCGGCTGGACGGTCACGGTCGCGGACTCGTCGCCCGCCGTCCGTACGAGCAGCTCACCGCAGTCACCCTCGACGGCAGGCAGCCCGTCGGGCCCGACCGCTCCGCCGCCGCAGTCGATGGCACGTACGTCGGTGACCGTGCCGGACACGATCGACACGCCCTGCGTCCCGTACGGGTTGGGTGCTTTGGCGACGTCGTCCGCGTCCGGCCACAGGACCCAGACTGCGACGCCGAGCACGAGGGCCAGCGCTCCGACGACGCCGGCGAGCACGGTCGCCAGGCCGCGCCGCCCCTCGCCCTCGCCGGTCCCGAAGTGGCTGTGGAGGTCGTGGGTCACGGGCCAAGCGTCCCATGTCCGCAGGCGGGTACGAGGCCGCCCGTCAGGTGTCGCCGGCGGCGTCGGCGATCACGTCGATCACCCCGGCGAGAGTGAAGTCCCTGGCCGTCAGCCCGCTGGCGGAATGTGTCGTCAGGATGAACGTGACCTCGCGCCAGCGGATGGTGATGTCGGGGTGGTGGTCGGCTTCCTCGGCGATGGCGGCGACCGCATCCACCAGTGCGATCCCGTCGATGTAGGTGGGTGCGCGGACGGAGCGGACGATCGTGTCGCCGTCGCGGACCCATGCAGGCCGCTCCAGGAGAGCCTCGGCGATCTCTGCGTCGCTCATCAGGCTGTCGGAGGCGTCGGGTGCGTCCATCTCTTGACCGTACGCGCTAATCTCGCCGGTTGTGGATCCCCGAAGCACCGAACCCGCGCCGGTGCCGGCGGTCGTCGTCGGCGTGGCGCTGCTTCGCGGCGGTCGAGTGCTGGCGGCGCGGAGGACGTCACCGCCTGCGCTTGCCGGTGGATGGGAGTTCCCCGGGGGCAAGGTGGAGCCGGGTGAGAGCGAGGCCAAGGCGGTACGCCGTGAGGTCGCCGAGGAGCTGCGGTGCGAGGCCGCAGTCGTTCAGCGTCTCGACGGCGAGGTCCCGCTGGCAGCGGGGATGGTGCTCCGCGTGTACGTCGGCGAGGTCGTGTCGGGTGATCCGGTGCCGACCGAGCACGACCGGCTCCGCTGGCTCGGCCCGGACGAGCTGGACGACGTGCCGTGGCTCGACGCCGACCGGCCGTTCCTGCCCGAGGTCGCCGCGCTCCTGCGTCGTACGCACAGCGAGGGCGCGGAGGCGCACTTCGACGAGGGCGACGACGCCGACCAGGTCGTGGCCGCGCTGCGGGCCGACGGGTACGAGGCTGTCGTACGGCGCGAGGGCTTC
Organism: Mumia zhuanghuii; assembly: GCF_042681565.1. Classification (NCBI taxonomy): domain Bacteria; kingdom Bacillati; phylum Actinomycetota; class Actinomycetes; order Propionibacteriales; family Nocardioidaceae; genus Mumia; species Mumia zhuanghuii. The sequence continues at coordinate 313,317 of NZ_JBHUFT010000008.1, forward strand.
GCCGGCGAGGACGACAGCGAGGACCGCGCCTGGCTCGTACGGGTCGAGGGCACGGCCGCTGCCGATGCGCTGGCCGCGCTGGTCGCGGACGTCGAGCTCGCCTGGATGATCGACCACGCCGCGCCCGCGCCCGTACCACCTCCGCCGCTCCCGACCGGGCCGAAGCGGCTGAAGCGGAAAGACTGACTCGCGAGGTGCCCGCACGTTGCGTTGGCCCCAACGGAGAGTCGCTGCCCCACCGGAACGGTGCAGTGGGCTAGCGACTTTGCGGTGGGGCCAACGGAAAGTCACGGGCGGCAGAGAGTGACCCGCGGGCGGCAGAGGGTGACCCGGGGCGTCAGGCGTGGAGGGCGCGGCGCAGGAAGTCGACCTGCAGCTGCGCGAGGTTCTCCGCGACGACCTCCTGCGGCGTCATGTGCGTGACCCCGGTCAGCGGCAGCACGCTGTGCGCCTTGCCTGCGGCCAGCAGCGCCGACGACAGCCGCAGGGTGTGCGCGACCACGACGTTGTCGTCAACCATGCCGTGCACGATCATCAGCGGCGGAAGCGCGACGTCGGGATCGATCCCGGTCAGCAGCGAGTTCGCGTCGTAGACCTCGGGCTGCTCGTCGGGATGCCCGAGGTAGCGCTCCGTGTAGAACGTGTCGTACAGGCGCCACTCGGTCACCGGCGCGCCCGCCACCGCCGCATGGAAGACGTCAGGGCGACGCAGCACCGCGAGGGCCGACAGGTAGCCGCCGTACGACCAGCCCATGATCCCGACGCGCGACGTGTCGACGTCCGTGCCGTACTTGTCGGCTACCGCGTCGAGCGCGACGATCTGGTCGTCCAGCGTCACACCGGCGAAGTCGTCGCGGATCGCGCGGTCCCACGCCCGACCACGCCCCGGCGTCCCGCGCCCGTCGGCGACGACGACGCAGAAGCCCTGGTCGGCGATCCACTGCGCCTCGAGGTAGGGCTTGGCGGAGTGCAGGACGCGCTGCGCGTGGGGGCCTCCGTACGGGTTCATGATGATCGGCAGGCTCGCGACGTTGCCGTGCTCGTGACCGCGTGGGAACAGCACTGCCGTACGGATGGCGTCGTCGCCAGCCTCGAGGAACCGCACCTCCGGGTGCAGGCCCGGGTGCAGCGGGTGGGAGGCGAGGTTGCCGACCGTCTCGCCGCGGCGCATCACGGTGATCGTCGGGAACGGCGATTCCATGCCGGCGCGGATGCGCACCGCGGTGCCCCCGCGCTCGGTGCCGCTCCACACGCCGGGCCCGTCGGACAGCGCGACCGTGTCGCCGTCGTAGCCGACCGCATAGAGGTGGACCTGCGTCGGGTCTTGGGACGCCGTCACGATCGCGCCCTCGGCGCCGAGCGACACCACGGCGCGAAGCTGCAGGTCCGGAGGCGACACCGGCTCGCCGTCGACCAAGAGCCTCTTGGTGTCGCCGTGGTCCTCGAGCGTGACGAGGCGGCCTCCGGGCGCGTACGCGGGGACGCCGGGCATCACGTCGACCCACACCTCGTCGCTCTGGCCGCGCACCAGCGTCGTCTCGCCCGTCTCGAGCTCGACGGCGAGGACGGCGGCGTCCTTCTGGTCGCGCGCCATGACCTGGATCAGCGGGTCGCCGTGAGCGGTCCACGACACGCGGGTGAGGTAGGGGAAGCGCTCGCGGTCCCACGCGACCTCGGTGCGTGAACCGTCCAGGCGCACGTGCCACAGCGTCACGAGGGCGTCGTCGGTGCCGGCGGCGGGGTAGCGGTGCTCGACCGGCGCCTTCGACGGGTCGGCGGGATCGGCGACGTGCCAGGTCGTGACCGGCGACTCGTCGTACCGCTCGACCAGCAGCGACTCGCCGTCGGGCGCCCACCAGAAGCCGCGGTGACGGTCCATCTCCTCGGCCGCCACGAACTCGGCGAGCCCCCACACGACGTGCTCGCCGTCAGGCTCGGCGATCGGGTAGTCGAGCGTCCCGTCCACCCCGATCACCCGCAGCGCGCCGTCGGTCGCGTAGGCGATGCGGCGTCCTGTCGGGTCCACCCGAGGGTCGATCGCGGAGCCGGCCGTCGGGAGCGCGCGAGCCCCTGCGGAGCCCGTACGGCTCACCCAGACCCTGCCGGACAGCGCGAACGTCGCGACCTCGCACGCCTCGTCCATCGCGTACGCGACGATGCCCGCCGCCGACTCACGGCTGCGCTCGCGCCGGGCCCGCTCCTCCGGAGACAGCTCCTCGCCACCGGTACCGAGCAGCGCCGAGGCGTCGACGAGGCACGTCTCCTGCCCGCTGTCGGCGTCGTACGACCACAGCGATCCCGTCCGCGTCGAGCCGTCGGGCGTGCGGACGAAGAACACACGGGAGCCGTCCGGGCTCACGGTCAGGTTGCGGGGGACGCCGAGGGTGAAACGCAGCGACCGTGCCTGCAGACGCGGGAAGGACACGGACTCCGAGGAGGGGGTCGTCATGCCTCCGAGGGTATCGAGGCGGGGTGCTCCGGTCAGGGCGCGGTGGCGTCGCTCGTGGGATCGACGAGGATCTTGGCGTGCCGGTCGGGGTCGCCCAGCGCGTCGAAGGCCGAGGGGATGCCCGCGAGCCCGACGGTCCCGGTCACGAGAGGAGTCGGGTCGACCGTGCCGTCGGCGATCATGCGCAGGGTCTCGTAGAACTCGTCCGGCCCGTACGCGAAGACGAACCGCAGGTCGATCTCCTTGTTGATCGCCATCGACGGGCGGAACGTGTCGGCCTCCATGCAGACGCCGACGACGACGATCCGCGACAGCAGCGGGGCATGGGAGATGAGGTCCTCGATCATCCCCGGTGTGCCGACGCACTCGAAGACGACCGGGCCCTTCGGTGTTGCGCCGACCTTCTCCGCCGCCCGCATCACCCGCCACCACGGCAGGCCCGGGACGCGGCGCAGGGTCTTCATCGTCGAGAGGCCGAGCTCCATCAGGCTCGGCGCCGTCCGCAGGTGGCCGCGGCGCTCGCCGTACGAGGTCCACGGAGACTGCTCGCGCGGGTCCACGACCACGTCGGCGCCGCAGGCGCGTGCGAGGGCGCGGCGTCCGGCCGAGAGGTCGCTCGCGACGACCGTACGGACGCCGGCGGCTTTGAGCATGAGGATCACCGCGAGGCCGATCGGGCCGCACCCGATGACGATCGCGACCTCGCGCTTGCCGATCTCGGCGCGGCGGACCGCGTGGTGCGCGACCGCGAGCGGCTCTGTCGTGGCCGCGCGGTCGTCGCTGACACCGTCGGGGATCGGGATCGTCAGCGCCTCCGAGACGAGCATCCGCTCCGCGAAGCCGCCTGGCGCCCGTACGGACAGCCCGGTCAGGTGGACGCCGTCCTCCTGCTCGAGCACGGGCAGCGAGACGACGCGGGTGCCGACCGGCCAGGCCTCGCGGCAGCCTGGTCCGTACGAGAGGATCCGTCCGGTGAACTCATGGCCCATCACGACCGACTGCGATGAGCGCATGAACGCGTCGTAGCCGATCTCGGCGGCACCGTCGGCCGTGAGGTCGCTGTGCGTACGGGCGTGCAGGTCGGAGCCGCAGATGCCACAGCGCGTGACCTCGATGAGGACCTGACCATGCCCTGGTACGGGGTCGGGGACGTGCTCGAGCGCGAGCCGGCCCTCGTGGCAGGTGACGGCCTTCATTCGCCGGCCGCTGCACGGGAGGAGGGGCGGCGGGTGCGCGACGAGGTCCATGCGAGCCCGTCGTCGAGCCCGGCGTGGTTGGTGTGCCAGGCGTCTACGACGACGTTCTGCTTCATCGCCCACGGATACGAGGCGACCGCACGCGGCTGCAGGTGCTCGCCGCGGCGGATGTAGCCGGAGTCCATGTCGAACAGCGGCCGCGAGGCCGGGGTGCCGTCCATGACCGGCGTGACGGTGTCGTCGCCGGAGCGGTCGAGGCGCTCGATGATGCGGCTGACGAGGCGCGCGGTCATGTCCGAGCGCATCGTCCAGGACAGGTTGATGTAGCCGATGCAGAACGACAGGTTGGGGACCCCGCTGAGCATCGTGGCCCGGTACGCGTAACGCTGCGACAGGTCCACCGGCGCGCCGTCGACGCTCAGCGCGGCACCGCCGAGAAGCTTGAGTGAGAGCCCGGTGGCGGTGACGACGATGTCGGCCTCGACGACCCGTCCGTCGGTCAGTCGCACACCGTTCTCGACGAACCGGTCGATGTGCGCGGTGACGACCGATGCCGTGCCCTCGCGCACGACCTCGAACAGGTCGCCGCCGGGCGAGATGCACAGGCGCTGGTCCCACGGCGCGTACGGGGGCGTGAAGTGGGCGTCGACGATCTCCTCCGAGCCCACTGCGGCGACCGCGCCCTTGCGGAACAGCGACGCCATCTGGTCGGGCAGTCGGCGGCATGCCTGGTAGAGCCCCCACTGGAGCGCGGTGTTCTTCGCGCGGACGGTGAGGTGGCCGCCGCGCGCAGGGAGCACCTTGCGGATCGCGTTGCCGATCACGTCCTGCTTGGGCTGTGCCAGGACGTAGGTCGGGGTGCGCTGGAGCATCGTGACGTGGCCGGCGTCCTGGGCCATCGCCGGGACGATCGTGATCGCGGTGGCGCCGCTGCCGATCACGACGACCTTCTTGCCGGCGTAGTCGAGGTCGTCGGGCCAGAACTGCGGGTGGACCAGCGTGCCCTCGAAGTCGTCCACGCCTGCGAAGCCGGGGTCGTACGGCTGCTCGTAGTCGTAGTAGCCGCTGCAGAACGACACGAACCGCGCCTCGTATGTCTCCTCGTGGCTGTCGGGACCCGTCGCGACGCGGACCCTCCAGCGGGCGTCCTCGGACGACCAGTCGGCGGCGACGACCCTCGTAGAGAAGCGGGTGTGCGCGAGGATCCCGCTCTCACGCGCGGTGTCCTCGAGGTAGTCGCGGATGTCGTCGCCCTGGACGATCGAGTCGTCACCGCTCCACGGACGGAACGGGAAGGCGAGGGTGAAGATGTCCGAGTCCGAGCGCACGCCGGGATAGCGGAACAGATCCCACGTGCCGCCGATCGCGTCCCGCGCCTCGACGAGCGCGTACGACAGGTGGGGGAGGCGCTCCTGGAGGCGGTAGGCCATCCCGATCCCAGACAGGCCCGCGCCCACGATGAGGACGTCGACACTGCGTGTGTCGGGGGTGTGGTCGGCCATGGTGCTCCTCCGGTCGTGCCTCGTGCGTACGGCACGCGTCGTGTCGATTGTGACGCGCGCCACGTCCGCTGGCTTGACTTTCGGCGACAAACCTCAGCGGAGGGCGCCGCGGATCTCGCGGGGTGGCGACCCCCACCACCGCCGTGCGCTGCGGGTCAGGGTGGCCTGCTCGGAGAAGCCAAGCGCCGCCGAGACCCTTGCCAGCGGCAGGTCGGTACGGGTCAGCAGTTCGTGCGCCTTCTGGCGACGGACGTCGTCGACGATCTCGGCGAAGCCCGTGCCCTCCGCTGCGAGACGGCGCTGGAGCGTGCGCTCGTGCATGTTGAGGAGGCGGGCGACGTACGACATCTGCGGGGGAAGGTAGGCGAGGGTGTGGTGGACGATCGTGCGGGTGCGTCCCGCGAAGTCCTCGGACTCGGCGGGCATCGCCTCCTCGAGGTACGCGAGCGCCCGGCGCCGGTTGGACTCGTCGGCGCCGGCGATCGCGGTGTCGCCGAGGGTGGCGGGGATACGCAGGTACGCGGCCTCGGCACGCGGGTGGACCGGCGCGCCGAAGAACTCCTCGTACACCGCGAGCGGTGCCACGGGCTCGTACGGGAGGTGGACCGACCGCAGCTCGTAGTCCACCGCGACGAGGCTCTGGACCGCACGGTGGAGGAACCCGATCCCCGAGTCGAGCGCCTGGACGGGAACCGGCTCGGCGAGGCTGACCGCGTACACCAGCGCGACCGTCGTCGGGTCGTGCAGCGGGTCGGCCCGCAGCGACACCGAGATCCCGTCGGTGTGGAAGCGCAGGTAGCGCGACACCGAGGTCAGTGCGTCGTCCACCGTCGGTGAGTTCGCGATGATCACCGCGAGCGGGCCGAGCATGTCGAGCCCGTGGCGCTGCGCCATCCGCAGGCCGAGATCGGGGCAGCCGAGCACCTGGGCGCTCACCTCGAGGAGCTCGGCGAGCTTCCAGTCGGGGACCGCGACGTCGTCCTGGTCCAGGACGGTGGGGTCCAGCCCGACCCGCACGGCGAGCGCGTCGGCGTCCGCGCCCAGGGACGTGACCACGTCGCGGAACCCTCGTACCCCCGCCGATCGGATGGTCGCCACGGATCTGAGTCTAGGCTGGAGGACATGCCCGAAGACCTTCCTGACCGGCGTCTGCTGCTCGTGCACGCGCATCCTGACGACGAGACGATCGCGACTGGTGTGATCATGGCGAAGTACGCGGCCGAGGGGGTCGGTGTCACGCTCGTGACCTGCACGCTCGGCGAGGAGGGCGAGGTCCTCGTCCCCGAGCTCGCGCACCTCGCCTCGGACCGTGACGACCAGCTCGGCGCGCACCGGATCACCGAGCGCGACGCCGCGATGAAGATTCTCGGCGTCACCGACGCCCGCTGGCTCGGCGGTGCGGGCACCTACCGGGACTCCGGCATGGTCTGGTCGGAGACGGGCGCGGCCACCGTCGCGCCGGACGTGCCCGCCAACGCGTTCTGGCTCGCCGACCTCCGCGAGGCGGCGGACCACCTCGTCGCCGTGATCCGCGAGGTACGCCCGCAGGTCCTCGTGACGTACGACGACTTCGGCAACTACGGACACCCCGACCACGTGCAGGCGCATCGCGTCGCGACGTACGCGGTGGCGCTGGCCGCGGTGCCGTCGTACCGCCGCGACCTCGGCGAGCCGTGGGACGTCGCAAAGGTCTACTGGACGACCCAGTCGGAGTCGTGGCTGCGCGATGGGCTGCGGCGGCTGCGCGAGGCCGGCGACCACACGACGTTCGAGGGCATGGATCCCGAGGGCGATCTCTCGTTCATGGCCGTGCCCGACGACAAGATCGCGGCGGTGGTCACCGCCGAGGAGTACGCGGAGACCAAGCTCGAGGCGATGCGGGCGTATCCGACCCAGATCCAGGTCGACAGCCCGTTCTTCGCCCTGTCCAACAACCTCGGGGCGTACGTGTGGGGGTCCGAGTTCTTCCGGATCGCCAAGGGCACCCCGGTCCCCGACGACGACGGGTTCGAGCATGACCTCTTCGCGGGCACGCGGTAGATCCCGCCTCGCGCTCGCCTGGGTCGCAGCCGCCGTCCTCGGCGCCGTCCTGGCCGTCGCCGGTCTCGCCGTCCACCGCCACGTCGACGCGGGCCTCCCGTGGGGGCTCGTCCTCGCCCTCGCCGCCGCGTTCTTCGCGACCCGCGCCGCGGGGATGCTCGGCGGGAGGGCGGCCGCGGTCGCGCTCGCGGCGGGGTACGGCGCGGTGCTGGCGTTGACGATGTCGAGCCGTCCTGAGGGCGACTACCTCGTCGCGGCGGACGCGCTGGGATACTCGTTCCTGCTCGGCGCGATCGCGGTGCTCGGCATCGCGGTGGTTCTCTCGGTGAGCGGCGCGCGTCACACCAGCCCCGGTCCGGCAGGTCATCCCCGTACCCTGGGTTCGTGAGTTCTGCGCCGCATCCGCTCGATCCCGCCACGTCGCGCGCCTTCCGAGACGTCCTCGGGCGCTTCGCCAGCGGCGTCACCGTCGTGACGACCGTCGCCGACGGTGTCGACCACGCGATGACGGCGAGCGCGTTCTGCTCGGTGTCGCTCGAGCCGCCCCTCGTGCTCGTGGTCGTCGACCGTCGCAACCGCTTCCACGACGCGGTGCTCGACTCGGAGACGTGGGGGGTGTCGGTGCTGGCCGAGGACGGTCAGGACGACGCGTCCTGGCTCGCGCGCCGTGGGCGCCCGCTCGAGGACCAGCTCGACCGCGTGCCGCACCGCCGCGGCGACAAGACCGGTGCCGCGCTGCTCGACCGCGCGATCGCCTGGCTCGAGTGCCGGACGTGGCAGACCTACGACGGCGGCGACCACACGATCGTCGTCGGCGAGGTGCTCGACGCGTCGGTGCGCGCAGACGATGATGTCCCGCAGGATCTCGGCTCAGGATTCGCCGAGTCGCGCCTGGGCGAGCCGCTGCTCTACTACCGTTCACACTATGGGGCCCTCGTCCGCTCTCCGGAGAGCGAGAAGAACTCAGGCCCGACCCCGGCACAGCAGCAACGCTGACCAGGCCACGTTCGACCCCTGACCACGAGGAACCCATGCTCCCGCCCCCCATGCTCTCTGAGCAGGACCCGATCGCCCAGCAGCGAAGCACGCGCACCAACCGCATCGTGCTCGCCGTGCTCGGCGGGTTCGTGCTGCTCCTCGCCGGTCTCTACCTTGTGCTCCACTTCGCCACGTCCGACAAGGTCCCGTCGGGGACGACGATCGGCGGCGTCGACGTCGGGATGACCTCGATCTCGGATGCGCGCTCCGCGCTGACCGACGAGCTCGCCGCGCCGGCGAAGGAGCCCGTACGCATCGTCCGTGGCAAGAAGACCTTCGAGCTGACTCCCAAGGAGGCGGGTCTCGCCGTCGACGTCGACGCGTCCATCGCGCAGACCGGCGCCGACAGCTCCGTCTGGAACCCGTTCACGATGGTCGACATCCTCGTGGGCTCGCAGTCGTACCCCGTCGCCCTCGACGTCGACGAGACGGCCCTCACGTCGGCGGTCGCCTCGATCGCCGACGACACTGATCGCGAGGTGGCTGAGGGCCGCATCGACTTCCCGGACGCCAAGCCCGAAGTGACCGAGCCGAAGGCCGGACGCGCCGTCGACCAGAAGGCGACCGTGGCGCTCGTGCGCGAGTCGTACCCGCTGAAGCACACCGCGCTCGAGCTCCCGGTCGAGCCGGTCGAGCCCGCGGTGAGCAGCGACGACCTTGCCAAGGCCGTCACCGACCTCGCCGAGCCCGCGATGGACGCGCCGGTCAAGATCGTCGCCGGCAGCACATCCGCCGACCTCGATCCCGACGACTACGCGCGCGCGTTGTCGGTGCAGGTCAAGGACGGCGCACTCACGCCGGTGGTCGACCCCAAGAAGTTGGCGAAGCCGCTGGCGGAGGCGACCAAGGCGATCGGGACGCCCGCGAAGGACGCGACGGTCGTGATCCGCAGCGGCAGGCCGTTCGTGGTGCCGGGCAAGTCCGGCGTCGGCGTCGCGCCCACCGAGGTTGCCGCCAAGATCGTGCCCGTCCTCACCAAGTCAGGCGACGAGCGCGCGATTGAGGTCGAGCCGAAGGAGAAGCAGCCCGACATCACGACGAAGGAGGTCGCGAAGCTCGGCATCGTCGAGAAGGTCAGCTCCTTCACCACCAACTTCCCGTACGCCGAGTACCGCAACGTCAACCAGGGCCGTGCGGCCGCGCTGGTCAACGGGACGCTCCTCAAGCCGGGCGAGACGTTCAGCTTCAACGACACCGTCGGCGAGCGTACGGCGGCCAACGGCTTCACCACGGGCACGATGATCAGCAACGGCGTGTTCCGCGAGGACTTGGGCGGCGGTGTCTCCCAGGTCGCGACGACGCTCTACAACGCGGGTTTCTTCGGTGGTCTCGAGGACGTGACGCACAAGCCGCACAGCTTCTACATCAGCCGCTATCCGGTGGGGCGCGAGGCGACGGTGGCGTGGCCGAGCGTCGACCTGAAGTTCAAGAACACCACCGACCACGGCATCTTCATCCAGGCGTGGGTCAACAAGAGCACGCCCGGCCGCCAGGGCTCGATGAACGTCGTGCTGTGGGGGACGAAGCAGTGGGACATCAGTGCGGGGCTGTCCTCGCGCCGCAACCCGCGCGAGCCCGCGACCCGCTACGACGCGACCGACAAGTGTGTGCCGCAGGCCGGCGTCGCAGGCTTCGACGTGGACGTCTACCGGACCTTCAAGAAGGACGGCAAGGTCGTCAAGCGCGAGACGATCACGGCGCACTACAACGCGGCCGACAACGTCCAGTGCCGTCCAGCGCCCAAGGGCAAGGGCGACTGAGGCGCCCGTCAGGCCTCACGCCGGCGGTGTCACGTACCGGTACGAGTGGTGCGTGACGAACCCATACCTCGCGTACAGCGCAAGCGCGGGAGCGTTGTGCCGCATCGTCTGCAGAAAGACCTTGTCGGCGCCCTCGTCGCGGGCCCACGCCGCGCACACCTCCAGGAGCCGGCCCGCATGCCCCCGCCGGCGCGCGTACGGGGTGGTGTGGACGCTGGAGAGTCCCGCCCACTCCCCGGTGACGACCATCCGCGCCACGGCCTCGAGACCCTCGTCCCCCCGTACGGACGCGAACCTCACGATCGGCGGCGAGGCGAGGACGTGGCGGACGTCGTGCTCCTCGTACCTGCTCGCGTCGCGCTCGGCGGCGGCGAGCCACGCGTCGCTGAGCGTCGGCTCGAGCGTCACCTCCGCCGAGGTCGGGGGAGCCAGGGGAGCGGAGAGGACGGTGGCGAGGTCGGCGACCTGCACCACGGCGTGGTCGTGGGTGCCCCCGATGCCGACCCATCCGGCATCGGCGAAGCGACGCGCCCACGGCGTCTCGTCGATCACCTGCGCCTTCGGCGGCAGCCCGTGCGCGGCGTAGAACTCCTCGATCCGTGTGACCGCGTCCGCGAAGTCGGTCCCGGGGTCGCCGTGGATCCCCGCCGAGTTGGCGCGGCTCGTGAAGCCGCCCGCCGCCCGTAGGGTCCAGGCGCCAAGCTTCTCGAGCACGCGCGGCGGCCAGCCGCGGGTGCAGATCTCGGCGAGCTCCTCCGGCGAGTAGTCGAGCGCCGGACGCGTACGGGCGCGAGCGCGCCCCTCGGGCACGGTCTTCGCGGCGACGACCGTGGACACCGCGACCTCGACCTCGGAGCCGTCGCGACGCTGGATCCGCAGCCGTGTCCCATCGTGCGCGAGCAGCCGACCGATCACGTCGGTGAGCGCCGGACCCCCGCTCGGACCTCGTTCTCCGGGCACGGTCGAACGGATCACCACGCGATGACCGACGAGGGCGTCAAACTGGCTCACCACGTGGCTCCTGACCAAGTTTGGAACGGTGTTTCGTCTATTAGGTGGACCTCACCACGAAGCACTCCGGGGAGAGGGTGATACTAGTTCTGAAAAGGTCGATCGAAGGAGTGGACGCCTCGTGACGTATGTCATCGCTCAGCCGTGCGTGGACCTCAAGGACCGTGCGTGCGTTGACGAGTGCCCGGTGGATTGCATCTACGAAGGCAAGCGGATGCTCTACATCCACCCCGACGAGTGCGTCGACTGCGGCGCGTGCGAGCCGGTGTGCCCGGTGGAGGCCATCTTCTACGAGGATGACACCCCGGAGGAGTGGAAGGACTACTACACCGCCAACGTCGACTTCTTCGACGATCTGGGCTCGCCCGGCGGTGCAGCCAAGATGGGTCCGATCGACAAGGACCACCCGATGATCGCCGCGCTGCCCCCGCAGAACCAGGACTGATGCCTGAGTGGAGTCCGGTCGCCCCGGTGAGCGTGGCGGAGCGGCTGGCGTCGCGCTCGGTGTCGCGACGCCTCCCGGACTTCCCATGGGACTCGCTGGCCGCGCTGAAGGCTCGGGCGGCCGCTCACCCCGACGGGATCGTCGACCTGTCGATCGGCACGCCCGTCGATGACACCCCGGACGTCGCCCGCGCTGCGCTGGCGGCGGGCTCGAACGCGCCCGGCTACCCGCAGACGATCGGCACGCCCGCGCTGCGACAGGCGGCGGTCGACTGGCTCGCCCGACGTCACGGCGTCGACGGCCTCGGGATCGACGGGGTGCTCCCGGCGATCGGCTCCAAGGAGCTCATCGCCGCCCTCCCGCTGCACCTCGGGCTCGGGCCAGGTGACACGGTCGTGTCCCCCGAGCTCGCCTACCCGACGTACGAGGTCGGGGCCCGGCTCGCCGGATGCGATGTGCTCGTCTCCGACTCGACCGTCGCGCTCGGCCCACAGCGGCCCGCGCTGATGTGGATCAACTCCCCGTCCAACCCGTCGGGGCGCGTGCTCGGCGTGGACCACCTCCGCAAGACCGTCCAGTGGGCGCGTGAGCGCGGGGTCCTCCTCGTCTCCGACGAGTGCTATCTCGAGTGCGCGTGGGAGGCGGAGCCGCTCTCGGTCCTCCACCCCGACGTCAGCGACGGCTCCCACGAGGGGATCCTCGCCGTCCACTCGCTGTCGAAGCGCTCCAACCTGGCCGGCTATCGCGCCGCCTTCGTCGCCGGCGACCCGCTGATCGTCAGAGAGCTGCTCGAGGTCCGCAAGAACCTCGGCCTCATCGTCCCCCAGCCCGTCCAGGACGCCATGCGTGCCGCCCTGGACGACGACGCGCATGCCGATGCCCAGCACGCCGTGTACGCGGCCCGACGGGCGATCCTGCGTGACGCGCTCCTGCGCGCGGGCTTCCGGATCGACCACTCCGAGGCGTCGCTTTACCTGTGGGCGACGCGGGGTGAGCCTGCCCGCGAGACGGTCGCCGCACTCGCCGAGATCGGCGTGCTCGTCGCTCCGGGCGACTTCTACGGAGCGGCCGGTTCTCAGCACGTACGCGTCGGCTTCACGGCGACCGACGACCGGATCGCCGCTGCCGCCGCGCGGCTCGCCGCCTGGTCCTGACCGAGCAGGACCTCCTCGCGCACGCCACGCCGGGCACGACGCGTGGCACAAAGCGAGCGCCTAGCCGCGAGAGTGACTAGCCTCCGAAGTGACGAGTGCCCTGAGGTGCTCTGAACGGACACGGAGGAGACGGTCCATGAGTGACCCGCAGCAGCCTCCAGGCGGTCAGCCGCCTGGCAACGAGCCCCCGAGTGGTCCGCCCCCGTACGAACCACCTCCGCAGGGCCCGCCGCCACAGGGCCCGCCGTCGGGTGCAGGCGGCTACGGTCCGCCGCCCCAGGGGCCGCCGCCCGGCGGTGGTGGGTACGGCCCGCCCGGAGGGTACGGAGCACCCCCTCCGCAGGGTCCGCCCTCATACTCCGGTGGTCCGGGAGGCCCCGGCCCGCAGCACCTGAGCGTCGGCTCCGCGATCTCGTACGGCTGGGACAAGTTCCGCGCGAACTGGGGCGTCTGGGTGCTCGTCACCCTGGTGTTCTTCGTGATCCAGGCGCTGCTCAGCGGCATCAGCAACGGGTTCGACTACTCGAGCTCGGACGCGTGGGACGACAGCGGCTACACGCTGGCGACCGGGCTCACCGTCCTCGGCGTGATCGCCGCGATCGCGAGCACCATCGTCCAGTGGCTGATGCAGGCCGCCCAGACCCGTGGTGGTCTGCAAGAGACGACCGGCAACAAGCCGTCGTTCGGCGACTTCTTCAAGTGGGGCGACCGCGCGGGCGCGGTCATCCTCACCTTGCTGATGCTCGCCGCACTGACGTTCGTCGGCATCATCTTGTGCATCCTGCCGGGCATCATCTTCACGTTCTTCGCGTGGTACACGCTGTGGTTCGTGCTCGACCAGGGGCTCAACCCGCTCGACGCGCTGCAGGCGAGCTTCCGCCTGGTGGGCAACAACCTGGGCCCGGTGTTCCTGCTCGCGCTCGCGCTGATCGGCATCAACATCGTGGGTGCCTGCCTCTGCGGCATCGGCCTCCTGGTGACGATCCCGGTGACGTTGATCGCGACCGCGTACAGCTTCAAGTTCCTGACGCAGCAGCCGATCGCCTGACCCGCCGCCCGGACGTCATACGCATCGTGGGCAACGACCCCCGATCCGTATGACGTCCGGGCTCAGGCCACGTCGACGTGGACGTGGTCGCGGTGCTCGAGGATCGCGCGGTCGCCGCCGCGCGCCGGCGGGGTGTAGTCGCGCCAGCCCTGCGGCGCCCGACGCGCCGTCCAGATCTTCGCGTCGTAGATGACGGTCGCGACGTCGAGGCGGCTCGCGTTCGCGACGAGATACTGCGCGAGCGCCCAGCCGTCCTTGTTCGCCTGCGCGGTGACCGGCCGGAAGAACACGTCGACGGCTCTGCCCTCGTAGTGCTTCGAGCCTGCGGAGTGCCCGGTGCTCACGCCTTCGGGGGCGTACCCGCCGGTGGACAGCCGCCCGAACGCCTGGCGCAGGTCCACCCGCACCGCCTCGGCAGCCGGCGTCAGCCCGTTCTTGCCCAGCGCCTCCTCGCCGTCGGCGGCCGGGTCGACCACGCACGTGAACGCGGCGGGGGAGTTGCCGGTGAGCGCCGAGGCGAGCGCCCGCCCGTACGCCTCGTGGTCCGCGTACGCCTCGGGGAAGCCTGACCGCTGAACGGCCTGCGCCGCGTCCGTGATGGACATCGAGCGGTAGCCCTCGATCTTCTCGAGCCCGTCGTAGAAGCGGTTGATCGCGTACCGGGGCTGCAAGATCTGCTCGGGGGTGCCCCAGCCCTGCGACGGCCGCTGCTGGAAGAGACCCAGCGAGTCGCGGTCGCCGTAGTCGATGTTGCGCAGCTTCGACTCCTGGTACGCCGTCGCGAGGGCGATCGTCACGGCGCGCGCCGGCAGGTCCCGGCGCTTCGCGATCGCCGCCATCAGCGACGCGTGCTCGGCCTGCTCGAGGTCGAGGGTCGCGTACGTCTCCCCGACCTCGACCGTGCACTCCTCGCCGCGCAGCTGCGGGACGAACCCGCTGCGGGCGAGCACGACGACCCCCGCCGCGACAACCGCGATGACGAGGACGAGGACGAGCACGAGCACGCCGCCACGCCCCGAGCGCTGTGTGGTGGCGTCCACGGCGCTCAGTTCGCGTGGAGCGCGGCGTTGAGCGTGATGCCGCTGCCGTGGCGCGGGCGAGCCTCGAGCCGCCCCGTCTCGGTGTTCGTGAGGAACAGCAGGTTGTCGTGGCCGGACAGCTCGGCGGCCTTCACGACGGAACCGTCAGGCAGCGTCACCTTCGAGCCGGCGGTGACGTAACAGCCCGCGGCCACCACGCAGTCGTCGCCGAGCGAGATGCCGATGCCGGCGTTGGCGCCGAGGAGGCAGTTCTCGCCGAGGCTGACGACCTGCTTGCCCCCACCCGACAGTGTGCCCATGATCGAGGCGCCGCCGCCGATGTCGGTGCCGTCCCCGACGACCACTCCGGCGCTGATGCGGCCCTCGACCATCGCGTGGCCGAGCGTGCCCGCGTTGAAGTTCACGAATCCCTCGTGCATCACGGTCGTGCCGTCGGCGAGGTGCGCGCCGAGGCGGACACGGTCGGCGTCGCCGATCCGTACGCCGGACGGCACGACGTAGTCGGTCATCCGCGGGAACTTGTCGATGCTCGTGACGGCCACGTTCAGGCCGGCGGCGCGCGCGCGCAGCCGCGTCTGCTCGAACCCCTCGACGGCGCAGGGGCCGATCGTGGTCCAGACGACGTTGGACAGCAGCCCGAACAGGCCGTCGAGGTCCGCGCCGTGCGGGCGTACGAGACGGTGCGACAGCAGGTGCAGCCGCAGGTAGGCGTCGTACGCGTCGGCCGGAGGTGCGGCGAGGTCGCCGATCTCGGTCCGGACGACCGTGCGGCGGACCTGACGGACCTCGTCCTCGCCCTCCAGGGCAGTGAGTCCGCTCGGCTCGGCGGTGCCATCGAAGGCGCCGAGCGCGGGGTTCGGGTACCAGACGTCGAGGACCGTGCCGTCCTCGGTGAGCGTGGCGATGCCGTACGCCCAGGCAGGCTGCGGGGAGGAGGTCATGCGGCCCAGGTTATCGAGCGGCTCCACGCGCCCCGGTGCCCTAGGGTGCGGTGATGGCCCTCGTACAGTTCAAGGACCTCTGCATCGACACGCGCGACCCGTCCGAGGCGTCGCGGTTCTGGGCCCGCGTGCTCGCGCTCACGGCCGAGGCCCTCGACGACGGCGACGCGGTGCTGCGCGGGTCGACCCCCGAGCACACGATCTGGGTGAACCGCGTCCCGGAGCCCCGTACGGCCAAGGCACGGGTCCACCTCGACGTGCATGCGTGGTCCGTCGCCGAGATGGAGGCCGCGGGCGCGCGCGTCCTGCCGGAGTGGGGGTCGCTCCCGTGGACGGTGATGGCCGACCCCGAGGGTGGCGAGGTCTGTGCGTTCGTCCGACCGGAGGACTGGTGGACGGAGCGCAAGGACCCGTACCGCCTGTACGAGGTCGCCGTGGACGCCGCCGATGCACCGGCGATCGCGGCCTGGTGGGCCGACGTCCTCGGCACGGAGGCGGCCGACGAGGACGGTGTCAGCGCGGTCGCGCCACCGGGAGCACCGTTCGACGCGTTCGTGTTCGCCACCGTGCCCGAGCCCAAGACCGTCAAGAACCGCATCCACTGGGACGTGACGGGTGGAGCGGATGCCGTCGACGCGCTCGTACGCCGTGGCGCGCACGTGCTTCGTGCACCCGACGCCGTGGTCTCGTGGACGGTCATGGCCGACCCGGAGGGCAACGAGTTCTGCGTCTTCGGGGACGAGGCACTTTCCGAGGAGCCATGATGCCGCGTCCCTCGTACGGAGCGGAGCGTGATGGGATGGACACCATGAGCTCGCTCGACCTCGACGCAGACGTCGTCGACCTCACTGCCGCCCTCGTCGACATCCCTTCGGAGAGCCGCGACGAGGCGACGATCGCCGACGCCGTCGAGGCTGCCCTGCGCGACGCACCCCACCTCGAGGTCGTCCGCGACGGGCACACCCTCGTCGCGCGGACGGCGCTCGGCCGCGACAGCCGCGTCGTGATCGCCGGCCACCTTGACACCGTCCCGGCGAACGACAACCTCCCCTCGCGCCTGGTCGCCGACGACCTGTGGGGTCTGGGCTCCTGCGACATGAAGGGCGGCGTCGCCGTTGCGCTGCGCGCCGCCGCGCACGTCACGCAGCCGGTGCGTGACGTCACGTACGTCTTCTACGAGGCCGAGGAGATCGAGGCCTCCGCCAACGGTCTCGGTCGGCTGGCGCGCGAGCGTCCCGAGCTGCTCGCCGGTGACTTCGCAATCCTCATGGAGCCGTCGAACGGTGTCATCGAGGCAGGCTGCCAGGGATCGCTGCGCGTCGACGTCATCACCCGCGGCGAGCGGGCGCACGCAGCGCGCTCGTGGATGGGCGACAACGCCGTCCACCGGCTCGCCCCGGTCCTGCAGCGGCTCGTCGACCACCAGGCCCGCAGCCCCGTCATCGACGGCCTGACCTATCGGGAGGGCCTCAACGCAGTCGGCATCAGCGGCGGCGTCGCTTCCAACGTCGTCCCGGACGAGGCGCGGCTGAGCGTGAACTATCGCTTCGCGCCCGACCGTACGGAGGAGGAGGCGCTCGCGTACCTCCACGAGGTCTTCGACGGGTACGACCTCGCCGTGACCGACACGGCGCCAGGTGCGATGCCCGGGCTCGACCGGCCGGCCGCAGCGGCGTTCGTCGCGGCGATGGGCGTCGAGGTGAATCCGAAGTTCGGCTGGACCGACGTCGCGCAGTTCACCCGGCTGGGCGTTCCGGCGGTCAACTTCGGCCCCGGGGACCCGCTGCTGGCCCACAAGCAGGACGAGCGGGTGCCGGTGGCCCAGCTGCTCGCGGTCGAGCAGCGTCTACACGCGTGGTTGAGGGGCGAGGGAGGACAACGATGAGTGACGACTGGCCGGGCGGAGCTCCGCCTGCATCGGAGCGCGAGAACAACGAGCGGGTCAAGGGGCCTGTCGTCATGCGACGGGGCCAGATCACGCCGACGACGACGGACCAGCGGCTCCTCGACACGCGTGGACGCGCCGACTGGCTCCACACCGACCCGTGGCGGGTGCTGCGGATCCAGGCTGAGTTCGTCGAGGGCTTCGGCGCCCTGTCCGAGCTTGGCCCCGCAGTGAGCGTGTTCGGCTCGGCCCGGATGGCTCCGGGATCGCGCTGGTACGAGGCCGCCCGCGAGGTCGGCCACCGCTTCGCCGACGCCGGGATCGGAGTCATCACCGGCGGTGGGCCGGGGATCATGGAGGCGGCGAACCGCGGTGCCTGTGAGGGCGGCGGGGTCTCCGTCGGCCTCGGCATCGAGCTGCCGTTCGAGGAGAAGATGAACCCGTGGGTCGACCTCGGGGTCAACTTCCGCTACTTCTTCGCCCGCAAGACGATGTTCGTCAAGTACGCGCAGGGGTTCGTGGTCTTCCCCGGTGGCTACGGCACGCTCGACGAGCTGTTCGAAGCGCTCACGCTGGCCCAGACCCGCAAGGTCACGCAGTTCCCGGTGGTGCTCTACGGCACCTCGTACTGGAACGGCCTGCTCGACTGGCTGCACGGCGCCGTCCTCGAGGAGGGGGCCATCGTCTCCGACGACGTGGACCGGCTGATCGTGACTGACGACGTCGACGAGGTCGTCGCGCAGTTCCAGGGCTCCTGAGCCCGGCCGACCCCGGCGCCGACGCCTGGCGCGCCGCGAGCGGTGCGAGCCCGCCGTACGGCAGAATTGGCCGGACAGTCCGAGGGACGGAGAACACGTGCGGGTCTCGTCACAGCAGCGTCGTGAGCAGCTCATCGAGGCAGCGCTCGTCGTGGCCAAGCGCGATGGCGTCGGCGCGGTCAGCACCCGCACCGTCGCCGCCGAGGCCGGCGCCACGCCGGGCATCGTCCACTACGTCTTCGCGTCGATGGACGAGCTCCTGCGCGCGATGATCGGGCGGATGGCCGAGCAGTACATCGATACCGTCACCGACGCTGCCGTCGCCGGCGAGCACGACGCCACCTCGCTCCTCGTGCAGAGCTTCACCCAGCTGTGGAACTCCGTCGAGGACGACCCCGACGGTCACCTGCTCACCTTCGAGGTCGCCGCGCACGCCCTGCGCAACGCCGGGTTCAACGACCTCGCCCAGTGGCAGTACGCGACCTACCGCGAGACGGCGAAGCGGGTCCTCGAGCGCGTCGCCGAGGTGTGCGACGTCGAGTGGACGCTGCCCCTCGACGTGCTGGCGCGCATGCTCGTCGTGATCAACGACGGCGTGGTGCTGTCGTGGCTCGTCGACCGCGACAGCGAGAAGGCCCGCGAGGTCTATGCCGCGTTCGTCCGCGAGGTCGCGTCCTACGCCAGTCCGCGTCGAGAGACGGCGGGCTGACGGGTCCCCGCGATCGAGGCGACCATGTCGAGGCACTGACGGGTCGCCGTGACGTCGTGCGTCCGGAACACCCTCACGCCAGCCGCCGCTGACCAGGCGGTCGCGGCGAGCGTGCCAGGCAGCCGGTCGTCCCGCTCGACGTCGAGCGTCTCGCCGATGAAGTCCTTGCGCGACAGCGCGACCATCACCGGCCACCCCGTCGCAACGAGCTCGCCGATCCGGCGCGTGAGGATCAGCGAGTGGCGCGTGTTCTTGCCGAAGTCGTGCGTGGGGTCCAGCAGCACGCCCTCGGGCGCGACACCGGCGTCCACCGCGCGCTGTGCCAGCGTGGTCGTCCGCGCGACGACATCAGCCACCACGTCCTCGTACGCGGGCCTGAACGGGTCCGTACGCGGCGCGAGGCCGCCGGTGTGGCTGCAGACGATCCCGGCGCCGTGCTGCGCGGCGACATGCACGAGCTCGGGATCGTGCCCGGCCCACGTGTCGTTCACCAGGTCGGCCCCCCGCGCGCACAACACGTCGGCGACCTCGCTGCGCCAGGTGTCGACGCTGAGCACGAGGTCGGGGTAGCGCGCACGCGCGGCCTCGACGAAGTCCGCCGTACGGCGCAGCTCCTCGGCGGGGCCGACCGCGTCGCCGTACCCGGCCTTGACGCCTCCGATGTCGACGATGTCAGCGCCGTCGGCGACCACGGCGTCGAGGTAGGCAAGGGCGTCCTCGAACGCAAACGTGCGGCCACGGTCGTAGAAGGAGTCGGGGGTCCGGTTCACGATCGCCATGACCGCGTGCTCTCCCGGCGCGAACACGCGGTCGCGCAGTCGGAGCTCCATGGCACGATCGTAGGCGTGATCTGGATCGGAGTCCTCGTGGGTGCGCTGATCGTCGGTGCTGCCGTCACGGTCGTGGCGGGGCGCACAGGGGCGCTGGGGCCGCCCGTGTCGACGCGGCGCGACGTCCTGGTGCCCGCTGAGGGTGAGCTGACAGCTCGCGACCTGCGTGCGGTGCGGTTCACCCGTGCCTGGCGCGGCTACGCCCGCGACGAGGTCGACGCCCTGCTCGCGCGTCTGGAGGCCGACGCCGACGCCCGCGCGGCCGCCGCCGACGAGGCGCCGCGTACGGCCGACGAGACGGGAAAGCGTGATGAGTGACGCGGTCGTCGGCCACGACGGCCTCGCGCGCTGCCCTTGGGCGGAGTCGTCGGACGAGATGCGGGTCTACCACGACACCGAGTGGGGGCGCTCGGTCCGCGACGAGCGCGGGCTCTTCGAGCGGCTGACCCTCGAGGCGTTCCAGTCGGGGCTGTCGTGGGCGATCGTGCTGCGCAAGCGCCCGCGGTTCCGCGAGGTGTTCGCCGACTTCGACCCGGAGGTCGTCGCCGCGTACGACGGTGCGCGGGTCGCGGAGCTGCTCGACGACGCCGGCATCATCCGCAACCGCACCAAGGTCGAGGCGACGATCGCCAACGCGGGCGCGGTGCGGGCGCTCGAGGGCGGGTTCGCCGATCTCGTCTGGTCGTTCGCGCCGCCGGCTCGGCCCCGCCCGGCGTCGGTGGCCGACGTGCCGGCGGTGACGCCGGAGTCGAAGGCGCTCGCGGCATCGCTGAAGCGTCACGGGTTCGTGTTCGTCGGTCCTACGACGGCATACGCCCTCATGCAGGCCACGGGCATGGTGGACGACCACCTCGCCGGCTGCCACGTGCGGACGGAGCCTGTCTGAGCGAGGATCGGGCGCATGCCGACCCTCGTGCGTGCTGTCCGAATCGGCGTCGCACTCGCGATGCTGCCCGTCCCGGCGCTGGTCGTGCCCGGCGCCGTCGCGGCCCCGACGTCCGGCGCACCGGCCTCCGTCGTGATCGCGGACACCGCAGTGCGGGCCGCTCCGCGCCCGGCGGTGGTCGAGCGGGTCGTCTTCGGCCAGTCACGCCGGGGGCGTGACCTCGTGGCGTACCGGCTCGGCGACCCGGACGCCACCCGCTCCGCTGTCGTGATCGCCGCGATGCACGGTGACGAGCGCAAGCCGCAGGCCATCCTCCGTACGCTGCGCGACGGGAGGCCCATCGAGGGCCTCGACCTGTGGGTCGTGCCCAACGCCAACCCCGACGGAGTCGCCCGCAAGGCCCGCCGCAACGCCCGCGGCGTCGACCTCAACCGCAACTACCCACGCAGGTGGAAGCGCTCGAAGCGTGGGCCGACCTGGTCCGGGCCGCGTGCGGCGTCCGAGCCCGAGACGAAGGCGATGATGCGGTTCCTTCGCCGCGTCGACCCCGATCAGGTGGTGTCGTTCCACCAGCCGCTCTACGGGATCGACACCAGCGGCACCGGCAACCGCCCGCTCGCCCGCAGGTTGGCGAAGCACCTCAAGCTGCCCAGGCGCTCCTTCTCCTGCGGGTCGGGCTGCCACGGCACGCTCTCGCAGTGGTTCAACCATCGGCTCGACGGCCAGCTGGTCACCGTCGAGCTCAGCCGGCGACCGTCCCGGGCCTACCTGACCGGGACCGCGCCGCACGGCCTCCTCAAGGCGCTCGGCGGTCGCCGCGTCTGACGGGCCGCGAGAGGAAGGTCAGCGACCGACGAAGGTCGGCTTCTCCTTGGCCACGAAGGCCTCGACGGCGGCCGTGTGGTCCTCGGTCGCGCCCGTGAGCGCCATCAGCCGCGCCTCGTTGGAGAGCGACTCGGGGAGCGAGTGGGTGGCAGAGAACGCGAGCGCCCGCTTCAGCGACGCGTACGCGATCGTCGGGCCGGACGCCAGACGGGTCGCGAGGCTCCGTACGGTCTCGGCGAGCTCCTCGTCGGGGACGACCTGGGTCGCGAGACCGAGCGAGGCGGCCTCCTCGGCGCCGACTGTGCGGGGCAGCATCAGCAGCTCGGTCGCCTTCGGGAGGCCGACGAGCCGCTGGAGTGTCCACGACGCGCCCGTGTCGGCCGACAGGGCGATGCTGGCGAACGCGAGGTTGAACCCGGCCGAGGCGCCGACGATCCGGAAGTCCGCCGCGAAGGCGATCGAGGCCCCGGCGCCCGCGGCGATCCCGTTGACGGCAGCGATCACCGGCTTCGGCATCTGCGTGATCGCGAGCACCATCGGGTTGAAGTGCTCCTCGACGGTGTTGCCGAGCGAGACCTCGCCGCTGCGGAGCGCCGCGATGTGCTCCTTGAGGTCCTGACCGGCACTGAACGCCCGCCCCGAACCGGTCACGACGACGCACCGGACGGTGTCGTCGGCAGCCGCCTTCTGCAGCGCGTCACGGAACGCGACCTTGGTCTCGTCGTTGAAGCTGTTGAGCGTTTCGGGGCGTGAGAGCGTGATCGTCGCGACGGCCTCAGAGAGGTCGTACGTCACAGAAGAGGCGGGCTCGGTCATGGCGTCAGTCTGCCGCATTCACCGATGACGCGACCGTGCGCGATAATGGACCCACTCAAGGTGCACGCGTCGGCGCTGCGCACGAAGGAGAGGGGAACGCATGGCGGCCATGAAGCCTCGGACCGGGGACGGCCCGCTGGAGGTCACCAAGGAAGGACGTTGCATCGTGATGCGGGTTCCGCTCGAAGGTGGTGGGCGGCTCGTCGTCGAGCTCACCAACAACGAGGCCTCCGACCTCGGTGATGCCCTGAAGGCTGTCTGAGTGGCCTCGCACCCCGGTCTGACCGTCCGCTGGTCGCTGCGTGACGCCCCCGTCGGCACGCTCGACCGGCTGAAGGAGTACGTCCGGGACACCTCGTACGAGCGGTTCGCCGGCAAGGACGGCCTCGCCTTCAAGACCTGGCGCGCACGTGAAGGCGCCTGGTTCGAGGGTGTGTACGTCTTTGCCGACGATGCCGAGCGGGCAGCGTTCCAGGAGTCGTTCACCGCCTCGGCGGACACGGCTCCTGGATCGCAGATCATCGGCAGCAGCCCGGTGCTCATCGAGGAGTGCGAGATCGTGGCGATCGCGGAGGGTGCAGCGGGCTTCGCGCCCGCCGCGTCCTTCGGGTGATCGCCTTCGGGTGATCGCCTTCGGCTGATCGCTAGGGCCCCCTCGTCGCAGGCCCCGCTGTCGTCGCAGCGGGGCCCGCGACGGGGGACCGAACGGAGCGGCACCGCTCACAGGAGATCGGCGAGCAGGGCGGCTGCGCGTGCGGCGCCGTCGGTCTCGACGCGCCTCGTCGCGGGTGTGCGTCCGACCTCGGCGAGCAGTGCGTGAGCCAGTGCGTCCGGGTTGCACGCCTCCTCGTACGCGAGCCTGTGTCCGGCCCCGTACTGCCTGAGCCGGTGCGGCACGTGGACGTTCTGCTCGAAGTGGTGGCGCAGCGGGACGTAGACGAACGGCACCCCCTGCGCCGTGAGCTCCATGCAGGTCGTGAGTCCGCCCTGGACCAGCGCCACGTCCGCCGCACCGAGTGTCCGGTGCAGGTCGGGGACGAACCCCCTCAGGCGCACACCGCGCCTGCGCGGGAGACCGCGCGGGTCGATCCGGGGCCCGGTGGCCACGAGGAACCGCATCCGCGGCTCGACCCGCCTGATCATCGGCACCGCGTCGAGCACCCGCCGCAGGAGGGGTTCGCCGACCCCGGAGCCGCCGACCGTGACGACGCAGAACAGGTCCTCGGGGCTCAGCCCGAGCGACGCCCGTACGGCCTGCCGGTCGGCCTCCCCGATCGGGTCGAAGCCGGTGACGTAGCCCGAGAACGCGAAGTTCTCCTCCGTCCACTCGCGGATCCCCGGCAGGCCCGGGCCGAAGGTCTCGTCCACCACGTCGTCAGGGTTGCCGACGAACACCGACCGGTCGCGCACCCGCTGGAACCGCGCCCGGTGCTCGATCATCTCGGCGTTGTGGTCGGCGGTGAGCGCTGCCTCGGCGGGCCCGCCGTCGGCCATCGGGACCCACCCGACGAAGTCGGTGAACCACGCGAACGCGAACCGCTTGAGCTCGGGGTTCTCGTGCAGGAAGTAGTCGACGTCCCACGCCTCGTCGCCGACCACGAGGTCGTACGGCTCCTCGCGCACGAGGTCGTCGAACACGCCGAAGTTGGCGGCCAGGATCTCGTCCATCCGCCGGATCGCTTGGAACGCGTGCAGGTCGTGCTCGGCTGCCTCGTCCTCCACGTGCGCGCACTCGCTCGCCAGGAACGCCGAGGCGGGGTGGACGTGCTCCCCGGCACGCGCGAGGACCCCGGTCGCCGGCTCCTGGGTCAGCCAGTCGATCTGGAGGTCGGGGTGGTGCTTGCGCAAGGCGTCGGCGATCGCCAGGTCGCGGCGGACGTGGCCGAGCCCGATCGGCGAGGTGAGGTAGAGCGCGCGCCGTGGTCTGCGGCGACCCCGTGTCCACGTGCGGCGTACGGAGGTCTCGGGCCACAGGCGCTCGGCGAACTCTCGTACGGCCCGGGTGACCGCGATCGGGGAGCGTGCGTGAGGGGCGTGACCGCCGCCGGCGATCGTGAGCAGGGTGCCGCCTGTCGCGTCGGCGAGGGCGATCCCCTCGGCGTACGGGCGTACGTGGTCGTCATCGCCGTGGATCACGAGGAGCGGCACGTCGGCCTGGACCACGCGCTGGGCGAATCCGGGGGCCCGGCACGAGGTGCGGGCGAACTCGGTGTCGACGAGGCGTTCGGGTCCGATCTCGTGTCCCCAGGCGACGCAGTCCTCGATCTGCTTCGTGGAGTGCGGCTCGTTGAACATCCGCCCGAAGAAGAACCGGAGGAAGTGGTCGTAGTCGCCGTGGAGCCAGGTGTGACGGGTGAAGGTGGCCCACCCTTCGGGCGTCGAAGCGGGGTCGGCGGGCTCTTGGAGGAACACCTGGCGCTCGCGCTCCTCGATCCCGGGCACGAGTCCGAGGGCGGGGCCGATCGCGACGACGCCGGCCACCTCCTCGGGTGCCTCGAGGGCCATCGCGAGCGACCAGGCCACACCGCAGGAGAAGCCGACGACGAGCGCCGGATCGGGGTCGGCGCCACGGCGCACCCGCGCGAGGACGGCCCGCGCGTCGGCGACGAACTCCTCGTCGGCGTAGGCCTCGGGCCCCGCCGGACGGTCCGAGCCTCCGCTGCCGCGGCCGTCGAAGGTGACGACACGGAAGTGGCGGGCGAGGGTCGGCACCTGTGCCTTCCACGTGAGCGACGGGATGATCGACCAGGTCGGCATCAGCAAGATCGTGTGCGGGGCATCCCCGAACACCTCGTACGCGACACGGACCCCGTCGCGGACGACGGAACCGTGGTCGTCGGGCTCCCTGGCGCGCATCGTCCCCCTCCGTCAGCGGCCGTCGCACCCAGTCTGCCCTTGCAGACGGGTGCGACG
>NZ_JBHUFT010000008.1:338680-403820 GCF_042681565.1 Mumia zhuanghuii
CTGCGCCACCGACTCGAACTGCGAGAAGCCGGCGGCCGAGGTGATCTCGCGGATCTTGGCCGGACCGGCTTGGGTCCCCAGCGCCAGGCCGACCTCCTGCGACAGCGACGCCGGGGTGCACAGGAGCGTCGAGAACCCGTAGTACGCCCGCCCGACCGGGTTGAGGTTGTCCTCGACACGGTCGCCGGCCATCGGCTCGACGATCATCCACACGCCGTCGTCGGCGAGGGCACGGTGCACGTGCCGGGCGGCGCCGACGGGGTCGCCCATGTCGTGGAGCGCGTCGAACGTCGTCACCACGTCGTACGGGGTCTCGTCGAGCTTCTGCGCCGACGTCGCCTCGAACCGCACCCGGTCGGCGACGCCGGCGGCCTCCGCCCGTTCGCGCGCGACGTCGATCGACGCCGCGTGGTAGTCCGAGCCCACGAACCTCGAGCGAGGGAACGCCTCGGCCATGAGGATCGTCGACGCGCCGTGCCCGCAGCCGATGTCGGCGACCGTCGCGCCGTCACGGAGCTTGTCCGCCGCGCCCGCGGCCGGCAGCCAGTCGTCGACCAGGTGGGCCAGGTAGCTGGGACGGAAGAACCGCTCGCAGCCGACGTGGACGTCCGAGTTGTGCTCGTGCCAGCCGAGACCGGCCGAGTCACGCGCCGCCTCGACGATGTGCGCCGAGTCTGCGACCGTGCCGAGCGCGATCTGGAACAGGCCCGGCAGGAAGGCCGGGCTGGACTCGTCGGTGAGCGCGATCGCGTGCTCGGCAGGGAGCACGTAGCGGCCGGTGTCTGGCTCGTACCGGACGAAGTCCCCGGCGGCCTGCGCGTTGAGCCACTCCCGGGCGTACGGCTCGGCCGTCCCGGTGCGTTCGGCGAGCTCCGACGGTGTGAGTGCGCCGCCGTCGGCCAGCGCGCGGTAGTAGCCGAGCTTGTCTCCGAGCACTACCAGGGCGGCGTTGAGCGTCGCCCCCACCTCGTCGACTGCCCGGAAGACGAACCCCATCAGGACGCCTTCGTCGATCGGCTCTGTGTCGATCTGTGCGGTCATGTCACCCTCCTAGGTGAGCTGTGCGATGCCGTGAACGCTAGGAGCGGGCAGCGGCCCGTCGCATCAGGTGACCCCCCTGGTCCCAAACCGGCCCGGCACGGCCTCGCGGATGGCTAGCCTCGGAGCATGCTCGTCGGACGAGCGCGGGAGTCGGCCGCGATCGCGGACCTGCTGGCGCGCGCTCGGCGCGGGTCCAGCGGTGTCCTCGTCGTCCTCGGAGAGGCGGGGATCGGCAAGTCGACGCTGCTCGACCAGACGCGTGAGACCGCCGCCGATCTGCACGTCCTCGCGGCCGCTGGCGCCGAGCCGGAGCGCGACCTGCCGTTCGCCGGGCTGGCGCAGCTGCTCCGTCCGGTGCTCGGCCACCTCGACACGCTGCCGGCGGTGCAGGCCGACGCGCTCGCGCAGGCGCTCGCCCTCCAGCCCGGGGAGCGGGGCAACGGGCCGGCGGGCCCGGGCGAGAGGTTCGCGGTCTCCGCGGCGACCCTGGGGCTGGTGAGCCGTGCGGCCGAGGACCACCCGCTGCTGCTGCTCGTGGACGACCTGCACCACCTCGACCGGCCGTCGGTCGACGCGATCCTGTTCGCCGCACGCCGCCTCCTCACCGACTCCGTCGCGGTCGTCCTCGCGGCACGGCCCGGCGAAGGGGTCGACGAGCTCGTGGCCGATCTCGACCGGCTCGACCTGGGCGGCCTGACGCACGACGAGTGCCGTACGCTCGTCGCCCCGCGCGGGCTGTCGTCCACGCAGGTCGACCGGCTGCACGTCGTCAGCGGCGGCAACCCGTTGGCGGCGCTCGAGATGGCCCGCCGCCCCGACCTGCTGGCGCGAGACCTCGGTGCGGTGCCGGTGCCGCGGCTCATCGAGCAGGCCTTCACGGGCCGGCTGGACGCTCTGAGCCCTCCCGCACGGACCGCGCTGACCGTCGCCGCGCTCGCGGGTGACCTCGACCTCGCGACCGTCGGGAGAGCATGCGCGGCGGCAGGGAGCGACCTCGACCGCCTCGCCGAGGCCGAGGAGGCCGAGCTGGTCGAGGTGGAGCCCGGCCGGGTCCGGTTTCTCCATCCCCTGATGCGGGCGTCGCTCGTGCAGGCGACCGCCCCTGCGTTGCGGCGTCGCCTCCACCGCACCCTCGCGGAGGTGCTGCCCGCCGGTGATCTCGACCGGCGCGCGCTCCACATCTCCGCGTCGACGATCGGGGCCGACACGGACGCGGCGACGGTGCTCGACGAGGCGACCGCCTCAGCGGCCCGCAGGCGCGCGTACGCGGTCGCCTCGGGCTGGGGCGAGCGTGCGGCGCACGCGAGCGCCGATGCGGGCGAGCGCGCCCGGCGCCTCACGCTGGCGGGGGAGCACGCCTGGCTCGGCGGCCTCGCGGACCGCGCGCTCGAGATCTTCGGTGAGGCGGTCGCCGCGGCGCCGGACGAGCAGGCGCGACGCCGGGCCCTCGCGCTGCGCGGCGTGGTCAGCGCGAGGTGCGGCTCGCTCGTCGAGGCGCGTGACCTCCTGCTCGAGGCGTCGCTCCCGATCTCTGCCGACGACCCCGATCTGGCGGTGCTCCTGCTCGCCGAGGCGGTGTACGCCTGCGTCTACCTGGGCGATGCGGCGGCCGTCCGTACCGTCCTCACGCGGCTCGACGCCTACCAGGACAGGACCGAGCATCCACGCAGCCGGATCCTCGGTGACCTCGCCGCGGGCATCGGCCGCGTGATCATCGGCGAGGGAGACGCAGGAGCCGAGCGGATCCGGCGGGCCGTGTCGGCGTCGGGCACCGGTGACCTCGTCGACGACCCGCGCTGGCGGGCCTGGGTGCTGCTCGGCCCGATGTGGCTGCGCGAGTCGGGCGAGGCGAGGGCGCTGGTGGAGGCGGTCGTGACCGACGCGCGCGAGCAGGCGGCCGCAGGAACGTTGCCCTTCCTGCTGTTCCACGCGGCGCGCGACGACGCGGCGACCGACCGCTGGACCTCGGCGGAGGCCGCGTACCGCGAGGCGATCGCTCTCGCCCGCGAGTCCGGCCAGCGCACCGACGAGGCGATCTCCCACGCGGGCCTCGCCTGGCTGCTCGCCCGTCGCGGTCGTGAGGACGAGATGCGGGCGGAGGCGGAGGAGGCCGAACGCCAGTGCGTGCGCAGCCGGCTCAACTTCGGTCGTACGTGGCTGCGGTTCGCGTGGGGCGACCTCGCCGCGGGCCTCGGCCGGTACGACGACGCCGTCACCTCCTACCGCGACCAGCAGTCCCTCGTACGGCACCTCGGCGTCGACGATGCCGACCTGTCACCGGCGCCCGAGCTCGTGGACTGCCTCCTGCGGGTGGGCGAGGTCGGCGCCGCGCACGCGGAAGCGGTCGCGTTCGAGGCGCTCGCCGACGCCAAGGGCCAGCCCTGGTCGCAGGCCCGCGCACACCGGGCGGTCGCGCTCGTCGGGATCGACCCCGAGGAGCGGTACGAGGCCGCGCTGGCGCAGCATGCCCACAGCCCCGACACGTACGAGCGGGCCCGGACCCAGCTGGCGTACGGGGCTTATCTGCGGCGCGCGCGGCGGCGGACCGAGGCTCGGACGGTCCTGCGCGAGGCCCTCGACACCTTCGACCGCCTCACGGCCGCCCCGTGGGCCGAGCAGGCGTCGGCCGAGCTCGCGGCCACAGGGGAGCGCGCGCAGCGCCGCGCGGTCGGGGCCGAGCAGCCGCTGACGCCCCAGGAGCTGCAAGTGGCCCGGTTGCTGGGCGACGGACGGACGACGAGAGAGGCGGCCGCGGCGCTCTTCCTGAGCCCCAAGACCGTCGAGTACCACCTGCGGCACGTCTACATCAAGCTCGGGATCTCCTCGCGCGCCGAGCTGGCCGAACGGCTCAGTGAGGACGCCGAGCTGCGGCAGTGAGGGTGGCTCAGCTCGCGCGTCGCTGGGCGACGAGCAGACCGTCGCCCACCGGCAGCAGCGCCGGGAGGAACCGCTCGTCGTCGAGCAGCGCCTTGCCGAGCTCGCGGATGGCCACCGTGTCCTCGTCGCGACGCGCCGGATCGGCGACGCGGTCGTGCCAGAGCGCGTTGTCGAACGCCAGCACGCCACCGGGGCGCAGCAGGCGTACCGCCTCCTCGACGAAGAGCGGGTAGTCGCGCTTGTCGGCGTCGACGAACACCAGGTCGTAGCCGCCATCGGCGAGCCGGGGCAGCACGTCGAGCGCGGAGCCGGAGATGAGTCGGAAGCGGTTGGGAGCGATGCCTGCCTCGGTCAGCGTGGCACGAGCCAGACGCTGGTGCTCGGCCTCGCGGTCCACCGAGGTGAGGACGCCATCAGGGCGCATCCCGCGCAGCAGCCAGAGACCGGAGACCCCCGTGCCGGTCCCGACCTCGACGACGGCTCCGGCGCCGGAGACGGAGGCGAGCAGCCGCAGAGCGGCGCCTCCGCCCGGTCCGATCGGGGCGACGCCGACCTCGTCCGCACGCGCGCGAGCGTTGAGCAGGTGCTCGTCCTCGATGACGAACTCCTCGGCGTAAAGCCAGCTCTGCGGTGTGATCGCGGTGGCGATGACGAACTCCTCTCGGACGCCGGGACACCCGGCACTGCGCCACAGCCTAGGGCATCAGGACGGTCCGGCCGGGCACCGTGGACCGGAACGACAGACGTGGCGTCCCGCGCTCCGACGGCGTGTGAGATGCGCCACGTCGGGCCGCAGAAGAGCGGATCGGCGTCATAGGGAACCTCCAGGGCCGTCTCATCGTTGTCTCAGATTGTTGGGAGACGATCAGGGTCCGACCAACACAGGAGGTCGTCAGACGATGGGCACGACCACGCAGCCCGCCGACACCCAGCCCTCGAACGACGGGGGCGTCGGCACCTGGGAAGAGATCGTGGAGCAGCACTCCGCGCGTGTCTTCCGGCTCGCCTACCGCCTCACCGGCAACCAGCACGACGCCGAGGACCTCACCCAAGAGGTCTTCATCCGTGTGTTCCGCTCCCTCGACTCGTTCAAGCCCGGCTCCTTCGAGGGTTGGATCCACCGCATCACGACGAACCTGTTCCTCGACCGCGTTCGCCGGAAGTCGAAGTTCCGCTTCGACCGCTTCGCCGAGGGCGCCGAGGAGCGCCTGACAGCTGCCGACCCCTCGCCCGAGCGGGTCTGGAACGACGCGACGCTCGACGCCGACGTGGAGGGCGCCCTGGCGGCGCTGCCCGACGAGTTCCGCGTCGCCGTTGTCCTCTGCGACATCGAAGGACTGTCGTACGAGGAGATCGCCGACGTCCTCGGGGTCAAGCTCGGGACCGTCCGCTCCCGCATCCACCGCGGGCGCAAGCAGTTGCGCGTCTCCCTCGAGCACCGCGCGCCGTCCGGCTCCCGGACCCGGTTCGCCGGCCCTCTTGACCCGGTGGTGGCGCCGCGCTGATGGCACACCTGGGAGATCGCGTCGCCGCCTTCGTCGACGGGCAGCTGCCCCCCGACGAGGCGGAGCGTGCCCAGGACCACCTCGCGGCCTGCGAGGCGTGCCGCGAGGCCGTGCTCGCCCAGCGCACGCTCAAGCGCCGGATGACCGGGCTCGGGGCGGCTGCGCCGACGCCGTCCACGAGCCTGCTGTCGGCGCTGTCCGACCCGACGCGCCTCGCTGCGGCCGCGCCCCCCTCACGCCTGCACCTGCTCTTCGACCACGCCCTCCTGCGGGCGTCGATCGCCGCGTCCGGCGCCTCGGCCGTGCTGGTCGGGCTCGCCTACGTCGTGGGCGCGCCCCACGCTCCCGTGGACACCGTCCTGCCACCGGTCGACCGGTTCGTCGCGCAGTTCCGCGGCGAGGCCGATCCCGTCCAGCAGACTGTCCGCTCCTCCGCGACCGACCCCGGCACGGAGGTCTCCCTGGCGATCGCCCCGGGGCATGCGATCGCTCCGGCGAGCACCGATTCCGCCGAGGCGGTCTCGCTCCTCGAGCAGGCGCTGGGGTCCGCGGTCAGCGTCCGCCTCCTGGCCCACCGCTACGACCTGTCCGTCGCGCCGTCGGACGTGCCCGGGCGCACCGAGGTGGTCGTTGCTTCTGCCGGCCACCGCATCGCCTCGTACATCCTCGACGATGTCGAGGGGCGGCTCCAGCGGGTCGTGCGCTACGCGCAGTCGGCGCGCGACGACGCGGCGCTGCGCGCGATCTTGCCCGTCTCGCGAGAGACGGGCGTGCAGGCCGCCATGCCGGCGATCCCGGCGTCGGTGGACTCCGTCGTCGAGGATGCTTCCGACGCGCAGGCGTCCCGCGAGGCGGCTTCCGGCGAGAGCGCCGTCGACGGGACGCCGATGAGGGCGTCCCTCGCCGATCGGATTGATGCGGCCACGATCCACGAGCTCGCCTCGGTCGGGTGGCCGTGCCACGACCGGCTCGGCACCGCGCTCGAGCGCGTCTCCGCCCGCTGGGTCGATCTCGCCGGCGACAAGGCGATCGCTCTCACCTACACGGACGGCGTCTCGACCCTCACGGTCTATGAGCAGAACGGCGCGCTCGACGACAGCGCCACCGCGGGATTCCAGCACAGGAACGTCGCAGGGACGTCGGTGTGGGTCCGGCCGGGGACGCCGTCGGTCGCCACCTGGGACTCGCAGGGCATCGTCTTCACGGTCGTCACCGACGGCCCTGTCGACCGCCTCCGCGAGGCGTTCGACCACCTGCCTCAGCAGCCGCGTCGAGACGGCGCGCTCGACCGCGTCCGTACGGGGCTGGCCCGGCTCACGTCCTGGGTGACCCCGGGCGAGAGCCCGACGCGCTGATCAGGTCGCGTCGACGTCGAACGGCGGCGGCTCGCCCGGCTCGAGACGCTTCTGGGCCGGCGACGCCGTCGTTCCTGACGGGGCCGACGGGGTTGCCGACTCGTCGTCGTCGACTGCCCCTTTGACCATCTCGCGCGGGTCGAGGCCCTTGAGCTCGTCGCGCAGCGTCGTGAAGTCATCGCCCATCTCGCGCTGGAGGTCGGACTTCGCGTTGTCGGCCATCTGGCGGACCGTACGGACGAAGCGTCCGAGCTGCCGTGCAAAGTCGGGCAAGCGGTCGGGCCCGAACACCACGATCGCGACGATGGCGATCACGAGGATCTCCGCTACGCCGATGTCGCTGAACATGCGCGAAGCCTAGCCGCGATGAGGCGTACGGTCAGCGACCGGTCGGCGCGAGCCCGAGCTGCATGCCGGCAAGACCGCGTGTACGGCCCGACAATGTCGACGCGATCTGCGTGAGCGCCTTGCCTGCGGGGCTCTGCGGGGCCGAGTCGACGATCGGCACGCCGGCGTCTCCGCCGACCCGCATCTGCTCGTCGAGGGGGATCTGGCCGAGAAGCGGCACGTCGTACCCCAGGCGCTGGCTCAGCGTCGTGGCGACCTTCTGGCCGCCACCGGAGCCGAAGACCTCCATGCGCTCGCCGTTGGGGAGCTCGAGCCACGACATGTTCTCGACGACGCCGACGACGCGCTGGTGCATCATCGAGGCCATCGTGCCCGCGCGCTCGGCCACCGAGGCGGCGGCGTCCTGCGGGGTGGTGACGACGACGACCTCGGCGTTCGGCAGGTGCTGGCCGAGGCTGATCGCCATGTCACCGGTGCCCGGAGGCAGGTCCAGCAGCAGCGCGTCGAGGTCGCCCCAGTAGACGTCGGAGAGCATCTGGACAAGTGCGCGGTCGAGCATCGGGCCACGCCACGCGACGACCTGGTCCTTGCGGGGCTTGAGCATGCCGATGCTCATCACCAGCATCCCGCGGACCGGGACGGGCATGATCATGTCCTCGACCTGGGTCGGACGGGCGTCGCCGACGCCGAGCATGTCGGGGATCGAGTGGCCATAGATGTCGGCGTCCACGATGCCGACCTTGAGGCCCTGCGCAGCCAGCGCCGCGGCGAGGCTGACGGTGACCGAAGACTTGCCGACGCCGCCCTTGCCGGAGGCGATCGCGTACACCTTGGTGAGCGAGCCCGGTTTGGCGAAGGGGATCTCGCGCTGCGTCTGGCCGCCGCGCAGCACCTCTTGCAGGTTCTTGCGCTGCTCGTCGTTCATCACGCCCATGTCGACGACGACGTCGGTGACGCCGGCGACCTTCATGACCGCGGCGGTGACGTCACGCGTGAGGGTGTCCTTGAGCGGACAGCCGGCGACCGTGAGCAGCAGGTGCACGATGACGTTGCCGCCGTCGATGTCGACGCCTTCGACCATGCCGATCTCGGTGATCGGACGGCGGATCTCGGGGTCGTTGACGGTGGACAGCGCGTCGTTGACGGCGTCCGGGTTCACGACGGTCTCTACGGCCATGACATCGATGCTACGTGCGTGGGGGAAGTCACCTCGGCGTCGGGTCGACCTGGCCGTCGGCCTGCTCGTCCTCGGGCCCCGCGAGGCGCTCCTCGATGTCGCTGACCAGCCCGCGCAGCTCCGAGCGCATGAAGTCGCGCGTCGCCACCTCGCCCAGCGCCAGCCGCAGGCTCGCGACCTCGCGGGCGAGGAACTGCATATCGGCGTGCGCACGAGCGGTCTGCTCGCGGTCCTGCTCCTGGGTGACCCGGTCACGGGCCTCCTGCCGGTTCTGGGCGAGCAGGATGAGCGGGGCCGCGTACGAGGCCTGGAGCGACAGCATCAGCGTGAGGAAGATGAACGGGAACGGGTCGAAGCGCAGATCGTCGGGAGCCAGCGTGTTCCAGAGGAACCAGGCGGCGACGAAGACGGTCATCCAGGCGATGAACGTCGCCGTCCCCATGAACCGCGCGAAGCCCTCGGCGAACTTGCCGAACGACTCCGCGTCCATCCGGCGACGGCCCTCGCGCCGCCAGCCCCGGCCGGCCTCGCGGGGCTGGTCGAGACGGACGCGGCGGTCGTCGCGGTCGCTCATCGCGCCACCTCGGACTCGTGGTCGCGCCAGCCTTCGGGCAGCAGCTCGTCGAGGACGTCGTCGACGGTGATCGCGCCGACCAGGTGCTGGGACTCGTCGACGACCGGGCAGGCGACGAGGTTGTACGTGGCGAGGATGCGGGCGACCTCGTGCAAGGAGGTGTCGGGACGCGGCCAGTCGATGTCGTTGACGGCGATCGAACCGACCAGCGACGACGGGGGCTCGCGGAGCAGGTGCTGGAAGTGCACGATCCCGAGGAACCGCCCGGTCGGCGTCTCGACCGGAGGACGGGCGACGTACACGAGCGCGGCCAGCGACGGCGACAGCTCGGGCTCGCGGATGCGGGCCAGGCACTCGGCCAGCGTCGCGTCCGGCGGCAGGATCACGGCGTCGGAGGTCATCAGACCACCGGCCGTGCCCTCCTCGTAGACCATGAGGCGGCGTACGTCGTCGGCCTCCTCGGGCTCCATGAGCGCGAGGAGCTCCTCGGCCGTCGCGAGCGGGAGCTCGGCGATGACGTCGGCGGCGTCGTCGGGCGACATCTCCTCGAGGACGTCCGCGGCGCGCTCGGGATCGAGGCGTCCGAGGATCTCGACCTGGGCGACCTCGGGCATCTCCTCGAGGACGTCGGCGAGCCTCTCGTCGTCGAGCTCGGCGGCGATCTGCGTGCGGCGCTGGATCGGGAGCTCGCGCAGCGCGTTGGCGAGGTCAGCGGGGCGCATCGTGTCCATCGTCGCGAGCAGGTGAGTGGCCCCCTGGGACGGCTGCTCGCCCGCGAGGTCGGCCACGTCGTTCCAGGCCACGACGACCCCGTGGCCCCGGCGGCTGAACCTCTTGGAGCGCTCGCGGACCGCGACGTCGGTGAGATACCAGTCGTGGGTGCGGTCCTGCTCCATCGCGACGTCGTACACGATGCCCTCGAGCTCCTGCGACGGCACGCGGACCGTACGGTCGAACAGCTCGCCGAACACGAGCGTCTCGGTCTGGCGTTGCTCGAACCGCCGGAGGTTCAGCACGCCCGTCGTGATGATCTGGCCACCCTCGAGGGACGTCACGCGGGTCATCGGCAGGAACACGCGTCGACGGCCGAGCACCTCGATCACCAGCCCCAGCACTCGGGGGAGCCGGCCGGCGCTGCGCTGCGTGACGACGACGTCGCGCAGCTTGCCCACCTGGTCCCCCGCGGGGTCGAAGACGGCGTGCCCGGCCAGCCTGGCGAGGAAGATGCGGCTCGTCGAGGTCACGGGGTCAGCCTAGACCCGGAAGCCCCCTCACCCGCGCACGTACGACACCCCGCCACCGCAGTGCGGTGACGGGGCGTCGGATGCTGCCGGGTGAGCGCGAGATCAGCTCTTGCCGCTGGTGGTGAAGATACCGGCCGAGGTGGTGCGCGTTCCCTTGACGACGAAGCGGTACTTGTAGCGCTTCGAGCTGCGGAAGGAGTAGGTCACCTTGCCCTTGCGGTTGAGCTTGAGGGTCTTGACCTTCTTCCACTTGCCGCCGGCCTTGCGCTGCAGGACGACCTTGGTCTTGTAGCGGCCCCACTTGCCGTTGGTGTTGTACTTCTTCAGCGTGATCTTGGCGACCTTGCGGCTGGAGTTGGACCAGCTGCGGATGTTGCCCGACGCACGGAGGTCGGACTTGATCGCGAAACCGCCGCCGGCGACGCTCGGATCGGTCGCCGTGTAGGTGTTCGTGCCGTCGTACCAGGTGACCCGGACGTTGGCGATGCGGAACGCGCCGCGGCCCCATCCGTTGCGGAACGAGAACGAGGTCTCGGCCCACGTGTAGCCCGAGGACGAGACGTACGCGATCTGGAGGTTGCTCTGCAGCTTGGTCGAGCCGCGGTAGACGTCGGCGTAGACCTTGGCGTTGCCGTACTGGCCCAGCAGGGCGCCGTTGACGACCTGGCCCACGGTGCCAACCTTGACGGTCTTGGTCGAGGCGTTGATCGCCGAGCCACCGTAGCTGTAGCCGACGTTGATCCGAGAGATGTCGAGCGGGCCTGCGGCCGACCGCGCGTTGGCCGACTGCGGGGTGATGTCGATCGCAGCGGACGCCGGCGCGAGCAGGGCGCCCGAGAAGACGAGCGCGGCGCCGGTCATGGTGACCGCGGCGCTCTTGAGGAGGGTCTTCACAGAGGGGGTGCCTTCCTGGGGCAAGACGAATAGTGCGACAGCAACATAACCCATGAAAGGTGCAGGTCGAACCCACTTCTTGGTGGTAGAGGCTTCAACGAGTGCGGGCGGAACCCAGGGGTTCGAGACGGACCACGACGGACTTCGATGTCGGGGTGTTGGAGCCGAGGGCGACGGAGTCGAGCGGGACGAGCGGGTTCGTCTCCGGGTAGTACGCCGCGGCGGTGCCACGCGGCACGTCGTACGCGACCGTCCTGAAGTCCGTGACGCGGCGGGTCGACCCGTCCGACCAGACCGAGACGACGTCGACGACCGCGCCGTCGTCCAGGGCCTGCGCGGCGAGGTCCTCGCGGTGCACGAACACCACTCGGCGACCACCCTCGATGCCGCGGTAGCGGTCGGACAGCCCATAGATCGTCGTGTTGAACTGGTCGTGGCTGCGCAGCGTCTGCAGGAGCAGGTGACCGTCGGGCACGTGCAGCACCTCGATCGGCGACACGGTGAGCACCGCAGCGCGCTCACGGGTCGCGAACGTCAGCGAGTCGCGCGGCGGGTGCGGCATGACGAAGCCGCCCTGACGCTCGGTGTTGACGTCGTACCCCGCACACCCCGGCACGACGCGCGCGATGTGCTGGCGCACCACGGTGTAGTCGTCGCGCATCTGCGCCCACGGGATCACCGGCGCCGACGCGCGGCGCGACAGCGTCTCCTCGGCCAGGTGCGAGACGATCGCCGTCTCGGACAGGAGCATCTCGCTTGCCGGCTCCAGGTTGCCGCGGGAGGAGTGCACGACCGACATCGAGTCCTCGACGGTCACGTGCTGTTCACCGGACGGCCGGCGGTCGATCTCGGTACGGCCGAGCGTCGGCAGGATCAGCGCGGTCCGCCCGCACACGAGGTGCGAGCGGTTGAGCTTGGTGGCGACGTGGACGGTCAGGTCGGTACGGCGCAGCGCGTCCGCGGTCACGTCGGTGTCCGGAGCGGCGTGGACGAAGTTGCCGCCGAGCGCGACGAAGACCGAGACCAGGCCGTCGCGCATCGCGCGGATGGTGTCGACGGTGTCGTAGCCGGGCTCGCGGGGCGGCGCGAAGTCGTACTCGGCCGCGAGCGCGTCGAGGAAGTGCTGCGGCGGGCGCTCCCAGATGCCCATGGAACGGTCGCCCTGGACGTTCGAGTGGCCGCGTACGGGGCAGAGCCCGGCGCCGCGCCGCCCGAGGTCGCCGCGGACGAGCGCGAGGTTGACGACCTCCTTGATCGTGGCGACCGCGTTGCGGTGCTGGGTCAGACCCATCGCCCAGCACCAGATCGTCGCGTCCGACTCGCGCAGCATCTGGGCGGCCTCGGTGATCTGCGCGCGCGACAGGCCGGTCGCCACCTCGACGACGTCCCAGTCGACCGCGCTGACGTGCGCGGCCCACGCGGCGTACCCGGTCGTGTGCTGCGCGACGAACACATGGTCGATCGCGTCCCACTCCACGAGCAGCGCGCCGATCGCCTGGAGCAGCGCGAGGTCGCCGTTGACTCGTACGGGCAGGTGCAGGTCGGCCAGCGGCGTCCCGGAGCCGACGACACCACGGGGCTTCTGGGGGTTCTTGAAGGCGACCAGCCCGGTCTCGCGCAACGGGTTGATGCTGAGGATCTTGGCGCCACGCCGCTTGGCGGTCTCCAGGGCCGACAGCATGCGGGGGTGGTTGGTGCCGGGGTTCTGGCCGGCGACCACGATCAGCTTCGCGTCGTACAGGTCGCGCAGCTGCACGCTGCCCTTGCCGATGCCGATCGTCTCGAGCAGCGCCACGCTCGTCGACTCGTGGCACATGTTGGAGCAGTCGGGGAGGTTGTTGGTGCCGAAGG
This sequence comes from Mumia zhuanghuii, assembly GCF_042681565.1. Lineage (NCBI taxonomy): Bacteria > Bacillati > Actinomycetota > Actinomycetes > Propionibacteriales > Nocardioidaceae > Mumia > Mumia zhuanghuii. The sequence continues at coordinate 351,547 of NZ_JBHUFT010000008.1, forward strand.
CGCGGACGAAGAGCTGGTAGGAGTACGCGGCCTCGTTGGAGGTGCGCCCCGAGGTGTAGAACGCCGCCTGGTCGGGGGAGTCGAGCGCGTTCAGATGGTCGGCGACCAGCGCGAACGCGTCGTGCCAGCCGATCGGCTCGTAGTGCGTCGCGCCCGGGCGCTTCACCATCGGGTGCGTGAGGCGGCCCTGCTGACCCAGCCACAGCTCGTCGTGGGCGTCGAGGTCGGCGATCGAGTGGCGCGCGAAGAAGTCCGGCGTCGCGCGGGCCCGGGTGGCCTCCTCGGCGACCGCCTTTGCGCCGTTCTCGCAGAACTCCGCGACCGAGCGGTGCTCCGGGTCGGGCCACGCACAGCTCGGGCAGTCGAAGCCGCCGACCTGGTTGAGACGGCGCAGCGTCTTCGTCGCGCGGACCGGCCCCATGGCGCGGACGGCACGGTCGAGCGCGACAGCGACACCCGTGACCCCGGCGGCGGCGTGCTTGGGGTGGCTGACCTCCAGGTCTGGCTCGGGTGCCGGTGGCTCGCTCACGACTCGCTCCGGGGCGACAGGTGCGGGGCGCGGCGCTGGCGGTGGAGCGCGAACGGGCGCCCGCGGACCGTACGGGCAGGGGACTCGAGCGGCTGCTGGCGCTGGTCGGAGTGTCCGAGATGGCCGGGCGACGCGAGGAGGTCCGTCGGGCGGAGACGGACGACGACGCACTCGCGGGCCCAGCGCGCGACCGCCTCGTCGGGCTCGAAGAGGTTGAGCCGCTCCGAGGCCAGCAGCGCCGTCACCTCGACCCAGTCGGGGTGCTCCGGGTCGATGACCTCGATTGTCGCGCGGACCTGGGCGACCTGGGCGCGCGTCGACTTCGCCCGCAGGTCGAGCACGACGTCGGGCTGTTCTTTGATCCCCGGGAGCGGCTGCTCGTCACCACCGGCCACGACGCACGCCGCGTCCTCGAGCCACGCGTGCCAGACGGGGTGCCACGTGCCGTCGTACACGATCCACATCAGGCCCGACTTCTTGGCGACCTCGGCGACGAACGCCCTGCGAAAGAGGGCGTCAAACTCTTCGTCGGACGGCTCGGCGGGGTCCATGAGCGCCAGCATAGGCCTCTCTCCGCCAGGACACAGGGCTTCGACCCACGGGCCCGTACGGCAGCGCATACTGCGGACGTGAACGTCCTCCTGGCCACGGTCGCCGTGCTCGGCGTCTCCCTGTCCGGCCCCCTGATGGCCGGGACACAGGCGCCGGCGCTCGCGATCGCGTTCTGGCGCAACGCGCTGGCCGAGGTCGTCCTGCTCCCGGTGGCCGCCACCCGGAACCGGCGCGAGCTGCGGTCGCTGACCCGCGCCGACGTCCGAACCTGCGTCCTCGCGGGCGTGGCGCTGGCCGTGCACTTCGCGACGTGGGTCAGCGCGCTCAAGCTGACGTCCGTCGCCGCGGCGACGGCGCTGGTCTCGATGCAGGTCGGCTGGGTCGCGCTGATCGGACGGCTGCGCGGGACGCGCATCCCGCTCACCGTCGTCCTGGGGCTGCTGATCTCGTTCGGGGGCGTCCTCGTGATCACCGGAGTCGACCTGGCCCTCTCGCGGGACGCGCTGGTCGGCGACCTGCTGGCCGTGGTCGGCGGGCTCAGCGCCGCGATCTACACCGTGACGGGGGCGCGGGCGCGCGAGACGCTCACGACGACCTCGTACACGCTGCTCTGCTACGGCGTCTGCGCCGTCCTTCTCCTGGTGGCGTGCCTCGTCGGGGGAGTGCCGTTGACGGGGTTCGGGGCGGGAGCATGGGCCGGGATCATCGCGGTCACGGTCACCGCGCAGCTGCTCGGGCACTCGGTGATCAACCACCTGCTCGCCGTGATGAGCCCGATGCTCGTCTCGCTGCTCCTGCTGCTCGAGGTGCCCGGCGCTGCCCTGCTCGCGGCGGCGCTGCTCGGACAGGCGCCGGGGATGGGCGTTTACGTGGGGCTGGGACTGATCCTCGCCGGCCTCGCGGTCGTCGTCACGCGCCGGCCACCGCGTCGTACAGACGTCCCGGACTCCGACTGAGGCAGGCGTGAGAAGCAGGTCACACTCGTACGCATGTTACTAGTCGTTAACACTACTCGTAGGTACAGTCAGGCCTGATCCCGTCCCCGCTGCACCGAGGTGACCCGTGTCCGTCGAAAACAAGGCGCTTCGCTCGCGCCGCTCCTGCCTCGCCGTTCCCGGCTCGAACCCGCGCTTCCTCGAGAAGGCCAAGGGTCTGCCCGCCGACCAGGTCTTCCTCGACATCGAGGACGCGGTCGCGCCGCTGGCCAAGCCCGACGCCCGCAAGAACATCGTCGCCGCGCTCAACGAGGGTGGCTGGGGCGACAAGGTCCGCGTGGTGCGGGTCAACGACTGGACGACCCAGTGGACCTACCGCGACGTGATCGAGGTCGTCGAGGGCGCCGGCGCCAACCTCGACTGCATCATGCTGCCGAAGGTGCAGACGGCCGAGCAGGTCGTCGCGCTCGACACGCTGCTGACGCAGATCGAGAAGACGATGGGCTACGAGGTCGGCCGCATCGGCATCGAGGCGCAGATCGAGAACGCGCTCGGCCTGACCAACGTCAACGCGATCGCCGCCGCGTCGCCGCGTGTCGAGACCATCATCTTCGGCCCCGCCGACTTCATGGCGAGCATCAACATGAAGTCGCTCGTCGTGGGCGAGCAGCCCCCGGGCTACGACGTCGGCGACGCCTACCACCACATCCTCATGAGCATCCTCATGGCGGCACGGGCGTACGACAAGCAGGCCATCGACGGGCCTTACCTCCAGATCCGCGACACCGAGGGCTACCGCCGCGTGGCGTCGCGCGCGGCTGCGCTCGGCTTCGACGGCAAGTGGGTCCTGCACCCCGGCCAGGTCGACGTCGCCAACGAGGTCTTCAGCCCCCGCCAGGAGGACTACGACCACGCCGAGAACATCCTCGACGCATACGACTGGTTCACCTCCGAGGCCGGCGGCAAGAAAGGCTCGGCGATGCTCGGCGACGAGATGATCGACGAGGCCTCGCGCAAGATGGCCCTCGTGATCTCGGCCAAGGGACGCGCTGCCGGCATGCAGCGCACCACCACGTGGGAAGCGCCGACCGACTGAGGTCGTACGACACCTCAGCCGCCGTCGTACGAGAGACAGAGAAGAGAAGAACATGGGTCGCTTGGTCACCACCGACGGTCTGACCGACGTCCAGGAGGAGATCCTCAAGACCGTCCGCGAGTTCGTGGACAAGGAGATCATCCCGGTCGCCACCGAGCTGGAGCACAAGGACGAGTACCCGCAGGCCATCGTCGACGGCCTCAAGGAGCTCGGGCTGTTCGGGCTGACGATCCCCGAGGAGTACGGGGGCCTCGGCGAGTCGCTGCTGACGTACGCGCTGGTGGTCGAGGAGATCGCCCGCGGCTGGATGAGCGTGTCGGGCGTCATCAACACGCACTTCATCGTGGCGTACATGCTCGTGCAGCACGGCACCGAGGAGCAGAAGAGCAAGTACCTGCCGCGGATGGCCACGGGCGAGGTGCGCGGGGCGTTCTCGATGTCGGAGCCGGCACTGGGCTCGGACGTCTCGGCGGTCTCGACGAAGGCGACCAAGCAGGCCGATGGGTCGTACTCGATCACCGGCCAGAAGATGTGGCTCACCAACGGCGGCTCGTCCAACCTCGTCGCGGTGCTGACCAAGACCGACGAAGGTGCCGACTCGGTCTACAAGAACATGACGACGTTCCTGATCGAGAAGGAGCCCGGCTTCGGCGAGACGGCTCAGGGTGTCACCATCCCGGGCAAGATCGACAAGATGGGCTACAAGGGCATCGACACGACCGAGATGATCTTGGACAAGCACGAGATCGCGGCCGACCAGATCCTCGGCGGCGAGCCCGGCAAGGGCTTCTACCAGATGATGGACGGCGTCGAGGTCGGCCGTGTGAACGTCGGTGCCCGTGCGGTCGGCATCGCCAACCGTGCCTTCGAGCTCGGCATCGCGTACGCCCAGCAGCGCGAGACCTTCGGCAAGCCGATCGCGCAGCATCAGGCGATCCTGTTCCGTCTCGCGGAGATGGGCACGAAGGTCGAGACCGCGCACGCGATGGTCGTGCGGGCCGCCCGCAAGAAGGACGCCGGCGAGCGCAACGACGTCGAGGCCGGCATGGCCAAGATGGTCGCCTCGGAATACTGCAACGAGGTCGTCGAGGCGTCGTTCCGGATCCACGGCGGCTACGGTTACTCCAAGGAGTACGAGATCGAGCGCCTCTATCGCGAGGCGGCGTTCATGCTGATCGGCGAGGGCACGAGCGACATCCAGAAGATGATCATCGGTCGCAGCCTGCTGAAGGACTACAAGCAGCGCTGATCACGTCGCGGTGTGCGGCCCGCCGGCCGTACCTCCGTTCGGGTACCCCACGCCAACGCCACTGCCCCTAGCGCACACGCTGGGGGCAGTGGTGTTTCGCTGGGGTACCCCAACGAGGGGTCGTAGCCGAGGAGCCTGTGGACGCCGTACGACGGGTGCTGGCGCGGCTGCGTACGGTGGACGACATGCCGTCCACCACCGCGCCGCCCACCCTGACCCCGTCCCGCGCTGCGGTCGCCGATCGCGTGATCGGTGCCCTTGCAGGCCCGGGCGCGACGCTGCGCGACGACCAGGTCAGCGCGGTCGCCGCGCTGTCCGAGCCGAAGGCGCGCGTGCTGGTCGTCCAGGCCACCGGCTGGGGCAAGTCCGCGGTCTACTGGGCGGCGACCGCGATCCGTCGCGACGAAGGTGCGGGGACCACGCTGGTCGTGTCGCCGCTGCTCTCGCTGATGCGCGACCAGGTGGCGGCGGCTGGCCGAGCGGGTCTGCGGGCGGAGACGCTCAACTCGTCCAACATCGAGGAGTGGTCCCGCATCGAGGAGTCGTTGCGCGCCGGCGACGTCGACGTGCTGCTCGTGTCGCCCGAGCGGCTCGCCAACCCTGGCTTCGGCCGCCGGGTGCTCGACGCGCTCGCGGGCCAGATCGGCCTGCTCGTCGTCGACGAGGCGCACGCGGTCTCCGACTGGGGCCACGACTTCCGTCCCGACTACCGCCGCGTCTCCGACGTTCTCCAGCGGCTCAACCCGGACACCCCCGTGCTCGCGACGACGGCGACCGCCAACGCGCGGGTGACGGAGGACGTGGCGCGGCAGCTCGGAGAGGAGACGCTCGTGCTGCGCGGACCGCTCGCGCGCTCGAGCCTCGAGCTGTCCGTGGTCGACCGGTTGTCGCCCCTGGAGCGCTACGCGTGGGTGGTCGACCATCTGCCGACGCTTCCGGGGTCCGGCATCGTGTACGTCCTCACGGTCGCCGACGCCGGTCGGCTGGCCTCGGCGATCCGCGCCGTGCACGGTGAGGCGGCGCCGGTCGCGGCCTACACAGGTCAGCTCGAGGCGGCCGAGCGCGAGCGCCTCGAGGACGCGCTGCGCCGCAACGAGGTCAAGGCGCTCATCGCCACGTCCGCGCTCGGCATGGGCTACGACAAGCCTGACCTCGGGTTCGTCGTCCACGTCGGCGCGCCGCCGTCGCCGGTCTCCTACTACCAGCAGGTCGGGCGTGCCGGACGCGCCATCGACCACGCGCACGCGGTGCTGCTGCCGTCGAGCGCGGACGACGGCATCTGGGACTACTTCGCCACGGCGACGATCCCTGTCGCCGACCAGGTCGCGCGGCTGCTCGCGGCGATGGGCGACGCGACGCCCGACGCCCCCGCCACGGTCGTGAGTCTGGAGGCAGAGACGGGCCTGCGCCGTGGCCGTGTCGAGCTGATGCTCAAGCAGCTCGCGGTCGACGAGGTCACCGAGCGCGTCGAGCGGGGATGGGTACGCACTGGACGGGAGTGGTCGTACGACGCCGAGCACTATGACGGTGTGGTGGCGGTACGCCGCCGCGAGGCCGACATCATGCGCGCCTATACGCGGGGCGAGCGGTGCTTGATGCAGCTCCTGCAGGAGTCGCTCGACGACCCGGAGGCGACGCCGTGCGGGCGGTGCTCGGTGTGCCGAGACGCGCTCCCGGACGCACTGGCCGCGGCCCCGCAGCCCGAGACCGTACGCGCGGTGGCCGGCGTGCTGCGCGGCCAGGACAACCTGCTCGAGCCGCGCAAGATGTGGCCGGGCGGCACCTTCGGGTCGCGCGGACGCATCGGTCCCGACCGTACGGTCGAGCCCGGGCGTGCGGTGATCCACGCGGACGCGCCGGAGTGGCGCGAGGTCGTCCGCGAGGCGTTCTCGACGGACGCACCGGCACCGCAGGAGCTGCGAGACGCGTGCGTGGGGGTGCTGTCGCGCTGGAAGGGTGACTGGCGTTCCCGTCCGGAGGTCGCGGTCGACCTCGCGGCCGCAGGCTTCCCCGTCCTCACCGCGAGCGTCGCCGACCACCTCGCCCAGGTCGGACGGCTCGAGCGGGCGACGGTGCCGGTCGACCCCGCCGCCGTCCGAGGCGACCTCCGCGACCTGACGTCGGCGGCCGAGGCGGCGCTGTGGCGCGACGCCGTGCAGGTGCCGGCGGAGACGGCCGCCGCGATCTCTGGCCGTACCGTGCTCCTGGTCGTCGACGCCACCGCGTCGCAGTGGCCCGTGACCGTCGTCGGTGGTGCGCTGCGGGCCGCGGGGGCGTCAGCGGTCCTGCCACTGCTCCTGCACCGACGCGTGTGACGGCTCCTCACCGCAGGTGCGTTTGGTCCCAGCCGATGACGAAGTCGTACATCGCCTGCGTCAGCCCGTGGTCGTGCGCCGACGACGGCCTCCACCACACGTCGAGCATGACCCACGCCTCGGGTGAGGTGCCGTTGCCGCGGTCGTTGCGGCCCAGCTTGCGCCGTACGGTCGTCGCGCCGTAGACCAGCCCCACCGGCAGGACGAGCGCGTGGGTCGCGTCGTCGACGGGCACCGCGGTCGGCAGGATCCAGCCGGCGGTGACCGGCTTGCGCGAGGTCGTGTAGGTCAGCAGCCGCCCCTGCGTCGACTGGACCCGCGTGTACACGTCCTCGAAGGGGATGTGGCGGTACTCGCAGGCGGTGACGAACGACTGGACGTTCTCTCGTGCCTGGCTGTCCATTCGGGGAGGCTAGTTGCGGTGTGTTACATCTGCGTCACACGAACGGACGTCAACCCCCGTCCGCTCTTCCGCGGACGCCACGCGGACGGGGGCCGGGCTCAGGTGGCCGGGTTCAAGACCCAGTCCCGGACCTCGGGCATGTCCTGGAGGTGCTCGCGCACGTAGTGGTAGTGCTTCTCGAGCATCTGCGCGCAGTGCTCGCGCAGCTCCTGCGAGTTGGCCGGAGTCACCCTGGTGTTGTTGAGCACGTCCTCGACGAGCTGGTAGCGCGACATCCCGTTGAGCACCGTCATGTCGAATGGCGTGGTCGTGGTGCCCTGCTCGATGAAGCCGCGGACGTGGAACCGGTCGGCGTCCGGTCGGCCGTGGACGAGCTTGTGGATCGCTCCGTGGTAGCCGTGGAACGCGAACACCACGTCGACGTCGTCGGTGAACAGCGCGGAGAACTCTGCCTCGGACATCCCGTGCGGGTGGTCCTTCTGGCGCGGCAGCGTCATGAGGTCCACGACGTTGACGACCCGTACGGACAGGTCCGGGACCCACTCCTTCAGCAGCTGCGCCGCCGCGACCGTCTCCGCGGTCGGGACGTCTCCGGCGCACCCCATCACGATGTCGGGCTCCGTCGTGCCGTCGTCGTTGCCGGCCCAGTCCCAGATCCCCGCACCCTTTTCGCAGTGCGCAGCAGCCTCGTCGATCGACAGGTACTGGAGGTGCGGCTGCTTGTCGATGGCGATGAGGTTCACGTACGACCGCGACCTGAAGCAGTGGTCGGCCACGGAGAGCAGGCAGTTGGCGTCCGGCGGCAGGTAGACCCGCGACACTGTCCCGCGCATGTTGAGCACCACGTTGATCAGACCCGGTCCCTGGTGGGAGAAGCCGTTGTGGTCGTTGCGCCACGTCGTCGACGTCAGCAGGACGTTGAGGCTGGGGATCGTGGCGCGCCACGGCAGGTGGCCGGCCTCCTCGAGCCACTTCGCGTGCTGGACGGTCATCGACGCGCTCACCATGCCGAAGGACTCGTACGTCGCGAAGAGGCCGTGGCGTCCGGTCAGGTTGTAGCCCTCGAGCCAGCCCTGGCAGTTGTGCTCGCTGAGGACCTCCATCACCCGACCGTCGCGCGAGATCTTGACGTCGTCCGGTGTGATGCGCTCCATGAACGCGCGGTCGGTGACCTCGAAGACGGCACCGAGCCGGTTCGAGTTGGTCTCGTCCGGGCAGTACAGCCGGAAGTTGTGCGGGTTGTCGCGATAGATGTCGGCCATCATCGCACCGAGCACGCGGGTGTTCTCGAAGCGCTCCGCGGCCGGGTTCAGCACCTCGATCGCGTAGTCGGAGAACGGCCGCAGGGCGAGGTCCTGAGTGAGCACCCCGCCGTTCGCGGCCGGGTTGGCGCTCATCCTGTGGTCGCCCTCGGGGTTGTTCTCGTCGACCTCGGCACTCGGCCGGCCGTCTGGGAAGAGCTCGTCTGGACCGTACGACCTCATCCACGCCTCGAGGATCGCGAGGTGCTCGGGGTTGTCGCGGACGCCGGACAACGGCACTTGGTGTGCGCGCCAGGTGCCCTCGACCACGACGCCGTCGATCTCGTGCGGGCCTGTCCATCCCTTGGGGGTCCGCATCACGATCATCGGCCAGCGCGGCATCTCACCGTCCCAGGTGCCTCCGCGTGCCGCATCCTGGATCGCCTTGATCTTGCCGTACGCCTCGGCGAGCACCGCGGCGAAGCGCAGGTGCATGCCCGGCAGGTCCTCGCCCTCCACCTCGAGCACGTCGTAGCCGTGACCGGTGAAGAGCTCACGTACCTCCTCGGGAGGTTTGCGGCCAAGCACGGTCGGGCTGGCGATCTTGCCGTCGTTGAGGTGCAGGATCGGCAGCACGGCGCCGTCGCGCTCGGGGTTGACGAAGGAGATGCCCTTCCAGGACCCCTCGAGCGGACCGGTCTCGGCCTCGCCGTCACCGACGACCGCCACCGCCAGCAGGTCGGGGTTGTCGAAGATCGCCCCGAACGCGTGGATGAGGACGTAGCCGAGCTCGCCGCCCTCGTGGATCGAGCCCGGCGTCGTCACCGAGACGTGGCTGGGGATCCCGCCGGGGGTCGAGAACTGCCGGCAGAGGCGGGTGAGGCCCTCGGTGTCGAGCGAGACCTCGGGATAGACCTCGGAGTAGGTGCCCTCGAGATAGCCCGCAGCGACGATCGCAGGGCCACCGTGGCCGGGCCCGGACAGATAGATCGAGGACTGACCGGTCTGGCGGATCAGCCGGTTCATGTGGGCGTAGATGAAGGACTGCCCGGGGCTCGTGCCCCAGTGACCGAGCAGGCGCGGCTTGATGTCGTCAGCAGACAGCGGGCGCTGCAGGAGCACGTTGCTCTTGAGGTAGATCTGCGCGACCGTCAGGTAGTTGTTCGCCCGCCACCACGCGTCGACCGTCGCGACCTCCTGGTCGGACGGGTTCGCGAACGCGGTCACGTCGAAGGACGACTCGGTCATGCGTGCTCCTTTGCTCCGGAGTGGTCCGCCGTCGACGCCGGGCGGGCGGGTGAGCCCGTCCGGACCAGGGCGACGGTGTGCTGAGCGATCTCGGCCTCCTCATCGGTGGGGACGACCGCGACGCGGATCGGTCCACCGCCGATCACGAGGCCCTCGGGAGGCACAGGGGAGACGTTGCGGTCGTGGTCGATCTCGATCCCGAGGTGGCCGAGCGGATCGCAGACCTCGACACGAAGGTTGGCGTCGTTCTCGCCGATCCCGGCGGTGAAGACCAGCGCGTGGACACCGGGGACGATGGCGAGGTAGGCGCCGACGTACTGACGGATCCGGTACACGGCGAGGCGTACGGCGCCAAGGGCGGCCTCGTCCCCGTCGGCGGCGCGATCGGCGATCACGGCCATGTCGGAGTCGCCGGTCAGCCCGAGCAGCCCGCTGCGACGCTCGAGGAGCTCGGCGACCTCTCGCGTCGTCATCCCGGCCGAGTCCTGGAGGAACAGCACCGCCGACGCGTCGAAGTCTCCGGAGCGCGTCCCCATCACAAGGCCGGACAGAGGCGTGAAGCCCATCGACGTGTCGACGCTGCGGCCGCCCTGCACCGCGGTGATCGAGGCGCCGTTGCCGAGGTGGCAGACGATGAGGTTGACCTCGGCCTCAGGGATCCCGAGCAGCGCCGCGGTCCGGCCGGTGACGTACTCGACCGACGTCCCGTGGAACCCGTACCGGCGCAGCTGGTGGGTCTGGGCGAGGTCCTGCGGGATCGCGAACGTGTAGGCCTCCCACGGCAGCGTCGCGTGGAACGCCGTGTCAAAGACGGCGACCTGGGGGAGGTCGGGATCGCGCTCCTTCATCAGCCGCAGGCACTCGACTGCGACCGGGTTGTGCAGCGGCGCGAGCGACGACAATGCGTCGATCTGCGCGAGCACGTCGTCATCGACCACGACAGGTGCGCTGAAGGTCGTGCCGCCGTGCACGACACGGTGGCCGACGCCGATCAGCCCGTCGAGGCGCGCACCGGCTTCGTCGAAGCGTCCGAACATCGCGGCGATCGCGTCGGCGTACGAGGCACCGGGCAGCGGCCGCTCGGTCGGCTCCTCGCCGGTGACCTGATAGCGCAACGACGTGCCGTCGTGCCCGATACGGGAGACGATCCCTCGTCCCAGCCGCGTACCCGACGTCGCGTCACGAAGCTCGTACTTCAGTGACGACGAGCCCGCATTGATGACGAGCACCGTCTCGTCCGGCATCGTTACCCTCCTCGCACGGGCAGCTGCTGCGGCGCGATCCGCGGGGCCACCCGCTCAGTCTGTCTCCGTGGGCTGGTCGCCGCACTCTGAGTAGATCCTCCCGCACGAGCGCGTCACACAAGGCGCACGCCGCTCCGAGTCACTAGGGTGATCTGCAGTCGATGAGGAGGAATCGCATGGCGCAGCAGCAGGGCAGGCAGGGGTTCAGGCTGGAGTATCCCCAGCACCTGGCGTTCTTCGACCAGTACGCCGACGCGCAGCGAGCGGTGGACTACCTATCCGACCAGAAGTTCCCGGTCGAGAACATCATGATCGTCGGCACCGACCTCAAGCAGGTCGAGCGTGTGACCGGCCGGATGACGTGGGGCAAGGCGGCAGGGTACGGCGCGGCCACCGGAGCGTGGTTCGGCCTGCTCCTCGGACTCATCGTGGGGATCTTCGCTGAGCCCGGGGACTGGTTCCCGATCGTGCTGTCGGCGATCCTCTTCGGCCTGGTGTTCGGTGTCGTCTGGGGTTTGATCGGGTACGCGTTCACCGGCGGGCGTCGTGACTTCACCTCGGTGACGCAGGTGGTGGCGTCGCGGTACGAGCTGCTCGTCGAGCACAAGCTCCTCGCGGACGGGCAGCGCCTGCTGGCAGGCGCCCACCAGGCTGGCGCGGGGCAGTCCGCCCCGCAGGCACCGACAGCTCCGCCGCAGCCGCCGCCCGCGCAGGCGCCCCCCGAGGCGTGAGCAGCTCCGACACCCGAGCCGTCACGGCGTTCCGGCGGCAGGCGGAGATCTGCGCGTCGCTCGGGTCGCCGATGTACGGCGACCTGATCGGCGCGCTGGCCGACGACCTCGCCGGCGGCGGCCCGACGAAGGACGTGCTCGGCCCCCTCGCGGACGACGGTGCTGCTCCGCCGGTCCTGCTCGCGCTGAGGCTGGTGGGCGGGCTTCACCGCCTCGTCCTCGACGACGAGGTGCCCGCGCTCGCTGCGTCGTACCCGAGTGTCGGCGGCGTGTGGGATCGCGACGTTGCGTGGCCCCACGTACGCGCGGCGCTCGTGGAGCACCGCGAGCGGCTGCACGCGTCGCTCGACCACCCCCTGCAGACCAACGAGGTCGGCCGCTCCGCCGCCCTCGCCGGCGGCGTTCTGCGTGTCGCCGACCGGTTCGCGCTGCCCGTGCGGCTGATCGAGATCGGTGCGAGCGCCGGACTCAACCTGCGCGTCGACCACTACCGCTTCGGATCGCCCTCGGGCTGGTGGGGACCCGTCGACTCCCGCGTCGCGATGCGCGGCGCGTGGAAAGGGCTCTCGCCACCCGTCGATGCCCCGCTCGAGATCGTCGAGCGCACCGGCTTCGACCTCACCCCGCTCGACATCGGACAGGCGGACGACCGGCGTGTCCTCGAGGCGTACACCTGGCCCGACATGACCGAACGACTCTCCCGCCTGCGCGCCGCGACGACGATCGCGCAGGAGGTGCCCGTACGGCTCGAGCAGCGCAGCGCCGCCGACGGACTCGACGCGCTCGAGCTCGTCGACGGGACGGCCACGGTGGTCTGGCACTCGATCACGTGGCCGTACCTCGACGACGACGAGCAGCGGCGCATCGTCGAGCGGCTCGACGCGCTCGGTGCGACCGCAGATGTCGATCGTGTCCTGGCGCACGTCCGGCTCGAGCCCGCTGACGTGCTCGCCGGCCCGTACCCGGTCATCCTGACAACGTGGCCGTTCGGCGAGGCGACGGAGATCGGGTCCGCGCCGCCGCACGGCCTTCCCGTCACGTGGACGGCCTGAGGAGTCAGCGATGCCGGCGCAGCTGTGGATGGTGCGGCACGGGCCGACCGAGTGGGCGCGAAACGGACGCCACACGAGCCATACGGACCTGCCGCTGCTGCCTGACGGCGAGGAACGCGCACGCGACCTCCTGCCGCGACTGGCAGGCACGTCCTTCGCGCTGGTCCTGACGAGCCCGCGGATGCGCGCACGGCGCACGGCCGAGCTCGCGGGCTTCCCCGACGCCGTGGTCGTGCCGGAGCTGGCCGAGTGGGACTACGGGGCGTACGAGGGACTGACGACGCCACAGATCCGCGAGGACGTGCCGGGGTGGACGACCTGGACGCACGGCGCGGGAGAGGTCGGAGGTGAGACCGCGGACGAGGTGGCGGCGCGCCTCGACCGGGTCGTCGCCCGGGTCCGTGCCGAGGACGGCCCGGTGCTGGTCTTCGGGCACGGCCACGCGCTGCGTGCGCTCGCGGCGCGATACCTCGGGGAGCCGGTCCGGTTCGGCGCGCGACTCGCGCTCGACACCGCCACACTGTCGGTGCTCGGGTATGAGCACGACACGGATCCGGTGATTGAGCGCTGGAACTGCTGAGCGCGAGGGGGACGCGTGGAGTCGCTTTTCTGGATCATGCTGGTGGCCGCGATCGCCCCGGTCGTCGCGGCGGCGATGCCGCGACGGCTGGTGCCGGAGGTCGTGCTGCTGCTCGTCGGAGGGATCGTCGTCGGCCCCTTCGTGCTCGACCTCGCCGGGGTCGAGCCGCCGATCGACCTCCTGCGTGAGCTCGGTCTCGGCTTCCTCTTCCTGCTCGCGGGCTACGAGATCGAGGTGGACGAGCTGCGTGGCAGGGGCGGACGCCGCGCTCTGGTGACCTGGCTCGTCTGCCTGGCGCTGGCGTTCGCGACCGTCGCGCTCCTTTCGGCGACCGCGCTGGCGAGGCACGCCGAGACGGCCGTGGCGATCGCGCTGACCTCCACCGCGCTCGGGACCTTGCTCCCCATCCTCAAGGACTCGGGGCTGACGAGGACGCGGTTCGGTCGGACGGTCGTCAACCACGGGACGTTCGGGGAGTTGGGGCCGGTCGTGGCGATGGTCATCCTGCTCGGCGTCAACGGGCCGGAGCGCGCAGTGCTGTCGCTCCTGCTCTTCGGCGTGGCGGCTGTCCTGGTCGCGGTCGTACCGACGAAACTCCTGCCGCCGGCGTCGGTGATCCCGGGCCTCGTGCGCGCCGGCGCCGAGACGACGGCACAGACGACCGTACGCTTCACCGTGCTGCTCCTGGTGTCCCTGAGCGCTCTCGCTCTGGCCGTCAAGCTCGACACCATCCTGGCCGCCTTCGCGGCCGGCTTCATCCTCCGGCGGGCACTTCCCGGAGGGGACGAGCGACTCGAGACCAAGATCGACGGGCTCGCCTTCGGCCTCCTCATCCCCGTTTTCTTCGTGACCTCCGGAATGGCGATCGACCCCGCTGCTGTGTCGAAGGAGCCGGTCGTCCTCATCGCCTTCGTCCTCCTCATCCTGCTGGTGCGCGGAGGGCCGGTACTGGTGGCGACGCTGCTGCAGCGCGAGCCCGACGGCACCCGCAGCTTCGGCGTGCGTGACTCCGTACGGGTGTCTCTGTGGGCCTCGACCGGCTTACCGATCATGGTTGCGGTGAGCACGGTCGCGGTCGACGCGGGGGAGATGACCCAGACGACGGCGTCGATCCTCGTCGCGGGCGGCGCGATCACCGTCCTACTGCTGCCGACGACGGCGACTTTGCTCGCCCGGGATGAGGCCACCCGACCCGGGACGCCGGAGCCGGATCGGTCATGATGACAGGCGCACCGCCGGTTCATCGACGTGAGGAGTGCCCATGCAGTTCGGCCGCAGCTACGAGGAGTTCGAGGTCGGCGCGACCTACAAGCACTGGCCAGGGAAGACGGTCACCGAGTACGACGACCACCTCTTCAGCCTGCTCACGATGAACCACCACCCGCTCCACATGGACGCCAACTACGCCGAGAAGACGACGCAGTTCGGCAAGAACGTGGTCGTGGGCAACTACGTCTACTCGCTGCTGCTCGGCATGAGCGTGCCGGACATCTCGGGCAAGGCCATCGCGAACCTCGAGATCGAGTCGCTGCGCCACGTCGCCCCGACCTTCCACGGCGACACGATCTATGGCGAGACGACCGTGCTCGACAAGTGGGAGAGCAAGAGCAAGGACGATCGCGGAGTCGTCTACGTCGAGACGATCGGCTACAACCAGGATGGCAAGGTCGTCTGCATCTTCCGTCGCAAGGTGATGGTCCCGAAGGACAGCTACCTCGAGGAGCGCGGCGGCGAGCAGCCCGGCCGTCCCGTGCCGGTGCCGGACAAGAACTGGCCCGGCCCGAACGCCGAGTGATGTACGTCACGCAATAATCGCTTTTCAGAAACATTTGCATTTGGGTTAACATCTTCGGGTGACGACACCCGAATCCCTTGCCGGCCGCCTGGAGGAGTTCTTCCTCCAGGTGGCCGCGTGCTGTGAGGAGGAGGGGATCGATGCGTTCCGCGCCGCCGACCTCTCCGCCACGCAGGTACGCACGCTGCTGACCGTGGCGAGCCGGTCGGAGGACACCCAGATCACCGACGTCGCCCGGGCGCTCGAGATCTCGGTGGCCGCGGCCGGCCGCGCCGTCGACCAGCTGGTCGGGCTCGGACTGATCCGCCGGCAGGAGTGCGCGAAGGACCGTCGTGTCCGCGTCGTCACCCTCACCGACGAGGGGCGTGACCTCGTCGGACGTCAGCTGAAGACCAAGCGGGCGGCCCTCCAAGAAATCGTTCGCGATCTGTCGGACCCGACACGTAGCCTTCTTGATCGCGCGCTACGAGCCGCCCTCGCCGAACGCCAACCCACACCCCCGGGTAAGGACCCTTCTTCATGAGTCAAGACACCCAGACGCCACCCGGCCCTGGTCCCCACAGCACGCCTGACGGCAGTGACAAGCTCGACGCCGCCGTCCTCAAGGTGGCGGGCGTGGTCGTGCTCGGCGCGATCATGTCGATCCTCGACATCACCGTCGTCAGCGTCGCCCTCCCGACCTTCCAGAACGAGTTCGACGCCTCGTACGCCGAGGTCGCGTGGTCGATGACCGCGTACACGCTCGCGCTCGCGACCGTCATCCCGCTGACAGGGTGGGCTGCCGACCGATTTGGCACGAAGCGTCTCTACATGACCGCGCTGGTGCTCTTCACCGCCGGCTCCGTGCTCTGCAGCCTCGCCGGTGGCATCACCGAGCTCGTGGCCTTCCGTGTGATCCAGGGCCTCGGCGGCGGCATGCTGATGCCGCTGGGCATGACGATCATGACCCGCGCCGCCGGTCCGCACCGGATCGGCCGCGTGATGGCCGTCCTCGGGGTCCCGATGCTGCTCGGCCCGATCGCCGGCCCGATCCTCGGCGGCTGGCTCATCGAGAGCCTCAACTGGCACTGGATCTTCCTGATCAACCTGCCGATTGGCATCATCGGGCTCGTCTACGCATGGCGCGTGCTGCCGAAGGACTCGCCGGAGCCATCGGAGTCGTTCGACTGGACCGGCATGATCCTCCTGTCGCCGGGCCTCGCGCTGTTCCTGTTCGGTGTCTCCTCGATCCCCGAGGAGGGCACGATCTGGGCGACCAAGGTGCTCGTCACCGCGGCGATCGGAGCCGTGCTCATCGTGGCCTTCGTCTTCCACGCGTTCCGTCCCGAGCACCCGCTGGTCGACCTGCGGCTCTTCAAGCACCGCAACCTCACGGTCGCGGTGGTCACGATGGCGTTCTTCGCGGTCGCGTTCTTCGGCGCGAGCATCCTGTTCGCGGCGTACTTCCTGCAGATCCGCGGAGAGACGACCCTCATGGCCGGTCTCCTGCTGGCGCCGCAGGGCATCGGAGCAATGCTCACGATGCCGATCGGTGGCGCACTCACCGACCGCATCGGCCCCGGCAAGGTCGTGCTCGGTGGTCTCGCGCTGACGACGCTTGGCATGGCGGGCTTCACGCAGGTCGGCGCCGACACCTCGTACCCGTTCCTGCTGGGCGCGCTGTTCGTGATGGGCCTCGGCATGGGTCTGACGATGATGCCGACGATGACGGCGGCGCTCGCCACGCTCACCGACCACACGATCGCTCGGGGCTCGACGCTGATGAACATCATCCAGCAGGTCGCGGCATCCATCGGTACGGCGGTGTTCTCGGTGGTGCTGACCAACCAGCTGGCGAGTGGCAAGTCGCTCGGCGAGCTGCTGGCCCTCCCGCCGAACACCCCCGCCGAACTAGCCGACACCTCGCTCGCCGAGGCCGCGATCGGCTCGTGGAGCAAGCCGGAGCTGCTCGACCTGATCCCTGCGAACCTGATCACCCAGGGGCTCGCCGAGGCTGCTGATGCGTTCGGCGTCGCGTTCGTCCTGGCGACGGTGCTGATCGCGCTGACGATGGTTCCCGCGTTCTTCCTTCCGCGCAAGCGGATCGAGCGCGAGGACGAGGGTGCTGCGCAGGCTCCGGTGGTCATGCACTGACGAGGAGCTGACACCTCTGCTTCGGCGGTGGGTCTGCTGTCACCGAACGGGGGTCGGTGACAGCGGGCCCACCGCCGTTGGTGTGTCTGGCGCCGGACGTCGCCGGTAACCTGACCGCGTGCTCATCGACCTCCACACCCACTCGCGCCGGTCCGACGGCACCGACAGCCCGACGGAGCTGGTCGAGAACGCGGCTCGCGCCGGACTCGCTGTGGTCGCGCTGACCGACCACGACGCGATGACGGGGTGGGACGAGGCGCAGATCGCCGCCGACCGGGTCGGCATCACCCTCGTGAAGGGTCTGGAGATCTCGTGCACGTTCCGTCACCGCGGAGTGCACCTGCTCGGCTACGAGCCCGACCCGTCCGACCCGGCGCTGCTCGCCGAGCTCGAGCAGGTGCTGCGGGGGCGGCAGGACCGCCTCCCCAAGACCCTCGCCAAGCTCAACGAGCTCGGCATCCCGATCACCGAGGACGACGTCCTCGCCGTCTCGGGTGACGCCGCGGCCACCGGACGCCCGCACGTCGCCGACGCGCTGCGGATCGCGGGCGTGGTCGCGAGCCGCGACGAGGCGTTCGAGAGGTTCCTGATGCCGGGGCGCCCGGCGTACGTCGACCGCTACGCGGCCGACCTCGAGCACATGATCCGGCTGCTGGTCGCCGCCGGGGGACGCGCGGTGATCGCGCATCCGTGGACGCGACAGAGCCGTTCGGTCCTCACGGCGGAGACGATCGGCGAGCTCGCCGACGTCGGGCTCGCCGGGCTCGAGATCGACCACAACGACCACGACGCCGACACGCGTGCGGCGCTGCGGGCGATCGCTGGCGACCTCGACCTCGTCGTCACGGGGTCGAGCGACTATCACGGGACGGGCAAGGTCGGGTACGACCTCGGGATCAACACGACGGGCCCGGACCAGGCCGTACGGCTCCTCGGCGACCGGGTCACCCTCTTCCGC
The DNA here is from genome assembly GCF_042681565.1 of Mumia zhuanghuii. Taxonomy (NCBI): domain Bacteria; kingdom Bacillati; phylum Actinomycetota; class Actinomycetes; order Propionibacteriales; family Nocardioidaceae; genus Mumia; species Mumia zhuanghuii. The sequence goes on from NZ_JBHUFT010000008.1 coordinate 369,608, forward strand.
TGACCCCGGGTCACTTTCTGCCCTCGCCGGGTCACTTTCTGCCGGCGCGCTGGGTGAGAGAAACCCACGACCCATCTGGAGTGGGTCAGTAGACTTTAATGGTGAGCATCACTGTCGAACCCACCCTTCCGCGCTTCGAGGGCGCGGAGGTCGTCGTGTCCGCACCCGCACCCGGCCCCGGCAACTGGGCCGGCGCCCCGTCAGCGATCTATGCCGAGGGCGCGTTCTGGCTCGCCTATCGGGTCCGCCGTCCGCTCGACTCCGGACGCGGGGTCAGCGTCGTCGTGGCGCGCTCGGAGGACGGGCTGCGGTTCGAGCAGGTCACGGAGATCCACCGCGAGGACTTCGGCGCCGAGTCGTTCGAGCGCCCCGCGCTGGTCATCATGGGCGACGCCGGGTGGCGGATCTATCTGAGCTGCGCGACGCCGGGGTCGAAGCACTGGTGGATCGAGGCGGTCGACGCTCCGACCGTGCGCGACCTCCCCCGCGGCCGTCGTACGGTCGTGCTGCCGGGAGACGAAACTGTCGGTGTGAAGGATCCCGTGGTGCTCCTCGACGAGGACGGGTGGCACCTGTGGGTCTGCTGTCATCCGCTCGACGTGCGTGGAGCCGAGGACCGGATGGCCACGCGCTACGCGACGAGCACGGACGGTCTGACGTGGGCGGACCATGGCATCGTCCTCGCCCCGACCGCGGGCTCGTGGGATGCGCGCGGCGCTCGTGTGACAGCCGTGCTCGACCGCGAGCCGCTCACCGTCCTGTACGACGGGCGCGCGGACGCCGCGTCCAACTGGTTCGAGCAGACAGGCCTCGCCCGCGCGCACAGGATCGACGGGGAGCTCGAGCCGGTCGACGGTGCGCCGGTCGCGCACTCCTCAGAGTCCGACGGAGCGCTGCGGTACGCCTCGGCGGTGCCGTTGCCCGACGGCACGACCCGGTTCTACTTCGAGGCGGCTCGCCCCGACGGCGCTCACGACCTCATGACGTCGCTGACGCGCAACGACTGACTCTCGCGGCTGGTCAGGAGGCAGCGCGGTCGCTGAAGGAGCCGAGCCCTTCGTCCGTACGCCAGTCCGCGAAGGACTGGCCGGTGACCTTCTCCAGGAGCTCGATGTCCTCGAGGTAGCCCTCGACGAGGCCCGCTCTGGCTGCGCGGTCGAGCTTGGGGCGTGCCGGCTCACCGCGCCAGTGCAGCGACGCGATCAGCGGCTTGCTGGCGGCACGCCATACCTGCGGCGGGACGTACGCACCCGCCCGGGCCCCGAGCCGTAAGACCCGAGAGGCGACCTGCGTGAATGCGCCCGGTGCGACGTACGGCCTCGAGTTGTCCCGCGGGATCGAGGTGACGAGCCCCGGCTCCAAGCCGAGGAACACGCACATACGGTCGAGAGTCTCGACGGGCTCCGACACGAGCTCGCGATAGCGCAGCACGAGCACGCGGTCGCCCTCGACGTGCCGATAGAGGTCGTCGAGCTGTGCCCCGTACAGGCCGAGCCGGCGGTAGTGCCAGAACGGCGCCCACCCCGCGGCGATCCGCTCGCTCTCCTTGCCGAACGCCTCGACGAAGTCATCAACCGGCTCGAGCCCGTCGGACCACAGGTGCATCCAGTTGGAGTAGGCACGGTCGACCGGGTCGCGGACGACGGCGATCACTCGAACGTTCGGGAGCTCCTCGGCGATCCGTCGGCGGGCGTTGCGCAGGTAGAGGTAGAACGGGGTGCTCTCGATGCGGACCTGGTCGCCCGGCGCCTCGGCGAACAGCGCTTCGTACTCCTCGCGGCGCCAGATCCACTCCTGCTGGCTGTGCGCGTCTCCCGGGCCCCGATAGCCAGGCGGCGGGGCGTCGGCGCACATGTAGTACTTCGGCTCCTTGGGCTGGCTCGAGAAGACCCGAGGATGGAGGGCGAGCGCGGTGTGCAGCGCGCTCGTCCCCGCCTTCGGAGCACCGACGAGCAACACGTCGGGCTGCGGCGTACGAAAGCTCCCCATGACGCGATGCTAAAAAGCCTGTGGCCGAAGGTCGAGAGTTTAGGTCACGCGTATGGGGGTACGTCGGCGCGTCAGCATCCACGCGAGCGGCGTGATGGACGCTGACGCACCGACGAGCGGCAGAGAGTGACCCGGGGCGGGCAGAGAGTGACCCGGGCTAGGCGGGCTCGCGGGCGCGGGTCCGCTGCGCGAGGGCGGCCAGGGCGGCAGGGAAGATGTCGGCCGGGGGCGTGACGAGACCGGCGCCGACCTGCCCCGTACCGGCGACACGGCCCGCCATGCCGGTGTTGATCTGCGGCAGGATCCCCGTACGGCAGACGCGGGTGACGTCGATGCCGGTCGGCGTGCCGGCGAACTCCATCACCGGGATCGTCCAGCGCGGGTTCTGGGCAAGGGTGATCTCGCCCATCCTCCGCGTGGTCGCCAGCGCGTCGGGGACCGTCCCGCCGACGAGCCGGACGATCGCGGGCGCGGTCGCCATCGCGAACCCGCCGATCCCGGCCGTCTCGGTGATCGCGGAGTCGCCGATGTCGGGGTTCGCGTCGTCGGGTCCGTACGAGCCGAGGTAGAGGCCGTCGGCGACCTGTGCGGGACCGGTGAACCACTGATCGCCCGTGCCGGACACCTGGATGCCGAAGTCGGTCCCGTTGCGTGCCATCGCCACGACCATCGTCGAGCCCTCGATGTCGCGTGCGGCGTCGAGCGCGAGCTTGCACGCCGGCATCGCGAGGTTGAGGAAGAAGTGGTCGTTGCCGCCGACGAACGCGACCGCGTCCGCGACGTCACCGGCGCGCGACTCCGAGCGGATCATCGCCGGGACCAGATCGCGCAGCAGCATGAGCGTGCCGGCGCGGTTGCGGTTGTGGGCCTCGTCGCCCATCTGCAGCATCTGCGCCAGCAGCGCCGTGACGTCGATCGGGCCCGCCGCGCGCACCGCGCGCTGGAGGACGGGGCCGAGCACGCCCGACATCCACCGCAGCCGCTCGAGGACCTCGGGCGAGTATGCGCCGTAGCGGAGGACTTTGCCGAGACCCTCGTTGAGCGAGCAGTACGTGCGCGCACCGGTCGAGGCGTCCTCCAGGACGAACACCCACATCGACGGCGAGACGACACCCGCCATCGGGCCGACGGCGTGGTGGTGGTGACAAGGGTCGAGGGTGTAGCCGCTGCCGGAGGCGAACAGCGCCGCCGCGTCCTCCGGGTCGTCGACGAGGCCCTCGAAGGCCGCCGCGCCCATGAGCGCGCCGCGCATCGGGCCCGACGCGCGCTCCCACGAGATCGGCGGGCCGGCGTGGAGGAAGTCGCCCGTGCCGAGCCCGAGCGCCTCGCTCGCCGGCAGGACGTCCACGAGCTGCGCCGTGACACCGAGGTAGGCGTCGACGGCCTTGGCGTTGGCCTCCGCGCGCAGCGGGTCGGCGATCACGGTGGCGAGGTCGTCGATCGTGCCCGGCATCGGGGGCTGCCAGTCGACGCGGTTGACGGTCACGGCCTGGTCGGCGACGGCGTCGGCGAACAGGTCCGTCCCTGTGGTGACGACGGTCGGTGCGGTCATCGGCGTTCTCCTGACGCGGTGACGGAGGTGTCTGGGGCGGCCGAATCGGCCGAGTCGAGCGGGGCACCGGCGGCGGTCACGAGGTCGAGCGCGTGACGGGTGGCCTCGGCGTTGGAGGCGAGGACGTACGCTCCGGCCGCGGCCAGCGCATCGGCCTGGATGTCGAGGCCCTGCGGGTCGGCGTCCGTCCCGATCAGGCTCACCACGACGGGAAGGGTGCGACCGGCCTCGGCAGCGCGGGTGCGAGCGTCGGCGACGGCAGGCGCGAGCGCTGCGGCGGGGTCCGGCTCGGCGCCGTGGCCGAGGACGACGTCGAGGAGCACGACGGCGGTCGTCGGGTCCTCGGCGGCGCGGGCGAGCGCCGCGAGGCGCAGCGTCGGGTCGATCATCGGGTGGGCACGCCCGACGGTGAGGGCATCGTCGCCGAAGTCGACCATCGTGTGGGCGTCGACGGGCGTCCCGGAGGTGATCACACGCGTGTCGAGGGCGAGCTCGGGCGCCAGCGGGATGTTGCTGCGGATCGGGCCGAGCACGTCCGCCGCGATGAGCATGGCCTCGTCGCACAGGGTGCCGCCGACGAAGAGTCCGCGCAGGAACCCCGGTCCGCTCGCCTTCTCGGGCTCGCCCCACCGGCGCCAGTGCGGTACGGCGACGTCGAGGGCGGTGAGCACCGCTTCCGTACGGGCGGTGAGATCGGTGCCGGGGGAGAGCAGCGCGAGCTCGACAGGGACGTCGAGCGACTGCGCGTACGAAGTGATCGCCTCGGCGACCTCGGGGGCCGGTGGCTTCGAGACGAGGACGACGTGGCTGGTCGCCGGGTCCGCGTCGAGCCGCGCGAGCGCCGTCCGGGTCGCGAGTCCACCGACGGCCTGCGAGAGGTCGCGCCCGCCGACGCCGAGCGCGGCGCTGACGCCGACGCCCGCCTGGTCGAGGAGGCAGATGATCTGCTGCGTGCCCGTACCAGAGGCGGCGACGACGCCGACGGGGCCGGGGCGGACGGTGTTGGCGAAGCCGAGGCCGACACCGCCGACGAGGGCCGTGCCGCAGTCGGGGCCCATGACGAGGACGTCTCGTCCGGCGGCCGCGCGCTTGAGCGCCAGCTCGGCCTCGAGCGGCACGTTGTCGCTGAAGATCATCACGTCGTGACCGGCCTCGACCGCGTCCATCGCCTCCGGGAGCGCGGACGCGCCGGGAACGGAGACCAGGACCACCGCGTCGCGCGGGGCCTCGCGCAGCGCCGAGGCCGTCGTACGGGCGGGAGCGGTCGTCGCAGCGCCGTCACGCGAGGCCGGCCGGCTGGCGGCGGCGAGCGCCTCGTCGACGGCGGCGAGCGCGTCCTCCAGCGTCGACTCGGCCAGCCGCAGCGCGACGACCATGTCATTGGGGCTGGTCTCGGCAGGGACGTCGAAGCCCATCGCGGCGAGCGTGTCCAGGTTCAGGGCGGTGGCCATCGCGACCTGGGCCTCCGTGATGCCGGGCGTGCCGGCGACCCGCTTGCTCACCTGGAGCAGCGTCACGGAGTCGGCGTACGCGCCGGACCGGATTCGTACGTGGTCGGTCATCAGTCTCCTTGTCGTCGGCCGCCCACGCTGTGAAGCGAAGATGACCCTTCTCGTCAGATGGATTGCGGCAGGTGGATTGCGTCAGGTTGCTTGCACAGCGGGGACGCGAGAGGGACGGACAGGGCGACGCCGAGCGCGAGGCCCGTGCCCGAGGTGTGGCCGACGGCGCGCAGGGCGGCCAGCGTCGTCGGGTCTTCGGGGTCAGCGAGGTAGGCGCGCAGCTGTGGGACGGCCTCGCCCCGCACCGCGTGCGCGAGGAGGACGGCCGAGACCGTCGTCGTACGGGCCGGGGCGTCGGTGAGCACGGCGGCCGCGACCCGTCCACCGCGGTGCCCGCGGGCGTACCGGCCGACGAGCCAGCCGGCAAGGACGTCGTCGCCGAGCGGGGTCAGCCCGGGACCGCGGCCGAGCAGGGCGGTGGCGGCGGCAGGGTCGTCGGCACGAAGGGCGTCGTACGTGTCCTCAGGAAGGCCGGGGAGGTGGGGCGTGACTGCGGGGAGGAGCTCGTCGGCGTCGGCGGCCACCGGCCCAGCGTCGGCAACCACCGGCCGTACGGTCGCGTCGACCAGCCTGCCCACCCGGACCTCGCGCCCGTCCACCGTGCAGCGGCCGGCGCCGAGCACGACCTCTCGGGCGTCGCCGACGTGGTCCCAGCCGGTCGCGAGCCCGCAGGGCACGACGACGGCGTCGCGGGCGAGGACGGCGACGACGGTGTGACGGTCCTGCGCGTACACGGCGTAGGGGCTGCGCGCGACGATCGTCGCGACGCGTCGAGGGCCGCGCAGGACTGCTGCCACGCCTGCGGTCGCGGCGGCCGGGTGCGGCGCGGGACGGCTAGGAGAGAGGCGTCCCGCGGACTCGGTCCGGAGTCGGATCGGCGCGGCCATGGCGTCAGAGTAGGAGCGTTCGCTACGGTGAGCCGATGGCGAGACTTGCCAACGATCAGCCTGATCGCTCTCACAACCTGACAGACACGACGTACGGGCTTCCTCTTGCCGACGTCGTGCGGATCGACGCGCTCACCGGCGCGAAGACCCTCGCCGGAGTCGAGGGGATGCAGCGGCCGGTGACCGGCCTCAACGTCATGGAGGTCCCCGACGTCCTGGGGTGGGTCAAGCCGCACGAGCTCCTCGTGACCACCGGCTTCCCGTTGCTCGACGGCGCGCGGCGGCTCGACGTCCCGAGGATGGTGGCGCTCGTGCAGGGTCTGTACGACGCCTCGTTGGCCGGTTTCGCGATCAAGCTCGGGCGCTACGTCGACGCGGTGCCCGACGAGGTCCTCGCGCTCGCCGACGCGCTCAGCTTCCCGATCGTGCAGATCCCTGACGAGGTCGCGTTCGACGACGTGCTCAAGGACGCGTACGCCGCGCTCAACGCGTTCCAGTCGAACGTCCTCGCGCAGATCGACGCGCTGCACTCCGCCCTGACGATGATCGTCCTCGAGGGCGGCGACCTCGAGCAGATCGCCGCCGAGGTGTCCCAGGTCCTCGACGTCGGTGTCATGGTCACGTCCACGGACGGGCGCGAGTGGGCCGGTGCGCTGAGCGACGAGGCCCGGGCGACCCTCGAGGTGAGCGAGTTCCTCGACATGTCCGGCCGCGTACGCGTCGAGCGCCTGCGCGGCGCGCGCCCGTTCGGCTCCGGCGAGATCCGCGTCCTCAGCGTCGCGGCCTCGGGCACCGAGCTCGCGCGGGTGGTCGTGGTCAGCGAGAAGCGGGCCCTGCGGGCGAGCGACGTCTATGCCCTGGAGCGGGCCGCAACCGTCGCCGCGCTGCTCATCACGCGCATGCAGGCGGTCGTCGCGGTGGAGGGCAAGTATCGCGGAGACTTCCTCCGCGACGTGCTGACGGACCGCGCGGAGAGCCCGCAGTACGTCCTCGAGCACGCCGAGGGCCTCGGCTGGGACCTTGACCGCCCGCTCGTCGTCGTGGTCGCGCAGCTCGACCCGCCAGAGGCGGGGGAGGCGCCGGTGTCGAGCCGCACGCGCCGCGGCTACCAGGACCGGTTCGCGGCGGCGTGGCGCCAGGTGGTCGAGCGGCGTGGGCGTAGCATCGCGGTCGCGGACTTCTCCTCGCAGGTGGTCGCGCTGCTTCCGGTCGCCGAGGACGCGTCGGACGTGTCCGAGGTCGTCGAGGAGGCGCTGGCCGCCGTACGGGGAGACTCCGGCGGAGGTCGTCGTCCGTTCTCCGCGGGAATCAGCCGCGTCGTCACCGGCGTAGAGGCGTTGCCCGACGCATACACCCGTGCCCGCAAGGCCGTCGAGGTCGGGCGACGCATGAAGGGGACGGGGTCGACGACGTACTTCGACCGCCTCGGCGTCCGCCGCCTGCTGTCGCAGGTCGAGGACCCAGCCGAGCTCGACGGGTTCGTGTCGGAGGTGCTTGGCACGCTCGCCGAGGACACGGCCACGGCCGCCGACCTGCGGGCGACGTTGCAGGTGCTGCTCGACGTCAACCTCAATGTCGCAGAGGCGGCGCGCACGCAGCACTTCCACTACAACACGATGCGCTACCGCGTCACCAAGCTCGAGAGCCTGCTCGGCCCGTTCAGCACCGATCCGCAGGTGCGGCTCGACGTGGCGGTCGCCCTTCAGATCCTGCACATGCGGGAGTGAGGGCGCGCTACGGCTGGAAGTACTCCGACATCATGGCGCTGACCCACTCGGGCTGCGTGGTGCTCACGGGGAGGAACTCCGCCATCGTGGGCTTGAGGTCGATGACGGGCGTGCCGGAGACGGCGTCGAGCCCCGCCACGGTCAGCTCGCGGCCGCGGACGGACTCGATCGCACAGCTCGTGACCCCGATGCGGTTCGGCCTACGCGGGCCACGTCCCGCGAAGACGCCGACGGGTGGGAGGTCGGCGCGGCCACGGTACGGGCGGGGCTCGCGGAAGTCGCCGCCGTCGGGGAACTGGTCGAAGAGGAAGAGCACGTCCACGTGGGAGAACCCGTCCAGACCTTGCAGGCTCGCCTCGCCGAAGCGCTCGTCGACGGTGATCGTGCTGCGTACGGCGCCCCAGTTGTCCGTGTGCTGGACGTCCGTCCGGTCGTTGCGGACGGTCCCGATCGGCGTGATCTCGAAGCTCGGCATCGCTCGAGGCTATCGCCGTCCACGTTCTTTTCCGACAGATGAACACGCAGAGCAAGGGGTGACAGCACCCCACGGGTTCCGTTGGCACTTTCGCACCATGCCGCGTCTCTTGCGTCACTACTAGGGTCACGACATTGGACCGGGTGCGCTGTCCGAGATCCCCCGGCGGCCGCTCGCACACTCTGAGGAGACCGGCATGTCGATGTTCAAGTGGGAAGTGGTGCACGGAGGCAAGACACCACCTCCTGGTCAAGCGGTCGGACCGCGCCAGCGTCTGAGCTGGGGCCGTACGGCCGGGCTCGGAGCGCAGCACGTGGTGGCGATGTTCGGTGCCACGTTCGTATTCCCCGTGGTGATGGGGCTCGACCCGAACCTGGCGATCCTGTTCTCGGGCATCTGCACGATCATGTTCCTGCTCATCACCAACAACATGGTCCCGAGCTATCTCGGTACGAGCGCCTCGTTCGTCGCCGCCGTCGCGGCGATCCGGAGCCAGGGCGGTGACTCGTCCGACGTCACCGGCGCGATCCTCGTCGCGGGCCTCGTCCTCGCCGCCATCGGCGTCGCGGTGCACTTCGCCGGCACGACGTTCCTGCACAAGCTGCTCCCGCCGGCCGTCACCGGCGCCGTCGTCATGCTGATCGGCTTCAACCTGGCGCCCGTCGTCGCCGGCACGTACTGGCCGCAGGACCAGTGGATCGCGCTCCTCACCGCGACCTTCATGATCGGCGCCGCGGTCCTGCTGCCGGGCTTCTGGGGGCGCATCGCCGTCTTCCTCGCGCTGATCTTTGGCTACCTGGTCTCATGGCTCGCCGACATCCTCTTCGGCGACATCACCTCGTTCGTGCCCAAAGCCGGCGAAGAGGTCGCGCACCAGCGCGTCGACTGGTCCGGAGTCAGCTCGGCCGACTGGATCGGCTTCCCCAACAGCACGCTCGCCGACGGGGTCTCGGCCGTCCACTCGCCGAGCTTCAGCTTCACCTTCATCCTCCTGGTTCTCCCGGGCGTCATCGCCCTGATCGCCGAGAACACCGGCCACGTCAAGGCCGTCGCGGAGATGACCGGCGACGACCTCGACCCGTACATGGGTCGCGCGATCGGTGCCGACGGTCTCGCCACCGCGTTCGCGAGCGCGTTCGGCGGCTCGCCCACGACGACGTACGCCGAGAACATCGGCGTCATGTCCGCGACGCGGATCTACTCGACCGCCGCGTACTACTTTGCGGCGCTGGTCGCGATCTTCCTCGGTCTCTGCCCGAAGTTCGGTGCGATCGTCAACGCGATCCCCGGGGGCGTCCTCGGCGGCATCACGGTCGTCCTGTACGGCATGATCGGCCTGGTCGGCGCCAAGATCTGGGTTGAGAACCACGTTGACTTCGGTGATCCGGCGAACATCGTCGGTCTGGCGGCAGGCATCATCATCGGTGTCGGCAACGTGTCGCTTGTCTTCTCCGACGACTTCCAGCTCGGCGGCATCGCTCTCGGCACGATCCTTGCCATCGGCTACTACCACATGGTGGCCTGGAAACGGCCACCCGCGCACACCACCGACGAGGGCGCGGAGGAGGTGACGAGGCAGCTGTGAAGCCCGCACCGTTCTCCTACGTCCGCCCGGCCACCCTCGACGAGGCGCTGGCCGTGCTCGCGGCCGACCCGCACGCCAAGGTGCTGGCCGGGGGCCAGAGCCTGGTCCCGCTGCTGTCGATGCGCCTGGCTCAGCCGAGCACGCTCGTCGACATCAACGGTCTCGCCGAGCTGGCCTACGTCCGGACTGATGAGGACGGTGTCCGCATCGGGGCGCTGGCCCGCCACGCCGACGTCGAGTCCGACGCCGACGCGTGGCGGGTCCAGCCCCTGCTGCGGCAGGCGCTGCGCCTGGTCGCCCACCCGACGATCCGCAACCGCGGGACGACCCTCGGATCGGTCGTCCACGCCGACGCTGCTGCGGAGATGCCCGCCGTGGTGTCCCTGCTCGGCGCCAAGGTGCTGGTCGCCTCGACCAAGGGACGCCGCACCATCGACGCCACCGACCTGTTCATCGGCCCGCTGGAGTGCACGGTCCGTACGAGCGAGGTCGCGCTCGAGCTCCAGGTGCCCGCGCTCGGCGAACGGACGGGCTCGGCGATCGACGAAGTCGCACGCCGTCACGGCGACTACGCCCTGTGCGGCGTCGCCTCCGTCGTCTCGGTCGGCCAGACCGGGGCGATCGAGACGGTGCGAGCCTCGTACCTCTCGGTCTCGCTGACCCCGCTCGTCCTCGACCTCTCCGAGGCGTTCATCGACGGCACGGCTAGCGACGCCAACCTCGAGGCGGCGGTCGAGATCGCGACGGCGGGCGTCGACCCCGACACCGACATCCATGCGACGGCCGACTACCGCCGCCACCTCGCGGGCGTGCTCACGCGCCGCGTGGTGCGCGACGCGTACTCCCGCGCCGTCGCCCCCGACCCGGAGGGAGCCCGATGACCAGCCAGCCGGAGATCCTCGCGCCCGAGGCGCTGCACCACGTGACGTTCACCGTCAACGGCGCGGCGTACGAGATCGACGTGCCCGCGCGACGACTGCTGTCCGACGCGCTGCGTCAGGACGTCGGGCTGACCGGCACGCACGTCGGCTGCGAGCACGGCGTCTGCGGCGCGTGCACGATCCTCGTCGACGGCCGGCCGATGCGGGCGTGCCTGCTGCTCGCCGTGTCCGTCGAAGGCGCGTCGCTGACGACGGTGGAAGGCCTCACCGAGTCGGGCGATCGCCTCGGCCCGGTGCAGCAGGCGTTCAAGGAGTGCCACGGGCTGCAGTGCGGCTTCTGCACCCCGGGGTTCCTCACCACCATCACCGCAGGTCTGCGCGAGAACCCTGACCCGACCGAGGACGAGGCGCGCGAGATGATCGCCGGCAACCTCTGCCGATGCACGGGCTATCAGAACATCGTGAAGTCCGTCCTGCGTGCGGCCGAGATCGCGGGGTCTCGACAGGCTCGACCGGCGGAGGGGCCGTTGGTTGAGCCTGTCGAAACCACTCCCGAGACCGGTGGTGACGCATGACCACCAAGGCGTTCGGAGAGCGCGTCGCACGCGTCGAGGACGAGCGGTTCCTGCGCGGCCGCGGCCGCTATCTCGACGACCTCGCGCCCGACGCCCTGCACGTCGCGGTGCTGCGCTCGCCGCACGCGCACGCCCGCATCCTCGACATCGACGTCGACCCTGTGCTCGACCTCGACGGGGTCGTCGCGGTCTACACGTACGACGACCTCACGGGCGCGATGGCCGAGCCTCTGCCGATGCTCATCCCGCACCCCGACCTCACCCACGGGCGCACCCAGTACGCGCTGGCCAAGGACCAGGTCAACTACGTCGGCGAGGCGATCGCGATGGTCGTCGCGGTCGACCGCTACGTCGCCGAGGACGCCGTCGGCCGGATCGTCGTCTCGTACGAGGTGATGACGCCGGTCGTCGGGCTCGACGCCGCACGCGCCGCCGAGCGGCTCGTCCACGACGACGTCCCCGGCAACGTCGCGGCGACGTCCACCCAGGCGACCGGGGACGCGATGGCGGCGATCGGCCGAGCCCCGCACCGGCTCGCGCTCGACCTCGACATCGAGCGCAGCGCGTGCACCCCGATGGAAGGGCGCGGCACGGTCGCGAAGTGGGATACCGACAACGGCCGCCTCGAGGTCTGGTCGTCCACGCAGACGTCGACCGGTGTGCGCGCCGCGATCGCCTCCAAGCTCGGCCTCGACCTTTCCGTCGTCGACGTGATCACGCCCGACGTCGGCGGAGGATTCGGCGTGAAGGTTGTCCACCCGTGGCCTGAGGAGGTCCTCGTCCCGATGGCGGCGATGGCGCTCGGACGTCCGGTGAAGTTCACCGAGGACCGCCGCGAGCACTTCATCTCCGCCGCCCACGAACGCGCCCAGCAGCAGCACGTCGAGGTCGGCTTCGACGACGACGGCCGCATCCTCGGGCTGGACGTCGAGGTCTGGCACGACAACGGCGCCTACCTCCCGTACGGCCTGATCGTCCCGATCATCACGACCACGCAGCTGCTCGGCCCGTACAAGCCGCCGGTCTACAAGGCGACGTTCCACAGCCTCTACACCAACACGGTGATCGTGACGCCCTACCGCGGCGCCGGCCGTCCGCAGGGCGTGTTCGCGATGGAGCGCACGATGGACGCGATCGCCTCGTACCTCGGCAAGGACCGCACGGAGGTGCGCTCCGCCAACTTCATCCAGCCCGACGAGTTCCCGTACGACCAGGGGCTGATCTTCCAGGACGGCAAGCCGCTGATCTATGACTCCGGCGACTTCCCGCAGATGCTCGATAAGCTCAAGACGCTGGTCGGCTGGGACGAATTCGGCGCGTTCCGCGACGAGATGCGCGCCCAGGGCCGTACGGTCGGGATGGGCATCGGCTGCTACGTCGAGGGCACCGGCGTCGGCCCGTACGAAGGCGGGCACATCCAGGTCGAGACGACCGGCAAGATCAAGGTCTCGACCGGCCTGACGACGCAGGGCCAGGGTCACCAGACGGCGTTCGCGCAGATCGTCGCCGACGAGCTCGGGGTGCGTTTCGAGGACGTCGAGGTCGTCACCGGCGACACCCGCCGCATGCCGTACGCGGTCGGCACGTACGCCTCGCGCGCCGCGGTCATGAGCGGTTCGGCGATCGCGCTGTCCGCCCGGTCGGTCAAGCGCAAGGCGCTGGAGCTGGCCGCCGAGGCGCTCGAGGCGAACGTCGACGACCTCGAGATCGCCGACGGCGTCGTCTCCGTCAAGGGTGCTCCGGGCGCGCAGGTCTCGCTCGGCACGCTCGCGGTGCTCAGCAACCCGCTGCGCTACGCGTTCGACGAGGCGAGCAAGGCGGCGACGCAGTTCTCCGTCGGCGACGCCGACAAGGTGCCGGTGCCCGAGGGCACGTCGCCCGGGCTCGAGAGCCGCGACTTCTACTCGCCGCCTCGCTCGACGTTCGCCTCCGGCATGCACGCCGTGATCGTCGAGACGGACCCGGACACGGCCGAGATCACGATTCTCAAGTACGCCGTCGTCCACGACTGCGGGCGACTCATCAACCCGATGATCGTCGAGGGACAGATCCATGGCGGTGTCGCACAGGGTGTGGGTGGGGCGCTGTACGAGCGGATGGCGTACGACGAGCACGGGCAGCTCCAGAACGCCTCGTTCATGGACTTCCTCATGCCGTACGTCACCGAGGTGCCGAAGACGATCGACGTCGACCACCTCGAGACGCCGTCGCCGCTGAACCCGCTCGGCATCAAGGGCGCGGGCGAGGCCGGTGTCATCCCGAGCGCGGCGGTGTTCGCGTCGGCGATCGAGGACGCCGAGGGCTTCACGATCACGCGGATGCCGATCTCACCGAGCGAGCTGTACGACCTGCGGCGCACGCACGCAGGATCCGACGAGGCGGCAGTGGTCGCTGTGGAGGGAGACTCATGAAGGTTGCTGGACAAGCGGTGCTCAACGCCCCCGTGGACGCGGTCTGGACCGCGCTGCTCGACCCAGCGGTGCTCGTCCGCACGATCCCGGGCTGCGAGGTGCTGGAGGCGACGGGCGAGAACGCCTACGCCATGACGGTCAGCGCCGGCGTTGCGTCGATCCGCGGGACGTACGCCGGCACCTGCACGTTGAGCGACCTCGTCCCTCACCAGTCTCTGGTGATGCGTGCCGAGGGCGCGGGAGCTCCCGGCACGGTCGCGGCGGACGTCGCGGTGCGCTTTTCCGACAATGGTGACGGGACGACCGGGGTCGCGTACGCCGCGGACGCGGTCGTCGGCGGCATGATCGGCGGCGTCGGGCAGCGGATGCTGACGGCGGTGAGCAAGCGGATGGCCGGCGAGTTCTTCGGTGCCGTCGACGACGCGATCGCCAGTTCTTCGTTGGTCGAGGGCGGTTCTCCGTCGGTCGAGCCTGTCGAGACCCCCGCCGTCGGCCAGCGCTTCACCGCCCCCGCACCAGCGGCGGGCGGTCGCAGCGGATCGACCGACGACTTCGTCAAGGGAGCCGTCCTCGGCGGCGTCCTGGTCCTGGCGGGTGTGATCGTCGGAGGGCTGTTCGGGCGCCGGTCGCGATGATCGACGTCTACAGCAGCGCGCGGGCGATGGCGCAGGCCGTCGCCGCGCGCGAGATCTCCGCGCGAGAGTTGCTCGCCCTCCACCTCGCCCGCATCGGCCAGGTCAACGGCACGGTCAACGCGCTGGTCTCGATCGACGAGGAGCGGGCATACGCCCAGGCGGCCGCCGCGGACGAGCGGACGCTGTCGGGGGAGCCGCTCGGCGTGCTCCACGGGCTCCCGTACGCGGTCAAGGACACCCACCACGTCGCCGGCTGGCGAACGACGTTCGGCTCGCCGGTGATGGCCGACCACGTGTCGGCGTACGACGAGCTCGTCGTCGAGCGGGTGCGCGCGGCGGGTGCGGTGGTGGTCGCGAAGTCGAACACGCCGGAGTTCGCGTCCGGGTCCCACACGTTCAACCCCGTGTTCGGCACGACGGTGAACCCGTACGACACCGGCCGTTCGGCGGGCGGGTCGAGCGGCGGTGCGGCCGCCGCGCTCGCGGCCGGGATGGTGCCGCTGGCCGACGGGTCGGACATGGGCGGCTCCCTGCGCAACCCGGCGTCGTTCTGCAACGTGGTCGGGCTGCGTCCGACCTGGGGGCGGGTCCCGACCTGGCCGACGTGGAACCTCTGGGAAACCGTGTCTGTGCAGGGGCCGCTCGCGCGGGACGTCTCCGACCTCGCGCTGCTGCTGAGCGTGCTGGCGGGGCCCGACCCGCGTGTCCCGACGGCGGACTCGACGGCGGGCGAGGTGTTCCGCGAGGTGCGTCCCGCGTCGCTCGACGGGCTACGGGTCGCGCTGTCGGTCGACCTCGGGGGCGCGTTCGAGGTGGAGGCGTCGGTCGCCGACATCGTCCGCGCCCAGGCGGGTGTCTTCGCCGGTGCGGGCGCGCACGTCGAGGAGGCGTGGCCGGAGCTGCCCGACGCCGAGGCTGCGTTCCGAACGCTGCGCGCGTGGCTCATGGACTACACGCTCGGTGGTGTCCTCGACTCGCGCCCGGACGACCTCAAGCCGTCCCTCGCCGACAACATTCGTGCCGGGCGGCCCCTGTCCGGGCACGACGTCGCCGTTGCGTACGCCCAGCGGACAGCGCTCGCCGAGAAGGCCCGCGAGTTCTTCACGCGCTACGACGTGCTCGCGCTGCCGGTGAGCCAGGTCCCGCCGTTCCCGGCCGACCAGGAGTACCCGCACGCGATCAACGGGCGTCCGCAGGAGACATACCTCGACTGGATGCGCGCGGCGTTCCTCATCACGGTAACCGGGTGCCCCGCGATCAGCGTGCCGGCGGGGTTCACGCCCGACGGCCTGCCCGTGGGGCTGCAGCTCGTCGGGCCCGCAGGCTCCGAGCGCCGGCTGCTCGCGATCGCGCGTGCGTACGAACAGCTGTCGGGTGCAGGCGTGGGGGTCGGTGGCCCGCGCCCTGCCCTCTGATCGGCTCACCGCCCGCACCGCTCCGGCGGGGGCCGCGTCACGCCTTGCGAGAGGTCCGCGACCTGGCCGGCAGGCGCATCGTGAGGAGCTTCGCGCGCGGTGCGATCCGGCCGGCGAGCGCGAAGACTCCCTCCGTACGGGACTGGTCGGGGTCGATCACCGAGAACAGGTTCACCCCGAGATAGAACGTGATCGCGGCGTTGGCGACCTCGCGCGCGGGCAGCAGCCGGCCTAGCGGGGTGCCTCCCGCGACGCGCTCCCAGCTCTCCTCGACGAAGCGCACCCATGGGTCCGCGCGGGCGGTGATCGCCTCCCGCAGCTCGGGTTTGGTGACCGCCGCCGCGACGATCTCGCTGAACTGCGCGAGGTAGCCGCGCTCCAGGTCGGTGAGGTAGATCTGCTTCGCCGCGGCGACGAGGTCCTCGACCGTACGGACGCCCTCGACGGTGCGACGGTGCATCGCCATGCGCGCCTCGGACGACCGGTCGAGCGCGGCGAGGAGCAGCGGGTCGACTCCGCCGAAGTGGTAGAAGACTAGCGCAGAGTTGACCCCCGCCTCCGCCGCGATGACCCGAGCGGACGTGCCGTCGTACCCGCGCTCGCGCAGCACCACGTCGGCGGCGTCGAGCAGTCGCCGTCTGGTGTCCTCGCTGTTCTGACGTGTGGCCGCCATATGATCCCTTCCCTCGCCGACGGCCTTCATCATATGCTTTAATCACTCGATTAAACTTGCTGGACCCACGAGAGGCGACCGCAGATGGAGCCCTATCCCCACGACAGCTCCGCCGACCCGCACGACGACCCGCGACCCCGGTCGAGCCCCGCGCGCCTGCTCCTCGCCGGCATCACGCTGGCACTCTTCGCCGCGATGCTCGTCGCTGAAGCGCTCGGCAGCGCCGGTCTCGAGGAGACCTCGCTGTTCTACGTCGGCATTCCCGCCCTGATCGCGGTGACGGTCGTCCTCACCGCCCGTCCCAAGAACGCCGTCGGCGTCGCTCTCGCGACCACCACCGTCGGACTCGCGCTCGCGGGACCGCTGCTCGACGAGGGCGTCGTCTGCCTGCTCATCGCGGCGCCGCTCTTCTACGGTGTCGCCGCGCTCGTCGGTCTCCTCGCGCAGGCCGCGCGCGGCGGCGGGCACCGCGCGCTCGTCGCGGCGCCCCTGCTGGCGCTGATCGCCCTCGAGGGAGTCGGCGGGGTAAACCTGATTCCACGCCAGGACAACGCGGGCACGACCGTGACCATCGGCGCCGCGCCGGCACGAGTCGAGGCGGCGCTCGCCGCGCCGCCCGAGTTCGGCCCGTACGAGGCACCCTTCCTGCGGGCGCTGCCGTTCCCGAAGCCGGTGCGCGCGACGGGGAGCGGCCTGAGCGTCGGCGACGCGCGGCTCATCGCCTTCACGCCGCGCCGCAGCCTGGGTCTCGGGTCCACGCCCACCCCTCGGTCGATGGAGCTGCGGGTCGTCGAGTCCACGTCCACGGCCGACGCGGGCCGAGTCGTCTTCGACGTGACGGCCGACTCGACCCTCGCCCGCTGGCTGGACCTGCGACGTGCGGTCGTCACCTGGTCGGCGTCCGCGGGTGGGACGGAGATGACGTGGCGCCTGGAGTACGCACGCACGTTCGACCCGTCGTGGTACTTCGGACCGGTCCAGCACCACGCGGTCGCAGACGCGGCGGGCTATCTCGCCGAGACCTTCGCGGACACGGCCGAGGCGGAGTGAGCGGTGAGAGATCCGGCCACCGTACGCGCGCTCGGCCTCACCGTCCCCGTGCTCGCCGTGGTCCTCCTCGCCCTCTGGCGACGACCCGGTGCGCGACGGCTTGCAGCGATCCTCCTCGCGACCGCCTGGGCGGCGGTCGCCCTGCTGCCGGTGAACCTCCTCGCGATCGCCGCCGGCTGGTGGTCGTTCGACGCCGACGGCGCGCTCTGGCAGGGCATCCCCGTCGACCTGTGGCTGGCGTGGGCGCTCCTGTGGGGTGCCGTCCCCGCCCTGGTCGCGCCGGCGCTGCCGCCGCTGCTCGTCGGGGCCGTCCTCGTGTGGGTCGACCTCGCCTTCATGCCGTGGGGCGCACCGGTCGTCAGACTCGGTGACCCGTGGCTGGTCGGCGAGGCGATCGCGGTCCTCGCCGCCCTCGTGCCGGCGTACACGCTGGCGCACTGGACTCTCGCCCAGCGGCACGTGACCCTACGGGCGTGGGCGCAGGCGTGGTGCGCGGGCGCGCTCCTCGTGGGTGTGCCGTTGCTCGTCGTCGGCGTCGAGTCCCGATGGTGGCCGGAGGTGACGGCGGCGGGCGTGCAGGTCGCGGTGGTGGTGAGCGTGCCTGCGGTGGCCGCGATGCGGGAGCTCGCGCGCGTCGGTGGCGGCACCCCGCTGCCGTACGACCCGCCGTCTCGGCTGGTGACCACCGGCCCGTACGCCTACGTCCGCAACCCGATGCAGGCGTCGATGGTGCTCGTGTTCTCGGTGCTCGCCGTGACCTTCGCAGAGCCGCTCCTGCTGCTCGGCGCCGTGGTGACGGTCGTCTACTCGGCGGGGCTGGCCGCCTGGCACGAAGGGAGTCAGATGGAGGAGGCGTTCGGCGAGCGGTGGACGGCCTACGAGGCGCAGGTGCCCGTGTGGGTGCCTCGCTGGCGGCCGCTCGATGGTCCTCCCGCGTCGCTGTTCGTCGCTGCCGACTGCACGATGTGCACCGGACTCGGCCAGTGGCTCCTCGATCGTCGGCCGGTCGCGCTCGACGTGCGTCCCGCCGCTGAGCATCCCGAGGTGCTGCGGCGGATCACGTACGAGGCGGACGGCGTGCGTGACCAGGGTGTGGTGGCGCTTGCCCGGGCGCTGGGGCACCTTCATCTCGGGTGGGCGCTGGCCGGCTGGATGCTCGCGCTGCCGGGGGTCCGGCACTTTGCGCAGCTCGGTGCCGATGCGTTCGGCGCTGGCCCCCGGGTGTCGCGCTGACCGCTGACCGAAAGAAGAGCCGTGCGGCGCGCCGGGGGAAGACACGCCGCACGGCAGCTCGGGGGTTATGTGAGGCCGCGGGGGGAGAGCGCGTTGCGCCAGATCCGGTCGGTGGCGTCGACCAGCTCGTCGATGTCGAGCGCGTCGCCGAGGACGAATGCGTAGTAGGCAAGGTGCGACACCATGCCGTCGAGTGCGCGGGCCGTCGGGTAGGGGTCCAACGACGGATCGGCGATCCCACGCGCTTGCATCGCCTCGATGACCGACGCGGTCTTGCGCGCGAGCGCCTCGCCACGCCGACGACGGATGTCGCGGAACGACGGGTCCACCGCGGCGACCTCCTCGAGGACGAGCATGAGTGCGGCGTTGTGCCGGTAGTTCTCGAAGTAGCGCCGGTGTCCCTCCGCGAGCTCCTCGTACGGGTCGGCAGCGGCCGCGTCGAGTCGGGGCACCACCACGTCGTGCTGCGCTTCGTACAGCACGGCCGACAGGATCTCGGGTTTGCTCGCGAACCATGTGTAGAACGAGCCGGTGGCGCAGCCCGCTTCGCGTGCGATGTCGGCGATGCGCGAGTCGGTGAAGCCGTCCCGTTCGAAGACCGTACGGGCGGCAGCGACCAAGGCGGACCGGGTCCGGGCGCCGCGCGCGGTGGCGGGGACGGTCATCGCGCGCCCGCCGCGACTCCCGTACCGACGAGGGCGTCGCGGTCGAGGGCGCGCTTCAGGATCTTGCCGGACGGGCCCTTGGGGAGGGCGTCGACGACGTGGAAGAGGCGCGGCACCTTGTAGGCGCTCAGGCGCTCCTTGGCCCAGGCGCGCAGGGCGCCGGGCTGGAGCACGGCGCCGTCGCGGAGCACGACCACGGCACCCACCTCCTCGCCGTACCTGGCGTCCGCGACGCCGACCACGGCCGCCTCGACGATGTCCGGGTGTGCGTAGAGGACCTCCTCGACCTCGCTCGGATAGACGTTGTAGCCGCCGCGGATGATGAGGTCCTTGAGCCGGTCGACGATGCGGAGGTCGCCGTCCTCGTCGAGCGTGCCGAGGTCACCCGTCCGCAGCCACCCGTCGCGCAGGACGTCGGCGTTGGCCTCGGGCCGGTTCCAGTAGCCCGTCATCACGATCGGCCCACGGATCCACACCTCGCCGACCTCGCCGGTCGGGACCGGCGAGCCGTCGAGATCACGGATCTCGAGATCGACGCCGTGGATGGCTCTCCCGACCGCGCCGACCTTGGGCTCGGCGCCCAGCGGCGCAGAGGTCGCCCAGCCGCAGGTCTCGGACAGCCCGTAGCCCTCGCGGATGCGCGTGCCGAACTTCTCCTCGAACGCGCCGATGACCTCGACCGGGAGCGACGCGCCGCCGGACGTGGCCAGGCGCAGGCGTGAGAAGTCCTCGGGGGTGGCGTCGCCGGCGGCGTGCAGCACGGCGATCCACATCGTCGGGACGCCGGAGACGATCGTCAGCTCGTCGTCGCGGATCATCTCGACGAGCTTGCGCGGGTCGAACGGGTGCAGGAGCGAGACGACGGTGCCGAAGGAGATCGCGAGGTGCATGACCATGATCTGCCCGAACACGTGGAACAGCGGCAGCGCGGTGCCCGTACGGTCGTCCTCGTCGAATTCCAGGACGTGCTCGGCGGCGTCGACGATGCCGGCGATCGCGGAGATGGGGAGCTGCGCGCCCTTCGGGCGACCCGTGGTGCCGGAGGTGTAGATGATCAGCGCGGTCGCGTCGTCGGGCAGGTCGACCGGCGCCTTGACGCGGTCGGAGACGTCCCACTCGTCGAGCGGGGGGAGGCTCCAGAACGGCAGCCCGTGCGCGGCGGAGGCCTTCTCGGCCGCACCTGCCGTCTCGTGCCAGGCGACCACGAGGCTGACGTCGGCGTCCTCGACGACATACGCGATCTCGGGGGTGGTGGCCATGACGTTCACGGTGATGAGCGTCGCCCCGGCGGCGTGGAGGCCGTAGTAAGCCGCGACGAACTCGGGGATCGACGGCGCGACGAGCAGGACGCGGTCGCCGGGTGCGACTCCCGCTCGCAGCGCCCGGGCGGCCACCGAGGCGGCGGCGTCGCGCAGCGCACCGAAGCCGACCTCGCGCCCCGAGGCGCGGACCGCTACCCGGTCCGGCTCGGAGAAGGCGTGCGCGAAGACGGCATCGGCGACGTTGCTCACGGTGACTCCTGAGGGGGCGGTGTGACCGGCGTCACGGACGCTACCTGAATCGTGATTCAAGTACAAGGTTCGCCAGCACCGCACCGCCTCAGAGCCGGGCGTCGAGGAACCTGACCGTGCGGCGCATCATCTCGTCCCGCTTCTCGCCCCTCACGGTGTGCCCCGCGCCGTCGTACCACCTCACGGAGACGTCGGCTCCCGCGTCGCGCAGCCCCGCCGCCGCACGCTCGGTCCACTCGGGCGGACAGGTCTTGTCGGCGGTGCCGTGGTGGATGAGGACGGGCTCGACGACCCGGTCGAAGAACCGTGACGCCGACAGGTCCTGCCACGCGGGCGACTCCGGATCGGGTGTGCCGTACGACCGCTCGACCGCAGCGAACCGGGAGGCCCGGCCCTTGCCAGGACGCGTGAGGATCTCGACGTTGTCGACTGCGTCCGCACTCATCGGCGACAGCAGCACGGCGGCGTCGACGAGACCGGGGCGCGTAGTCAGGACGTTGTACGCGACACCGCCGCCCATCGAGCGTCCGACGAGCCCGATGCGGTCGGGGTCGACCGCGCGCATCGCCGAGCGGCGCAGGGCGACGATCGCGTTGATGACGTCGATGGTGAAGCCGAGCCTCAGCTCGCCGTCGTTCTCGGGGTCGGCGTCGGAGCGTCCGTGGTTGCGGTAGTCGGTGTAGAGCACCACGTACCCCGCGCGAGCCAGGTAGTCGCGCGTGTCGATCATCGACCCGCCCGGACGGTACGACTTCGGGGACTTGTAGCCGCGTGCGATCACGACGGCCGGCGACCTGTCCGCACCGTGTGGCACGTGCAGGACTCCGGACACCCGCAGGTCCTCAGAGCGGTAGCTGACCTGGTACGACGTGTAGGCGTCGTTGGTCTCGAGCACCCGCTCGCGTCGCAGGTCGCTGCCGTTGTCGGGGGTCCGCATCAGCGTCGGGAGGGTCCGCTCGTGTCGTACGGGCGGCAGCGGTGGGAGGGACACGTGGTCGCCCGGATTCTCGACCGAGGAGACTTCGGCGCCGGTGGCGGAGAGGGCGGTCTGAGGGGCGAGGCCGCAGCCGGAGAGCAGCGTCGCGAGGGCGACGACGGCGGGCAGGATCGTACGGAGCACCGGACCATGATGGCGGGTCCTTCCGGGAGCCTGTCAGGTAGTGCCAAGGTTCGGTGAAGTGGTCCGGCGACGTTCGCCCTGGGGACTGTCGGCGGCGTGCGTTGGAATCGAGGGGCAGCCCCCCACACCGTCGAGGAGCACCATGACGTCACGCCCCACTCGAGCCGGGCACTTCCGTATCGGGATCGACACGGGAGGCACGTTCACCGACGTCGTCGCGTTCGACGAGGCGACCGGCGAGATGCTGACGACCAAGACGCCGTCGACGCCGTCGGACCCCGCCGAGGGCTTCCTCGCGGGCATCGACAAGGTCCTCGCGCTGGCCGGGTTCCCGCCGGGCAGCGGTGAGGCGATCTCGGCGGTCTCGCACGGCACGACGATCGCCACCAACCAGCTCCTCGAGGGCAAGGTCGACCGTCTCGGGTTCATCACGAACGCCGGGTACGAGGCGGTGCTGGAGATCGCCCGCCAGTCCGTGCCCGACGGCTACGGCAACTCGTACTTCTGGGTGAAGCCCGACCGCATCGTGCCCCGCGACCTCGTCAAGGGCGTCGAGGGCCGGATGACGTGGGCGGGTGAGGAGATCCGTCCGTTCGACGCCGAGGGCGCGCGCGAGGTCGCCCGCTGGTTCCGCGAGCAGGGCATCGACACGCTCGGGGTGTGCCTGCTGCACAGCTACGCCAACTCCGCCCACGAGGAGGAGATGCGCGCGATCCTCGCCGAGGAGCACCCGGACGCCGTCGTGTCGATCTCGTCGGAGGTGCTGCGCGAGTACCGCGAGTACGAGCGCTCGATGACCACGCTCGTCGACGCGGCGGTGAAGCCGAAGGTGTCGGCGTACGTGCGCCGCATCGCCGACCGGCTGGCGGCGTTCACGGGGTCTCGACCCTTCGACAGGCTCAGGACGGCGCAGGGCTCGACCGGCAAAGGGACGGGCGTGCCGTTCTACGTGATGAAGTCCAACGGCGGTGTGCTGTCGGCCGCCGAGGTGGTGCACCAACCGATCACGACCGTGCTGTCCGGTCCGGCCGCCGGCGCCCTGGGTGCCGCGCTGGTCGCCTCGGTCGCCGGGTTCGACCGCGTCCTCACGTGCGACGGCGGCGGCACCTCGACGGACGTGTCGGTGGTCGTCGACGGCGAGCCGACGCTGACGACCGAGGGGAGTGTCGGCGTCTACCCGAGCAAGATCCCGATGATCGACGTCGTCACCGTCGGCGCGGGCGGCGGCTCGATCGCCTGGCTGTCGCCGGAGGGCACGCTCAAGGTCGGCCCGCAGTCGGCCGGCGCCGACCCGGGTCCGCTCTGCTACGCCAAGGGCGGCACCGAGGTGACGATCACCGACGCCCATGTCGTGCTCGGTCGCATCCCTCCGCACCTGCTCGGCGGTGAGATCCCGCTCGACGTCGATGCCTCCCGCAAGGGCCTCGAGGAGCTGGCCGGCAAGCTCGGGCTGAGCGTGGAGGAGGCCGCGGACGGCGTCCTCGAGATCTCTGCGTGGAACCAGGCCAACGCCCTGCGCCAGATCACCGTCAAGCGCGGGCTCGATGTCCGTGACTTCACGCTGACCACGTTCGGCGGTTCCGGCTCGCTGCTGCTGTGCCGGCTGATGGACGTGCTGTCGATCCCCACGGTCCTCGTCCCGCCGAACCCCGGCAACGTCTCCGCGTTCGGGCTGCTGACCGTCGACGTCAAGAACGACTACGTCCAGACCGCGGTGCGGCTCGCCTCCGAGCTCGACGCGGCCGAGGCCGAGGGCCTGTACGACCGCCTCGCCTCGCAGGCCGCGTCCGCGCTGGACGCCGAAGGCTTCGGACCCGACGAGCAGCGTTTCGTCCGTACGGCCGACCTGCGCTACTTCGGCCAGGCGTTCGAGGTCCGGGTCCCGGTGCCGGACGGCCGGCTCGACGACGCGGTGCTCGCCGGTGTCGCGGACACGTTCCACGCCGAGCACCGTGCGCTCTACGGCTACGACTTCGCCGGCGACGACAGTCAGCAGGTCGAGTGGGTCAACCTGCGTGTCTCGGGGATCGGGCCGATCCAGCGCCCGAAGATCCGTGCGCGGGCCGTCGAGGCGAGCGCGGCCGCGCCGCAGCCCCGTACGACCCGGCCCGTGTGCTTCTCGCCGCGTGAGGGCTACGTCGACACCGGCGTGTTCGACCGGTCGGCCCTGCTCCCGGGCCAGCAGGTCCACGGCCCGGCGATCGTCGAGGAGTTCGGCTCGACCATCCCGATCCACCCCGGTTTCGTCGCCCGCATCGACCCGTACGACAACGTCATCATCACCCGCGAGGGACAGACCTCGGAGAAGGGGAGCCAGAAGTGAGCGAGTCCCGCAAGGCGCCGACCCAGTTCCCGTTCGGCACGCTCACGGAGGACGCCGGCGCGAGTGCCGACCCTGTCGTCGTCGAGATCGTGCAGGGCAGCCTGGCGTCGATCGAGCACGAGGTCGAGACCGCGATCGCGCGGACGTCGCGCTCGCCGATGATCCGCGACGCGCACGACTTCCGCGCGGGCATCCACGACCGCTTGCTGCGCAAGCTCACCGGCCGCTCGTACTCGGCGCTCGTCCACCCCGTCGCGCGCGACTTCCCGCTCGAGGAGATGAAGCCCGGCGACGTCTTCTTCCACAACGACGTCTACAAGTCCGAGGGTGGTATCGGCCACCTCCCGGACCTGTGCGTCACCGTGCCCGTGTTCGCGACCGTCGACGGCACCGAGCGCGTGGTCGCGTTCATCCAGGCGTTCGGCCACCACGACGACATCGGCGGTGCCGTGCCGGGCTCGATGCCGAGCCACGCGACCAGCGTGTACGAAGAGGGGCTGGCCGTCCCGCCGATCAAGCTGTGGGACCAGGGCGTCCCGAACCGTGCGGCGCTGACGATCATGACCCGCAACTCGCGCATGCCCGAGTCGCTGGCCGCCGACCTCGACGCCGAGTGCTCCGCGTGCCTGATGGGTGCGCGCCGTCTCGCGGAGCTCTTCGACCGGTACGGGGTGGAGGTCGTCGAGGCGTCCTTCGACGCGATCATCGACCGCACCACGCAGACGTACAAGCGCGAGATCCTCTCCAAGATCCCGATCGGCACCTGGGTATGGGAGGACTACGCCGAGCACGATGGGGTCGACGAGCCGCAGCTGCACACGCAGCGCATCACGCTGACCCGCACCGGCCCGGAGGACCCGGACGGCGAGCGGGTGATCCTCGACTTCGCCGGGACGTCCCCGCAGGCGAAGGGGCCGATCAACCACTGCGGCGACTACTCCGACGGCGTGTTCCTCAAGAAGTGGCTCGCGCCGATCCTGCGCAACCTCGCCGACACCCCGGAGCGGATGGCCGAGCTCGACGTCAACGAGGGCGTGGTGCCCCTGATCGAGATGCGCTTCCCGCCGAAGGGCACGCTGCTCACGCCGGAGTTCCCGGCGCCGACCAACGCCCGTACGTTCGTGATCTTGCGGCTCCTGGGGGTGCTCGCCGGGGTCCTCGCGAAGGCGGTCGACGGCCAGATGCCGGCCGACCAGGAGACGATCCGCTACACCGGCGTGTACGGCACGGACCTCGCCGGCCGTCCTTACCTCATGCGCGAGGTGCTCGGCGGCGGGTCTGGCGGCCGCTACTACGCCGACGGCGAGGACACGATCCACGTCGTGCCCGACTCGCGCAACCTGCCGACCGAGTTCACCGAGTCGCGCTTCCCGTTCGTCGTCGAGTCGCTGTCGGTGGCGAAGGACTCCGGCGGCCCGGGCAAGTTCCGCGGCGGCCTCGGGTACGAGAAGCACCTGCGGATGCTCGCCGACGCCCATTTCATGTCGATCGCGGATCGCTCGATCCTCGCGTGCTGGGGTGTCAAGGGTGGTCTCGCCGGGCGGCCGTTCGAAGTCGTCATCGATGCCGGAGGCCCGAACGAGCGCGTGGTCGACGCGCTCGCGGACGCCGAGCCGGTGCGCGCGGGTGAGTCCATCCGCATCCGCACCACCGGTGGTGGCGGTTGGGGCGACCCGCTCGACCGTGACCCGGAGAGCGTCGTGCGCGACGTCCGCTGGGAGAAGGTCTCGGCCGAGGGGGCGCATGACGACTACGCGGTCGTGCTGACCGGCAGCGGCGACGACCTCGGGTACGACGCGGCGGCGACCGCGGCGCTGCGGGCCGAGCGCGCCGCGGCGCGCGGCGAGGGCGAGGTGTTCTTCGACCGCGGGCCCGGCTACGCCCAGCTCGCCGGCGGAGCGACCCACGCCGCTGTCGACGTCAGGTGACGGGAGGCCGGTCGAGCGTGCCGAAACCCGCCGCCGTCGTCGGTGCCTCGGGCAAGACCGGCACGCACGTCGCGCAGGCGCTCGCGTCCTGCGGCGTACCGGTCCGCCCCCTGGGGCGCCGTGCCCTCGCCGACCCGGTCGCCGCGTTCGACGGCTGCGCGTCGGCTTACCTGATCGCCCCCAACCTCCATCCCGACGAGCCCGCGCTCGTCGGGGGCTGGCTGGAGGCGCTGCGCGCCGCCGGCGTGCCGCGCGTCGCATACCACTCCGTCGCCTGGCCCTACGCGCCTGAGATGCCGCACCACCTCGCCAAGGCAGCGACGGAGGACCTCGTACGCCGCAGCGGGCTCGCGTGGACGGTCCTGCAGCCATGCGCGTATGTCCAGAACCTCTTGCCCGGGTTGGGAGGGGAGGAGCCGGCGGTCCGCGTGCCGTACGCGGTCGACACCCCCTTCGGGCTCGTGGACCTCGCCGACGCGGGCGAGGCCGCTGCCGTGGTCCTGACCGAGGACGGCCACGTCGGTGCGACGTACGAGCTCGGGGGACCGGCGCTCGTGACGCTGGCCGACGTCGCCGTCGTCGCGTCGGAGGTGCTGGGCGTGCCGGTGCCGGCGGAGCGGCTCGATCCTGAGAGGTGGGCGACCGGACCGGGCGCGGGGATGGATCCGCGAGAGCGGGATTGGCTGCTGGCGATGTTCGCGTTCTACGACGCGTACGGGCTCCCGACCGGCGGGGTGCCCCTCCGGGCGCTGCTGGGCCGCGCCCCGTACGACGTGCGCGCGACCCTGACCCGCGAGCTGACGCCCGCCCCTTCCTGACCCCCGGGTCGGTTTCTCCCGCCCCCGGGTCGGCTTCTCCCGTCCGCGGGTCGACCAGATGCGCGCCTGGCGGCGTACGATCCCGAAATGATCCACGCGCACGACGTCGTCGCCTTCGCGGTCGCCTCGACTCTGCTCATCATGATCCCGGGCCCGAGCGTGCTCTTCACGATCAGCCGGGCGATGGTGCTCGGCCGACGTGCCGCGCTCGTCAACGTGGTGGGCAACGCGGTCGGCGCCACCGTCCAGATCGTCGCGGTCGCGGCCGGGCTCGGTGCGCTGGTCGCGCAGTCGGTCGCGGCCTTCACCGTCGTGAAGTGGGTCGGCGCCGCGTACATCGTCTATCTCGGCATCCAGGCGATCCGCGACCGCCGCGCCGGTGAGGACGCCGTCGAGGCCGAGCCGACGGTGACGCGGACGTCGCGAGTCTTGCGCGAAGGGTTCGTCGTGGGTGTCACCAACCCCAAGACGATCGTCTTCCTCGTCGCCGTCCTCCCGCAGTTCGTCGCCCGCGAGCTCGGGGCGGTGCCGCTCCAGATGCTGATCCTCGGCGCAGTGTTCGTCGCGATCGCGCTGTGCCTCGACAGCCTCTGGGCGCTCGGCGCCGGAGCAGCACGCGACTGGTTCGCCCATTCACCGCACCGAATGCGACGCCTTCGCGGTGCGGGCGGCTCGATCATGGTCGGCCTGGGCGTCGGCCTCGCCGCGGGCGGCCGACCCGACTGAGCCGGGGAGTGGAGGCCGCCGAAGGCCTGTCAGCCCTCGTCGAGAGCGAAGTCGAGCTTCGCGACGCCGTTCTTCAGGCTCAGCACACGTACGGTCATGGTGAACTTCTTGTCGCTGCCGTTGGGGTCGGAGAGCTCGCACTCCATCGTGGCCCCCTCGCGGGACTCGAGATCGCCCGGGCAGTCCACGATCGGCGCGAGACCGATCTGCTTGCCCATTGCTTCCGATGCCTTCTCCTCGACCGACTTCTGGGGCATCGGTGCGTGACCGCACGCGGTGAGCAGCACCAGCGCGGCGGACACCAGCGCGACGGCGGGACGGAGACGCATGCGCACAGGGTAGAGGGCGGGCCTGACCGGTGGTGAGCACGGTCCCGCTCTCGTCGTCACGGTGGGACCTCCTTCACCGCGCTGTGCGCCGCACGGGCACGCGCGGCACCGCCCGCCGCCGATAGGCAACACCTCACTAGCCAACGGCACTTCCTTGGCGAAGTTCGCCAATGCCCACCGTGCGCGGAGGCACCTAGATTCGTCGCATGCGCCTCGTCATCGCCCTCGGCGGCAACGCCATGACCTCAGCGGACGGCTCTGCGCGCCCTGAGGATCAGCGGGCGGCGATCCAGTCCGCGATGCGCAGCGTCGCCGACCTCGTCGAGGCCGGACACCAGATCGTTCTCACCCACGGCAACGGCCCGCAGGTCGGCAACCTGCTGCTCAAGAACGAGATCGCCGCCGACGTCGTTCCGCCGGTCCCGCTCGACTGGTGCGTCGCGCAGACGCAGGCCACGATCGGCCGCCTGATCCTCGACGCGCTCGACGACGAGCTCGCACGGCGCGGACACCCGTCCCGTACGGCGGCGCTCGTGACTCGGACGATCGTCGACCGCGACGACCCGGGGTTCCTCGTCCCCACCAAGCCGATCGGCCGGTACGCCACCGCCGAGGAGGCAGCGGCGATGCGCGGCCACGGACAGCACTGGGTCGAGGTCCCGCAGCGGGGCTGGCGCCGTGTCGTCGCATCGCCGGAGCCGCGCGAGATCCCCGAGGTCGAGACCGTCCAGACGCTCCTCGACAACGGCTCCGTCGTCGTGTGCGCAGGCGGTGGCGGCATCCCGACGGTGCGCGAAGGCACGTCGTACGTCGGGGTGGAGGCCGTGATCGACAAGGACCTCACCGCCGCCCTGCTGGCTGATCAGGTCGGCGCCGACCTGCTCGTGATCGCGACCGACGTCGATGCCGCGGTCGTCGGCTTCGGGACACCGCAGGCCGAGCCGCTGGGCGCTGTCGGGGTCTCCGAGATCCGCCGGCTCGCGCAGGCCGGCGCCTTCGGAGCGGGGTCGATGGGCCCGAAGGTCGAGGCGGCCACCCGGTTCGCCGCCCACACCGGCCGTACGGGCGTGATCACGTCGCTCCCGCACATCGACGACGCGGTCGCAGGTCGTACGGGCACGCGTGTCAGCCCCGACTCCGTCCCGACCGACCGCCTCCCCGCCTGACCTACGTCCACGCCCACCGTTCACCCCCACCCGAGAGGATGCTCATGCCAGCAGCGATCGAAGTACGCAAGGTCCCGATCCACTCCGTCGCCGACGCCAGCGAGCTCGAGAAGCTCATCGCCGACGGCGTGCTGGAGGCAGACCGCGTCATCGCGATCATCGGCAAGACCGAGGGCAACGGCGGCGTCAACGACTACACGCGCATCATCGCCGACCGCGCGTTCCGCGAGGTGCTCGTCGCCCAGGGGACGCGCTCGCCGGAGGATGTCAAGCAGGTCCCGATCGTCTGGTCGGGCGGCACCGACGGGGTCATCAGCCCTCACGCGACGATCTTCGCGACGCTGCCCGACGACGCCGTCGAGCCCACCGACGAGCCGCGCCTGAGCGTCGGCTTCGCGATGAGCGACGTGCTGCTGCCCGAGGACATCGGGCATACGCCGATGATCGAGAAGGTCGCGGAGGCCGTCAAGGTCGCGATGGAGCGCGCGGGCATCACCGATCCTGCGGACGTCCACTACGTCCAGACCAAGACACCGCTGCTCACGATCGACACGATCCGCGATGCCAAGTCGCGCGGCAAGTCTGTGTGGACCGAGGACACCCTCGCGTCGATGGACCTGTCCAACGGCACCACCGCGCTCGGCATCGCCGTCGC
The DNA here is from genome assembly GCF_042681565.1 of Mumia zhuanghuii. Lineage (NCBI taxonomy): Bacteria > Bacillati > Actinomycetota > Actinomycetes > Propionibacteriales > Nocardioidaceae > Mumia > Mumia zhuanghuii. The sequence continues at coordinate 399,499 of NZ_JBHUFT010000008.1, forward strand.
GCTCGGCGAGATCGAGATGCCGACCGACGCCGACGTGATGCACGACCGCTCGCTGTACTCGTCGGTCGCGTCCTGCTCCTCGGGCGTCGAGCTGGACCGTGCGCAGGTCGTCGTGGTCGGCAACGTCCGCGGCATCGGCGGCCGCTACCGCATCGGTCACGGTGTCATGGACGACGCGCTCGACGCCGACGGCATCTGGGACGCGATCCGCTCCGCCGGCCTCGACCTGCCCGAGCGTCCGCGTACCAGCGACCTGGACGGCAAGCTGGTCAACGTGTTCCTCAAGTGCGAGGCCAGCCAGGACGGCATGGTCCGCGGGCGCCGCAACGCGATGCTCGACGACTCCGACGTGCACTGGCACCGCCAGATCAAGGCGGCCGTGGGCGGCGTGACCGCTGCGGTCACTGGTGACCCGGCGGTGTTCGTGTCGGTGTCGGCGGCTCACCAGGGGCCGGACGGTGGCGGCCCCGTCGCCGCCATCGTCGAGGCCTCCTGACCGCCTCTCAAGCCCCGGTGGCGTGGCCGATGGGGGTGGGCCACGCCATCGGCTCGGCGTACCGGTGCCACGGGTGACTAGGACGCCGGCTGCTCGTCGACCTTGAAGCCCATGCCGACCGTCGAACCCTCGACGGACTCGGCGGTGACGGTGACCCCGTAGACGGTGTTGTCACCTGACACCCGCAGCTCGCACCGCAGCGTCGCGCCCTTCGTTGCCTCGAGGTCGTCGGGGCAGGTGATCTCGGGAGTCACACCCACCTGCGCGCCGAGCGCCTTCTCGGCCTCCTTCTCCACGTCCGACGCCTTCACGGCGCCACCTCCGCACGCCGAGAGCGTCAGCCCGAGGGCGACGGCGAGTGCGGACAGGGCGAGACGCGAGTGGTGTCGTACGGCGGGGGTCGACATGGCCGTCACGCTAGTCGGCCGTGCGGCGTCCTCAGCGTTCGGCCCGCTCCCACGCGCGCAGCAGGAAGTCGACCGTCGCCGCCGGCTGATCGACGGCGGGGGAGTGGCCCGCGCCCTCGATGACCACGACCTCCGTGCCGAGCCGCTCGGCCATCTCGTCCTGTACCGCGTACGGCCACGCGTCATCGGCGCTGCCGCGTGCGAGCGCGACCGGCACGCCGCTCGCCGCGAGCGCCCCGACCTGGTCCGGGGTGTCGAGCAGGTGCGTGGCGATCGCCGTGAGCGACTCGGAGGCGCTGGCGAGGAACCGTCGCTTCACGAAGGTCTTGAGCTGCGGCGGTGCGTCGATGGCGGCGTTCTGCTGCGCGAAGACGACCTCGAGGCCCACGACCGGCACGGCTGCCACGAAGGCGCGCAGCATCCGCACCGCCGCGTCCGGGTCGTCCGCGCGCGCCCGCACCCCGGCGTCGCCGAAGCCCGCGGGCCCTGAGCACAGCAGCGCGAGGCTCCGCCAGGCCGAGGTGTCGTCAAGCACCGCGTGCTGCGCGACCAGCCCGCCGAAGGAGTGACCGACGAGGTGCGAGGCGCCGTACGGGGCGAGCGCCTCCTGGATCGCGAGCGCGTCCGCGGCGAAGCCTCGTACGGAGTAGTCGTCGTCGGGTTTGCCGGGTGTCTCGTACTGGCCCCGCTGGTCGTACGAGGTCGCGTGCCAGCCGGCCTGCGCGAGCAGCGGCAGGACGAACGCGAAGTCTTCCTTGCTGCCGGTGAACCCGGGCACGAGCAGCACGTGGCCCCGCCGCGAGGTCCCGGCAGGGACGGGGGCGTCGAGCGCCGCGAACGTCCCTCGCGCGGTCGTGACCGCCCTCGGCGTCAGGGCTCCGAACGCCTCGGGGTCGGGTGAGGAGGTCATTCGGCCACCTTCCGGCCTCGCTTGGCGACCGTGGCGACCAGCCCCGCCGGGGCGTAGCGGGCGATCGTCGCCAGGACCTTGTAGCGCGCCGTGGGCACCGAGATCGGCTTGCCGTTGTCGAGGTCGCGCAGCGCGCCGCGGACCTGCTGGTCGGTGCTCGTCCACATCCACCGCGGCACGTCGCTCGGGTCGACGCCCATCCGCTGGTGGAACTCCGTACGGACGAAGCCCGGGCACAGCGCGGTCGTGACGACGCCCTCTGCGGCGAACTGGATGTTCATCCACTGGCTCAGGTTGACGATCCAGGCCTTGTGGGCCGAGTAGGTGCCGCGCGGGGTGAACGCGGCGACGCTCGCGACGTTGAGGATCTGGCCCGACCGGCGCGGGCGCATGACGTCGAGCGCCGCGGCCATGAGGTCCATCGGAGCCTTGACCATCAGGTCGAGCTGCGCGTCCTCGGCGGCGACGTCGGTGTCGCCGAAGAACTTGCCGATCGACGATCCCGCGTTGTTGACGAGCAGGTCGATCCGGTGCTCGCGGACGGCATCGGCGACGCGTGCGACGCCGTCGCGTGTCGAGAGGTCGGCAGGCACGACGTGGACCGTACGGCCGGTTGCGCGCAGCTCGGTCGCGAGGGCGTCGAGACGGCTTTCGTCGCGGGCCACGAGCACGACGTCGTCGCCGCGCGCGGCGAGCGTGCGGGCGAAAGCCAGGCCGATGCCGGATGTGGCGCCGGTCACCAAGGCGAGAGACATGGGCAGATCCTTGCAGATCATGAAGAATGGCCGACGTGACACCTCACACCGCGGACACACCGAGCGGCGCGCGGGTCCTGGCGGTGGCTAACCAGAAGGGCGGCGTCGCCAAGACCACGACGGTCGCGTCCCTGGGTGCAGCCCTCGCCCAGCGGGGCAAGCACGTGCTGCTGGTCGACCTCGACCCGCAGGCGAGCCTCACGTTCTCCCTCGGTGTCGATCCCGAGGAGCTCGACCTGTCCGTACGCGAGGTGCTGCTCGGCGAGAAGGAGCCGAGCGACGTCATCGTCGTGACGGACGAGGCCGTGCACCTCCTCCCGTCGACGATCGAGCTCGCCCAGGCAGAGGAGACGCTCGCGACCCGCACGGGACGGGAGCAACGGCTGCGTGTCGCGCTGGAGAGCGTGGCCGGCGACTACGACTGGATCATCCTCGACTGCCCGCCCTCGCTCGGCGTGCTGACCGCGGCGGCGCTCACGGCGGCGACGGACCTGCTGATCCCGCTGCAGTGCGAGACGCTTGCGCACCGCGGTGTGGGCCAGCTCCTCGACACGGTGCACGACGTACGGACCTACACGAACCCGGGCCTGCGCATCCTCGGTGTGCTTCCAACGGCCTACGACGGGCGTACGAAGCACGCGCGTGCCGTGCTCGAGGCGATCACGTCGTCGTACGGGCTGGACGTCGTCGAACCCGCGATCCCGAGGACGGTGCGCTTCGCCGAGGCACCCGCGTACGGGCAGTCGATCCTGCGGACGGCGGCCAGCCATCGAGGGGCGCAGGCCTACCGCGACGTGGCCGACGCCCTCCTCGCATCCTGACCCTACGAGCGCACCCGCGAGTCGTCTGTTGGGCCTCCGAGACCCGCCCTTCTTCACGACCTCCAAACCCCGTACGCTGACCGCGTGACCACGCGCGGTGACCGTCCTGGGAATTCGGGGGGACGACACAGTGCGCAGCGTGCCCGCCGCCGGACCTGGCGGCTGTGGAGCGCCGCGTTCGTGGTCGCAGGCCTCGGTGCGAGCGCGGTCGCGTTCTACGACGACGCGCTGCCCCTGCTCCCGGTCGGCGCGACCGGCGGGACTGCGGCGGCGCCGCTCGCGGGCGAGATCCCGTTCGCCGCAGGCGTCTCCGCCTACACGCCCGAGGTGCCGCCGGCTGTCGAGACGCCGGTCGATCCGCCTGCGTCGCGCAGCGCCGACCGTCCCGCGGTCCCGACGCCTGCACCCAGCCCCGAGCCCGTGGCGACCGCGGCCGCGGCGCCGCCGGCAGTGCCTGCGGTGCCGGCGAAGTCCGGTGAGGGTCGACGCATCGTGTTCTCGATGAGCGAGCAGAGGGTGTGGCTGGTCAAGGCCAGCGAGCGCGTCGCCCGGACGTACGCCGTCTCCGGGAGCAAGCACGACAACCTCGACCCCGGCTCGTACGAGGTCTACTCGCGCTCACGCCACGCGACGTCGTACGACTTCGGCAGCACCATGGACTACTTCGTCCGGTTCACGCGCGGCGACAACGCGCCCATCGGCTTCCACACGATCCCGGTCGACGAGGACGGGAAGGCGCTCCAGACGCGCTCCCAGCTCGGCAAGCCGCTCTCGTCCGGATGCGTGCGCCAGTGGCGCAAGGACGCGATCGCGCTGTGGGAGTTCGCGCCGGTCGGCACGACGGTGGTCGTCGTCGCCTGACGTGCGTCGGGCCTCAGAAACGGCGGTGCCTCAGCGTCCACAGGTGATCGACCTGTGGACGCTGAGGCACCG
>NZ_JBHUFT010000008.1:403943-438183 GCF_042681565.1 Mumia zhuanghuii
GCGGAGCTCCCGCTCGAGGGACGACGACGCCGGCGACGACGACGCGGGGCGTCCGAACGCTCCTCGCCGGACTCTGGAGGAGCACCGGCATCGGCAGCGGCAGCAGCCGGTGCGGCCGCACCGGACGACTCGCCACCCGAGGCATCCGCGGTCTCATCGACCGGCTTGCCGCCGCGGGTGCGGCTGCGGTTGCGACGCGTGCGTGCAGGACGCTCGCCGTCGCGGTCGGTCCGCTCGCCGCGGGCCGGACGGTCGGCCTTGGGCGCGACCGGAGCCGGAGGCTTGAGGCGGCCCGTCACGTCGGCGGAGATGCCGAGGTCGTGGAAGACGTGCTCCGACGTCGAGTACGTCTCGACCGGCTCGTCGAAGGGCAGCCCGAGGTCGCGGTTGATCGTCTTCCAGCGTGCCACGTCGGCCCAGTCGACCAGCGTGATCGCGTTGCCGCTCTTGCCGGCGCGCCCCGTCCGTCCGATGCGGTGGACGTAGGTGTTGGAGTCCTCCGGGCAGCTGAAGTTGATGACGTGCGTGACGTCGGCGACGTCGATGCCGCGGGCGGCGACGTCGGTCGCGACCAGCGCGTCGATCTTGCCCTCGCGGAACTTCGCCATCGCCTTCTCGCGCGCCACCTGCGCCATGTCACCGTGCAACGGTGCGGCGTTGAAGCCACGCTCGACCAGGTCGTCGGCGAGGCGCTGCGCCGCGCGCTTCGTCCGCGTGAACACGACCGCGCGACCGAAGTCGTCGGCCTGCATGACGCGGGCGACGATCTCGGGCTTGTCGAGGTCGTGGGCCTGGTAGACGAACTGCGCGGTGGCCGGCACCATCGCCGAGTCCGTGCTGGACTCCGCGCGGATGTTGACCGGGTGCCGCATGTGCGTACGCGCGAGCGCGACGATCGCGCCCGGCATCGTCGCCGAGAAGAGCATGGTCTGGCGCAGCTCCGGCGTGCGCGAGATCAGCGCCTCGACGTCGGGCAGGAACCCGAGGTCGAGCATCTCGTCGGCCTCGTCGAGGACGAGCGCCTTCACGTGGGAGAGGTCGAGCGCCTTGCGCTTGGCCAGGTCGAGCAGGCGACCCGGGGTGCCGATGACAAGCTCGACACCGTTCTCAAGCGCCTCGAGCTGCGGCTCGTACGGGACACCGCCGTAGACGGTGAGCACACGCGTGCCGCGCTTGGCGGAGGCGGCAGAGACGTCGGCCGACACCTGGAGCGCGAGCTCGCGGGTCGGGGCGATCATCAGCGCCTGCGGCTTGCCGGGCGCCGACAGCATCTCGAACTCGGGGTCGTGCGGGGCGATCGCGCGCTGCACGACGGGGATGGCGAAGGCCAGCGTCTTGCCCGTACCGGTACGGGCCTGTCCGATCAGGTCGTTGCCGAGCAACGCGATGGGGAGAGTCATCTCCTGGATCGGGAATGCATCGATGATGCCCTGGGTCTCCAGGGCTTCGACGATCTCTGGGAGAACGCCCAGGTCTTTGAACGTGGTCAGGGGTCTACTCGTTTTCTTTGTCGAACGTGCCGCGCGTCTTTGGCGGCCTGGTCTCCTGTGGTCGTACGCGGCGCCGGACCCGGCATCGGGACGGCGCATGCACGCGACCGCGCGGCCCGGCGACTGCATTGTGGTGGTTGATCCACGCCTGGGCACTACCAGTCTATCCCCTTGCCCTGACCGGACGGCCAGGCTCGCCCCGGACGCAGGTGGCTAGGCTGCCGTCATGGCCGATTCGACGAGCTCCTCTGACCCTGACGCCGCTGCACGCACGCCGCTGCTCGACGGCGACCCGCTCTACCGCGAAGGCGTCATCGAGCTGCTCGGCGTCATCGCGTACGGCGAGCTGTCGGCCTTCGAGCGGCTCGCCGAGGACGCCAAGCTCGCACCGTCCCTGCGGGACACGGCCGAGCTCGCGCAGATGGCGAACATCGAGTTCTCCCACTTCCTGGGGCTGCGCGACCGGCTGGAGTCGCTCGGGATCGACCCGTACGAGGCGATGGCCCCGTTCGAGGAGAGCTTCACCCGCTTCCACGTCAAGACCGCGCCGGCGGACTGGCTCGAGGGACTCGTGAAGGCGTACGTGGGCGACGGCCTGGCCGCCGACTTCTACCGCGAGATCGCGGCGTACCTCGACGTCGACACCCGGGCGCTCGTGCTCGACAGCCTGGCGGGGACGGGGGATTCCGCGTTCGTGGTGACGCGGGTGCGCGAGGCGATCGAGGAGGATCCGCGCGTCGCGGGCCGGCTCGCGCTGTGGGGCCGGCGGCTGATGGGCGAGGCGCTGAGCCAGGCGCAGCTCGTGGCCGCGGAGCACGACGGACTCACCGCGGTGTTCGTCGGTGGTGTCGATCGGGCGACGGGGATGGACCTGGCCGCGATCGGGCGGATGTTCGCGCGGATGACCGAGAACCACGCAGCGCGGATGGCCGAGCTCGGACTGCAGTCCTGAGCCCGGCCCCTCCGCTGGTCGAGTCCTAGGACTCGCCGAACCCGACCCGGCGGGCGCCGTCGCCCGAGAACTCGAGGTAGAGCACCTTTTCCACCGGCACCACGACGCTGCGGCCGCGGTCGTCGGACAGCGCCAGGAGACCATCCCCGGTGCCTGCGTCCTTGAAGGCCTGCAGGACCGCGTCCTGGCTCTCCTTGGTCTCCAGCGACAGCTCGCGCGGGCTGTGCTGGACGCCGATCCGTACCTCCACGTCGTGCCTCTCTTCTGTGTCACGGTGCGCACTCCGGGGCTGGAGGCGCAGGTTCACGCTATCTCGGGTCGCGCCGGGTGATCACGCGCGTTCGCTGCGCGCGTACGGGGCGTCAGTCGGCGTCAGGCTCGTCCGTACGGGGGAAGCCGCCGATCCCGCGCCACGACAGGGCGCTGACCATGCCGACCGCCTCGTCCTTGGACAGCGCCGAGCCCTGGTCGAGCCAGTAGCGCGCCCCGACGTGCGCCATGCCGACGAGGCTGACCGCGAGCAGCTCGGCGGCGACCTCGGGAAGGCCGGTGTCGTCGTGGATCACGGCCGCCACCGCCGACGCCGTCTCGGTGTTGACGCGGTCGACGCGCCGGCGTACCTCGGGCTCATTGGTGATGTCGGACTCGAACACGAGACGGAACGCGGCCTGATCGCTCGCGACGTAGCTGTAGAACACGTCGATGGTCGCCTCGACACGCGCCTTGTTGTCCTCGGTGGAGGCCAGGGCGTCGCGGACGGCGTCGACAACCGTGTCGCAGGCCGAGTCGAGCAGCGCGAGGTAGAGCTCGAGCTTGCCCGGGAAGTGCTGGTAGAGGACCGGCTTGCTCACGCCCGCACGCTCGGCGATGTCGTCCATGGCCGCCGCGTGGTAGCCGTTGTCGACGAAGATCTCGCGCGCCGCCTCCAGCAGCTGGGCTCGGCGGGCGCTTCGGGGAAGACGGCCGCCCCGGGGGCGAGATGTCGTGGTGTCGGTCACGTCCTGATGGTATCCCGGTCCTACTCGCCGGTACGGGGGGCGCGTCGAGGCGTCCGGTTCCGGCCGTACCGGACAGACGCGGTCCGCAGAGCAAGACGGGTGTCCGCTCCTCGGGACGCGCCAGGCATCATGGGTGGAGGCGGCAGTGCCCCGCGGGAACACCGCGTCACCGCACGGTGTTGACGATCCGTACGGGGCACACGCGCCGTACTGACTGCACTGCACCCGACCGAGGAGACGTCGTGTCACTAGCACCCCTGGTCGAGCCCGCTGACGAGCTGACCGTCGACGAGGTTCGCCGCTACAGCCGACACCTGATCATCCCCGACGTCGGGATGGCCGGCCAGAAGCGCCTGAAGAACGCGAAGGTCCTCGTGATCGGCGCCGGCGGCCTCGGCAGCCCCGCGCTGCTCTATCTCGCGGCGGCGGGTGTCGGAACGCTCGGCATCATCGACTTCGACACCGTCGACGAGTCCAACCTGCAGCGCCAGGTGATCCACGGTCAGAGCGACATTGGCAAGTCCAAGGCGCTGTCGGCCAAGGAGTCCGTCGCCGAGATCAACCCGTACGTCCACGTGATCCTCCACGAGGAGCGTCTCGACGTCGACAACGTGCTGGACATCTTCGCCGACTACGACCTGATCCTCGACGGCACCGACAACTTCGCGACGCGCTACCTCGTCAACGACGCGGCCGTGATCCTCGGCAAGCCGTACGTGTGGGGCTCGATCTACAGGTTCGAGGGCCAGGTGTCGGTGTTCTGGGCGCAGGAGGGGCCGCAGTACCGCGACCTCTACCCCGAGCCCCCGCCGCCGGGCATGGTCCCGTCGTGCGCCGAGGGCGGCGTGCTGGGCGTGCTGTGCGCGTCGATCGGGTCGGTCATGGTCAACGAGGCCATCAAGCTGATCACCGGCATCGGCGACCCGCTGATCGGCCGGCTGCTCGTGTTCGACGCGCTCGAGATGCGCTGGACCGAGCTCAAGATCCGCCGCGACCCGAACGGCGAGCCGCCGACGGCGCTGCTGGAGGACTACGAGGCGTTCTGCGGCGTGCTGTCGGACGATGCTGCCGACGCCGCCGCCGACTCGACGATCTCCGTCACGACGCTCGCGGGCTGGCTGAAGGAGCGCGAGGAGGGGACGCGCGACTTCGTCCTCGTCGACGTGCGTGAGCCGAACGAGTACGAGATCAACAAGATCCCGGGCTCGGTGCTCATCCCGAAGGGCGAGTTCCTTGCCGGCAACGCGCTCGAGAAGCTGCCGCAGGACAAGCAGGTCGTCCTCCAGTGCAAGTCGGGCGCCCGCTCGGCCGAGGTGCTTGCGATCCTCAAGGGCGCGGGCCTCGAGGACGCCGTCCACGTCGGTGGTGGCGTCGTTGCCTGGGTGAACCAGATCGACCCCTCGCAGCCCTCGTACTGACGCTGTCCGCGCGTTCGCTCGGGTACCCCAGCGAAGCTGCACTGCCCCCACTGTGCGCAGTCGGGTCGGTGCGCTTTCGCTGGGGTACCCCACCCGGCGCACGAAGTTCGTTGTCCACAGGCGCGGATCCATGCCCTTCCGGCCACCCGTGACGACAGGCCAGAGTTCACCGGCATGGATGACCTGCGAATCGTGGCGGAAGCGCGCGGCGGAGGCTTCACCACCGCCGATGCGAAGAGCGTCGGGGTCGGCGGGCGCGCGCTCAGCAGAGCGGTCGAGGATCGGGAGCTGATCCACCTGCGCCGCAGCGGGTACGCGTTCGCTGACACGTACCTCAAGCTGAGCCTCGAGCAACGCTCCCTCGTACGCGCACGGGTCGAGGCCGATCTCAACCCGGGACGCGTCGCGCTCTCGCATCGTTCGGCCGCACTCGAGCACGGCCTCCCGCTCGTCGACTATGACGTGCGGCTCGCCGACGTCGCCCGTCTCGACGGACAGTCCGGTCGCAAGACGTCGAGCGCCCGTCACCACGAGACGGTCGAGGCACGCGAGCTCGTCGAGATCGGCGGACGAACCGTCAGCGCTCTGTCGTGGGCCGTCTGGGAGGTCGGAACGTGCGGCGGGCCGGCCAGCGCTCTCGTGGTCATCGATGCAGCCCTGCACAGCGGCAAGACCGACATGGACGAGCTGATGCGGGTCGGCGAGCACTTCGCTCACGTCAAGGGCTCCCCGGCCGTACGGACTGCGCTCGCGCTCGCCGACGCCAAGGCCGAGTCGCCAGGGGAGTCGTTGACCCGCTGGCTCTGCCACCTCTTCAAGCTCCCCATGCCGGAGTCGCAGGTCGAGGTGTTCGACCCGAGCGGCAGGCTGATCGGCCGGGTCGACTTCGCTTGGGAGGAGTTCCGGCACGTCGTGGAGTTCGACGGCAAAGTGAAGTACGGGCGCGGATTCGACCCGAAGAAGTCGCCGGAGCAGGTCGTGATGGACGAGCGCGCCCGCGAGTCGGCGGTCCGTCGCCAGCGATGGGGGATGACGCGGCTGGTCTGGTCGCAGGTGCATCCGCCGGTGGAGGCGACGGCACGCCATCTGCTGGAGGAGATGACGTGGTCACGGCGGCGTTATCTCGGCGCGTGACGGTCGGGCCGCAAGCCGGCAGCGCCCGCGGTTGGGGTACCCGAACGAACCCGCACCGACCCGAGTGTGCTCAGTGGGGTCGGTGCGCGTTCGCTGGGGTACCCCAGCGAACGGACTGCGTGGGAGGGTGGGCGCGTGGGCGAGGCAGCGCGGTACGGGGGCGAGCAGCCGGAGGCGGAGCCGTACGACCAGGAGGCGTACGCGGAGGCGGTCCTGCGGATCGCCGAGCAGGTTCCGCCGGGGCACGCGGTCTCGTACGGGCAGGTGGCGGCGGCCCTGGAGCGCGGCGGCCCTCGGCAGGTCGGCAAGGTGATGGCGACGTACGGCGCGGCGGTGCCGTGGTGGCGGGTGATCCGCGCAGACGGGACGATGGCCGAGCCGATGCGTGCACGGGCGCGCCAGCACTACCTCGAGGAGGGCACGCCGCTGCGCAGCCGCCTCGACGAGCAGGTCCGCGTCGACATGCGCGCCGCGGCGTACGAGATCCCGAGAAGTGTCGGTCGGCTCTGATCGAATAGTCCCATGACGGACCGCCCCCGGACCCCGGTGTACGTGCCGGTGCCACCGCCCGCCGAGCGTGCTCCCGCACCCGCGCTCGACCCGCACCAGCAGGCGGTCGTCGACCACCCGGGAGGCCCGTTGCTCGTGCTTGCCGGCCCCGGCACCGGCAAGACGACGACGCTCGTCGAGACCGTGGTCGACCGCATCGAGCGCCACGGCCTTGCCCCCGAGCAGGTGCTCGTGCTCACGTTCAGCCGCAAGGCCGCCGAGGAGCTGCGCCACCGTGTCGCCGCGCGGCTCGACCGTACGGTGGCCGCGCCGCTCGCGACCACGTTCCACTCGTTCTGCTACGGGCTCGTGCGCGAGTTCCAGGACCCCAAGAGCTACTCCGAGCCGCTCCAGCTCCTGTCCGCGTCGGAGTCCGACACGCGCATCCGCGAGCTCGTCCTCGGCGGGCTGGACGACCGTACGATCTCGTGGCCGACGCGCCTCGCGCCAGCCCTGCGGACGAGGGGCTTCTCCGCCGAGCTCGAGCAGCTGATGGCGCGCACCCGGGCGCTCGGGCTCGACCCGGTCGACCTCGCCGCCGCGGGCGCAGCGGCCGGTCGTACGGACTGGCAGGCGGCGGCGCACTTCTTCGAGGAATACCTCGACGTCCTCGACGCCCAGAACTTCATCGACTACGCCGAGCTCGTGCACCGCGCGGGCATCATCGTCGCCGATCCGGAGCACCAGCCGGCGCTCCGCGACCGGTTCCGGTTCGTGATCGTCGACGAGTTCCAGGACACCGACCCCGCCCAGGTCGCCCTGCTGCGCGGCCTCGCGGGCGACGGGGGCGACCTGGTCGTGGTCGGCGATCCCGACCAGGCGATCTATGCCTTCCGCGGCGCCGACGTCACGGGCATCCTCGGGTTCCCCGAGCAGTTCCCGACCCGCAACGGCACGCCCGCCCCGGTGGCCTCGCTGCGCAGCACGCGGCGCTTCGGCCCGCAGATCCTCGCGGCGTCGCGCGAGGTCGCCGGGCGCATCCCGCTCGGCCCGCTCGCCGTGCGGGCCCGCAGGTTCCGCGAGCCCGAGCCGGCCGCGGGGACGGACGGCGACGAGGTCTGGGTCCGGACGTTCTCCGACCCCGCGTCCGAGGCCGACCACATCGCGCTCATGCTGCGGCGCGCCCACCTCGAGGAGGGGGTCGACTGGGACGCGATGGCGGTGCTGGTCCGCTCGGGCACGGCGATGCCGCGGCTGCAGCGGGCCCTCGCGGCGGCCGGCGTGCCAGTCGAGGTCGCCGGTGCCGAGGTCCCGCTCCGTACGGAGCCGGCGGTCGGCGCACTCCTGGGCGCGACACAGCTGGCGCTCACCCTGGCCGAGGGGGCCGCGCCTGATCCCGACGAGGTCGAGCGCTTCCTCACCGGACCGCTCGGCGACCTCGACGGGGCTGAGCTGCGCATCCTCTGCCAGCGCCTGCGTCGCCTCGACGGAGTCGACGAGGCCGGTGAGCGTCGCGTGCCCCGCGGGTCCGCGGAGCTCCTGGTCGCGCTGGCGAGGGAGCCGCTGCTCCTCGCCCCGCTCGTCGACCCGTCGGGTCGCGGAGGTCGTCCGGGCGAGATCGCGCGGCGTGCCCATCGCGCGGTGTCGCTCCTCGCCGAGGCGGCGCGCCAGGTGAGCGAGCAGGTGTCGCCGGAGCACGTCCTCTGGACCCTGTGGAAGGGCACCGGCTGGGAGCGCAGGCTCGTCGCCGCGGTCGATGCGGGCGGTGACGACGCGCTCTCGGCCCACCGTGACCTCGACACCGTCGTCGCGCTGTTCGCGCTGGCGAGCCGCGCCGAGGAGAGTCAGCGACGGCAGCGCGTGGCGGCGTTCGTCGAGGAGGTCGCCCGCCACGAGATCCCCGCCGACACCCTCGCTGAGCGGGGGCGGCGCGGCTCCGCGGTGCGCCTGCTCACCGCCCACCGGTCCAAGGGCCTCGAGTGGGACCTCGTCGTCGTCGCCGGCGTGCAGGAGGGCACGTGGCCCGACGCCCGCCACCGCGGCACGCTGCTCGCGGCGGAGCGGCTGGCCGCCACGGGCGCCGCGCCCTCGTACGAGGCGGCCGCGCCGTACGCCGCGACGTACGACGCGACCTACGGGGCCACGCCCTCCTACACCGCGCCTCGCGCCGACGTGCGCGCCGCCCCGACGACGGCCGAGCTGATCGCCGACGAGCGCCGTCTCTTCTACGTCGCCGCGACGCGTGCCCGCCGTCGGCTCATCGTCACCGCCGTCGAGAGCGCCGACCCGGACGGCGACCAGCCCTCGCCGTTCCTCGCCGACGTCGCCCGCTACGCGACCCACCGGTCGATGCGTCCGGAGCGCCGCCCGCGCCGCGGCATGTCGCTGCGCGGCGTGATCGCCGAGCTGCGCGAGCTCGCGACGTACGCGCCCGACGAGGCCGTCCGCGAGGCCGCGGCGCTGCGGCTCGCACGGCTGAGCACGAGCGGCGTCGAGGCGGCGGTCGCGGCCGACCCCGACCAGTGGTGGGGCCTGCGTGAGGTGTCCATGTCGACCGAGCCCGTACGCCCGGTCGACGAGCCCGTCGCGCTCTCCGGCAGCGCGCTGGACGGGGTCGTGTCGTGCCCGTTGTCGTGGTTCCTCACCCACGAGGCGAAGGGCGAGACGGCCAGCTCCTCCGCGCAGGGCTTCGGCCTGCTCGTGCACGCGCTGGCCGCTGACGTCGTCCGCAGCGGCGCGGCGGCCGATCCCGCCGGGCTCGACGCGTCGCTCGACGCCGTCTGGGACCGGCTCGGCTACGCCGCCCCGTGGATCGCCCAGCGCGAGCGCGAGGAGGCGCGGGTCGCGATCGGGCGCTTCGCGACCTGGCACGCCGAGCAGGAGGCGGCCGGCGTACGCCGCCCGCTGGCCGCCGAGCACGAGTTCTCGGTGACCTTCGGCGTCGGCGACGACGAGGTGACGCTGCGCGGCTCGATGGACCGGGTCGAGGTCGACGCCGCCGGGCTCGTCCACGTCGTCGACTTCAAGACCGGCAAGCGGGCGCCGACGGGCGGCGAGATCGCCGAGCACGCCCAGCTCGGCGTCTACCAGGTCGCCGTCGAGCAGGGCGCGGTCGAGCAGATCCTCCGCCGGCGCGCTCGCAGCGGCGGCGCCGAGCTGGTGCAGCTTCGCGTCGCCGACTCGGCCAAGCGCGCCGACCGTCCCAAGGTCCAGCCGCAGGACCGTCCCGACGAGGAGGAGCCGTTCTTCGCGTACGGCGCACTCTCCGACGCCGTGCGCACGATCCGTACGGAGCAGTGGGTCGCGACCCCGAGCCCGAAGGCCTGCCAGTTCTGCTCGTTCGCGCGGGTGTGCCCGGCGAAGGCCGAGGGCGCCTCGGTCCTCGACATGGTCGCTCAGGGCGTGCGGGCCTGTGGGGTCGTGAGCGAGGGCGAGGCGTCGTGACCGCACCACTGCCGCTGCTGATCCGCGACGCCGACCACCTGCGCGAGATCCTCGACATCCCGTTCTCGGCCGAGCAGATGGCCGCGATCCAGGCCCCGACCGACCGGCCGAGCGCGATCATCGCCGGTGCCGGCTCCGGCAAGACGACCGTGATGGCGGCACGCGTCGTGTGGCTCGTCGGCCACGAGGGAGTGCTCCCCGGCTCGGTCCTGGGGCTGACGTTCACCAACAAGGCGGCCGCCGAGCTCGCGCACCGCGTCCGCCAGGCGCTCGAGACCCTTGCGCGTGACGCGGGCGTGCCCGACCTGCTCGAGCGCTATGGCACGCCGACCGTCTCGACCTACCACGCATACGCCGGGACGCTCATCACCGAGTACGGTCTGCTGCTCGGCTTCGAGCCCGATCTGCGGATCACCACCGACGCGTCGCGGTTCCAGCGGGCGTTCCGGGCGATCGCCTCGTACCCCGGCCCTCTCGCGCACACGACCACCTCGATGCCCGACCTCGTGGGCCAGGTGCTCGGGCTCGACGGCCAGATGGCCGAGCACCTCGTGACCCCCGACGAGGTCCGGGCGTGCGACGCCGAGCTGCGCGTCGACGTGGAGCGGGCGGTCATCGAGACCAAGAAGCTCAAGCTCCACGACGACCTCGACGCCACGACCCGTCGCCGCGACGAGCTGGTCTCGTTGGTCGAGCGCTATCGCGACGCCAAGGCCGAGGCAGGCGTGGTCGACTTCTCTGACCAGATGGAGCGCGGGGCGCGCCTCGCGGTGGAGTGCGCAGAGGTGTCGCGGTCGCAGCGCGAGCGCTTCGCGGTCGTGCTCCTCGACGAATACCAGGACACGTCCGTCGCCCAGCGCGACATGCTCCAGGGGCTGTTCTCCGGCGAGGACGGCGAGGGGCTCGGCCACTGCGTCACCGCCGTGGGCGATCCGTGCCAGGGCATCTACGGCTGGCGCGGGGCGGCGGCCAGCAACCTCGCCGCGTTCCTCGAGGACTTCCCGGCCGACCCGCAGCGGGCGGCTCAGGGGAGCCTGTTCCACCTGCGGGTCAACCGCCGCAGCCGCGCCGAGATCCTCGACGTCGCCAACCGCGTGGCCGCGCCCTACTACCAGGTCACCGAGGTCGTACGCCCGCTCGTGCCCGCCGAAGGGACGGAGGGCGGCACGGTGCGTGCCGCCGTCCACGAGACCGTCGTCGACGAGATCGGCTGGCTCGTCGACGAGGTCGTCGCCGCGCACGAGGGCCGTGACGGCGAGCCGACCCAGTGGTCCGAGATTGCGGTGCTCGTCCGTACGCGGTCCGAGATCCCGTCGCTCGTCGCCTCGCTGCGCGGACGCGGCGTCCCCGTCGAGGTCGTGGGGCTGGCCGGTTTGCTGAGCCAGCCCGAGGTGTCTGACGTCGTCTCGGCGCTGCGGGTGCTCGCCGACCAGACCGCCAACGCCGCGCTGCTCCGGCTGCTGACCGGGCCGCGCTGGCGCATCGGGCCCCGCGACCTCGCGCTGCTCGGCAGGCGCGCCCGCATGCTCGTCGGCGGCGTGCACGACGTCGAGGCGGAGACGCTCGCCGACGAGCTCGAGCGCGCGGTCCGTGGCACCGACCCGTCTGAGGTGGTGTCGCTCGCCGATGCGGTCGACAGCCCGGACGACGACCGTCTGCGCCTCCCGTACTCCAAGGAAGCGCGTGAGCGCTTCGCCGAGATCTCCCGCCTGCTGCGCCGCCTCCGCCGGCGGGCCAGCGGATCGCCCGCCGATCTCCTGCGGCAGGTGGTCACCGCGCTCGGGATTGACGTCGAGCTGGCGTCGACCCCGGGGTCGGCCGCCCAGGTCGCACAGGACAACCTCGCCCGGCTGCAGGACGTCGTCGCCGACTTCGTGGCCAACGACCCGTCGGCATCGCTGTCCGCGGTGCTGGCCTACCTCGACGCCGAGGAGCGCTTCAACGACGGGCTGGAGGTCGCTTCCCCGTCCGACGCCGACTCGGTCAAGCTGCTCACCGTCCACACCGCTAAGGGTCTGGAGTGGGACGCGGTCTTCGTCCCGTTCCTCACCGCCGACGTGTTCCCCTCGCCGCGTTCGCGCCCCGCGTGGACGAGCGTCGCGCACGCGCTGCCGCACGACCTGCGCGGCGATGGAGCCGAGCTGCCGGTGATCGAGGAGCTGAGCCGCGCCGGCGACAAGGACTTCCGGGCGGCGATGCGGGCCGACGCGCAGATGGAGGAGGTACGCCTCGGCTACGTCGCCTTCACCCGGGCGCGCCGGCTCCTGGTCACGAGCGCGAGCCGGTGGAGCCGTACGCGGCAGGCCGCGTCCGACCCGAGCCCGTTCCTCGAGACCGTCGCCACCTGGTTGCGTGGCCGCGGGAGCGAGCCCGAGCTGTGGACCCCGGCGCCGGAGGACGACGCGGACAACCCCCTGCGCGGACGTTCCGAGGCCGTGGCGTGGCCGGTCGTGCCGGATGCCGACGAGCTCGCGCTTCGCCGGGAGGCCGCGGCACTCGTACGGCGCTTCGCCGCCGCGAGTCCGCCGGTCGAGCCTGTCGGTCTTCCGTCGGTCGAGCCTGTCGAGACCCCCGCCCCTCCGTCGGTCGAGCCTGTCGAGACCCTCGATCCCGCCGCCGCAGCGCGCTTCGACGTCCTCGACGAAGAGATCGAACGCCTCCTCGCCGAGGCCCGCCGCGAGCGCGCCGAGACGGTCGAGGTCCCGCTGCCGCCCCACCTGTCGGCGACGTCGCTGATCGCGCTCGACAAGGATCCGGCCGCGTTCGCCCGCAGCCTCGCGCGGCCTCTCCCGCGCCCGCCGGCGCCGTCCGCGCGCTTCGGCACGCGCTTCCACGCCTGGGTCGAGGCGCACTTCTCCCAGCAGAGCCTGATCGGCGATGACGAGCTGCCAGGCCGCGACGAGACCGACATCGTGGATGAGCTCGAGCTCGCTGAGGTCATCCGTGCCTTCGAGTCCGGGCCGATGGGCGACCGTGTCCCGTACGCGATCGAGGAGCCGTTCACGCTGCGCCTCGGCGGCCAGCTCGTCAACGGCAGGATCGACGCGGTCTATCGCACGCCCGACGGGTTCGAGGTCGTCGACTGGAAGACGAGCCGGCGCGCGACCTCCGATCCGCTCCAGCTCGCCGTCTACCGGCTCGCGTGGGCCGAGAAGCACGGCATCGCCCTCGAGCGGGTGACGGCGGCGTTCCACTACGTACGCCTCGGCACCACCGTTCGTCACGACGACCTGCCTGATCGCGCGGCGCTGGAGGCGCTCGTACGCCCGAGCGTGAGTTGAGCGCGTGGCGGCGTAGGCTCGGCGCCGTGACTGAGGGATTCACGTTCGCCGACGGCGCTTACAACCGGCACTCCGAGCGGCGCGTGGACGACGCGTTCATGGACGCGCTCTGGGCCGACCCGAAGACTCCGGTGCTCGTCGTCGGAGGCGAGCACCTGGCCGCCGACGCGGACGGGCTCGTGTGGCGCAGCCCTGCCGACGTGCCCGACGGCGACCGCCTCTATCTCGGCACGGTCGACGGCACTGAGTACGCCGCGGTCATGGTGCGCCGCGTGCCCGAGCCGAGCCGGCCGCTGCGCGCGGTGGCCACGTCGCTGCCGCTCGCGCAGGCACGCCTTGCCGTCCACGCCGTCGGCGTCGCGCAGTGGCACCGGACCCACCCGCGGTGCGCACGCTGCGGATCCCCGACCGACGTCGTCGAGGGCGGGCACGTGCGGCGCTGCCCCGAGTGCGGCGCGCAGCACTTCCCTCGTACCGACCCGGCCGTCATCATGCTCATCACCGACGACGCCGACCGGGCGCTGCTCGGGCGCCGGCCCGACTGGCCCGCCACTCGCTTCTCCACGCTCGCGGGGTTCGTCGAGCCGGGAGAGTCGCTCGAAGACGCGGTGCGCCGCGAGACGTGGGAGGAGGCCGGGGTCGAGGTCGGCGAGGTCTCGTACGCGGCCAGCCAGCCGTGGCCGTTCCCGTCGAGCCTGATGCTCGGCTTCTTCGGCCGCGCCCGTACGACGCGGATCGCCGTCGACGGTACGGAGACCGCGGACGCGCGTTGGTTCGGCCGCGACGAGGTCACCCGGATGACCGCGTCAGGCGAGCTGGACCTGCCGGGGACGCTGTCGATCTCGCGCTGGCTCATCGAGCGCTGGCACGGCGGCCTCGTCCACGGTGAGTGGCGCTGACGGAGAGGTCAGACGCTCAGGGCCTCGAGCTGCGCCTTGACCTGCGCGACCGACGGGTTGGTGAGCGCGCTGCCGTCGGCGAACACGAGCGTCGGCACCGTCTGGTTGCCGCCGTTGGCCTGCTCGACGAGGAATGCGGCCTCTTCGTTCTGCTCGATGTCGACCTCGTCGAACGCGATGCCCTCGCGTTCGAGCTGACCCTTGAGGCGCTTGCAGTATCCGCACCAGGGCGTCGAGTACATCGTGAAGCTGCCAGTGGTCATCGGGGGGACTCCTCTGTCGGGCGGGGATCAGTCGTGAGCGGGGGCGCGCCCACCCAGAGGAACAGTACGGAGGGGTGGGAGATTCCCCGATTCTGCGACGTGCCGACCGGCGGCGTCGTCCACACGGGTGAACGGGGCCGAGGATCGTGTCCTCCACTCCAACTACGCTGGATCCTGAGCCGCTCCACCCACCCCGATCTCCGAGGAGACCCGTGCCGTCCGCCGACAGCCTGCTCGACGCCCTCGACCCCGAGCAGCGTGAGGTCGCACTCGCCCTGCGCGGCCCGGTCTGCGTGATCGCCGGCGCGGGCACCGGCAAGACGCGCGCGATCACCCACCGCATCGCGTACGGGACGGCGACCGGCGTCTACAAGCCGACCGAGGTCCTCGCGGTGACCTTCACCGCGCGCGCCGCCGGCGAGATGCGCGGGCGGCTGCGTCAGCTCGGCGCCGAGGGCGTGCAGGCCCGCACGTTTCACGCGGCGGCGCTGCGCCAGATCGGCTACTTCTGGCCCAAGCTGTACGGCAACCGGCTGCCGGAGCTGATCGCGTCCAAGATCCCGCTGGTCGCCGAGGCGGCCAAGCGGTGCCGCGTCCAGACCGACTCGGCGATGCTGCGCGATCTCGCGGCCGAGATCGAGTGGGCCAAGGTCTCCAACGTCCGTCCCGACGACTACCCGAGGCTCGCGCCCGACGCGCACCGCGGTCTGGACGCCGTCGACGACGCGACCGTCGCGCACGTGATGGCCGCGTACGAGGAGGTCAAGCGCGACCGCGGACGCATGGACATGGAAGACATCTTGCTCTGCACCGTCTCGATGCTCGCCGAGCACGAGCGGGTCTCGGCCGAGGTCCGCCGCCAGTACCGGTGGCTCGTCGTCGACGAGTACCAGGACGTCAACCCGCTCCAGGCGGCCCTCCTCGAGCAGTGGCTCGGAGGGCGCGACGACATCTGCGTGGTCGGCGACCCGCTGCAGACGATCTACTCGTTCGCCGGTGCCTCGCCCAAGCACCTCAACGACTTCGCCAAGACGCACCCCGGCGCACGACGCATCGAGCTGGTCCGCAACTACCGCTCGACGCCTCAGGTCGTGACCGCGGCCAACGCCGTCTTCGCCCGTGGGCAGCGCGAGGGCGTCGTGCTCCAGGCGCAGCGCGACCCCGGCCCCGCCGTCACGTACACCCCTTATTCGGACGAGGTGGCCGAGGCCGAGTCCACCGCCGCGCAGATCCTCCAGCTCCGCGAGGGCGGCACCCCGCTGCGCGAGATGGCGATCCTGTTCCGCACCAACGCGCAGTCCGGCGCGTACGAGGAGGCGCTTGCGGCACGCAACCTCCCGTACGTCGTGCGCGGCGTCGAGCGGTTCTTCGACCGGGCCGAGGTGCGGCAGGCGGTCACGCTGCTGCGCGGCCAGGCCCGTGGCGGGGACGTCGGCGACGAGGGTCTGGTCTCTGACGTGCGTGCGGTGCTCGCGACGATGGGCTACACCGAGACCGCGCCGACGTCGGCGGGTGCGCAGCGCGACCGGTGGGAGTCGCTGCACGCCCTGGTGTCGATGGCCGCTGACCTCGAGTCCGCACAGCCCGGCGCCGACCTGACCGCGCTCGTCGACGACCTCGACCGCCGCGCGAAGCACGCTCACGCCCCGATCGCGGAGGGTGTGACCCTGACGACGCTCCACGCGGCGAAGGGGCTGGAGTGGGACGCGGTGTTCCTCGTCGGCATGCAGGAGGGCACGGTCCCGATTGCTTACGCGACCGATGACAAGGGGGTCGTCGAGGAGCGGCGGCTGTTCTACGTCGGCGTGACTCGTGCGCGTCATCGGCTCGAGATCTCGTGGTCGCTCTCCCGCAACCCCGGTGGCCGGGGGAGCAGGCGCCCGAGCCGGTTCCTCGACGGTCTGCGGCCGGCTGATGCCGAGCCGACCGGCGGGGGCGCGCGCACGCGCCGTACGCGCAAAGAGCGCAGCATCGCCCGCTGTCGCACCTGCGAGGCCGTGCTCTCGACCGGCGCCGAGCGCAAGCTGGGGCGCTGCCTCGACTGTCCGTCGACCTACGACGAGGAGCTGTTCGAGCGCCTGCGCGGATGGCGCAGCGAGCAGGCGAGCACCCAGAAGGTCCCCGCGTACGTCGTGTTCACCGACGCCACGCTGACCGCGATCGCCGAGGTACGCCCGCGCGAGGCGACCGATCTGCTCAAGGTCCCGGGCGTCGGACGCACCAAGCTGGAGCGGTACGGCGCCGAGGTGCTCGAGCTCTGCGGTGAAGGATAGGTTTCGCATCCTTGCCGAGTGACGACGGCAGGAATTTTTTCCAAACTCGTCATTAATTGGTTTGCGCCTTGTCGCAAGACGGGCGTAGGGTTTTGACTCGTCAGCCCGGATCGACTTGAGAGAGGAGCGTGTTCGTCATGGGCAACATCATCTTCACCGCTAATGACGCCGACGTCTGTGGCGTCGCCATGCCCACGCGCCGACTCGGGTGGTTCATGCCGTTCGTGACCGATGCGTCGACGTACGCCGAGAAGCACCAGACCCCGGGATCCCGCCGAAGCCCTGACTCGACCTAACCGTCGATCAGACGCCACTCAGGCCGCGGAACCCGAACCGGGATCCGCGGCCTTTCTGTCGTTGCCGACAGAGAACGCGTTGCCCCACCACCAGCAACCACCTCTCTCAATCCAGGAGAACCCATGACGACCGCCGTGCTCGAGCACGAGGTGCAGCACACGTCGATCCCGTGTCGTACCCAAGACCCCGAGCTCTGGTTCGCCGAGACACCGGCCGGTGTCGAGGACGCAAAAGCACTCTGCCTCGCGTGCCCGATCCGACGGGAGTGCCTGGCGGGCGCGCTCGACCGGGGCGAGCCTTGGGGCGTGTGGGGAGGCGAGCTCTTCCTCAAGGGCACCGTCATCCCGCGCAAGCGGCCGCGGGGACGCCCGCGCAAGGACGCCGTCGCCTGACGGCCACGCAAGACCATGAAGGAGTACCCCGATGATCGATTGCCTCGTACGCGCTGCGTACGGCGCGCGCATCCGGATCGCCCGGATGCTCTAGCACCATCCGCACCATCCGCACCGGACGAACGGGCGGCTCCCCGCATCGCGCGGGGTGCCGCCCGTTCGGCTTTTGCGGTGGTCCCCACGCAGAGTGCAGGCCCCACCTGAAGGGAGCGGTGGGGCGCGCACTTTGCGGTGGTCCCCACGCAAAGTGCGGGAGCGCCGGCGGCAGGCGCGCGGCGGGCCGTACGGAGGTCAGTCGGCGAAGCCGGGGAGGTTCTCCTCGAGGATCCCGCGGAACGGCGCTGTCGCACCGAGCTGGCTGAGGATGGCGAGGCCGCCGCTCCAGACCCGGTGGATGAGCAGGTACGAAGGGGGCAGGTTGATCTTCATCGCCGTACCGATGCCCTCGCGGGCGGGTCGTGAGATCCGCTGAGCCTGCTCACGCATCCACGCGCGGTTGAACGTGAACTCCTCCTGGCGCGCGGGCTCGACGAACGGGCCGAGATAGGCGCGGATGATCTCCTCGTCGATACGGACGCCTGGTTTGAGGAACCCCTCCTCGCGGAGCCCCGCGACGACCGTCGCGTAGTCGTCGTCGACTGCCGCGCGCAGCAGCCGCCCGATCACCGGAGGAAGCCCACCCGGGACGCGGGCGACCGCGCCGTAGTCCACGACCCCGAGGCGTCCGTCGGCGAGCACCCGGTAGTTGCCGGGGTGCGGATCGGCATGGAGCATCTCCACCCGCGTCGGCCCTGCGAACAGGAACCGCGCGAACAGCTCGCCGTAGTGGTCGCGCTCGCTGGGCGTGCCGTCAGCGATCACCTGCGCGAGCGAGCCCTTGGACTCCATCCACGTCGTGATGAGGATCGTCTCGGTATGGGCGACGACCTCGGGGACGACGATCTGCGGGTCACCGGCGAACGCCTCGGCGAACGCCCGCTGGGCCTGTGCCTCGAGGGCGTAGTCGAGCTCCTCGCGCACCCGCTCGGCAAGCTCCTCGGCCAGCGGCTTGACGTCGATCGACGGGAACGCCACCGCGAAAAGCCTGCTCAGGCGCCCGATCTGACGCAGATCGGAGCGCATCGCCGCTGCGGCGCCGGGATATTGCACCTTCACGGCGACCTCGCGCCCGTCGAACCAGCGACCCCGGTGCACCTGCCCGATCGATGCCGCGGCCGCGGGCTTGTCGTCGAGCTCGATCAGCTGCTCGCGCCACCTCGGCCCGAGCTCGCCGGCGAAGATGCGGTGCACCGTCGACGTCGGCATCGGCGGGGCATCGTCCTGGAGCCGGACGAAGGCGTTGCGGTAGGGCTCGATGAGCTCGGGCGGCATCGCTGCCTCGTACACGCTCATCGCCTGGCCGAACTTCATCGCGCCGCCCTTGAGCTCGCCGAGGACGGCGAAGATCTGCTCGGCGGTGCGGATCTGCACCTCGGTGAGGACGGCGTTGGCGGGGACGCCCACGAGCCGTCGGCCCACGCCGAGCGTCGTACGCCCGGCGAACCCGATCGGCAGCGAGGCGAGCTTGGCGGCACGCGTGAAGGCGCCACGCGGGACCGCGGTGTCTCGGTCGTCGGGCTTGTTGGCGCCGCCGTCACTCATGCGGTCATTCTGACACCCCGGGCCACGCCGCCGCTGCCGTCAGCGCCGCTGGTCTCCGATGCGAGGATCTGGCACGCGCAGTCAGGGTGGAGCGCGACCGGGTGGTACGTGGGAGCGCCTCCGCGCGCGGAGACCACGGCAACGGCTCCCTCCGCGGCCGCCTGGACCCGGTCGGCGTACGCGAGGACCTGCGTCGCGACGTGCAGCGCCAGGGCGTACCCGCTGGCCGCGTCCCAGCCGTGCGGATGCAGCGGTGTGCTCCGGGCGAGCGGCTGACCGAGCTGCTCGAGGACGAGCAGCCAGCCCGGCTCACCGCCCGTACGGTCGAGGTCGTCGCACCGCACGCACGGGGACGACCCAGGGCGTACGAGGGGGCCGATGCGGGCGGTGTCGCACTCCGTGACGACGGGCAGGTGGGCGACTCCAGCCCCGGCGAGGACGTCGAAGGCCTCGCGGGGGCATGGCCCGCTCGAGAGCACGACGACGAGGTCGGGGTCGGCGACGGGGCCGATCATGGCGCGCAGCCCGGACTCGTGGAGGATGCGGTGCAGCCGTGCGGCGAGCGGCCGGCCCGGCACGTCGGTGACGATCTCGACGGACGACGCGCCTCGGGCGTGGAGGCGGCGTACGACGTCGTTCGCCGGCGCGTTCGCGGCCACGAGGGCCCGGGCCTCGGTGGTCAGCGCCTCGCCACCGATCTCGTCCCACTCCTGCGCGTCGACAACGGCACCGCAGGCGCGGAGGCGGCGGACAGCGTCAGCGATCTCGGGGAGCGGGCGGCCCGCGACGGCAGCCAGCGTAGGGAGGTCGCGGGTGCCGTCGGCCAGCCGGAGCACGGTCGCCGACCCGGGGAGGTCGTCGACGAGGATCGTGGAGCCGGGCAGCGTGCCGACCTGGAGGGTGTGGACGGTGCGGCGGACGACGGTCGTACCGGGCCGGAGCAACGGCTTCATCGGGGGGCTCCTCGGGCGTGGTGGGCGAGGGGGTCGGTCCACCCTGCCCGAGGAACGCGGTGCGGCGGGGACGTCGTCCACAGCCTCCGCACAGATCGGTCCCGGCCGGACTCGCCGCCTGCCTTCCCCTTGCCGACGCCGCGCCCGGCCAGGACCTTCTTCTGTCACGCTAGGTGGGAGACCCGGGGTCGGCAATCCCTAGGCACAGCATGCTGTCCACGCCTGTGGAAAACCCTGGGGAAAGTGTGTGGGAACCGCCGAGGAAGCCTGTGGAGATCGGGGGACGCACGGTGGACGAGCGGGGGAAGTCGGTGTCGTACGGGGCACGCACAGCCCTGTTGACCAGGGACGATCCGAACAGGAGCTGTGGACGACGAAAATCCCCTTCGGCGCGTCGCTTACCGTGGACCCATGAGTGCGCCCCTCGATCCCTCGGCCCGTGCGGTCGTCCGCCCCACGGGCCGCAGTGCGCCCGAGGTGGAGATCCGCAGGAGCAGGCGCCGGCGCAAGTCGGTCCAGGCCTACCGCGACGGCGCTCGCATCGTCGTCCTGATGCCCGCGGGGCTGAGCCGTGCCGAGGAGCAGCGCTGGGTCGACACGATGGTCGCCAAGGTCGAGGGCCGCGAGCGGCGCGTGCGTCCGGACGACGAAGGGCTGCATGCCCGTGCACGCGAGCTGAGCCGCCGGTTCCTCGACGGCGCCGCGGAGCCGACAAGCGTGCGCTGGGTCGACAACCAACGCCGCCGGTGGGGCTCGTGCACGCCTGAGGACGGGACGATCCGGCTCTCGAGCCGCCTTCAGGAGCTGCCCGACTGGGTCGTCGACTACGTGATGGTCCACGAGCTGGTGCACCTGCTTGTCCCGCACCACGGGCCGGAGTTCTGGGAGCACGTCGAGCGCTATCCCCGAACGGAGCGCGCGCGGGGCTTCTTGGAGGGAGTCGTCGCGGGCGCCGGCTGGAAGGACCTGCCCGAAGACTGAGCAGATGCCGTCACGTTCTGCCGACGCGGGGGAGCGCTTCTGCGAGTAACGATGGTGCGGTCACGAGGCTTCATTCCCCCGGAGGAGCGCCGATGAACGCGCAGCACACGCCCGAAGACTCCACCTCGCCCACTCCGTCCGTCGCGCCGCCGTCGCACGCGCTCCGCCGCCGCACGGTCCTCACGGGCTCGGCCGCCGCGGCTGCGCTCGCCGCCGCCGGATACGCCGCACCACCGGCGGCCGCGCACGGCAAGGGCCATGGGGGTGGGGGTCCCGGCGGCGACACCGCCACGTTCACCGTGCTCGGGACGACCGACCTGCACGGCAACGTCTTCAACTGGGACTACTTCAAGAACGCCGAATACACCGACTCCGCCCAGAACGACATCGGCCTTGCCAAGATCTCGACGCTGGTCGACGCGATGCGCAGCAGCCACGCCCACCCGTGCCCGCTGCTCATCGACGCTGGCGACACGCTGCAGGGCACCTCTCTGGCGTACTACTACGCCAAGATCGAGCCGATCGGCCGCCGTGTCGTCCACCCGATGGCGCGCGCGATGAATGCGATCGGCTACGACGCGGCCGCGCTCGGCAACCACGAGTTCAACTACGGCATCCCGCTGCTGCGCACGTTCGAGCGGCAGTGCGACTTCCCGCTCCTCGGTGCCAACGCCCACGACGCCGCGACGGGCCTGCCGGTCTTCTCGCCGTTCGTCATCAAGCGCGTACGCGTCGGCCGCCATACCGTACGCGTCGGCATCCTCGGCCTCACCAACCCCGGCATCGCGATCTGGGACAAGGCCAACGTCGAGGGCAAGATGGTCTTCCCGGGCCTCGTGGAGGTCGCGAAGCACTGGGTGCCGAAGATGCGCAAGGCCGGTGCGGACGTCGTCATCGTCTCCGCGCACTCCGGCGCCGACACCTCTTCCTCGTACGGGGACGCGCTGCCGTACCCCGAGAACGCCTCGACCCTCGTCGCCGAAGAGGTCCCCGGCATCGACGCGATCCTCGTCGGCCACGCGCACGTCGAGATCGGCCAGCGCGTCGTCACGAACAAGTCGACCGGCAAAAACGTCATCCTCACCGAGCCGCTGCGCTGGGGCATGCGGCTGTCCGCGATCGATGTGACGGTCAAGCGCCGGCGCCGCGGGTCGGGCTACGACGTCGTCGCGGTCACGTCGCAGGTCCTCAACGCCAATACGGTCGACGAGGACCCGCAGATCGTGAAGCTGCTGCAGGCCGACCACGACAAGGTCGTCACCTACGTCAACTCGGTGATCGGCACGTCGCTGGTCGCGATGTCGGCGGCGACCGCGCCGTGGGAGGACGTCGCGGCGCTCGACTTCATCAACTACGTGCAGGCCGACGCGGTCAAGAAGGCGATTGCCGGCACGCCGGAGGCCGACCTGCCGATGCTGAGCATCGCGGCGCCGTTCAACCGGGCGGCGGCGATCCCCGCGGGCGAGGTCTCCGTACGCGATGTGGCCGGCCTCTACATCTATGACAACACGCTGCTCGGCATCGTGTTCACCGGCGCGGAGGTCAAGGCGTACCTCGAGTTCTCGGCGCGCTACTTCAAGCCGGTCACGGGTGCCGGGCCGTTCCCGTCGAGCCAGGTGACCAACGCGGTGACCGACACGGCGCCGAACGGCACACCGGACTACAACTACGACGTGATGGGTGGCCTCGACGCCCCGCTGACGTACGACATCGACCTGTCGCAGCCCGTCGGCTCGCGCATCGTCGGTCTCGCGTACGACGGCGCGCCGGTGGCGGCGGACCAGCGGTTCGTCATCGCGATCAACAACTACCGGCAGTCCGGGGGCGGCAACTTCCCGGGCGTGACGACGGCGCCGGTCGTCTACAACGCGCAGGTCGAGATCCGGCAGCTGCTCATCGACTGGGCGAGCGAGGTCGGAACGATCGACCCGGCGCTGTTCGCGTCCGTCGACTGGCGGCTCATCCACGCCGGCGCCCCGATCACCGTGACGGGCTGACACGGAGCAGCGGACGGACTGCGCTGCGGTACCCGCGTCTGCGCCGGGCGTGCAGCGGCGGGCGTCAGGCGCCGACGCGGAGGCGGGTACGGGCGGCGGTCACCAGCGCCCGTACGGAGTCGTCGGTCTCGGGCAGTGCGTCCACGGGGAACCACGCGAGATCGAGGGACTCCTCGCTGATCGCGGGTACGGCGTCGGCCGGCGCGAGCGCGAGCAGCTGCACGTCGAGATGCTCGGCGTCTTGGCGCCCACCGCAGGTGAGCCCGTGCCGATCGAGGCGCAGCGGCACCGGATCGACCACCAGCCCCGCGATGCCGGACTCCTCGGTCGCCTCGCGCAGCGCCGCTCCGCGCAGCGTCGTGTCCGTGTCCTCGCAATGACCCCCGGTCTGCAGCCAACGTCGCAGCTTGCGATGCAGCGTCAGCAGCACCTGGGACCCGTCGGCGGAGACCACGAGCGCGCTCGCCGTGAGGTGGTGCGGCAGGCACGAGCGCTGCATCGCGTCCGGCCGGGCCGCGAGGTGGGAAACGTACGCCTCGCGCAGCGCCGCCTGCTCAGCATCAGGAGTGGTCCACCCGCAGAGGAGCCCGTACGCGTCCGCGTGCAGGCTCAACGGTCGGATTCTGGACGGGGGTCGTCGCCCTCGTCCGCACCGGCGTCGTCCTCGCCCTTCGCGTCCCCATCCGCAGCCCCCTCGAGCAGGTCGGCGAGCGCGGCGTCGAACGCGGCGTCCGTGCCCTCGGCCTCGGCGTCGGGCTCGTCGTACGCGAAGCCGAGCGGGTCGTCGAGGTCCGCGGCCGTCGGCATCAGGTCGGGGTGCGACCAGACCGCGTCGCGTGCCGAAGCGCCCTTGCGGTCGCGCAGCGCGGCCCACAGGGCAGAGGCGTCGCGCAGTCGGCGCGGCCGCAGCTCGAGCCCGACCAGCGACGCGAACGTCTGCTCGGCCGGACCGCCTGCGGCACGACGGCGACGCATCGCCTCGCGCAGCGCGGGCGCACTCGGCATCCGCCCCTCGGTCGCCTGCGTGACGACCTCGTCGACCCAGCCCTCGACGAACGCGAGCAGCGCCTCGAGCCGGGTGAGCACGGCCTGCTGCTGCGGGGTGCGCTCGGGCTCGAACAGCCCACCCTCGAGCGCCTCCTGGGCAGCCGCGAGGTTGGTCGGGTCGAGCCCGGCCATCTTCTGCTCGATCGCGCTCACGTCGATCGTCGTCCCGCGGCCGTACTCCTCGATCGTCGACAGCAGGCGCCCGCGCAGCCACGGCGCGTGCGCGAACAGCCGCTGGTGCGCGCACTCGCGCAGCGCCGCATAGAGGAAGAGGTCGGTGTCGGTCTGGTCGAGACCCTCCCCGAAGGCCCGGATGTTGGCTGGGAGCAGCGCCGAGACACCGGCGGGAGCGAGCGGGATGCCGACGTCGGTGCTCGACAGCACCTCGGTCGCCAGCGCGCCGACAGCCTGCCCGACCTGCGTGCCGAACATCGCGCCGCCAGCCTGGTTGAGGATGCCGACCAGCGGGCCGGCCATCGCCTTGGCCTCCTCGGGAAGCGCGCCCGCCATCGCGGCGACGACGTGCTCGGCGATCGGCTCGACCATCGCGCGCCAGGTCGGCATCGTCGACTCGACCCACTGCGACCGGCTCCACGCGGCCGTACGGGTCGCCGCGGCGGGGATGTCCGTCGCCGTGTCGAGCCAAACCTCGGCGAGCCGCATCGCGTCGTCGACCGCAGACGACTCCGTGCTCAGCGGCGACGGATCGGGGGACGCGACGACCGTACGGCGCGCGACGTCGGTCGCGAGCTCCCAGTTGACCGCGCCCTCGTGCGGCGCGAACATCCGCTGCATCTGCTGCATCAGGAGGTTCATGTCGGGCATCTGCCCGCCGCTGCCGAACATGTCGCCGAACGCACCGAACATGCCCTCCATCGGCGTCCCGGCGAACGGGTTGCCGCCGCCGGTCGCGCCGCCGCCACCCTGTGCGGGGCCGGGCACCTTGCCGAACCCGATGCCGTGGTCGGGCGCGTTGGGGTCGCCGCGCCCCTCGCCCTCAGGGTCGTCGGGGAGATCGTCGGGCAGGCGGTCCGGATCGTCAGGCATGTCTCCAACGTACCCGCGACGCCCGATGGGCCCTAGGCTTGTTCGCCATGAGCGATGTAGTCCGGCTGGTCGACGTACGAGACGAGCCCCTGGACATCACCGAGGTATACGAGGCTGTCGCCGACGACGCAGCCGGGGCGGTCGTGCTGTTCGTCGGGGCCGTGCGCGACCACGACGGCGGCAAGGAGGTCGACGGCATCGGCTACTCTGCGCACTCGCGCGTGCTCCCGGTCCTCACCGAGATCACGGCGCAGGTCGTCGAGGGCACGCCCGTACGAGGGATCGCCGTCGTGCACCGGCTGGGCGACCTCGACATCGGCGAGCTCGCGGTGGTCGCCGCGGTGTCCGCGCCGCACCGGCCGGAGGCGTTCGAGGTGTGCCACACGCTGATCGAGCGGCTCAAGGCCGAGGTGCCGATCTGGAAGCACCAGGTGTTCGACGACGGTACGGACGAGTGGGTCGGCACGCCGTAGGGCCGCCAGCAGCGGTGGTCCTGCCGCCCGCCTGCCTAGACTGTGGGCGTGAAGATCCTGTGGTGGCTGGCCGTGCCGCTGGCCGTGACGGCGCTGGCGATGCTGTGGGCCGCCTGGTACGGCCGCTCGCGAGCACGCACGACGGAGCGCCGTGCCACCCGCCGTACCGACGATCCCGCGTACGCCCGCTTCAGCGAGGCCGTCCAGCGCCCGCTCCCCGCCGATGTGGTCCATGCACGTCAGGCACCGCAGCGCCACAACGGCGTCGTGGTCCGCCGTTCGAGCTCCGCCCGCAGGTCCCGATGAGCCGGCGCACCTCCACCCTGGCCGCGGCCGGGTTCCTCGTGGTGACCCTGATCGCGATCGCCTTCCTCCTCCCCGTCCCGTACGTGACGATGCGGCCCGGCCCGACGGTTGACGCCCTCGGGAAGTACGACGACAAGCCCGTCCTGCAGGTCGAGGGCGCCAAGACGTATCCGACCGACGGCGAGATCCGCCTCACCACCGTCTCCGTGACCCGCGCCGACTCGCGGGTGAGCCTCCCGCACGCCATCACCGCCTACCTCGACCCCGCCGAGGCCGTCGTCCCGCGCGACATGGTCTATCCCGAGGGGCAGACCGCCGAGCAGGTCCGCGAGGAGAACGCCGCGCAGATGGCGTCCTCGCAGCTGACGTCGGAGGCGGCGGCGCTGACGGCGGCCGGGTACGAGGTCAAGGACGCCGTCATGATCACCGCGGTCACCGAGGACGGCCCGTCCGAGGGGCGTCTCGAGCCCGGCGACATCCTCCTGTCGGTCAACGGCACCGCCGTGACGAGCACCGACCAGGCGGTCACGCTGGTGTCGGGCGCGGAGCCGGGCTCGGTGGTGACGCTCAGGATCCGCCGCGACGGCAAGAAGCAGACCGTCGACGTGACCTCGCAGGCCTCGCCGGACGACCCGGCAAAGGCGCGCATCGGCGTCAGCCTCGGCACGGACCTCGAGCTGCCGTTCACGATCAAGAACAACCTGGGCGAGTCCATCGGCGGACCGAGTGCCGGTCTCGTGTTCGCGGTCGCCCTGTACGACTTGCTGACCCCTGGCGCGCTGCTCGACGGCGCGACGGTGGCCGGCACCGGTTCGATCAGCGCCGCAGGCGAGGTCGGGCCGATCGGGGGAGTGCAGCAGAAGCTCGCGGGAGCGTCGGAGGCGGGAGCTAGCGTGTTCCTCGTCCCCGCCGGCAACTGCGCCGAGGCTGCTGCGGCCGACGACTTCGGCATGCGTCTTGTCGAGGTCGCCACGTTCGACGACGCGGTTGACGCGCTCGAGAAGCTCTCCGACGACCCGAAGGCCAAGGTGCCCACATGCAGCTGACCCCCTCCAACCCGCTCCGTGAGACGGCGCTCGAGATCGCCGAGGTCGCGAGCACCTCGGGCTGGGACGTGCCGCCGCGGCTTTACGCCCTGGTCCGTACGGCTTCGCTGATCTCCGACGAGCCGGCGCTGGCGCGCGAGCTGGGGGTCGGCGCGGACGACGTCGACGACTCCTACACGGCCGTCGAGCAGGACGATCTGCCGGCCGAGCGGACATTCGAGGACTTCGTCGCCGAGATCGTCTGGCCGCCGCAGGTCGACGGCACCGCGGTCGTCCTCGAGCGGCTCATGCTGCCGCCGGACGCCGAGGGGTCGCTGCCTGACGACGAGGCCGAGGTCGTCGGCTTCGTGGCGGACCATCCCGACCGCCAAGAGGTACGCCTGACGGTGGCCGTGACGCGTGACGGACAGTCCCACTGCATCGTCGACGTACGGGGGAGCGACGAGCTCGCCGAAGGGCCCGATCTGGTCCCCGGACTGGTCTCTATGCTGCGACAGACCCTCGTTGAGTGACCTGTCACACTGGAGTCCGAGCATCCCGCTCCCTGTGAGCGTCACGCCCCTGTGAGCACTGCGAACTGAAGGAAACCCGTGAGCGAAGGATCCGCCGCCCGACCTCGACCCGACGTGGGCCGCCAAGGACGACGTGTCCTGATCCCCACCATCATCACGCTGGTGGCGCTGCTCTTCCTGGGTGCGATCTTCACCGGTGTCTGGACGGACCGGCTGTGGTTCCGCTCGGTCGACTACAGCAGCGTCTTCTCGACGATGCTCAGCACGCGGGTGCTGATGTTCCTCGGCTTCGGCCTGCTGTTCGCCGGCGTCGTGCTCCTCAACGTCTGGATTGCCTATCGCAGCCGTCCGGCGGCGACGGGGCCGCTGCGCCCCAACGACCCGGTCCTGCGCTACCGCGAGGCGATCCACCCGCTGCGCACGATCGGCATGGTCGCGTTCGGCGTCCTGCTGCTGATCTTCGCCGGCTCCTCGGCCGCAGGGCAGTGGCGGACGTTCCTCATGTGGCGCAACGCGACCGACTTCGGCAAGAACGACCCGACGTTCGGGCTCGACATCTCGTTCTTCGTCTTCGACTACCCGTGGCTGAAGTTCCTCACCGCGTACGGGTTTGCGCTCCTCATCGTCTCGGGCCTGGCAGTCGCGTTCGTCTACTACGTGTACGGCGGCATCGCGATCTCCGGCAAGAACCGCAAGATCTCGCGCGCGACGCAGACGCACCTGTCGATCATCATCGGCCTGATCATGCTGCTCAAGGCGTTCGCCTACTGGCTCGACCGGTTCGGCTTCAGCGTCGACAGCAACAACCTCCTCACCGGCATCACCTACACCGACGCCAACGCGCGCATCCCCAGCAAGAACATCTTGATGGCGGTGTCGCTGCTGTGCGCACTGCTGTTCTTCGCCAACGCGATCTGGCAGAACTGGCTCCTCCCCGGCATCAGCCTCGCGCTCCTCGTCCTCACCTCGGTGCTGATCGGCGGCATCTGGCCCGCGATCATGCAGTCGTTCCAGGTGAAGCCGTCCGAGCCCGACAAGGAGGCTCCCTACATCGCCAAGAACATCGAGGCGACACGCGAAGCGTACGGGATCGCTGACGTCCAGAAACAGGACTACAACGCCCAGACCTCGCTCACCCCGCAGCAGCTCACCGAGTCGGCCGAGTCGCGCGTGAGCACCCGTCTGCTCGACCCGACGCTCGTGTCGCCGGCGTTCGAGCAGCTCCAGCAGGTCCGCGGCTACTACAGCGTGCCCCAGACGCTCGACGTCGACCGCTACGCGATCGACGGCTCCGGCAACCCCGAGGACCTCGTGATCGCGGCCCGCGAGCTCAACCTCGACGGTCTCCCCGCGAACCAGCGCAACTGGGCCAACGACCACACGGTCTACACCCACGGCTACGGCGTGATCGCGGCCCGCGGCAACCAGCGCGGCCCGCAGGGTCAGCCGGTGTGGGTCGAGCGCGACATCCCGCCCGTCGGCGAGCTCAACGTCGACAAGCAGCCGCGCATCTACTTCGGCGAGAACTCCCCGTCCTACTCGATCGTGGGCCGGCCCGACGGTGCCGACCCGATCGAGGTCGACACGCCGCGGGGCAACGGCGGCGAGAGCGAGACCGACAACGCCACCCAGAACACGTACGACGGCAAGGGTGGCGTCTCGATCGGGAGCGCCTTCAACAAGCTCCTCTATGCGGTGAAGTTCAGCGAGCCCAACATCGTCCTGTCGAACCGCGTCAACGAGAACTCCAAGATCCTGTACGACCGGCACCCCCGCGACCGTGTCGCCAAGGTCGCTCCGTGGCTGACCATCGACGGTGACCCCTATCCGGCGGTCGTCGACGGCAAGGTCGTCTGGATCATCGACGGCTACACGACGAGCGCCAACTACCCCTACTCCGAGAAGGTCTCGCTCGACGAGGCCACCTCCGACACGCTGACCGGTACGGGCGCGCAGGCCGTGCTCCCGTCGGACCGCGTCAACTACATGCGCAACGCGGTCAAGGCCGTCGTCGACGCGTACGACGGCTCGGTCGACCTGTACGAGTGGGACACCGAGGACCCCGTCCTCAAGACCTGGATGAAGGTCTTCCCCGGCACGGTCAAGCCGAAGTCGGAGATCTCGGACGACCTGCGTGAGCACCTGCGCTACCCGGTCGACATGTTCAAGGTGCAGCGCAACATCCTCGGCTCCTACCACGTGACCAACCCGCAGACCTTCTACGAGGGTGGCGAGCGCTGGAAGATCCCGGAGGACCCGACGGCCAAGGGCTCGCTGCAGCCGCCTTACTACCTGTCGATCCAGCGACCGGGCGAGGACGAGTCGCGGTTCTCGCTGACCAGCGTCTATCTCCCCAACAACCGCCAGAACCTCGCGTCGTTCGTCTCGGTGAACTCCGAGGCCGGTGATCCAGACGGCTACGGCAAGATCCAAGTCCTCCAGCTCGGGTCTGCGACGCAGGTCGACGGGCCCAACCAGATTGCCAACAACTTCGAGGCAGACAGTCGCGTCTCGTCGGCGTTGCTGCCGTTCAAGCAGGCCGGCACCAAGGTCCAGTTCGGCAACCTGCTGACCCTGCCGGTCGGTGAGGGCCTGCTGTACGTGCAACCGGTCTACATCCGACGCAACGCGACCGAGGGTTCATACCCCGTCCTGCAGTTCGTCATCGCGTCGTTCGGCGAGAGCATCGGCTTCGGCCAGAACCTCGACGAGGCGTTGCGCGTCGCCCTCGGCATCGAAGGCGCGCCGACTCCGACGCCGGAGGAGGGGGCGACCGACGAGGGCGGAGGCGACGGCGAGACGCCGGCGACACCGACCCCGCAGACGGTCGAGCAGCTCCTCGAGCAGGCCGACGCCGCGTACGACGCCGCCCAGAAGGCGCTCGAGGCGGGCAACCTCGGCGAGTACCAGCGCCAGGTCGAGCAGATGGCGACCATCTTGGAGCGGGTCCGCACGCAGGTCGGCCAGACGGCGCCTCCACAGGCCGAGTGACCGGCGACGTTCCGCTGGTCGAGTAGCCGCGAGGAACGCGCGGCGTATCGGGGTCGCGCCCAACTCATGAAGCAGGGTATGCATGGCTGACACGCCATGTGCTCATGGCCAGAGTGGGAGCGTGACCGAGGAGGCGCTCGACCCCGCCATCGCTCGCGCGCTCGCAGCCGTGCTGCGATCGCTGCGGGCGGAGTCGGGGTTGTCTCAGGAGGACGTCGCGCACGCTGCGGGCATCACCCGCAACCACTACCAGCTGCTCGAGTCCGGCTTGTCGGACCGCGCAAAGGGATCGCCGGCCAATCCTCGGCTGTCGACGCTGCTCGACCTCAGTCGCGTCTTCGGCACGCCGTTGACCCAGCTGGTCGACGCGGTCGTCACCGATCAGTCGCTCACCCATCGGCAAGGCACGTGACCGTGCACTGTCCGAGGGCCTGACCGTGCCCACCAAGAGACGCCCCGTCGCGTGGGCTGACGACATGGAGAGAGAGGCTCACAGACGTGCCGAATCGAGGAGATCCCCAGCTGCGCGAGGAGCGTGCACGAGAGTTCGGTGAGCGAGTCCGCGCCCTGCGCAAGTCGGCCGGCCTGACTCAGGAGCAGCTCGCGGACGTGACCGGCCTCAGCCGCAACCAGGTCCAGAACATCGAGCTTTCACGCAACAACGCACGCGACGAGTCGGGCAAGCTGTCGCCCGGTGTCGGCAATCCGAGGTTCGACACGATCTGGGCGCTGGCTGAGGCGCTCGGGGTCCAGGCGGAGGACCTCGTCCGACGCGACGAGAAGGCGACCTAGCCACCAGGCGCTCAGCATTGAGCCCCGTACGAGACGCCTCGTACGGGGCTCAATGCTCAGCGCGCGTCGCCGCGAAGGCGCAACGAGCCGAGGAGCACGACGACCGAGGCGACGGCCATCGCGACCGCAGCCGGCACTGCGTGGAGCAGCCCCGCGGCGGCGACGGGGATCGCGACCGCGTTGTACGCAAGGGCGAGGGAGGTGCCGGTCTTGGCGTTCACGTCGATCGCACGCGCGAGCCGGAGGGAGGCGACCGCTCCCGCGACGTCGCCGTCCGCGACGCTGACGGCCGCACCGCCGTCCGGTGCCGCGATGCTCAGCTCGGCCGAGTCGAGGCTTGCGGCATCCTCGGGTGACGTCGCGAGGAGAGCGACGCGGCGCCCGTCGGCCCGGAGGTCGTCGACGAGCTGTCGCCCCCCTGTCGCGCCGGTCTCCGCGACGATGTGGGTGATGCCGATCTCCTCGGCGAGGTGGTCGGCGGCGGTCTGGTCACGGGTGGTGACGAGGATCGGCTCGAGCCCGAGCGTACGGAGCGCGTCGACGGCCTTCTTGGCGGTCGGTCGCGGGGTGTCGATGACGGTGATCGTGCCGAGCGGGCGACCGTCGACCTCGACGGCGACGGTGACGCCGACGTGGTCGGGGGCTTCGATGCCGATCCAGGTCGGGCTCCCGACACGAACCGGGTGGCGGTCAACTGAGCCACTGACGCCGAGGTCGGGATGCTGCTGGACACCGGTCACCCGGCCGCGTACGGAGAGCCGGGCGATCGCGCGGCCGACCGGGTCCTCGCAGGAGTGCTCGAGGGCGCCGGCGAACCACCGGAGGTTGCGGTCGTGGTCGGGTGACAGCGGATCGACCGACGCGACGTGCATGCCGTCGGCGACGGTCTCCAGCCCTCGCAGGATGAGCGTGTCGACGTCGCGAGCGGCGTCGAGCGCGGACGGGTCGCGATAGGTGACGCCGAGGTCTGCGCCGCGACGCGTGCCGGCGACGACGGCCGCGGGGGCAGCGAGCCCGAGTGCGCCGGGGCAGGCGACGACGAGCACGGCAACGGCTGCGGAGACTGCCGACCACGACGCTCCGTTGAAGCCGAGCCACATCGCGAGAGTCACGCCCGCGACGGCGAGGACACCTGGCACGATCCACGCAGGTACACGACGGACGGCGGCGAGCGGACCGGCCGCAGCGATGACTCGCTGGCGGACGGTGAGAACGATCGACAGGACCGCGGGCACGATCAGGCTGGTGGACGGGTGGCCGACGGCCACGGCGTACAGGGCCCAGAGGTAGGCAGCGAGAACCCCGATCGACGCGAGCACGTCGAGCGAGAGGTCGCGCTGGCGGAGCGCGCGGAAGGCGTCGCGGTGGGTGGGCCAGGTGAGCGCGACGATGAGCGTTGAGAGCGCCAGGCATACCCATGACCACGACTCGAACCGCATCGTCGGGATCGCCGACAGAGTGGCGACGGGAACCGTCAGGACCGTTGCGACGGCCAGGCTCGCACGTGCACCAGCGGCTGTGGGCATGCGCTCATCATGCCGAGCGGTGTGTGGATCCCTGTCGCTCAGGGGCTTCGTGGAGATGCTGGTCATCGCGCATCCTCAGTGAGGAAGCGTTCGAAGTCGCTCTGGTCACCCGCCACCCACAGAGGCACGCTCGCCTTGAGCAGCATCGTGAGCTGGACAACGAACTCCGAGTCGTGGAGCTTTTCGCCGAACAGCTCGTTGATGCGTTTCCACCGATAACGCACGGTCTGAGGATGGACGCCCAGGCGAGCCGCGATCGCGGGCGCGCTGTCACGGGACTCGAGCCAGGCGAGCAGCGTCTCGGAGAGGATCTCGCGCGAGTTCTGGGTTTCGGCGAGCAGCGGCCGCAAGAGCTCTTGAGTGAGGCGGCGGCGTAGTGCGGGCTCGGCGTGAAGCCAGATCTGCGTCCGATGCTTCTCGCACTCGAGGACTGCCTGATTGGGGATGACGTCCTGGTCCGCGAGCTCGAGCGTACGAATGGTCCACCGGCGAGCGTCAGGGACCTCGTCGATCGAGACCGGCCAACTCATGGCGATGCGGACACCTGGTGCGTTGCCACGTAGATACTCGATGATCCCGGGCGTCGCATCGCTCGCGCACACGAAGAGAGCAGGGGTCACATCGATCCGCCCGAGAATAGAGGTCTCGACCTCGGCGAGGTCGGGGACGGTCACCTCTCCACGAGCATCGGCGCTGAAGACCACGAAACGCGCAGGGAGGGGCCAGGCAGCGTTCGTGGACAGGGTCTCGATCTCGTCGGCAGGCGCGCGCTTGAGGATGCTCGCGAGCAGTCGCGCACGGACGACGTTGACGTCGCGTTCGCGGGCCTGTAGCGCAGCTTCGTAGCCGATGCCGACCTGCTCCGTGAGGTGATCGATGTAGGTGAAGAGGATGTCGCCGAGCCGGCCGAGTAGGTCAGCGGAGAGCCCCTGTCCGGAAGCGAGGGCACGGAGCTCGTCCCATGCTTCGCGGGTGCCGAGTTTGAGAGCCGAACGGAGTGACGAGAGGTCGTGGCCGGCAGCTGCTTCGCCGTAGCCCATCTGGCGGAAGAGGTCGTCGACTCTGTTCGAGCCGGCTGACTTGCCGGTCGCGAGGTCGACGAACTGCTTGATCGCGCCGTTGACGGCCATCGAGATGAGTTTGTGGCGACGTCCGATGGCCGGACCGGCGTAGGCAGGGACGTGTTCCTGGATCCGGTCAGTGATCCGCGCGACGAGCGCGGGCAGGTGTGGCTTGAAGGTGTTGACGAGCGTCGCGGGCACGTCCGGGGGACCGAGCTCGCCGTGCATCTCGATCATGGGCTGCTGGTCGCTGTCTGCGTCTGAGGATTCACTGCGGTTTCCCCGCCCCTCCTGCGGTGTGCCGTGCATCACATGTCCTATCAGACGAACGGCCCCTTGGGTACCCGCAGGGCACCGAAGGAGGGAGGGTTTCCGGTGCCCCGCGG
Organism: Mumia zhuanghuii; assembly: GCF_042681565.1. Lineage (NCBI taxonomy): Bacteria > Bacillati > Actinomycetota > Actinomycetes > Propionibacteriales > Nocardioidaceae > Mumia > Mumia zhuanghuii. The sequence continues at coordinate 438,033 of NZ_JBHUFT010000008.1, forward strand.
GGACTGCTCCTACTCAACAGGTCCCGCGCGAGGCTGGAAAGCCAATCGGACTGTTCGGGGGTGAACCTGGATGGAATTCCCGGTTTCCGAATTCACGGCCTGTGGGATACGAGTGAGGGGCGGCAGGGAGCATCGATGCTCCCTGCCGCCC
>NZ_JBHUFT010000008.1:438310-448870 GCF_042681565.1 Mumia zhuanghuii
TTGACGGTGCTGCTCCCGAGGTAGCGGATGCTCAGCTTCGCCTTGCCGGCCTTCGGGAGCGCCTTGAGCTTGATCGTCGCCTTGCCGCCACGGAGGGTGGCCGTCCCGAGTTTGCGCTTGCCGAGGTAGACCGCGACCTTGCCGGTCGGTGTGACGCCAGTTGCCCTGACGGTCACGCGTACCTTGGCCTTGGTCTTCTTCGCGACGATCTTCTTGGTCGCCACCGATGCGCGCACCTTCGCGCTCGCCTTCGCGACGACCAGGCGGGCCGAGGTGCTGGAGGGCTTCGTGCTGGCATTACCGGCGTACCGCACTGACAGGGTGTGCGTTCCGGGCTTCAGTGCAGTCCGCGACAGCACGACAACGGCGCGACCCTTGACGGCATTGGCCGACCCAAGCCGTGTGGCGCCCTTGTAGACGTCGACTCGGCCCGCGGCGTTCGTCGGTGCCACAGCGACGGTCACCCGCGGTGCGGCCCCGTACCGAACGGCAGCGGCGGTCGCGCGCAGTGTGGAGTTGACCTGAGCCGACGCGACGGCCGCCGTCGAGGCCGACGTGGCGGTTGCCGACTCGGAGCCCTTGGTGGCGGTCTGGGAGACCGAGATGGACTTGCCGATGTGAGCATCGGTCAGCTTGAGGGTGCTGCTCGTCGCTCCGGTGATTGGCTGGCCGTTCGCCTGCCACTGCGTCGTCACGTTCTCGGGTTCCATAGAGAACTCGGCGTCGGCCGCGGTGAGTGTCTGGCCTGACCTCGCAGTGCCTGCGATCGTCGGCTTGCTGATGGCGCCGAATGTCGCGACTAGTGCGAGGTTGTGTCTGGTCCCCGCGACGATCGTGGAGACAGGTGCTCCGTCGAGCGAGGCAGGCAGAGTGTTGAGGAGCGAAAGGTCGGGGTTTACCGGGTTGCCCCCCCACGAGAACGCCTTGCCGGAGGCCGTACGGGCGACGATGGTCGTCTCGACGTCGACATCTGTCACGACCTCGGATGCGAGGCCAGCTGGCTGGACATCGGCCGCGCGCTCGCCGAGCACAGTGACCTTGCCGTCGGAGGTGATGAGGGCTGCGGTCCCCTGCCCGGCTCCGATGCCCGTAACCTCGCCCTGCACTTCGTCGGGGATGGTGGGCGGTGTCAACCCCCAGGCGACGACGGTGCCGTCGGCCTTGAGTGCCAGGGCAAACAGGTTCCCGGCGGCGATGTTCACGACGTTGCTCAACCCGGCAGGGGGTGCGAGGAGGGCGGCCGTGGGGCCACCCCAGACGCGAACCGTGCCGTCGGTCTTGAGTGCGAATGCGGAGAGACCGACGTCGACTGCGGAGACCCGGCCGAGGTCGCCGGGAATCACTTCGATCCCGGTGGCGTCGCCCCACGCGACAGCGGTCCCGTCGGACTTGATTGCCACCACATTCTGCTGGCCCGCGGAGACGGCCTTGAGGTTGGCGAGTCCAGCGGGCACCCCGTGGACCATGGCCTTGTCCGGGTCGCCCCACGCCACCACCGACCCGTCGGCGGTGAGGGCCACACTGTAGGAGGCAGCCGCATCGATCGCTGTCACACGCTTCCCGTCCAACGAAGGCGGCAGGGAGTTCTCCAGGCTTTCAGCGCCCCAGACGACCGCCTTGCCTGCGTTGGCCGGGTTGACGGGCACACCCGGCGCGGCGGTCGCCGGCGCACCGAGGCCGACTAGGGCGACAGCGCTGGCGACGGCAACTGTCGCCCCCTGCCGAACGAGAGTTCTCATCGTGGTTTCTCCTTTGTGCTGCTGGCGTCGCGGGGTGACGTGCGCCAGAGATCCGGGGGGCGCCTGCCAGGCGCTTATGGGTGTGTGAGCGTGATCTAGCCACAGCGGTACGACGGGAGGCAATGAAATCGGCAAGGCTGCGCACCCTGGAGGCAAGAATTTGTGATGTAGATGACAAGAATCAGCGCCTTCTCGCCGTTCACGGGAGCTCCTCCTCCCAGCGCCTGACAGCCGAGTGGAGCGCGATCCTGAGCTCCTGGCGGCATGTCGAGGACGCGAGCTTGTCACCGAGCAGTTCGCGAAGGGCGCTCATGTGTGCGCTTGCTGTCTGCGGCGGGATGCCGAGCGTTGCGCCTACGCGGGTAAGGGGCTTCCCGCTTTCGAGCCATTCAAGGAGGAAAATGCCGAGCTGGAGGCGCCGGGCGGGCCGGAGTGCTTGAAGCGCGCCGAGGTGCCGCTCGATCAGCAGGTCCGGGAGTGCCGCGTTCCCTGCGAGCAGAAGCGTGTCGGCATCGAGTTCGCCGAACGGGACCACTGCGCGGCGATCGGTGGCGACCCCCCTGCGAAGCGTGGCAGCGCCGCGACGGGCTAGATCGACTGAGTCGCCCGACTCGGCGAGGGACGTGACCGGGCCGAGCACGACCTGCCCACCAGGGAGCGGGCGCAGCGACGTGATCGTCCACCCTGCGGGAACGAGGCACTCGTGTGGGTCGAGCCCGGCGACGGTCTGGGCGTGGGTGAGAAGCCTGCGAGGCAGCTCTTCACCCGTCGCCACGACGGCGAGATGCGGGCGACTGGCGTCCAGGCCGCAGATCTCAAGCAGAGCGTTCGTGCGGGTACCCGGACGGAAGAGCGCGGCACGGAGACGCTCTCTTCTGTCCTGCGGACGGAGAGTCAGGATGTGGGAGGTGTGCGTGAAGCCCTCGCAGGCCCGGTCGAAGAAGACGCGAACGAACGCGCACACTCGCTCCGTGTCGGACAGAGCATGATGACGCTTGGGCGCGAGGCGGCGGGCGGTCGCCAATGTCTCGAGCGCCGCGCGCTGCGCCGAAGCGAACAGCTCGCGAAGCCCTTCGAGGTCGCCTCCGATCATCGCGTGGCGATGGCCGAGCTCGTGGAGTGCCTCGGCCGCAGCGTGCGGCACCACGAAGACACCCGAGGTCGTGTCACGGTACGCGGCGATACTCGCGCCGATCGCTCGGCGGCGGATCGAATCGAGTGGTCCTCCGTCGAGGACTGCGCGCTCGACGGCAGCGCCGACAGTGGCGCGCCCCCGGTAGTGGTGCCACCCGTCGAAAGCGGCTGACGGCGTCTTCTCGGGACGGCATGTGGCCGTCCTTTGGGCGGTGGCAAGCGACATGGCCCTCTCCCTCCACCGGCTGTTCAGGGCAAGCGAACAGCCGAGTCGTGGTAGGGGGCGACACTCTGAAGTAGCCATATCCGCGGCCGCGTCGCAACTGATTCCGGCCAGTCTTGGGTGCGGAGCGTCCATTTTTGTGACGCGGGTGACAAGTGAAGATCACGAATTGATCACGGCGCCTCGGGGGTGGCGGGTGAGTCTGAGCGCCACCACAATGCACCACGTCTCGAGGATTTGTGTCATCCCCGGATCGGGATCTTGTCACTCGCGTTACAAGATTTGGGGTTTTCTCAGGCAGGGACACGAATTCGGCTGGACGACCTCACCGGTGTCATTTTGACTGAGCGCGTGATCGAGACCACACCGCTCGGGGGTCCCTGGTCTCCCTTCACAGTCCGTGAGTGCCAGCGCCCGGAAGGGGGCCACATGCGAGCGGCGAGCGTTGCGCCAGACCGTCAGGTACGGCGTCACCCGTGTGAGCGAGGTGTGATCGGTTCGATGACCAACGACCCGTCGGGCTTCTACGACCACGCAATGGATGCCTTGGACCGCGTGCGTGAGCACTATCCGCAGCTCCCTGACCAGATGCGGACGATCCGCTCGTCCGTTCCGGCACTCGTCAGCCGGATAAGCGCGCAGATCCTCGACGGGGTCGGGACCTACGCCGCCACTGGTGAGCGACGTCGCGAGGTCGTCGAGACTGCGGTCCTGGAGGGTGTGGGACTCTTCGTCGACCTCCTCGAGGGCCTCCCTGTGGCCTGCGACCGAGTGGACGAGGTCTTCAGGCGCATGGGCGGCAGTGCAGAGTCCCGCGGCCCCGCCGGGATCGACCTCATTCGCGCCGCGTCGCAGGTTGCGACGACCAGCGCGTGGCACGAGCTGCGGCAGGCCGCTGATGAGCTCGGGCTTCCACCCGAAGCGATCGGGTCGCTGGGCGATGTGCTTTTCGCGTTCCTGCAGCATCTCGTCGACCAGGTCGATGTCGGCTTCAACGCCTCGCGCAACACCCGAGATCCGGAGGTGATTCGTCGACGACTAGCGGAGGCTGTCCTCAGAGGTGCGCCGGCGGATGACGTACGGGCGATAGCGGTAGCGGCCGCCTGGCCGCTGCCGGCCAAGTGCGTGGTCGTCTCGGCGGACCTCGTACGCCCACGTCTCCCGATCGCACCGGCGGATGACCGGCGAGTCCTCTGCCGGGTGACGGAGCGCTACGTCAGCATGATCGTGGACGCATCGCAGAGCGAGGCCGCGGTTGAGGCTCTCGGTGCGCTTCCGATCACCGGGCCGATCGCGATGAGCTGGCCGGTGCCGACCGACGAAGCCCACCACGCTGCGAGGTGGACTCGCCGCGCGATAAGGCTCTCGCGGCAGGGGTTGATCGCCTCAGCTGAGGTGATTGACTGCGCGAACTACCGCAGCGCTCTCTGGCTCCACGCGGATCCGGCACTTGGGCGGGGGATCTGTGACGAGGTGCTTGCCCCTCTCATGAGGGAGAAGCCCTATGTCCGCGCCGGTCTCGCGGAGACGCTTCTCCTTTGGCTCCGATCACGCGCGAGTGCTCCGGCGCTCGCGAATGTGCTCAAAGTCCACGATCAGACGGTTCGGAGGCGGATGAGGCGTCTGAAGGTGGACTTCGCTTCGGCCCTGGCCGATCCCGACCAGCGAATGACATTGCTGATGGTCCTCGAAGCGGTCACGCCGGTGTGGCTGACCGAAGCGGGGCGCGCGAGTCACCTGGGCCACCCCCAGGTCGCTGATGCACTCGCTGCAGCGGATGCAGACGCCGACGCTCTCTACTCTTCTGCTCACGAGAGGGTCTGAGCCGTTGACGACAGCGCCGGGTCGTACGCGAGTAGCCGGCGCCGTGGTCGTCGCGGCTTTGTCGGCCTTGGCGGTCGTTGCACTCAGCAGCAGCGGCGGTGCGGAAGAGGATCGCGACCAGTCGAGATCGAGGTTCGTCGTCTCGGGCGACGGCTCGCTGCCGACCGAGCGCCCCAAGTTGCGCGAACCGCGCGAGCCGCTGTCGCCTGAGGAGAGCGGGTACGCGATCCGCGTCGCTCAGGGCGACGACAGTGTGCCTGCCTCTGCGAGGGACGTGCGGGGGGAGAGCATGCCGGAGTTCCTGTATGCCGATGTTCCCACCGATGTCGACTCCTCGGGACGCAAGGCGTTGGTGGTCCTCTACGACTACACGGCCGACACGACGTACCACCAGACCGTCGACCTCCGGGCCGGGAAGGTTGTCGAGAGTCTGAGCGCCGCGTCGCTCCAGCCACCGCTGTCTGCCGGTGAGACGGAGACGGCGATGCGGCACGCCCTCGAGGCAGAGGGCGAGACACTGCGGTTCACGCGTGAGTTCGAGCGCTCCGAGGGGGTGCCGCTTCTCTCCGAAGAGCAGGTGTCGTACGTCGCCGGGGTGTGGACGTACGACGGGACGACAGATGGCGGTCGGGAGTGCGGTGCCGAGCGGTGCGCACAACTCGGCATCCGTGCGCCGTCGGGTACCTATCTCGACACCACGGACTTCGTCATCAACCTGTCCGATCGCTCGATAGTCCGGCTCCATTGAGAGGCACCGTGATGCGTAGCCCTTCCCCTGCCCGTGTCGCCGTTGGCGTCGCAACGGCGGTCGCCGGAGGACTGCTGGCCGGCGGCGCGGCCCCGGCCGCGCACTCTGAGGCACCCGGTCTGGGTTGTGGTGACGCGCTCGTCGAGAAGACGCTCGAGAACGGTGCCGCGTGGCGGATGTGTGCACGCATCCACCCGATCAAGGGCCTCGTGCTCGAGAAGGTCGAGTTCAGACCGGCGACCGGTGACTACGAGTACGAGGGCTACAAGCGTGTCATCGATCAGCTCTACCTCGCGCAGCTCAACGTCCCCTATGACACGGGCGCGATCCAGTACAACGACATCACCGAGTACGGGTTCGGCGACGAGCACCTCGTCGAGCAGAGTCCCGAGCTGTGCCCTGGAGAGGCTCGCGACGTCACCCAGTCGTTCATGTTGTTCGGCGAGCTCATCGAGCGAACCATGCCGGGGATCTGCGTCGACGAGGTGGGGACGGGGCTCGCCACCCACTCGCAGGAGAGGCTGTCCGGCGGCGGGCCACGGTTCGTCGAGCACGGCACGGGGCTCGAGGTTTCTTCGGTCTCGAAGATCTCCTGGTATGAGTACCAGCAGAAGGTGACGTTCGACGACCATGGGCAGATTGACGTGGGTCTCGGGGCAACCGGCGACGTCGCGCCAGGAGCGATGTTCTTCCCGACAGCTCCCGAGGAGGGGTGGCCACTCGGTTCGGCGACGGAAGGGGAGCAGCGGTATGGCGCCTCGCACTGGCACAACGCGATCTATCGCGTCGACTTCGGGGTCGACTCCGGCGAGCACCAACGTGTCGAGCGGTGGGACTATGCGCGGCCGCCAGAAGGTCCGTCCTCGTGGACGGTGCACGGGAGGGGGACTGTTGAGGATGCGGCGTTCTCGTCGATCCCCGGCGACGATCACAACGAGCTCACGTGGTGGCGGGTCGTCAATCCGGACTCGCTGAACAAAGACGGCCACGCGAGGTCGTACGAACTCGTCAACCGGAACCCAGTCGACCACTTCGCGTCGGTCACGCAGCCGCTCGTGACATTCACCAACAAGCGTGACTGCGAAGAATACGCGTCCGACAACCTCAACCCCGGCTGTCCGAACGACAGCATCCTCGACTACGTCGCCAACGACGACGCGCCGCTGACGGATCCTGTCGCGTGGGTCAACGTCGGCTTCCACCATGTGGATCGCGACGAGGACCAGTCGCCGATGCAGGTCCACTGGCAGCGGTTCCAACTCGTGCCTCGGGACTTCTTCGCGCAGACGCCATCGATCACGCCTGAGCGCAGCTGCGTGAACGGGTTCGACGAAGGTGTAGACACGTCAGCGCGACCGTGTGTCGCAACGAACCAGGTTCGTCCGTCAATCGAGACCGATCGCGCGACCGTCGATACCGGGACGATCATGACCGCCGATCCAGGAACGTGGAACACGGCGCGAACCAGGTGGGACTACTCCTATATGTGGTTCCGGAATGGCGCGCCGATCACGACGGTCGGCGAGGACGGAGTCGCGAGGCCGGCGCTGGGTCCGACCTACGTCGTGACGCCGGCGGATGCCGGGGCGAGGGTCACTGTCAAGGTGACGGCCTCGCAGGTCGGGTTTCCGTCGGGGACTGCCGAATCGGTGGCGGTGCAAGTCGTCGGGCGGCCACGATCAACGCCCACAGTGGGACTGGCGGCGCCTGCGGGTGCATACGGACGTGCAGGAACGGTCACCGTCACCGTCTCCAACAGCGCCACAGGCACCGTCACCCTCACCTTGAACGGCCGCTCACTCGGCGCCAAGACACTGTCCAGAGGCCGAGCGCTCTACTCGATCCCACGAACCACCACCCCCGGCCGATGGACCCTACGCGCCTCCTACCACGGCAACACCACCCTCAACACGGCCACACGCACCACCACCTACACCGTCACCAAAGCCCGCCCCGGCACCGTAAAGACCAAAATCACCAAGAAGCCCTCCAGCCGCAAGAAGGGCAAGGCCACCATCACCATCGCCCGCCCCACCGGCCTGACCGCCCCCAGAGGCAAGGTCACCCTCGTACTCAAAAAGGGCTCCAAGAAACTCAAGACCACCGCCACCGTCCGCAACGGCAAAGCCACCGTCAAACTCCCCAAGACCACACGCGGCACCTGGAAAATCACCACCACCTACACCGGCGACACCCGCTACACCCCCGCTCGCTCCGTCGTGATCCGGCTACGAGCAACGAGTGAGAAGGGCCTGAAACAGCCGACGGTTGAGGGAAGGCACTGAGCCGAGCGCCGGGCCCAGCGTCGGCCAGGTCTTGGGCAGCGGTGACCATCGCGCCGATGACGTTGCAGCGCTTGATCGCGACGTTGAAACGGCGATGTTAACGAGGGTGGCGCCATTCCCGTCGAGCGTGGCGGGATCCGCTGGAGCGGTGAGGACTCCCGCTTCGAGGTGCCAGCGGCCGTCGCGGCGACGAGGCAGTGCCCGACGGGGACCACCGAGAGCGAGAAGCGTGAGGGTGACATGTGTGCCACCTGGACCGATCGGGGTCTCGATGGCCATGTAGCTGGCATCGAGACCCCGGTCGGCTGTAGACGACTGACTATTTGCTTCTGTGCTTGATGGTTTTGGCTTTGGCGGGGGTGTAGCGGGTGTCGCCGGTGTAGGTGGTGGTGATTTTCCAGGTGCCGCGTGTGGTCTTGGGGAGTTTGACGGTGGCTTTGCCGTTGCGGACGGTGGCGGTGGTCTTGAGTTTCTTGGAGCCCTTTTTGAGTACGAGGGTGACCTTGCCTCTGGGGGCGGTCAGGCCGGTGGGGCGGGCGATGGTGATGGTGGCCTTGCCCTTCTTGCGGCTGGAGGGCTTCTTGGTGATTTTGGTCTTTACGGTGCCGGGGCGGGCTTTGGTGACGGTGTAGGTGGTGGTGCGTGTGGCCGTGTTGAGGGTGGTGTTGCCGTGGTAGGAGGCGCGTAGGGTCCATCGGCCGGGGGTGGTGGTTCGTGGGATCGAGTAGAGCGTTCGGCCTCTGGACAGTGTCTTGGCGCCGAGTGAGCGGCCGTTCAAGGTGAGGGTGACGGTGCCTGTGGCGCTGTTGGAGACGGTGACGGTGACCGTTCCTGCACGTCCGTACGCACCCGCAGGCGCCGCCAGTCCCACTGTGGGGGTGGGTTTGGCGACTGGGGAGGTGGGGGTGGAGGTGGCGGTGCGGGTGAGCGCGCCCTTGGTGGCGGTTGTGCGGTAGGTGATGCGCTTGCCAAGGTGTGTGGCGTTCAGTGCGAGGCTGGTGCCGGTGGCGCCCGCGATCGGGGTGCCGTTGGCCAGCCACTGGTTCGTGACGTTGTCGGGGGCGCCGGAGAAGGTGCCCGCGGTGCCGGTCAGAGTCTGGCCGGGCCGTGCCACGCCGGTGACGCGAGGCACAACAGCGGTCTTCACATCCGCCACGATCACGGAGTCGTGCGCTCCGCCGGCGGCGATAGCTGTGACCGGCGCGCCGCTCAGCGAGGAAGGCACTTCCATTGCGGGATCCGAGGAGTCGTCCCAGCGGTGAATCCCGCCCTCGGAGTCCAGCGCCATTGCCTCGACGTACTGGGCGCTGATCGCAACTACCGTCTTGCCGGTCAGCGAAGCAGGGATGGGATACGCGTCCTGCGGGCCCCACTGCCGCACTGTGCCGTCCGCGAGTAGGGCGAGACCGCCCAAGCGGCGGCTAGCGATGGACTTGACGTTGCCAGGGATGGTCAGCTCGGCAGGGAGGTCGAGCTGACCGACGTTGTTGAGTCCCCAGGCGACGACGGTCCCGTCACTCTTGAGCGCGTAGGTATGGCTGTCGCCGGCGGCAACCTTCTTGACACCAGTCAGCCCGGCAGGAACCGCGAGTGCGCCGCCGCTAGCGAGGTTTCCCCACGTGACAACGGTGCCATCGCTCTTGACCGCGGCCGCGTGCTTCGCGCCGATCGTGAGGTCGACGACACCTGACAGCCCGGCGGGCACCTTTGTCGGATCGCCCGTGATCGCTTTATAGCCCCAGCCGACAACAGTGCCGGCTTGTGTCACGACGCCAGCGTTGTCCGCGCTCGCGGCGATGGCTTTCACCTTGACGCCGTTGAGGCTTGCGGGCACCTTCTGCGGCTGAGCGCCCTGGGTGCCGTTGTGGCCCCAGGCCACGACCCGGTTGTCGCCGGTCAGCGCAACCGAGAAGCTGTGCCCATTAGCGATGGCAGTGATGGCTGTGTCCGACAGGGCTGCGGGGACGGTCGTGGCTCCCGATTCGGTCGCGCGTCCCCAGCTGACGATGGATCCGGCTTGAGCGAGGGGTACGGGGGTGACGGCGTTGGCTGGGATGGCGGCGAGTGCGCTGAGGGTCAGGCCGAGGGAGGCGACCGCGGCGGCCAGCACACGTCCGGGGCGGTGGCGGGGTGTTGGCTCTGGCCAACCGCGGGTGTTCTGGGGGTCAACACTCATCGTGGCTCTCCTTCGAGCTCGACCCGTCACGCGTGCACGCACGGCGGCGGGTGTGGTCTGCGTCACGCGCCATTCAAAGCCGCAGGCCACGCCTAGTCCAGCGATTCGCGAGAGTGGACATGCCAGAGCCCGAGAAATTGTCACGCCAGTGACAACTTCCCGGGCACTGGAGCGAAATCGCTCGTGACGCCTGGCTAGGAGGTGCCTTCGGCGTCGTGTTCGAGGCCGAGGGCGTTGGCGGCGGCTGCGGGGGCGATGGTCAGGGCGGCGGCGGCGCTGATGGTGGTGGCCCGACGAACCCAACGACGCGTGGTCTTCATGGTGGTACTCCTTCATGAGTTGGTGGTCAGTTAGGGGATACAGGAGGAGGGTGTGTCGGGGCCTCAGGCCCCGACACACCCTCCTGGCACATCAACTGTGCAGATCAGTAG
>NZ_JBHUFT010000008.1:448986-537075 GCF_042681565.1 Mumia zhuanghuii
CACGCCATTGAAGCTTGCCTTATCGCCGATGCTGATGGCCCCGAGGCAGCCAGTCACGGCGGTCACAGAGAGGTGGCCGTGCGCGACCGTCTCGTTGACGGTGAGATCCTGTGTGCCGTTTGGCTTGACGACCTCGGAGAAGGAGCCATGAGCTGTGCCAGAGACGGTGAAGCTGCAGATCGCGCCGTTGGTCGCCGTGTCGACGACCGTTGCCATCGAGGCGTTGTTGCCGCAGTCCTCGATCTTGCCGCTGAAGACGTTGGTCAGTGCCGCTGTCGAGGACTGGCTGGCTGGGTCCATGGAGACGCACCAGGCCTGGGTCTGGTTTACGGTCATCGCCAGCCCGCCTGGTCCGATACAGCCAGCCCAGGTGCTGGCGGCGTTGAGCGTCGCGATCAGGCCGCTGGCGGGCATCGCGCCAGCAGTGATTCCGCCCGTCGGGGTCGTCCCGGATGCCGTCGCGCCCGTGCAGCCCATGTTTACGATCGTAGAGCCGTGTCGAACGGTGAAGCCGATGGAGCCCTTCGATGTGCCGGTGACGTTGTACGAGCCGGTCGTGGCGCCTCCGACGGAGATGTTGTGAGGCGGGCCGGCGACGGCCGGTCCGCCGAGAAGGACGAGGGCGGTGGCGCCGAGGAAAGCGGCTGTCTTCTTGAATCGCATGGTGCGATCCCCCTTCGAACTCATGTTGTGACGGGCGTCACAACTGAGGCCACCTTGGCGATCCGGGTTGAACGGTGTCTAGGGGAGCGGACGAGAAGTTGGCCGAAGCCGGCGCCGATGCTCAGGGCGGTGAGCATCGGACGCCCGTGATGCGCTCGGTGGTAGAGCGTGTTGGGCGTGAGCGCTCGTTGAGCGCGCAGCCGTGGATGTTCACATACGTGAACATCCACGGGTCACGGTGAGGTCGGGGAGAACCCCGTTGTGCCGTTTCCTTGCCCGCCTCCCCGGGGCATGCGAGCCTGTCGCCGTGTGGAAGATGTCACGCCGTCGCGGCGTTCGCCTGGTTGTTGTAGCCCCAGTTCTCGCTGTGCTGCTCGGTGGTTTCGCCGCGCGAAGCGCCGCGGAGGTCCCCTACCCCGGCCTCCCAGATCAAGAGCCGGAATATCCCGGCGGGGGATGGATCGGGGTGGCCCAGACCGCCATGACCCACATGGTTCGAGCGAAGCAGTGGGTGCGGATTCCCACTGTTCCGACGGCCGCGTGGAGCCAGTTGTCGTTCTCGAACTACCCGCCCGAGCATCAATGGTCAAGCACGAACCATTTCAGGAACTTCGTGTATTTCGTGTCTCCGCCTGGTTCCAGGCACAATTACGGAGACATGGAGCCTGTGACGGTCAGGACTGTCGCTTTCGGTGCGATTCCCGTCGAAGCGGTCGTCCAGATCAGTCAGCGGCGAGGCCCGGACGGGCTGCCGATTGGGCTCACCTTCACGACCGACCATGATGTTGACACCGGCACGCCGGGGGTGGTCGTCAACTTCTACCATGACTCCCAGATCGACGACGTGCTCTGGGTGAAGGTGCTGGCCGTCAAGGTGGATGGCAAGGATCTCCGACTTGCCGGGCAATGCCGGACTGTGCGGCCAGCGAAACTCTCCGTGTTGGGCGATGGCGGCGGCGATCTATCGGAGACGGAGATGGACCTTAGCAAGCACTACCGAGTCGCCGTTGGTGGACGACTTGCCGGGACGGTCGACGTTCCTGCGTTCTCGGGTTGCGTAACCAAGAGTGGCGACGACGTGTCGCGACTTGTGACGGCAACGGTCTCGGGTCCTGGCAACCCGATCAAGCTCCAGGTCAGTGCGGGGATCTGCACGAAGAAGTCGCCACTGGGAGGTCTTCCGCCGGCGCCGGGAGAGTCGACACCAGAAGCGGCGGGCTGCGAGATGGATCAGCTTCCTGCGGAGTTTCCGTATCCGAAGCGTGGCGACTGAGGTCCACGGCCATGTCGTAGGTGCGCTCTCGTCTCAAGGAAGAGAGCCCGGGAGTCTGTCATCAGACTCCCGGGCTCTCCTTCGTGACGCCTGGCTTTGTGTTAGCCGAGGATGCGGCCGTTGGTGACGTTGATGTTGAGGGTGTTGCCTGATCCGGGGACGAGGAGGTTGATGAGCCAGGTGTTGAGGCCGCAGTGCTGGAAGTCTCCGATGGTGTAGGTGCCGCCGAGGGTGCCGCCGGTGATGAGGTTGAAGTTGCCGCCGGCGGGGGTGTTGGCGGGGATGGTGACGGGGTCCTTGGTGCGGCAGAAGGGGCCGGCGAAGGTCGGGAAACCGGCGATCTTGATGTTGGAGAGTTTGATGTAGTAGCTGGCGGTGGAGGTGACGGGGGTGTTGTTGTTGACGATGTCGATGCGGCCGGTGATGGGGGCGGCTTCGACGAAGGTGACGTCGGCTTCGACGGGGATGAAGCCGATGACTTCGAATTTGGTGCGGGTGCCGGGTAGGGGCATGTGGCCGGTGAAGTCGCCGGTGTTGACGTCGAGGTTGGTGGTCAGTGTGGTGGGTCCGACGTTGATGGTGGAGTCGGTGGAGTTGATGTAGGAGGTGCCTTCGGCGTCGTGTTCGAGGCCGAGGGCGTTGGCGGCGGCTGCGGGGGCGATGGTCAGGGCGGCGGCGGCGCTGATGGTGGCGGCCCGACGAACCCAACGACGTGTGGTCTTCATGGTCATGAACGTGTCCTCCTGCGACAGGTGAAGGCAGCCTCATGCATGCCTTCCGAACTGGCGTAACTGGAGTTCACACTGGCGATACGGGGATTGACCTGTCCAGATGTGTGCAGCCCTGTCCGTGTGCCACGTCGGTGGATGTTCAGGTACCTGAACATCCACCGACGTGGCGGGTCGCGAAGGTAACGCGAAGCCCACGCGATGCCGTCAGCGATGCGGGGCGTGGTAGCGGTGCTGAGGGCAACCGCGCCTCAACAGGCAGAAATCTTCGTGAATCGCATCGAGACTCCTCGAGGTCGGTCCGGGCGCGTCCCCCCGCGCCCGGCTCCATTGTGACCATGCCGGGCGTACGACGGGCGTGTCGAGACTCGCGACGGTCGGATGCTTTCTGGTCGGCCTGGATGTTCAGTCCCATGAGCATCCAGATGGTCAGTTGAGGGCCAGTGTGGCGGGCTCGGCGGAGGGGCTGCGGAGCGTTGGAGCGGCGGGCCTCCGCACGGTTCGGAAACCTTGTGAGCCAGGTGACAAGAAATGGTCACGAAAGGGTCACGAAGGGGCCCTCTTTGGTCAACCCTCTGTTGCGTGACCGGGACCACACCTAACTTCATCGCAGGCGCCGGTCACCTGAGGGGGCGGCCCGGCGCCGCCTACTTATCAAGGGCGCGCCGTCGCGTGCTCAGGGAAACCGACGGAGGACGCATGGGTGGGACGGTCGAGGTCGAGGGCCTCACGAAGAGCTTCGGGAGCCAGAACATCTGGCGTGACGTGACCCTGACTCTCCCGCCCGGCGAGATCACCGCCTTGCTCGGCCCTTCGGGGACGGGCAAGTCGGTGTTCCTCAAGTCGCTGATGGGCTTGATCCAGCCGGAGGCCGGCGTCGCCCACATCGACGGCGTCGACATGTGCCGCGCCAAGGAGTCGCACCGCCTCGAGCTGCGCAAGAGCTTCGGCGTCCTCTTCCAGGACGGCGCCCTCTTCGGCTCGATGCCGGTCTACGACAACGTCGCGTTTCCTCTGCGCGCCCACACCAACAAGACCGAAAAGGAGATCAAGCAGATCGTCTCCGAGAAGCTGGAGATGGTCGGCCTCCTCGGTCAGGAGCACAAGCTCCCCGGCGAGATGTCCGGCGGCATGCGCAAGCGCGCCGGCCTCGCCCGCTCGCTCGTCACGGAGCCGTCGATCATCCTCTGCGACGAGCCGGACTCGGGCCTCGACCCGGTCCGTACGGCGAACCTCGCTCAGCTCCTCCTCGACGTCAACACGCAGACCGACGCGACGATGCTCGTCGTCACCCACAACATCGAGCTCGCGCGGACGTTGCCGGATAACCTCGGCATGCTCTATCGCCGCGAACTCGTCATGTTCGGCCCGCGCGAGGAATTCCTCCTGACCGACCATCCCGTCGTGTCGCAGTTCATGAGCGGCGACCCCGACGGGCCGATCGGGATGAGCGAAGAGGTCGACCACAGCACGGTCCACGAACGTCCGGAGGAGCCGGTCTACGGCTACCCCGACGGCGGGGGGACCGCGACGATGGTGCGCGCCGGGGCGCGCGCCATCGAAGTGCTACCGCGCCAGCTCGTCCCGACGTCGGGGGCGGTACGAGCTGGCGCGGTTCGCCACGGCGGGAGGGTCTCGTCTGGCAAGGCGCCCCTCATCGTCGCCGACGACGAGGAGACTGACCCAGTAGCCCCACTCCGCAAGAAGCCCGCCGTCGTCCGGGGTCTGGACGAGATCGGCAACCTCTTTGCCCTGGGCCTGGACACGATCCGCGCGACCTTCCGTCGCCCGTTCGCTGCCCGTGAAGCGCTCGAGCAGTTCTGGTTCGTGGTGTCGGTGTCGTGGGTCCCGGCGATGCTCGTCGCCATCCCGTTCGGCGCCGTCATCGCACTCCAGCTCGGCACACTGACCATCCAGGTCGGCGCGCAGTCGTTCACCGGCGCGGCGAGCGTCCTCGCGGTCGTTCAACAAGCGGCACCGATCGTCACGACTCTCGTGATCGCGGGTGCGGGCGGTGCGGCCATCTGTGCCGACCTCGGTGCACGGACGATCCGCGATGAGATCGACGCGATGAAGGTGACCGGGGTGTCACCGATCCAGCGACTCGTCGTGCCACGCGTGCTCGCCTGCATGGGCGCCGCGGTCCTGCTCAACGGTCTGGTCTCGGTCGTCGGCGTCCTCGGTGGCTACTTCTTCAACGTCGTCGTGCAAGGCGGCACCCCCGGGGCCTACCTCGCCAGCTTCACCGCCCTCGCGCAGATCTCCGACCTGTGGGTCGGCGAGCTGAAGGCCGTCATCTTCGGCTTCATCGCCGGCGTCGTCGCGGCGTACCGGGGCCTCAACACCCGCCCCGGACCCAAGGGTGTCGGCGACTCGGTGAACCAGTCGGTCGTCATCACCTTCCTCCTGCTCTTCTTCGTCAACTTCGTCCTCACCACGCTGTATCTCCAGCTGGTGCCCGGCAAGGGAGCCTGACCGTCATGACCTCCACCCCCGACACCGCGCCTCGCGTCCGCCGACGGCGGCCGTGGGACAAGGCACTGGACGCGCTGGCCGACACCGGGCAGGACATCCGCTTCCATGGGCAGGTGATCGCCGCCATCCCGACCGCGATCCGCCGCTACCCGAAGGAGGTCCTCAAGCTCCTCTCCGAGGTCAGCTTCGGATCCGGCGCACTCGCCGTCATCGGCGGCACCGTCGGCGTGATGGTCGGGATGAGCCTGTTCGTCGGCACCGTTGTCGGCATGCAGGGCTACGCCGCGCTCGACCAGATCGGCACGTCCACCCTCAACGGGTTCATCTCGGCCTACTTCAACACCCGTGAGATCGCCCCGCTCGTCGCCGCACTCGCACTCTCGGCGACCGTTGGCGCGGGCTTCACCGCTCAGCTCGGCGCGATGCGGATCAGCGAGGAGATTGACGCGCTGCAGGTGATGGGTGTCGGTGCGGTCCCGTTCCTCGTCAGCACCCGGGTGGTCGCCGGGTTCATCGCGATCATCCCGCTGTACGTGATCGGCCTGCTCACCTCGTACGCGGGCTCGCGGATCGTCACCGTCTTCTTCCGAGGGCAGTCGGCGGGCACGTACGACCACTACTTCAACCTGTTCCTGCCACCGATCGACATCTTGCTGTCGTTCGCCAAGGTGCTCGTGTTCGCGGTGCTGATCATCTTGATCCACTGCCGGCTCGGCTTCAAGGCGAGCGGCGGTCCGGCAGGCGTCGGCACGGCGGTCGGTCACTCCGTGCGCCGCAGCATCGTCACCGTCGCCGTCCTCGACCTCGTCCTGTCGATGGCGATGTGGGGCACGACGACGACGGTGAGGATCGCCGGATGAGGTCGACGCGACTGCTCGACAGCCTCCTCGGCGTCGGCTACTTCCTGCTCATCGCGGCGTTCGTCACTGCCGCGATGCTCGTGTACAACAAGGCGTTTGTGTCGAGCACCGACGTCCGGCTGACGACCGGGACGATCGGCAACGCCCTCCAGAAGGGGTCCGACGTCAAGCTCAACGGTGTGCCCGTGGGGACGGTGACGTCGGTCGAGGCCGCTGAGGAAGGGGCCACGCTCACCCTCGCGCTCGAGCCCGAGATCGCCGACGAGCTCCCGCCGGACACGGTCGCGCGGCTGCTCCCCAAGACACTGTTCGGTGAGCGATACGTGGCGCTCCAAGCACCCGAGGAGTCCCTTGGCGGCGCGCTCTCGTCGGGGGACACGATCCGCCAGGACACCTCAGACGAGGCGATCGAGCTGGAGGAGGTCTTCGACGAGCTCCTCCCGCTGCTCCAGTCGATCCAGCCCGAGAAGCTGTCCGCCACCCTCGGCGAGCTGGCCGCGTTCCTGCGCGGACGCGGCACCGAGATCGGCGACTCGATGTCGAGCTGGGCCGGCTACATGGACAAGATGAACCCGTTGGTGCCGCAGATGGCCGAGGACTTCGGCAAGCTCGGTGAGCTCGCGGTCGAGTACGAAGAGGCGCTGCCCGACCTCATCAACGCGCTCGACACGATGACGACCACCTCCAAGACCCTGACCGAGCAACGCACCGAGCTCGGCGAGGTGTATGCGAACGTCATCGCCGC
Source organism: Mumia zhuanghuii (assembly GCF_042681565.1). Taxonomy (NCBI): domain Bacteria; kingdom Bacillati; phylum Actinomycetota; class Actinomycetes; order Propionibacteriales; family Nocardioidaceae; genus Mumia; species Mumia zhuanghuii. Next base: position 455,731 of record NZ_JBHUFT010000008.1, read on the forward strand.
CGGAGACGAGACCACCGGCTGGGTCAAGGACAACAAGAAGACGATCATCGTCCTCTCGGAGGAGAGCCGCGTCGCGCTGAAGGCCACCGCCCCGTACGCCTCGCAGTTCCCTTGCCTGCTCCGGGCCACCAGCGCGTTCGTCCCGCAGATGGACGACGTGCTCGGCGCCGGGACGGACGAGCCGGGCATCCATGTCGTGCTCAACGTCGTCGAGTCCCGCGGCAAGTACCTGCCAGGCAAGGACCGCCCGCGCTACCGCAGCAACGGCAAGCCGCGGTGCCCGTACATGAACGGCCAGACCGGTACGACCCCCGTACGGGCCGCGGACGAGCCACCGGCGATCCCCGCGCCGCCGTCGAGCCGCCTCGAGCAGCAGTTCGCGGACGGCGGCGGGCTCGGTGAGGCCAACTCGCCCGGCGAGAACCAGCTCATCGCCGAGCTCGTCGCGCCGACCCAGGGCCTGGCGCCGGCCGAGTACCCGTCCTGGTCGAGCCTTCTCGTGGGCCCCACCCTCCGCCACACGAAGGTGACGCTCAAATGACCTCGACCCTGATCAAGAGCATCGTGTTCACGGTGGTCACGGTCCTGGCGACCCTCGCGCTCGCCGGCACGATCCGCAACAGCACGAGCGGCGAGTCCACGGTCTATACGGCGCTGTTCTCCGACGCGACCAGCCTCAACCGGGGTGACGACGTACGGATGGCGGGCGTCAAGGTCGGCACCGTCGAGACCATCGAGGTCGCCGACCGCAGCGTCGCCAAGGTGACCTTCACGATCTCCGACACCGTCACGCTGACGACCGGCGCGACCGCACAGCTGCGGTTCCGCAACCTCGTCGGCCAGCGCTACATCTCGCTGATGCCGGCGGAGACCACCGGCGCGCCGTTGCCCGAGGGGCACACCTTCACCGTGAGCGAGACCCGGCCGGCGCTCGACCTGACGATGTTGTTCAACGGGTTCCAGCCGCTGTTCAAGATGCTGAACCCCGACGACGTCAACCAGCTCAGCTCGGAGATCATCGCCGTCTTCCAGGGTGAGGGCGCGACCGTCGAGGGGCTGCTGTCGAGCACGGCCAGCCTCACGTCGACGCTCGCCGAGCGCGACGAGGTGATCGGTCAGCTCGTGACCAACCTCAACGACGTGCTGACGGTCGTCAATGACCGTACGGACCAGCTCGACACGACACTGGTGACCCTCCAGAAGCTCGTCAGCGGGCTGGCCGCCGACCGCGCCGCGATCGGCGACTCGATCGCGGGGATCGGGGCCCTGACCACGAGCGTCAGCGCGTTGCTCGAGGAGACACGGCCGCCGCTCAAGGGCTCGATCGCGGCGCTCGAGGACGTGTCGGCCGTGCTCGCCGACAACGAGGAGGTCGTCGACACCTTCCTCCAGCGGCTCCCGGCCAAGCTCGACAAGATCGGTCGCCTCGCGAGCTATGGCTCCTGGCTCAACTTCTACGTGTGCTCCATCGAGGGCCGCATCCCGATGCCGGAGGGCTACATGGGTGATCTCGGCGTGAAGCCGGTCGCAGGGAGGTGCCGCTGATGAGTCGGGTCAAGCGCAGATATCCCACGTCGTTCGCGGAGCGCAACAAGGTCGTCCTCGCGATCGTGGGCATGCTCTCGATGGCGCTGGTCTTCCTCGTGACGTTCAACGCCGACGCCATGCCGGTGATCGGCGGCGGCGACATCCGCGAGGCGCGCTTCGCCGAGGGCGGCGGTCTCAAGAAGGGCAACGAGGTCAGGGTCGCCGGCGTCAAGGTCGGCAAGGTCACCGAGATCTCCCTCGACGGCGCTCAGGTCGTCGTGAAGTTCCGGATCAAGGACGTCGAGCTCGGCAGCGAGACGAGGGCCGCGGTCAAGGTCAAGACGATGCTTGGCCAGAAGTACTTGGCGCTCGAACCGGCCGGGACGACGCCGCTGGACGGAGCGATCCCGGTCGAGCACACGATGACCCCGTACGACGTCAACGCGGCGTTCTCCGACCTCTCGACGACGATCGACGAGATCGACACGGAGAAGATGGAGGAGAGCTTCCTGACGCTCGCCGACGCCTTCCGTGACACCCCGGAGTCGGTGCAGACCATGGTCGCGGGACTGACCGACCTGTCGCGGACGATCTCGAGCCGCGACGAAGAGCTCGCCGAGCTGTTCGCGTCGACGACGCAGGTCACGAGCACGCTGCGCAACCGCAACGATGAGTTCGAGAAGATCATCACCGACGGCAGCGACCTGCTCGGCGAGCTCCAGGCGCGGCGCGACGCGGTCAAGGCGATGTGGGAGGGCACGGCGTCTCTCAGCCGTGAGATGAAGGGGCTCGTCGCCGACAACGAGGAGCAGCTGCGCCCGGCACTCGCCAAGCTCGACGAGGTCACCGAGATCCTTCAGCGCAACCAGGACAACCTCAACGCCGCGCTGGCCAAGATCGGCCCGTACTACCGGATGCTGGCGACCTCGATGGGCAACGGACGGTGGGTCGACTCGTACATCTGCGGCCTCTTCGATGCCCAGGGCAGGCCGGTCCTCGACAACGACGTCCTCCGCAACTGCTCGCCGAAGGCTGGAGGTGCCCGATGAGGATCAACCTCAAGCAGTGGACGATCGGTGCGGTCATCATCGCCGCGCTCGGGCTGTCCGGCTTCGCGTCCGACCGGGTGATCGCCGCGGGCGGCACCGAGGTGACCGCGTTGTTCGACGCCACGATCGGCCTCTATCCAGGATCGGACGTGCAGGTCCTCGGCGTCGCGATCGGCACCGTGACGGCGGTGGAGCCCGAAGGCGGTCAGGTCCGCGTGTCGATGAAGCTCGACCGGGGCCAGCACGTCGCCGCGGACACGAGCGCCGTGATCGTCGCGCCGACGCTGGTCAGCGACCGGTTCGTCCAGCTCACCGAGCCGTACGTCGGGGGAGCGAAGCTCGAGTCCGGCGACGAGATCACCAAGACCGCGGTGCCCGTCGAGATCGACGAGCTCTACGCGAGCCTCAACGACGTCGGCCAGAAGCTCGGGCCCGAGGGCGCCAACCGCAACGGTGCACTGTCCGAGCTGCTCACAGTCGCCGCGGACAACCTCAAGGGCCAGGGCGCCGACATCAACGAGATGTTCGGCGAGTTCGGCAAGGCCACCAAGACGCTGTCCAACTCCGACGACGACCTGTTCGCGACGATCGCGAACCTCAAGGAGTTCAACGACATGCTCGTCGAGAACGACACGTCGGTGGCCCAGGTCAATCGGCAGTTCGCCGAGGTCGCCGACTACCTCGCCGAGGACCGCGAGAGCATGGCCGGCGCGATCGCGAGCCTCGGTGACTCGCTGGCCGTCCTCGACGACTTCATCCGCGACAACCGGGGCAACCTCAAGACCAGCGTCGACAAGCTGAAAGGCCCGACCCGGGTGCTGGTCAACCAGCAGAAGTCGCTTGAGGAGGCGGTGCAGACCATCCCGCTGGCCCTCCAGAACTTCCTCAACGCGTACAACATCGAGACGAACACCGTCGACGGGCGCGGCAACCTCAATGAGCTGTCGCTGTGGTCGACGAACGGCCTCGACGCCCAGTCGTCCGACGACGCGCCGCCGGTGCTCCTGCCCGGGCTAGGGGAGGACCGATGAAGCCGCATCGCTGGTTGAGCTTGTCGCAGCCCCGCCGCTGGTTGAGCTTGTCGAAACCGAGCCTGTCGAAACCGAGCCTGTCGAAACCCGCTGTCCTCGCTGCCGTCGCGACGTTGACGCTCACCGGCTGCAGCGTCGGCAGCGTGTACGACGCGCCGCTGCCCGGCGGCGCGGACGTCGGCTCTGACCCGGTCACGATCACTGCCGACTTCGACGACGTGCTCGACCTGGTCCCGCAGTCGAGCGTCAAGGTGGACAACGTCGACGTCGGTCGTGTCTCCAAGATCGCGCTGAATCCCGGCGGCCGCAGTGCCAAGGTGACGCTCGTCGTCAACGACAGCGTGCGGCTGCCCGCAGGGACAACCGCCCGGCTCCAGCAGACCTCGCTGCTCGGCGAGAAGTACGTGGCGCTGGTACGCCCGGCCGCCGCCGAGCCAGGCGACCCGGTCGGCGACGGCGACGAGATCCCGCTCGCGGCGACCTCCCAGGCCGCGCAGGTCGAGCAGGTGCTCGGAGCGCTCTCGATGGTGCTCAACGGCGGCGGGATCGGGCAGTTCCAAGAGATCTCCCGTGAGCTGCAGGCCGTGAGCAAGGGGCGCCCGGAGGAGATCAAGGGTTTCCTCCGTGAGATGGAGGGATTCGTCACCGCGCTCGACGAGCGCAAGGGCGCGATCACCGAGGCCATCGAAGGGCTCGCCTCGCTGTCGCAGACGCTCGAGCAGGACACCGACAAGATCGCGTCGGCGCTCGACGGGCTGAGCCCCGGCATGGAGGTCCTGGTCGAGCAGCGGACGCAGCTCGTCGCGATGCTCGAGGCGCTCGACCGTCTCTCGGACGTCACGGTCGACACGCTGGACAAGGCGCAGAAGGACATCGTTGCCGACTTCGAGCTGCTCGAGCCGATCCTCGAACAGCTTGCGAAGGCGGGCGAGGACCTTCCGAAGTCGCTCGAGATCCTGCTGACGTACCCGTTCCCGGACTCGGTGCTCGGCGCGATCAAGGGCGACTACATGAACGTCTTCATCACGACGAACTTCCGGACGCTTCCGGCGGGCTGCAAGGCGGCCGGGTGCTCGTGGCCGCAGGTGCCGGGCAGCGCTCCGACCGGATCCGCGCCGAGTCCGGTGGACGCGGACCGCCTGACCGTACGGAACGACCCGCCGACGCTGCTGCCGCCCACGGACTCGCCGACGCCGGGTGCGCCCGGGCCGACGATCCCCGTACCGACTGACAGTCCGGCGTCGCCGTCGCCCTCACCCTCGCCGTCTCCGGAGTCGCCGTCGCCGACGGCCCCGGAGTCGCCGAGCGCGACGCCGGACGACCCCGCGACCCCACCGAAGGAGGGTGACGACTGATGCTGACCGGTCGTACGAAGACCCAGCTCGTCGCGTTCGTGGTGGTCGCGCTGCTCGCCACCACATACCTCGGGGCGAAATACGTGGGGATCAACCTGTTCGGCTCCGGCTACAAGATCACCGTGTCGCTGCCCGAGACGGGCGGCATCTTCACCAACGGCGAGGTGACCTACCGCGGGGTGCCGATCGGGCGCATCGAGAGCTTGAAGGCCACGGACGACGGCGTCGAGGCCGTTCTCAAGATCGACGCCGACGCGCCCGACATCCCGGCCGACGTCACCGTCAAGGTCGCGAACCGCTCGACGATCGGCGAGCAGTACATCGACCTGCGGGGCGACACCGGGGGCGAGACGCTCGCCGCGGGCGCTCAGCTCAGCGCGGGCCAGGAGGCGATCCCGCAGCCGATCGACGTGCTCCTCCGTACGTCCCGCGACTTCGCAGACTCGGTGCCCCAGGAGGACCTGACGACGGTCATCGACGAGGGGTACAACCTCTCGCAGGGGGCCAGCGGAGACCTCACGCAGCTGCTCGACGCGTCGCTGGAGTTCCACGAGATCGCCGACAAGAACTTCCTCGTCAGCGCCGCGCTCATCCGCAACTCCGAGACGGTGCTCGACACGCAGCTCGCTGCCGCCGACAGCATCAAGAGCTACAGCGAGAGCCTCGACCTCCTCGCCACCACGCTCGCCGATGCCGACGGCGACCTGCGTGCGCTGATCGCCAGCTCGCCGGTCGCGGCCCAGGAGATCAACCAGCTCTTCAAGGACGTCGGGGTCCCGCTGGGCGTCCTCATGAGCAACCTCGTCTCGACGGCACAGGTCTTCGGCACGAACTCCCAGGGTGTCGAGGACGCGCTCATCCGCATCCCCGAGGCGATCAGCATCGGGTGGGCGGTCAACGGCTCGAAGGGCCTGAACCTCGGGCTCACTCCCACGTTTTTCGACCCGCTGCCCTGTGTGGCGGGCTACGGTGGCACCGAGCTGCGCGAGGGGACCGACACGAGCGCGGGCAAGCCCTTCAACAAGAAGGCGCGCTGCACCGCGAGCCCGAGCTCAGGGAAGAACGTCCGCGGACCTCACAGCTTGCCGAAGAAGAGCAACGGCTCGGCCGCGGCGAAGGTGACCGTCCCGTCGACGATGGGCGACCTCCTGGGAGGGAGCGAATGACCGTGGACCAGATCGAGGAGCCGGCCGACACGGACGAGGCGAACGACCCGTCCGACCCGTCCGACCCGTCCGAGGCGACGGCGGCGAGCGACACGACGACGGCGGCCGCGCCGCGTTGGCGACGGTTCGTCCTGCCGGCTGCGGCGGCCCTCGTCTTCGCCGTCGGCGTCTTCCTGTGGTGGAGCGCCGCCACGGACGAGCAGCTCAGCCAAGCCGAGGTTCGTGACGAGGTGCTGATCGCGGCGACCCACCACATCGAGACCATGAACACCCTCGACTACCGCGAGGTGGACGCTGGCCTCGAGGCATGGATGGACGTCACGACCGGCACGCTCCACGACCAGCTCGCCCAGGTCGGTGACGACGAACGCCAGCTGCTCGCCGACCAGAAGAAGATCTCGACGGGCAAGGTCGTCGACAGCGCTGTCTTCTCGCTCGACGGCGACACGGCGACCGTCGTCGCCTCGGTGGAGGTGACGGTCAAGGACGATGCCGACCCGGACGCCGAGCCGACCCTCAAGCGCAACCGGTTCAGCGCCGACGCCGTGAAGGTCGGGGACCAGTGGCTCCTCGAGAACCTCCAGCAGGTGGCGGTGAACCTCTCGTGACGACCGTGCGTACGCGGCTCTCCGTACTGCGCCCGCACCTCGTGCTGGCCCTCCTGGTCGCCCTGACCGTCTTCGGGCTCGTCGGTGTCTGGATGGCGTACGACATCCGTTCGACACCCGCCGCCCAGAACCTCGCCGTCGTCGACACGACCGCGACGGCCGAGGTCCAGTCGGAGGTGTCGCGGGCGCTCACCCGGGTGCTCAGCTACAGCTACGACGACCCGACGACGACCGAGCAGGCTGCCGACGAGGTGCTGTCCGGCGACGCGCGCAAGGAGTACGACACGTTGTTCGCGTCGCTCCAGGAGCGCGCTCCCGGTCAGCAGCTCGTGCTCACCGCCCAGGTCCAGATGGCGGCGGTCAAGGAGCTCACCGACGACACCGCCACGCTGCTGGTCTTCCTCGACCAGTCGTCTCAGCGCGTCGACGACAAGGAAGCGAGCGTCTCGGCGGCGCAGCTGGCGGTCGAGGCCAAGAAGGTCGACGGCGCCTGGACAGTCACGGGCCTCACCCCACTGTGACGGTGAGGTTGGCGCGACGGCGCTGGTCGAGCGGGTACGCCCGCCGGTCGAGGCGAGCGTCGAGCAGCGCGCTCGCACGCTCGGCCTGACCGGCGCTGACGAGGCAGAAGAGCAGCGTCTCCTCGACGACCTCGCGCTGCGCGGCAGAGCCACCCACCTGGACGAGCACGGGCAGGACGTCGTCGAGCAGCGCGATGGCGTCGGTCCAGCGCTGCTCGCCTGCCGCCAGGAGGGCGTCGCACACGGTCGCGACGGCCGTACGGACGGCTGCCTCGGGCGAGTTGCGGCAGTGCTGCGCGAGTGCGGCGAGCCGCTGGTGCTCCTCTGCGCCGGCGAGCGCGAGGGCGGCGTGCAGCGCCACGAAGGGCGTCTCCGGCCGCTCGAGGAGCGCGATATCGACAGCGTCGAGGACGGGCTGGACGGGCGGCGCCGCCTCCGACATCGTCATGCGCCAGCGCCACAGCAGGGAGCCCGAGTCGATGAGCGCGCGGACCCCGGTCACGGTCGGCGGGGCGAGCTGCGAGTAGTAGCGGCGTCGTACGGCCTCGGTGTCGCCGAGCGCGAGCTCGTGCAGCGCGGCGTGCCACGAGAAGTGCGCGCGGTGGCTCGCGGAGCGTCCGCTCTCGGCGACCCAGTGATCGAGCCACACGCGTCCGCCCTCGTGCTGCCCCGTCTCGTACATGACGTGCGTCAGCGCGTGCACGGCGTGGCCTGACGACGGCTCGCACGACAGCGCGCTCTCCGCGAGCAGGCCGGCCTCCTCGAAGCGGCCCTGGTCCTGGCGGGTGAAGGCGAGCAGCGAGATGTACCACCAGTGGTCGCCGTACGCGGGCGCCAGGCCCTCGACGAGGTCCCACGCCTCCTGCTGCACGTCGGTGACGCCGGAGAACGCGATCGTCGGGACGGCGGCCGAGACCGCGAGGATGTCGCGCGGGTGCGTCGCGAGGTGGTTCATGAGTGCCCGCGCGCCCTTGTGCCGGACGTCGCGGACACGCTGCCCGACGACATCGACGAGGCTGCGCTCACGCTCGTCGCCGCGCTTGCTGACGGCGCGCCGGGCGACCTCGAGCGAGGCCTGCACGTCGGCGTCGGCTCCGGCCTCGTGGCCGAGCAGCGCCAGCGTCGCGTGCCCGAGCGCGAAGTCGGGGTCGTGCGCGACCGCCTCGCGCAACGGCACCTCGACGTTGTCCTGCAGTCGCATGAGGCGCTCGAGACCGGCGTTGTACGCGGCGGCGGCCTCGGCCGTCGTCGAGAGGGGGAGGCCCAGCGGGTCACGAGGACGGGCCGCCGGGTGGTGACCGCTGACGAGCCGGCCGTCCGCGAGGCGACGAGGCTGCGGCGCGACCGCGTCGAGGACGGAGGTGGCGACCGCGAGCGCGTGGCTGCGGATCTCGGGCACCGCCGTCGACTCCCACAGCTCGCCGCGACGCAGCGCGCCGAGCGTCCAGACTGGAGCGTCGGCACGCCCCTCGGAGTCGACGAGGCGACCACCCTGCGTACGAAGGCCCATGCCGGCCGTCGCGACCTCGGCCAGCGCCGCGCCGCCGCGCGGGCGGAGGAGGTCGTCGAGGAACGGGTCGCCGAGCGTGCGGATGTCGGCACGCGGGCCCGTACAGTTCACGACCCAGCCCACGTCGTACGAGGCCTCGCCGCCCCCTTCGCTGGTCGACCCTGTCCCTTCGCTGGTCGAGCCGCCCCCTTCGCTGGTCGAGCCTGTCGAGACCCGCACCCGCAGCCCGCCGTCCGGCAGCGGCTCGGCGCCGAGGACGGAGCCGGTGCCGAGGACGAGCCGCCCCGCCTGGCGCAGGCCGCCGATCAGCGCGGCGCTCGACGGGGCCATGCGATGCCGCAGGACGTTCCAGGCGCCGGCGTGGTCAGCGACGAACGCGCGCTTGTCGGCCTCGCTCAGGCGCCCCCACAGCGTCGACACCTGGAACCGCAGCCCGTCGGCGCCCGGCCGCCAGTCGCCAGAGTCACGGCGCACGCTCGCGAGGTGGCGGGCCGCGGCGTCGAGGATCGATGCCAGGTCGTCGCCCCAGTCGGAGACGTCGGGGATGGCGGCGAGCTTGAGCTCGGAGGCGTGGCGGCGGGGGAGACGGCCGTGACGGGAGATCGCGCGGACCACCCGGTCGTCGCGGGACCCGACGTCGGTGAGCGACAAGGTGACGTCGACGGCCGTCAGTCCCGTACCGACGAGCAGGACGTCGCCCGGACCGGAGCGGTCTCTGCGGACGACGTCGAGTGCGCCGGGTGCCCACGGGTCGGGGACGAAGAAGGCCGAGTCGGTCAGCGCGTCGGGTGCCCAGATGTGCCCGGCAGCGGGCAGGCCGGTGGCGACGACGACCGCGTCGGCGGCGAGCTCACGCCCGTCGGCCGTGGCGACGACCACGCCGGACGGCGTACGGCGCAGCGCGACCGCCCGGGTCCGGTGGTGGCGCAGCGACGCGAACTCGCCGGGCGGACCCTGGTAGGTCTCGGTCAGCGTCTCGTCGAGGTAGCGCGCGTACTGGCGGCGCCGGGCGAACGTGCCGGGATCGCTGCCGTGCTCGGGATCCTCGCGGGTGCGCCAGGCCACGAAGTGCGCGGGGTCCTGGGGGAGCGCGCTCATCCCCGCGGCGGGGACGTTGAGGAGGTGCTGGTCGTCGAGCGTGCCGAACGACGGGCCGCGGCCCCAGCGGTCGGCCGGGTCGACGAGGACGACGTCGACGCCGGTGGAGCGTCCGCCAGCGGTCCGCGCGAGATGCAGCGCGACCAACGTGCCGGATGCTCCCGCGCCGACGATGACGACGGTCGGGCGGGTACGGCGGGGAGCGGTCACAGGTCACCTCGGTCCGGACGGAGCACTGACCCTGGTAACTATAGTGACCAAGTTGAGTTTGACGAAGCTTGGTGCTTCCGCTGGCCCGGCTCCGTACGCGGCGGTACGTTGCGCCCGACGCGTGTGCGCGACGTCGAGCGGAAGGCGGGGGCCGGTGGCGGACGAGACGGACACGCTCCAGATGGCGCCGCTCGCGCACTCGCGTGACTTCTGGCGTCTGCTCCGCGACGCTGTCGTCTTCGGCGTCACCCTCGCGTTCGGAGGGCTGGTGTTCCTCTTCGTCGTCGAGAACGGCGACTTCTGGAGCGACCCGACGAGCAACGGCTGGTGGGGCGGGCGGTGGTGGTGGGTCGCCGTCACCGCAGGCGCGGGGCTGGTCGTCGGCCTCATCCGTCACGTCCTGCGGATGCCGGCGCACGTGCCGGGGCTCGTCGACGAGCTGGCTGAAGAGCACGTCGAGCCGCGGAGCGTGCCCGGCACGGTCGCCGTGTCGACCGTCTCCCTCGTCGGCGGAGCCAGCCTCGGTCCGGAGGCCGCACTCGGCTCCATGGGCGGGGGGCTCGGCACGCTCGTCGGCCAGCGCCGTACGGATCCGGACATGCAGAAGGCCACGATGCTCACCGGGACAGCGGCCTCGTACGGAGGGTTGCTCGCCTCGCCGATCGTGGCGACGCTGCTCGTGCTCGAGCTGGCCAAGCCGCACCGGCGTCGCTTCACGCACGTGGTGTTCGGGTCGCTGGTGTCGGCGACGGTCGCGTTCGCGATCTTCTACCCGATCGCGGGGACGACGTTCCTCGGCATCTACGACATCCCCTCCTACACGTTCGAGGACTGGCACATCCTCGCGGGCGTGGGCCTCGGGCTCGCTGCCGCGGCCGGCGCGCTCGTGCTCGCCGTGATCACGGGGGTAGTGCGCCGGCTCGTCGCTCCGCTCACCACGAAGACGGTCGTACGGCCGGTGGTCGGAGGAGTGGTGTTCGGCCTCGTCGCTGTCGCGCTCCCGCTGACGCTGTTCACCGGGAGCGACCAGCTCGAGACCGTGGTCGGGTCCGGGTCGAGCCTCGGTGCCGGGTTCCTGCTCGTGATCGTGCTGGCGAAGATGGTCACGTTCGCGGTCTGTACGGAGTCCGGCTTCATCGGTGGTCCGTTCTTCCCGATGCTGTTCATCGGCGGGACGTACGGCTATGCGATCCACCTGCTCGTGCCGGACATCCCGGTCGCGCTCGCGTTCAGCTGCGTCTTCGCCGCGCTGCCCGGGGCGATCGTCGCCGCGCCGTTCTCGCTCGTCCTGATGGCGGCGCTCATGATGGACCTCGGGGCGCTGGAGACGGTGCCGATCGCCGTCGCCGTCCTCACCGCGTACATCGCGGTGACGGGGTCGGGGGTGCTGGTCGCGATGGCGAGCCGCCGGCGGAAGGCGCCGGCGTGAGGGGCAGGGTTGGGCCTGCGGGAGGCGTCCTGTACTGTCTTACCTACCGACGCGGGGTGGAGCAGTTCGGTAGCTCGCTGGGCTCATAACCCAGAGGTCGCAGGTTCAAATCCTGCCCCCGCTACAAAGACTCAGGCCCGCAGATCAGTTGATCTGCGGGCCTGAGTGCGTGTGGCCGCGCGTCGACCCGCAGCCGGGCGGCGTCCTTGCGGGTGGAAGGCCGAACTGGGTCGCGTATCGGCGAGGGATCGGACGTGGGCACGGTGATCGCGTTCCTCCGCTCCGAGGGCAGCGGCTGGATCACGGCCCAGGACATCGAGGCGTCAGGTGGCTTCGACCTCTGAGACCGCGAAGTCTCCTAGAGCGTCGCGCCGATGATCGAGGCGTACGCTGCCTCGCCCGCGGCATTCGGGTGAAGAGGAGATGCGGGGCTGGTGGGAACAAGTCCCTCGACCCATCGCGTGGCGGGTGCCTGGCACGCATCGTGCCCGACGCTCGGCGTCTCGACGTCGACATATTCCGCGTCGTTGGCCGCCGCTACCGCGGCGATCGTGACGTTGAGCTGGTGAACCTTTTCTTGCAGGTAGTTTGCGTCCTTCGGCAACCACGGCTGCTTCGGCCAGCATCCGTTGCGTTTGATGTAGTACCCGTAGCCGGTGACGAGGACCCGCGCCTGCGGAGACAGCGCGTGAATGCGCTGGAGGGACGCGGCGAGATCAGGCGCGAAATCATTGATCCGGTTGGCGATCTTGTCGACACCGCCAGCGGTGAGCGCGTTCATGCACGGGGTGGCGAAGTAGTTGAGCCGGATGCAGTCCTGGGCGACGCCGACGAGGCCGGCGTCATTGCCACCGATCGTGAGTGTGACGAGGGTGGTATCAGGCTTCAGAGCATCGAGCTGCGCGGGTGCGGTGCCGGCGTCAACGCCAGCGAGCGACAGTTTCATGGGAGAGAACAGGTCGCCCGTGTCGGCGCCGCTGCACGTCACGTCGGTGAAGGACGTGGCCTTGACCTGCGCGGCGAGCAGGCGCGCGTAGTTGCGGGTCGAGCGGCCGCACGCGATCGGCCCGGTGAACGGAAGGATCAGGGGTCCAGAGGCCATCGAGTCACCGAGGGCTACGTATTTGACGGGTTCGTCGGCGGTCGCCGGCGACGCCACAACCAGTCCCGCGAATGCCGAAATGCACGCCGTCGCGAGCGCGACGACGGCGGTCCGGCGACGGGAATTGATGAAGCGAAGTCTCATGCTGACACCTCGAAGTTCTCGGCGAATAGTTCGGGTGAGGAATATGCTGCCGAGGTGGTAACAGCGAGTTCATCATCATGTGACTTAGATTTATTAGGCGCGCTTTGTGACGAGCAACAAGGGGGAAACGGCGGATCCGTTGCGGATCGCCGGTGAGCCGATCGCGTCTCGACTGCGCATCGGCGCGCCTGAGCTTGCCCGAAATGTCGTCGCGCAGATGCTCGCGGAGATCCCCGCCTATTCCGATCTCCCCTTCGAGGAGCTCACCCACGACATCGTCGACATCGTCGAGCGCTGCCTGCGTATGACCGCAGACGTCGTCGAGCGTCGGTGCCCGGCGAGCAGTGGTGAGTTCGAGCCGCTGCGTGAGTCCGCGGCACATCGCGCGGATGAGGGCGTGCCCCTCGACTCGATCCTTTCTGCCTATCAGCTTGGACTGGCGATGTGCTGGGAGCGGATATCCACCGACGCCAGCCCTGATGATCTCGCCGATATGCGAGAGGCGTTGGGGCACATTCTGGACGTTCATCGCAAGATGGTGGTGGCTGTCACGAGTGCCTACATGGAGGCACGTCGGCTTGTCGACGGTGAGGAGCGCGAGGGTCGGCACGCGGCGATGAGTGCCTTGCTGGCCGGCGAAGCCGATGCGTCGACGGGGCTCACGCCGGCACCTGAATACGTCGCCATGGTGCTTGCTATCGCGCCCCACCCCGATGAGCAGGCGCCGGGTGCCAGTGCGGGGATCGCTGCGCGGCGCAAGCTTCGTCGTGTGCGCGAGCTGCTGGATCGTGTCGGTGCGGAGCAGGCTCTCGTACGTCTTGACTCGACTGGGGGCACGGTGCTGTTCCCCACGGAAGGCCCCGCCGATTGGGACGACTTGCGCAAGGTCGTCGCCGGTGCCGCCGAGTCAGCGGGCGTCGATGTCACGGCTGCGGCAAGCGTGGTGAAGCCCTCGCAGATCCCGAGCGCCGTCGCGCAGGACCGCGAGATCATCGACCTCGTACGCCGTACCGGTCGGCCGCCTGGTCTCTATCAGCTCGCCGACGTGCTGCTCGACTATCAGCTGAGTCGGGCGACGGCGGCGCTGCCGGGCCTCGCGATGCTTCTCGAACCGTTGGAGGCGCGGCCGGAGCTGCTCAACACGCTCGAGCTCTATCTGCAGCTAGGGCTTGATCGGAGGGCGACGGCGTCGGCGTTGCACGTGCATCCGAACACGGTCGACTACCGGATCCGCCGCATCGACACGCTCACCGGCCTGTCGCCGATCCGGCACCAGGATCTGCCAGGGCTGCGGGCGGCGCTGATCGCCCGCGCCCACCGGGCCGACGGCGCCAGTGGTTGAGGAACTCGGGCGCGTGGTCGTCGTGGAACAGATCCTTATCCGCAACCTTCCCGCAGGGGTGAGCGCGTCACCGAACGGCCGTCGCCCAGGCGGCGGAAATGACCGTCGTCTCACGCAACACGCGGCACTTCGCGGCCCTCGGCGTCCCCTGCATCAACCCGTGGCGGCCGGGAGGGATGTGACCGCACAGGCCAACCCGCGTGCGGGGTCGGAGATGGCGTCCGCTAGGCTCGTGTCACCGACGCGGGGTGGAGCAGCTCGGTAGCTCGCTGGGCTCATAACCCAGAGGTCACAGGTTCAAATCCTGTCCCCGCTACAAAGAAAGACAGGGCCCGATCTGCGGAAGCGCAGATCGGGCCCTGATGCTTTCTCGCGCTCCGTTCGCGGCCCTAGTGTGGTGTCTCGTGACCGACGCCCAGAAGCCCGTCGCGGGTGACGCCGCCGCGCGTGGGTCGCGTCGCAAGGAGCGCACCCGCGTGCTCCTGCTCGACGCGGCAGAGCTCCTGCTGTCGCAGCGGGCGCCGGAGGAGATCCGGGTCGAGGACGTCGCTGCTCAGGCCGGGGTCTCGGCCGCCTCGGTGTACGTGCACTTCGGGACCAAGGACGCGCTCTTGGCAGCCGTCACTGAGCGGGTCCTGGCCGTGGCCACGGACGCGCTCCGATCGGCGTACACGGCGGAGGTGCCCCCGCTCGAGCGTTTCGCCGGTGTCGGCACCGCCTACATGCGGTTGCTTCTCGAACACCCCGCGGTGGTGAAGTACCTGACCGTGACCGGTGAACGCGGTCCTCGCACGCCGGTCGAGGCCGAGGTCGTCGCGCGGTTCAGCCAGCTCCGGCGCGAGTTCGAGGAGAGCATCCGCGATGCCGTGGAGGCGAGCGCGATCCGCCGGGTCGATCCGGAGCTCATGTCGTACGTCCTGTTCGGCGCCTGGAACGGGATCGCCGCGCTGGCGCTGCGGCGCGATGACCTGATGCTGTCGCCCGAGCGCATCGAGCGGGCAGTGAGCGAGGCCGGGGTGGCACTTCTCGATGGTCTGATTAACTAGAGTCCGCCTCTAGGTTCCCTCGGAAAGCGGTCCACCATGACGCAGACAGCGACGTCCCTGCCCCTCGGCCGCGAAGCCGGCGACGAGACCTGGGACGCCGTGGTGGTGGGCGCCGGTCCGGGTGGCCTCACGTGCGCGGCGTACCTCGCAGCCAACGGCAAGCGGGTGCTCGTGCTCGAGGCCAACCAGGTCGTCGGTGGCAGCACCCAGGTCTTCCGCCGCGCGGGCAACAAGTTCGAGTTCGACGTCGGCACGCACTACGTCGGCGAGTGCGGTCCCGGCGGTCGGATGCAGACCGCGCTCTCCGGGCTGGCGCTCACCGAGCGCATCAACTGGCTGCGACAGCGCCCGGAGGGCCACTGCCAGGTGATGATCCCTGGCACCACGTTCCAGACGCCGACCGGCTGGGACACGTACCTCGACCGCCTGATCGCGGCCTTCCCCGAGGAGGAGGCGGGCCTTCGTCGCTGCGTCACGATCATGCGCACCATCGCCACCCGCGAGCGGCCGCGCCGCCGCCCGTTCGCGCTGCTGCGCTGGGGCGTACGACCCATCACGACGCTGATGGCCGCGTGCGGTCTGAGCCCCGACGCGCAGGCGGTGGTCCTCGCGGAGAACGGCGACTACACGTGGCCCCCGCACCGGACGCCCACGGCGATGCACGCGGGCTTCCTCCATCACTACCTCCAGGCCGGTGCCTACTACCCGCGGGGCGGCGGCCAGGTCATCGGCGCCCACCTCACCGACGTCGTCCAGACGCACGGGGGTCAGGTCCGCACCAAGGCCAGGGTCGACAAGATCCTGATCGAGGACGGGCGCGCCGTCGGTGTCCGCCTTCGCGACGGCGAGGAGATCCGCGCCGAGGCCGTGGTCTCCGCGGCCGACTTCAAGAAGACGTGGGCGGAGCTGGTCGGGGACGAGCACCTGACCCGACGGCTGCGGCGCAGGCTGGGGAGCCTGGAGATGACGCTGCCGATGTTCGCGGTGTACGTCGCCCTCGACGTCGACCTGCGCGAGCGGGACACCCCGCCGCTGGCCTGGGTGTGGCCCACCAACGACATCGACGGCTACTACCGCGAGGTCGCCGCGGGGCGCTGCCCCGAGCGCATGCCCGTGGGAATCAGCTGCCCCACCGCCAAGGATCCTGAGGGGACGCACTCGGCGCCCGCGGGCTACTCGACGCTCGAGCTCGTGAGCTGGGCGCCCAAGGACTACGCGTTCTGGAACGTCGAGACAGGGCCTGCGGACGGCGGGCGCTACGGCCGCGACGAGCGCTACCTCGAGCTCAAGGAGGAGCTCACCCAGCGTGTGCTCGACACCGCCGAGCTGATGATCCCGGACATCCGGGAGCGGATGGTCTTCTGCGAGGCGTCCACCCCGATCACCCAGGAGCGCTTCACCCTCACCACCGACGGCTCCTGCTACGGCATCGCCCCGCTCCTGAAGAACCTGGGACCGTTCCGGCCGCGCGTGACGACGCACATCCCGGGGCTGTTCCTCGCGGGGGGAAGCACGGAGCACATGTTCGGCATCAATGCCACGATCTACGGCGGCATGGGCACGGCCGGCGCCGTGCTCGGCCGCGACCTCGTCCAGGAGGTGCGCGAGGGCGCCGTCTTCGTGGACGAGGCACGCCTGACGGAGATCACGGACGACTTCGACCCGCTCCTCGCGTCGAAGCCCCGGTCCGACATCCGTCGACCGGTGCGCCGCCGCCCCCGGGCAGCTGCCCCGACGAGCGGCTGAGGGGATCGGTTGCAGCGGTGACGTAGGATCCGCCGGGTGCACGATCAGCCCGGCATCGCCCCCGACGACCTCGCGACCACTCTCAAGGTCCTCCGACAGCTCTCCGACCTCCACCCCGACCACCCGGATCTCCGGACGGTCAAGCGGGAGGCGTCGTTCATGTACAAGCTGATCAAGAAGGCGCGTCGCGACGAGATCCGCCGGGAGCGGCAGCGACACGACCAGGACGTCATCGAGAAGACGGCCACCGGCTCGCCGATGCGGATCGACGACGAGACGGCCGGCATCCCGCTGGTCTCGCATGCGCCGGGCGCCTTCGCCGGCGAGCTCATCACCGCTCGCGGGTGCTACATCTGCAAAGAGGACTTCACCCTCGTCGACGCCTTCTACCACTGGCTCTGCCCGCGGTGCGCGGCGATGTCGCACGCCAAGCGCGACCAGCGGACCGACCTCACCGGCAAGCGCGCGCTGCTCACCGGCGGTCGGGCGAAGATCGGCATGTACATCGCGCTGCGCCTGCTCCGCGACGGCGCGCACACCACCATCACCACCCGGTTCCCCAAGGACGCGGTGCGCCGGTTCGCCGCGATGGAGGACTCGTCCGAGTGGTTGCACCGGCTCAAGGTCGTCGGCATCGACCTGCGTGACCCCGCCCAGGTGATCAGCCTGGCCGACGACGTCGCCGCCGCAGGCCCTCTGGACATCCTGATCAACAACGCCTGCCAGACGGTGCGGCGGACGCCGGGCGCCTACTCGCGTCTGGTCGAGATGGAGGACGCCCCTCTGCCGCCGCACATCGCGCTGCCCGAGATGGTCTCCTTCGACGGCATGTCCGAGGCTCACCCTGCCGCGATCGCCGGCGCACTCTCGACCACGGCCGTCGCTCACCATGAGGGCGAGTCGCTCGAGGTCGCCGAGGCCGCGCACACCGCCGCCTCGATCACCGCACTGGCGCTCCAGGCCGGCTCGGCATCCCTGGCCGCGCACCTCGACGGCACCGCCGTGGATGCCGGCGGGCTGCTCCCGGACCTGCAGACCACGAACTCCTGGACCCAGGTCGTCGACCAGGTCGATCCGCTGGAGCTGCTCGAGGTCCAGCTCTGCAACTCGATCGCGCCGTTCCTGCTCGTCTCCCGGCTTCGCCCGGCGATGCGCGCCGCGGTCGACGCGGGTGCGCGGCGGGCGTACGTCGTCAACGTCTCGGCGATGGAGGGACAGTTCTCCCGCCGCTACAAGGGCCCGGGCCACCCGCACACCAACATGGCCAAAGCGGCGCTCAACATGATGACCCGCACCAGCGCGGGCGAGATGTTCGAGACCGACAAGATCCTGATGACCGCCGTCGACACCGGCTGGATCACCGACGAGCGGCCTCACCAGGAGAAGCTGCGGATCGCCGCGGAGGGGTGGCACGCTCCGCTCGACCTGGTCGACGGCGCCGCCCGGGTCTACGACCCGATCGTGCTCGGTGAGCGCGGGGAAGACCTCTACGGCTGCTTCGTGAAGGACTACGAGCCGTCGCCTTGGTGACCGCGGCCCTTTCCGAGCGCTCGCAGTCGGTCGCGCAGGTGGCGCTGCTCGGCGACGTTGACGGTCGCGGCGATCGCGCGACGGTACGAGGTGGCCGCCTCGTCCGTACGGCCAGCGCGCTCGAGCAGGTGGGCGCGGACGGCGTCGACGCGCGCGAGCCGGGGATGGTGAGCCTCGAGGCCGTCCAGGTCACAGAGCGCCGCCTCGGGCCCTCGCACCATGCTCGCTGCCACGATCCGGTTCAGCGTGATCGTCGGGTTGCGGCCGCCGGTGGTGTGCTCGAGCACCGTGTAGAGCGCGTGGATCTCGTCCCAGTCGGTCGCATCCGTGTCGGGTGCGTGGGCGTGGACACCGGCGATGCACGCCTGGAGGAGGTACGGGCCGGGGTCGGCGCCGGGGACGACCGCGTCGAGCAGGGCGAGTCCCTCGTCGACTGCCGACCGGTCCCACCGGCTGCGGTCCTGCTCGTCGAGCGGGACGAGCTGCCCCTGTGCGCCGACCCGCGCGGGATGGCGCGCCTCGGTCAGCAGCGTGAGCGCGAGCAGCCCGGCGACCTCGGTGGAGTCGGGAGCCGCCTCGCGCAGCAGACGTGCGAGGTGGATCGCCTCGCCGGCGAGGTCGGTGTCGTGGGCCGGCGCACCGCTCGTCGTGTGGTGGGCCTCGGTGAACATCACGTACAGGACGTCCAGAACCGGAGCCAGGCGCTCGGCCACGTCGCCCGGACGGGTGAACCCGCTGCCGACCTCGGCGAGCCGGCGCTTCGCGCGGGTGATCCGCTGGGCGATCGTCGCCTCGGGCAGCTGATAGGCGTTGGCGATCTGCGCCGTCGACAGTCCCGCCACCGCCCGTAGCGTCAGCGCGACCTGGGCCGAGCGCGCGAGCGCGGGATGGCAGCACAGCTGGAGCAGCAGGAGCGCGTCGTCGCTCTGCACGCCCTCGTGGCTCAGCGGCGCGTCTAGGAGCGCGACGCGACCCTCGCGGTCACGGCGCCGCCGGTCGCTGCGTACCCGGTCGACGTACCGGCGACGGGCGGTCACCGTCAGCCAGCCCTGCGGGTCGTCCGGCGGGGCCTTCGTCCAGTGGACGTGTGCCTCGAGCAGCGCGTCCTGCACGGCGTCCTCGCACACCTCGAACTGGTCGCGACCGTACGTGCGCAGCAGCGTGGCGAGGGTCCGTGGTGCCAGCGCGCGCCACGGGCCCTCGCCGTCGAGACCGGGTACGGTCACCCGTCGCCCAGGTCGGAGAACACGACCGGCCGGATCTCGAGAGCCAGGCCGGGGATGCGGGCGTCCGGGATGAGGGTGGCGAGCTCGATCGCGCGCGCCTCGTCCTCGACGTCGAGCAGGTAGAAGCCGCCCATGAACTCCTTGGCCTCGACGAACGGGCCGTCGGTGACCTCGGGCTGGTCACCGTTGCTCCGTACGACCTTCGAGCGGCTCGGGTCGCCGAGCGCCTGGGTGGCGATGAACTCGCCGTTCTCCTTGGTCGTGGCCATGAACTGCGTGTGGCCGTCTCCGATCGCCTGCTGCTGCTCCTCAGTGAGGTTCTCCAGGACGGTCGGGTCGACGTGCATCAAGATCAGGTACTTCACGATTCCTCCTGCGGTGGGACCCCGGGGCGGGGTGTCGATCGGTGGTCGTCACCGTCCTCGCTGGTACGACACCACGTCGCGAGAATCTTCGCCCGATTCGGCTGGAGGTGTCGAGATCGGCGTGCCCGTGGCGACCAGGGGGCATGACCTCACCACGGCTGAGCCTGATGCTCCTCCTCCTGCCGACGGCTGTCGTCGCCGTCGACCTCAACGTCCTCTTCCTCGCCGTACCCGAGCTCACCGCCGACCTCGGCGCGTCGGCCACCCAGCAGCTCTGGATCACCGATGTGTACGGGCTGGTCGTCGGCGTGCTCGCCATCGTGGCCGGAGCGGTCGGCGACCGCGTCGGCCGGCGGCGTCTCCTGCTGATCGGCTGCGCGGGATTCCTGGTGGCCTCCGTGCTCGCCGCGTACGCGACGACCCCGGAGTCGCTCCTGCTCGCCCGTGTCCTCCAAGGAGTCGCCGGCGCCACCCTCATGCCCTCGACGCTCGCCCTGATCGGCGACGTGTTCCCCGACGACGCGGCCCGTGCGCGGGCGATCGGCACCTGGGCGACGTGCCAGTTCGCGTTCGCCTCGCTCGGTCCGGTGGTGGGCGGGGTCCTGCTCCACTGGTTCTGGTGGGGGTCGGTCTTCCTGCTCGCGGTCCCGACGTGCGCGGTGGTGCTCGTGCTCGGCCGACGGCTGCTCCCGGAGTCACGTCCGGCCGACCGGGCGCCGCGGGTCGACATGCTCAGCGCCGGTCTGCTCATGGCCGCTCTCCTGGCGCTGTTCACGGCGGTCAAGGCATGCATCCCCGGATCTGCGACGCCGGTGCCGAGCGCTGCGGTTGCGGTGGCGGTGGTGGTCGCGGCCGGAGTCGCCTTCGTACGCCGTCAGGGCCGCCTCGCCGTCCCGTTCCTCGACCTGGACCTGCTGCGCGAGCGCGTGATCGTCGTGTCCGTCACGAGCCTGACCCTCGTCGCGGTGGTTCTCGCGGGCACCGGGTTCTGGGTGACGCAGTACCTCCAGTCGGTGGTCGGCCTCTCGCCCCTGGCCGCAGCGGTGGTGTTCATGCCGATGGGACTGGGCATCGGGGCGGGGTCGTACGCCGCTCCGCTCCTCGCCCGGCGCGTCGACCCTGACGTCCTGATCCCGGCCGGTCTGGTCGTTGCAGCGCTGGGGGCGCTCCTGCAGCTGACGGTCTCGGCGGACTCCGCGCCCGGCTACGCGCCGATGGTCGTGGCGATCACGCTGACGGCCTTCGGATGCGGGCCGCTGTTCGCCTTCGGCACGCACCGCGTCGTCTCCAGCGCTCCGCCGGCCGCCGCAGGACGGGCCGCCGCGCTCGCCGAGACGAGCAACCACCTCGGCTCCTCCCTCGGCTTCGCCGCCGTCGGCAGTCTGGCGACGGCGGTGTTCGCGCTGTCGCTGCGGCCGCTGGCCTCGGGGCTCGACGTCGGTGCTGAGACGGTGACCATGGCGCAGACACGGGTGTTTGCTGAGGGATCGCCGCAACGTGATGCTGTCCTCGACGCGATCGCGGTGGCAGGGACGGAGGCGCTGCACGCCGTCGGTCTCGGCACGGCGGTCCTGCTGCTCTGCTGTGCCGCCCTCAACGTCCGGAGGCGCATGCCGCGACGTGCCTCGGCGTCACCGGTAGTGTCCCGTCCGTGACGACGACGCAGGCCCTCCTCGGGTGCTACACGACCGACGGTGCTCCCGGCCTGCGCGCGGTGCGCGTGCACGCGACCGGGGTGATCGAGCCGCTGGGCGCGCTTGCGATGGAGTCGCCGTCGTGCGTCGTCTGGCACCCGACGCTGCCGATCGCGTACGCCACGAACGAGACGCTCTCAGGAGGTGTCACGGCCGTCGCCGTCGACGTGACGGGGGAGATGACGGTCGTCGGCGCTGCCTCGACCGGTGCCGCTCCGTGCCACGCCGCCGTGACCCGTGACGGACAGTGGTTGCTCACGGCCGACTACCTCGGCGCCACGGTCACGCTCGTCGCGCTCGGGCCCGAGGGACGTCCGTCGGCGACGGTCGACACGCTCACGCTGCACGGCACAGGGCCGCACCCCGCGCGGCAGGACGCGCCGCACCCGCACATGATCGCCGCCGACGTCGCGGGGGAGGCGTTGGTCTGCGTCGACCTCGGGACGGACCGGCTGACCTCGCTGACGATCTCCGGGGACGGGCGGCTGCAAGAGAAGGGCTCGTGGCGGCTCCCGCCGGGCACGGGGCCACGGCAGGTGGTCACCGCCCCCGATGGCGAGACGGCGCTCGTCGTCGGCGAGCTGTCGGCGACGTTGCTGCACGTACGCCTCGGCGCCTCGGGCGACGCTGTCGTGCTCGCCGAGGTGCCGACCACGGCGAGCAGTGAGACGACCTGGCCCGCGCAGATCGCGATCACCGCCGACGGTGGCCATGCCCTCGTCTCCAACCGGGGCCCCGACACGCTCGCGTTCTTCGACCTCCGGTCCGGCACCCTCGACCGGGTCGCCGAGGTCCCGGCCGGCGTCCGGTGGCCGCGCCACTTCACGCTCGCCGGTGCGCACCTCCTCGTCGCGGGGGAGCAGTCCGACACGATCGTGTCGTACGAGCTCGGCGGCGCCGACCTGATCGGCGGCTTCACGAGCCGGTTCTCGACGCCTGCCCCGACGTGGGTCGCGCTCGGGCCGTCGTAGCCGCCCGCGCGCCGGGCCTCACTGCAGCGCGGCCGTGAGGCGCATGACGTTGTCGATGTACGCCGAGGTGCGTCCGCGGGCGAGCCACTCGTCGAGCGTGAGCTCCTTGGAGATGCGGCGGTACGCGTCCTCGACCGCACGCACCTTTGCCACGATGTCCGCCCCGAGCATCATCAGCGAGACCTCGTAGTTGAGCGCGAACGAGCGCATGTCCATGTTGCTCGATCCCAGGACCGCCACGTCCTCGTCGACGCTGAAGAACTTCGCGTGGAGGATCGCCGGCGCCGGGTAGAAGTAGATGCGGACACCGGCGCGCAGCAGCGCCTCGTAGTAGGAGCGCTGTGCGTGGAACACCATGAACTGGTCGCCCTGCTCGCTGACGAACAGCTCGACCTCCACGCCGCGCTGCGCCGCCGTCGTCACGGCGTACAGGAGCGATTCGTCCGGGACGAAGTAGGGGCTGGTGATCGAGAGGCGCTGCTGCGCGGAGTAGATGAGCGTCGTGAAGAGTCGCAGGTTGTTCTCGGTCGCGAAGCCGGGACCACTCGGGATCACCTGTGCCTCGACGTCGCCGGCAGCCGGGGCGATGGTGCCGATCTCGTCCTCGAGCCGCTGGCCCGTCTCGCTGTACCAGTCGGTCGCGAAGAGGACGTTGAGAGCCGTCGCGGCCGGTCCCTCGACCCGCGCCATCAGCTCGACCCACTCGCGACCGGCCTGGTGGTTCTTGGGCTTGTTGTAGCCGGGCTCGGTGAGGTTCTGCGAGCCGGTGAACGCGACGCTGCCGTCGACGACCAGGATCTTGCGGTGGTTGCGGAGATCAGGTCGGCGCCACTGCCCCTTGAGGGGGTGGATCGGGAGCATGGCGTGCGCGTCGATCCCGGCGGCGTCGAGCCTCGCGAGGAAGTCCTGGTAGCCCGGGATCCCGCGCGAGCCGAGGTGGTCGAACAGGAACCGCACCGTCACCCCGCGCTCCTGCGCGCCCACCAGCGCCTCGAAGAACGGCGCGGTCACGTCGTCCCACGCGCAGATGTAGAACTCGACGTGGACGAAGGACTGCGCGCGTCCGATCTGCGCCGTCATCGCCGCGATGCTGTCGGCGTATCCGGGGAACAGCATCACCGCGTTGCCCGGCATCGCCGGAAGGGCGCCGAGCTTGCGGTTCAGCTCAGCGGCGGAGCGTACGTACGCGGGCCCGTCGAAGTCGTCGCCCAGCGTCGGGACCGGTGCCGTCCGCTCGACGACCTCGGCGTTCACCTCGGCCTGCTGCGCGTGGCGGCGACGCCCGAGCGAGGTCCGGCCCAGCATGAGGAAGAGGAGGAGCCCGACGAACGGGATCACCAGGATCAGCAGCAGCCACGCCATCCCACTCGACGGCCGCCGGTTGCGCGGTACGACACCGAGTGCGATCAGCTTGATCGTCAGGTCCGCGAGATACAGCGCGGTCGCAATCCAGGCAGCCATGACTCACCCTGACGCAGGCGGGGCCCGACGGCCTCACACGCGGAGGGTGAATCGCTGCTCACGCCCGCGCGGCGATCAGCCATCCCAGATAGACCACGTACGCGAGGACGAACAGCGCGCCTTCGGGGCGGCTGATGCGGCGCCCAGTGACGAAGACGGGCACGCAGGCCAGGGCGACCACCGCCATCAGCACGAGGTCGGCGGTCAGCACCTCGTCGGGCACGGGGACGGCGCCTGGGGCGGCGAGCACGGTGACGCCGAGGATGAAGACGATGTTGTAGACGCTCGACCCGATGAGGTTGCCGAGGGCGAGGTCGCGGTCACCGCGGAAGGTCGAGAGCAACGTCGTGACGAGCTCGGGCGCCGACGTGCCGATGGCGATGACGGTGAGGCCGATGACGGCGTCGCTGACCCCGAGCGAGGCCGCGGCGTCGATGGCACCGCTGACGAGAAGGTCAGCCCCGATGACGATGACCACGAGACCGATGACGAGGCTGAGCACGTCACGCGCCGCGCTGCCGGTGGTGGCTGCGGAGCCGGCAGCGGTGTCGGCGGGGCGCTCGGCCGCGTCGGCGCGCCCCGCGCGGAGCACCCCGTACGTGTAGGCGACGCCGAGGACGATCAGGACGGTGCCTTCGACCGAGGTCAGCGTGCCGTCGCGTCCCATCACGAACACCACGAGCGCGACGGCCGTCATGACCGGCAGGTCGAACCGCAGCGTGCGTGAGGCGAGTGCGATAGGCCGGATCGCGGCGCTCAGGCCGAGGATCAGCAACAGGTTGACCAGGTTCGTGCCGATGATGTTGCCCACGGCGAGGCCGCCGCTGTCGCTTCGAGCCGCGTCGATGCCGATCGCGAGCTCCGGCATGCTCGTCCCGAGCGCGACGACGGTCAGGCCGATGGTGATCGGGGCGACCCCCAGCCGTGCAGCGAGACCGGAGCCTCCGCGTACGAGCAGCTCGGCGCCGACGACGAGAGCGGCGAGTCCGAGGACCATGACGAGCACCGTCGACATGAGGACACCATGGCAGGGTTCGGGCCCCGTGGGTGGTCAGCGGGCGCGGGTGACGCGCGCCGTACGATCCGGGGATGCAGCGATCCTCCTCCCGTCCGCTCGCAAGCCTCGCCGTGTTCCTCGGCTCGCGCGACGGCAACGACCCCGCGCTCGTGGAGATGGCGTACGAGGTCGGTGCGCAGATCGCCGAGCGCGAGATCGAGCTCGTGTACGGCGGGGGTGGCAGCGGGCTCATGGGCGCGCTGTCGCGTGGCGCGCTCGACCACCGGGGGCGCGTGTACGGCGTGATCCCGTCGTTCATGGTCGAGCGTGAGTGGGGGCGCCGCGACGAGCCGGGCCTCGAGATGCAGGTCGTCGGCTCGATGCACCAGCGCAAGGCGATGATGGCCGACCGTGCCGACGCGTTCCTCGTGCTGCCCGGCGGCCTGGGGACGCTCGAGGAGATGTTCGAGGTGTGGACCTGGCAGACGCTCGGGCTGCACACCAAGCCGCTCGGCCTGCTCAACCCGGGTGGTTTCTGGGACCCGCTGGTCGCGATGCTCGACCGGATCGCCGACAGCGACTTCATGAGCCGCGGCCTCGTCGACGCGCTCGTGGTCGACGACGACCTGCCTAACGTCCTCGACGGCCTCGCTGCACAGATCGTGGCAGCGCGGCGCTAGCTCAGGCGACCGACCGCCGGAACCCTGCCCGGTAGTCGCCGGGGCTGACGCCGACGTGCCGGACGAACAGTCGCGAGAACGCCGCCGGGTCGCGGTAGCCGACGTCGCGGACGACCTCCTGCCACGTCCGGTCGCTGTGCTCGAGGAGGTGCTGGGCGCGGCGCACCCGTACGCGCTGGAGGTAGGCGAGCGGCGTGCTGCCGGTGTCGGCCTTGTAGCGGCGCAGCATCGTCCGTGTGCTGGTGCCGAACGCCGCGGCGAGCGACGCGAGGTCGTACGGGTCGGCGAGCTGCCGGGTGAGCCAGCGCTCGACCTGCGCCGAGAACGCGCTGCCCGTCGACGGGAGCATCGCGCTGTCGACGTACGGCGCCTGGCTGACGCGCGCGTCGTCGACCAGGGCGACGCGTGCGGTGTGCCGAGCGACGGACGGCCCGCAGTGACGCCCGACGAGGTCGAGGACGAAGTCGTACATGGCGGTGAACCCGGCGGTGGTCGTGACGCCGCCGTCGTTGACCACGAGCGCCTCCGGCGTGACCGTCGTGCGGGGGAAGCGCCGTGCGAGCAGGTCGGCGAACAACCAGGACGTCGTCGCTCGTCGCGCGTCGAGCAGCCCCGCGTCGCCGGCGAGGAAGGCGCCGACGCAGATCGACACCACCGCGCGACCGGTCTCGGCGTGCGCGCGCATCGCCGCGACCTCCGGGCGCAGGTTTCGCAGGCGGTCGTCGAGGTCGAGCGACGGGACGAGCGCGAAGCCGGGAACGACCAGGACGTCGACCTCATGCACCGGTCGTATGCCGATCGGCACGTCGCCCGAGGCGAGGACACGCCGGCGCGGTGAGATCACGGAGGTCTCGAACGGCGCGCGGGTGCCGCCCTGCGCAGCAGACACGTGGGAAGCCATCGTGAGGAGGTCGACGACGCCGAAGACCTCTGAGGCGAAACAGTCCGGGTAGGCGAGCACACCGACCCGCAGCGCTTCCGTCATGTGGCGAGATTAGCCCGGATCGTGGCGCTCTCGCCCCTACGTGCACCGGCCCACAGCGGCGAGGATGGGGCGACACCGAGCAGAGGGAGGCACGATGACGAACGCTGAAGCGAGCACGGAGACGCTCGAGGGGTTCGTCCGCCGACGGTTTGCGGCGGAGGGCAGCGAGAAGGACGTACACGTCGCGGGGAGCGGACCCGCCGTCGTGGTGATGCCGGAGATGCCGGGGATCAGCCCGGACGTGCTGCGCTTCGCGCGGTGGGTCTGTGACGCCGGGTTCACGGTGTACGTCCCGTCGCTGTTCGGTGTCGACGGGGCGTACCCGACGGCCGAGGACGGCGCTGCGGTGATGAAGCGCGCCTGCGTGAGCGCCGAGTTTCGTGCGTTCGCCGGTGGCGGCACCAGCCCGGTCGTGACGTGGCTCCGCGCGCTGGCACGACTCGCGCACGACGAGTGCGGAGGGCCTGGGGTGGGGGCGATCGGGATGTGCTTCACCGGCAACTTCGCGCTGACGATGACGCTCGAGCCCTCCGTCATCGCCGCCGTCCTCAGCCAGCCGTCGCTCCCGCTCGACGACCCGGCCGCGCTCGAGATGTCCGCGGAGGACGCCGACGCCGTACGAGAACGCTTCGTACGCGACGACTTGAGCGCTCTTGCGTACCGTTTCGCCGACGACCGCTGGTGCACGGGACAGCGGTTCGCGGCGTACGAGAAGCTGCTGGGCGACCGGTTCGACGGCCGCGTCCTCAACGGCGATGCCGCCAATCCGGAACCGCCGCCCTTCTTCCGGGACGTCGTCGGCACGCCGCACAGCGTCGTGACCGCGCACCTGGTCGACGAGGCCGGGCACCCGACGGTGACCGCGCGGGACGAGATCCTCGCGTACCTGGCGGAGCGATTGCTGCCCGACGCCTGAGCGGCGGCGCGCTCAGCGGAGACGTCGGCGAAGCTCCTCGACGCCGTCGCCGTCGAGCGCCGCGCAGGAGTCCGGACGGCCCGCCATCGCCATCACCAGATCGAGGAGGTGGCCGCGGAGGAGCGGGCCCCTCCCGCTCCGGAACGAGGTGTCGTCGGCCTCCAGCGCCAACCCCTTCACGAGTCGTCGGCTGTTGACCGCGAAGTCCTTCGCCGCGAAGAAGCGGGCGACCTCGCCGACGGCCACAGGGTCGGGCGTGACGGGGACACCCAGCGGGCGCGCGATGTCCTGACCGTGGACGATCACCTCCCCGAGCCATGCGGCGTGGTCCTTCGTCGGTGCGGTGGTGCTCGTGGCCGCCCTGCGGAACGCCTCCAGCGTCGCCGCAGGGGTGGCGCCGCGGTAGCGGGCAAGGCGGCGATCGTTGTGCCTGCTCGCGTTGAAGCCCGCGCCCGCCATGCTGCGGATCCACGCCCAGGTCCCTGTGCTCGCGCCGGCGGTGAGGTGGGCGACGACCTGGTCGACGGTCCAGTCGGAGCAGAGGGTCCTGGCACGCCAGTCCTCGTCGCTGAGCCCCTCCAGCATGTCCACGAGCCGAACGCGCTCGGCATGGATCAGGTCCCAGAAGTGTGCGTCAGTGATGGTCATCGCACGCGAGCCTAGTGTCGGATGCGGGTCCTATACTCCGATGGTGCCGCGTTCCCCTGATGCCGGTCTGCCCGCGCGTGACGGTCTCCCGCTCCGCCTTCTCCTCGTTCTGGCGCTGTTGTCGGCGACCGCACCGCTGTCGGTCGACTTCTACCTCGCGTCGTTCCCCGCAATCGCAACGTCGTTGGAGACCGATGCCGGGGCGGTGCAGCTGACGCTCACCGCGTTCCTCGTCGGGCTCGGTGTGGGGCAGGTGCTCTGGGGTCCGGTGACCGACCACCTCGGCCGCGTACGCCCGCTGCTCGTCGGGTGCACGGTCAGTACGCTCGCGGCCGCGGTGGCGGTGCTCGCGCCGACGATCGAGGTGCTCATCGGCGCCCGCTTCGTCCAGGCGCTGGCGGGCGCGGCCGGCATCGTCGTCGCGCGCGCCGTGATCGCCGACCTGCTCGAAGGCTTCGCGGCCGCTCGGGCGATGTCGCTCATGATGACGATCAAAAGCATCGCGCCGGTCGCCGCACCCGCGATCGGCGGTGCGGTCGCCGGGCACGTGCCGTGGCGCGGTGTCCTCGGGATCGTGCTCGCGGTGACCGTGCTGCAGCTCGTCGGCGCACTCACGACGGTCCGCGAGAGCCTCCCGCCGCAGCGCCGTACGCCGCGGGTCCAGTACGCCTCGCTGGGACGGCTGTTCGGGCGCCCGGCGTTCCTCGGGTACGCAGCCACCGTGCTGTTCACCTTCGGCGCGCTGATGACGTACATCTCGTCCTCGTCGTTCGTCTACCAAGGCGTGCTCGGCACGACCGAGCTCGTGTACGGCCTGCTCTTCGCGCTGAACGCGATCGGCCTGACGATCGGCGGTCTGGTGTCCGCGCGGTTGGCCCGCCGCCGCGTCCACCCCGCCCGTACGGTCAGCCTGGCACTGCCCGTGACCGTCGCGTCGACGGCGGCCGTGCTCGTCGTCGCGGTCTCGCCGCTCCCCGCATGGGTGCTCGCGGTGCCGCTGTTCCCCATGGTCACCAGCGCCGGGTTCGTGATGGGCAACACCAGTGCACTCGCGTTGCAGCAGAGCCGTGACGTCGCCGGAGCAGGCAGCGCGCTGGTCGGTGGGCTGATGTTCCTCTTCGGTGGCGTCGTCTCGCCGCTCGGCGGCATCGCCGGCGACGACACCGCGGTGCCGATGGCGCTCGTGATGGTCGTGTCGAGCACCTGCGCGCTCGGGAGCTTCGTCCTGACCCGGCGCTACGTGCGCTGCCACCCCGCCGCCGAGCGGGCGTTCACGGCGGAGGTCGTCACCGCGGACCGATGATTCGAGGAGTCGCTGGCGGTCCACACCCTCGTACCCACCTGACCGTACGGAGGCACCTATGCGCCACGTCGTCGCCTACATGCTCGTCTCGCTGGACGGGGTCGCTGAGGGGCCTGACCGGTTCGTCTTCGACTTCGACGAGGTCATGGACGACAACCTGCGTCGGGTGATCGACGCGCAGGACACCGTGCTGCTCGGGCACCGCATGTATGACGAGTGGTCCGATTATTGGCCGACGTCCGACCACGAGCCGTGCGCGACCTCAAAGGGACAGAGGGTGGCGACATCGGGGTGCACGGAAGCCTGGCGCTGACGCGGTCGCTGCTCGCGGCGGACCTGGTCGACCAGCTACGCCTCGTGGTGACGCCCGTTGCCGTCGGTGAGGGGCGACGACTGTGGGACGGCGTGCGCGACGCGCAGCAGTGGGAGCTCGAGCAGGTAGTCGGCGCGCCGACTGGGAGCCTGCTCGTCGACTACCGCCGTAGTGGCGCCTAGCCCGAGATCAGCGACGCGAGCACAGCCGGTCGCCCCTCCGGCGGCAGGGCCTCGAGAGCGCCGACGAGTGCGCCCGCGCACATGTCGCGGACCTCGTCGACGGGGACGTCCGGAGCGGTGGTCGCCCACTCGTGCCCGACGGTGCGCAGGTGCAGGAGCCAGCCCCGTACGGCGAGGGTGAGCAGCGGGTGCGGCTCCTGGCCCGGGACGAGCACGGTGAGGATGCGGTCCTCGTGCAGCCGCGTCGACTCCTCCAGGATCGCCTCGATCTCGGGGTCGCCGCTGGCGGCGCCGCGGTGGATCGTGCTGACCCCGAGACGGTTGGCGGCGCAGTGCCGCAGATAGCTCTCGACGCCGTCGAGCAGCTGCTCGCGCGGCCCGACGTCGGGCTTGGGAGTCGTGGCCTGCGCGAGCTGCTCGGCGGCCTGCGCGAGCAGCGCGGCGAAGAACGCGCGCTTGTTGGGGAAGTAGTGGTAGAGCAGTCCGCGGGAGACCTCTGCCATCTCGGCGACCCGCTCGATGTGGACGTCCTCGTACGGCTGCGTCGCGAACAGCTGCGCGCCCAACGTCAGCAGCTGGTCGCGTCGCTGCTCGGGAGAGAGCCGGGTCCGGGTTGCCACGAGCAGAGACTACTTGACACGGGTTCAGCAACCGTTCAGGCTTGCTGAACCGACGTGCAACAAGGAGTTACCGATGCGCAACGCCTGGTCCGGACACACCTTCCCGCACCCCGCCGGGCGCCGCCGGTGGATGAAGGACGCCGGCAGCATGGACCCCGAGCGTCCCGTTCAGCACATCCTCGAGCACCACCGCGACCTCGGGCCGATCTTCGAGATCGTCGTCTTCGGCCAGAAGTTCGTCTTCGTCACCGATGCCGAGCTCGCCGCCGAGCTCAACGACGAGTCGCGCTTCGTCAAGGCCAACTCACCCGCGCTCGACGGCCTGCGCGGCATCGCCGGCGACGGCCTGTTCACGGCCTACAACCACGAGCCCAACTGGCAGCTCGCCCACGACCTGCTCGTGCCCGCGTTCACCAAGCAGGCGATGCAGCGCTACCACCCGGTCATGGCCGAGACGCTCGACGAGCTGTTCGCGGTGTGGGACGCCGGCTCCGGACACGTCGACCTGGCCGCCGACATGACCCGCCTGACGCTCGAGACGATCGGGCGTACGGGGTTCAGCCAGGCGTTCGGCTCGTTCACGACCGACGAGGTGCACCCCTTCATCGAGGGCATGGTCACCGCGCTCACGCTCGGGCGGCGCAAGGGCGTGCTCATGGCGCTGCCCGGGGCGAAGCTCCTCGAGCGTCGGCTGGACCGCAAGCACGCCGACCAGCTCGACTACGTCCGCCAGTTCCTCGACGACATCGTCGCCGCGCGCCGCCGCTCGGGCAGCACGGACACCGACGACCTGCTCGGCATCATGCTCGACCAGGCGCACCCCGAGACCGGCGAGCGGCTGAGCGACGAGAACATCCGCTTCCAGATCCTCACGTTCCTCGTTGCCGGTCACGAGACGACCTCGGGTGCGTTGTCGTTCGCGTTCTACTACCTCGCGCGCCACCCCGAGGTGCTCGCCAAGGCGCAGGCCGAGACCGACGCGATCCTCGGGGACGACCCTGACGCGACGCCGTCGTACGAGCAGGTGGCGCGCTTCCGCTACCTCCGCAAGGTGCTCGACGAGTCGCTGCGGCTGTGGCCCACCGCGCCCGGCTACGCTCGCAGCCCGCGAGAGACGACCACGCTCGGCGGACGCTGGACGATGACGCCCGACGACTGGGCGCTGGTCGTCCTGCCGCTCGTGCAGCGCGACCCGGCGGTGTGGGGCGAGGACGCGGACGCGTTCGACCCCGAGCGTCCGCGCCCCAGACTCGCGAGCACGGTGAAGCCGTTCGGCACCGGCGAGCGGGCGTGCATCGGACGCCAGTTCGCGGTGCACGAGGCGACGATGGCGCTGGCGCGCATCCTGCACCGGTACGACATCGCCGGCGACCCCTCGTACGACCTGCGCATCGACGAGCGCCTCACGCTGATGCCGGAGGGCATGGAGGTCACGCTCACGCGGCGCGAGGCGCTGACCGTACGGCGGGCCTGACCCTGCGTCAGTGCTTCTTGCGGCGTGGCACGACGTGCATGACCGCGACCGCGATCGCGCCGACGACGAGTCCGAGCAGCGCTGACGCGGTGGTGTTGACGAGCCACGGGAGCGTGCTGCCCATGGCCGGCACGGCGTCGTGCACGAGCTCCTCGAGGTGGTGCACGGCGTCGTACAGGCCGTGCCAGCCCAGCTCGTCCACTCCGACGAGCAGGATGTGCCCGCCGACCCACAGCATCGCGGCCACGCCGACGACCGAGAGCGTCGCGAGGACCACGGGCATGGCGCGGACGAGGAAGCGACCGACGGCCTGCGAGACGGCCGAGGTGCGGGTGGCCATCGAGAGGCCGATGTCGTCCATCTTGACGATGAGGCCGACCGCGCCATAGACGAGCGCCGTGATGCCGACCGCGACGAGGGCGAGGATGAGCGCGCGCGACACGAACGGCTCGTCGGCCACCTCGTTGAGCGCGATCACCATGATCTCGGCCGACAGGATGAAGTCGGTCGTGATGGCGCCGGAGATCACCTTGCCCTCTTCGACGGGGCCCTGCGACGACGAGGGGACCTCGGGCGCGTGGTGGCCGGACAGCTTCTCCCAGAGCTTCTCGGCGCCCTCGTAGCAGAGATACGTCCCGCCCAGCATGAGAATCGGCGTCAGCAGCCACGGCGCGAACTGGCTCAGGAGCAGCGCGACGGGAAGGATGAAGACCAGCTTGTTGCGCAGCGAGCCGATCGCGATCTTCTTGATGATCGCCAGCTCGCGCTCCGGGCGCAGGCCCTGGACGTAGCGAGGGGTCACCGCGGCGTCGTCGACGACGACCCCAGCGGCCTTGGTGCTCG
Organism: Mumia zhuanghuii; assembly: GCF_042681565.1. Lineage (NCBI taxonomy): Bacteria > Bacillati > Actinomycetota > Actinomycetes > Propionibacteriales > Nocardioidaceae > Mumia > Mumia zhuanghuii. The sequence continues at coordinate 488,823 of NZ_JBHUFT010000008.1, forward strand.
CGCGTGCCGCGGCGGCGCCGACGTCGTCGACCGAGGCCGCCGCCAGCTTGGCGAGGGCGGCGATGTCGTCGAGGAGGGCGGCCAGTCCGGCGCTCACGCGCGGGGCCCCGTCGGCAGGCGGTGCAAGATCACGGGCACAGCGTACGGCCAGTGCCGGACCGGGCCGGATGACGCGGCCTTGTTACCGGCGGGTACGGTGTGACCTCCGTCTCGGAAGGACCCCTTCATGTCGTCAGCAGATGCCCCTGTTTCCCGGCGACGCCGGCGCTTCACCGTCAAGCGCATCCTCGTCGCGCTCCTCGCACTGGCCGTCCTCGCCGCGGTCGCGTTCTTCGCGCTCGCACCCGGGATCGTCGAGAAGGGCATGAACGAGATTGTGACCGAGCCGCTGCCCGAGGTCACCGACGAGACGCAGGCGCTTCACGACTCGCTGACCATCCTCGACATGCACTCCGACACGCTCCTGTGGAAGCGTGACCTCCTCGACCGCAGCGACCGTGGGCATGTCGACCTCCCGCGGCTGCAGGACGGCAACGTCGCGCTGCAGGTGTTCTCGTCGGTGAGCAAGTCTCCGAAGGGTCAGAACTTCGATTCCAACAGTGCCGACACCGACAACATCACGCTGCTGACATTCGCCCAGCTCCAGCCGCCGCGGACGTGGACCTCGATCTTCGAACGCTCGATGTACCACGCGGAGAAGCTCCAGGATGCCGAGGAACGGTCCGAGGGCGCGCTGCGCCTCGTCCGTACGAGCGACGACCTCCAGGGCCTCGTCGCTGACCGCGCCGCCGGCAACGACGTCACGGGTGCGCTGCTCTCGCTGGAGGGCCTGCAGCCGCTCGAGGGCGACGCCGACAACCTGGGGAGCCTGTACGAGGCGGGCTACCGCATGGCGGGCTTCACGCACTTTTTCGACAACGAGGTCGCGGGCTCGATGCACGGTGAGGAGAAGGAAGGCCTCACCGACCTCGGGCGCGAGGTCTTCGACGAGATGGAGGAGCTCGGGATGATCGTCGACGTCGCGCACGCGAGCCACACCGCTGTCGCCGAGATGCTCGCACGCGCCACGAAGCCGGTGGTGTCCAGCCATGGGGGCGTCCAGGCCACGTGCGAGGTCAACCGCAACCTCACCGACGACGAGATCCGTGGCGTCGCTGCCACCGGAGGCGTTGTCGGCATCGCCTACTTCGACGGCGCGGTGTGCGACACCAGTGTGAAGGCGGTCGTCGACGCGATGGTCCACGTCCGCAACCTCGTGGGCATCGATCACGTCGGTCTCGGCAGCGATTATGACGGCTCGGTCGCCGTCGGCTGGGACACGTCCGAGCTCGCCGTCGTCACGCAGGAGCTGGTCGACCGTGGCTTCAGCGACGCCGACGTCGCCGCGGTCATGGGCGGTAACGTGCAGCGCGTGATGACCGAGGTGCTGCCGAAGGGTTGACCGCGGGCGTCGCGTACGCCCGTGAGCGGGGGCTCGACAACGCGAGGATCACCAGGATGTTGACGCCGACCGTCGGGAGGTGGGTCAGCGTGATCGGGTCACCGCCAACGTCGGAGGCGAAGGCGGTCACCGTCGCCACAGCGCACAACGTCATGAGCACGAGCCGCGCGAGATTGCTGCCCCGCAGCACGGCGACGGCGAGCACGAGGTCGACGAGGCCGTACACCGCAAGCACGAGTGCACTCCCGCGCGCCGCGGCCTCGACGTCCCGGGTCGTCAGGTCGGCGCCGGCGTGAGTCACGGTGTCGGCGACCAGGTCGGGGGCCACCACCACAAGGACGACGGCGATGAGGATGCCGAGCGCGCGCAGCACGGCGACGCCGGCCCCGAAGACGGTCGGTGCAGGCAGGCGTATGCGGCCGTCGGCGGGCGGCGCCACCGGATCCGGCGGCGCGTCCACGGTGCTCAGGTCCACGACGGGCAGATCGCCGTCCGTCTCGATCGCGTCGCCCCCGCCGTTGCGCGCGTGGTAGCCGGTGGAGAAGTCCTCGATGACGTTCACGGTCACGGAGGGGTCGGCACCGGTGACCGTCGCGAGGACGAAGTCCCGTTCGACATCGGTGTCGCGGGCGATCTTGTGGGTGATCTGCAGGGTGAACGTGGACAGGCCCACGCTGCGGTCGTACGTGCCGGCGGCGAGCCAGTCCACCGCAAACCCGCCGGGTAGCTTCCACCCGTCCGGGCATCGCCAGAACCGGACGTGATGGCGCTGCGAGGGGCTGCCGTCCACCTCCCGCTCGTACGCGAAGTCCTGCTGCCGACCGAACAGCACGAGCGGGCTGACCGGTGCTCCGGTATCGCTGCGTCGCCGCAGGGTCGACGTGACGATGCGCATGCCGGACCGCAGGTCGAGATCGTCCGCGCGGGTCCAGCCGCCCTCGCGCATCGCGCGGTGGACTTGCTGCTCGCGACCGCGGAAGGCGAGGTTGACGGGATCGCCGAGGCGCCCGTCGGCGGTCCGCGCGCGGCCGATGAAGTAGCCGGGCACATAGATCTGCGTGAGGATCCGGTGCAGCCGGGGGAGCAGAAGATAGGCGACGAACAGCCAGAAGACGACCAGCAGACCCGACTGCCAGCCCCGGCGGGCCCCCTCGACGAGCAGCAGGTAGGCGAACCACGCAGCCGCCAACGCCGAGAACGCGAAGAACGCGTGGTCGATCCCGTTCGCGACAGACGCGCGGATCGTGAATCGTCGTCGCGTGACCCCCATGGGACCCAGTGTGCGCGACGCGGCTGTCCGCCGTCAGCGAACGACGGTCGGTGATCCGGGGTGCACCGGACTAGCGTGGAGCAGATGAATGCGCCTGCACCCAGCACGGTCGCCGAGCTCCGCGCCTCCGGCCACGTCCAGAAGTCCCTCCGCGAGGAGGTCCGCGACAACCTGCTCGCCGCGCTCGCCGAGGGGCGTGATCCCTGGCCCGGCCTGCACGGGCTCGACGACACGGTCATCCCGCAGCTCGAGCGCGCCCTGATCGCCGGGCACGACGTCGTGCTGCTCGGCGAACGCGGCCAGGGCAAGACCCGTCTGCTGCGCTCGCTCGCCGGGCTCCTCGACGAGTGGACCCCGGTCATCGAAGGATCCGAGCTCGGCGAGCACCCGTACGAGCCGATCACCCCCGCCTCGCGTCGGCGCGCGACCGAGCTCGGCGACGCGCTGCCGGTGGTGTGGCGCCACCGCGACGAGCGGTACGCCGAGAAGCTCGCGACGCCGGACACGAGCGTGGCCGACCTGATCGGCGACGTCGACCCGATGAAGGTCGCCGAAGGGCGCTCGCTCGGCGACCCCGAGACGATCCACTTCGGGCTCGTGCCGCGCTCCCACCGCGGGATCGTCGCGATCAACGAGCTGCCCGACCTCGCCGAGCGCATCCAGGTCGCGATGCTCAACGTGATGGAGGAGCGCGACATCCAGATCCGCGGGTACGTCCTGCGGCTGCCGCTCGACGTCATGGTCGTGGCGACGGCCAACCCGGAGGACTACACGAACCGCGGGCGCATCATCTCGCCGCTGAAGGACCGCTTCGGCGCGGAGATCCGGACGCACTACCCGCTGGAGCTCGAGGACGAGATCGCCGTGGTCCGGCAGGAGGCCGCGCTGGTCGCGCAGGTGCCCGACTTCCTGCTCGAGATCCTCGCCCGGTTCACGCGGGCGCTGCGCGAGTCGCAGGCCGTCGACCAGCGTGCAGGTGTGTCCGCACGGTTCTCGATCGCAGGTGCGGAGACGGTCGCGGCCGCGGCGCTGCACCGCGCGACCGTACGGGGCGAGGACACCGCCGTGGCCCGTGTCGTCGATCTCGAGACCGCCGTGGACGTGCTCGGCGGCAAGGTCGAGTTCGAGACCGGCGAGGAGGGTCGCGAGCGGGCCATCCTCGAGCACGTCCTCCGTACGGCGACCGCCGAGACCGTACGCCACCGGCTGCGCGGCATCGACTTCGCGCTGCTCGTCGAGGCGTTCGCGTCCGGTGCGACGGTGACGACCGGCGACCAGGTCACCGCGAGCGACTTCCTCGCGGGCCTCCCAGTGCTGGGAGAGTCGGCCCTGTACGACGAGGTGATGGCCCGGCTCGGCGCCACCGGCGACGGCGAGCGGGCGAGCGCGCTCGAGCTGGCGCTGGAGGGGCTCTTCCTCGCGCGCAAGATCAGCAAGGACTCCGGTGGCGGGGAGACGGTGTACGGATGAGCGCGGCAGGTGACAGATGAGCAGGCACGAGAGCCGGTACGGCCGGTACGCGGGCGGTGATCCGCTCGCGCCACCGGTCGACATCGCCGAGGCGTTGGAGGCCATCGGCGAGGACGTGATGGCTGGATACTCGCCCGAGCACGCGATGCGTGAGGTGTTGCGGCGCGGGACGGACGGTCAGCAGGGCCTCGACGACCTTGCACGTCGCGTCGCGCAGCGCCGGCGCAGCCTGCTGGAGCGTCACGACCTCGACGGCACGCTGCGCGAGGTGCGCGAGCTCCTCGACCGGGCGGTGCTCGAGGAGCGCAAGCAGCTCGCCCGTGATCTCGACGACGACGCACGCTTCGCGGAGATGCGGATGGAGAGCCTGCCGTCGTCCCCGGCGTCCGCCGTCTCCGAGCTGGCGGACTACTCCTGGCGCAGCACGCAGGCGCGCGAGGACTTCGAGCGGATCAAGGACCTGCTCGGTCGCGAGATGCTCGACCAGCGCTTCTCCGGCATGAAGCAGGCGCTCGAGAACGCCACCGACGAGGATCGCGAGGCCGTCGCCGAGATGGTGCGCGACCTCAACAGCCTGCTGGACGCGCACCGGCGCGGGGACGACACCGAGGAGCAGTTCCGGGAGTTCATGGACAAGCACGGGGACTTCTTCCCGGAGGACCCGCAGAACGTCGACGAGCTGATCGACGCGCTCGCCGCCCGCTCCGCCGCCGCGCAACGGATGCTCAACTCGATGACTCCGGAGCAACGCGAGGAGCTGATGGCGCTGTCGGCCCAGGCCTTCGGCAGCGCCGATCTCCAGGACGCGCTCGGGCAGCTCGACGTCAACCTCCAGGCGCTTCGGCCCGGCGAGGACTGGTCGGGGTCGGAGCGTTTCGACGGCGAGCAGGGGCTCGGACTCGGCGACGGCACCGGCGTCCTGCAGGAGCTCGCGGACCTCGACGCGCTCGGCGAGCAGCTCTCGCAGTCCTATCCCGGGGCGCGGATGAGCGACATCGACGTCGACAAGCTCGGCGACCTCCTCGGTGAGGACGCGGCCGTCGACGCGCGTGCGCTCGCCGAGCTCGAGCGGGCATTGCGCGAGAGCGGCGCCCTCAAGCGCGGGACGGACGGCGGGCTGCGCCTCTCCCCGAAGGCGATCCGCCAACTCGGACGGTCGCTGCTGCGCGACGTCGCGAACCGGATGTCCGGCCGCCAGGGTGCCCGCGACGTCCGGCGTGCGGGCGCAGCCGGCGAGCTCTCGGGCGAATCGCGCGAATGGGAGTTCGGTGACACCGAGCCGTGGAACGTCACGAAGACGCTCACCAACGCGGTCCTCCGTACGACCGCCGAGGGCGGCGACGCCGGTGCAGGGGTCCGGCTCAACATCCGAGACGTCGAGGTGAGCGAGACCGAGGCGCGCACGCAGGCCGCGGTCGCGCTCCTCGTCGACACGTCGTTCTCGATGGCGATGGACGGGCGGTGGGTGCCGATGAAGCGCACGGCGCTCGCGCTCCACACGCTGATCCAGAGCCGGTTCCGCGGGGACCACCTGCAGCTCGTCGGGTTCGGCCCGTACGCCGAGGTCATGGACATCGACCAGCTCACCGCGCTCGACGCGAAGTGGGACAAGGGCACCAACCTGCACCACGCGCTTCTGCTCGCGCACCGGCACTTCCGCAAGCACCCCTCCGCGCAGCCGGTGCTGCTCATCGTCACCGACGGCGAGCCGACGTCGCACCTCGAACCCGACGGCGAGGTCTTCTTCACATATCCGCCGTCGCCTCGTACGGTCGCGCACACCGTCCGTGCCCTCGACGACGTCGGGCGGCTCGGCGCGCAGACCACGTTCTTCCGCCTCGGCGAGGACCCCGGGCTCGCGCGGTTCATCGAGCAGATGGCGCGGCGCGTCGACGGACGCGTGGTCGCGCCGGAGCTGGAGGACCTCGGCGTCGCCGTCGTCGACAGCTATCTCGGGTCTCGTGACAGCGGCAGTGCGTACGGCGGCGGGTCGTACGGAGGGTGGTTCGGCGGTCGCGGATTCTGGGTGGACGAGTAGGCGTCTGTGCCTGAGAGACTGCCGAGATGAGCAGCGAACGGCAGTTCCCGGACATGTGGGTCGACCCCCAGGACGACCCGCGCGACTCCGACGCGCAGTCAGTCGGCGAGCGCGAGACGCTCCTCGACTACCTGCGCGTGTACCGGCTCACGCTGCGGATGAAGTGCGACGGTCTCGACGCCGAGCAGATGGCGCGCCGCTCGGTGCCGCCGTCGACGATGTCGCTGCTGGGCCTCGTACGGCACATGGCCGATGTCGAGCGGACCTGGTTCCGGCAGCGGATGGCGGGTGAGGACGCGCCGCGCTACTACCGGACGGCGGAGGACCGCGACGCCGACTTCAACGGTGCGGTCGCCGACGACGAGGTCGTGGCCGACGCGTGGCGCCGCTGGGAGGACGAAGTGGCGTACGCGGAGGCGTTCGTCGATGGCGTCTCGGACCTCGGCACGGTCGCGCGCGACACCGAGCGTGGCGAGATCCCGCTGCGCGACGTGCTGGTGCACATGATCGAGGAGTACGCGCGCCACGCCGGTCACGCGGATCTCCTCCGCGAGTGCATCGACGGGCGTACGGGGCAGTAGCCCGTCAGCGGGCGTGCAGGCGGCGGTCGAGCGTCGCGGCGGTGCTCCGTACGGCGGTGACGACCGCGTCGGCGGAGACGTCCGCCGACGACTCCCACGTGACGGCGACGGCAGCACGGACCGCAGGCGCGCTGAGCGCGACCGCGACGGACCGGAACCCCGGCGTCACCTCGCCGTCCTCGGTGGCATGCCCGCGGCGCCGGGTCTCGCCGAGCAGGTCACGCAGCTGGGTCGGCGTCGCGGGGCCAACGTCCGTACGGCTGACGAACGCGGCGGCATCCGGATAGAGGGCGCGCACCTGCGGCCGGGCGAGCGTCGACAAGATCGCGCGCCCGGATGCGGTTAGGTGCGCCGGAAGCCGTACGCCCACGTCGGTGACCAGCGACGGGCGGCCGGGCGCCCGCTCCTCGAGGACGTAGAGCACGTCCGAGCCGTGGAGGACCGCCAGGTGTGCGGACTGGCCGAGCGTGTCGACGAGGCGGGCGAGCGGGACCCGGGCGAGGCGGGCGAGCGGTTCCTGCTGCGCGAAGGCGAGCCCCACCTCCCACGCGCCGACCCCGAGCCCCCAGGTGCGGTCCTCGGGGTAGTGGACGACGAAGTCCTCCTCGGCCATCGCCGCGAGCAGGTGGTACGTGGAGGAGCGGGGCAAACCGATCTCGCTCGCGATGCGGCTCGCGGGGACCGGGACGGGCTGGCCCGACAGGAACCGCAACGCGCGCAGCGTCGCGGTCGCGGCGGGGACGGCACGGGACATGGGGTCAGTGTCTCGGATCCGAGATTGCCGCGCCGTGCTGCGGCGCTCTGCGCGGTCGATCGGTGTCACATGGCGGCACCGATCGACCGCAATGGCCGCTGTCTCGGATGCGAGACACGAGCCAGCGCGGCGCCGTAGCGGTGCGGCACGCCCGCGCCGTGGAATGGACCCATGCACACCGTCATCGTCGGCCCCGGGCCGCTCGCCCCCGAGGACGTCGTCGCCGTCGCCCGCGACGGAGCCCGCGTGGCCCTGTCCGAGGAGGCACGCTCCGCGATCAAGACCGCCCGTACGCACGTCGAGGCGTTGGCCGCCTCCGACGAGCCGGTGTACGGCGTCTCGACGGGGTTCGGCGCGCTCGCGACACGGCACATCCCGGCCGAGCAGCGCACGCAGCTCCAACGCAGCCTGATCCGCTCCCACGCGGCCGGCACCGGCCCGCAGGTCGAGGACGAGGTCGTACGGGCGCTCATGCTGCTGCGCCTGTCGACCATGGCCAGCGGGCACACCGGCGTGCGGCTCGAGGTCGCCGAGGCGTACGCGGCGATGCTCAACGCGGGCCTGACACCCGTGGTGCGCGAGTACGGCAGCCTCGGCTGCTCCGGCGACCTCGCGCCACTGTCGCACTGCGCACTCGCGGTGATGGGGGAGGGCGAGGTGACCGAGAACGGTGTCGTACGCCCTGCGGCCGAGGCGCTCGCCGACCACGGGCTGACCCCCGTCGTCCTTGCCGAGAAGGAAGGCCTCGCGCTCATCAACGGCACCGACGGGATGCTCGGGATGCTCGTCCTCGCGCTTCACGACGTGCGGGCCCTGCTCGACGCCGCCGACCTCGCGGCCGCGATGAGCATCGAGGGCCAGCTCGGGACGGACCAGGTGTTCTCCGCGGAGCTGATGGCCCTGCGGCCGCACCCGGGGCAGGCCACGTCGGCCGCGCACCTGCGGACGCTGCTCGCCGGGTCGGAGATCGTGGCGAGCCACCGGCACGGCGACGGGGTGGTCCAGGACGCGTACTCGCTGCGCTGCACTCCTCAGGTCCACGGCGCCGCCCGCGACACACTCGACCATGCGGCCCTCGTCGCGGGGCGCGAGCTCGCCTCCGCGATCGACAACCCGTCGGTCCTCGCGGACGGGCGGGTCTCGTCCCACGGGAACTTCCACGGCGCCCCGCTGGCGTACGTCCTGGACTTCCTGGCGATCACGGTCGCCGATGTCGCCGGCATCAGCGAGCGCCGTACGGACCGGTTCCTCGACGTCTCGCGCAACCGCGGACTGCCGCCGTTCCTCGCCGACGACCCGGGTGTGGACTCCGGCGCGATGATCGCGCAGTACACGCAGGCCGCGCTCGTCGCCGAGCTCAAGCGCCTCGCGGTGCCGGCCAGCGTCGACTCGATCCCGTCGAGCGCGATGCAGGAGGACCACGTCTCGCTCGGCTGGTCCGCGGCCCGCAAGCTCCGCAGGGCCGTGGACGCCCTCACCCGGGTGCTCGCGATCGAGATCATGGTCGCCGCGCGCGGGATCGATCTGCGCGCGCCGCTCGCGCCGTCGCCGATCACGGGCGCGGCGATCCGTACGCTCCGCGAGCACGTCCCCGGGCCCGGCCCGGACCGCTTCCTCGCCCCCGAGATCGATTCCACGGTCACCCTCGTCCGTACCGGCACGCTCCGTCCCCGATTTGGGCATTTCCCCACCGAATCACCAGTGCGAATCGGTGGGGAAGTGCCCGAATCGGGGACGGGACCTGAGCAGGAGGCACCACGATGAGCCACGAACCCGTACGGGCGCCGCGGGGCACCCAGATCACCGCCCGCTCGTGGCAGACCGAAGCCCCGTTGCGGATGCTGATGAACAATCTGGATCCGGACGTCGCCGAGCGCCCCGAGGACCTTGTCGTCTACGGCGGTACGGGACGCGCCGCGCGCAGCTGGGAGGCGTACGACGCGATCGTCCGCACGCTGCGCACCCTCGACGACGACGAGACCCTGCTCGTGCAGTCCGGCAAGCCGGTCGGCGTGTTCCGTACGCACGCGTGGGCGCCCCGCGTCCTCATCGCCAACTCCAACCTGGTCGGCGACTGGGCGACGTGGCCCGAGTTCCGGCGGCTCGAGGCCGAGGGGCTCACGATGTACGGCCAGATGACGGCCGGGTCGTGGATCTACATCGGCACGCAGGGGATCCTCCAGGGCACGTACGAGACCTTCGGCGCCGTGGCGCGGAAGCTGTGGGGTCTCGACAGGCTCGACCGACGGGGTGACAGGCTCGACCGACGGGGTGACCGACCGACCCTCGCCGGCACCCTCACCCTCACGGCCGGCTGCGGCGGCATGGGCGGCGCGCAGCCGCTCGCGGTCACGATGAACGAGGGCGTGGTCCTCGTCGTCGACGTGGACGAGACGCGGCTCGCGCGACGCGTCGAGCACGGCTACCTGGACGAGTACACCGCCGACCTCGACGACGCCGTCGAGCGCGTCCTCGCCGCCAAGAAGGACCGCCGCCCGCTGTCGGTCGGGGTGGTCGGCAACGCGGCGACCGTGTTCCCCGAGCTGCTCGCGCGCGGCGTCGAGATCGACATCGTCACCGACCAGACGAGCGCGCACGACCCGCTGAGCTATCTCCCCGAGGGCATCGACGTCGCGGACTGGAAGGCCGAGGCGGCGCGCGACCCGGAGGGGTTCACCGCACGCGCCCGCGCGTCGATGGCCAAGCACGTCGAGGCGATGGTCGGGTTCATGGACGCCGGCGCGGAGGTGTTCGACTACGGCAACTCGATCCGCGACGAGGCACGCCAGGGTGGGTACGCCCGCGCGTTCGCGTTCCCCGGCTTCGTCCCCGCCTACATCCGCCCGCTGTTCTGCGAGGGCAAAGGCCCGTTCCGGTGGGCGGCGCTGTCCGGTGATCCCGCCGACATCGCGGCCACCGACCGCGCGATCCTCGATCTGTTCCCCGAGGACGAGCACCTGCGCCGCTGGATCACGCAGGCGGGGGAGAAGGTCCACTTCGAGGGGCTGCCGGCGCGCATCTGCTGGCTCGGGTACGGCGAACGGCACCGCGCCGGGCTGCGTTTCAACGAGATGGTCGCGTCGGGCGAGCTGAGCGCGCCGCTCGTCATCGGGCGCGACCACCTCGACTCCGGCTCGGTCGCGTCGCCGTACCGCGAGACCGAGGCGATGGCCGACGGCTCCGACGCGATCGCGGACTGGCCGCTTCTCAACGCACTCCTCAACACCGCCTCCGGCGCGACGTGGGTGTCGCTCCACCACGGCGGTGGCGTCGGGATCGGCCGCTCGCTCCACGCGGGGCAGGTGATCGTCGCCGACGGGACCGACCTCGCGGCCGAGAAGATCGAGCGGGTGCTGACGAACGACCCTGGGACGGGCGTGATGCGGCACGTCGACGCCGGGTATGACCGGGCGCGCGACGTCGCGCACGAGCGTGGCGTGCGCGTGCCGATGGAAGAAGCGCCGATGGAGGAGGCGTGAAGCTTCTCGCCCCGATCGAGTGCGTCGGTCGCGATCCCCGTACGGGCGGCTATCGTCGCTTCGCGTGGAGCGACGCCGACATGGAGCTACGCGAGTGGTTCGCCGGTGAGGCGGCCGCGCGTGGCATGGCGTACGAGGAGGACGGCAACGGCAACCAGGTGGCGTGGTGGGGGGAAGGATCCGACGCGCTGCTGCTCGGCTCGCACCTCGACTCCGTCCCGGACGGCGGCGCATACGACGGTCCGCTCGGCGTCGTCTCCGCCTTCGCGGCGCTCGATCAGCTGCGCGCAGACGGCTTCACGCCCTCGCGTCCGATCGCGGTCGCGTGCTTCGCCGACGAGGAGGGGGCGCGCTTCGGGGTCGCGTGCGCCGGCTCGCGCCTCGCCGCCGGCACGCTCGACGCTGACCGTGCGCTCGCGCTCAAGGACCGCGACGGGCTCAGCCTCGCGGAGGTCCTGACCGCCCGCGGGCGAGACCTCCGTAGGGTCGGCCGGAGCGCGTGGCTCGGCCGTATCGGCGCGTTCGTCGAGCTGCACGTCGAGCAGGGCCGCGCGCTCGTCCACTCCGAAGAGCCGGTCGGCGTCGCGACGGCGATCTGGCCGCACGGGCGGTGGCGGCTCGACTTCGAGGGACGTGCGGACCATGCCGGGACCACGCCGATGGAGGACCGGCGCGACCCGATGCCCGCGTACGCCGCCACCGTGGTCGCGGCCACCCGGCGGGCGTACGAGGAGGGCGCGCGGGCGACGTTCGGGCGGATCACCGTCGAGCCGGGCGGCGCGAACGCAATCCCGTCGAGGGTCACCGGCTGGCTCGACGCCCGTGCGGACGACGAGGCCGCCCTAGCCCGGATGCTCGACGCGATCCTCATCGACGCACGCGAGGCGGCCTCGGCGTCACGCGTGCGGGTCGAGGTCGCGGTCGAGTCGTCAAGCCCGGCGGTCGCGTTCGACCTCGACCTGCGTGAACGCCTCGCGCAGGTCCTCGACGCCCCGCTGCTGCCGACAGGGGCGGGCCACGACGCGGGCGTGCTCAGCGCCTTCGTACCGACGGCGATGCTGTTCGTCCGCAACCCGACCGGCGTGTCCCACTCGCCGGAGGAGTACGCCGACGACGCGGACTGCGCCGCAGGCGTCGAGGCACTCGCACGCGTGGTGCGGGAGCTCGCATGAGCGCCTTCCCCGGGCTCGCCAACTGTCACAGCCACGTCTTCCACCGGGCTCTGCGCGGGCGCAGCGTCGGCGGCGACACGTTCTGGGCCTGGCGGGACCAGATGTACGCCGTCGCGGGCGTGCTCGACCCGGACCTCCTCCACGACCTTGCCGTGGCGACGTACGCGGAGATGCGGCTCGCGGGCATCGGCGTCGTCGGCGAGTTCCACTATCTGCACCACGGCCCGGACGGTGTCCCGTACGACGACCCGAACGCCACCGGCGAGGCGCTGATCGCTGCTGCGCGCGAGGTCGGGCTGCGGATCTGCCTGCTCGACACGTGCTATCTCGCGGCGGGGTTTGGGCGGCCTGTTGAGGGGGTCCAGCGGCGCTTCTCCGACGGTGACGCCGAGGCCTGGGCGCTGCGCGTGAGCGACCTCGCCGCCCGCCACGCCGGTGCGGACGACGTCGTGGTCGGCGCCGCGATCCACTCCGTACGGGCGGTGCCGCCGGGCCAGCTCGGCACGGTCGCCACCGCACTCCCGGAGGCGCCGCTGCACGTCCACGTCTCCGAGCAGCCGCGGGAGAACGAGGACTGCCTCGCCGCCACCGGCCATACCCCGGTCGCTTTGCTCGCCGACGCCGGCGCCTGGACGCCCCGCACGACGGCGGTTCACGCCACGCATCTCACCGAGGCCGACATCGCGACGCTCGGCGATGCGCGGGCGTACGTGTGCTTCTGCCCGACCACCGAGGCCGAGCTTGCGGACGGCGTCGGACCGTCGACCCGGTTGCGCGACGCCGGGGCGCGGCTCACGCTCGGGTCGGACAGCAACACAGTGATCGACCTGTTCGCGGAGGCGAGGGCGGTGGAGATGCACGAACGGCTGGTCAGCGGCACGCGCGGGGCGTGGAGCGCGGCGGAGCTGACGGAGGCGGCGACGCGGACGGGCTACGCCTCGCTGGGGTTCGCACCGGATCTCGCCGGCGCCGACGCGTCGACGCTGCGCGACTCCGTACGGCTCGCTGGCGCGGGCGAGCCGCTGTGGGCCGCGACGGCCGCGGACGTGGAGCCGCCCAAGGACCTGCCGTACGGGGCCGACGAGATCGCCGAGCGGATGCGCCGCGCGGTCGCCGCGATCTGGGGGCGCGTGTGAGCGGGGTTTCGACAGGCTCAACCGGCGGGGCCGAGGTTTCGACAGGCTCAACCGGCGGTGGCGGGGTTTCGACAGGCTCAACCAGCGGTGGCGGGGGTGCGCGAGCGCTGCTCCTCACCCACATCGGCGAGCTCGTCACGTGGGAGAACGAGCGCCCGCTCCGCCAGGACGCCGCGCTCGTCCTCGCCGACGGCGTCGTCGCGTGGGTCGGGGACGCGGCCGACGCGCCCGCCGCCGACGAGGTGCTGGACGTCGCCGGCGCCGCGGTCGTCCCGGGCTTCGTCGACTCCCACAGCCATCTCGTCTTCGCGGGCGACCGCGCGCCGGAGTTCGAGGCGCGGATGGCCGGGCGCCCGTACGCCGCCGGCGGCATCCGCACCACCGTTGCCGCCACCCGCGCCGCGTCCGACGCCGACCTCGAGGCGAACGTCCGCCGACTCGTCGCCGAGATGCAGCGCCAGGGGACCACCACGGTCGAGATCAAGAGCGGGTACGGCCTCACCGTCGACGACGAGGCGCGTTCCCTGGCGATCGCCGCGCAGCTCACCGCCGAGACCACCTACCTCGGTGCGCACGTCGTCCCGGACGGCACCACGCCCGAGGCCTACGTCGACCTCGTCACCGGCCCGATGCTCGACGCCTGCGCCCCGTACGCGCGCTGGGTCGACGTCTTCTGCGAGGACGGTGCGTTCGGCGCCGACGCCGCCCGCACCGTCCTCACCGCCGGACGCGACGCGGGCCTCGGCATGCGCGTCCACGCCAACCAGCTGTCGTACGGCCCGGGGGTGCAGCTGGCCTGCGAGCTCGGCGCGGCCGCGGTGGACCACTGCACCTACCTCAGCGACGCCGACATCGAGGCGCTCGCTACCTCCGACACCGTCGCGGGGCTCCTTCCCGGCGTCGAGTTCTCGACCCGCCATCCGTACCCCGACGCGCGCCGGCTCCTCGACGCCGGCGTCACCGTGTCGCTCGCGAGCGACTGCAACCCGGGCAGCAGCTACACGTCGTCGATCCCGTTCTGCCTCGCGCTCGCCGTGCGCGAGATGGGGATGACTCCGTACGAGGCCCTCGGCGCGGCGACGCTCGGCGGGGCCGCGTCCCTGCGTCGCGACGACATCGGCCACCTGCGGGTCGGGGCGCGTGCCGACCTCGCGATCCTCGACGCTCCCTCGGCGGTGCACCTGGCGTACCGGCCCGGCGTCCCGCTGGTCGCCCGCACGCTCGTCGGCGGCCGCTGACCCGGGTCGGCCAGGCGTCCGGTCCCTCACGCGTGCAGCGACGCGCCCTTCACCGTCTTGTCCACCGCGTTGCGGGGCCCGTGCACCGCGACGGTCGCGAACAGCTCCCGCGTATAGATCGCCATCGGCATCTCCCGCCGCAGCGCCGCCCCGTGGATCCCACGCAACCCCTCCGCGTCGGCGGTGAAGACGAGCATCGGCTGGCGCATCATCGGCAGGTAGCGCTGCCCGTCGGCGTCCTCGTACGGCTCGCGGACAGCGTCGCCGCAGCACCTGGACCGGGTCTTGTACGTTCTTTGCATGGCTGATCGGGTCCGCGCGTGGCGACCCGACGTGCCGCACCTGCGTGAGGTGCTGCACGCCGAGTTCACCGAGCACGCCTACCCGAGCCACACACACGGCGACTGGACGCTGCTGCTCATCGACGCCGGCGCCGTCTCGTACGACCTCGACCGTCATCCCCACACCGCCGAGCCGACGACCCTCACGCTCCTCCCGCCGCACGTGCCGCACGACGGCCGTACGGCGCGCGAGGGGCGGCCGTTCCGCAAGCGCGTGCTCTATCTCGACGCCGACCTGGCTGCCGCTCGGTGCCACCGGCCACAACGTCGACCAGCCGACGGTCGCGCGCCCCGACGTCACCGGCGGGGTGAGGCGTATCCATGCGGCGCTCGGCGGGGGCGACGCCTTCGAAGCGGAGTCAGAGCTGGTCCGGGTCCACGACCTGCTGCGGGAGCACCTCCACAGGCTCGCGCCGTCGACAGCCCCCGACGTGCCGCTGGCCCGCCGTCTGCGCGAGCTCCTCGACGAGGCGGTCGTCGCCGGCCTGACGCTCGATGAGGCCTCGCGGGTGCTCGGCGCACACCCGAGCCACCTCGTACGGTCGTTCTCAGCGGCGTACGGCCTCCCGCCCCACCGCTACCTCACGAGCCGCCGCGTGGACCTCGTCCGCCGGATGCTGCTGGACGGCCGTCCGGCCGCGGAGGCGGCGGTGGCCGCCGGATTTCACGACCAGGCACACCTCACGCGCCACTTCCGGCGGGTCCTCGGGACGACGCCCGGCGCCTTCGTAGGTGCCCGACCCCGTCGTCTGAGGTAGCCCCGCCCACCAATCTGAGGCACCTGGTAAGCCAAACCTAGGGTGCGCACCCGATGTGAGCGCCTACCTCAGACGACGAGAGTGAGGGCATCAGGACGAGCGAAGGAGACCCTGATGTACATCGATCCCGAGCAGTCGGTCACGACCGAGATGAAGCACCGCATCGAGCGGCTCCCGATCCCTGGTGACGACCGTCGCGCCGACCTCGTTCGCGGGCCGCGCGCACGTCGTCGTCGGGGACTGCGCCTCTGAGCCGTCGTGTTGCGCCTACCCGACCGCGTCGTCCCGTGCGAGTATCCCCGCATGGGCGACGCGGTCGAGATCGAGGTCGGGAACCGTGACGTCCGCGTGTCCAACCCCGACCGCGTCTACTTCCCCGAGCGGGGCGAGACCAAGCTCGACCTCGTCACCTACTACCTCTCCGTCGGCGACGGCATCGTCAACGCGCTGCGTGAGCGGCCCTGCATGCTCCACCGCTTCCCCAAGGGTGTCGCCTCGACAAAGGTCCACCAGAAGCGCGTCCCCGCGGGGGCGCCGCCGTGGCTGGAGACCGTACGCGTGGAGTTCCCGCGGTACGGCCGCCACGCGTACGAGCTGTGCGTCACCGAGCTCGCGAGCGTGATCTGGGCGGTGCAGATGTCGACCGTCGAGTTCCACCCGTGGAACTCACGCCGCGCCGACACCGAGAAGCCCGACGAGTGGCGCATCGACCTCGACCCGGGCCCGGAGTGCGACTTCTCGACCGTACGGAGGGTGGCGCACGTCGCGCACGAGATCCTCGACGAGCTCGGGGCGGTCGGCTGGCCCAAGACCTCGGGTGGTTCCGGGATGCACATCTATGTCCGTATCGCGCCCGAGCATGGCTTCCCCGACGTCCGTCGCGCCGCGCTCGCGTTCGCCCGCGAGGTCGAGCGCCGCGTCCCTGACGAGGTGACGACGACCTGGTGGCGCAAGGACCGCGACCCGGCCAAGCTCTTCGTCGACTACAACCAGAACACCCGCGACCACACCATTGCCGCCGCCTACTCCGTACGAGGCGTCCCTGACGCACGGGTCTCCGCGCCGATCCGGTGGGACGAGGTCGACGACGTCGAGCCCGCCGCACTGACGATCGCCACGATGCCCGCCCGCTATGCCGAGCTGGGCGACCTGCACGCGGGCATCGACGAGGCCGTGTTCTCGATCGCGCCCCTGCTGGAGTGGGCGGCGCGCGACGAGGCCGAAGGGGCGCAGGTGCCGCCCGAAGAGGGTGGCTGACGGGGCGCGGGCACGCTAGCGTCGAGGGGAACGCTCACCGAGAGGAGTCCTCATGCGCAAGCTCTCCCTTCTCGTCGCTGCCGGCGTCGGATACGTCCTCGGGGCCAAGGCCGGACACGAGAGGTACGACCAGATCGTCACGCAGACCAAGAAGCTCCTCGGGAGCCAGCCGGTCCAGGACGGCTTCTCGAAGGCGACCGACACGGTCAAGGACCAGGCGCCCGTGGTCAAGGACAAGGTCACCGATGCTGCTCACAAGGTCGCAGACAAGGTGACACCGGGTTCGTCGAGCGACCATGTCGAGGTCGAGGAAGAGCTGGCCTGGACGACGTCCACCGACGACAAACCGAAGCCCTGAGGTGGCGCCCGTACGCGAGGACGTTTCCGCGGCACAGTTCGTCGCGGCGCTGCTCCCGATGGCGACGGACGAGCAGCGGGTGAAGTACCAGCGGTTCTTCCCCGGTGACGACACCTTCGTCGGCGTACGGATGGGCGCGATCTTCGGCCTTGCCAAGGAGTTCCTTGCGATGCCCGTCGACGAGCTCGAGGTGCTCCTCGACCACGACGTGCGCGAGGTCCGGGTCGGCGCCTGCTCGATCATGGGCAAGGCGGCGGCCCGCAAGCGGGTGACCGAAGAGCGGCACGAGGAGCTATACGACCTCTACCTGCGCCGCCACGACCGGATCGACGGGTGGGACCTCGTCGACCTCGGGGCCTACCAGGTCGTCGGCAGGTGGCTCGTCGAGCGCCCGCGCGACCCGCTGTATGCGCTGGCGCGCTCGGACTTCTGGCCCGAGCGGCGTACGGCGATCGTGGCGACCGCGGCGTTCATCGGTCGCGAGGACGTGGCCGACACGTTCGCGATCAGCGCGCTGCTCCTCGACGACCCGGAGCCGCTGGTGCACAAGGGTGCCGGGTGGATGCTGCGCTACGCCGGCGACGTGGACCGGGACGCGTTGCGCGGGTTCCTCGACACGCACGCGGTCACGATGCCCCGCGTGATGCTGCGGACCGCCCTCGAGAAGTTCGACAAGCCTGAACGCGCCGCCTACCTCGCCCGCCCCGTGATTTGACGCGTTCCCCACCGAGTTGCGTCCGAGATGGGTGGGAAACGCGTCAAATCAGGGGGCGGGCCCTCAGGGTCAGCGCGTGCGTAGGCCGAACCCGTATGGGAACAGCGGGTCGTAGTCCGCGTCCCCGACGTTGAGCGGCTGCTGCGCGACCGTACGAGGCCACGTCACCGGGAGCTTGCCGGTGAACCGCTTCTTGCCGAACAGCACGTCCGCCACGCCCGCACCCTCGCTGCCGGGCAGCCAGCCTGCGACGAGCCCGTCGATCTTGCTGAGCAGGTCCGGCGCGATCTCCAGCGGTCGGCCCGAGACCACGATCACGACGCACTCCGCGGCCTGCGTGCAGACGGTGTCCACGGCCTGCTGGTCGGCCTCGGACAGCTTCATGTCCTTGATCGGCCGCAGCACCCCGTTGTCACCGGGGTCGAAGCCCCAGCGCGGGCCACCGACGTCGCCGAAGCCCTCCGCGTACGGCGTCTCGCCGACCACCACGACACCCGTCGCGTCGCTCGGCACCGGCGTGGACGCGGTCTCGCTCACCGTGACGTCACCGCGCGAGGCGTCCTCGATGCCCTCGAGGATCGTCGTGCCCGGGAACTGGTGGTACGAGCCGCCCTGCCAGGTCAGCGTCCAGCCGCCGGCCTGGTTGCCGATGTTGTCGGCGTTGCTGCCCGCGACATAGAGCGACGAGCGCTTCGACAGCGGCAGGACGTCGCCACGGTTCTTCAGCAGCACCTGCGACTTCGCCACGGCCTCGCGCGCCACCTTGCGGTGCTGCGCGCTGCCGACCTCGTCGATGTTTCGACGGTCGGTATACGGCTTCTCGAACAGGCCGAGCTCGAACTTCTGGGCCAGGATCCGGCTCACCGCGTCGTCGATCCGCGACATCGGGACGCGTCCCGCCTCGACCTCCTGGGTGAGTGCGGTGATGAACTGCCGGAACTGCGCCGGCTCCATCGCCATGTCGATGCCGGCGTTGATCGCCGTACGGACCTGCGTGTTCCAGTCGCCCGGGATCTGGTGGATCGCCTCCCAGTCGCTGATGACCAGGCCGTCGAAGCCCATCCGGCCCTTGAGGACGCCGGTGAGCAGCTCGGTGTGCGCGGTCATCTTGAGCGGGTTGCCGACCCCGTCCTCGGTCCAGTCGACCGACGAGAACGACGGCATGACCGACCCGGCGCCGTACTTCTTGATCGCGGGCCAGTACGGGGCGAGGGCGAGGCGCGCGAACTCCTCACGGCTCACGATCGCGATGCCCTGGTCGATCGTGTAGTCGCCAGCGGACGTCCCGAAGGTCGTGAGGCCGTCTCCGGCGTAGTGCTTCGGCGTTGCGAGGACGCGGTCGGCGTTGTCGAGCTGGCCGGGTCGTCCCTGGAAGCCGCGGACGGCGACGGCCATCTCCGAGACCAGCCGCGGTGACTCGCCGAAGCTCTCGTACGTACGGCCCCACCGGTCGTCCCGTGCGACGCACAGGCACGGCGCGAAGCTCCACTGCGGACCCGTCGCGCGGGTCTCCTCGGCGGTGACGTGGGAGATCTTCTCGACCAGCTTCGGGTCGCGGGTGGCACCGAGGCCGATGTTGTGCGGGAACACGGTCGCGCCGTAGAGGTTCCCGTGTCCGTGCACGGAGTCGACCCCGTACAGGACGGGGATCTTCAGGCGCGTCGCGAGCGCGCCGTCCTGGAAGCCGTCGACCATGTCGGCCCAACCCTCGGGGGAGTTGTCGGCCGGTACGGAGCCGCCGCCGGACAGGATGCTGCCGAGACCGAGGGCGGTCACGTCGGCGGGCGTCGCGTTGCCCCGCTCGGCCTGAGTCATCTGGCCGATCTTCTCGGCCAGGGTC
The DNA here is from genome assembly GCF_042681565.1 of Mumia zhuanghuii. Classification (NCBI taxonomy): domain Bacteria; kingdom Bacillati; phylum Actinomycetota; class Actinomycetes; order Propionibacteriales; family Nocardioidaceae; genus Mumia; species Mumia zhuanghuii. The sequence continues at coordinate 508,671 of NZ_JBHUFT010000008.1, forward strand.
ATGCGTGAGAGCAGGTCCTTCACCCGCTTCTCGGTAGGCAGCCGCGGGTTGAGGTAGGGCAGGGTGCCCCGGTCCTTGCCCGTGCTCGCCCCGCTCGGGGTCGTGGCCGGCGCCGAGGCCGCGCCGACGCCGACGGTGCCGGCGACCAGTGCCGTTACGGCACCGAGCACCAGCGTGGTGCGTCGGAATCGGGAACGAGGTGCTGCGTCGGTGCTTCGAGGTCTGGCATCCATGAGGTCCTCCACTCGAATGTGACGTACGTCATACTCAGGCCTCCGAATATTGCGTAACCAACAACAAATGGCAAGACCTGGGTTCGCGGATACGTCCCGGATCTGAGGTAGTCGTGGACCCTTACTAAGGAACTCGTCCGATGCCTGCGGCTACCTCAGACGACGAGCATTGACGTCATGATCCTGAATCCGGAGTACTACGTGGAGACCGAGATGCAGCGCCGTATCGAGGACGCCCACCCGCGCCCTCGTCGCCGTACCGTCCGGCGTCGCACGCGCCGGGCTCGGCGGTGACCCAGGGCGCGGTGCCGGCCCACGAATCTGAGTCGAATCCTGTCGGTGTCTTGGGCGATCATGGGTTCATGTCCGCCGAGTGGAGACCGACCGAGCCCCTGGTCGGGCGTGAGACCGAGCTCTCGCGCCTGCTCGCCGCAACCGGCGTCGCTGACCCGGAGGCCCGCGGGGGTGTCCTCCTCAGCGGCGACGCCGGCATCGGCAAGACTCGCCTGCTTCGCGAGCTCGCGGTCCTTGCCGCCGACGGAGGCCACCGCGTCATGGTGGGCCACTGCGTCGATCTCGGCGACAGCGCGATCCCCTTCCAGCCCTTCGCCGAGATGCTGGCGGGGTTGGACGACGCCACCCGCACGTCCATGTCCGACGCGATGCCCCCGCTCGGTCCGCTCATGTGGGGTGCCGCGGACGGCGCGGGCGTGGACCGCGGCGAGCTCTTCTCGTCGGTCGTGACCGCGCTCGAGCTGCTCGGCGCGAGCCGTCCCGTCCTTCTCATCGTCGAGGACGCCCACTGGGCAGACGCCTCCACACGGCACCTGATCCGCTACGTGCTCTCCCAGCGGTACGAGGGCGACGTCCGGGTGGTCGTCTCCTACCGTAGCGACGACCTGCACCGCCGCCACCCGTTGCGCGCCGACGTCGCGGAGTGGAGCCGGTTGCCCGGTGTCCAGCGTCTCGACCTCGGCCCGCTCGCCGACGACGAGGTTCGGGCGCTCGTGCGTTCGCGCGACGCCGGCGCGATCGGTGCGAGCGGGCTGGCCGCGATCCTCCGCCGCGCGGAGGGCAACGCGTTCATCGTCGAGGAGCTGCTCGACGTCGACGACAAGAACGGCCCGCTGCCTCCGACCTTGGCCGATCTGCTCCTCGTGCGGCTTGACCGCCTCGACGACGCTGGGCGACACGTCGTGCGTGCGCTCGCCTGTGCAGTCGGTGAGGTGAGCGACGAGCTGTTGTCCGCCGTCGTGGACCTGCCACCGAGCACGATCGAGGACGGTGTCCGCGCCGCACTCGACCACCGCATCCTCTCCCGGACCCGCAGCGACGGCTACGTCTTCCGACATGCCTTGCTCGCCGAGGTCGTACGAGACGACCTGCTGCCGGCCGAGCGACGTCGGATCCACGCGGCATACGTCAAGGTGCTGAGCGGCCGTGGCGACTCGGCCGACGTCGCGCGGCACGCGTTCGAGGCAGGTCTCGACGAGGTCGCGTTCACGGCCAGTGTCCGCGCTGCCGAGCGGGCGACCCGCGTCGCGGGCCACGACGAGGCCGCGGACCACTACGAGCGGGCGTTCTCGGTGGTGTCCGCTGCCCCTGAGGGCACCGACGTCGTCGGTCTGGTGATCGCCGCGAGCGAGGCCAAGACAGCAGCCGGATACGTACGCCGAGCCTGGGTGCTCGTCGGCGACTTCCTCGAGCAGGCCGACGACCTGCCTGTGGAGGACCGGGCGCGGCTCCTCGTCGCGTACGGCACGGCGGCGCTGATGGCCGATCGGATCGTCGAGCCGCGCCAGGCGCTCGAGGAGCTCTTCGTGCTCGTTCCCGAGCAGCCGACTGCGCTGCGGGCCTCCGTCGAGGAGCTCGCTGCCCGTGCCGCGTCCAACGAGAGGCACTTCGACGAGGCGATCCGCTGGGCGACCCAGGCGATGACACTAGGGCAGCGGCTGGGTCTCAACCGGCTCGTGGCCGACGCTGCCGCAACCAAGGCTAGGGCGCGTGCTCGGATCGGAGACGACCCCGAGGGCGACGAGCGCCGCTTCCTCGAGGTCGCAAAGATTGCGGCGACCGAGGGCGACGTCGTGGCAGAGCTGAGGGCTCGCCACCACCTCGCCTTCTACTACCACGAACGCGGCATGCTCGACCGCGCTGAGGCCGAGTTCCTCCGGACGATGAAGACCGCCGTGCAGGCCGGTCGCCAATGGGCTCCGTACGGGTTCGACGGCCGCTTCTTCGCGTCGGTCACGGCCTATCTCCTCGGTCATTGGGACCTTGTCCTCGAGCTCTGCGACGTCGGCATGCTGCAGCCGCCCAAGGTCCCCGCAGCTGATCTCGAGGCCGTCGGTCTGCTCGTCTCGGCAGGCCGGGGCGACGGCGCGGCGCTGCGCACGGCCGAGCGGCTGCGCGCCCTCTGGCACAAGGACATTGTCCTCGCCATCCACTGTGCGACGGCCGCCATCGACCTGGCCCGCGATGCGGGTGAGGCGACACGCTGGCACGACGACCTGGTCATGACACTGACCCAGGACTGGGACGGTGAGTTCGTCCCGGCTCGCCTGCGGATGGGGGGCCTGCTCGTGGGACGCCTCGCCGACGAGGCGGGCCACGCGTCGACCGCCGAGCGCAGCGAGTGGCTCACGCGCGCAGAGCAGCTGCGGGCCGTCGCCGACCACGTCATCGAGCAGCGCGGCCCGTTCGGTCCCGAGGGAGCCGCGTGGTCATTGCGCCTGGACGCCGAGATCCTGCGTCTGCGCTGGATCGTCGGGGGTGAGGTTGCGCTCCCCGCGCTGCTCACCGCGTGGCGCGAGACCACGCAGGCGTTCGCCGAGCTCGGACAGGTCTACGAGGAGGCCCGCTCCGCGTCCCGGCTCGCGGCAGTCCTGCAGGCCAGCGGCGACGTGGCAGGCGCCAAGGAGGTCGCGAGCAGCGCGCACGAGCAGGCCGTCGCGTTGGGCGCAGCACCGCTCACCCGCGTGCTCGAGCAGCTCGCGGGCTCGACCACGGCAGCGGCCACCTCGGCCGCTTCGAAGCCCCACGTCGCCGGCGAGAAGCCGCTGACTGCTCGTGAACGTGAGGTCCTCGAGCACCTCGTCGAGGGCCGTACCAACGGCGAGATCGCGACGCTGCTGTTCATCAGCACCAAGACGGTCTCGGTCCACGTCTCCAACATCCTCGCCAAGCTCGGGGCGTCGACCCGCACGGAGGCGGCAGCGATCGCGCGACGCCAGCGCGCCTGAGCGCAGGCGTCCGTAGGGCCCGCGTGACGAGCGGGATCGCCCGAGCGCTGAGACGCTGAGGGCATGTGCCGCTTGTTCGGTCTGCAGTGCGGTCGTCATCCGATGACCGCGACCTTCTGGCTGCTCGACGCCCCCGACAGCCTGCGGTCGCAGGGCCGTCGCAACCCGGACGGGACGGGCATCGGCGTCTTCGAGCCCGATGGTGCCGCGCGGATCGACAAGCAGCCGATCGATGCATGGGACGACACGGCCTTCGCGCGCGACGCGAAGACCATGCACGGGACGACGTTCGTCGCGCACGTCCGCTATGCCAGCACGGGTGCGCACACCGTCGCCAACACGCACCCGTTCGAGCTCGACAACCGGCTGTTCGCCCACAACGGCGTCGTCGGCGGGCTCGAGTCGCTCGACGCACGTCTGGCCGACGTCGGTGCCAGCGCGCTGGTCGAGGGCCAGACGGACAGTGAGCGGGTCTTCGCGCTGATCACGGCGGAGATCCGCCGCAACAGCGGCGACGTGGCAGACGGCGTGCACGACGCGATCAGCTGGATCGCCGAGAACCTGCCCGTGCTGGCCCTGAACTTCGTCCTGACCACCGCGACGGACCTCTGGGCGCTGCGCTACCCGGACGTGCACCCCCTGCGGTTCCTCGAGCGGGCCGAGCGCGTCCCGGGCACCGAGGGGTGGGACGGCGCCAGCGACCGCATCCATGCCCGTGTGGATCCTGCCGACGACGACCACCGGACCGTGGTCGTGGCGACCGAGGAGATGGACGACGAGCCCGGCTGGACGGCGCTGGAGTCCGGCGAGCTGCTGCACGTCGACCGCGACCTCACCCTCACCCGTACCCATCCGTTCGGCCCGCTGCGACATCCGCTTGCGCTCGCCGACCTCGAGCCGACCGCGGCCGCGTCGCAGCGCTCCTAGCCCGAGCCCCGACTACGAGGAGGACGCGTGAACGACGTCCCGAACGCCCGTATCGGCGTCACCGGCCTGGCCGTGATGGGCCGCAACCTCGCCCGCAACCTGGCCCGCCACGGCTTCCCGGTTGCGCTGCACAACCGCACCTATGCCCGTACGGAGTCGCTGGTCGCCGACCACGGAGACGAGGGCACCTTCGTCCCGTCCGAGTCGCTGGAGGACTTCGTGGCGTCGATAGCGAAGCCACGCCCGATCATCGTGATGGTCAAGGCGGGCGAGCCCACCGACGCGGTCATCGACGAGCTCGTCCCGCTGCTCGACGAGGGCGACGTGGTCATCGACTGCGGCAACGCGCACTTCCTCGACACCCGGCGGCGCGAGGCTGCGCTGCGCGAGAAGGGACTCCACTTCGTCGGCGCGGGCGTCTCCGGCGGAGAAGAGGGCGCGCTCAACGGCCCGAGCATCATGCCGGGCGGTTCCGCTGAGTCGTACGAGACGCTCGGGCCGATGTTCGAGACCATCGCCGCCCAGGTCGACGGCACCCCGTGCTGCACCCACGTCGGCCCGGACGGCGCCGGGCACTTCGTCAAGATGGTCCACAACGGGATCGAGTACGCCGACATGCAGCTGATCGCCGAGGCGTACGACCTGCTGCGGCACGGGCTCGGCGCGGAGCCGGCGCGGATCGCGGAGATCTTCGCGCAGTGGAACGAGGGCGACCTCGAGTCCTACCTCATCGAGATCACCGCCGACGTGCTCGCCCACACCGACGCCGCCACCGGGCGACCGTTCATCGACGTCGTGCGGGACGAGGCGGAGCAGAAGGGCACCGGACGCTGGACGGTCCAGACCGCGCTGGACCTCGGCGTCCCGGTCACGGGCATCGCCGAGGCGACGTTCGCGCGCTCGGTCTCGGGGCACACCGAGCAGCGCGAGCCGGCCCGTACGGCCTATCCCGACGCGCACGCGGACACCGGGTGGCGGCCGGACGACGACGACACGTTCGTCGACGACGTCCGCCGGGCCCTGTACGCGTCGAAGGTCGTCGCGTACGCCCAGGGCTTCGACGAGATCCTGGCCGGGAGGCGCGCGCACGACTGGGGGATCGATCCGGGGGCGATGGCGACGATCTGGCGTGGCGGCTGCATCATCCGGGCGCGGTTCCTCGACCGCATCCGCGAGGCGTACGACGGCGATCCGGACCTGCCGTCGCTGCTCGTCGCCCCGTACTTCGTCGACGCCGTGCAAGCGGGCCTAGAGTCCTGGCGCCGCGTCGTCGCGATCGCCGCCCGTACGAGCATCCCGGCACCGGCGTTCGCCTCGTCGCTCGCGTACTTCGACGCCCTGCGGGCCGAGCGACTGCCGGCCGCGCTGATCCAGGCCCTCCGCGACGACTTCGGCGCTCACACCTACCGGCGCGTCGACAAACCCGGCACGTTCCACACGCTCTGGGCCGGTGAGCGGTCCGAGGAGCAGCGGGGCTGAGCCTCCTGTCCCCTTCACGGGGTCGACACCGCAATTCTGAGGGGCCCCTCGGCCCGGCACCGCCGTCTCTGTCCTGCCTGCGGGCCAAGGCAACCCGATGATCGCCGAGGGCATCGCGATCGGTGCCAACACGCGGAGGCGCAGGGCATCAACGCGCTGCGCCGCCTCGGCGAGAACCTCGCGAAGCGGGTCTCTCGTACGACGACGTGATCACGATGCGGGGGTGTCCTCCAGAACCCGTCCGGCGCGGCCGCGGCGGACTTCGCCGGTGGAACCGTGCGTACCGGCAATACTTCGCCAACACGAGCCTGTCCATCGGCACGCCGGTGCTGGTGCCGCTCGGGACGGCAGCGCCCGGCCACGGCAAGGGGAAGGGCGGGCACTAGTCCGACGGTTCCGCGTCCGTACGGTGCCTTGCCTCGGCGAGGCCCCGTACGGACGGCGGCACCGTGATCCCCGTGCGCAGGTCGGGCGCGGGGACCGGAGCACCGGCGACCTCGCGCAGCGGGACCACTCCCGCCCAGGCCTCGCCAGCGATGTCGTCGTCCTCGTCCTCCGGCCACCCGTCGGACACCTTGAGCGACCAGCGCTCGATCGGCAGCCCGAGCACGAGCGTGGCCGCCAGCTCGCGGCGTGTCGACGGCCGCACCTCCGCCGCGCGGCCCGGGATCAGCGCATCGGTCAGCCTGTCCAACGCCGCGACCTGCTCATCGTCCGGCAGCACCGAAGCGGCGCCGAACAGCACCGCGCTTCGGTAGTGCAGCGACGACTCGAACGTCGACCGCGCCACCACGATCCCGTCGAGCGCCGTCACGGCCACGGAGACCGGCGCCCCTGCGGCCACCACGCGCATCCAGGGCGACCCTGTGGACCCGTGGAGGAGCAGCCGGTCGCCCTCGCGCGCGAACGCGGTCGGGACCACGAGCGGTGCACCGTCGACGACCACGCCGAGGTGGCAGACGCGCACGGAGTCGAGGAGCCGGTCTAGGGCGGCTCGGTCGCGGCGCTGCTTGCCCGGCAGACGGGTGACGTCGGTGCGCGGCGGATCGGGCGACACCGGGTCAGCGTGCGGACGCGACGTACTGGTTGAGCTGGTCGCGCTCGAACTGCAGCTGCTGCATCCGGAACTTCACCGCGTCGCCGATCGACAAGATCGCGACCAGCGCCTCGTCCTCGTCGACGACCGGCACGTGGCGGATGCGCTCGTTGGTCATGATCTCGAGGAGCGCACCGATGGAGTCATCCGGCCCGCAGGTGTGGACCTCGGACGTCATGATCGACGACACCGGCTGTGTCAAAGGGTCGCTCGTGCTGCGCAGCTTGCGCACGATGTCGCGCTCCGACACGATCCCGGCGACGTGGATGCCGTCCTCGCTCACGACCAGGGCACCGATGTTGCGTGCGTCGAGCTCGTCGAGCAGCGCGGAGACCGCTGCGTCGGGGGCGATGGTGAACACGTCGGTGCTGCCCTTCGACGTGACGACGTCACTGACCTTCATCGCTTCCCCCTGGGTTCACACGTGGCCGATGCGCTCAACCTAGCGTGATCCGGGCCACTCTCACCAGCCCGCGGGAGGCCCTTGCTGCCCGTACGTGCTCCCCTGCTGCCCGTACGAGGGGTAGCCGCCGCCTCCGCCGTACGGGGAATCCCACCGCGGACCGGAGCGCGAGAACCACTCGTTGGCACCCCCGCTGAACAGCAGGACGATCACGGCGATCCCCGCCACGAGCCACAGCACGGAGACGAACGACAAGATCATCACCAGACTCGTGATGATTGTCAGCGACGCCAGCACGACCAGGGCGATCCGAGCCCACGCCTGACGACGCAGCACGAAGACGCTGACCACGAGGGAGACCACCGAGGCCACCACGAACACCGCCACCATCGCGTAGACCGCGGGACGGTTGTCCTGGACGGACTGCACGTCGGAGGGGCTCAGGTCGAAGTCGGTCGGGTTCTCGGCCATCTCGTCGAGCATCCACCCGAGCGCCACCGCGACCAGGATCCAGCCGAGGGCCGTCAGCACCGACAGCGCGATCGTGATCCAGGCGGCCAGCGTCACCGTGACAGGACGGGCGTCGGGGTCGCGGGGGATCGGAAAGCTCGACTGCGGCAGCCCGCTCGCGTATGGGTCGTACCCGCCGTACTGCTGCTGCCCGTACGAGGGCTGTTGCGGATACTGCGGACCGTACGGAGGTTGCTGCGGGCCCTGCTGGCCGTACGGAGGGTGTCCTTGGCCGTACGGCGACGGGCCCTGGCCCGGTGGTGGGCCGGGGTCGGACGGTGGCGGAGTCGGCGTGGACATGCGGCTGATCCTACGGCTGGAGAAGTCCGCGCGGTCGCTCAACCGTCCGAGCGACGGTGCGAGGCGAGGTCGGTGACGTTCGTGCGGACGGGCTCGGTCGGCGGGGTGCGCTCGTCCTCGGGCTCGTGCGGCTCGGTGTCGGGGAAGTAGCCGAGGTAGGCCATCGCCGCCTCATGGAGCAGCGAGTTGGTCGCGAGCGCGTTGCCGTGCCACGGGCCGGGCTGGCCGTTGAGCGCGGTGAACGTGCCGCCGGCCTCCCGCACGATCGGGTCGAGCGCGGCCATGTCCCACAGCGCGAGCTCAGGCTCGGCGGCGATGTCCACGGCGCCCTCGGCGAGCAGCATGTACGACCAGAAGTCGCCGTAGCCACGCGTGCGCCAGCAGCGCCGCGTCAGTGCGAGGAAGCTCTCGAGCTTGCCGATCTCCTCCCAGCCGCCGAGCGAGGCGTACGACAGCGACGCGTCGTCCATCCGGTCGACCTTGGAGACCTGGAGGCGTGTCGCGGACATCAGCGACTTGCCGGTGTAGGCGCCGCCGCCCTTCGACGCCCACCAGCGGCGCCCGAGCGCGGGTGCCGACACGCAGGACGCGACGACCTCGTCCTCGATGGCGATCGCGATCAGCGTCGCCCACACGGGCACGCCGCGCACGTAGTTGGAGGTGCCGTCGATCGGGTCGATGATCCAGCGGCGGGTGGCGTCCTCCACGGTGCCGACCTGCTCGCCGTTCTCCTCGCCGAGCACGATGTCGCGGGTGCGGGCGCTGCGCAGCGTGCGTCGGATCGTCCGCTCGACGGCCTGGTCAGCCTCGGTCACCCACGTCATGTCGGGCTTCGTCGAGACCTTGAGATCGCCGGCGCGGAACTTCTCCATCGAGATCGAGTCGGCGTTGTCGGCGAGCACGTGGCACAGCCGAAGATCGTCGTGGTGGGAGTGCGCCATGGCCCCACAGTAGAGGTTCGCGCCCCTACGATGGAGGCCGTCCACGAGGAGGGCTGATGTTCGACATCATCGACGGAGTTCCGCTGCACCCGTTGTTCCTGCACGTGCCGATCGTTCTCATCCCTCTGACGACGTTGCTGACCCTCGCGTTCCTCGTCCCACGGTGGCGCTGGGCGCTGCGGTGGCCGCTCGCGATCGTCGCCGTGGCCGCGGCAGCGGGGACGTACGCGACGGTGCAGTCCGGCGAGGAGCTCAAGGCGCGCATCGGTGCGTCCGGCGAGATTGGCGCGGCGATCGACCTGCACCAGACCTGGGGCGACAGGTTGCTCTACGCGGCGATCGTGCTCGCGGTGCTGGCCGTGATCGCGGCCATCGTCGTCACCCGTACGGCCGGGACCGCGGCGACCGTGGTCGCCGTCCTGCTGGCGGTCGCCGGCGTCACCGCCGGGTGGATCACGTACGAGACGGGCGACCGCGGCTCGCGAGCGGTCTGGTGCGCGACGACCGTGTCGTCCAACGGCGGGTCGCTCGAGGAGTGCCTCCGCACCTGACGGACGTACGACCCGACATCACGTCCCGACATCGCACCTCTGATATCGGGGTCCAATGTCGGGACGTGATGTCGGGTCGTACGTCAACGTCAGTCGGCGCTGTCGCGCGAGGCAAGGAGGCGGCGGAACGAGTCGACGCGCGCGGCGTCCAGCGTCCCAGCAGCGACTGCGTCGTCCAGTGCGCACTCAGGGTCGGCCTCCGTGTGCTGACAGCCGCGGGGGCAGTCGACTGCCGCGTCGGCGAGGTCCGGGAACGCCGCGAGCAGCCGCTCCACCGACACGTGCGCGAGCCCGAAGCTGCGGATGCCCGGCGTGTCCACGATCCACCCGCCGAACGGCAGCGCGAGCACACGCGTCGAGGTCGAGGTGTGGCGCCCACGACGGCTCACCTCGTTGATGACGCCGGTCGTCAGCTCCGCCTCGGGGACGAGCGCGTTGACCAGCGTGGACTTGCCCACGCCGGAGTGGCCGACGAGCACGCTCGTACGACCGCGCAGCCGCTCGCGCACCATCTCGAGGTCGCCGCCGCGCTCGGTGACGACGACGTCGACTTCCAGCGGCAGCAGGGACGCGACCAGAGGCGCGGGGTCGCCGATGTCGGCCTTGGTGAGGCACACCAGCGGCGTCATCCCGGCGTCGAACGCGGCGACGAGGCACCGGTCGATGAGACGCGGACGTGGGGGAGGGTCGGCGAGCGCGGCAACCACGACCATCTGGTCAGCGTTGGCGACGATCACCCGCTCGATCGGGTCGTTGTCGTCTGCCGTGCGTCGCAGCAGGGTCGTACGGTCCTCGACCTCGACGATCCGCGCCAGCGTGTCGGGCGTCCCGGAGGTGTCGCCGACGACGCGGACCCGGTCGCCCACGACGACGGCCTTGCGCCCGAGGGGGCGCGACTTCATCGCCGTCACCACGCGCTCGTCCTGGCCGACGAGCAGCGTGTAGCGGCCGCGGTCGATGCCCACGACCCAGCCGTCGTCGGCGTCGTCGTACGAGGGGCGCTCCTTGGTCCGGGGACGCGTATGGCGACGCGGACGATCGAACTGCTCGTGCGGCCGGTGGGCGTCGTAGCGCTGCGTCACGACGCGAACCGCTCCCAGACCTGCGCGAACCCCGGGTACGTCTTGGCGGTGGTCGCGACGTCGTGCACCTGGGTGTCCTTCACCGCGAGTCCGAGCACCGCCGCCGCGTGAGCCATGCGGTGGTCCGCGTACGTCTCCAGCGCCGCGCCGTGCAGCGGGCGGGGCGTGATCGCAAGTCCGTCGTCGAGCTGCTCGACCTCGCCGCCCATGCGGGTGATCTCGGTCGCAAGCGCGGCGAGCCGGTCGGTCTCGTGGCCGCGCAGGTGCGCGATGCCGGTGAGTCGCGAGGGGCCGTCGGCGAGCGTGGCCACGGCCGCGACGACGGGGGTCAGCTCGCCTTCGTCGCGCAGGTCGAGGGTGACTCCGCTCAGCCGTCGCGGTGCGGTCACGACGAAGTCGTCGTCGTCGAACGCCACCTCGGCGCCGAACGCGGTCGCGATCTCGCGCCACCGGTCACCCGCCTGGTCGGTCGTACGGGGCCAGTGCCGGACCCGCACACGCCCACCGGTCACCAGCGCTCCGGCGATGAATGCCCCTGCGTTGGACAGGTCGGGCTCGATCGCGGCGTCGTACGCGGCGACCGGCCCGGGCGCGACGCTCCAGCGGCCCGGGACGGAGTCGTCCACGTGCACCCCGCGGCGGCGCAGCTCGGTCAGGGTCATCGCGACGTGCGGCATCGAGGGGACGGGCGGCCCGTCGTGGTGGATGTCGACGCCCTCGTCGTACCGGGCGCCGGCCAGCAGGAGCGCCGACAGGAACTGGCTGGAAGCGGACGCGTCGACCGTGACCGCGCCACCGGCGACGTGACCGGCCCCGACGACGGTGAACGGCATCGTCGCCCGCCCGCCGTCGTCGACCTGCACACCGAGCGCGCGCAGGCTCGTGATCGTCGTCGCCATCGGACGTTCCCGAGCACGCTCGTCACCGTCGAACGTCACCGCGCCGTCGACGAGCGCGGCGACCGGCGGGACGAAGCGCATGACCGTCCCGGCCAGCCCGACGTCGACGGTCACCGCCTCGCGCGCGGCGCTGGTGAGCGGCTCGACCGTCCACACATCGCTGTCAGCAGTCACCGTGGCGCCGAGCGCGCGCAGGGCGTCTGCCATCAGGGCGGTGTCGCGCGACTCCAGGGGCCGCGACAGCCGTGACGGGCCGTCCGCGAGCGCCGACAGGATCAGCGCGCGGTTGGTCTGCGACTTCGACCCGGGCAACGCCACCGTGGCGTCGACGGGGTCGGTCCGGAACGGGGCGGCCCACAGCGTTGACATCGGTGCGAGCCTATCCGACCCCCACCGACCCGCGACCCATCTGCTCAGTGGTGCTGCAGCGTCCGCTTCACCTGGTGGGCGGTGTCGTGCAGCGACTCCTGCACCGACTCGCTCGCCTCCACGACCTTGTCCTTCGCGCGCCGGGGCAGAATCTTCTTGTGGGGGTCGGGATCGAGCGTCGCCATCAGCAGGCCGCCGAGGATCGAGGCGTTCTTGACGAACTGTTTGCGGTGGCCGGCGGCCGCCTCGGGCTCGGTCTCCTTCCAGAACGGGTGGCCGATCACGGTGGTCGGTGCGAGGGTGCCGGCCAGAACGAGGGCCGACAGCCGCGGGAAGCGGCCCAGCGCGAGCGCTGTCCCAAAGGTCACCTGAACGGCCGCATTGATCCGCACCAACGTCACGGGGTCGGTCGGCAGGCGGGTGCCGGGTGCGACCGATTCGGCGAGCGCGGCGAGCCTGTCGGAGACGGGCTTGACTTTGACGGCGAGCGCAGGGGAGTTGCGGAGGGCGTTCACCCCACCGGACACGAACATCGAGGCGAGCATCGGACGGGCGGCGGTACGCAGGAGGGTCATGGCTCTTTACTACCCCGGCGCGGGCACCGCTACACCCCGACGGCGTCGAGCGGCACCGACGGGTCCGCGAGCCGGGCGGCGTCCACGCGCCTGCCGACCAGTGCCTCGAGCGGCGCGATGCCGGAGTCCCAGAGGTTCGCGTGCATCGCCGCCTCGACCACCCCGTCGCGCAGCCAGAACGCCTGGAACGCGAGCTCGCCGGTGGCGTCGGTGTCTCCTCGCAGCACGACCTCGGTCTGCGTGACGTCGGGGACGTGCCCCACGTACTCCATGCCGAGGTCGTACTGGTCGGTGTAGAAGAACGGCAGCTTGTCGAAGACGACGTCCTGGCCGAGCATCGCGCGGGCCGCGACGGGCCCGGAGTCGTTGGCCATCGCCCAGTGCTCGACGCGGACCCGGCGGCCCAGCGCCGGGTTGTCGACTGCAGCGATGTCACCGGCTGCCCAGATGGACGGGTCGGAGGTACGCAGGCTCGCATCCGTGTCGACGCCGTTCTCGCCGCGCAGGCCGCTGGCGAGGATCCAGTCGACCTGCGGCGCAGCGCCGATTCCGACCACGACCGCAGTGGCCGGGAGCACGTCGCCCTCGCTGGTGACCACGGAGGACACGGCTGCGCCGTCGCCCCTGATCTCGGCAATGCCCGTACCGAGGCGAAGGTCGACGCCGTGGTGGCGGTGCAGGTCGGCGAAGATCGTGGCGACCTCGTCACCGAGCACGCGTTGCAGCGGCAACGACGCCGTCTCGAGCACCGTGACGGCGACGCCGTGGCTGCGGGCGGCCGCGGCGATCTCGAGACCGATCCACCCGGCGCCGACGATGACCAGAGGACCGCCGGCGTCGAGCACAGCCTTGATCCGCTCGGCCTCGGGCATGTCCCGCAGGTACAGCACGCCGTCGAGGTCCGCTCCGGGGATGTCGAGCCGACGCGGCCATGAGCCCGTCGCGAGCGCGAGCCTGTCGTACGACAGCGTGCTGCCGTCCTCGAGGTCGAGCGCATGGTCCGCGGGACGCAACCCGGTCACCATCGTCTCGGTACGGACGTCGATGTCATGGTCGGCCCACCACGTCGCGTCGTGCAGGTAGGCGGCGGTCTCCGGCTCGGTCCCGAGCATGTAGCCCTTTGACAGGACCGGGCGCTCGTACGGAGGACGGTCCTCGACCGTCACCAGGACGACGTCGCCGGCGAACCCCTCCTCCCGCAGCGTCTCGGCCACTCGGCCGCCAGCCAGTCCGCCGCCCACGACGACATAGGTCTCTTCACTCATGCCCAGACCGTAGGCCGTTCCCGCGTAGATCGCCAGGGTGCTCCGGACGTCAGCTCGCTGGACCGCTCTCGAGGCCGACGGAGAAGGTGAAGCGCTGGTTGCGGTCGAGGTCGTCGTCGCCGATGCGGGGCGCGGTGAGCAGCGGGCCACCGACGCTCGCCACCGTCGCGTCGAGCACCTGACCTGGTCGCGCTCTGGCCGCGACCTGCTGAGCCGTGTCGTCGGTGGGGTCGAGGTCCCACTCCTGGCGTGCGTCGCCGGCCGCGCACTCGGTCATCGTGACGGTCGAGATCAGCGGCGTGGCCGCGGACGCGAGGCACGACCCGGTGAAGGGTCCAGAGACGGCCTTCAGGCCGACCCAGCCGTCAGCCTTGAGCCCGTCCCAGACCCGCCACGACGTCCCGGAGGAGCAGTCGGCCGTCAGGCGCACGGTCGCGGCGCCCGGGCGACCACGGACGTCGAGACAGCGGATGCCGAACCCGATCGGGCGTACGGAGAGCTGCCCCGTGCTCGGCAGGGTCAACGGGCCGATGGTCGCCGTCTCGGATCGGCCGCCACGTCCGACCGCGACGACCTCGTACAGGACCCGGCCGCCGTTCGGCGCGTCGACGTCGACGTACGACAGTGCGGTGAGCGGCTCGGGGCCGGAGATCAGCTCACCAGTGATGGCGGCGGCCAGTGAGAAGCGGCCGGCCCCGGCGCCGGTGTCAGCCGCACGGTAGACCTCGTAGCCGGTCGCGCGGGGGACCTCGTCCCAGCGCAGGGTGACCCCGTCGGACTCATCGCTGAGCGCGACGCCGGTCGGCGGCGACGGGGGATCCTCGGTCGGTGTGGGCTCGGTGGGCGTCGGCTCGGTCGGCTCCGGCGCGGTGGGAGTCGGCTCGGTCGGCTCCGGCGCGGTGGGAGTCGGCTCGTTCGGCGCCGGGTCCTCGCCGTCGCGCGGGCCGTCCGGCGTCTCGTCGGGAGCGGGCTCGTCGGGATCGGGCAGAGCCGTGTCGGGCTCATCGGTGCCGGGGTCCGTGACGGGGATGCTCGGGGCCGTCGGCAGCGGCCCGGGCAGGGTCAGACCCGGCGGAATCACGCCTGTGGGATCCGCGGGGTCGGCGGGAGCCGGCCGCGGAGCGGGAGTGCCACCTGTCGAGGGGGCAGGGAGCTGCTGCTGCGGGCCGTCGGAGGCCTCGTCGGACGTCGGTCCGGTCTGCATGTCCAGCGTCATCGCCAGGAGCGTGCCGGCCACGGCGGCGCCGATGATGCCGACGGTGACGCCGGCGGCGGCGATGCCGTGCGACGGAGCGGCCATCACCCAGTCGCGGGCGCGTCCGACCGCCGTGCCTGCGGTGCTGCCGCTCGCTGCCGTGCCCGCTGCGGTCTCGCCGCGGGTCGCCGCGACGTAGCCGGAGCCGGCGGCGCCGAGCAGGATCGGGGCGAGCAGGCCGCGCAGTCCCGAGTTGACCTCGACCAGCTCGAGATAGACGGCCGTGCACCGAGGGCACTCTTCGAGGTGCTCGCGGACCCGGGTGGTCTCGCGCTTGCCGAGGCCCTGGCGCACGTACGCGCCGAGGCGCTCGGTGGTCCAGCGGCACTGCTCCTCGGCGGTGTCGGCGAGGTGGAGCTGGAGATACGACTGACGCAGACCCTCGCGCGCCCGGTAGGCGAGCGCCGAGACCCCGTTGGCGGTCATGCCGAGCATCGGCGCGATGTCGGCAGGCTTGGCGCCCTCGACGTCGAGGTGCCACAGCACGAGCTGCCAGCGCTCGGGGAGCGAGGCGAATGCCCGGGCCGCCGCTGAGTTCTCGAAGGCGGCGACGGCCGTGTCGTCGAACTCGACACCCCCGTCGTACTTCTCGAGGTCGTCGGTGGGCTGGACCCGCCGCTCGGCGCGGATCCGGTCGACGTGCAGGCGGCGGATCGCCGTCAGGAGGTATGCGCGGAACGCCACGTCGGGGCCCGCTCCCGCGCGGAGCTGACCGAGGACCTTGATGAACGCCTCAGAGACCAGGTCGTCGCCGTCGGGGCCCGGGACCAGCTGAGCGGCCATCCTGCGTGCCGCGTCGCGGTGACGCTCGAAGAGCGCCCCGTACGCGTCGTTGTCTCCCGCGCGGACCGCCGAGATCAGCTCAGCGTCGCTCGGGACCGTGGGGTCGGCAGGAATGTCGGTCATTTCGCCTCCCACCGTAGGCGAGAACGCGTGGCCAAGGGCAGTCCGGAGAAAAAGATTGTCGAACCGGCGTCATGGTTCGTGGCGACCGTCGTCTCACCACCATGAAGCACAACGAGACAGCCTCCACCTCGGCGTACCGGGTTTCGACCGAGACGTTGTTCTTGGTCCCGATGCGCCACCTGGACGCGCTGCGCGACGTGCTTCGTCGAGGAGGGGACCCCGAAGGTGCTGCCGTCGAGCTGGGGACGGCGGCGGCGGCCGAGGGGATCGGGTGGAGCGAGCTGTTGCGCGACGTCGAAGACGTGAGCCGCAGCGTCTCGGGCTCGCTCCCACCGTACGAGATGGTCCGCGCGATGAGCATCGCGTGGACCGAGACCGCCCTCCAAGACGCGTACGCGATGTCGTGCGAGGACCCTCTGACCGGTCTGACGACGCCCGAGCACCTGCGAACCCGGCTCGACGATGCCTATCGCCTCGCCGAGCGCAACGGTGCGGCTGCCTCGGACCAGTGGGCCTTCGTGGTCGTCGAGCTGACGTCCACCGGGGGCCCCGAGATCGGACTGCTGCGATCGCTGTCGATGATCGCCGTGTCGGACCTCCTGAGGACCTGCTTCGACGGCGACGAGACCATCGCACGGCTCGGCGAGCGCCGCGCCGTGGCGCTGGTCCGCCGGTCGGACGCGACACGTGGGTACACGGCTCTGCGCGATCTCATCGCGCAGTCGCCCGACGTCCCTTCGACCCGGGTGTGGGTCGAGGGTGTCCCGGCGAGCTCGCAGGCAGCGAGCCGCCTGCTCGGTGAGCTCGGTCGCGGTTCTTCCGCGGACGAGCTCGGCTGACCGCACCGGCGTCCGCTCGCTCTCGGGTCGAGCGGACGTCGGTGCGTGACGCGTCAACAGGCGTCCTGCCCCGTGGCGGGCCGATGTGGAACGCTGGTCCCATGTGCGGCCGCTACGCCACCACCCGATCCACCGCCGACCTGAGCGCCGAGTTCGAGGCCGAGCCCGCCGAGGACCTGCCTGACCTGCGCCCCGACTACAATGTCGCGCCGACCAAGGTCGTGCCGCTGATCCTCGAACGACGTTCGTCAGAGGACCCCGACACCACACACCGGCTGGTCAAGGCCCTGACCTGGGGACTGGTCCCGAGCTGGGCCAAGGACCGCGCGATCGGCAACCGCCTCATCAACGCGCGCTCGGAGACGCTCGGCGAGAAGCCGTCGTTCCGCGCCGCGTTCGCCAAGCGGCGCGCGCTCGTGCCCGCCGACGGGTTCTACGAGTGGTACGAGACCGACCGGCTCAATGCCAAGGGCAAGCCGATCAAGCAGCCGTACTTCATCCACGCCCCCGACGGTGGCACCCTCGCGATGGCCGGCCTGTACGAGATCTGGCACGACAAGTCGCGTCCTGAGGACGACGAGGCCTCGTGGCTGTGGACCTTCACGATCATCACGACCACGGCGACCGACGAGCTCGGCCGCATCCACGACCGGGCGCCGATGCTCGTCCCCCACGACCAGTGGACGACGTGGCTCGACCCCGAGATGGACGACAAGGACCGGCTCGGAGAGCTCCTCGTCCCTGCGGCGCCTGGTGCGCTCGAGGCGTACCCCGTGTCCACGTCCGTCAACAACGTCCGCAACAACGGCCCCGAGCTGATGGAGCCGATCGCAGCCGACGGGGAGCCGGAGCCCGACGACGGGGGACAGCCCCGCCTCGGTGACCTCTGATGACGACGCTGTCCGAGGCCACGTACGACACCCCGTACGGGCCGGGTCGGATCGTGGCGCGACGTTCGGACCGCCCGTGGGCCGTGCTGGTCCTCACGCACGGCGCCGGCGGCGGGATCGAGAGCCACGACCTGGAGGTCCTCACCGCGGGCCTCCCGAAGCTGGGCGTCGGTGTCGTGCGGATCGAGATGCCGTGGCGGACCGCCGGCAAGCGCATCGCTTCTGCACCGAGCGTCCTCGATGCGTCCTTCACGTCGCTGGTCGACCACCTGCGGCCGCGGGTGCCGTTGTTCATCGGCGGGCGCAGCGCCGGTGCGCGGGTGGCCTGCCGGCGCGGGCGCGCGCTCGGTGCGGTCGGCGTCGTCGCGCTGGCGTTCCCCCTGCACCCGCCAGGCAGGCCCGAGCGCAGCCGCGCGGACGAGCTTCTCGGCGCCGGGGTCCCGACGCTCGTCGTCCAGGGCGAGCGGGACACCTTCGGCACCCCCGCGGAGTTTCCCCTCGGCACGTCGATGGTCGTGCTCCCCGGGGCCGACCACTCGCTCAAGGTCGCCAAGCGGGCAGAGCCCGACCAGGCAGCCGTCGACGCGCTGCTCGTCGAGGGCGTGCACGAGTTCCTCCATCATCGCGTCGGTCGCTCGGGCACTGCCGGGGAATGACGTTCCGCCGGACTGCGTTGACACCTGTCGTGCCGCCATCCGCGCGGCCTGGCAGCAACCGGAGGAGGATGCGTGCTCGCGACCCTGACTCGCCCCGCTGACACCGGCCCCGTCGAGCCGGACCGGACCGTGGCTCCGGAGGTAGGCTGGGCGGTGATGACCGAACCCACCGAAGCCCCTGTCGCGGCCGACTCCGAGGAGTCGACCGAGCGGGTCGAGGCGAGCGAGACCCCGGAGGAGCGCACCGCGCGCTTCGAGCGTGACGCGCTGCCGTTCCTCGACCAGCTCTACTCCGCTGCGCTGCGCATGACGCGCAGCCCGCACGATGCCGAGGACCTCGTCCAGGAGACGTTCGCCAAGGCGTACCAGTCGTTCCACCAGTTCCGGCCCGGCACCAACCTCAAGGCCTGGCTCTACCGGATCCTCACCAACACCTACATCAACTCGTACCGCAAGAAGCAGCGCCAGCCGCAGCAGCAGATGACGGACGAGATCGAGGACTGGCAGCTCGCCCGCTCCGCTGCGCACACCTCGAGCGGCCTCAAGTCCGCCGAGATGGAGGCGCTGGAGCACCTCCCTGACAGTGACGTCAAGCAGGCGCTGCAGCAGCTGCCCGAGGACTTCCGGTACGCGGTCTACCTGGCCGACGTCGAAGGCTTCCCGTACAAGGAGATCGCCGAGATCATGGAGACCCCCATCGGCACCGTGATGTCGCGGCTCCACCGTGGACGCAAGCAGCTGCGCGAGCTGCTCACCGACTACGCCCGCGAACGCGGCATGGTTTCGGCAGGTGACAAGGCATGAGTGACGAGATCAACCTCGGGCCGGACTGCCAGAGTGCCCTCGAGAACCTCTACCTCTTCCTCGACCACGAGATGGCCGAGGGCGACTGGGACGCGGTCCACGCCCACATCGCCGACTGCGCGCCGTGCCTCACGCAGTTCGACGTGGAGCGCATCGTCAAGGAGCTCGTGGCGCGCTCGTGCCGCGAGAAGGCTCCGGAGGTCCTCCGCGCGAAGGTCCTGACCTCGATCCGGACCACGGTCACCTACACCCGTACCGACGTCGTCGGCACCGACGCCCGCGGCGAGATGGACGCGTGAGCGGGCTCGAGAAGGGCCTGACCGCGTCGCTCACCAAGCATGTCACCGAGGCTGACACTGCGCGCGCCGTCGGCAGCGGCTCGCTCGAGGTGCTCGGGACGCCGCGGGTGCTCGCCTGGTGCGAGGAGGCGACGTGCGAGGCCCTCGCGCCCGTCCTCGAGGCCGGCGCCACCTCCGTCGGCACGCGCGTACGCCTCGACCACCTCGCCGCGAGCCCGGTGGGCTCCGTCGTCGCGGTCGTGGCGACCGTGAAGGCCGTCGACGGACGCATGGTGACGTTCGAGGTCGTCGTGACCGACGCGGACGGCCGGATGCTCGCCGAGGGCGAGGTGCGCCGGGTCGTCGTCGACGTCGACCGGTTCCTCGCCCGCGTCGGCGCATGAAGACGGTCCTGGTCCGTCCGGCCGCACCCGCCGAGCACGCGCTGGCGGGTGAGATCGTCGTGGCCGCCTACAGCGCCGAGGGGTACCTCGTCCGCGCCGACGGCTCGTACGACGTGGACTACGCGGCGAAGCTCGCTGACGTCGCGCATCGCGCGGAGGACTCGGACGTCCTCGTCGCCGAGCTCGACGGCGAGGTCGTCGGCACCTTCACGTGGTGCGGCCCCGGCTCGTCGATGCGTGAGCTCGCGACGCGCGACGACCAGGGGGAGTTCCGGATGCTCGGCGTCCGGCCGGACGCCGCGGGGCGCGGCGTCGCGTCCGCGATGGTGCGCTGGTGCCTCGAGCGCGCGGCCGTCGACGGCCTTCGGGAGATCGTGATCAGTTCGCTGCCCGAGATGGTGCCCGCGCACCAGGTGTACGAGCGGCACGGCTTCGTCCGTCACCCGGACCTCGACTGGTCTCCCGTGCCCGGCACCGAGCTGGTCGCCTTCACGCGCTCCGTCTGACCGCCTTCACTCTCCGTGGGGCCCCACGGAGACGTGCTGCCCCACCGGAAGCTTTCAGTGGGGCAGCGACTTTCGGTGGGGCCCCACGGAAAGTGGCGACGGCTGATCGGCGAAGCGCGCAGACAAAAAGAGCCTCGTACCGGTCTGGTACGAGGCTCTTTGGGTGCTGCTCAAGCGTTGGGACGCTTGCCGTGGTTCGCGCCCTTCTTGCGACGCGCCCGGCGCTTGCGGCCAGTCTTGCCCATGGGTCCTCCTCGAAAATGTGCTCGTTCCATGGTCGCATGCGTGGGCAACTGCCCCGTACGCGACCTCAGACGCCGGTGGTGCTGCGCGGGTACTGCGCGTTGACGTCCGTCATCACGTTGACGAGGTAGGGGATGCCCGAGGCGAACGCGCGGTCGAGAGCGGGGCCGATGTCTTTCGGGTCGGTCACGGTCTCGCCGCCGCCCCCGAGGGCGGTGACGACCTGGTCGTACCGCGTGTGGGGGGCGAGGTCGGCGGCCACGTCGTAGCCGTACAGGAATTGCATCGGTGCCTTCTCGAGGCCCCAGGCGGAGTTGTTGCCGACGACCATGACGACCGGCAGGTTGTGGCGGACGAGCGTGTCGACGTCGATGAGCGACATGCCCGCTGCCCCGTCGCCGAACAGCACGACGACCTGGCTGTCGGGCCGTGCGATCCGCGCCGCCATCGCCGCGCCGAGACCCGCACCCAGGCACCCGTACGGGCCGGGGTCGAGCCAGCAGCCGGGGCGCGCCGGCTCGAGGAACTTGCCGGCGAACGAGACGAAGTCGCCGCCGTCACCGATCACGACGGCGTCGTCGGCGAGGCGGGGGATGAGCTCGCCGTAGATCCGTGCGGGGTGGATCGGGTCGGCCTCGGCTCCGAGCAGTGCGGCGTCACGGGTGGCAGCCGCCGCGACCGCTTCGCGCAGCTGCTGGGTCCAGTCGGTCCACGACGGGCGGGAGCCGGACGTCGAGAGCAGCGCGTGCAGGACCTGGTCGAAGCACGTCGTGAGGTCACCGGCCAGCGACGCCGCGAGGTCGGCACGGGACGAGACCTGGCTCGGGCTGTCGGCGACGTGCACGACCTTCGCGTGCGGGGCACCGTCCTTGCCGCCGAAGACGCCGTAGCCGAGTCGGAAGTCGAGCGGGGTGCCGACGACCACGACGAGGTCGGCCTTGCCGAGCGCCTGCGAGCGGGCCTTGGTGACGAGCAGCGGGTGGCCGCCGGGGATCACACCGCGGCCCATGCCGTTGGCGATCGCGGGGATCCCCGACTCGTCGACGAAGCGCAGCGCCGCCTGCTCGGCGCGATCGGCCCACACGTCGGTGCCGAGGACGAGCACGGGACGCTGGGCCTCTGCGAGGAGCCGGGCGACCTGGGCGACCTGGTCACCGTCGGGCTCGAGCGCGTCGGGCAGCACGCCGTAGGCGGCGCCGGTGGCCGTCGTCCGGCTGAAGAGCTGGTCCATCGGCACGTCGAGGAACGTCGGCCCACGGTGCGAGGAGCCGGCCAGCGCGAACGCGTGGTCAACCATCGGCCCGACCTCGTCGACCGTCGGTGCCGTGCCGGCCCACTTGGAGACCGTGGAGATGATCGGCGGGTGGTCGAGCTCCTGGAGACTCCCCATGCCCCACGTGTGAGTGGCCGCGCGGCCACCGATCGTCACGAGCGGCGAGCCTGCGAAGTGCGCCTGCGCGATCGGGCTCACGCCGTTGGTGATGCCCGGGCCCGCGGTGAGGACGGCCAGGCCCGGCGTACGGCTGAGCTTGCCGGTGGCCTCTGCGGCGAAGACCGCCGAAGGCTCGTGGCGGACGTCGACGATGCGCATCGGCGTCTCGGCCTTGACGGCGGCGTCGTACAGCGGGAAGACGTGCGCACCCGAGAGCGTGAACATGGTCTCGACGCCGTGGGCCTTCGCGGCATCGACGGCGTGGTCACCGCCGTGTCCCTCGCGGCCCTCGGGAGCGGCATCGGTGGCAGTGGGGGTCTCTGCGGTCATGTGACCCAGGTTACCCAGCGGTAGGTGACCCGTACAGAGGAACCTGGACACCCGCCCAGTCGGAACGGGTCAGCGCGACGACGGGACGGGACGCCGGACGTTCGGGGTGGTGAACAGCCAGGGGCTCTCCGCGCGGATCTGCTCGATCGCCGCGAGGAGGAGGTCGGCGCGGTGCGGCGAGGGCCCCGCGAAGAGCGTGTCGTCGCCTGCCACCCCCGAGCGTCCCTTCACGCCGAGTGCCAGCTGGAGGTGGAGCGCACGCAGGAAGCGCGAGGTGTTGTAAGCGGTGGGGGACGGCCACTGGCCAGAGGACTTGCCCCGGGTCCGAGGGCGCCGCGTCCCCGCTCCCAGGCGGGCGATCCAGGGCTCGACGACGTTGGGCGCGACCGCGTCGCGGTGCAGCACCGCCATCGCGGCGTACGCGAGCCGGTCGTCCTCACCGTGGTAGAGCACGTGGTCGGTCGGGGCGAGGAGCCGGTCGGCGATGACGTCGAGCAGCACCATCAGCTCGAGCTTGTCGAAGTGGGGGGAGCGGGCCAGCGCGCCGAGGAGATCGGCCCCGTTGGCGACCGCGTGCGCCCAGCCCACGTCCGGGATCCAGCCGCGGAGGTCCTTCTCGCGGATCAGCCAGGACGTCGCCTGGTCGCCCCAGCCCATCACGGTCCCGGCGGGAAGCAGCTGCATCTCGTTGTCGCGCGTGACGATCTCGGTGAGCACGAGCGCGGTGTACGAGCGTCGGAGCACGGTGAGGTCTCCGGAGTTGCCGAGGCCGTTGCTCAGACCGGTGACGACCCCGTTGCCGAATCCGCGCAGCAGGGTGTCGTACTCGCCGGAGTGAATCCACGTGGCGAGCAGCGGGAAGGCGATGCCGTCGCGCTGCTCCGGATCGGGGCTCGCGAGCATGTCGATGAGCTCGAGCGTCAGGTCGTTGAGCGACCGATCGCTCGGCACCTGCATCCCGGCGCCGATCACGGACTGCCAGTACGACTCGGACACGGGCCTATGGTCGCACGTACCACGTCCGCAGGGAGACCCACCCCACACCCTTTTCCGCCGGGGCGTGCTGGAGGGCGATCCGGGCTGGATACGCTGGCCGCGTGCCCTCCCTCGACGACGTCGCCAGTCACCAGACGAGCCTGTCGCGCGAGGACATGGAGTGGCTCCACCAGCTCGTCGCCGACTGGCAGATCCTGGCCGACCTCTCGTTCGCCGATCTCGTGCTCTGGCTGCCCGACGCCGAGGGCAAGGGCTTCTGGGCCGGCGCGCAGATGCGCCCGACGACGGGCGTGACGGCACACCTCGACGACATCGTCGGCGACTTCGTCCCGCGCAACCGCCGCCCGACGATCGACGCGGCGTTCCGCGAGGGTCGTGTGGTGCGCGAGGGCGACCCGGAGTGGCGCGACGACATCCCCGTACGCCTCGAGACGATCCCCGTACGCCGTGACGGCGCGGTGATCGCGGTGATCGCACGCAGCACCAACCTCCTGGGCGTCCGTACGCCGAGCCGCCTCGAGCTGTCGTACCTGGCGATGGCCGACGACCTCACCGAGATGATCAGCGAGGGCGATTTCCCGCTTCCCGGCGAGCAGTCCGACCTGTCGCACTCGCCGCGCGTCGGTGACGGTCTGGTCCGAACCGACGCCGACGGCAGGGTCACGTACGCCAGCCCGAACGGCGTCTCGGCGTTCCGGCGGCTCGGCGTGACCGGCGACCTCGAGGGCACCGATCTCCCTGAGGTCACGCGCGCGCTCATCGCCGCGCCCCACCGCCCGACCGACCAGGCGATGCAGCCGGCGCTCACCGGTCGTACGGGGTCGCAGGCGGAGCTGGAGAACGGCGACGCCTCGCTCAGCATGCGGGCGATCCCGCTGCGTTCGTCGGGCAAGCCGTCAGGCGCGCTCGTGCTCCTGCGCGACGTCACCGAGCTGCGCCGACGCGAGCGCGAGCTGATGAGCAAGGAGGCGACGATCCGGGAGATCCACCACCGGGTCAAGAACAACCTCCAGACCGTGCAGGCCCTCCTGCGCCTGCAGGCCCGCCGGATGGACACCGGCGCCGGCCGCGAGGCGCTAGAAGAGGCCGTACGCCGGATCGGCTCGATCGCCGTGGTCCACGAGACGCTCAGCCAGGCCTTCGATGAGATGGTGCAGTTCGACGAGGTCGCGGACCGGCTCCGCACGATGGTTGCCGAGGTGGCGTCGCCGGCGCGCAGCGTGAGCACCGAGCGGATCGGCTCGTTCGGCGAGCTGCCCGCCGAGGTCGCGACGCCGCTCGCGATGGTGCTGACCGAGCTCATCCAGAACGCCGCCGAGCACGCGTTTGGCGAGGAGGAGAGCGGGCACGTCGTGCTGGAGGTCCGGCGTCGTGACGACCGCCTGGAGCTAGCGGTGCTTGACGACGGTGTGGGGCTGCCGAGCGGGTTCGACCCGCGCGCGACGACGAGCCTGGGGGTCTCGATCGTCGCGACGCTCGTCGAGTCCGAGCTCGGGGGGACGCTGGCCTTCGGGCCCCGTCACCCGGCAACCGGGGGCGGCGGCACGCGGGTGCGCATCGAGGTCCCGCTGGAGCGTCGGTGACGCCTTGAGGGACGGGCAGGACGTACGAAGGTCCCGCCCCCGCGATGCGGAGACGGGACCTGGGTGTGCGTCGTTGCGAGACCGCTCAGGCGGTGCGGATGCGGGCGCGGGCGGTGCGGCGCTTGAGTGCGCGGCGCTCGTCCTCGCTCATTCCGCCCCAGACACCGTGGTCCTGTCCGGACTCCAGAGCCCACGTGAGACACTGGTCACGGACGTCGCAGCGGCGGCACACCATCTTCGCTTCCTCGACCTGAGAGATCGCCGGTCCCGTGCTCCCGATCGGGAAGAACAGTTCCGGGTCCTCGTCGAGGCAGGCAGCGTGGTGACGCCAGTCCATGGCGAAACATCCTTTCATCTGGTCGCTGAGGGGGGTGCGACCTTCGGCAGTTGTGAATCTCTTCACGAGCATGGGCGGAGGCATACGGATCCCGTACCGTTGAGGTGGGACTCGAACGTTCCGATCTGCCGCCCGTCGCCTGGAATCACAGCGATCTCTCGCCCATGAATCAGCGCCACACAGCAGACTATGATCGTCGCAAGAAACGCTGGTTAACACAAGGGCAATACGCCGGAAGGAGCCTGTTTCGTGGGTCACACCGCACCTGCGCCGACACTCAGGATCAAGGTAGCGGTGGTCATCGTCGCCGTCGAGGCCCTCGCCCTGATCGCCTTCGGCGTCCTCGATCTCCTGGACCTGCACGCCGACCGGGTGGTGCTCGCGATCGGGACGTCGCTGTTCTTCTTCGGGTACGCCGGCCTCCAGCTGGTCGCGGCACGCGCGCTGTGGCACCTAGCAGGGTGGGGGCGCGGCGCACTGGCGTTCACCCAGCTCATCCAACTCGGCCTCGCGTGGAACCTTCGCGAGGCCAACCCGCCCGTGGCGCTCGTCTTCGCGATCGCGGCCGGCGCGGTGATGTGGTGCATGTTCTCGCGGTCGACGCACCGGCTGTTCTCCGAGCTCGACGCGCAGGCGCGGGCCTCGCAGCAGTAGCCCGTGTGGTTGAATAGCCTGCGGGTCACCCCCTCTTGTGCGCTCCCGCGGCCAGACCGGCCGTGTGTGGGGCTCCGGTCACCGGTCCCGTTCTCGATCGGTACGCAGACGACGTCGCTCCACGCGACCGTTCGTCCCGTTCACCCTTTCGCTCAACAGTGAGGTTCTCGTGGTTGCCGAGTCAGTCGACCGTGTCCCGTTCTCGTCGCAGTTCGCGGGGGACCCGGTATTCGACGTACACCGCGGCGGCAAGATGCAGATCGCCAGCACCGCACCGCTGCGCGACGCCGACGACCTCTCCCTGTCGTACACGCCTGGTGTCGCCCGCGTCTGCGAGGCGATCGCCGCCGACCCGTCGGTCGCCGACGACTACACCTGGGTCCCTAACACGGTCGCCGTGATCACCGACGGCTCGGCCGTCCTCGGGCTCGGCGACATCGGTCCGACGGCGTCGCTGCCGGTGATGGAGGGCAAGGCGGTCCTGTTCAAGCAGTTCGGTGGCGTCGACGCGATCCCGCTGGCGCTGGACGTCCGTGACCCCGACACTTTCGTCGACACCGTCGCGCACCTCGCGCCGAGCTTTGGGGGCATCAACCTCGAGGACATCGCCGCGCCGCGCTGCTTCGAGATCGAGCGCGCGCTGCAGGCGCGCGTCGACATCCCGGTGTTCCACGACGACCAGCACGGGACGGCGATCGTCACGCTGGCCGCGCTGCTCAACGCGCTGGCGCTGACGGGCCGGTCGGTCGAGGACACCAAGGTCGTCATCTCCGGCGCAGGTGCGGCCGGGGTCGCCATCGCCCGCATCCTGCAGGCGAGCGGCATCCGCAAGCTTGCCGTCGTGGACCGTGGTGGCGTGATCCACCCGTCCCGTGCGGACCTCACGCCGATCAAGGCCGAGCTCGCGTACGAGACCAGCGAGTGGGGTCGTACGGGCCAGCTCTCCGACGCGCTCGTCGGCGCCGACGTGTTCATCGGCGTGTCCGGCGGCACGGTGGGGGAGTCGGCGGTCGAGCGGATGGCCGACGACGCGATCGTGTTCGCGCTGGCCAACCCGACGCCCGAGGTGCACCCCGACATCGCGCGCCGCCACGCCAGGGTGGTGGCGACCGGGCGGTCCGACTACCCCAACCAGATCAACAATGTGCTGGCGTTCCCCGGCCTTTTCCGCGGCGCGCTCGACGTGCGGGCGTCGCGGGTGACCGAGGGCATGAAGGTCGCCGCCGCACGGGCCCTGTCGGACCTGGTGGGCGACCGGCTCAGCGAGTCGTACGTCATCCCGTCGCCGTTCGACGAGCGGGTCGCGCCGGCGGTGGCGGGGGCGGTGATGGCGGCAGCGCGTCGCGACGGTGTCGCGCGTCGGTAGGGCGACGGTGTCGCGCGTCGGTAGACCGACGACCCGTGGATAGGGTGCGGTCATGTTTGCCGTGTACGCCGAATCCTTCAGCAACGACGACCCGCTCTCCGGCTTGGTTGTGGGCGAGCGCCCCGACCCTGAGGTTCCTGAGGGCTGGACGACCGTCACCGTCAAGGCTGCCTCGCTGAACCACCACGACATCTGGTCCCTGAGGGGGGTCGGCCTTCGTGAGGAGCAGCTTCCGATGATCCTGGGCTGCGACGCGGCCGGGCTAGACGTGGACGGCAACGAGGTCGTCGTCCACGCGGTGATCAGCGACCCGTCGTGGACCGGTGACGAGACCCACGACCCGAAGCGCTCGCTGCTCTCGGAGCGCTACCAGGGCACATTTGCGGACAAGGTCGTCGTCCCCAGGCGCAACGTCGTCCCCAAGCCGGCGGGTCTCTCGTTCGAGGAGGCGGCCTGCCTGCCGACGGCATGGCTCACCGCGTACCGGATGCTGTTCACGCAGTCGGGTCTCAAGCCGGGCGACTCGGTCCTCGTCCAGGGCGCCGGAGGTGGCGTCGCGACGGCGCTCATCACCCTGGCACGGGCCGCGGGCATCCGCGTGTACGCGACGAGCCGTGACGAGGCGAAGCGCTCGCGTGCGCTGGAGATCGGCGCCAACGAGGTCTTCGAGTCGGGTGCGCGGCTGCCCGCCCGCGTCGACGCCGTGATGGAGACCGTCGGTGCGGCGACCTGGTCGCACTCGGTCAAGTCACTCAAGCCGGGCGGCACGATCGTCATCGCCGGCGCCACCTCCGGCAACAACCCGTCGCAGGCCGAGCTGACCCGCATCTTCTTTCTCCAGCTGCGCATCCAGGGCTCCACGATGGGCACGCGCACGGAGCTGGCTCAGCTGGTCGAGTTCCTCGACGTGACCGGCGCCCGCCCGCTCATCGATCACGTGATCCCGATGACGCAGGCCCGTGAGGGCTTCGCGGCGGTCGCCGCAGGCGACGTGTTCGGCAAGATCGTCCTCACCCGCTGACACCCGCTGACGCGGAAGGCCCGCCGCGCCGGG
>NZ_JBHUFT010000008.1:537158-541542 GCF_042681565.1 Mumia zhuanghuii
GCTCAGTCGTCCTCGTCGTCGAGGCGCGCCAGCCAGGTGGCGAGCCGCTCGACCGGCACCTCGAACTCAGGATTGAGGTCGACGAACTCCTGCAGCCGCTCCGAGAGCCACGCGAAGGTGACCTCCTCGTCGCCGCGACGCGAGTCCAGCTCCTCGATCCCTCTGTCGGTGAAGTACACGAGCAACCCTTAGGCGAACGCGCGCTCCATGAGCGCCTTGTTCTCCTCGAGGTGCCGCTTGTGGTTGCCGACCGACGGAGCGGCCGACGCGTCACGCGACACGGGTACGAGGGGCAGGGCGAGCTCAGGAGCCAGGTTGAGCGCCATGAACGGCCACGGACCTTGGTTGGCCGGCTCGTCCTGGACCCAGCGGACCTCGGTGGCGTTCGGATACTTCGCGAGCTCCGCCTTGATCTCCTCGAGGGGCAGCGGGTAGAGCTGCTCGACGCGGATGACAGCCGTCCGAGAGGCATCTGCCTCGACCTTGTCGCGCGTCGCGAGGACGTCGTACGAGACACGGCCGGACGCGAGGAGCACCCGCTCGACCTTGTTCGTGTCCAGCGACGACTCCGCCGGGTCGGCGAGCACCGGCTCGAACGTCCCGGTGGTGAAGTCCTCCGGCCGCGACATCGCGGCCTTCAGGCGCAGCAGCTGCTTGGGCGTGAACACGATGAGCGGGCGGTGCTCGCTCTCGAGGTTCTGGCGGCGCAGCAGGTGGAAGTACGACGCGGGCGTCGACGGTTGTGCGACCGTCATGGCGTCCTCGGCGGCGAGCTGGAGGAACCGCTCGATGCGTGCCGAGGAGTGGTCCGGCCCCTGGCCCTCGTAGCCGTGCGGCAGCAGCAGCACGACACCGGACTTCTGGCCCCACTTCGCCTCACCGGCCGAGATGTACTCGTCGATGACCGACTGGGCGCCGTTGACGAAGTCGCCGAACTGCGCCTCCCACAGCGTCAGAGCCTCGGGACGCGCCACCGAGTAGCCGTACTCGAAGCCGAGCGCGGCGTACTCGCTGAGCAGCGAGTCATAGATGTAGAACGTGCCCTGGTCCGGCGTCATCCGTGCCAGCGGCGTCCACTCGGCGCCGGTGTGGCGGTCGATGATCGTCGCGAACCGCTGCGAGAACGTGCCGCGGCGCGAGTCCTGACCGGCGAGTCGCACCGGGCGCCCGTCGAGCAGCAGCGAGCCGAACGCGATGATCTCGCCCGTGCCCCAGTCGATCGGGCCGGCCGTGATCGACGCGGCGCGGCGCTGCAGCTGGGGGAGCACCTTCGGGTGGACAGTGAAGCTGTCCGGGACGCTGGTGTATGCCTCCGCGATCGCCTTGAGGGTCTCGGGGGTCACCGCCGTCTCGACCTTGGCGAGCTCGGGCTTCTCCGGGTACTCCGGTGCGGTCTGGTAGTCGTCGTCGGCGGCCGTGCCGGCCTCGGCGAAGACCCGCTGGAGCTGGTCCTGGTAGTCCTTGAGCGCGCTCTCGGCCTCCTCCATCGTGATGTCGCCACGACCGACAAGAGCCGACGTGTAGAGCACACGGACCGACTTCTTCTTCTCGATGACGTCGTACATCAGCGGCTGGGTGAAGCTCGGGTCGTCGCCCTCGTTGTGGCCGCGCTTGCGGTACGTGATGAGGTCGATGACGACGTCGCTCTTGAACGCCTTGCGGTACTCGTACGCGAGCTGGGCGATGCGGATGCACGCCTCGGGGTCGTCGCCGTTGACGTGGAAGATCGGCGCCTGGATCATCCGGGCGACGTCCGTCGCGTACGTCGAGGAGCGCGACGAGCTCGGCGAGGTGGTGAAGCCGACCTGGTTGTTGACGATCACGTGGATCGTGCCGCCGGTGCGGTAGCCGCGCAGCTGCGAGAGGTTGAGCGTCTCCGCGACCACGCCCTGGCCGGCGAAGGCCGCGTCACCGTGGATGAGCAGCGGGAGGACAGGGAACTCCTCGCCGCGGTTGAGGCGGTCCTGCTTGGCACGCGCGATGCCCTCGAGCACGGGGTCGACGACCTCGAGGTGCGAGGGGTTCGCCGCGACCGAGACCTTGATGGTGTCACCGCTGGCGGCGGTGAACTCGCCCTCGACGCCGAGGTGGTACTTCACGTCGCCCGAGCCCTGGACCGTGCGCGGGTCGATGTTGCCCTCGAACTCGCGGAACACGAAGCCGGGGTTCTTGCCGGCGATGTTGACCAGGAGGTTGAGGCGTCCGCGGTGCGCCATGCCGATGCAGACCTCGTCCAGCGAGTCGGCTGCGGCGGCCTCGCAGATCTCGTCGACGAGCGGGATCGTCGTCTCCGAGCCCTCGAGGCTGAAGCGCTTCTGGCCGACGAACTTCGTCTGCAGGAACGTCTCGAAGGCCTCGGCCTGGTTGAGCTTGTGGAGGATCCGCAGCTGCTCCTCGCGGGGCGGCTTGGAGTGCTCGCGCTCGACGCGCTCCTGGATCCAGAGGCGCTGCTCGGGGTCCTGGATGTGCATGTACTCGATGCCCGAGGTGCGGGCGTACGAGTCACGCAGGATGCCGAGGATCTCGCGCAGCTTCATGAAGCGGCGCTCACGTCCGCCGAACGAGCCGGTCGCGAACTCGCGCTCCAGGTCCCACAGCGTCAGACCGTGCGAGGAGATCTCAAGGTCCGGGTGGCTGCGGGGGGAGTGGTCGAGCGGGTTGGTGTCGGCCATGAGGTGGCCGCGCACGCGGAAGGCGTGGATCAGCTCGAGCACGCGTGCCTGGCGGTGGACCTCGTCGTCGTGGCTGACGGCGATGTCGCGTGCCCAGCGGATCGGCTCGTACGGGATCTTGAGTGCGCGGAAGATCTCGTCGTAGAAGCCCTCCTCGCCGAGCAGCAGCGCGCTGACCCGACGCAGGAAGTCGCCCGACTGCGCGCCCTGGATGATGCGGTGGTCATACGTCGACGTCAGCGTCATCATCTTGGAGATGGCCTGGGTGGCGATCGTGTGGTCCGACGCGCCCAGGAACTCCGGCGGGAAGTCCATCGAGCCGACGCCGATGATGGCGCCCTGGCCCTTCATCAGACGCGGCACGGAGTGGTTGGTGCCGATCGTGCCCGGGTTGGTGAGACTGATCGTCGTGCCCTGGAAGTCGGCCACGGTCAGCTTGTTGTTGCGGGCCTTGTCGACGACGGCCTCGTACGCGGCCCAGAAGCCGGCGAAGTCCATCGTGTCGGCCTGCTTGATCGACGGCACGAGGAGCTGACGGGTGCCGTCGGGCTTCTTCTGGTCGATCGCGAGGCCCAGGTTGACGTGGGCCGGCCGCAGCAGCGTCGGCTTGCCGTCGACGACGTCGAAGCCGGCGTTCATCTCCGGCATCGCCTTGAGCGCCTTGACCAGCGCGAAGCCGATCAGGTGCGTGAAGGACACCTTGCCGCCACGCGCCCGGGCGAGATGGTTGTTGATGACGATGCGGTTGTCGATCAACAGCTTGACCGGGACCGAGCGGACGCTGGTCGCGGTCGGGACGCTCAGGCTGTCGTCCATGTTGGCGGCCGTACGGGCGGCGGCGCCGCGCAGCACGGTCTGCTCGACATCGGTCGGGACAGGCTTCGTGGCGGCGGCCTTCGCCACGGGCGTCGCTGCCTTAGCGGTGTCTGGCTTCGCTGCCGGCCTGGCCGCCGCGGGCTTGGCCGCGGGCTTTGCCGGAGCGGCCGACGCCGGGGCTGACGGCTTCGATGCGGACGCTGCTGGAGCCTTCGCGGGTGCGGGCGTCGGTGGACTGCTCGGCGTCGTTCCACCTCCCTCGAAGAGGCGGGACCACGACGCGTCAACTGACGCCGGGTCCGACTTGTAGCGCTCGTACATCTCTTCGACGAGCCACTGATTGGTGCCAAAATCTGGCAGGGGGCTGTCGCTCTCGGCCACGGCCTCGATCGCCTCTTCCGGATTGTCCGTTGTCTCCCACGCCCGTCAGGGCATACGCGTACCAGGGTAGACCCCATACGAAGGGTCGCCAGCGACGGGACCAGGGGGTGTCGTCCGTCACCTCGGCAGCGACGACGGGGGGCTGCTCAGGGTGGTCCCCGATCCCGCTGCCCTCGGTCGCGGTGCAGGCTGGGGGCATGCTCCTTCCGCTCGTCTCGGTGTCGCTGATCGGACTGCTGGTCGGCGTGGTGGTGCGGCCCCTCACGACGGCCGGGCGTCCGCTCGCGCCGAGGGTCGTCGTCGCGCTCGTGGGCGCGTGGGCGGGATTCGCCGTCCTCGGGCTGACCGGCGTGACGGTCGACGTCATCGCGGGAACCGGCGTGTGGGTGGCGGCGCTCGGCCACGCGGGGGCGGCGCTCGGGGCGGTCCTGGCGGCGAGGGGTGACGGGGTGCCGGGGCGTCGTCGCGGACGCGCCTGAGCGCTCAGGCGCGCTGCTGGTCGCGGGAGCCGAACC
>NZ_JBHUFT010000008.1:541617-879906 GCF_042681565.1 Mumia zhuanghuii
GCGGCGCTCCACGCAGCGCGTGCGGCCGCCTGGACGACCGGGACCAGCGGGGCGAGCGCCGCGGTGGCGCCGTCCGGCAGCCGGTCGAGGCCCCAGCGTCGCGCGTCGTCGAGGGCGTCCGCGCCGCGTGCACGGCGTTCGAGGCGGCGCCAGCTCTGCTCGAGCGCGAGGACGGCGTCGTCGTACGAGGCGACGCTCGGGTGGTCCCCAGGGCGTACGGCCGACCGCGCGTCGACGGCGTCGGCGGCGACGGAGACGAACTGGGCCGTCGGCTTCTTGGTCACGTCGTCGACGAGGCGTGCGGACGGTCGGGTCGCCGCCTCCTCGCGCATGTCCATCCAGCGGTCGAGGACGGTGTCGTGGCGACGCAGCGCAGAGCGGTGCAGGCGCGCGAAGTAGACCCGCGCACGGCGGCGGTAGCCGATCTCCTCGGCGCCCAGGCCGAACGCGCAGGCACCGACGAGGACGAGGATCATCACGGGTCCGACGGTGGCTCCGACCAGGCCCGCGACCGCGAGCCACACGAGCCACGACATGACTCGGTGCTCACGCTGGGCCTTCATGCCGTCCAGGGTACGACGGGAAAGGGTGCGCGGGTCCGCCTTCGGGCGGGTTTCCCGGAATGCGGAGCGGCCTCATCCGTGACCACGATGCTGATCGGATGCTCGAAAGGAGCGACGTCATGACCGACATCAGAAGCGTGACCGTGCTGGGGACCGGGGTCCTGGGGTCCCAGATCGCCTACGCCACCGCGTACGCCGGCTTCGCCGTGACCGCGTACGACATCGACGACGCTGCCCTCGAGGCCGGCAAAGCACGGTTCGAGGGTCTGGCGAAGACGTACGAGGCCGAGGTCGAGGGCGCAGCAGGAGGCAGGGCTGTCGCGGCTCTCGAACGGATCACGTACTCGTCCGACCTCGCCGACGCGGTCGCGGACGCCGACCTCGTCATCGAGGCCGTCCCGGAGAGCCTCGAGATCAAGCGGTCCACCTGGCAGAAGGTCGGCGAGGCCGCGCCGGAGCGCGCGATCTTCGCGACCAACTCCTCGACCTTGCTGCCGAGCGACTTCAAGGACGCCACCGGTCGCCCGGCCCGCTTCCTCGCGCTGCACTTCGCCAACCGCGTGTGGGTCCAGAACACGGCCGAGGTGATGGGGACCGCGGACACCGATCCCGCGGTGTTCGCGGCGGTCGTGGAGTTCGCGAAGGACATCAACATGGTCCCGATCGCGCTCAAGAAGGAGCAGCCCGGCTACGTCCTGAACTCGCTGCTCGTCCCGTTCCTCAATGCCGGCGCGGCGCTGTGGGTCAACGGGGTCGCCGACGTGGAGACGATCGACAAGACCTGGCGGATCGCCACCGGCGCCCCGATGGGCCCGTTCCAGATCTTCGACGTCATCGGCATGGTCACCCCGTACAACATCGCGAAGGCCTCGGACGACCCGACGCAGCAGAAGTTCGCCGAGATCCTCAAGAGGGACTTCATCGACGAGGGCAAGCTCGGCGTCGCGTCGGGGGAGGGCTTCTACCGGTACGGCGCGTGAGCCGCGGCGGTGAGATCCTCGCCACATGCGCAGCAGGGGAACGCCGAGGGCCGGCTGGTATCCCGACCCGAAGGACGAGGCGCTCTTCCGCTACTGGGACGGCGCGAGCTGGACGACACGCACGTCGTCCGAGCCGCGGGACCCGCACGCGCCACGGCGGCGCCCGGCCGCGCTGGTCGCCGCGGCACTGCTTGCGCTCTTTGCCCTCGGTGTCCTGGGGGCAGGGATCAAGAGCGGTCAGCTGCTCGATCTCGCTGTCGCGGCGGCGCTGCTCGGCGCGGCCGCGTGGCTGCTGCGGCAAGGAATCGGCAACCCCGCAGACTCGTGAGCGCGGCACGCAAAAGCCCCGACCTGTGACAGGTCGGGGCCCTCGTCTTGAGTGGTGCCCCCGGTAGGATTCGAACCTACGCTCCCGCCTCCGGAGGGCGGTGCTCTATCCCCTGAGCTACGGGGGCGAACGCCTCTCGGCGCCGCCTCGCTCGCGTTCCTGAACGAGCCGGACAACGGTACCGCACCCCAAGTACCGTTGCGCACATGCCCTTCCCGTCCGGCCGTCCGCCGCGCGTCCTCGTGGTGGACGACACCGACTCCATCCGCCTGCTGCTCCGGACCAACTTCGAGCTGGAGGGCTGGACCGTCCTCGAGGCGGCAGACGGCCTGGAGTGTCTCGACGTCGTGGTCGACACACATCCGGACGTCGTCACGATCGACGTGGTCATGCCCCGTATGGACGGGCTCGAGACGGTGCGCGCGCTACGCCGGTCGCCGAGCACGCGCGACATCCCGGTCGTGATGGTGACGACGCAGGCGCAGTCGCACGACCTGTTGCGTGGGCAGGAGGCCGGTGTGGAGGCGTACGTCACGAAGCCGTTCGACCCCGCTGTGCTGGTACGGACGGTGCGCGAGGTGCTCGAGGGCTCGGCGAGCCCGCAGGCCGGGCGGGGTTAAGTCGTTGACCGGCCTCGATACGATTCGTAGGTGACTCCCGAACAGCTGTCCGACGCGATCGTCGACGCCCTGAACGCCCTGGTGGCGGCGGGGACCGTCTCCCTGCCCGAGGTCCCGACCCGCGTGGTCGTCGAGCGACCGAAGGTCAAGGACCACGGCGACTATGCGACGAACGTGGCGCTGCAGCTCGGGAAGAAGGCGGGCATGGCCCCGCGCGACCTCGCCACCGCTCTCGCCGAGCAGCTCGCCCAGGCCGCCGGCGTCGGAGCCGTCGAGGTTGCCGGCCCCGGCTTCCTCAACGTCCGTGTCGACACGGGCGCCCAGGGTGTTCTCGCGGGCGAGGTCGTCCGCGCCGGGAGTGCGTACGGGCGCTCCGACGTCCTCGCCGGCCGCGCGATCAACCTCGAGTTCATCTCTGCCAACCCCACTGGTCCGCTGCATCTCGGCCACACCCGCTGGGCGGTCGTCGGCGACGCGATCGCGCGGGTGCTCACGGCGGCGGGGGCACGGGTCTCGACCGAGTTCTATGTCAACGACCGCGGCAGCCAGATGGACAAGTTCGGCGCGTCCCTCATGGCGGTGGCCAACGGCGAGGCCGTCCCCGAGGACGGCTACCACGGCGCGTACGTCGCCGACCTGGCCGCCGAGGTCGTCGAGGCCGTCCCCGGCATCCGTGATCTCCCGACCGACGAGCAGCTCGTCGCGTTCCGCGAGAAGGGCTACGAGCTCCAGCTCGCCCACCAGAAGGCCGACCTCGCGCGGTTCCGGACGATCTTCGACCTCTGGTTCTCCGAGCGCACACTCGTCGCATCCGGGGCGGTCAACCGCGCCCTCGGCGTCATCGACAAGGAAGGCCACCTGTACGAGGCCGACGGTGCCACCTGGATGCGGACCACCGACTTCGGTGACGACAAGGACCGCGTCCTGATCCGCTCCAACGGCGACATGACCTACTTCGCGTCGGACACCGCCTACTACCTCGACAAGCGCGCCCGCGGCTTCGAGCAGTGCCTCTACCTCCTCGGCGCCGACCACCACGGCTACGTCGGCCGGCTCCAGGCGATGGCGGCGTGCGCGGGCGACGACCCTTCGTACAACCTGCAGGTGCTCATCGGCCAGCTCGTGAAGATCCTGGCCGACGGAGAGGAGCTCAAGCTCTCCAAGCGGGCGGGCACGCTCGTGACCCTCACCGAGCTCGTCGACCTCATCGGCGTCGACGCCCTGCGCTACACGCTCGCGCGCCACCCGGTCGACTCGCCGCTGACGATCGACGTCGCCGAGGTGACGCGCCAGAGCGCCGAGAACCCTGTCTACTACGTCCAGTACGCCCACGCGCGGCTGTCGAGCATCCTGCGCAACGCCAGCGACCTCGGGCTCGCCCCGGCGCCCGACGCGGCCGACCTCTCGCTCCTGTCGACCTCGCGCGAGGGCGACCTGCTGCGGGCCCTCGCGGAGTTCCCGCGGGTCGTCGCGCGGGCTGCCGAGCTGCACGAGCCGCACCGCGTCGCCCGCTACCTCGAGGACACCGCCTCGGCATTCCACAAGTTCTACGACGTGTGCCGGGTGCTCCCGCAAGGAGACGAGGAGCCCGGGCCGATCCACGCCGCGCGCCTCGTCCTCGTCGACGCCAGCCGTACGGTGCTCGCCAACGGGCTCGAGCTGCTCGGCGTCTCGGCGCCCGAGCGGATGTGACCCGTGCGCGCGCACGAGGCCGGCGCCCTCCACGGGCAGGCCGGCAGCCGCGGACCCGCATGGCTCCGCGAGCCTGAGGACACCAACGCCCTGGTCGAGCACCTCTGGTCGGCCCACGTCGCCCGACGTGACGACGGGGAGCTCGAGGTCGCGGGCGTCTGCGCCACCGCGCTCGCGGCCGAGTTCGGCACGCCGCTCTACGTCGTCGACGAGGACGACCTGCGCGCTCGCGCACGGGCGTTCCGCGACGCCTTCGACGGCTGGGACGTCTACTACGCCGCCAAGGCCTTCTTATGCACGGCGGTGGCTCGCTGGATCACCGAGGAGGGCCTGCGGATGGACGTCTGCACCGGCGGCGAGCTGGCCGTCGCGCTGCGGGCCGGTGTCCCGGCAGCCAACCTGGGCCTGCACGGCAACAACAAGAGCGTCTCCGAGATCCGCCGCGCCCTCGAGGCGGGAGTCGGCAAGATCATCGTCGACTCGTACGTCGAGGTCGAGAGGGTCGCCGCCGTCGCCGACGAGCTCGGGGTGACCGCACACGTGATGGTGCGCGTGACCGCTGGCGTCGAGGCCCACACCCACGAATACATCGCGACCGCGCACGAGGATCAGAAGTTCGGCCTCTCGATCACCGAGGGCGATGCCTTCGAGGCCGTACGCCGGGTGCTGGCTCAGCCGTCGCTCCACCTCCTCGGGCTGCACTCGCACATCGGCTCGCAGATCTTCGACACGTCGGGGTTCGAGGTGGCGGCCCACCGGGTCGTGACCCTGCACGCCCGGATCGCCGAGGAGCTCGGCTACGCCGCCCCGGAGCTCGACCTGGGAGGCGGGTACGGCATCGCGTACACGACCCAGGACGACCCGGCGACGCCGCAGCAGCTCGCCGACGGCATGCGCGAGATCGTCGAGCGCGAGTGCCGCGGCCTGGGGATCGAGGTGCCGCGCCTGTCGATCGAGCCCGGTCGCGCGATCTCCGGGCCCTCGACGTTCACCCTGTACGAGGTCGGCACCACCAAGGACGTCGCGCTCGACGGTGGCGCGACCCGTCGCTATGTCGCCGTGGACGGCGGGATGAGCGACAACGTCCGTACGGCCCTGTACGACGCCGACTACTCCTGCACCCTCGCGTCGCGGGCGTCGTCGGCCGACGCGGTGCTGAGCCGGATCGTCGGCAAGCACTGCGAGTCCGGCGACATCGTGGTCAAGGACGAGTTCCTGCCGTCCGACATCGGGCCGGGCGACCTGGTCGCCGTTCCAGGGACAGGGGCGTACTGCCGCTCGCTGGCGTCCAACTACAACCACGTCCCGCGGCCTGCGGTCGTGGCGGTGAGGGCGGGCGAGGCGCGGCTGATCGTCCGGCGCGAGACCGAGGACGACCTCCTGCGGCTCGACGTCGGCTGACGGGCGCGTTCTGCCGCCTGCCCGACCTCCGAACACGCTGACCTGACCGCCGACGTGACGACTAGGCTGGACCGGTGACCTCCACCCAGCACGAGACCCGGACGCTCCGCGTCGCCCTGCTCGGCCACGGCGCCGTCGGCAGCGAGGTGGCGCGGCTTCTCACGCGCGACGCCGACGAGCTGGCCCAGCGTGTCGGCGCGCGGTTCGAGCTGGTCGGCGTGGCGGTCCACCGTGCCCGGGCCGACCGTGAGACGTCCTTCGACCCGGCGCTGCTCACCACCGACGCGATGGGCTTGGTGACCCGCGGCGACGTTGACGTCGTGATCGAGCTGATTGGCGGCATCGAGCCCGCGCGCTCGCTGGTCCTCGCCGCGCTCGACGCCGGTGCTTCGGTCGTCACCGGCAACAAGGCGCTGCTCGCCGAGGACGGCGAGACGCTCTTCGCGGCGGCCGAGAAGGCCGGCCGCGACCTCTACTACGAGGCAGCCGTCGCCGGGGCGATCC
Organism: Mumia zhuanghuii; assembly: GCF_042681565.1. Lineage (NCBI taxonomy): Bacteria > Bacillati > Actinomycetota > Actinomycetes > Propionibacteriales > Nocardioidaceae > Mumia > Mumia zhuanghuii. Next base: position 547,706 of record NZ_JBHUFT010000008.1, read on the forward strand.
CGATCGTGCGCCCGCTGCGCGAGTCGCTGGTCGGTGACCACGTACGCCGTGTGCTGGGGATTGTCAACGGCACCACCAACTTCATCCTCGACGCCATGACCACCACCGGCCAGGGCTTCGACGAGGCCCTCGAGGAGGCGCAGCGGCTCGGCTTCGCCGAGGCCGACCCGACCGCCGATGTCGAGGGCTTCGACGCGGCGGCCAAGGCGGCGATCCTCGCAAGCCTGGCGTTCCACACACGGGTGACCATCGAGGACGTCCACCGTGAGGGCATCACCGAGGTGACCGCGGCCGATATCCGCTCCGCCGACGACATGGGCTGCGTGGTCAAGCTCCTCGCGATCTGCGACCAGAGCGCGGACGGCTCCTCTGTCGCGGCGCGTGTCCACCCCGTGATGATCCCCAAGGACCACCCGCTCGCGAGCGTCCGCGGCGCCTACAACGCCGTCTTCGTGGAGAGCGAGTCGGCCGGTCAGCTGATGTTCTACGGACCCGGTGCCGGTGGCGCGCCCACGGCGAGCGCTGTCCTCGGAGACGTGGTCAGCGTTGCCCGCAACCGTCTGCTCGGCGTCAGCGGCCCGCCCGAGCGGACGCACGCCCGGCGCGAGGTGCTCGGCATCGGCGACGCCCGTACCCGCTACCACATCGCCCTCGACGTGGACGACAAGGCCGGCGTGCTCGCGTCGGTCGCGCTGGCGTTCGCCGAGAACGAGGTCTCGATCTCGGCCGTCCGCCAGGAAGGCCACGGCGACGACGCCCAGCTCGTCGTCATCACCCACACCGCATCCGACGCGGCGCTCTCGCGCACCGTCCGGCAGCTGCGCGACCTCCCGATGGTCCGCGACGTCTCGTCGGTCATGCGGGTCGAAGGAGAAGGACTGTGACCCAGCTGCATGGCGCCCGCCCGTGGCGCGGCGTGATCGACGAGTTCCGTGACTGGCTCCCCATGGTCGGTGACACGCCCGCCGTGTCGCTGGGGGAGGGCGGCACGCCGCTCGTCCGGTCCGGTTGGCTGTCGGAGCTCACCGGGAGCGACGTCCGGCTGAAGGTCGAGGGCAGCAACCCGACCGGGTCGTTCAAGGACCGGGGCATGACGGCGGCGATCACCGTCGCCCTGGCCGAGGGCGCCGAGGCCGTCGTCTGCGCGTCCACCGGCAACACCTCGGCCTCGATGGCGGCGTACGCGGTCCGGGCGGGGCTGCGGCCGATCGTGCTCGTGCCGCAGGGCAAGATCGCGGCCGGCAAGATGGCGCAGGCGTTGATGTTCGACTCACTCGTCGTGCAGGTGCGCGGCAACTTCGACGACTGCCTCGACATCGCGCGCGGCCTCGCCGACTCGTACCCCGTTGCGCTCGTCAACTCCGTCAACCCCGTCCGGCTCCAGGGCCAGAAGACGGGCGCGTTCGAGGTCGTCGACGTCTTCGGTGACGCCCCGGACGTGCACGTGATGCCGGTCGGCAACGCGGGCAACATCTCGGCGTACTGGTTGGGCTACCGCGAGTACGCCGAGGCCGACCTCGCCACCCGTACCCCGAGGATGTGGGGCTTCCAGGCCGAGGGCGCCGCCCCGCTCGTCACGGGCTCGCCCGTGCCGGACCCGGAGACCGTTGCCAGCGCCATCCGCATCGGCAACCCGGCGTCGTGGCACCTCGCGGTCGAGGCGCGCGACACCTCCGGCGGCCGCATCAGCGCCGTGTCGGACCAGGAGATCCTCGACGCCCAGCGCGAGCTCGCGCGGCGCGACGGCGTCTTCGTCGAGCCGGCCTCGGCCGCGGGAGTCGCCGGGCTGGTGAAGGCGCACGCCGCAGGCGAGGTGCCGACGGGCGCCACCATCGCGGTCGTCGTCACCGGCAACGGCCTCAAGGACATCGACACGCCACTTCAGCACCTCGGTGCGATCGCAGACCACGTCGTCGATGCGGACGTCCGCAAGGCGGCCGAGCTCGCCGGCCTGGCATGAGCCCGTTCGTCGAGGGCCCGGTCACCGTCCGTACGCCTGCGTCGTCGGCCAACCTCGGGCCCGGTTATGACGCGCTCGGCCTCGGACTCAGCCTGTACGACGAGGTGACGGCGGAGGTCGTCGACGACGGCGGGCTGACCGTCACCGTGGACGGTGTCGGCGCGGCCGACGTCCCGCGCGACGAGTCGCACCTGGTCGTCCGCTCCTTGCGTGCGGTCTTCGACGAGCTGGGGATGACCCAGCCCGGGCTGCGCGTGCACTGCGTCAACCGGATCCCGCACGCCCGTGGGCTCGGCTCGAGCTCGGCGGCGATCGTCGGTGGGATCACGGTCGCGCGGGCACTGCTGTCCGGGTCCGCCTCGATCGCGCCGCTCGGCGAGGCTCGGTTCGACGACGCCGCGGCTCTGCGCCTTGCGACGCGCCTGGAAGGCCACCCCGACAACGTCGCCGCCGCGCTGCTCGGCGGGCTGACGATCGCCTGGATGGACGGCGTCGAGGCTCGGGCGGTCCGCCTCGACGTCGAGGCGGAGGTCGTCGTGTACGTGCCTGAGGACGGGGTCAGCACAGAGGTCGCGCGCGGACTCCTGCCTGCGCATGTCCCGCACGCCGACGCCGCGCTCAACGCCGGCCGTGCCGCCCTGCTCGTCGCCGCGCTCGATGGCCGTCCCGAGCTGCTCTTCGACGCCACCGAGGATGCCTTGCACCAGGCGTACCGCGCGCCGGCGATGCCCGCCTCGTACGCGCTGGTCGAGGTGCTGCGCGCTGACGGTATCCCGGCGATCATCTCCGGCGCCGGCCCGACGGTGCTCGCGTTCGCGACCGATGCGTTCGACGCGGCCCCGCTGGTCGGCCGCGCGCCCGAGGGCTGGGCCGTGCTTTCGCTGCCGGTCGACCGTGCCGGGGCGCGCCAGGTCTGAGTCGCCCGGACGCCCGTTCCCTCCGTCGGTGCCTGGGCGTCCATGGCGCGGGGCGCGTGGACGGTGAGTCACCGATGGGAGGGTCGGGGGGCAGAAGGTCTGTGCTGAACGTCGAAAGGTCACGATTGTATGACTCGCGGCACCAGCGGGGAACAGGTGGTCCGACGGGGGTGTTAGAGTCGCTGACAGGTGATCCGAGAGGGTCCGATCGATCGAACCCCTCTCGATCCCGTCTCTTCCCCGCATCCTCCTGAGTCGTGTACGCGCTCAGAAGTTCCAGGACCCGCGGCGGAAATCGCAATGCTTCGTCCGTTCGCACTGTATGCGGTCGGGCTTGGCGGTTCGCGACATCGTACGAACCGCTGACAACGAGCGGCGCCCGCGCGTCGCCTGACGTGGGAAGGACCTCACGTGACCGAAACACCCACTCTGCTCGACGAATCCGGCGAGCGCTCCACCGAGTCCGCACCCGCGAAGGCCCCGCGCCGTCGCAGCGGCACGGGACTCAACGCGATGGTGCTGCCTGAGCTGCAGCAGATCGCCTCCGGCCTCGGTATCAAGGGCTTCGGCAAGATGCGCAAGGGTGCCCTCATCGAGGCCATCCAGGCCGCGCAGGGCGGCGGCTCGTCCGCCCCCGCGCCCGCCGCGCAGACCAGCACCCCCCAGGCGTCGTCGGCCCCGGTCGCCGACAAGCCCCGCAACGAAGCTCCCGCGAAGCAGGACAAGCCCCGCGACGAGAAGCGCAACGACGCTCCCGCGCGGCAGGACAAGCCCCGCAAGGAGAAGCGCAACGACGACCGTGGCGAGAAGGCTCGCGACCGTGGTGAGAAGCCGCGCGAGGACAAGTCGCGTGACGAGATGCCGCGTGACGAGAAGCCGCGTGACGAGAAGCCGCGCGAGGACAAGTCGCGTGACGAGAAGCCGCGCGAGGACAAGTCGCGTGAGGACAACCGTGACCGTGCCGAGCGCAACAACCGCGACATCCGGGACGGCCGCGACCGTAGCGATCGGGGAGATCAGAAGAACGACGCCGAGAGCGACAACCGTGGCGACCGCGACGGCGAGAGCGGCGGCCGTCGTCGCAACCGCAACCGCAACCGCAACCGCAACCGTGACCGCCCGGAGCGCACCGGGCGCGAGGTCGAGCCGATGGTGAACGAGGACGACGTCCTCATCCCGGCCGCCGGCATCCTCGACGTGCTCGACAACTACGCCTTCGTCCGGACGAGCGGCTACCTCCCCGGCGAGAACGACGTCTACGTCTCCCTGTCGATGGTCCGCAAGTGGGGCCTTCGCAAGGGCGACGCGATCGTCGGCCAGGTGCGCCAGCCCCGCGACGGCGAGCGCAAGGAGAAGTTCAACCCGCTCGTCAAGATCGAGTCGGTCAACGGCATGACGATCGACGAGGCCAAGCAGCGCGTTGAGTTCTCCAAGCTGACGCCGCTGTACCCCTCTGAGCGTCTGCGCCTCGAGATCGACCCGGCCCAGCTGTCCGGCCGCATCATCGACATCGTGTCGCCGATCGGCAAGGGCCAGCGCGGCCTGATCGTCTCGCCTCCCAAGGCCGGCAAGACGATGATCATGCAGCAGATCGCCAACGCGATCACGACCAACAACCCTGAGTGCCACCTGATGGTCGTCCTCGTCGACGAGCGTCCGGAGGAGGTCACCGACTTCCAGCGCACCGTCAAGGGCGAGGTCATCGCCTCGACCTTCGACCGTCCGGCCACCGACCACACCACGGTCGCCGAGCTGGCGATCGAGCGCGCGAAGCGGCTGGTCGAGCTCGGCCACGACGTGGTCGTCCTCCTCGACGGCATCACGCGCCTCGGCCGCGCCTACAACCTGGCGGCCCCCGCCAGCGGCCGCATCCTGTCCGGCGGTGTCGACTCCTCGGCGCTCTACCCGCCCAAGAAGTTCTTCGGCGCGGCCCGCAACATCGAGGACGGTGGCTCGCTGACGATCCTCGCCACCGCGCTCGTCGAGACCGGCTCGCGGATGGACGAGGTGATCTTCGAGGAGTTCAAGGGCACCGGCAACATGGAGCTGCGTCTGCGCCGCGAGTTCGCGGACAAGCGCATCTTCCCGGCGATCGACGTCGAGGCCTCGGGCACCCGCCGCGAGGAGCTCTTGATGAGCCGCGAAGAGCTCGCGATCGTCTGGAAGCTGCGCCGCGTCCTCTCGGCCCTCGACGGCCAGCAGGCCCTCGAGCTGATGATCGACAAGCTCAAGAGCACCAAGAGCAACGTCGAGTTCCTGATGCAGATCAACCAGAGCACCCCGTCGACGGGGCGCCGCGGCGGCGGGGACGACGACTGATGACGAACGCGTACGAGTTCCGGGCCGTCGACATCGACGGGACGGAGCGAGGGCTCGACGAGTACCGCGGCAAAGCCGTCCTCGTCGTCAACACCGCCAGCAAGTGCGGCTTCACCCCGCAGTACGAGGGGTTGGAGGAGCTCTATCGCAAGTACCAGGACGAGGGGCTCGTCGTCCTCGGCTTCCCGTGCGACCAGTTCCGCAACCAGGAGCCGGGCGACGAGGCCGAGATCAAGGAGTTCTGCTCCCTGACGTACGACGTCACGTTCCCGATGTTCTCCAAGGTCGACGTCAACGGCCCGGACGCGCACCCGCTCTACAAGTGGCTGCGCGACCAGAAGTCGGGCGTTCTCGGTGACCGGATCAAGTGGAACTTCACCAAGTTCCTGATCAACTCCGACGGCGACGTCGTGGACCGCTACGCGCCCACGACCAAGCCCGAGGACATCGCCGACGACATCGAGAAGCTCCTGCGGTGAGTCCACTGCTGGTCGCGGTGGTGCTGCTCAACGCACTCGCCGCGGCCTCGGTGCTGTTCGCGCTTACCGAGGCCAACAAGGGCGTCGCGATCTCGGAGCTCGCGGTCTTCCTGACGGCGGCGGTGGCGATGATCGCGATCTCGATCCTGCTGGTGACCGGGTCCATGATCTCGTGAGCCGCGTCACGCCTGCGTGAGCGAGCGCGGGAATGCTCCACCCGCGATTCGTGTTTCACGGAGCGACGGTGGCACAATGCCTGAGGCACTGGTTCACGGCCCGACCGGCGGGCCGACCCAGAGTCGAGCGAGAGGACAACATGAAGAAGGACATTCACCCCACGTACGTGTCGACCGAGGTCTCGTGCACCTGTGGCAACACGTTCACCACGCGCAGCACCGCGACCGACGGCGTCATCCGCGTCGAGACCTGCGCCGCCTGCCACCCGTTCTACACGGGCAAGCAGCGCATCCTGGACACGGGCGGCCGCGTCGCTCGCTTCGAGAAGCGCTACGGCAAGAAGTAACGACGTCACGGCGCCGGCCACGCTCGATGCGTGTGCCGGCGCCGTTGTCGTGCCGGGTCCCGATCGGGTGGACCCGCGAACGAGGAGGAGCCGATGAGCAGGTTCGACGCGGTGGAGACGCTCGTACGCGAGCACTCCGACCTCGAGACCCAGATGGCCGACCCCTCGGTCCACAGCGACCCCGCGAAGGCGAAGCGGCTGGGCCAGCGCTACGCCGAGCTCAGCGGCATCGTCCGCACCTTCCGCGAGTGGCAGCGGGTCGTCGACGACGTCGAGGCTGCTCGCGAGCTCGCTGACGAGGATCCTGGCTTCGCTGCGGAGGTCGAGACCCTGACCGTCCGCGAGCATGAGCTCGCCGAGCGCCTCGAGCACCTGCTCGTCCCGCGCGACCCCGCCGACTCCAAGGACGCGATCCTCGAGATCAAGGCGGGGGAGGGCGGTGAGGAGTCCGCCCTCTTCGCCGGCGACCTGCTCCGGATGTACCTGCGTTGGGCGGAGTCCCGAGGCTGGAAGACCGAGCTCATCGATGAGAACGCCTCCGACCTGGGCGGCTACAAGTCCGTGACGGTCGGCGTCAAGGCGAAGGGCACCCCGGAGCCGGGGGAGGCCCCGTACGCCAAGCTGAAGTTCGAGGGTGGCGTGCACCGTGTCCAGCGGGTCCCTGTGACCGAGTCGCAAGGGCGCGTCCACACCTCCGCAGCGGGCGTCATGGTGTTCCCCGAGGCCGAGTCCGTCGACGTCGAGGTCAACGACAACGACCTGCGGATCGACGTGTTCCGGTCATCCGGTCCTGGCGGACAGAGCGTCAACACCACCGACTCCGCGGTGCGCATCACCCACCTGCCGACCGGCATCGTCGTGAGCTGTCAGAACGAGAAGAGCCAGCTCCAGAACAAGGAGCAGGCGCTGCGCATCCTGCGCTCACGGCTGCTGCAGGCCGCGCAGGACGCGGCGGACGCCGAGGCGTCGGACGCGCGGCGCTCGCAGGTCCGTACGGTTGACCGCTCTGAGCGGATCCGTACGTACAACTTCCCCGAGAACCGCATCTCCGACCACCGCGTCGGGTTCAAGGCGTACAACCTCGACCAGGTGATGGACGGCGCCCTCGACGACGTTGTGAACGCCTGCGTCGAGGCCGATCTCGCGGCGCGCCTCGCGTCGGTCGAGGCCGGTCGGTGACAGACCTGCGAGCCTTGCTCGCCGACGCCACCCGCCAGCTCGCAGAGGCGGGAGTGGCCTCGCCGCGCAACGACGCGGAGCTGCTGCTCGCGCATGTCCTCGGCACGGGGCGGGCGGGCCTGCTGCTGGTCGACGACCTCGACGGCGCTCAGGCGAGCGCGTACGAGGTCCTCGTCGCCCGGCGCGCCACGCGTGAGCCGCTCCAGCACCTCACCACCACGGCGGCGTTCCGCTACCGCGACCTCGCGGTCGGGCCTGGCGTGTTCGTCCCGCGGCCCGAGACCGAGTCCCTGGTCGAGTGGGGGCTCACCGTCCTCGACGGCGTCGAGGCCAAGCACCCCGTCGTGGTCGACCTCGGTACGGGATCGGGCGCGATCGCGGGGGCAGTGGCGTCCGAGCGCCCTCATGCCCGCGTGCATGCGGTGGAGCTCAGCGACGACGCGTTCGCGTACGCCGAGCGCAACCTGGCCGGGCTGGACGTCGACCTGCGGCACGGCGACCTGGCCGACACGTTCGCCGACCTCGACGGCACGGTGGACCTCGTGCTCGCCAACCCTCCGTACATCCCGCTGACCGCGTGGGAGTCGGTGGCCGTGGAGGCGCGCGACCACGACCCCGCGCTGGCGCTCTGGTCCGGCGAGGACGGGTTGGACGCGATGCGCGACGTCGCCGCGACCGCCGCGCGCCTGCTGCGTGACGGCGCGATGGTCGGCGCGGAGCACGCCGACGTGCAGGGGGAGTCTGCTCCAGCGGTGTTCGTCGCGCACGGCGGGTTCGTCGACGTGCAGGACCGTACGGACCTGGCCGGCCGGCCGCGGTTCGTGACCGCGCGGCGCGTCCGGCGCTGACACGGCCTCCCAGGCGAGGGCGCAGACGAGCGTGGGAGGCGGACTGGCACCATGGCCCTTGTGAGCGAACGGTTCTCTTGCGTCGGTGACGACGATGAGCGTGAGGCAGGCCTGGAGGCCGCCAAGGCGGCCCTCCAGAGCCAGAAGTTGGTCGTGACGCCGACCGACACGGTGTACGGCATCGCAGCGGACGCGTTCGACGCCGACGCCGTCGCCGCGCTCCTGGCGGCGAAGGGTCGTGGACGGCACATGCCGCCACCGGTCCTCGTGGGGTCGACGATGACGCTGGACGCCTTGGCGACGGGCGTCGAGCCGTACATCTACACGATGGTCGAGGCGCTCTGGCCGGGGCCGTTGACGGTCATCTGCCACCAGCAGGACTCTCTCGCCTGGGACCTGGGCGAGACCCGGGGCACGGTCGCTGTCCGGATGCCAGATGATGCCACCACGCTCGCCCTGCTTCAGCGCACCGGCCCACTCGCGGTCTCGAGCGCGAACCTCACCGGCCACCCTGCCGCGACGACGGTCGTCGAGGCCGAGGAGCAGCTCGGCGACTCGGTCGCGGTCTATCTGGACGGCGGACCCTCGGGCAGCGGCGTCCCGTCGACGATCGTGGACTGTACGGGGGAGCGCCCGCGGATCGTCCGTCCCGGCGCCGTCACCGCCGAGCGGTTGATCGAGCTGGGGCTCGAGGTCGCCTGAGCCATGCGCGAGTATCTCGTCGTCTTCCTGGTCGCTGTGGCGGTGACCTATCTGCTCGCCGTGCTGGCACGGGAGGGCGCGATGAAGGTCGGGGCGTACGCGCGCGTGCGCGACCGCGACGTCCACGCGGTGCCCATCCCCTACTTCGGCGGCGTGGCGATGCTGTTCGGCCTGCTGGCGGCCTATCTTGTCGCGGCGCGGATGCCGTTCTTGTCCAGCTCGGAGGACGCGGTCCTCGCGGACGCGGGCGCCGTCATGGTCGGCGCGACGGTGATCACGCTGGTCGGGGTCATCGACGACGTGTACGAGCTCGACGCGCTCACGAAGTTCGCCGGACAGCTCCTGGCGGCGGTGATCACCGTCTCCATGGGCGTGCAGCTCGTCTACCTCCCGCTGCCCGGCAACACCTGGGCGATCGACCCGCTGCAGTCGATCCTCTTCTCCGTCCTGACGATCGTGATCTGCGTCAACGCGGTCAACTTCGTCGACGGTCTGGACGGGCTGGCAGCGGGAGTGGTCGGGATCGGCGCGGTCGCGTTCTTCATCTTCGCCTTCGTCCTGGTCGCCGAGAACCGGCAGACCAACGCCATCGCGGCCGCGATGCTGTGTGCCGCGCTCGCGGGCGTGTGCGTGGGGATCTTGCCGCACAACTTCAACCCGGCGCGGATGTTCATCGGCGACGCCGGAGCGATGCTCATCGGCTTCGTGCTGGCCTGCTCGGCCGTCTCGCTGTCGGGGCGGTTCTCGGCGGCCGAGGCGATACAAGGCCTCGGCGGCGCGCAGGCGTCGCTGGTCCCCGCCCTGCTGCCGCTGTTGCTGCCGTTCGCGGTGCTGCTCGTGCCGTTCGTCGACCTGCTGATGGCGGTCGTGCGCCGGACCCGCGCGGGGCGCTCGCCGTTCGCGCCCGACAAGCTGCACCTGCACCACCGGCTGCTCGAGATCGGCCACTCCCACCGGCGGGCCGTGCTCGCGATGTACATGATCGCCGGCGTGGTCGCCTTCGGCGCTGTCGCGCTAGGCCTCGTCGGCGGCTGGCGGGCGAGCGCAGGGGTGGTGGTGATGGTGGTCGTGACGGCGTTCGTGGTGTTCTGGCTGCCCCGGGTCGGGCGTACGGGCCGAGCCTGAGAAGGCCCCGGGTTTGGGGCCCGTGAAGCGCTTGTGCTAGTTTTCACAAACACCCACCCGCACGTTTGGACGGCCGCCCCCATGACGACCACCCAGAGCTCGACCCGACGCCCCGTACGCGTGACCCGCGTGCTCGGTGGGGTCGTTCTCGCGGCGGCAGTGTCGTGCATGGCCGGCAGCGCGCTCGTGGCCGGTGGGCCAGGTGTCGTCGGGTCCTTGATCGGGGTCGCGCTCGTCGCGTTCCTGCTCGGGTTCACCGCCGTCGCTCTCAAGGTCCTCGCCAAGCCGGCGAACGGCGCGACGCTCCTCATCGCGCTCCTGCTCTACTCGACCAACGTGCTCTTCGTTGCCGCCCTCGCTCTCGTGCTCACGCAGTCGGGTGCGCTCGGCGATGTCGTGCACGGCGGAGCCCTCGGGATCACCCTTCTCGTGGGTGCTCTCGTGAGCACCGCACTGTTCGTCGTTGCCGCCGTGACGAGCCGCCAGCCGCTGTACGACCTGGGGGTCGAGTCGTGAGCCGGGCATGCTACCGTTCCGTTGGCAATGAGCGAATCCTCCCGACGTCCTCGACGCAGCCTGAGCCAGGCGATCAGCCGGATCGTCGGAGGGATCGTGGTCTACGGAGCCATCGGCTTCGGACTGGATCGCTGGTGGGGGACCTCGTTCATGGTGTTCGCCGGCGCAGCCCTCGGGGCAGCGCTCGGGATCTTCACCGTGTACGCGGCCACGCCGCACAAGTCCTGACCGTTCATCTGCTACCCGACGTACCCATGACGCCCGTGGAACCGCGGCGCGACCGTGCCATAGATGAGGTGATCGAGTGACCACCGAAGGACGGACTGTCCTCGCAGAGTTCCACCCGCCGGGTCCCTCCAGCTTCGAGCTGCCCCCGATTTTCACGATCTTCGGTGTGGACTTCACCAAGCCGATGGTGCTGGTGATCCTCTCGGGGTTCGTCGTCGTCGGCCTCACGTACGCGTTCTCGCGTCGTGCCGCGGTGGTCCCCGGGCGGATGCAGTTCGCCGGCGAGTACATCTACAACTTCGTCCGCAACGGCATTGCCCGCGACAACATCGGGTCCGAGCACTACATGAAGTACGTGCCGTACCTGTTCGCGTTGTTCATGTTCGTGCTGGTGAACAACTACTACGGCGTGATCCCGTTCATCCAGTTCCCGTCGTTCGCGCGCATCGGCTTCGTCGTCGCGCTGGCGGCGATCACCTGGGTGGTCTACAACGCGGTCGGCATCGCCAAGCACGGCTTCGTCGGATACCTCAAGCACGAGACGGTCCCCGGTGGCATCAAGGGCCCGATCCTTCTCCTGCTCGTGCCGCTGGAGTTCTTCTCCAACATCCTGATCCGGCCGATCACGCTGACGCTGCGACTCTTCGGCAACATGTTCGCCGGCCACCTTCTGCTGATCCTGTTCGCGACCGGCGGCGCCTATCTGCTGCTGGACTCGGGCAACGCGCTGTACGGCGTGGTCGGCGTCCTGTCCTTCCTGCTCGGCATCGCGGTCAGCTTTCTCGAGCTGCTGGTGATGTTCCTGCAGGCGTACGTGTTCACCTTGCTGACCGCGATGTACATCGGCGAAGCCATCGCCGACGAACACTGACCCACCCACCCCAAAGAGTTTCACCAGAAGCGCCGCCTAGGCGCTGACGACGAAAGGAAAAGCCGTGGAAGGCTCTCTGAACATGATCGGTCTCGGCCTTGCCGCGATCGGTCCCGGTGTCGGCATCGGCCTCATCTTCGCCGCATACATCGCCGGCGTCGCCCGTCAGCCGGAGGCGCAGTCGCGCCTGCAGACGATCGCGATCCTCGGCTTCGTCCTCGCCGAGGCGCTGTTCATCATCAGCGTCGCGCTCGCGTTCGTCCTGCCTATCTGATCCAGTCGAGACGTAAGGGTCCCACCACATGGACATCACACAGCTGGCCGCGGAGGAGGCGCACAACCCCATCCTCCCGGTCTGGTCCGAGGTCATCCTCGGCCTGATCGTCTTCGGGATCGTCGTCTTCCTGGTCGCGAAGCTCGTCGTCCCGAACTTCGAGAAGGCGTACGCCGAGCGTGCCGCCGCGATCGAAGGCGGCATGAAGGAAGCGGCTCAGGCCCAGGAGGAGGCCAAGGCGGCGCTGGAGCAGTACAACGCCCAGCTCGCCGAGGCCCGGCACGAAGCCGCACGCATCCGCGAGGAGGCGCGCGAGCAGGGTGCCGCGATCACTGCCGAGATGCGAACCCAGGCGCAGGACGAGGCTCAGCGCATCGTCACGGCCGCGCACCAGCAGATCGAGGCCGAGCGCGCGCAGGCGGTTCAGTCTCTGCGCCGCGAGGTGGGGCAGCTCTCCACCGAGCTCGCGTCGCGGATCGTCGGTGAGTCGCTGGAGGACGAGGCGCGTCAGCGCCGTACCGTCGAGCGCTTCATCGTCGACCTCGAGGGCTCGTCGAACGGATCGGCGAACTGATGCGGGGCGTTTCGGCGGCTTCGCTCGCCCAAGTCCTCGACGCCGTCAGCGGTGCTGCTGCCGACGGCGCTGAGGGCGTCGCCGTAGGCGAGGACGTGTTCGCGGTCGTCGGCGCGCTCGACGCCAACCCGGTGCTCCGCCGCGTGCTGTCGGACCCCGCCAGCGAGGGCGAGGCCAAGGCCGGTCTCGTCCGCAGCCTGTTCGGCGAGAAGATCGGCTCCGGTGCGCTGGAGATCGTGTCGATCGCCGCACAGGGACGGTGGGGTTCGGCGCGTGACGTCGCCGACGCGCTGGAGCAGGCTGGTGTCCAGGCGGTCCTCAGCCGCGCTGAGCGCGACGGTCAGCTCGACGTAGTCGCCGACACTCTCCTCGAGTTCTCGCGCGTCGTGGTGGCCGACCCCGATCTTCGGCAGGCCCTCGGCGACCGGGCGACCTCCGTCGAGGGCCGCAAGGTCCTCGTCTCACGTCTACTCGACGGCAAGGCGGACGACGTGACCCTCGCCCTGGCCCGACAGGCGGTCGCCGGACGCAACCACGGGTTCGAGCAGACGCTCGCCGGCTTCTCCGAGGACGCCATTGTCCTCGCAGGTCGCCTCCAGGCGCTGGTCACCGCTGCGTACGCGCTCGATGCCGACGAGAAGCAGCGTTTGGCCGGAGCATTGGCCCGCAAGTACGGTCGAGAGGTGTACGTGGACGTCACCGTCGACCCGGCTGTGATCGGCGGTCTGTCCGTCGAGATCGCCGGGGAGCGGATCGACTCCACGGTGTCGACCAAGCTCGCAGACGCGCGTCGCGGACTCGTGGGCTGACGATGGCCCTCACAACCCTGGACCAAGTACTTCCCCAGCACGATCGAGAAGAAGGTAGGCACTGACATGGCGGAGCTCACGATCCGTCCCGATGAGATTCGCGACGCGCTCCAGCAGTTCGTCAGCGACTACAAGCCGCAGGCGACCACCGAGGAGATCGGCGTCGTCTCGGAGGCGATGGACGGGATCGCCCGCGTCCAGGGCCTGCCGTCCGCGATGGCCAACGAGCTGCTCGAGTTCGAGGACGGGACGCTCGGTCTCGCACTGAACCTCGACTCGCGCGAGATCGGCGTCGTCATCCTCGGTGACTTCGCCGGCATCGAGGAGGGTCAGCCCGTCAAGCGCACCGGCGAGGTCCTCTCGGTCGCCGTGGGTGACGGCTACCTCGGTCGTGTCGTGGATCCGCTCGGCAACCCGATCGACGGCCTCGGCGAGGTCGCGACCAGCGGCCGCCGCGCGCTCGAGCTGCAGGCACCCTCCGTGGTCGAGCGCAAGAGCGTCCACGAGCCGCTGATGACCGGCATCAAGGCGATCGACTCGATGACGCCGATCGGCCGTGGCCAGCGCCAGCTGATCATCGGTGACCGTCAGACCGGCAAGACCGCCATCGCGATCGACACGATCATCAACCAGAAGCAGGCGTGGGAGTCGGGAGACCCCAGCCAGCAGGTGCGATGCATCTACGTCGCGATCGGCCAGAAGGGCTCGACCATCGCCTCGGTGCGCTCGGCGCTCGAGGAGGCCGGTGCTCTCGAGTACACGACGATCGTCGCGGCTCCGGCCTCGGACTCGGCGGGCTTCAAGTACCTCGCCCCGTACACCGGCTCGGCCATCGGCCAGAACTGGATGTACGACGGCAAGCACGTCCTCATCGTCTTTGACGACCTGAGCAAGCAGGCCGAGGCCTACCGCGCCGTGTCGCTGCTGCTTCGCCGCCCGCCGGGCCGCGAGGCGTACCCGGGCGACGTCTTCTACCTCCACAGCCGGCTGCTCGAGCGCTGCGCGAAGCTCTCGGACGAGCTGGGCGCGGGCTCGATGACGGGTCTCCCGGTCGTCGAGACGAAGGCCAACGACGTGTCGGCCTACATCCCGACCAACGTCATCTCGATCACCGACGGTCAGATCTTCCTCCAGTCGGACCTGTTCAACTCGAACCAGCGCCCCGCGGTGGACGTCGGCATCTCGGTGTCGCGCGTCGGCAGCTCGGCGATGCTGAAGTCGATGAAGGCCGTCACCGGCTCGATCAAGATCGAGCTCGCGCAGTACCGTGCGATGGAGGCCTTCGCGATGTTCGCCTCCGACCTGGATGCCGCTTCCAAGCAGCAGCTGGCGCGCGGCGAGCGTCTGATGGCGCTGTTCCGGCAGGGCCAGTACCAGCCGTTCCCGGTCGAGGAGCAGGTTGTCTCGCTGTGGGCGGGCACAACCGGCAAGCTCGACCCGGTGCCGGTTGACGACATCTCGCGCTTCGAGTCGGAGTTCCTCGACTACCTGCGTCGCAGCGAGCCGGCGATCCTCGACACCATCCGTGAGACGGGCAAGTTCGGCGACGACTCGGCGAGCTCGCTCGAGTCGGCGTACGACGCGTTCACGAACCAGTTCGAGACCAGCGACGGCCGTTCGATCAAGCCGGGCAAGGAAGAGCACGAGGCTCTCGCCGACGAGGATGTCGAGCAGGAGCAGATCGTCAAGCAGAAGCGAGGCTGACCTCTCGTGGCCACCTCACTGCGCGAGTACCGTGCGAAGATCAAGTCGACGCAGTCGATGAAGAAGATCACGCGCGCCATGGAGCTTATCGCGGCGTCGCGCATCGTCAAGGCGCAGCAGCAGGCTGCGGCGGCGACGCCGTACGCCCGTGAGCTCACGCGCGCGGTGTCCGCTCTTGCGACCTTCGGTGCCGTCGACCACAAGCTGCTCACCGAGAACCCGGAGCCCAAGCGCGCCGCGGTCCTGGTCATCTCCAGCGACCGCGGTCTCGCCGGGTCGTACTCGTCCTCGGTCCTCAAGGAGTCGGAGCGTCTCGTCGAGAAGCTCCACGCCGAGGGCAAGGAGGTCGACATGTACGTGACGGGCCGCAAGGCCGAGGCGTACTTCCGGTTCCGCCAGCGCCCCGTGGTGCAGGCGTGGAACGGCTTCTCCGACCGCCCGGGCTACGCGAACGCCCGCGAGATCGGTGACGTCCTCACGTCCGCGTTCCTCATCGATCCCGAGGACCCGGAGACCGGGGACCCGGCGCGTGCCGTGGACGAGCTCCACATCGTATTCACCCGGTTCCGTTCGATGATCAGCCAGACCCCCGAGGTCATCCGGCTGCTCCCGCTCGAGGTCGTCGAGGGGACGGAGGCGCCGGAGAACGGCGACGTCTACCCCCTGTACGAGTTCGAGCCGTCGGCGTCGGAGGTGCTCGATGCGCTCCTGCCGAAGTACGTCAACCACCGGCTCTACTTCTGCCTGCTCCAGGCGGCGGCATCGGAGCTCGCGGCTCGCCAGCAGGCGATGAAGAACGCGACCGACAATGCCGAGGACCTGATCCAGAAGTACACCCGAATCGCCAACCAGGCCCGTCAGGCCGGGATTACCCAGGAAATCAGTGAGATCGTCGGTGGCGCGAACGCCCTCGCCGACGCGACCGCCGGGAGTGAGTGAAACATGACTGCCACTGTCAACGAGACCACGACGACGGGCCGTATCGCCCGTGTCACCGGTCCGGTCATCGACGTCGAGTTCCCGACGGACCAGATGCCGGAAATCTACAACGCCCTGCAGGTCCACACGGCGCTCGACGCCGAGGGCCGCCCTCTCACGCTCGAGGTCGCCCAGCACATCGGTGACGGCATGGTCCGCGCGATCTCCATGCAGCCGACCGACGGCCTTGTCCGCGGCGCCGTCGTGCGCGACACCGGCAAGCCGATCTCGGTGCCGGTGGGCGACGTGACCCTGGGCCACGTCTTCAACACGATCGGCGAGTGCCTCAACCTCGAAGAGGGCGAGGTGCTCGACATCAAGGAGCGCTGGGGCATCCACCGCAAGGCTCCGTCCTTCGACTCGCTCGAGCCGAAGACCGAGATGTTCCAGACCGGCATCAAGGTCATCGACCTCCTCACCCCGTACGTCCTGGGCGGCAAGATCGGCCTGTTCGGCGGCGCCGGTGTCGGCAAGACGGTGCTCATCCAGGAGATGATCGCCCGTGTTGCCCGCGACCACGGTGGTGTGTCGGTGTTCGCCGGTGTCGGTGAGCGCACTCGTGAGGGCAACGACCTCATCGTCGAGATGGACGAGTCGGGCGTTCTCGGCCAGACCGCACTGGTCTTCGGCCAGATGGACGAGCCGCCGGGCGCGCGTCTGCGTGTCGCCCTGTCGGCGCTGACGATGGCGGAGTACTTCCGCGATGTCCAGAAGCAGGACGTGCTCCTCTTCATCGACAACATCTTCCGGTTCACCCAGGCCGGCTCGGAGGTCTCCACGCTGCTCGGCCGTATGCCGTCCGCGGTGGGCTACCAGCCGACCCTGGCCGATGAGATGGGCGTGCTGCAGGAGCGGATCACGTCGACGCGTGGCCACTCGATCACCTCGATGCAGGCGATCTACGTGCCGGCCGACGACTACACCGACCCGGCGCCTGCGACGACGTTCGCGCACCTCGACGCCACGACCGAGCTCAGCCGTGAGATCGCCTCGCAGGGCATCTACCCGGCCGTGGACCCGCTGACGTCGACGTCGCGAATCCTGGACCCGCGCTACATCTCGGCCGACCACTACCAGGTCGCGACCCGTGTCAAGCAGA
Organism: Mumia zhuanghuii; assembly: GCF_042681565.1. Lineage (NCBI taxonomy): Bacteria > Bacillati > Actinomycetota > Actinomycetes > Propionibacteriales > Nocardioidaceae > Mumia > Mumia zhuanghuii. The sequence goes on from NZ_JBHUFT010000008.1 coordinate 564,811, forward strand.
TCCTCCAGCGCAACAAGGAGCTGCAGGACATCATCGCGATCCTCGGTGTCGACGAGCTGTCGGAGGAGGACAAGACGGTCGTGTCCCGCGCCCGTCGCATCCAGCGCTTCCTCTCGCAGAACACCTACGTGGCGAAGCAGTTCACGGGCATCGAGGGCTCCACGGTCCCGCTCGACGAGACCGTGGATGCGTTCAAGCGCATCTCGGACGGCGAGTACGACCACGTGGCCGAGCAGGCGTTCTTCATGTGCGGCGGTCTGGACGACGTCGAGAAGAAGTGGGCCGAGATCCAGAAGAGCTCCTGATCGGGAGAGAAGGAGTCCTCTGATGGCAGGCACACTGCACGTCGAGCTCGTGAGCGCCGACCGGCTGCTCTGGTCCGGCGAGGCCACGTCCTTGATGACTCGGACGCTCGACGGTGACATCGGCATCCTCCCGGGGCACGCCCCGGTGATGTCGGTGCTCGCCGACGGGGTCGTCGAGATCGAGACGGACACGAAGGAGACCTGGGTGGCCGCGGTCGACTCGGGCTTCCTCTCGGTGGCCGCAAACCGCGTGTCGATCCTGGCGGAGAGCGCGGTCATGTCGCACGACATCGACCTGGAGCGCGCGAAGCACGACCTCGAGCGGATCAAGTCCGAGGGAAGCGACGACGAAGAGGCCGCTGAGACGGTACGCCGTCTGGAGGCCCGTATCCGCGCCGTTGAGCTCGCGTCCTAAGGTCTACACAGGAGATCTTGAGTCGCTCGTCGAGGGAGGAGGGCACACATGCCGATCTGGTTGTGGGTGCTCGACTCCCTCGGCCTGCTTCTGGCCCTGGTCGTTCTTGCGGTCATCGGGCTGGCAGCGCGTCGGCGAATCCTCGCCCGTGGCGGCAGTACGTTCGACCTCAGCGTCAACCGCAAGCGTGATGTTCCGCGCGAGGAGGGTGACCCTCGCGGGTGGACCCTAGGGATCGGTCGTTACGGCGACATCCATCTCGAGTGGTTCCGCACCTTCTCTTTCTCCCCGCGTCCTGTACTCCGGCTGGAGCGCGGCCACGTCGAGGTGCTCGGGCGCCGCAAGCCGGTCGGCTCAGAGACGTTTGCGCTGCACGCGGGCAACACGATCGTCCAGTGCTCGGTCGACGGCGAGACCGAGATCCAGCTCGCCCTCAGCCCGCAGGCGCTGACGGGCCTCCTCGCCTGGCTGGAGTCATCGCCTCCCGGCCGCGAAGTCAACAACGTCATCTGACGCCCCCCGCTGCGCCCGTACGGGCGGGTCAGCGCTCTCCGCCGGGGACCCACAGCACGTCGCCGACCTCGCGGTTGGCGTAGCGGGCGAGAATGAAGAGCAGGTCCGAGAGACGGTTCAGATACTTCGCGGTAAGGATGTTCATCGTGTCGCCGTGCTCCTCGATCGCTGCCCACGCGCTGCGCTCGGATCGTCGGCAGACCGTACGAGCGATGTGCAGGACCGACGCCGCAGGCGTACCGCCGGGCAGGATGAACGACCTCAGCGGTTCGATCTCGGCGTTGTAGTGGTCGCACCACTGCTCGAGCCGCTCGACGTACTCCGGCTCCACACGCAGCGGCGGGTACTCCGGGTTCTCGACGACCGGAGCGCCCAGATCGGCACCGACATCGAAGAGGTCATTCTGCACCCGCGCGAGCACCGCGTCGACGTCCTCGTCGAGCGTGCCCAGTGACCGGGCGTATCCGAGGTGGCTGTTGAGCTCGTCGGTGTCGGCGTACGCCTGGAGCCGGAGGTCGAGCTTCGACGTCTTGCTCATGTCGACCAAACGGGTCGTGCCGTCGTCGCCGGTACGCGTGTAGATACGGGTGAGGTTGACCATGGCGCCCACCCTATTCCTCGCGAACTGACTCTCGAGCGCGCAGTGACTCGCGAGGTCAGGGGTGGGGGTGGCGGGCGGCGACCCACGCGCGGGCGACATCCGCCTGCGCGGACCAGGCGAGCACGAGCCACCCACGGACGTCGTGCGTGACCGACGCCCGGATGCCTTCGGTCCGCAGTCGCGCCGCGGTGATCTCGGCACCGTGCTGGTCCTTGCACCGAGCGACGGGGACGAGCATCCCGTACGAAGGGAGCCGGACGCGCTTGCCGGGGGAGTGCGCCCACTTGAGGATCAGGGCCAGCCCGGCCACGGCGAGCAGACTGATGAGAGGCACGAACGCGTACCCGACGAGAGCCCCTCTGCCACCCATACCGTCAGTGTGCACCCGCGGGCTCCCGATGTGACCCTCGTGACTCCGATCACGTGGGTGTTACCGACCGGTCACAAGCGTCTAACCTAAGCCGCATGGCCGACAAGACCCCTCGCGATCGCCCCTGGGTGATGCGCACCTACGCCGGGCACTCCTCGGCGGCTGACTCCAACGCGCTGTACCGCCGCAACCTCGCGAAGGGGCAGACGGGTCTGTCCGTCGCCTTCGACCTGCCGACCCAGACCGGCTACGACCCCGACCACGAGCTCAGCCGCGGCGAGGTCGGCAAGGTCGGCGTGCCGGTCCCCGACCTCGGGGAGATGCGCCGCCTTTTCGAGGGCATCCCTCTCAACACGATGAACACCTCGATGACCATCAACGCGACGGCCATGTGGCTGCTCGCGATGTATCAGGTCGTCGCGGAGGAGCAGGCGCGCGAGGCCGGCGAGGACCCGCAGGAGTGGGTCGGCCAGCTCGCGGGGACCACCCAGAACGACATCATCAAGGAATACCTCTCGCGTGGGACGTACGTGTTCCCGCCGGCGGCCTCGATCCGGCTGACGACCGACATGATCGCCTACACGGTCGTCAACATGCCCAAGTGGAACCCGCTCAACATCTGCAGCTACCACCTGCAGGAGGCCGGCGCGACGCCCGTCCAGGAGCTCGCCTACGCCCTGTCGACGGCGATCACGATCCTCGACGCGGTCCGCGACGCCGGGCAGGTGCCGCCGGAGGAGTTCGAGAAGGTCGTCGGACGCATCTCGTTCTTCGTCAACGCGGGTGTCCGGTTCATCGAGGAGACGTGCAAGATGCGCGCCTTCGGCCAGCTGTGGGACGAGATCACGCGCGAGCGCTACGGCGTGCAGGACCCCAAGATGCGGCGCTTCCGCTACGGAGTCCAGGTCAACTCGCTCGGGCTCACCGAGGCGCAGCCGGAGAACAACGTGCAGCGCATCGTGCTCGAGATGCTCGGCGTCAGCCTGAGCAAGAACGCCCGCGCCCGCGCCATCCAGCTGCCGGCGTGGAACGAGGCGCTCGGCCTCCCACGTCCGTGGGACCAGCAGTGGTCCCTGCGTCTCCAGCAGGTTCTCGCGTACGAGTCGGACCTGCTCGAGTACGGCGACATCTTCGACGGCAGCCACGTCATCGAGGCCAAGGTCGCCGAGCTGGTCGCCGGCGCCAAGGAGGAGATCGACCGTGTCCAGGCGATGGGCGGTGCGGTCGCCGCGGTCGAGTCGGGCTACATGAAGCAGGCGCTGGTTGCCTCCCACGCAGCGCGTCGCGCGCAGATCGAGGCGGGCGACCAGCTCGTCGTCGGCGTGAACGCCTACAAGGAGACCGAGGAGTCGCCACTGACGGCCGACCTCGACGCGGCGATCCAGACCGCCGACCCGTTGGCCGAGGCGAGCGCCATCGAGCGCGTCATCGCGTGGCGCGGGCAACGTGACGAGGCGGAGGTCGCCGAGGCGCTGGAGCGGCTCCGCACCGACGCCAAGACCGACGCGAACCTGATGGACGCCACGCTGGCCGGTGCGCGCGTCGGCGTGACGACCGGTGAGTGGGCAGGCGCGCTGCGCGAGGTGTTCGGCGAGTTCCGCGCGCCGACCGGTGTGACGGGGGTGGTCGGAGTGGCCGAGGCAGGAGCAGAGCTCACCGCGGTACGCGAGCGTGTGAAGGCGACCGGGGAGGAGCTCGGCGGACGGTTGCGTCTGCTCGTCGGCAAGCCTGGCCTGGACGGACACTCCAACGGCGCCGAGCAGATCGCGGTGCGTGCGCGCGACGCTGGGTTCGAGGTCGTCTACCAGGGCATCCGCCTGACCCCGACACAGATCGTCGCGGCGGCCGTGGACGAGGACGTCGACTGCATCGGGTTGTCGATCCTCTCCGGGTCGCACATGGAGCTCGTCCCCGACGTGCTGTCGCTGCTGCGCGAGGCGGGGATCGGGGACGTGCCGGTCGTCGTCGGCGGCATCATCCCCGAGTCCGACGCACGGCGTCTCATCGAGGCGGGTGTCGCGGCGGTCTACACGCCGAAGGACTACGGCATGACGCAGATCATGGACGACATCGTCGACGTGATCCGCAGGGCCAACGATCTGGCCTGAGGCTAGCCACGCCTTGCTGGTATGCGTCCGTACCTCCGACTAGCGTCGGGGGTACGGACGACGACGCGGGCAGGGAGCCCGCAGCGAGGAGTGAGGCACATGGCATCCGACAAGTTCGCGGCGCTGCTCAGCGAGCAGGTGGGGCACGAGTTCGCCGCACACCAGCAGTACGTCGCGATCGCGTGCTACTACGACGCGCTCACCATGCCGCGCATGGCGGCGCTCTTCTTCCAGCAGGCGCTGGAGGAGCGCGACCACGCGATGATGATGGTGCAGTACCTCCTGGACGCCGACGTGCCGGTGCGCGTCCCGGGCGTCGCTGACCCGATCAACGACTTCGACGACGCGGTCGCGCCGGTGACATTGGCGCTTGCCCAGGAGAAGCGGGTCACCGACCAGATCAACGAGCTGACCCGCGTGGCGCGCGACGCGAACGACTTCGCGTCCGACCAGTTCATGCAGTGGTTCATCAAGGAGCAGGTCGAGGAGGTCTCCAAGATGAGCGACCTCCTCGCCGTCGTGACCCGGTCGGCGGACGACCTCGAGGCGATCGAGCACTGGGTCGCTCGCGAGGAGAAGGGCGAGGCGGCCGATCCGACCGCCCCGCCGGTCGCCGGGGCCTGAGGCACCCGGCGGACCCGTGCGAGTCCTGGTGGTCGGGGCCGGTGTCACGGGACTGACGTGCGCCGTGGTGGCTGCTGAGCGCGGCCACCACGTCGACGTCCTCGCGCGCGACCTGCCGCGCGAGACGACCTCGGCCGTCGCCGCGGCCTGCTGGTATCCGTACCTCGCGTTCCCCGTCGACCGCGTCCTCGGCTGGGCCCGCAGGTCGTACGAGGTGTTCGCCGCGCTCGCCGCGGACGAGTCGGACGGAGGTCCGGGCGTGCTCGTACGGCGCACTCAGGAGCTGCTGCCCGAGCGGTCGCCCGATCCGTGGTGGCGCGAGGCGGTGCCGGACCTGCGCCGGATCGCCTCGCCTCCGGACGGCTACGCCGACGGGTGGACGTTCGACGGGGCGGTCGCGCACATGCCGCGCTACCTCGACTACCTCGAGCGTAGGCTCGCTGCGTCCGGCGGCACGGTCACCCGCATGGCGCTGTCGGCCCTGCCACCCGGGGCGGACGCGGTCGTGAACGCTTCGGGTCTCGGCAGCCGGCTGCTGAGCAGTGACGAGACCACCAGCCCCGTACGAGGTCAGGTGCTGCGCCTCCCGCCCGTTCCCGGAGTCGACGAGGTGGTCCTCGCGGACCGGGACGACACCGTCACGTACGTCGTGCCGCGCGGCGACGACGTCGTGGTCGGGGGCACAAGTGAGCCCGGAGTCTGGGACCTCGCCCCTCGTACGCAGGACTCCGAGGCGATCCTGGCACGTGCCGCCGCGCTGGTCCCGGCGCTTCGCGGTGCACCGGTGCTCGGCGTCCGGGTCGGACTGCGGCCCGCGCGTCCGACCGTGCGGCTCGCGCTCGAGCGGCGCGAGGGCGCGAGCCCCGTCGTGCACTGCTACGGGCACGGCGGTGCTGGCGTGACACTGTCGTGGGGGTGCGCCGACGAGGTCGCCGACCTGCTCGACACCCTCTGAGCCGCCGGCGGCGCTGCCGGGTGATCAGCTCGCGGTGAGCTCTTTGAGGGGCTCGTCGATCTCGGCGTCCCGCGCCACGGTGGCCGGTGTCGCAGCGGCGGGCGGCGCCACGGTCTCGGCAAGAGCCTCGAGCTGCTGTGCCGCGCGCCGCGACGCACGCCCGGGCAGAGTCGGGGAGGCCTTCTCGACGCGGGTCCAGTCGGCGCGGATCTCGGAGAGGCGGTCGTCGGTGATGCGCTCGGACAAGATCGCCTGCTCGAGCTGGCGTCGGACGTCGCCGTACTCGGCGCCCGCGCGCTGGTGCGCGGCGATCACGTCCGCGTCGTTGAGCAAGGTGTGCAGCAGCGCCGTGGCCGCTGTCGCGACGGCAAGCGCGCCGGCGGTGACCTGGAGCCACGCGCGCGGCTCCGACAGCAGGCTCGTGAAGCTGGCGGAGGCGGCGAGCGCCGCGAGGACGACCGCCGTCGCTCCGATGAGGCGGTGCCGCCGGCGGGCGGCCTTGGCAGCGAGCCGGTGGCCCTCGTGCCCGACCCGGATGGTGACCAGCCACTGCACGACGGTCGGTTCGTCACCGCGATACGTCCACATGCGCAGGACCGTAGCGGGACCGGCTGCCTTCTTGGGCGAGAATGCGGCGGTCGTCCCAGGGCCCGGGCGTAGACCCCTTGTCATTTCGGACAAACGGGCGTAAGACGGATTACATGATTACCGAGGCTGAGACGGACGAGGTGCGTGGGTGGTTCGCGGGTCGCCTGCCCGAGGGGCTGTTCGAGGAGCTCGTCAGCGTGACCGTCGACCGCGAGGAGATCGTGGTGATCGGACGCATCCCCGAGCCCGCTCTGCCTGAGGGGGCCTCCGACGCCGAGCGGGCAGGTGCGGTCGAGGGTCGGATCCGTGAGTTCCGTGCGCGTACCCGGGACGCGCGGATCGAGGTCGCGCGTGAAGCCCAGCACCGGTTCACCCGTACGGTGTCGTGGGGCGTGGAGTGCGGTGACACGCGAGCGCTCTTCACCCATCTCGCGTCCCCGGTGATGACGCGGCTGCGGCAGCCCGAGCGGCAGGTGCTCGACACGCTCGTCGCCGGCGGTGTCGCGCGCAGTCGCAGCGACGCGCTCGGCTGGTGCGTGCGGCTGGTCCAGCGGCACGCGGACACGTGGCTCGACGAGCTGCGCGACTCGCTCGCGCACGTGCAGCGCGTGCGCGAGCAGGGGCCGGACGCCGAGTGAAGGCTCAATCCACGGCAGCGCGCAGCAGCCGGTCGGCCGCCTCGCCGTAGGCGACGAGGACGACCCGCTCGACCTCGGTCGTGGCGCCGCGGATCGTCGAGACCGCGACGGCGACCGCATCGTCCAGGGGCCAGCCGTACGCACCGGCGGAGATCAGCGGGAAGGCGACCACGCGTGCCTGGAGCTCGTCGGCGACCGCGAGGCTGCGTGCGTACGCCGACCGGAGCAGGTCTGTACGGTCCTCGTGCCCGGACCACACCGGGCCGACGGTGTGGATGACCCAGCGGGCCGGGAGGCGGCCGCCCGTGGTCGCGACCGCGTCGCCCGTCGGCAGTCCCTCTCGATGGCTCGTCACCCGCAGCTCGCGGCACGCCTCGAGGATCTCCGGCCCGCCGGCGCGGTGGATCGCGCCGTCCACGCCGCCACCGCCGAGCAACGTGCTGTTCGCGGCGTTGACGACGGCGTCAGCCCGGACGGTCGTGATGTCGCCCTGGACGACCTCGATGCGGATCATGCCTCCTTGCATACCTGATGGCGGCGAGCGGGGCCATGCGTGTAGTCTCGTACGAGACGAGACGCATCGTCTCGCCACCCGACGAGGACAGGGAGTGCCATGACCCAGCAACGGACCTGGTTCGTGACCGGAGCAGGACGAGGGCTGGGGCGGGCTTTCGTCGTCGCCGCCCTCGAGGTTGGTGACAGGGTCGCGGCCACCGCACGCACGCCCGCCGTGCTCGACGACCTCGCCGCCGCGTACGGAGACCAGCTCGTCGTTCTCCCGCTCGACGTGACCGACCGGTCCGCCGTCGTCCGGACCGTCGCGGAGGCTCACGGCCGGCTCGGACGACTCGACGTCGTGGTCAACAACGCCGGGTACGGGCAGATCGGCGCGATCGAGGAGCTCGCCGAGGACGAGGTGCGCCGTCAGCTCGACACGAACCTGCTCGGCGCGATCTGGGTCTCGCAGGCTGCCCTGCCCTACCTGCGTGCGCAGGGCGGCGGCCACGTCGTCCAGATCTCGACCGTCGGTGCGGTCGGGACCGTTCCGTTGTTCGGGCTCTACAACGCGAGCAAGTGGGGGCTCGAAGGGTTCAGCAGCGCGATGGCCGACGAGGTCGCGCCGTTCGGCATCCACGTGACCATGGCGCAGCTGGGCGGCTTCGCGACCGACTGGGCGGGCACGAGCATGGCCTTCGCCGAGAGCGCGATCACGGCGTACGCGCCGGTGCGCGAGGCGGTGCTCGGCATGCCGTCCTATCCCGACGGTGCCGCCGACGACGCTGCCGTCGACGCCGACGAGCCCCCTGAGGTGGCCGCGGCGGCTCTCCTCGCGCTCGTCGCCCAGCCCGCCCCGCCACGTCGCGTGATCATCGGTCGCGGTGCCCACGAGATGGTGGCGATGGCACTGGCCTGGCGCCGCGACGAGTACGCGCGTGATCCCGCGTTCACCTGGCCCGCCGCTCCCGAGACGTCATAGCGGGCAGGCCGACGAGCGCCCGCCGTGGGTGGTCGTCGTCCTCTCTGAGGCGCGACTCCACCGTCGGCGGCCATGCGGGCGAGCCTAGGAGCCCCATAAGGGGCTCGCGCGCTCAGAACAGGCGCAGACTCGGGTCGTCGATGCCGCGCAGCGCGTCGTAGTCGACGACGCGGCACTCGATGCCACGGTCGGTCGCGAGCGTGCGGGCCTGCGGCTTGATCTCCTGCGCCGCGAAAATGCCGCGTACGGGGGCGAGCAGGGGATCGCGGTTCATCAGCTCGAGGTAGCGCGTGAGCTGCTCGACGCCGTCGATCTCGCCGCGTCGCTTCACCTCGATCGCGACCGAGGCGCCGTCGGGGTCCTTGCACAAGAGGTCCACGGGGCCGATCGCGGTCATGTACTCGCGGCGCACCAGGGTCATGCCGTCACCGAGCGTCGTCGGGTGCTCGGCCAGGAGCTCCTGGAGGTGCTTCTCGACGCCGTCCTTCTGGAGCCCCGGGTCGATGCCCAGGTCGTGGCTCGAGTCGTGGACGAGCTCGTCGATGAGGATCCGCAGCGTGTCGTCGGTCTTGGTGGCCGAGACCGTCCACTCGAGGGCGCCGTCCTCGGTCCTGACCTCGCGCAGCGTCGCCGGAGGGCTCATCCAGTTGAGAGGCTTGTACGCGCGGTCGTCGGAGTGGATCGACACCGATCCGTCCGACTTCACGAGGATGAGACGTGTGGCCATCGGGAGGTGGGCCGTGAGGCGACCTGCATAGTCGACCTGGCAACGGGCAATGACGAGTCGCACCCCGACAGGCTAGCGAGCCTCATCGGACGCGGACGAGCACGGTCCCCCTGATGGTGAGGGTCTTGGACTTGAGCCTGCCCCGGGTGGTCACGCCGTCGCCGCCCTTGAGGATCACCTTCTTGCCCTTGAGGCGCCACTTGCCGGAGCGGATGTTCTTGACGCCGGCGAAGTCATCGACAAAGCGTCCGTTCTTCTTGATGCGCAGCACCCACTGCAGTTCGCGGTTGCGCCACACGCCGACGGGACCGCGTCCCGCCTTGGCTGCGGCGAGCTCGCCGGTGCTGGGGGTGGAGCTGGTGTCGGAGGGTGGGGAGGGCGCCGGCGTCGTCGGTGTCTCGGGCGCGGGCTCGGGCGTCGGCTCGGTCGTCGGAGTCGTGGTGGGCGCCGTGGTCGCTGTCGGTGCGGATGAGGTGACCGTGCCCTCGGGTGTGCCTGCGCTCGTATCGCCTTCGCCACACCCGGCGACCGTGAGGACGAGCGCGAGGACCATCGCGGGGGCTGCGCGACGGCCGCCCGACGCAGCGGCGGGGGCGGAACGGAGTGCTTCCTCGAGACGGGGCATCCGGCCATGCTAGGTGCAGCCGAACGCAGCGGCACGGTTCTCCACAGGCACGGCGTGACCTGAGTCACGGCGCGAGGTGTGTGATCGCTGCGAGACTCCTGCCCACCCGGTAGTAACCTGCCGGTAACTTACGTCCTCCCCGAACACAGGAGACATCCGTGGCGCGCGAGATCAACTCAGTCGGAGTCGTCGGCCTGGGCACCATGGGTGCCGGCATCGCAGAGGTGCTCGCCCGCAACGGCATCTCGGTGATCGGCGTCGATCGCGACGAGGCGGGGCTCGACCACGGCCGCGGCACGATCGCGCACTCGACCCAGCGCGCCGCCGAGCGGGGCAAGCTGGCCGACGACGACCGTGCGGCTCTGCTCGGTCGCATCACCTACACCACCGACCTGACCTCCCTCGCCGACGTCGATCTGGTCATCGAGGCCGTGGTCGAGCAGCTCGACGTCAAGATCGACGTCTTCCAGCAGCTCGACAAGATCGTCCGTGACGACGCGATCCTCGCATCCAACACCTCGGCGCTCTCGGTCACCGAGATCGCGTCGGCCACCAAGCTCCCCAGCCGCGTCGTCGGGCTCCACTTCTTCAACCCGGCGCCGGTCCAGGACTTCGTCGAGGTCGTCCGGACGGTCGTCTCCGCGCCCGACGTCGTCGACGACGTCGTCGCCCTGGCGCAGCGTCTGGGCAAGAGCCCCGTCACCGTCGGCGACAAGGCCGGCTTCATCGCCAACGCGCTGCTCTTCGCCTATCTCAACCACGCGGCCTCGATGTACGAGGCGCAGTACGCGACGCGCGAGGACATCGACGCCGCGATGCGACTCGGCTGCGGCTACCCGATGGGCCCGCTCGCGCTTCTCGACCTCATCGGCCTCGACACCGCGTACGAGATCCTCGAGACGATGTACCTCCAGGACCGCAAGCGTGTCCACGCGCCGTCGCCGATCCTCAAGCAGATGGTCACCGCCGGCCTCCTCGGCCGCAAGTCCGGCCGCGGCTTCTACACGTACACCGAGGAGTACGCGTCGGAGGTCGTCGCCGATGCCGCCACCCCGTCGGCCGATGTCGCGCCGCAGCTGCGCCGCGACATCGCCACCGTCGGTGTCGTCGGCACCGGCACCATGGCCGCGGGCATCGTCGAGGTCTTCGCCAAGGCCGGCTACGACGTCGTCTACGTCGGACGCACGCCCGACAAGCTCGACGGCGTCCGTGCTGCGATCACCAAGTCGCTCGACAAGGCCATCTCGCGCGGCAGGTCCACCGAGGAGAAGAAGGCCGAGGTCCTCGCGCGGCTGTCCGGCAGCACCGAGCGCGAGGCCTTGGCCGACGTCGACATCGTCGTCGAGGCGATCGCGGAGGATCTCGACGTGAAGGTCGAGCTGTTCAAGGACCTCGACCGCCTCTGCAAGCCCGGTGCGATCCTCGCCACGACAACGTCCTCGTTGCCGGTCATCGCGTGCGCCGCGGTCACCAGCCGCCCGGCCGACATCATCGGGATGCACTTCTTCAACCCCGCGCCGGTGATGAAGCTCGTCGAGGTCGTCTCGACCGTGGCGACCGCCGACGAAGTGAGCGAGACCGTCACGGCGCTGTGCGCCCAGATCGGCAAGCACCCCGTGTCGTGCGGCGACCGCGCGGGCTTCATCGTCAACGCGTTGCTCTTCCCGTACCTCAACGACGCCGTCAAGATGCTCGAGGCGCACTACGCCACCGCCGACGACATCGACGTCGCGATGAAGCTCGGCTGCCGGCTGCCGATGGGTCCGTTCGAGCTGCTCGACGTCGTCGGCAACGACGTGTCGCTGGCGATCGAGCAGACCCTCTTCCGCGAGTTCCGTGAGCCCGCCTGGGCGCCGGCGCCGCTGCTCGAGCACCTCGTGACCGCGGGCTACCTCGGGCGCAAGACCGGACGCGGCTTTCGCGACTACGCCCGCCGCTGAGCGGTCCGTACGCTGGAGCCATGTCTCGCCGACGTCGCACACCCCGTGGACCACGGGGTGCTCCTCCGCCGCTGAATGGCGGTCACCAGCGCGTCGAGGAGCGCGGCGACGGCGACTGGGTCGTCCGTACGATCACGGGGGCGACGTCCACCAAGACGTACACCTGCCCCGGCTGCGCGCAGCCGATCCGTCCGGCGACGCCCCACGTCGTCGTGTGGCCGCTCGAGCCGGGGCTCCTGAGCACCTCGGGCCTCGAGGAGCGCCGACACTGGCACAGCCCCTGCTGGCGACGCCGCCGCTGACCGCCCGCGGCCTCACCCGCCACGGGTGAGGCTCACCGCGAGGCACGCGGTGAGACTTGTGCGGTGGGACGGCGTGCCAGCACAGAGGCCTGGGTCGGGAGGGCCGTCGCCGTCAAGGCGTGGTTCGACGCGTCCTTCCCCGGCCGCTGCGTGCGTCACATGTACGACATGGACGGGCGGAACCGTGCGATCACCCTGTCCGGCCAGGCGTTCATCGCCCTGATCCCGCTCCTGGTCGTCGGTTCGAGCTGGTTGTCCAGCTCGGGCGACCAGCAGGTCGACGACCTGCTCATCGACTACTTCGGTCTCACCGGCAGCGCCGCCGAGGCCATGAGCCTGCTGTTCGCGTCGCCGCCGGACGCGACGGGCGGGTTCACCCTCGGGAGCTTCGTGATCCTGCTGCTGTCGATCGGTTCCTTCTCACGGACGCTCCAGCGGATGTACGAGCTCGCCTGGTCTCTCGAGGCCGCGCCACGGGTGAAGGCCGCCTCGGCCGGCTTCCTCGGCGTCTTCTTCATGCTCGCGATGTTCGTCCTGGTCGGTTGGGTCGGACACCTCCTCGGCCCCGCGGGCGTCCCGGTCCAAGTGGTGATCTCGGTGCCGCTGTGGATGATGCTGCTCCGGATCGAGCTGGCGGGGCGTGCCACCGTCGAGGCCCTGCTGCCCGCGGCGATCCTCACGACGGGCGTGCAGCTCGCGGCCGGCTGGTGGACCCATCTGTACGTGCCGCACCTCATCGCGATCGACGCCCAGCGCTACGGGGTGATCGGTGTCGCGTTCGCGATCGTCGCGTGGCTCGTCGTCGTGGCGTACGTGCTGGTCGGCACCGCCGTCGTCGGCTACGAGCTGTCGGTCTGGATGCGCGACCGGGGCATCACCGCCACCATGATGGCCTGGGTGGGACGGGTGGTCCCGCGCCTGACTCGGCAGGAGGACCCATGATCGATCCCGCGACGTACCCAGGTGCGTCGATCCCCTTGGAGACGCTCCCCAACCTGCGCGGTCTCGGCGGGTGGAGGACCAGCGACGGGCGCCGTGTCCGCGACGGAGTGCTCTACCGATCGACGGACCTGAGCCGGCTGAGCGGAGCGGACCTGGACGCGGTCGCCGCGCTCGGCATCCGGACGGTGGTGGACCTGCGGACCCAACCCGAGCGCGCACTGCGCCCGGATGTCGTGGTGCCGGGGGCTGAGCACGTCGTGCTCGACGTCCTCGCCGACGACACCGACGCCACACCCACCGACATGGCGACGATCCTCGAGGACCCGAAGCGCGCCAAGACGCTCCTCGGCGACGGGCAGGTGGAGGAGCTGCTCAGCCGGGCCTACACGCAGCTGGTCGCCCTCCCGAGCGCGCGTACGGCGTACCGGACGTTCTTCTCCGACCTCCTCGCGCTCGACCGCGGCCCCGTGCTGTTCCACTGCACCACGGGCAAGGACCGTACGGGGTGGGCCGCGGCGACGACCCTCCTGATGGTCGGCGTGCCGGAGGAGGACGTGGTGCGCGAGTACCTGCTCACCAACGACCAGCTCCTCCCGGCGCTCAAGCCCGTCTTCGACGAGTTCGCGGCGCACGGCGGCGATCCCGCACTGCTCCGCCCGGTCCTCGGGGTCCGTGAGGCGTACCTCGAGACCAGCATGGCGCAGGCGCGGACGCAGTACGGCGATCTCGCGACGTACTTCGCCGAGGGACTCGGCGTCGGCCCGGACCGCCGGGAGGCCCTTCGTGACCTCCTGACCGAGTGCTGAGGCCCGTCCGGGCTCAACGTCACCCGCGAAGGGTGATCCCCAGACGGGGCGTTCACCGCAGAGTGGGACGAAAGCTCGTCGCAGAGAGGGGACATCCGATGGCGGACAACGCGAACCCGTCCGGCCCGGTCGACATCGCCGTGCTGGGGTTCCTGGAGGGGGCGACGCCTGACGGCAGCGTGGCCACCGTCGTGGCCGACGCCGTCGCGAGCGGAGCCGTACGGCTGCTCGATGCGGTGATCGTCTCCCGCGGTGAAGACGGGAGCGTGACGGTGCTCGACATCGACGACGGGGACGCGATCCGCGAGATCCTGGGCGTGGAGTCCGACGTGCCGGGCCTGCTGGGTGAGGAGGACATCCTCGCGATCGCCGAGGCGGTGCCGAACGGGACGTCCGCGGTGCTCGTCGTCTGGGAGAACGTGTGGGCCGCTCGCTTCTCCGCAGCGCTCGGCGCTGTAGGAGGCGTCGTCCTCGCGCACGAGCGCATCGACCGTTCCGACCTCGACGCCGTGGTGGCGGCGTGGGGATCTGAGTGAGGAGAGTACGACCATGATCGGTGGACGTGGGGGACGCCCGGGCCTCATCGGGCTGGCGGCGAGGACTGCTGTCGTGGCAGGAACCGCCGGCGCGGTGAACAACCGGATGCAGCGACGCCAGGACGCCCGGTACGAGCAGGAGGCGCAGTCGCAGGCGTACGAGCAGCAGCAACAGCAGGCAGCGATGCAGGCTGCGGCGCAGCAGGCGGCCGCGGCCCAGCAGTACGCCGCGCAGCAGCCGGCGCCAGCTGCCGCGGGGGGCGGCGACGTCGTCACCCAGCTCGAGCGGCTCGCGGCACTGCAGCAGCAGGGGATCTTGACGTCGGAGGAGTTCGCCGCCCAGAAGGCCAAGATCCTCGGCGGCTGAGGCACTCGCCGCGCGGCGGTGATCGCCCGCGGCGAATCACCCCGTGGGTGTGATGCTGCGGCGCCGTGGCGCCGACACGCTGACTGGTACGCGGCGGGGTGGCCGCCGCCTGATGAAGGAGACCGAATGTCCACCCGTTCTGCCACACGCACCAGCAACCCCTGGGCGCAGGGGCTCACGATCTTCGCAGCAGCGATGCTGGCGATCATCGGGTTCGTCCAGGTTTTCCAGGGGATCGCCGCCATCGCCAAGGACGACGTCTTCGTCCGTACCGAGGACTACGTGTACGCGTTCAACGTCACGACGTGGGGCTGGATCCACCTCGTGCTCGGCGTGCTCTTCATCGTGATCGCGTTCGCGATCATGTCCGGCAACGCGTTCGCGCGCGGAGCCGGCATCGGCCTGGCGGTCCTCTCGATCATCGCCAACTTCCTGTGGCTGCCGTACTACCCGATCTGGGCAGTCGTGATCATCGCGTTCAACGTGTTCCTCATCTGGGCACTGGCCAACTACACGCCAGACTTCGAGAGCTGACGATTCCTTCGTTGAACGGAGCGCGCATGACGAGCGCCTCGCCCGGCCGATCGACCTCGTACGAGATCCTCGTGCGAGGCGAGCTGAGCGAGGCGCTCGTCGCTGCGCTGGCCGCGCTGCGCCTGCGTGTGGAACCCGGAGACACTGTCGCGCTTCGGGGTGCCTTTCGTGACCGTGCCGAGCTCCTCGGCGCGCTGCAGGCCCTCGAGGAGCTCGGGGTGGAGCTCATCGAGGTCACCCCCACCCAGGACGACTAACCGGGAGTCCCTGGACCACTGGCCGGCTGTTCAGCCGGCTTCCGCTCCCGCGGCCCGGCCACCAGCTCCACCACGAGCAGGCCCAGCACGATCAGGACGACGATCACCAGCGCGTTGCCCCCGGTCGGATGGTCGAGAGAGACGTAGGCGAGCACCCCGAGCGCCACGACCGCGACGCGGGCGAAGGTCCGGTAGGTGGCGACGAACGTGGACACGGGGCCGCGGGAGATGCCGGAGCGCTCGCGCATCCGTCCCGCCGCGCCCACGATGCCCGTACGGATCGCGGCGCCGGCTCCCGTCGGGGCGAGGAGGAACGCGGTCACCGCGAGCGCGAGCGCGATGACGAGGACCGCGCGCAGCGCGGTACGGATGAACAGGACGAGCTGGTCGTAGACGACTGCAGCGGCATCAGCGGGCAGCACGTCGGACGGCACCGCGTCGAGGTAGAGCGGCCGGATGAGGTTGAGGACCAGGCCCAGGAGCACCATCGCGACGGCGACCGAGATCGCGACAGCGAAGAGCGCATGCCTGCGGTCTCGCGCGATGAAGACCGCCGTCGCGAGCAGGACGAGCCCGAGGATCGGGAGCACGCGCGAGGCCGTCTCGAGCCAGCTGAACCACGTCTGCGCCTTGCCGATGTCATCGGACTGGAAGAGCACGAAGCTCGCGTTGACCTCGGGGATGCGCTCGGCCAACGCGAACCCACGGTCGACGAGGAGCTGTTTGGCCGCCTCGACGAACGTCGCGATGTTGATGCTCACCGCATTGTCGGTGACCTCGACCTGGTCGGTGTCGGCGCCGGTGAGGACGGCGACTGCCTGGCCATGGGCTTCGCGGTTGGCGGTCACCCACGCCTCCTCGAACGTCTCGGAGCGGACCACGCGGTCGACGGTGTCGCGCACGAACCCCTCCACGGCGCTCGTCAACGGAGTGGCGAGGGCGGGCAGCAGCGGAGCCGCACGGGGCGGTACGAAGTCCTGCTGCGCCACTGCGTCGAGCGCCTCCTTCGTCACCGCGTCGATGTTGAGCTGCGTGACGATCACGTCGGTGATGAGGTTGGTGAGCGCGTCCTGCACCGCCGGGTCTGAGACCAGCGGCGCGACGGTCTCGACGTAGCGGTCGGTGTCGCCGATCTCGTCGTGCGCCCACGTCGCGACGACGGACAGCGGGGCCATGAGCGCGCCGAGGAAGACGAGCACGGCGACCAGCGGCGTACGCCACCAGCCGCTGCGTCCGTCGGGGGCGGCTGTGGCGTCGGGCTGATCGGACAGGCGCTGCCTGAGATCGGCGACCTCCGCACGGAGCCGTTCGACCTCCTCGTCGTTCGCACTCATGGTGTGGTCCTTTCCACGGCCTTCGGCACGGTGTCGCTGGACAGCAGCGGGCCGATCCAGCCCCGGTCGGGACTGACGTCGACGAAGACGGCCTTGACGAACAAGGTGAGGGGGATGGCCAGAATCGCCCCGATGCCGCCGAACAGCGAGGCCCAGAAGATGAGGGACAAGAAGGTCAGCGATCCTGACAGTCCGACCGTGTTGCCGACGACTCGGGGCTGCACGAGGGTCTGCAGCACGAAGTTCACCGCCGAGTACACGAGGATCACGGCCAGCGCCGTACCCCAGCCGTGATCGAGCAGCGCGATGATCGTCGGCGGAATGAGGCCGATGATGAACCCGATGTTGGGAATGTAGTTCGTGAGGAACGCGAGGATGCCCCACAGCCACGGGTCCCGGATGTCGAGCGCGTACAGCGCGACGACGTCGACGAGGGCGACGACGAGCCCGAACAGCGTGGACACGACCAGGTACGTCCGCGTCCCCTGGGCGAACCTCCCGAACGCCTCCGCCGTACGCGAGCCGCTCGAGGGGACCCTGCGCAGCTTCGAGGCGAATGCGCCCGCGTCCGTCGCGACGAAGAAGAGCAGGACGACGATGAAGAAGATGCTCGAGAACGCGCCTGCGACACCTCCGATGAGGTCTGTCGCGATCCCGACGAGGCTGCCCAGGTCGATCGACCTGATCATCTCCTGGACCTCCGCGCTACCGACGCCCCACGACTCGAGGAGGTCCCCGATGTCGTTGACGAACGCCTGGAACTGCGGCTCGTACTCGCCGAGCAACGTCGCGAATCTGCCCGCGGCGACCACCAGGGCGACTCCGAAGCCGCCCACGATGGCGTACACCGCAAGGAGGGTGGTCCCCGTCGCGAGCCACTCGGGGACGCCGCGCCTCACGGCGAAGTCACGGACGGGTTGGACCGCGACGACGAGGACGAGCGCGAGGATGAGCGGCGCGATGATGCCAGCGAACACGCGCAACCCGATCGCTGCGGCGAGGGCGCCGGCGCAGGTGAGGATGATGAGTGGCTCACGGGGGAGCGCGAGCCGCGTCGATGGCTCTCGATCGTCAGGCACGGTTCGACGCTAGGACAGCCCTGGGCTGCTGCGACTCACCCGTGCGGTGTGAGATCGGCGCGGACGCTCACGCGTTCTGGCGGACCGAGACGAGGGTGAGCCCGAGGTCGTCGAGGGCGAAGAGCAGGTCGTTCAGGGCGACCAGGCCGGAGAACCGACCGCGCAGCACGAGCCGACCACGCTCTTCGGTCACGTCCAGGCCCCTGGCGCGGGTGGCGCGTGCCACTGCGTCGGTCAACGCACCTGCGACGACGATGACGTACGGCGTGCCCTCGTCCTCGTCCATGCGCCCAGTCTGCGACGGAGCGGGTGGAGGCGACTCACCCGCTGCGGGCGAGATCGGTGCTCACAAGAGGCCGACGCGCTGCGCTTTGAGGACGGCCTCACGTCGTGACTCGACGCCGAGCTTGCGATAGATCGCCCGCAGGTGAGTCTTGAGGGTGTTGCGGGAGATGAACAGCGTCGCGCAGAGCTCGCCTTGGTCGAGGGACGTCGGGAGGTATTGGAGGATCTCCAGCTCGCGGGTCGAGAGCGCGACCACGAGCTCGTCGGTGATCTCCCGATCTGTACGGAGCTCGACGAGCAGGCGCGTGACCAGGTCGCCGTGCGCGCCCACGCGGCCGTGCTCGGCCGTGAGCAGGTCGAACGCCGACGGTCCCAGGGCGAGCCACGGCCGCCGCCACCCGTGGACCGCGGTGCTCTCGAGGGCCGGACGCAAGCGGGCCGAGGCCGCGGTGGCGTCGTCGCCCCTGTGCGCGAGCGCTGCTGCAGCGATCAGCGTCCGTACGCGCAGGTCCTCGGGGACGTCGTGGGCGCAGTCGACCTGCTCGAGCAGCGGTCCGAGCTGCTCGCGGACACCGGTCCGCAGGGCGTCCGTGAGTGCGATCCACAACAGGTAGGGCGAGGTGTCGAGCCGCGGGTGAGCCGTACCGACCCGCTGCACCGCGTCGACCGCCGTCGTTGTCGCGCCGGCGGACAGCAACGCCGTCACTGCGCCAAGGAGGGTATGACGTGCCACGAGCCACGTGGTCGCCCGCTGGCACTCGGCCACCACCTCGTGCGCGGGGCGGGGCGGCTGCACCGCGCGATGACGGAAGTGCTCGGCGAGCAGGTCGAGCAGAGGCGACGGCAGCATCCCTGGGAGCTGGTCCGCCTGCCCCTGAGGGGGATCGACGCCCGCAGGGGAGCCGCGCTCGACGTCGAGCCACGCGCGGACGAGCGAGACCGATCGGGGTGGAGATCCGTCGCTGAGCCGCTCGACCTCGCCGGCGGCCTTGTGTGCATCCGCCGGGCGGCCGGCGGCGAAGGCCGCCCACATCGTCATCTCCGCGGCGGTCGCCCCCGCGCACGGTGCGTGGCGAGCCAGGCGAGAGGCGTACCGCCGGACGGCATCGACCTCGTCGAGCCTGCCGTCGGTGACCAGCAGCGCCCCGTAGACGCGCACCCACGCGCTGCGCAATCCTGCGGTCGGTGAGCCGGCGCCGAGGTCGACGGCAGGGTCCGCCGCCGCGATCCACTCCTGCGCGGCAGCGCCCTGGCCCTCGCCGAGCGCGAGCCAGCCGCGGCACAGGGCGGTCAACGTGCCGACTCGCTCGTGCGTGGGGATGTCGAGGCTCGTACGGCGTGCGGTGCGGGCGAGGGCGGCCGCCGCGCCCACGCTGTCGTCGTTGCGTGCCGCGCGCAGCGTCAGCAGGAGGCGCCCGCGCTCGTCGTCGCGGGCGAACACGGCCGGTACGGCGCTGGTCAGCGCATCCAGCGCGCTCCAGTCGTCATCGCCGAGACTTCGGCAGGCGAGCGCGACCGCAACGTCGGCGGCGAGGTCGTCGTCATGGGCCCGCACGGCATGGCCTGCGCTCGCCTCCAGCTGATCGCGTCCGAACGTCCAGCGTCCGGCGATCTGGTGCAGGGCGTGCAAACGCGCGACAGGCTCGCGCTCGAGCTCGCTCAGGAGCAGGTGGCGCAGCATCGGGTGGTAGCGGAGGCGGCCGGTCGCGCCGTCGCGCACGACGAAGCCGACCGAGTGCGTGATCTCGCCCAGCACGTCGTAGGCGTCGGACCGGCCCGACAGGCGGCACGCGAGGGCGACGTCGAACTCCTCGGGCACCGCAGTCGCCAAGAGGAACGCGCGCACTCTGGGATCGAGGTCGGCGACCACGTGGGCCATGAGATAGCTGCCACTCGGCGAGTAGGCACCGTCCGTCGCGAGTCCGTCGCGCGAGCGCATCGCCGTCAGCCGGACCCCGGCCGGCCATCCGTCGGTCTCGAGGTGCATCGCCTCGGCCTGGGCGTGGTCGAGCCGGCGGCCCGACCTGGCCACGACTCGAGACAGCTCACCCAGCGAGAACGCGAGCTCCTCCGCCCGGATCTCCGACACCCGCCCGGCGAGCCGGTCAGGGTGGAGCGCGACGAGGGGGTCGACACGCGAGGCGACGACGAGGGACGCCGACGGCCCTGCGGCTCCGCAGGCCGCGGCGAACGCACTGCCCCATCCCGCGAGGTGGGCATCGTCGACGAGGACGGGGCGGCCCTCGCGCAGTGCGCAAACGACCTGCTCCCACGGCCGTGCCCGCCCGCCATCGAACGACAGGGCCTCGGGATGCTCCTGCGCCCACTGACGGAGCAGGGTGGTCTTGCCGTACCCGGTCGGAGCCGCGACAAGCGTGATCGGTCGGCGTGCGGCCCGGTCGAGCGCGCTCAGGAGTCGGCGTCGAACGACGACGCCTGCATCGTCGAACGTCCGCGCGTCCTGGTCGGCCTGCAGCGTCACGGCCACACTCCCCGGTGTCACCCGTGGTGCGCACCCCCGTACGCACGTCGGCACTTGGAGGCTAGTGGCAGGTGGCCCGTCCCGCACGAGGTCTTGCACTCACGGAACGTAGGCTTGCCGGCGTGAACGACGCTCAGGTGATCCGCGGCAACTCCGTCCTCCCCGCTCGGCGCACGCCGATCACGCTCCACACCGCCGACGGGCTCGAGCTCGTCGGAGAGCTCGCGCTGCCGGAGTCGCGCGAGCCCGTGGCGACGATGATCTGCCTGCACCCTCTGCCCACGCACGGCGGGATGATGGACAGCCACCTCTTCCGCAAGGCGTCGTACCGCCTCCCCGCGCTGGCGGACATCGCGGTGCTGCGCTTCAACACGCGCGGCACCACCAGCATGCAGGGCACCAGTGGGGGAGCGTTCGACGCGGCCGTGGGCGAGCGGTACGACGTCGCTGCCGCGATCGAGTTCGCGGACTTCGAGGACCTGCCCGGCATCTGGCTCGTCGGGTGGTCGTTCGGGACGGACCTCACGCTGAAGTACGGGCTGGACGCCGAGGTGGAGGGGGCGATCTTGCTGTCGCCGCCGTTGCGCTACTCGAGCGACGCCGATCTCGACGCATGGGCTGCCGACGGCAAGCCGCTGACGGCGCTGGTGCCCGAACTCGACGACTACCTGCGGCCCGCCGAGGCCCGGGAGCGCTTCGCGCGGGTGCCGCAGGCCGAGGTGATCGCCGTCGACGGTGCGAAGCACCTGTGGGTCGGAGACACCGAGCGTGTCCTGGACGAGATCGTGGCGCGCCTCAATCCGCGTGCCACGATCCCGCTCCCACGGACGTGGGAAGGTCCGATGGAGCGGGCCGACGCCTCAGCGTACGCAGATCGTACGGTCGCGGCGTTCGAGTCGGCCCGCCCCTCGGAAGGGCCTCAAGAGGCCTGAGAGTCCTCGTCCTCGCCCTCGGCCAGATCAGCAGCCGCGGGGCCGCCGAGCTTGGCGCGACGCACCGAACGCTCGCGCGCCGGGCGCTCGATGGCCGTGTCGTCGGCCGAATCGGCGGAGACGATCGTTGTGGCGTCGTCGGCGTTGTCGTAGTCGTCCGACTCGACGACGGACGCGGCCTCCTCGACGACGGCCTCGACCTCCTCGACGACGGCTGCGACCTCAGAGCGCGGAGTCATCACGATCGACTTCTCCGGGTCCTTGTCGAGCGAGTCGAGCCCGGCGAACGAACCGATGACCTCACGCAGCTTGGTGAGCTGACCCTTGACCGCGTCGCGCTTGGCGACCAGCGAGTCGAGCTCGTGACGCACCTCGGAGATCTGCTTCTCGGCGTCGGCGCGAGCCTGGGCCAGCGAGTGCTCGGACTGCGTCCGGGCAGTGTGCATGATCTGCTCGGCCTCACGACGCGACCGCGCGACCATGCGCTCGGACTCGGCCTTGGTCTCCTCGCGGCGCTTCGTCGCGGCGGCGATCGCCTCGCGCGCCCGCGTCTCGGCGGCCGCGGCACGCGACTCGGCGTCGGTGATCATCTTGGTCGTCTGCTCGGTCGCCACGGCGTGCGACTCGGCGGCCTCCTTGGCCATCCGCTCCTTCTCGAGCGCGAGGACCCGGCGGGCCTCGGTGAGCTCGCGATCGGCGGCCGCACGGATCTGCTCGGCCGCGCGGGTCGCGGTGAGGCGCGAGGAGCTCGTCGACTGGTTGGCGGCGAGCTCGATCTGCTCCGCCTCCCGCTTGGCCTTGGCGAGGACGTCCTCGGCCTCGGCCAGGGCGAGCGCGCGCTCGCTCTCGGCCTCGGCGAGGAGACGCTCACGGGTCTCCTCGACGTCGGCGAGCTGTACGGCGCGCAGATCGTCGGCCTCCTTGGCCGCAGCCGCCTTGATCGCGGCGGCCTCGGACTCGGCGACGCGACGCACGTCCTCGGCTTCGCGCCTCGCGCGGTCGAGCATCTCGGCCGACTGCTGCTCGGCCAGGCCCAGGAGCTCTGCCGCGCGGCCACCGAGACCTGCGTAGCTCGGCTTGTTGGCCTCCGTGACCTTACTGCGGAGCTCCGCAACCTCGGTCTCGAGTGCGCTCAGCTTCTTCTCGGCCGCGGCGGCGGCGGCGTTGGCCCGCGCGAGGTCGTCGCGGTGCTGGGCCAGATAGGCATCGACAGCGTCCTTGTCGTAGCCGCCTCGCCGCACGAGCGGAAAACCGGCCCCCGGCGCCGGGTCGCCTGGGGTGCGCGAGAAGGAGTCGCCGTCGGAGTAGCTGCCGTGTGGGTCTGACATGAGGTGCCTTCGGTTGTAGTTCGGGGGGAGATCGCTTCGGGAAGCCTATCGCGACCTCCCCGCCGAACTCAGCCTGTCGGCGTCTCCTGATCAGCGATCAGACGCCGCGGAAGCGGTTGATCTGATCGACGTGACGCGCGCGCTTCTCCGCGTCGCGCACACCGAGGCCCTCCTCGGGCGACAGGCACAGCACACCGACCTTGCCCTGGTGTGCGTTGCGGTGCACGTCGAGGGCCGCCTGGCCGGTCTCTTCGAGGCTGTAGACCTTCGACACAGTCGGGTGGATCATGCCCTTATCGATGAGACGGTTGGCCTCCCACGCCTCGCGATAGTTCGCGAAGTGGGAGCTCTTGATGTTCTTCAGGTTCATCCAGAGGTAGCGGTTGTCGTACTGGTGCATGTAGCCCGACGTCGACGCGCAGGTCACGATCGTCCCGCCCTTGCGTGCGACGTAGACGCTGGCGCCGAAGGTCTCGCGGCCCGGGTGCTCGAACACGATGTCGGGATCGTCGCCACCGGTCAGCTCACGGATCTTCGAGCCGAGGCGCTTCCACTCCCGCGGATCCTGCTCGTGCTCGTTCTTCCAGAACTTGTAGTCCTCGGCGGAACGGTCGATGACCAGGTCGGCGCCCATCGAGCGGACGATCTCGGCCTTCTCCGGCGACGAGACGACACACACGGGGGTGGCGCCGCCGTTGAGCGCGAACTGCGTCGCGTACGAGCCGAGGCCGCCCGAGGCGCCCCAGATCAGGACGGTGTCGCCCTGCTTCATCGCGGCGCCGTTCTTGGAGACCAGCTGGCGGTAGGCGGTGGAGTTCACCAGGCCCGGGCTGGCGGCCTCCTCCCAGGAGAGGTGACCGGGCTTCGGCATGAGCTGGTTGGCCTTGACGATCGCGACCTCGGCGAGGCCGCCGAAGTTCGTCTCGAAACCCCAGATGCGCTGCTCGGGGTCCATCATCGTGTCGTTGTGGCCGTCGGGGCTCTCGAGCTCGACCGACAGGCAGTGGGCGACGACCTCCTGGCCGGCCTTCCAGGCGTTGACACCCGGGCCGGTGCGCAGGACGACGCCGGCAAGGTCGGAGCCGACGACGTGGTACGGGAGGTCGTGGCGCTTGGTGTACTCCGACAGGCGGCCGTACCGCTCGAGGAAACCGAAGGTCGGCACCGGCTCGAAGATCGACGTCCAGACCGTGTTGTAGTTGATCGAGCTCGCCATGACCGCGACCAGCGCCTCGCCCGGTGCCAGCTCGGGCATGGGGACCTCGTCGATGTGCAGACTCTTGCGGGGGTCCTTGTCACGCGTGGCGAGACCCTCGAACATGTCGATCTCGTCCTTGTGGACCGTGACCCCGCGATAGGTCTCGGGGATGGCGATGTTCGCGAAGTCCTCGCTCGAGGTGTCACCCGCCATGATGGCGTCGAGAATGTGCTGCACGTCGTCCTCCAGGATTGAGCGGCGCGGTTGCGTTACGCGGATATTACTCATCGGTAATCGGCCGGGGCGCGAAAAGGTGACCGACATCGCTCGCGGGCGTGGCGCGGCGTGCGTCGGTACGGCCCGGGCTTCTGGCCCTGAAGCGGCATCTCGCGCCATTATCGCTCTGCTCCGCCACCGTCCCCGGCAGGGGTAGCGTGGACCGCGCTCGTCCTCATTCAGGGAGTTCTGTGATCACACTCGACCTCAACAGCGACGTCGGCGAGTCCTTCGGGCGCTGGGAGCTCGGTGACGACACCGCGATCCTCCAGGTCGTCACCAGCGCCAACATCGCCTGCGGGTTCCACGCCGGCGACGCCCGTACGCTGCGCCGGAGCTGCGAGCACGCCGCCGAGAACGCGGTGGCCGTCGGTGCGCAGGTGAGCTATCGCGACCTCGCCGGCTTCGGGCGCCGTTTCATCGACATGGACCCTGAGGAGCTGGCGGACGACGTGCTCTATCAGATCGGGGCGCTCGACGGGCTCGCCCGCGCCTCCGGCACCCGCGTGCGCTACGTGAAACCTCACGGCGCGCTCTACAACGCGACGGTCCACCATAAGACGCAGGCACGTGCGGTCGCCGAGGCCGTCCGTGCGTACGACCCGGGACTCCCGCTGCTCGGGCTTCCCGGCTCGCAGCTTCTGGAGTGGGGCACCCGCCTGGGGCTGCGGACCGTCCGCGAGGCGTTCGCGGACCGCGCGTACACGCCTGAGGCCCACCTCGTGAGCCGTACGCAGCCCGGGGCCGTCTTGATCGACCCCGACGTCGTCGCGAGCCGGGTGGTCCGGATGGTCGTCGAGGGGCGGGTCGAGACCGTCGACGGGAGCGTCGTCGACATCAGTGCCGACTCGGTCTGCGTCCACGGCGACACGCCCGGCACAGTCGAGCTCGCGCGCCGAGTGCGTGCCGAGCTCGAGGCGGTCGGCGTGACGCTCGGCGCGTTCGTCTGAGAGGGCGGTCGACGTGTCTGTCCGGATCGTGCCGTACGGCGACCGCGCGCTGATGGTCGAGCTCGACGGGGCGGCGGAGGTTGTCGCGTGGGACGCAGCCGTGCGCGCAGCGGCACCCGACGAGGTCGCTGACGTCGTTCCCGCGGCGGCGACGCTGCTCGTGGTCGCGCGCGACGGCGCCGACCTCGCCGCGCTCACGGCCTCCTTGCGGTCGCTGCGCGTCCGGGCCGCCGACGTGGCGGCGGACGCGTCGAGGAGCGCGGAGGTCGAGATTCCCGTGCGCTACGACGGGCCCGACCTGCGCGACGTGGCGCGGATGACCGGTCTGAGCGAGGCGCAGGTCGTGCGCGCGCACACGCAGAGCGTGTGGCGGGTGGCGTTCGGGGGATTCGCGCCGGGCTTCGGCTACCTCACCGGGGGCGACCCGCGGCTGCACGTGCCGCGACGCGAGAGTGCCCGTACGGCCGTCCCGGCGGGCGCGGTCGGGCTGGCAGGGGAGTACACGGGGGTCTACCCCCGCTCCTCGCCTGGCGGCTGGCAGCTGATCGGGACGACGGAGGCGGCGATGTGGGACCTGTGTCGCGACCCGCCCGCCCTGCTGAGGCCGGGTGCGGTCGTCCGGTTCGTGGAGGACCGGTCGTGACGACGGTGCTGGAGGTGGTGCGCAGCGGCCCTCTCGCTCTCGTCGAGGACCTCGGGCGCCCCGGGCACGCCGCGATCGGCGTGGGCCGTTCGGGAGCGGCCGACCGCAGCGCGCTGCGCCTGGCCAACCGGCTGCTCGGCAACGGCGAGGAGCTGGCCGCGATCGAGGTGACCCTCGGAGGGCTCGCGCTCGTCGTACGAGGAGGCGACGCGTGGGTGGCCGTGACCGGCGCACCCGTCCCGCTCACGGTCGGGCGCCGCGCTGCCGCACCGTACGCCCCCGTGCGGGTCCGTTCCGGAGAGACCGTCCGGCTCGGGACGCCGACCAGCGGGCTCCGGTCGTACGTCGGGGTCCGTGGCGGTGTCGACGTCCCCCCGGTCCTGGGGTCACGGAGCCGCGACGTGCTCGCGGGGATCGGCCCGGAGCCGCTGGCGCCCGGCACGGTGCTGCCGGTCGGTTCGCCCCCGCAGGCGTACCCGCGCGTGGACGCGGTGCCGCAGCGTGCGTACGAGGAGATCGTCCTGCGGGTGGTCCGAGGCCCGCGAGACGAGATGGTGCGCGACCCCGACGCGCTCGTCGCCGCGGCGTGGACCGTCTCGCCCGCTGCCGACCGCGTCGGGATGCGGCTCGACGGCCGTGCGCTGACGCTGCGAGACCCGCACACGGCGATGCCCTCGGAGGGTGCGTACCGCGGGGCGGTCCAGGTGCCGCCGAGCGGCCAGCCGGTGGTGTTCCTCGCTGACCACCCGGTCACCGGGGGATATCCGGTGGTCGCTGTCGTGACCGACGCCGACGTCGACCGTGCCGCGCAGGCGCGCCCCGGTCAGAGGGTCACGCTGCGCTGGGCCTGAGATGACGGCGGAGCGTCAGTGGGCGGTGTCGGTCTTGGCCGGCTCGACGAGCTCGACGAGGATGCCGCCGGCGTCCTTCGGGTGGACGAAGTTCACGCGGCTGTCGGACGTGCCGCGCCGCGGCTGGTCGTACAGCAGGCGCATCCCGCGGTCGCGCAGGGTCTGGGCGACCGCCTCGATGTCGGTCACCCGGTAGGCGAGCTGCTGGATGCCCGGCCCGTTGCGGGTGAGGAACTTGGCGATCGTCGACTCGTCGGAGAGCGGCGCGAGGAGCTGGATGCGCTGGTCGGTGTCGCCGATGGCGAGCATCGCCTCACGCACCCCCTGCTCCTCGTTGATCTCCTCGTGCACCGAGTGCAGGCCGAAGACGTTCGCGTAGAACTCGAGGGCCTCGTCGAGGTCGGGCACGGCGATGCCGACGTGGTCGATGGCGATGAGGAGGTGTTCGGGAACCATGCGGGGCACGATAGGACACGAGGGCCGCGCGCGGCGCCTGGCCGTCCAGCCTGTGACCTTCCTCACCGAGGGGGTAGCCGATGTTACGGGCGGGTATCGTGCACCCCACCAGAGCACGCCGTCTCGGCCGCAGACATCGCGCAGTCGCGCTTCGTAAGGAGATCCCATGTCTCGTCAGTCCGTCATCGTCGCGGGGGCGCGCACCCCGATCGGTCGGCTCCTCGGGGGCCTGAAGTCCCAGTCGGCAGCCGACCTCGGCGGCGTCGCCATCAAGGGGGCGCTGGAGAAGGCTGGGATCACCGGCGAGCAGGTCGACTACGTGATCATGGGCCAGGTCCTCAGCGCCGGCGCCGGCCAGATGCCTGCACGCCAGGCGGCGTACAAGGGCGGCATCCCGCTGGACGTCCCCTCTGTCACGATCAACAAGGTGTGCCTTTCGGGCATCAGTGCGATCGCCACCGCCGACCAGCTGATTCGCGCGGGCGAGTTCGACGTCGTCGTCGCGGGCGGCCAGGAGTCGATGACCCAGGCGCCGCACCTGCTCAAGGGCTCACGCGAGGGCTTCAAGTACGGCGCGACGACGATGCTCGACCACATGGAGTACGACGGCCTGTGGGACGCGCTGACCGACCAGGCGATGGGCAAGCTCACCGAGGGCCGCAACGCCGATGTCGATGCGCTCTCGCGTGAGGAGCAGGACGCGTTCGGCGCGCGTTCGCACCAGCTCGCGGCCGCCGCGCAGAAGAACGGCCTCTTCGACGACGAGATCGTGCCGGTCGAGATCGCCGGACGCCGCGAGACGGTGACCGTCTCGGCCGACGAGGGTGTCCGTGGGGACACGACTCCCGAGTCGCTCGCCAAGCTGCGCCCCGCCTTCGCCAAGGAGGGGACGATCACCGCCGGCACCGCCTCGCAGATCTCCGACGGCGCCTGCGCGGTCGTCGTCATGGCCAAGGAGAAGGCCGAGGAGCTCGGTCTGACCTGGATCGCCGAGATCGGCGCCGCCGCGACCGTCGCCGGCCCCGACTCGACGCTGCAGCTCCAGCCTGCCAACGCGATCGTCAAGGCGTGCGAGAAGGAGGGCATCGCGCCCGCCGACCTCGATCTCGTCGAGGTCAACGAGGCCTTCGCCGCCGTCGGTATCGCCAGCCAGCGTGCCCTCGGCATCGACGAGGACAAGGTCAACGTCAACGGCGGCGCGATCTCGCTCGGGCACCCGATCGGCATGAGCGGTGCACGCATCGTCCTCCACCTCGCGCTCGAGCTGGCGCGCCGTGGTGGCGGCGTCGGAGCGGCGGCGCTGTGCGGCGGCGGCGGTCAGGGCGACGCCCTGATCGTGCGCGTCCCGCAGCAGTGACCCGTCCTTCGGTGCGCCGCAGGACGCGGACGCGATCCTGATGGCACGTCGTTCCGTCGCCGTCGGTGAGCTCGTCGAACGAGCCACCGGCGGCGACGCGCGTGCGGTCGCGCGCCTGATCTCACTCGTCGAGGACGCGTCGCCGCTGCTCCCCGAGGTCAGCGCGGCTCTCGCGCCGCACGCGGGGCATGCGCAGATCATCGGTCTGACCGGCTCGCCCGGGGTCGGGAAGTCGACGACGACGGGTGCGCTCGTCGCCGCGCTCCGAGCGCAGGGCCGCAAGGTCGGCGTCCTCGCGGTCGACCCGTCGTCGCCGTTCTCCGGAGGCGCGCTGCTGGGCGACCGGATCAGGATGCAGGACCATGCGGGAGACCCCGGCGTCTTCATCCGCTCGATGGCGACCCGCGGCCACCTCGGTGGGCTCGCCTGGGCCGCCCCGCAGGCGCTGCGTGTCCTCGATGCCGCAGGGTGCGACGTGATCCTCGTCGAGACCGTCGGTGTCGGGCAGTCCGAGATCGAGGTCGCCGGGCTCGCCGACACGACCGTCGTGCTGCTCGCGCCAGGGATGGGCGACGGCATCCAGGCGGCGAAGGCCGGGATCCTGGAGATCGGCGACGTCTACGTCGTCAACAAGGCTGACCGGGACGGTGCACGGCAGGTACGCCGCGAGCTGCGAGGGATGCTCTCGCTGACCGACCGTCCCGACGCGGCGTGGAAACCCCCGATCGTGCTCACCGTCGCGTACCGCGAGGAAGGGATCGACGAGGTCGTGGCAGCGCTCGACGCCCACTTCTCGCACCTGCGCACCAGCGGCGAGCTCGTGCGGCGACGCCAGCGGCGCACCCGCGACGAGATCGAGAACCTCGCGACGACCGAGCTGCGGACGCGGTTCGCGGCCCTCCACGGGGACCACCGGATCGACGCCCTCGCGGCCGATGTCGTCGCCGGCAAGAGCGACCCTTTCACGGCGTCGAGGCGGCTCCTCGACAGCCTGTGACGCTGATCACGGCGCGCCTGGCGACAGCGCCCAGTCCTTTCCGCTATAAACATCCGAGAGTGTGCCCGCAGCTTTCTGCCCCCGAGAAAGGCAGCCGTGGTGAAAAAGGCGATCAGCGTCGTCGTGGTGATCTTCGTGGTCTACTTCCTGCTCACAAATCCCACGGGGGCTGCCGACACCGTCGAGCTGATCTTCGGGTGGATCACCGACGCCCTCGGCCAGCTCGCGTCCTTCCTCCAATCACTGCTGACCTGACGGGGGGAATGTCGTGCTGCGCAGGGTCCTGAGGCTGGTACCCGATCGCAACATCGGCAAGCTCCTGCTCCTCGACGACGGCGAACGAGTCAAGGACGTCGTCCGCCACCACTGGGTCGTCTTCGTGATGCCGTACGCGATCGTGTCTGGCGGGGTGCTGCTCATCGCGATGTTTCCGCTGCTGCCGATCTCGGTCGCCGGGGTGCTTGCGCTGGTGGGGGTGGGGATCATCGGGTTCGGCATGTTCAGGGCCTCCGAGCAGCACCTCGACGTCTTCGTCATCACCAACCATCGCGTGCTCAAGATCCGAGGGGTCTTCGAGGTGAAGGTCGCGACGATGCCGATGGCCCGAATCCTCGACATCACGGTCGAGCGCACGCTGCTGGGACGGATCCTGGGCTACGGGCACTTCGTCTTCGAATCTGCCGCGCAGGCCCAGGGACTGCGCGACATCAGCTTCATCCCGGATCCGCTCGAGCGCGACCGTACGATTCAGCGCGCCCTCGTCGCGGCCGGTCTGCGCGGCCCGGCGCGCTGACCGTACGCCCTCCTGCGGGCCCACCGGGGTGGACCGCGGCCTCGGTCACAGGCGTACGGTCGCCGGTGCATCACGATCGCATCTCCGGTCGCATGCCTCCGAGGCGCACCCGCCGGCTCATGCGTCACCGGTCGGCAGCCCGTTCTGGGTGGGCGTCTACCTGGCCGTGATGGGCGGGCTCACCCTGACCGCGCTCGTGTCGGCAAGGAGACCAAGGACGTCGACATCGAGGCCTGAGGGTCCCGTACGCGCGCGCCCCACGATTTGACCGGTTATCCACCGCATTCGGTCGGACCAAGGTGGATAGGCGGTCAAATCGTGGGGCGGCCAGGGTCAGACCGCGGCGTCGCGCTCCTGGGCGGCGAGGGCGCGGGCGAGGTCCGAACGGCCCTCGCTCACGTACCGGCGAGTTGTCGCGTCGAGATCGACCTCTGCCGCGAGCCACGCGTCGATCGTCGCGAGGTTCTCCGCGGACGGGTTGGCCCGAGGGAAGAAGCTCTCGAGGATCTCCGAGGCACGCCACACGCCCTTCTCGATGACCGTACGGGCGGTCTCGAGGTAGCGGTCGACGTACGGCTGCAGCAGCTCGGCCTGTCCGGGCTGCTGGAAGGCGCGAGCGATGCTGCGCTGCGTCTCGTTCGGCAAGTCGTCGCGGACGACGACCGCGTCCCACGCGACCTCCTTCGCGGCGGCGTCCGGACGGCCAGCGCGCGCGCCGGAGGCGTTCTCCTGGCCGGAGATGGTGTTGTCGCGCGCAAGCTCGGCGTCGATCTCGGCATCGCCGAAGGCGCCCGCACGGGCGAGCCCGGCGACCAGGGTCCAGCGCAGGTCGGTGTCGACGGCGAGACCCTCGGGCGTCACGGAGCCGTCGAGCAGCCCCTTGACGTACGCGATCGCGTCGTCGGACTCGGCGGCGCCGGCGTACGCGCGGACGAAGGCGAGCTGGTGGTCCGACCCCGGCGCGGCGGCGTCGAGCAGCGCACGCACACCCTGCTCCCACTGTGCGGCGAGGGCGTCGCGGTTGTCCGGCGCCGAGAACAGCGAGACGGCCGAGGCGCCCTGGCGCAGCAGCGTCTGCACCGCCGTCAGGTCGGACTCGGTGCCGACGCCGGCGAGCACGATCGGCACGAACTGGCGGGCGGGCAGCTCGGCGTCGCGGAGCATGTCCCACGCGGCACCCCAGCACAGCGCGCGCGCCAGCGAGTCGTCGATGTCGGCGATCGAGGTCGTGAGCGTCTGCAGGGACTGCTCGTCGAGGCGGATCTTGGCGTACGTCAGGTCGTCGTCGTTGAGCAGCACCAGGTCGGGCTGCTTCTGACCGATCAACGCGTCGACCTCGGTGAGCGCTCCCTCGATGTCGGTCTCGACACGGGTGCGGCGCACGAGGCCGGCATCGGTGTAGTCGTAGAGGCCGATCGCGATGCGGTGACGGCGCAGCGTGGGGTACGCCTCGATGGCTGTCTGCTCAACCGCGAACGACGTGAACCCGCCGCTCGCGTCGACGACGAAGCGCGGACGCAGCGTGTTGACGCCGGAGGTCTGCAGCCACTCTTGCGCCCACGTGGTCAGCTCGCGGCCGGACGCCGTCTCGAGCTCGGCCAGCAGGTCCTTGAGCTCGGTGTTGCCGTAGGCGTGCTTGGCGAAGTACGCCCGAAGACCGGCGAAGAAGTCCTTCTCGCCGACCCACGCGACGAGCTGCTTGAGCGTCGAGGCCCCCTTGGCGTACGTGATGCCGTCGAAGTTCGCCTCGACCGCGTGCAGGTCGTAGTTGTCGGCCGCGATCGGGTGCGTCGAGGGCAGCTGATCCTGGCGGTATGCCCAGTTCTTGCGCTGGTTGGTGAAGCCGGTCCAGGCGCCGGTGTACTTCGTGGCGTTGACCTCGGCGTGGTGCGAGGCGAACTCCGCGAACGACTCGTTGAGCCAGAGGTCGTCCCACCACTTCATCGTCACGAGGTCGCCGAACCACATGTGCGCCATCTCGTGGAGGATCGTGTTGGCGCGGCTCTCGTACGCGGCGTGGGTCTGGCGGCTGCGGAAGATGTACTCGTCGCGGTACGTCACCGCGCCGGCGTTCTCCATCGCGCCCATGTTGTACTCCGGCACGAACGCCTGGTCGTACTTGCCGAACGGGTAGCCCATCTCGAAGGCACCCTCGAAGAACCCGAAGCCCTGCTTGGTGATCTCGAAGATCTCGTCGGCGTCGACGTGCTCGCGCAGGCTCTTGCGGACCTGGATGCCCAGCGGGATCGTGCCGTACTCACCCTTGTAGGTGTGGGTGATCGTCTCGTACTCGCCGGCGATCAGCGCGGTGATGTAGGTCGACATGCGCTTGGTCTCGGCGAATGCCCAGCGGTCGACCCCGTCGCGGACCGAGGTCGGCTCGGGGGTGGGGGAGTTCGAGACGACGGTCCAGCCGCTCGGCGCGTCGATCGTGAACGTGAAGGTTGCCTTGAGGTCCGGCTGCTCGAACGTCGCGTACACGCGGCGGGCGTCGGGCACCTCGAACTGCGTGTAGAGATAGACGCGGTCGTCGGCCGGGTCGACGAAGCGGTGCAGGCCCTCGCCCGTACGGGAGTAGGGGAGCCGTGTCTCGACCCGCAGCTCGTTCTCGCCCTCGACGAGAGCGGTGAGCGCGATGCGGTGGTCCTCGTACGCCGACGCGTCGATCTCGGTGCCGTTGAGCCAGATCTTGGGCTCGCGTGCCTCGACCAGGTCCGCGAACGTCGACGCGCCCGCCTGGTTGCTCGAGAACCGGACGACGGTGGTCGACGCGAACTCGGTGTCGGAGACGGTCAGATCGAGGTCGACGGCGTAGTGGTGGACGTCGAGGAGCGCAGCCCGCTCCTGCGCTTCGTTGCGCGTGAGGTTGGTTCCTGGCATGGGGTCCATCCTGTCATTGGGCTGGTCCCAGGGGCCACGAGCGGGGGGCGACAGGCTCAACCGGCGGGGTCGCCCACCTCGCGGGCGTACGTCGCGGGAGGCGTGCCGACGACCTCGGTGAAACGCCGTACGAGGTGGGCCTGGTCGGTGAAGCCGAGCGCGACCGCGAGCGCGGCCCAGTCCACGGCCTCGCCCGAGCGCGCTGCCGCGGCGGCGTCGAGCAGCCGGAACCGCTGCAGCACCCACTTGGGTCCGATGCCGACGTACGTCGCGAACTCGCGCTGCAGCGTCCGCAGGCTCACGCCACCTCGTGCCGCCAACGCGTCAGCGCGCACGAGCGTCCGGTCACGCTCAGCCTCCGTGACGAGGGACCCGACCTCCTCCGCCCGAGGATCAGCTTCGTACCCGACCTCGGCCAGATAGCCCGTCAGCACGTCGACCATCGCCTCGTCCGTCGCGTCGGGTGTGAGGATGCGCGCGGCGTACGGGCGGTCGTCGACACCGAGCACCTCGCCGGCGGGCCGGACCACGTCTGACAACCCGCCTACCGGCCCTCGCAGACGGCCGTGGAACCCGCCGGGCAGGAACGACGCCCCGAGCACGTGCCCGCGTCCGACGAGCCGTCGCGAGAACGGCCGCCGGGTGACGCCGTGCACGAGCAGCCGCCCGTCCTCGGCTGCGAGGTGTACACGCGGCTGCGGGACGACCGCCTGCTCGTACGGCTCGGCGATGTCCCAGCGCACACGCCAGAGATAGTCGACACCCGGCGACGCCGACTCGATCCGGCGTACGCCGATCGGCTCGGCACGCCCGACGATCGCCTGCGGATACCCCCCGGGGTCGTGCATGCCCTCAGCCTAGGCATGTCGCGTTCGTACAAGACCTGCCATGCGCTCCGCGACGAGCATGGCAGGCATGACACACGACAAGAAGGCAGAGACCACGTTCACCGTCGCGGGCTGGGAGGAGTCGGTCGTCGAGGACATCGACGGGACCGGGGCCGAGCGGAACGGCACCTACTACCCCGACCGCGGCATCACCCGCGCCACCGTCCGCTACACCTACTCCGGCGACATCGAGGGAGAAGGCGTCGTTCACTACCTGATGACGTACAAGCAGGGCGATGCGCCCGTCCTCGCCGTCGAGCGCTTCACCGGCTCGATCGGCGGCGCCGAAGGCACGTGTGTCCTCCTGCACCGTGGTTCCCACTACGAGATGGACGTCGCCGACGCCGTCGAGGTGGTCGAGGGCATGGGGACCGGGGCGCTCGAGTCGCTGCGTGGCGAGGCGACGATCACCCTCGGGGGTCACAGCGACGACGGGTACGGGTTCGTGCTCGACTACACGCTGTGAGTGACCCCGCGGCGCACTAGCGTCGCTCGCATGTCCGTCGACACCGCCACGCGCAACCGCCCTCGCGGCGCCACGGTCCTCCTCTGGCTCGTCGGTGCCGCGTTCGTGGTCTCGGTGATCCACTACATCGACAACGTCGCGAACTACTCCTCATACCCCCAACCGGGCTCGGACGGGCTGCCGGCGCCGTCGGCGGAGGTGATCGCGGCGTCGTGGTTCGTCTTCACCCTGTGCGGAGTCCTCGGGGTGATCGCGTTCTTCCGCCACCGGCGCGCCGCGTGCGTCGTCGGACTCGCGTTCTACTCGGTCAGCGGCCTCATCGGCATCGGCCACTACACGGTCGAGGGGGCGACCGACATGGTGTGGTGGCGCCAGACCCACGTGGTCGTCGACATCCTGGTCGGCGTCGCCCTTCTCGCGTTCGCCGTGTGGGTCGCCGTCGTACGCCCCGCGCCGTGGGACCCGTCACAGCGGTCCTGACGACGAGATCCTGACGGCCGGCTCGGGCAGGATGGAGCCATGGCCCTGCCCTTCGCGACGTCGCGACGTTCCACGGTCGGCATCGAGTGGGAGCTCGCGCTCGTCGACGCCGACACCGGCGACCTCCGCCAGGTCGCCCGTACGGTGCTCGACGCACTGGCCGGTCCTGACGGGACGCCGCACCCGCACGTCCACCAGGAGCTGCTGCTCAACACCGTCGAGATCGTCTCCGGCGTCCACGAGCGGATCGCTGATGCCGGCCGCGACCTGCGCCGCAGCATCGACGAGGTGCGCGACGTCACGGGCCCGCTGCGCGTCGAGCTGATGTGTGCGGGCACGCACCCGTTCGCACAGTGGGACCACCAGAAGGTCACCGACAAGGAGCGTTACAACACGCTCATCGACCGTACGCAGTGGTGGGGCCGCCAGATGCTCATCTACGGCGTCCACGTCCACGTCGGCATCGAGGACCGCGCCAAGGTGCTCCCGATCATGCGGGCCGTCCTCGCCTACTTCGGCCACCTCCAGGCGCTGTCGGCATCGTCGCCGTTCTGGGGCGGCAAGGACACCGGGTACGCGTCCAACCGCGCGCTGATGTTCCAGCAGCTGCCGACGGCCGGACTGCCGTTCCGGCTCGAGGAGTGGTCCGACCTCGAGCGCTACACCGACGACATGCTCCACACCGGCGTCATCGATGACTTCTCCGAGGTTCGATGGGACATCCGGCCGTCGCCGCGCTTCGGCACGCTGGAGGTCCGGATCTGCGACGGCACGCCGGCGCTCTCCGAACTGCTCGCGATCGCGGCGCTCACGCAGTGCCTCGTCGAGCACTTCTCGTCCGAGCTCGATGCTGGCCGCGATCTGCCCGACCTGCCGCAGTGGTTCCTCCAGGAGAACAAGTGGCGCTCGGCCCGGTACGGGATGGATGCGATCCTCATCCTCGACGCGAAGGGCGACGAGGACCTCGTCACGACGGACGTACGACGGCTGCTGCGCCTCCTCGAGCCTGTCGCGGAGCGCCTGGGATGCGCTGCGGAGCTGGCCGACATCGAGACGATCCTCGAGGGCGGAGCCTCGTACCAGCGACAGCGTGAGGTCGCCCGCCGCCACGGCGGTGACCTCCAACCTGTCGCCTTCTCGCTGGTCGAGGAAATGCACGCCGGTCGTCCGTTGTTGTGATCTGCGAGACTTCCGATCCGTCGGCGTTTCGCCGACACCCCCGACGAGAGGTGAGCATGTCCGACACCGTTGACATGTGGTTCGATCCGCTGTGCCCCTGGGCCTGGATGACGTCGCGCTGGCTGCTCGAGGTCGAGCAGGTCCGCGACGTGGAGGTCCGCTTCCACGTCATGAGCCTGTCGGTCCTCAACGAGAACGCCGAGGACCTCCCCGAGCGCTACCGCGAGATGCTCGACCGCGGGTGGGGCCCGGTGCGCGTCGCGACGGCGGCCGCCCAGAAGCACGGTGCGCACGTCCTGCGCGACCTCTACACCGCGATCGGCACCCGCGTGCACCCCGGCGGTCGTCCGCTCGACGCGACCGTGCTCGCCGAGGCGCTGGAGGAGGTCGGGCTGGAGCCCGAGCTGGTCGAGGCCGCCGACACCGACGCGTACGACGACGCCCTGCGGGCCTCTCACGAGCGGGCGATGGAGCTCGTCGGTACGGATGTGGGCACGCCCGTCATCGCGGTGAACGGCATCGCGTTCTTCGGTCCGGTCGTGTCGCCTGCGCCGAAGGGCGAGGCTGCGGGCCGGCTGTGGGACGGCTGCCTCCTCGTCGCCGGGACGGACGGCTTCTTCGAGATCAAGCGCACCCGGACGCGCGAGCCGATCTTCGACTGAGGTCCACCCGCCTCCGCTCCGCCCCGTCCACTTTCCGTTGGGGCCAACGAAGAGGTCAGGCCTCACCGGATCCTTCCGTTGGGGCCTGCACTTTCCGTGGGGGCCAACGGAAAGTGCAGGCGCTAGGGTCCTCGGCATGGACCACGACATCGCCGCAGAGCGTGCCGCCGACCGTGCCGAGGCCCTCGCGGACTCGATCCGCATCGACGTCGCGCACGTCGCCGACCTCGACGCGGACGGGGTGCCGGTGCGCCTCTACCGGCCGGAGGACGACGTCCCGGTCCTCCTGTACGTCCACGGCGGCGGCTGGGTGTTCCACGACCTGGAGACCCACGACGCGTTCTGTCGCTACCTGGCGAACGCGACCGGCTGGGCGCTGCTGTCCGTGGACTACCGCCGCGCCCCCGAGGCCCCATACCCCGCGCCGCTCGACGACGTCGCGACCGCCCTCGCCTGGTTGCGCGCGCACGGCGACGAGTACGAGCTCGACACCTCCCTGATCGCGGGGATCGGCGACTCCTCCGGAGCCAACATGATCGCCGGGCTGTCCGTCCGCGATCCGGAGGCGCTGGCGTACCAGGTGCTCGTCTACCCGCCGGTCGACGCCTTCGCTGACACGGTGTCGCGGCGCGAGGAGGGGAGCGGCGCTTACGACTTCGTGACGTCGGACATGGACTGGTATTGGGACCAGTACGCCCCCACCGACGAGGCCAAGCGCAACCCCGAGGCCTCGCCGCTCCTCGCCCCCGACCTTGCCGGACAGCCGCCCACCCTCGTGATCACCGCCGAGCACGACCTGGTGCGCGACGAGGCCGAGGCGTATGCAGCGCGGTTGACCGATGCCGGCGTCCCGACCGTCGCCTGGCGGGCGCTCGGGATGGCCCACGGCTTCTGGCGCCGGCCGTGGGAGTTCGCCGAGTCGCGGTCGGCCGTGCGGCTCGTCTCGGGCACGTTGCGCGACCTGGCAGCGACGCTGGGACAATGACGTCATGCGCGTTCACCTCGGTTGCGACCACGCCGGCTTCGAGCTCAAGAACCACCTCCTGACCCACCTGCGCGATCAGGGGCACGACGTCGTGGACCACGGTCCCGCCACGTACGACGCCGAGGACGACTACCCGCCGTTCTGCTTCGCCGCCGGCGAGGCCGTCGTCGCCGACCTGGGCAGCCTGGGCGTCGTGATCGGTGGTTCCGGCAACGGCGAGCAGATCGCCGCGAACAAGGTCGACGGCGTGCGTGCGGCGCTCGCGTGGTCGCTCGAGACGGCGCAGCTCGCCCGCGAGCACAACAACGCCAACGTCGTCGGCATCGGCGCCCGCATGCACTCCACCGAGGAGGCGACCACGATCGTCGAGGCGTTCCTCGCGACGCCGTTCAGCGGAGTCGAGCGCCACGCTCGCCGGATCTCGCTGCTCGCTGCGTACGAGGAGTCGCGCGGCACCGAGGTCGCCGAGCGGCGAGAGGACTTCTGAGGCGTGCCCGAGGGACACACCCTCCACCGGCTCGCGCTCGACCTCGATGCGGCCTTCGGCGGTGACAGGACCTGGTCATCGAGCCCGCAGGGACGCTTCGCCGAGGGCGCCGCGCGGATCGGCTCGCGGGTCATGGAGGGCGCGGAGGCGTACGGCAAGCAGCTCTTCGTCCGGTTCGCCGGGCTCGAGGAGCAGGTCCGCATCCACCTCGGGCTGATCGGGGGCCTCGCGATCCATTCCGGGCTGCCCGACCCGAGCGCGATCGGTGACCTCTCGGCCCGCCCGGTGGTGGGGCAGGTGCGCTGGCGTCTGGAGTCCGTACGGGCGTGGGCCGACCTGCGGGGCGCGACGGTGTGCACGCTGATCACGCCGGACGAGAAGGCCGCCTACCTCGCCAAACTCGGCCCCGACCCGCTGCGCGACGACGCCGATCCCGAGCGTGCCTGGCGCCGGATCAACCGCTCGAAGATCACGATCGGGGCGCTGCTCATGGACCAGTCGGTCCTGGCAGGCGTCGGCAACGTCTATCGCGCGGAGGTGCTGTTCCGGCACGGCCTCGACCCCTTCATGGAGGGACGGTTCCTCCGGCGGGCCGAGTGGGACGCGATGTGGGGCGACCTCGTCGGGCTCATGGCGTACGGGGTCACGCACAACCGCATCGATACCGTACGGCCCGAGCACGAGCCGGAGGCGATGGGGCGCGCGCCGCGCAAGGACGACCATGGGGG
The DNA here is from genome assembly GCF_042681565.1 of Mumia zhuanghuii. NCBI lineage: Bacteria > Bacillati > Actinomycetota > Actinomycetes > Propionibacteriales > Nocardioidaceae > Mumia > Mumia zhuanghuii. Next base: position 604,156 of record NZ_JBHUFT010000008.1, read on the forward strand.
AGAGGTCTATGTCTACCGGCGGACGCACATGCCCTGTCTCGTGTGCGGGACGCCGGTGCGTACGGAGGTGCTGGCCGGGCGCAACCTGTTCTGGTGCCCTCGTTGCCAGCCGCGAAGCCGCCGCCGTACTCCGGTCAGCCCCTGAGGCGACACCGCCCGCCCCGTCCCGCCCCGGGACGTCATACAAATCGTGGGTCCCGACCCGCGGAACGTATGACGTCCCGGGGCAGGCGGATGGAAGGTGCCGTACGCCGGTCAGCTCAGGTCGGGGAGGGCTCGCGAGGCCAGCATCGCGCTGATCTCCTCGCGTTCGCGGCGTGCGGCGGTGAGCTCGTTGGCGGAGTGGAGGGCGTTGGCGCACGACACGTCCGTCGAGGCGAGGCGAGCGAGTCCTGAAGCGGCGAACTGCCATGCGAAGCTGAGCGGTCTCATCGATCCCCCTGGGTCGTCCCGACGCGGCACCTGGTCCGCCTTCCCTGTCGAGCGGGCCAGGCGCCGCGTTGTGAGTGCCGTGTTGGTGATGCGTGATCACCGGAAACGACACGTTCCACGCTAGGCGGTCGAGGAATCCGAGCGGTTAGCCCGACATGACATGTGCGTTAACGCTGCCAGGACGGACATAGCGGGCCCCAATTCACTGGGCGCGGAGAAATCGATTGAGGTCCTCCGTGAGGGTCCCTAGGGTCGGGATGGCCGGTCGGTCCTGGCCGGCTTCCGATAGGAGGGGACCGTCCATGAGGAAGACCTTGGTACGCACGCTGGCCTCGGCGACAGCCGTCGCTGCCGTCACCGCGGGTGGCGTCGGTGCGTTCGCGAGCCCGGCGAACGCCACCGACTACCGGTGCAAGACCAGCGCGAAGGAGTTCCCGACCAACGGGTACAACGCCGACGTCAAGGTCGAGCTGTGCCTGATGAGGAACTGGGGCGGCTCCGGCGGGAGCTCGGAGATCAAGAGCGCCTACGCGAAGGTCAGCTGGGGCGAGTCGGGATCGGGCAAGTTCGAGAAGTTCGCCGTGCAGGTGCGGATCGAGCAGAACGACTCGATCATCAAGTCCAAGACCTGCGAGGTCACCAACATCAACAGCACGACGGGCTCGTACACGTGCTCGCTCGGACCGTACACCGGCATCTCGGGCAACACCGCCGACGGCACGGTCACGTACAACGTCAACGACGACGGCCTGGGCAACCAGACCTGGGGCCTGGCCGGAACGCCGAAGCTCTGACCTGCGACCACGCTGCTCGGCTCGGGCCGGGCGGCGTGGCTCGGGGGCGTGCTGGAGCGGACGACGGGAATCGAACCCGCGTAATCAGTTTGGAAGACTGAGGCTCTACCATTGAGCTACGTCCGCGCGCTGTGCCGCATGGCCGTACGCCCTGCGGTCAACCGCGACCATGATGCCACACTTGCCCTGCCGATCCGCGACGGGGGCGACCAGGTGGAGCGGACGGTGAGGATGCCCGCGATTCGGGGTCGTCCGCCATCGTCTACTACAGTGGTTCGGGCGCCCGCACCGCCCAAACGGTGCGTACCGGGATGTAGCGCAGCTTGGTAGCGCATCCGCTTTGGGAGCGGAGGGTCGCAGGTTCAAATCCTGTCATCCCGACTGCCGATGACACGTCACCACAGCGGTGACGATCTTGCACGACGACCAAGGAGAACGTACTCGTGAAGAGTGCCCAGGAGACACTGAGCCCCACCCGGGTCAAGCTGACCATCGAGGTGCCCTTCGATGAGCTGAAGCCGGCTCTCGACAAGGCGTACAAGGCCGTGGGGTCGCAGATCTCTGTGCCGGGCTTCCGCCGCGGCAAGGTCCCTGCGAAGGTCGTCGACCAGCGCGTGGGTCGCGGGACGATCCTCGACCAGGCCATCAACGACGCCCTCCCGGGCATCTACTCGCAGGCCGTCGCCGAGGCCGAGCTTCAGCCGCTCGGACAGCCCGAGGTCGATGTGACCCGCCTCGAGGACGGCGACCTCGTCGAGTTCACCGTCGAGGTGGACATCCGCCCGGAGTTCGAGACCCCTGACCTGAGCGACATCGAGGTCAGCGTTCCCGACGTCAAGGTCGAGGACAGCGACGTCGACGAGCAGGTCCAGGCGCTGCGCGAGCGTTTCGCCACCCTGACCGAGGTCGACCGCCCGGCCGCCGAGGGCGACTTCGTCACGATCGACCTGTCGGCCAGCAAGGACGGCGAGAAGATCGAGGCCGCGCAGGCCAACGGCATCGTCTACCAGGTCGGCAAGGACTCGATGCTCGACGGGCTCGACGACGCCGTGACCGGCATGTCCGCCGGGGAGTCCAAGACGTTCCAGACCCAGCTCGCCGGTGGCGACCTCAAGGGCGAGGACGTCGACGTCGACGTCACCCTGACCACGGTCAAGGAGCAGGAGCTCCCCGAGCTCGACGACGACTTCGCTCAGACCGCGTCGGAGTTCGACACCGTCGACGAGCTGCGTACGGACATCGCTGAGAAGCTCACCCGCGGCAAGCGCATCGAGCAGGCCGCCGAGGCACGCGACGCTGTGCTCGAGGCAGCCGTCGAGAAGATCGACGTCCCGCTGCCCGAGGCCGTCGTCGAGGCCGAGATCGCGAGCCGTCGCCAGCAGATCGAGCAGCAGCTCGCGTACGCCGGCATGACGATGGAGGCCTACCTCGACACCGAGGAGCAGACCATCGACGAGTTCGAGGCCGATCTTGAGAAGCGTGTGCGCGACTCGCTCGTCGCGCAGTTCCTCCTCGACCAGATCGCGACCGACTCGGAGGTCGGGATCGAGCAGGACGAGCTGACCGAGCACATGCTGCGTCGCGCCCAGCAGTCCGGCGAGGACCCGCAGTCGTTCATGCAGCACATGGTCGAGCACAACCACATCCCGGAGCTGGTCGCCGAGATCGTGCGCGGCAAGGCGCTGGCCACGCTCGTCGAGGACGCGACCGTCAAGGACGAGTCGGGCAACGTCGTCGATCTCAAGAATCTCCGTGGCGACGGCAGCATCGACGAGGCCGACGAGACCGAGTCCGCCGACGCCTGATCTGCGCCAGGTTCGTACGAAGGCCCCCTTCCGCCGCTGCGGGACGGGGCCTTCGTCGTCCCGCGTGCGAGGCGGGTAGCGGCGAAGGTCCGGATACCGTCAGTATGTGGTCATGACGATGGCGCCGCCCCGCACCGGGCACACCGCTGCGCTCGCGCTGTCGTACGCCGACGAGGTCGTCGTGCCGTGCGTCCGCGAGGTGCACCGTGCGGTGGCGCGCCGGGCGTTCGGAGCGGTGGCCGGCGGACGTGGCCCTCGGCTGGTCCACGACGCGGTGGCCGCGCTCGCCTACACCGGCGTCTCCCAAGGCCTCCGTGGAGCGAGCGCGGGACTGCGCCACCTCGCCGATCGCGGGCTCGGTACGCCGGTCGAGCGCACACCGCGCACCCGCTTGCTGCGCTCGGCGGTCAACGGTCTCGTCGGCGACCGTCTCGAGGCACGCCACGACCTGTACGCGCTCGCCATGTCCGTACGGAGCAGCGGTGTTGACGTGACGCCCGAGCGGCACGGCTTCGCCCTGGCGTACCCCGCCGCGACCAGCGAGCTCGTTGTCCTCGTGCACGGCCTCGGCGAGAACGACGACTCGTGGGACCTCGGCGCGCAGCGACGCGGCACGACGTACGAGGCGGCGCTTCACGCGCGCACCTGCGCCACGACGGTCCGGCTTCGCTACAACACCGGGCGGCACGTCTCCGACAACGGCGCCGAGCTGTCCGACCTCCTGACCAAGCTCGTCGACGGATGGCCCGTCCCGGTCGCGCGCCTCCATCTCGTGGGGCATTCGATGGGCGGGCTCGTGATCCGGGCGGCGACGTCGTACGGGGTGGCACGTCGTGCCCCGTGGACGTCGCGGGTGGCGACCGTGGTCTGCCTCGGCACGCCCCACCTAGGTGCCCCGCTCGAGCGTGCTGTCCAGGTCGGCTCACGCGTGCTTGCACTCGTGCCCGAGACGCTCCCGTTCGCGACGGTGCTGGGCATACGGTCGGTCGGCATCGTCGACCTGCGCCACGGCTACGTCTCGCCTGACGAGTGGTACGGCCGTGACCTGACCGCGCACTGGGGGGACGGCCGCATCGCGGCGGCCCCGCTCCCGCACGCGGCATACCACTTCGTCGCCGCGACCACCGACCTCGTCGTCACCGGGCGCTCCGCCACCGGTCGACCGGGTGCCGGGGATCCGGTCATCGCTCACGCCCACCCGGCACGTGTCGCCGGCGGCCACCTGGGACTCCTCAACCACCCTCAGGTCGGCGAGCTGCTCGTCGCCTGGGTCAACGGCCGGCCCTCGGCGCTCCCGTCGCCGGCCGCAGCCTCTCCCGCCCCCACCTCCCCGAAGGGACACCCATGACGCACGCCTCCACCGATTCTTACCTCCTCGAGGTCAGCACCGAGCTCGACGCCTCGCCCCGCGACGTCTGGGAGCTCGTCTCCGACCTGCGCAGGATGCCGGAGTGGAGCCCGCAGACCCGCAAGATGCTGATCCGCGGCCCGATCGGCGTGGGCACCCGCTCGCTCAACGTCAACAAGTACGGCTGGAAGGTGTGGCCGACGACGTCGGTCGTCGTGCGGTACGAGCCTCAGCGGGCGATCGCGTTCCGCGTCCCCGAGAACGGGATGGTGTGGACGTACGAGCTCGACGACCTGGGCGACGGGCGTACGCGCCTGGTCGAGCGGCGTGAGGCGCCGCGCGGGTCGACACCTATGTCTCGGATGCTCGTCATGCGGTTCCTCGGCGGGATCGAGGAGTTCTCCGAGCAGATCGAGCGCGACATGGCCGCCACGCTGGCGCGCATGAAGTCCCTCGTCGAGCAGGACGCGTGACGCCGCCTCGCGCTGACCTGCGCAGGCTTGTGCGCCCGTAGCGAAATCGGACGGTTCCCCTCGGGTTCGTCCGTCTGCCCCGCTAGGGTCGAGGACGTGAACACAGAGATGACTCCTCGTATGGCCGGCGGCGAGGTCGGCCCGAACGATCTCGACGGCCACATCTACCAGCGGCTCCTCCGCGAGCGCATCGTCTTCCTCGGGTCGGAGGTGCGTGACCAGAACGCCAACGCGATCTGCGCGCAGATGCTGCTGCTCAACGCCGAGGATCCGAAGGCCGACATCCGGCTCTACATCAACTCTCCCGGCGGTTCGGTGGACTCCGGCATGGCGATCTACGACACCATGCAGTTCATCTCGAACGACGTTGTCACCGTGGGCATGGGGCTCGCCGCCTCCATGGGGCAGTTCCTGCTCGCCGCGGGCGAGCCGGGCAAGCGATACGCCCTCCCGCACGCGCGCATCATGATGCACCAGCCGTCCGGCGGCCTCGGCGGCTCCGCCTCCGATATCCGCATCCAGGCCGAGCAGAGCCTGCTCCTCAAGCAGCAGCTCAACGAGCTCCAGGCCCAGCACACCGGTCAGACGCTCGACGCGATCGAGCGCGACTCCGACCGTGACCGCTGGTTCACCGCCGAGCAGGCCAAGGACTACGGCTTCATCGACCACGTGATCGCCCGCGAGAACGACGTCACGCGAGGCGAGGCGTCGTGACCGCGTCCGCGCTGCCCCTCGGCGGCCCGACCCCAGGAGCCGGCATGACCATGCCCCACCAGCAGTTCGCCCCGTCGATGAACTACTACATCCCTCAGTGGGAGGAGCGGACGTCGTACGGCTTCCGCCGCATCGACCCGTACGCGAAGCTCTTCGAGGACCGCATCATCTTCCTCGGGACGCCGATCTCGGACGACGTCGCCAACGCGGTCATGGCCCAGCTGCTGTGCCTGCAGTCGATGGACCCCGACCGCGACATCTCGCTCTACATCAACTCGCCCGGCGGCTCGTTCACCGCGCTCACGGCGATCTACGACACGATGCGCTACCTCAAGCCGGACGTGCAGACCGTGTGCCTGGGCCAGGCGGCCTCGGCAGCGGCCGTGCTGCTGGCCGCAGGCACCCCGGGCAAGCGGCTCGCGTTGCCCAACAGCCGCATCCTGATCCACCAGCCGTACACCGAGGGCACGTACGGACAGAGCTCCGACCTCGAGATCACGGCCAACGAGATCCTGCGCATGCGCGACCTCCTGGAGACGATGATCTCCGAGGCGTCGGGCAAGCCCAAGGAAGAGGTGAGCCGCGACGTCGAGCGCGACAAGATCCTCACCGCCCAGCAGGCCGTCGAGTACGGTCTGGTCGACCAGGTCCTGGAGACCCTGAAGACCCCGGCGGTCTGACCATCCACTGACACGCCCGACGCCGGGTCGGCCGCATGCCGGCCCGGCACAGGGTACGGTCGAGGGAAACATCGAGCGGGGGAAGCCCCGCTACGGCGAAGGGTGAGGAACCGGTGGCACGCATCGACGGCGGCGACCTGCTCAAGTGCTCGTTCTGCGGAAAGAGCCAGAAGCAGGTTAAGAAGCTGATCGCGGGTCCAGGTGTCTACATCTGTGACGAGTGCATCGAGCTCTGCAACGAGATCATCGAGGACGAGCTGCAGGAGACGTCCGAGGTCTCGCTCGAGGAGCTTCCGAAGCCCCGCGAGATCTACGAGTTCCTCAACCAGTACGTGATCGGCCAGGACGCGGCCAAGAAGTCGCTCGCCGTGGCCGTCTACAACCACTACAAGCGCGTGCAGGCAGGCGCGGCGGCCGGTCGCCACAAAGACGACCTGGTGGAGCTGGCGAAATCCAACATCCTCCTCGTCGGCCCGACGGGCTGCGGCAAGACCTACCTCGCTCAGACGCTCGCCCGGATGCTCAACGTCCCCTTCGCGATCGCCGACGCGACGGCCCTGACCGAGGCCGGCTATGTCGGCGAGGACGTCGAGAACATCCTCCTCAAGCTCATCCAGGCCGCCGACTACGACGTCAAGAAGGCCGAGACGGGCATCATCTACATCGACGAGGTCGACAAGATCGCCCGCAAGAGCGAGAACCCGTCGATCACCCGTGACGTCTCCGGCGAGGGTGTGCAGCAGGCGCTGCTCAAGATCCTCGAGGGCACGACCGCGTCGGTGCCTCCGCAGGGCGGGCGCAAGCACCCGCACCAGGAGTTCATCCAGATCGACACGACCAACATCCTGTTCATCGTGGGTGGGGCGTTCGCCGGCATCGAGCAGATCATCGAGAGCCGCAACGGCAAGATGTCGCTCGGCTTCAACACGCAGCGCGAGGAGCGCAGTGAGGAGCGGACCACCGGTCACGTCTTCACACAGCTGATGCCCGAGGACCTGCTCAAGTTCGGCCTCATCCCCGAGTTCATCGGCCGCCTGCCCGTGATCGCGACCGTCGAGAACCTCGACAAAGAGGCGCTCGTCGAGATCCTCACGCAGCCCAAGAACGCGCTCACCAAGCAGTACGCCAAGCTCTTCGAGATCGATCACGTCGAGCTGGAGTTCACCGAGGATGCGATCGAGGCGATGGCCGACCTCGCGCTGCTTCGTGGCACCGGTGCTCGCGGTCTGCGCGCGATCATCGAAGAGGTCCTGCTCAACGTCATGTACGAGGTGCCGAGCCGCGACGACGTCGCGAAGGTCGTCGTCACCAAGGAGACGGTCCTCGACAACGTCAACCCGACGCTCGTGCCGCACCGCGACGAAGAGCGCCGCGACAAAGCCTCCTGACGCGTCGTCGGCCGAGACTCGCTAGCGGGTCCGCCTACGCGACCAGCGAGGTGGTGACGACGAGGACGAGCGACGTCGTGGCCGCCACGAGGGTCGACGCCGTCGCGAGGACGAGCGCGCGTGCCGGGACCGGCCAGAGCTCACGCAGCCGCAGGCCCAGCCCGAGGCCGAACATCCCTGCTCCGAGGAGCAACGTGGCGAGGTGGTCGCCGACGTCGAGGATGCTCTCGCCGAGCACGCCGGTCGACCGTAGAAGCACAGCCAGCACGAAGCCCGTGACGAACCACGGCACCAGCGGCGCCTTCGATGGCCCCGCCTCGCCGGCGCCGTCAGCGGCGTCACGCCGCGCTGCCACCACGTACACACCGGCGAGCGTCACCACCCGTCCGAGCTTGACCGTGGTCGCCAGCGCGACCGCAAGCGTGCCGCCGATGAGGGACCCCGTAGCGACGACCTGGGCGACCTCGTGGATGCTCGCCCCCGCCCAGACGGCTGCCTGCTCGGTCGACAAGCCGAGGAGGCGGGCGGCCGGGGGGAGGAGCACGATCATGGCAGTCCCATAGACCGTCACGAGCGCGACCGCGAGCGCGACGTTGCGCTGGCGGGTGCGGACGCCGTCCCGCACCGCGGCGATCGCTGCCGCGCCGCACACCGAGAATCCCGCCGCGATGAGGGTCACGAGCCCACGGTCGAGGCCGAGCGCATCCCCGAGCCGGCACGTGGCCGCGTACGTCACGGCGACGGTGGCGATCACCACGAGCGCGGCGCCCCAGCCGACGGAGAGCAGGTCGCTCACCGACAGCCGCAGCCCGAGCACGACGATCCCGAGCCGCAGGCAGGTACGGGAGACGTCGGCGAGGGCGTGCGTCGTCGCCTCACTCAGCGCCGGTGCGTTGGCGACGACCGCTCCCAGCGCGAGCGCGAGCATGAGCGGACCGAGGAGGGGGACCAGGTCACTCAGCAGGATCGCCACGAAGGCCGCGAACAGGGGCGTCGTGACCAGGACCGTACGGGAGAGCGGGGGAGGCACGTCTCCAGAGTCCAGCGGGGACGACCTGTCCGGTAGAGGGCGATTTCCTCCCAGGTCATAAGGTGAGGTGATGACCCCAGATGTCGACGTGCAGACCCTCCGCCTCCTCGTGGGGGTCGCGGAGCACGGCAGCATCGGCGCGGCCGCCCGGGAGCACGACATGACCCAACCCGCCGCGAGCGCTCGGCTGCGGGAGTTCGAGGCGCGCTGGCGGATCTCCGTGCTCGACCGGTCGCCTGGCGGGTCCCGACTCACCGAGGACGGGGAGGCGGTGGTGTCGTGGGCGCGGACGTTGCTCCACGAGCTCGACACCGTGCGGTCGAGCCTGCTGGCGCTCGGCGAGGAACGGCGGTCGGGAGTGGCGGTGGCGGCCAGCCTCACGATCGCCGAACTGATCCTGCCCCGGTGGCTGGCCGAGCTGCGCGCCCGCCGCCCGCAGGTGAGCCCGCGGCTGCACGTCGTGAACAGCGACACCGTGGCGGCGATGGTACGGGGCGGCGAGGTCGACCTCGGATTCGTCGAGACCACCGACGTCCCAGGCGACCTTGCGCGCCAGGTGGTCGGGCACGACAGCCTGGCCGTGGTCGTTGCCCCGGCCCACCCGTGGGCACGGCGGCGCACACCGTTGACGCGCGAGGAGCTCCAGGCAGGGGCGTACGTCCTGCGGGAGCCGGGCAGTGGCACGCGCAGCACGTTCGAGAGGGCACTGCGGCAGGAGCCGCACGTGGTGCTGGAGGCGAGCTCGACGAGCGCGCTGCTCGGTGCCGCCGCCGCGGGGGTAGGTCCGGCAGTCGTGTCGCGGCGCGCGGTGGCAGCCGAGGTGGAGCAAGGGCGCCTCGTGGTCGTCCCGGTGGAGCTCGACATGCGGCGACCGCTGACCGCGATCTGGGCGAGACGCCGCCGCCTCTCCGACGCCGCTTCCGACCTCGTCCTCATCGCCACGGAGGCCTCGCGCGTGAGCGGGTGACCTGGCGCGATGTGCCTCACTGAGCCGTGACACACCCCCTAGACTCCTCGCGTGACCTACGATTTCGCGCTGCTCGGCGCCACGGGATTCACCGGCGGCCTGACGGCGGACTACCTCGCCATTCACGCTCCGGACGGCGCGACCTGGGCGATCGCCGGACGAGATCGGGCCGCGCTGGAGACCGTGGCCGCGCGGATCGCGGAGGCCGGCGGAGTCGTCCCCGCGATCGAGGTGGCTGACGTCACCGACGCCGTCTCGCTGCGTCGCCTCGCGGAGTCGACCCGCGTGCTCGCCTCCACGGTCGGCCCGTACGCCCTGCATGGCGGGCCCGTCGTCTCCGCGTGCGCCGAGGCGGGCACGGCGTACTGCGACCTCACCGGCGAGCCGGAGTTCGTCGACCGGATGTGGCTCGAGCACCACGCGACGGCCGAGCGTACGGGGGCGCGGCTCGTGCACTCGTGCGGCTTCGACTCGATCCCGCACGACATCGGCGTCCTGCACACCGTGAGACAGCTGCCGTCCGACGTACCGATCACGATCCGCGGGTACGTGCGCGCGAGCGCGGACGTCTCCGCTGGCACCTCTCACTCGGCCCTCGGCGCGTTCGCCGGGTTCCGGTCGTCGCAGGCGACCGCGAAGGAGCGCCGTCGCCTCGAGGGTCGTCCCGAAGGACGTCGCATCCGTGGCCTCCCGGAGCGGCCGGGGCGGGGCGAGTCGGGGTCCGGCTGGGCCCTGCCATTGCCGACCATCGACCCGCAGGTCGTGCTCCGGTCGGCGCGAGCGCTGCCGTCGTACGGGCCCGACTTCTCTTACGGTCACTACGCACAGTTCCGGCGGCTGCCGATGGCCGTCGGCGCCGCCGTCGGTGTCGGGGCCCTGGTGGTGGGTGCGCAGATACCGCCCGTGCGCAAGGCGCTGCTGCGCGCCAAGACCGCAGGGGAGGGGCCGAGCGAGGCGAAGCGGGCACGGTCGTGGTTCCAGGTGCGCTTCGCGGCGGAGGCGGGCGGGGCACGACTCGTCACCGAGGCGGCCGGAGGCGATCCGGGCTATACGGAGACGGCGCGGATGCTCGGCGAGTCGACGCTCGCGCTCGCGTACGACGACCTGCCCGACCTCGCAGGCCAGCTCACGACGGCGACCGCGCTCGGCGACGCGCTGCTGGCCCGCCTCCCGTACTTCCGCACCCTCTGACGGCAGGCCCGCACCCTCGCCCCGGGACGTCATACGTGTCGAGGTCTCTCGGCCACATTCGGTATGACGTCCGGGGAGAGCGGACGGGTCAGAGCGTGCGCTTGAAGCCGATGTGGCTCGCGGTGAACCCGAGCCGCTCGTAGAAGCGGTGCGCGCCCTCGCGGCTCGCGTCGGACGTGAGCTGGACCAGGGAGCAGCCCTGGCGCCGCGCCTCGTCGACCGCCCAGCCGATCAGCTGCGAGCCGAGCCCGTCGCCGCGCAGGTCGGACCGCACGCGGACGGCCTCGATCTGCGCTCGCGAGGCTCCGCGACGACCCAGTCCGCGGATGTACGTGAGCTGCATCGTCGCGATCACCTCGCCGTCGCGCTCGGCCACGAGCACGCGATTGTGCGGGTCGGCCGAGATGGCCGCGACGGCGTCGAGGTACGGAGTGAGGTCGTCGGGGGACTCGCGTGTGACTCCGAGCGGGTCGTCGACGAGCATCGCGACGATCGCAGGCACGTCGTCCGCAGTGACGTCCCGAACGTGCAGGGCGCTCACTCGGAGACGGTCTCCGCCGGCTTCGGCTCCGCCGGCTTCTTCGGCTCCGGCTCGGCGAGCTGTGCCTCGACCGCGAGGTCGCCACCCTGCTGCGAAGGATCGACCACGAACTCGACCTCGCCCGTGATGTTGCCTGCCGCACGGACGTCGCTCAGCGCACGCTTCACGATCCCGAGCCGCTGCTCCGAGCCGCGGACGACGAGCTTGGTCACCGCCGTGCGCTGACTCACCTTGGCCGTCGACTTCGCACCGCGCACACCGGCGAGCATCTGACCGGCCGCGACGAGCAGTGCAGGGTCCTGCGGCGTCGTCGTGATCTCGATCTCGGCACTCGGCCACGCCGCACGGTGGATCGAGCCCTCCTGCCACCAGGACCAGACCTCTTCGGTGACGTAGGGGAGGAACGGCGCGAGCAGCCGCAACTGCACCGACAGGGCGATCGCGAAGGCCGCCTTGGCCGACTGCGCACCTTCGTCCTCGCCGCGGGCACGCTCCTTGACCAGCTCGAGGTAGTCGTCGCAGAAGCCCCAGAAGAACCGCTCGGTGACCTCGAGGGCGGTGGTGTAGTCGTACGCCTCGAACGCCTCGGTGGCCTCCTTCGTCACCTGACGGAGACGGCGCAGCATCGAGAGGTCGAGGGGCTCGGTGACGCGGCGCGGCTCGACGTACGAGGCGTCGACCCCGAGCCCGTACGCCTCGGGGGCGGCGAGCACGAACTTCGATGCGTTGAGCACCTTCATGGCGAGCCGGCGCCCGACCTTCATCTGCGTCTCGTCGAACGGCGAGTCGGCACCCGGCCGTGCCCCCGCGGCACGCCAGCGCACCGCGTCCGCGCCGAACTTGTCGAGGATCTCGGTCGGGACGACGACGTTGCCCTTGGACTTCGACATCTTCTTGCGGTCGGGGTCGACCACGAAGCCCGAGATCAGCGCGTGCGACCACGGAGCGGAGTGGTTCTCGAGGTGGGCGCGCACGACGCTCGAGAAGAGCCAGGTGCGGATGATGTCGTGGGCCTGCGGACGCAGATCCATCGGGAAGGTCTTCTCGAACAGCTCCGGGTCGCGCTCCCAGCCGCAGACGATCTCCGGGGTCAGCGACGACGTGGCCCAGGTGTCGAAGATGTCGGGGTCGCCCATGAAGCCGCCGGGCTTGCCGCGCTGGTGCTCCTCGAAACCCTTGGGAGCCTGCGACTGCGGGTCGATCGGGAGCTCGGACTCGTCCGGCACGATCGGGTTGTCGTAGTCGGGCTCGCCCTCGCCGTCGAGGCGGAACCACACGGGGATCGGCACGCCGAAGAAGCGCTGGCGGCTGACGAGCCAGTCGCTGTTGAGGCCGTCGATCCAGTTGGTGTAGCGCGACTGCATGTAGGGCGGATACCAGGAGATCTCGTGGCCGCGGGCGACGAGCTGGCCACGCAGCTCGGGCTCCTTGCCGCCGTTCGTGAGGTACCACTGACGCGTCGAGACGATCTCGAGCGGCTTGTCGCCCTTCTCGAAGAAGTTCGCCATGCGGGTCGTCGGCTTGGGCTCGCCGTCGAGGTCGCCGGACTCCTTCAGCGCGGCCACGATCGTCTCGCGCGCGGAGAAGACGGTCTTGCCGGCCAGCTCCTCGTACGCCCTGCGGCCCTCGTGCGAGGAGATCCAGCCCGGGGTCTCGCGGATGATGCGTCCGTCGCGGCCGACGACCGTACGCGTCGGCAGGTCGTACTCGCGCCACCACTGGACGTCGGTCAGGTCGCCGAAGGTGCAGCAGTGGACGATGCCGGAACCCTTCTCGGGGTCGGCGGCGGGGTCGGCGAGGATCGGCAGCTCGACGTCGAAGAGGGGAGACCTGGCCGTCGTGCCGAACAGGTGCTTGTAGCGCTCGTCCTCGGGGTGCGCGATCAGCGCCACGGCCGACGGCGTCAGCTCGGGACGCGTCGTCTCCACGTGCACCTTGGTGCCGTCCGGCAGGGTGTACGCGACCCGGTAGTAGTGGCCGGGGTAGTCGCGCGCCTCGAGCTCGGCCTGCGCGACCGCCGTCTGGAACGTGACGTCCCACAGGGTCGGCGCATCGGACGTGTAGGCCTCGCCGCGTGCGAGGTTGCGGAGGAAGGCGCGCTGCGACGCCGTACGGGAGACCTCACCGATCGTGGTGTAGGTCTGCTCCCAGTCGACGGACAGGCCGAGGGTGCGCCAGAGGTCCTCGAACGCCTTCTCGTCGATCGCCACGAGCCGCTCGCACAGCTCGATGAAGTTGCGCCGGCTGATCGGGATCTGCTGCGACCCCTTGCCGCTCCCTGAGCCCGTCGAAGGCTCGGGCGGCGTGAAGTCCTCGTCGTACGGCAGCGACGGGTCGCAACGGACGCCGAAGTAGTTCTGGACGCGGCGCTCGGTGGGCAGACCGTTGTCGTCCCAGCCCATCGGGTAGAAGACCTCCTTGCCGCGCATCCGCTGGAAGCGGGCGACGAGGTCGGCGTGGGTGTACGAGAAGACGTGACCGACGTGGAGCGAGCCGGAGACGGTCGGGGGAGGGGTGTCGATCGAGTACACCTGGTCGCGCGTCTTGGAGCGGTCGAACGCGTAGGTGCCCCGCTCCTGCCACAGCGCGGACCACTTCTGCTCGAGCCCCTCCAGGGCAGGCTTCTCCGGCACGTTGCTCATGCCTCCAGTCTAGGAGGGAGCGGCGCCGCGCCGTGACCCGGTTCTCGCCTGTCCTCACGGGGAAGGCGGGCCAGCCTTCGCGCCGGCCGTGACGGCCTCCTCGTACGGGTCGCGCGGGCCGGCGCCGACGGCGACGTCCTCCTTGTGGCCGAGCGCGCTCGGCCACCACATGTGGCGTCCGACATCGAGGTTCAGCGCCGTGACCAGCACCGACCGTACGACCAGGGTGTCGAGCAGCACGCCGAACGCGACGGCGAAGCCGATCTCGGCGAAGAACACCAGCGGGAGCGTGCCGAGCACGGCGAACGTGCCGGCCAGGACCAGGCCCGCCGACGTGATCACGCCACCGGTCGCGGCAAGCCCGATGAGCGCACCGCGGCGTGTGCCGTACTGCAGCGCCTCCTCGCGCACACGGGTCATGAGGAAGATGTTGTAGTCGATCCCGAGCGCGACCAGGAACACGAACACGAACAGCGGGAACGAGGTGTCCGTCCCTGCGAAGTCGAACACGTACCTGAAGACCAGTGCGCTCACGCCGAGCGCCGCCCCGAACGACAGCACGACCGTGCCGAGCAGGATCAGCGGTGCCACGACCGCCCGCAGCAGGAGCATGAGGATCAGCAGCACCACCACGAGGACGGCCGGGATGATCACCCGGTTGTCTCGTGCCGAGGCGGTCTGGATGTCGAGCGTCACGGCCGTCATCCCGCCGACGAGCGCGTCGGGGTCGGCGGAGTCGAGCTCGCTGCGCAGCGACTCGATGGCGTCGTACGCCGCGTCGCTGTCGGGCTCCGCCTCGAGCGTCCCCTCCATGTACGCCCAGTCGCCCTCGACACGCGGCTCGGTGACGCTGCCCGCCGCGATCCCGTCATCGGCCTGGAAGGTCGTACGGACCGCATCGGCGGCGTCGGGGCTCGCGACGACGACCACCGGAGCGCCCGCCCCGCCGGGGAAGTGCTCCGACAAGACCTTCTCGCCCTTGACCGAGTCGGGCGTGCCGAGGAACGCCTCCTCGGTGCTGAGCCCGGTCGCGTTGAGCTGGAGGATGCCGATGCTGGCGATGGCGAGGATCACGGAGGTCGTCACCCACACGCGGCGCGGAGCGCGGGCGATGCGGCGACCGACGCCGGCCCACAGCCCGTGCGCGGCCGGGTCTTCGTCGCCGAAGTGGGGGATGCGAGGCCAGAAGATCCAGCGCCCGAGGACGACCAGGAGCGCGGGCAGCATCGTCAGCATCACCGCGAGCCCGCACACGATGCCGATCGCCGCGACGGGGCCGAGACCGCGGGTCGAGGTCATCTGGGCGAGCAGCAGGCAGAGCATGCCGATCGCGACGGTCGCGCCGCTGGCGATGATCGCCGGGCCCGCCCGGTGCAGGGCGACCACCATCGCCTCGCGTCGGTTCTCGTGCCGTCGCAGCTCCTCGCGATAGCGGGCGACCAGCAGCAGCGCGTAGTCCGTGCCGGCGCCGAAGACGAGCACCGTGAGGATGCTCGCGCTCTGGCCGTCGACCGTGAGGTTGGCGTGCTTGGCGAGCAGGACGACGACCGCCTGCGCGACCGTGAGCGCGACGCCGGCCGAGATCACCGGGAGCAGCCAGAGCACGGGGCTCCGGTAGGTGAAGAGCAGCAGCACCGTCACCACGCCCGCTGCGGCGAACAGCAGGGTGCTGTCGATCCCCTCGAACACCGCCGCCGAGTCCGCGGCCTGCCCTGCCGGACCCGTCACGAACGTCTCCAGGCCGTCGGGCCCGTCGCCGGCGGTGTCCTCCAGCTCGTCGACGATGTCGGGCGCCTTGTTCCAGCCGTCCTCGCCGAGGTTGAGCGGCACGATGATCTCCAGCGCCTCGCCGTCCTCGGACGGGATCGGGCCGACGACCTCGCCGTCGATGTCGTCGCGCTGCCCGAACGTCGCCGCGTCCTCCTGGGCCGCAGTCATGTCCTCTGGCTGCAGGCCTCCGTCGCGTTCGTACACGATCACGGCGGGAATCATGTTGGGCGACGAGAAGGTCTCGGCGGCCTCGAGCGCCTTGGTGGACTCGGCGCTGCTAGGGAGCCAGTTCTCGGCCTCGTTCTCCTGGACGTCCATCAGCTGCCCGGCCGTCGAGCCCAGCACCCCGACGATGATCACCCAGAAGACGATGGTCAGTGCGGGCGTGAAGCGGTGGTTGATCCAGCTGGCGATCGATCGGTGCATGTCAGTCCCCCTGCGAGCGTCCTTCGACCGTACGACCGGCCGGGCGTCGCGAAGTCATCGCTTGCATCCCTGGAATACTGGACAGCGATGACGAATCCCACGTACGTCGAGGTCGAGCGGGCCCTGCTGGCGCGCTGGCCCGAGACCAAGCTCGAGCCCTCGCTGGAGCGCATCCGTGCGCTGTGCCGGCTGATGGGCGACCCCCAGAACGCCTACCCGGTGATCCAGCTGACCGGGACCAACGGCAAGACCTCGACCGCGCGGATGATCGACGCTCTCCTGCGTGAGCTCGCCGTACGGACCGGACGGTTCACGAGTCCCCACCTGGTGTCGATGACCGAGCGGGTGAGCATCGACGGCAAGCCGCTGAGCGAGGAGCTGTTCGTCGAGGCCTATGCCGACGTCGCCGCCTACGCCCAGGTCGTCGACGACAGTCAGCCGATCCCGCTGTCGTACTTCGAGATGATGGTCGGCCTCGCGTACGCCGCCTTCGCCGACGCCCCGGTCGACGTGGCCGTCGTCGAGGTCGGCATGGGCGGCGCCTGGGACGCGACCAACGTGGTGGATGCCGCGGTCGCGGTCCTCACCCCGATCGACGTCGACCACACGCGCTATCTCGGGGAGACGCCGGGCGACATCGCGATCGAGAAGGCCGGCATCATCAAGGCCGGCGCGCAGGTCGTCACTGCCGTACAGCCCGACGACGCCGCCGCCGCGATCGCCGCCAGGGTGTCCGAAGTGGGCGCGACGCTGCACCGCGAGGGCATCGACTTCGGTGTCGTTGGTCGGACGCCTGCGATGGGAGGGCAGTTGCTCGCGCTCCAGGGGCTCGGCGCGACGTACGCCGAGGTGTTCCTCCCGCTGTTCGGGGCGCACCAGGCGCACAACGCCGCGTACGCGCTGGCCGCTTTCGAGGCGTTCACCGGCGGGCGCGAGCTCGATGCCGAGATCGTGCGTGCGGCGTTCGCGACGGTGACGTCGCCCGGGCGCCTCGAGGTCGTACGCCGCAGCCCGACCGTCGTGCTCGACGCGGCGCACAACCCCGCAGGGGCGCGTGCGACGGCGGAGGCCTTGCAGGAAGCGTTCGCGTTCACGCCGCTGATCGGCGTCGTGGGCGTGATGGCGGACAAGGACGTCGACGAGATCCTGCTGGCGTTCGAGCCGGTGATGGCCGAGATCGTCTGCACCCAGAACGCCACCGACCGTGCGATGCCCGCCGCCGAGCTGGCCGACATCGCAGAAGGGATCTTCGGGTCCGACCGGGTGCACGTGGCGCGCCGACTGCCCGACGCCCTCGAGAAGGGCGTCGCGCTGTCGGAGAGCGAGCGGTACGGAGAAGGCGTCGGCAGCGGCGGTGTGCTCGTCACCGGTTCCGTCGTGACGGCAGGTGAGGCGCGGGTGCTGCTCGCGCGTGAGGAGTCGGTGGACTGATGCGTGGCATGTGTGCCGGGGTGCTGTTCCTGGAGGCGATCGTCCTCGGGCTGGCGACGCCGGTGATGATCCAGGTCGAGGACGTGTCGCCGGGGCTCGCGCTGTTCTGCGGGCTCGGCCTGGCCGTCGTCGCCGTCGTCACGTCGGGTCTGCTGCGGCACTCGTGGGCGTACACGATCGGGTGGCTCGTGCAGGTCGGCGCGGTGGCGCTCGGGTTCCTGCTGCCGATCGCATTCTTCGTGGGCGGTATGTTCGCGGCGCTGTGGGCCGCGGCGTGGTTCCTCGGACGCAAGATCGAGGCCGACCGCGCGGCGAACCCGGAGTTCTACGCCCGCTGAACAGAGGGCCGCAGGCCCCTCGCTAGGCTTCGACGCATGTCCGAACGCACTCTGATCCTGCTCAAGCCCGACGCCGTCCGCCGTGGACTGGTCGGCGAGATCCTCGGTCGCTACGAGGCGAAGGGACTCTCGATCGTCGCCACGTGGTTCGGCACGATCGACGCCGCCCAGGCGGACGCACACTACGCCGAGCACGTCGAGCGCGACTTCTACCCGCCGCTGCGGACGTTCGTGACCTCCGGCCCGATGATGGCGCTCGTGCTCGAGGGCGACCAGGCGATCGAGGTCGTGCGGCTGCTCAACGGCGCCACCGACGGCCGCGTCGCCGCCCCTGGCACGATCCGCGGCGACCTTTCGCTGTCGAACCGTGAGAACCTCGTCCACGGCTCGGACTCGCCCGAGTCGGCCGCCCGCGAGACGGCGCTCTGGTTCCCCGAGCTGGGCTAACTGCTCGTCGTGAGGTACGTCGAGCCCGATCCGTCGCTTCCCGAGGTGCCGTTGGCCGGCGGGTACGTGACCGAAGGGCTCGTCCGGATCGGTGACACGGCGCGCCGTCCCCCAGCCGGCACGCTGCCCTGACGGCCGAGGTGCTGCGGTTCGTCGAGGCCGCCGGGTTCGATGGGGCTCCGCGCTGTCTCGGGACCGACCACGCCGGCCGGCAGGTCCTCTCGTACGTCCCGGGAGAGGTCGCGTCTCGTACGTCCCGCGAGGCGCACGCGCTCATCGACTTCGACATGGCGCGGCCCGCGACCCGTACGGAGGAGGTGCACAACCTCCTGCTGTGGTGGGCACCGCTGATGGCCCCCCGAGACCGCCCGGAGGCTATGGCCGGGGTCGACCCGTTCGCCCGCGCGCGCCTCATGGTCGACGCCTACGGCCTCGGTTCCGATGCCCGTTCGGAGGTGGTCGCCGTCGCAGAGAACACGGCGGCGCGGGCGTGGTTCCTCATGCGGGAGACAGAGCCGCGCGGCTGGGCGGCGGATGGGCCCGGATGTGGGCTGAGGGTGTGGGGGACACGATCCGTCGCCGCCGGGAGTGGCTCGCCGAGCATCGCGCCACGCTGACCGGCGCCGTCACGGCCTGACGGCTCAGCGCAGCACGGAGCGGTCGGTCGGTGTGAGCCTGAGCTCCTCACCGATGCTCGACTGCACGACCTGCAGCACACTCTCGGAGGCAGCCGCGGCCGTCACGCGGCGTACGTGGGCGGCGTGCTCGGCCTCCGTGGCGAAGCGCGCGACGCGGACGTACGCGCGGGCGTCCGCGCGGACCGGCAGGGCGGGGAACGTGTTGGCGACGTCGGCCGACACGTACGCCGCGACGCGGGCCGACCCGAGCGCGGTCAGGCGGTCCTCGCCGGCCGCCTCCATCAGCGCGACGAATCCGTCCAGGTCGTCCGGCTGATAGACGGTCGTGACCACCAGGTCAGGAGGGGACGGCTCCTGAGCCGAGGACAGCGTGAGGGCGCCGCCGGAGACCGGGCGAAGCAGCAGGACATCGTCGGACGAGATCATCGTCGCGTTGGCGGCGTCGCGGTTGCGAGCCCAGACCGGACCCCCGTAGAACGCCTGGAGCGACTTCCCGCGGCTCACCGCGTCGTCGAACCCGCGCATCCACACGAACTGGTCGGGGTCGTCGAGGTCGCGGAACTGGCCGAGGACCGACATCCCGGCATCCTCTTGCGGTGCGAGGAACTCGGAGTCGAACAAGGAGATCAGCGTCTCCCGCTGTCCGGGGTGCAGGGCGTAGCGGCGAAGCTCGAGGAGCGCGGTGCGCGGCATGCCGCCACCCTTGCAGGCAGGTCCGACACGGACGCGGCTCCAAGACTGAGCGGGCGCTCTGGCGTGTCTGACCGGGGACCGACGCCCACCAGACCTAGCCTGAGCCCATGTCCTTCCCCTTGCGCAGCCTGCTCGGGCGCGACATGGCGGTCGACCTGGGCACAGCCAACACCCTCGTCTACGTACGAGGCAAGGGTGTGTTGCTCGACGAGCCGTCGGTCGTGGCCCTGGCCGCGCAGACCCACGAGATCCTTGCCGTGGGTACGGAGGCCAAGCGCATGCACGGGAGGACTCCCGACGCGATCTCGGTGATCCGGCCGATGAAGGACGGCGTGATCGCCGACTTCGAGGCCTGCGAGCACATGCTCCGGCTGTTCATCCAGCAGGTGCACCGGCGTCGCTACTTCACCAAGCCGCGCCTCGTCGTCTGCGTCCCCAGCGCGATCACGTCCGTCGAGCAGCGTGCGGTCCGCGAGGCGGGCTACCAGGCCGGGGCACGCCAGGTCTTCATCGTCGAGGAGCCGATGGCCGCCGCGCTCGGCGCCGGGCTTCCGGTCCACGAACCGACCGGCAACATGATCGTGGACGTCGGAGGCGGGACGACCGAGGTCGCGGTGATCGCACTCGGTGGCATCGTCGCCAGCCGTTCGATCCGTACGGCCGGCGACGACATGGACGAGGCGATCGTCGCGTGGTTCAAGAAGGAATACGCGCTCCTGCTCGGCGACCGTACGGCCGAGGACCTCAAGGCCGAAGCCGGGTCGGCGTTCCCGATGCCGGATGAGCGCACCGTCCACGTCCGCGGACGCGACATGGTCGGCGGCCTCCCTCGTACGGTCGAGGTCACCGCCGCGGAAGTCCGCCGCGCCCTCGAGGAACCGGTTGCGGCCATCGTCGACGCCGTCCGCAGCACCCTCGACCTGACCCCGCCGGAGCTCGCCGGCGACATCATGGACCGCGGCATCGTGCTGACCGGCGGCGGAGCGCTGCTGCGGGGGCTCGACGACCGCATCCGTCATGAGACCCAGATCCCCGTCCACGTCGTCGAGGACCCGCTCCACTCGGTCGCCCTCGGTGCGGGCAAGTGCGTCGAGGAGTTCGACGCACTCCGACAGGTGCTGACCTCCGAGCCCCGGAGGTGATCGCGTGGCCCGGACCCGTACCCGTCCCGACCCCGAGCCGCGCCGCCCCCGCACGGTCCTGTTCGTGCTCCTGCTCGCCGCCGTGGCGCTCATCAGTGTCGACCTCTCCGGCGCGGGCTCGCCCGCTCGTACCGTCGCGTCCACGCTCCTCGGGCCGCTGGAGTCCGGGGCGCACCGGCTGCTGAGCCCGTTCGGCATCGACAGCTTCGCGACCCGTGACGCGCTGCGCGACGAGAACGCCGCTCTCGAGGAGGAGAACGCCCGTCTGCGCGGCCTCGTCGCGTCCAGCGGAGTCGACCGGACGCGGCTCGCCGAGTACGACCGCCTCGCGCGGTACGCGGACGCGGCCGGGCTCGAGACCGTCACGGCACACGTCGTCGGCCTTGGCTCGGCCCAGTCGTTCCGCCGTACGGTCACGCTCGACGCGGGCACGGCGCGGGGAGTGCGCAAGGACATGACCGTGCTCGGCCCGGACGGCCTCGTCGGCCGCGTCGTCAGCGCGACGCGGACCAACGCCGTGGTGCTCCTGCTCGTCGACGCCGACTCCGTCGTCGGTGCACGGGTGGGAGGGGACCACGAGCTCGGGATGGTCCGCGGCGACGGGAGCGTGTCGGGGTCGGGCCGCCTGACCCTGGACGTGCTCGACCGCCAGGTGGTGCCCAAGGAGGGCGACACGATCGTCGCGTGGGGCTCGCGCGACGGCGTCCCGTACATCGCGGGCGTCCCGATCGGACGGGTCGAGAAGGTCGTGGAGTCGCCGCGCGACGAGACGGCCGAGGTCACGGTCGCTCCGTTCGTCGACTTCTCCGCGCTCGACGCCGTGTCGGTCGTGGTCGGCGCCCGGATGGGGTCGTGACGTGAGCGTCCGGCGCGCGGGCACCGTGCTCGTGCTGCTCCTCGCCGCCGTCGTCCTGCAGGTGAGCCTGCTTGCACCCCTCGTCCCGACCGGTGTCGCGCCCGACCTCGTGCTCGTGGTCGTCGTCGCCGTCGGTCTGTGCACGGGGGCGGCCGATGGTGCCGTGACGGGTTTCGTCGGGGGGCTCCTGCTCGATGCCGCGCCACCGGCCGACCACGTCCTCGGGCAGTGGGCGCTGGCGTTGACGGTCGTCGGCTACCTCGCCGGGACCGTCGACCGCGGCAGCCGGCCGTCGTGGGTGAGCGATGCCGCGACTGTCGCCGCCGGCGCGTTCGTCGGCACGTCGCTGTTCGCGCTGTCCGGGCTGCTGCTCGACCAGCCTGGTGTCACGGTCTCCGGGGTGCTCCCCGTGGTCGCGCTGGCGACCGCGTACGACGTCGTCCTCGGCCTCGCAGCGGTGCCCGGGGTCCGCGCCCTGCTCGTCCGGCTGGAGCCGGCGCCCCGGGTGGGGTGGTGACGTGAGGCGCGGTCATGCCCGGCTCGTCGTCGTGCAGGTGCTCGTCGTGGCGCTGTTCGCGACGCTCGTCGCACGGCTCTGGTACGTCCAGGTGGTCGACGGCGAGGAGTACCAGGCGCGCGCGGCGAGCAACGCCACCCGCCAGGTCGTGGTCCAGCCCCAGCGCGGGCTCGTCGTCGATGCAATGGGGCGGCCGCTGGTCACCAACCGCTCCACGTGGGTCGTCACCGTCGACCGCTCGCGCCTGACCCGCCTCGACGCCGACGAGCAGGCCGATGTGCTCGGGCGCCTCGCGAGCCTCGTCGACCTGAAGTACGACGCGCTGCTCGACCGCATCAAGCTGTGCGGCGAGGAGGGTGCTCCCGAGCCGCCCGCCTGCTGGAACGGCTCCCCGTACGAGCCCGTGCCGGTCGCCCAGGACGTGCCGCGCGACGTCGCCCTGACGCTCTCGGAGCGGGCGGAGGAGTTCCCCGCGGTGGCGGCGCAGCAGCGCTACGTCCGTGCCTACCCGTCGCCGGAGGGCGTCAACGCCGCCCAGCTCCTCGGGTACGTCAGCCCGATCACCGCCGACGAGTACGCCGCGGCGCGCGAGTCCGACGACGACACGCGCAGCGCCGCCTCGATGGTCGGCCGTGCCGGGATCGAGCGGGGGTACGACGCGGACCTGCGCGGCGTGCCGGGCACTACCGGCAAGGCGGTCGACTCCCGTGGGCGCGTGATCGCCGAGGGCGCGGCTATCGACCCCGAGGCCGGCAAGACGCTCGTGACGAGCATCGACGCGCGGGTGCAGGCGTTGGCCGAGTCCCAGCTCGAGAAGGCGATCAAGAAGGCCCGCACGACTCACGACGACGTGACCGGTCGCGACTACGAGGCCACGGCGGGTGCCGTCGTCGTGCTCGACCCGAACGACGGACGCGTGATCGCCGCGGCCAGCAACCCCACGTACGACCCCGAGGTGTGGGTCGACGGGATCTCCGACCGCAAGCTCAAGGAGCTGTACGACGACGGCTCCGGCACCCCGCTCCTCTCGCGGGCGACCCAGGCGCAGCTCGCCCCGGGCTCGACCTGGAAGCCCTTTGTCGCCGCGGGCGCGCTGGAGGACCGTTGGGACACCGGCTCGCGCCTGGACTGCTCGTCAGGGCTGCAGGTCGGCACCCGGTGGTTCAAGAACTACGAGTCGGCCTCGTACGGCTCGATCGGGTTCGACCAGGCGCTCTCGGTCTCGTGCGACACCTTCTTCTACCGGATCGCGTACGCCGCCTGGATGGACCAGGGCGGGGCCGACGCCGACGAGGGCGTGCACGACCCGCTGGTCGAGATGGCGCGGGCCTTCGGGTTCGGTGCGCGCACCGGCTTCGACGTGCCGGGCGAAGCAGCCGGGCGGCTCGGCGACCGCCCGTGGCGGCAGGACTATTGGGACGCCAACAAGGACCGCTACTGCAAGATCGCCGAGAAGCCGGAGAAGGTCGACAGCGCCTACCTTCGGCTGTTCGCCCGCGAGTTCTGCGCCGACGGGTACGTCTACCGGGCCGGGGATGCGGTCAACTTCTCGATCGGGCAGGGCGAGACGCTCGTGACTCCGCTCCAGCTCGCCGTCGCGTACGGGGCGCTGTCCAACGGGGGGACGCTCTACGAGCCGCGCGCGGCCAAAGCCGTCCTCGACGCCGACGGCCGCGTGGTGCGCGAGATCGCGCCGAAGAAGGCCGGGCGCGTCCCCGTCTCGAAGTCCCACCTGCGCTACATCGACCGCGCGCTCCTCGACACCGCCAAGAGCGGCACGATGGCGTGGAAGATGGGCGGCTTCCCGCTCGGCGAGGTGAAGATCCGGTCCAAGACCGGCACCGCCGAGGTCACCGGACGCCAGACGACCGGCTGGGTCGCCTCGTACGACGAGAACTACGTCGTCGTGATGATGATGGAGCAGGCCGGCACCGGCTCCGGATCGTCGGGCGACGCGGTGCGCGCGATCTGGGAGGGCCTGTACGGGGTGAAGGACGGCAAGGTCCGCCGAGATGAGGCGCTGATGCCGAAGGCCCGTCCGCCGAAGGGTCTGCCGCGCGTCGCTGTTGACGGCCGGGTGCTCGCGCCCCGTACCGCCACGAAGGGCGACGGCCGATGAGCACGCGAGGCACCGTACGTCCGGCACGTCCACCGGGTGCGCCGGCGCGGCGGTGGTGGGGAGACGTCGATCTGCCGCTGGTCGGCTCGGCGCTCGCGCTCGGCCTGATCGGGATGCTGCTGGTGTGGTCGGCGACCGCGTCGCGCGACGATCTCACCGGCGGCGACCCGACGGCGTACCTCGTCAAGCAGGGCACCAACGTCCTCATCGCCCTGGGGCTCGGTGCCGTGATGGCGGCGACTGACCGGCGCTGGATCCGACTGTGGGCGCCGGTCGTGTACGGAGCAGCGGTCCTCGGGTTGGTGCTGGTGTTCGTCCCGGGGGTAGGTGCGGTCGTCAACGGGTCGCGCTCGTGGCTCCAGGTCGGGGGGCTGTCGTTGCAGCCGGCCGAGCTCGCGAAGCTCGGCGTGGTGCTCGTGATGGCGCTGCTGTTCGCCGAGCGGACAGAAGGGGCGATGCGCCGCGTCGTCCGCTCGTCCGATGTCCTGCTCGCGCTCGTCTGCGCCGCGGTGCCCGCCGTGCTGATCCTTGCGCAGCCCGACCTCGGGACGTTGATGGTGATGGTCGCGATCGTGCTGGGCGTGCTGGCGGTCGCGGGGGTTCGGCTCGGGTGGCTGGTCGGGCTGGTCGCCGTCGGCATCGGCGCGATCGTGCTGGCGGTCGCGACCGGGCTGATCGAGGACTACCAGGTCCTGCGTTTCGAGGCGTTCACCAACCCCGACCTCGATCCGCGCGGCGCCGGATACAACACCGTCCAGGCGCGGATCGCGATTGGCAACGGCGGCATCTGGGGTCAGGGGCTCTTCGACGGCACCCAGACGCAGGCGGGCTTCGTGCCCGAGCAGCACACCGACTTCGTGTTCACGGTGGCGGGGGAGGAGCTCGGGCTGCTGGGCGCCGGACTCGTCGTCGTGCTCCTGGGCGTGCTCGTCTGGCGGTGCCTGCGGATCGCTCAGCGCGCCGACGACCTGTTCGACCGGCTCGCCGCCGCCGGGATCGCGTGCTGGTTCGGGTTCCAGGCGTTCCAGAACATCGGGATGTCGCTCGGGATCATGCCGGTGACGGGGGTGCCGCTGCCATTCGTCTCGTACGGGGGGACGGCGATGTTCGCCTCCGCGATGGCGGTCGGGCTGCTGGTCGCGATCGGTCGCCGCAGCGCGACGCCAGCCGTGGTCGTACGCTCCCGCTCCGCCCGCTCCCGCTGACGGTTTGCCACGGGGGTGGCGACGGATTCGGTCCCTGGGGGCACGCTCGTTACCCTGGGGAGCATGCCCGTGCAGCACCTCGACACCAGCGTCGCGTCGGTCTTCGACCGGCTCGAGCCGCTCCTCCCGACGATCAGCAAGCCGATCCAGTACGTCGGCGGTGAGCTGAACTCCGTCATCAAGGAGTGGAGCTCTGTTGACGTGCGCTGGGCCCTGATGTACCCCGACGCCTACGAGGTCGGCCTGCCCAACCAGGGTGTCCAGATCCTGTACGAGGTCCTCAACGAGCGTGACTGGCTCCTGGCCGAGCGCACGTACGCGGTCTTCCCTGACATGGAAGCCCTCATGCGCGAGCACGCGATCCCGCAGTTCACGGTCGACACCCACCGCCCGGTGCGCGCGTTCGACCTGTTCGGCATCTCGTTCTCGACCGAGCTCGGCTACACCAACATGCTCACCGCCCTCGATCTTGCGGGCATCCCGCTGCGCGCCGTCGACCGCACCGACGACGACCCGATCGTCCTCGCCGGCGGGCACGCGGCGTTCAACCCGGAGCCGATCGCGGACTTCGTCGATGCCGCCGTGCTCGGCGACGGCGAGGAGATCGTCCTCAAGATCAGCGACGTCGTCCGCGAGTGGAAGGCCGAGGGAAAGCCCGGCGGCCGCGACGAGGTCCTCATGCGCCTCGCCCGCTCCGGCAGTGTCTACGTGCCGAAGTTCTACGACGTCACCTACCTCCCCGACGGCCGCATCCAGCGCGTCGCGCCCAACCGGCCGGGCGTCCCGTGGCGGGTCACCAAGCACACGCTGATGGACCTCGACCAGTGGCCGTACCCCAAGAACCCGCTGGTCCCGCTCGCCGAGACCGTCCACGAGCGCTACTCCGTCGAGATCTTCCGCGGCTGCACCCGCGGCTGCCGGTTCTGCCAGGCCGGCATGATCACGCGTCCGGTGCGCGAGCGCAGCCTGCAGACGATCGGTGAGATGGTCGACAACGGGCTGAAGAAGTCAGGCTTCGAGGAGGTCGGCCTGCTCTCGCTGTCCAGCGCCGACCACACCGAGATCGGCGAGGTCGCCAAGCAGCTCGGCGACCGGTACGAGGGCTCCAACACGTCGCTGTCGCTGCCGAGCACCCGTGTCGACGCCTTCAACATCACGCTCGCCAACGAGTTCAGCCGCAACGGGCGCCGCTCGGGCCTGACGTTCGCGCCCGAGGGCGGCTCGGAGCGTCTCCGCAAGGTGATCAACAAGATGGTCACCGAGGAGGACCTGATCCGTACGGTCGCCGCCGCCTACTCCCACGGTTGGCGTCAGGTGAAGCTCTACTTCATGTGCGGGCTCCCGACGGAGACCGACGAGGACGTCATGCAGATCGGCGAGCTCGCCAAGAAGGTCATCGAGACCGGGCGTGAGGTGTCGGGCCGCAAGGACATCCGGTGCACGGTGTCGATCGGCGGGTTCGTGCCCAAGCCGCACACGCCGTTCCAGTGGGCGGCGCAGCTCGACCACGAGACCACCGACGACCGCCTGCGCAAGCTGCGCTCCTCGGTGCAGTCCGACAAGCGCTTCGGGCGTGCGATCGGTTTCCGCTACCACGACGGCAAGCCCGGCACGATCGAAGGCCTGCTCTCGCGCGGCGACCGGCGCGTGGGGCGCGTCATCGAGGCGGTCTGGCGCGACGGCGGCCGTTTCGACGGCTGGAGCGAGCACTTCTCGTACGACCGCTGGGAGC
Source organism: Mumia zhuanghuii (assembly GCF_042681565.1). NCBI lineage: Bacteria > Bacillati > Actinomycetota > Actinomycetes > Propionibacteriales > Nocardioidaceae > Mumia > Mumia zhuanghuii. Next base: position 631,475 of record NZ_JBHUFT010000008.1, read on the forward strand.
GCTGCACCGCCGAGGCGCTGGCCGGCGAGCCGGTCGACCTCGACTGGTACACGACGCGCGAGCGCGAGTACGCCGAGGTGCTCCCGTGGGACCACCTCGACTCCGGGCTCGACCGCGACTGGCTCTGGGAGGACTGGCAGGACGCGATCGACCCCGACGGTGCGCTGGAGGTCGAGGACTGCCGCTGGACGCCGTGCTTCGACTGCGGCGTCTGCCCGCAGATGGATTCCGAGATCCAGATCGGCCCCACGGGTCGGCAGCTGCTGCCGCTCAGCGTCGTGTGACGCGGGTCCGTCAGGCGACGGCCGCCGACGCCTCAGCGCTCGCGGACCTGCGTGTCCGGTGGACGCAGGAGCAGCGCGGCCCGGTCGACGACCCGACGTTCGTCGAGCGGTTCGACGCCTGGTTCGCGCGTGAGTCGGCACAGCGGGTCGCGTGGCTCGCGCAGATCGACGACGCGCCGGTCGGGATGCTCAACGTGATGCTGTTCGAGCGGATGCCGCGACCGGGTGTGCCGGTGAGCCGGTGGGGCTACGTCGCCAACGTGTACGTCGTGCCGGAGCACCGCGACTCGGGCATCGGGGGAGACCTGATGGCTGCGGTGACCGACTACGCGGACGAGACGGGCCTGGTGCGCCTGGTCCTCAGTCCGACCGCACGGTCGGTGTCGCTCTACGAGCGGGTCGGCTTCACCGGGGGCCACGACCTGCTGCTCCGCCCTCGGGGAGCTGGTCCTCGAGCATGATCGGGCGGACGAGGTATGTGCCGAGCACGCCGATGAGAGTCGCGAGCACGACGAGCATCGCGATCGGCGCGCCCCAGCCGCCGGTCGCGTCGTGCAGGACGCCGGTGCCGAACGGGCCGAGCGCCGCGATCAGGTAACCGAGCCCCTGCACGAACCCGGACAGCGCCACCGTGCCCTCGTGGGTGCGTGAGCGCTTGGCGATCATCGTCAGCACCCACGGGAACGCCGCCCCGCCGAAGCCGAGCAGGAGCGCCCACAGCCACGGCGCCTGCGTCGGCCACCACAGCAGCCCGAGCCATCCGGCCACGGTGACCACGGCGAAGCCCCACGGCAGCCAGGCTCGGTCGCCGGTACGGGCGATCAGCAGCGGCAGGAGGAGCGCGGCGGGGATCCCGACGCCGGTCACGATCGCGAGCATGCTGCCGGCGTAGCCGTCGCTGAGGCCGGCGTCCTCGAGGATCGCGGGGAACCATCCGAACTGTGCGTACGCCTGCGCGGCCTGGGCGCCGAAGCACACGGCCATCACCCAGGCGAGGGGCGCCCGGGCCAGTCGGCTGACCCCGATGGGTGTCGCGGCGCCGGTCGTACGGACGTCGTGCCCGAGCAGCCGCAGCCACGGCAGCAGCGTGACGACCGCGAGCAGCGACCACGTGAACAGGCCCCATCGCCAGTCTCCGGCGGCCTCGGAGATCGGCACCGTGAGGGCAGCGGAGAGCGTCGCGCCTCCGACGATCGCGGCGCCGCCGATCGACGACACGAGCGCGATCCGATCGGGGAAGTGGACCTTCACCAGCGGCGGAAGGATGACGTTGCCGATCGCACACCCGGCGAGGGAAACCGCCGAGGCGACCAGGAACACCGTGGCGTCGTCGACGAAGGCGCGCACCCCGAGCCCCAGGGCGACGACGGCCATCGACGCGGCGGCCGTGGTGTGCAGGCCGATCGCCCGCACGATCGTGTTGGCGAGCGACCCGACCACCGCGAAGCACAGCACCGGCAGCGTCGTGAGCAGCCCGGCCGCGGTCGCGGACATCCCGAGGTCCTCGCGGACGGGCGACAGGACGACCCCGACGCTTCCGACGGAGGCGCGCAGGTTCAGCGCGAGCAGGATGAGGCAGACGAGGACGAACGCGCGCTTGCCGGCGGACTCGAGGATGGGGGACGTCACCCGGCCAATGTTTCACGCACGTGACGGTCGACCCCCTGCGGGTTCCGTGACGGTTCCAGGTCCACCCGGCCCCTTGACCGGAACCGAGGCGGCTCGCTAGCGTCCCGATATCGTATAGATTAGCCGCCTCGCGCCTTCAGGTCGTGGCGGCTCCGTGACGGATCGGTGGTACCTGCATGCGCGTGTTCCCCGGGGCCGACCTCGACCTCCGCAGGCGCGTGCGCGCCGCGGTGCTCGGTGCGACCTTCGTGACCCTCACCCTCTCGGCCTGCGGTGGGGGAGGAGGCGGATCAGCGAGCGGCGACACCGTCGACGACGCCCACGTCACCCTCGGAAGCTCGGCGATCAGCAACAGCCTCGATCCTGCCGCCGCACTCTCGTCGGTCGGGCGGACGTACACCAAGCAGGTCTTCGACCAGCTCGTGACGTTCGACGCGGAGGGCACGCTCCAACCGAGCCTCGCCACCGAGTGGAAGCGCGTCGACGACACCGCGATCGACTTCACCCTCCGCGAGGGGGTGACCTTCAGCAGCGGAGCCCCGCTCGACGCGGCCGCCGTCGCGGCGAACGTCGAGCGCGTGCTCTCGGGCGACCCTGCGTACGCGACGGTGGCCGGGCGCATCGCGACGGTGAAGGAGGCGAAGGCGGTCTCTCCCGACGTCGTACGGGTCGTCACCGCCGCTCCCGACGCGATCCTCCTTAACCGGATGACGCTGCTCGACATCGTCGACCCCGCGACGTTCGGCGATGACCGCCCGGCGGGCACGGGACCGTTCGAGGTCTCGGACTACGAGGCGGGCACAACGATCGAGCTCACCCGCAACGCCGACTCCTGGCGCGCGAGCGAGGCGGTGGAGAAGGTCACGATCAAGGCGATCCCCAACCCGACCACGCTCGCCAGCGCGCTGCGGACCGGCGACGTGGACGTGGCGTTCGGCCTGCCCGCCGACGTCGCCAAGCAGCTGGAGACGAACGGCTTCTCCAACGTCAACGAGCCAGCAGGATCCTCGGCGATCACCAGCCTCATCGCCGACGTCGAGCCGGCGCTCGAGGATCCGCGCGTTCGCGAGGCCATCAACCTGGCGGTCAACCGCGAGGAGTTCGTCGAGGCAGCGCTCGGTGGCTTCGGCACCCCGAACGGCAGCCAGCTCCTGCAGGAGGGCTACCTCGGGTACGACCCGTCGCTGCCCTCGTACGACTTCGACCTCGATCGGGTGAAGTCGCTGCTCTCCGAGGCCGGCGCTGAGGGCCTGGAGCTGCCGATCGCGACGACCGCGATGTTCAAGGCGCAGGCCGAGGCCGTCGCTGGCTACCTCAACGCGGCCGGGTTCAAGAGCGAGGTCGTGATCCAGGACCTCTCGGCGTTCATCCCGACGCTCCTCCAGAAGAGCGAGTACCCGCTGCTCTACTGGCAGACCGACTACTACGACCTGCGCGACATCTCGTCGGTGAGCCGCTTCGGACCCACGGCGCCGGGGCAGCAGGCCCACATCCCGGTGAACGACTACCAGAAGCTGTTCGTCCAGCAGGCGGGCCAGCTCGACGAGAAGGCACGCGAGGCCGACATCAAGGAGATGGCGAAGATCCTCAACGAGGAAGCCGGTGTCCTCTTCCTCGCCTGGACCGACAACGTCTACACGACGGCCCCGCGGATCTCGGACCTCCCGCTGTCCGGCGACAGCCTGATCCGCGCCGAGGCGATCGTCGTCACCGAGTGAGCGTGACCGGCGACGGGGCGGCGACTGCGGTCGTCGTCGCCCCGCCCCGGGCGCCTGGCACCCGTCGCCGGCGCCACGTACGGCGTGCGGGTGGCGCCGCCGCCCGGCTCGTCCTCACGCTCCTCGGCCTGCTGACGCTGCTCTTCTTCCTCGTACGGCTCAGTGGCGACCCTGCCGGAGTGCTCGCCGGGCCGTCCGCGACGCCCGAGCAGCTGGAGGCCGTACGGGCGGGTCTGGGGCTCGATCGCCCTCTCCCGGCCCAGTACGTGGCGTTCCTCGGCGACGCGGTCCGGCTCGACTTCGGCACCTCGGTGTTCACGGGAGAGTCCGCGCTCGGCACGGCGCTGGACGCCCTTCCTGCGACGCTCCTCCTGCTCGTGACGACGATGGTCACGTCGGTCGTCATCGGCATCCCCTGTGGCGTGCTCCTCGACCGCGGGGGCCGTGCGACGCGTGCGGTGATCGGATCGTGGATGACGCTGGCGCAGGCGGTCCCGACCTTCGTCCTCGGTGTCCTGCTCATCTACCTGCTGGCGGTCCGGCTCGGGTGGCTCCCCGCGTTCGGCAGCGGCACGCCTGCCACGCTGGTGATGCCGACGCTCGCGCTCGCCGCGTTCGCCGTCGCGCGGACAGCCCGCATGGTGGCCGCGGAGCTGGAGCAGGTGGAAGACCAGGACTTCCTCCGTACCGCCTCGGCCAAGGGCGCGTCGTCGCGCCGGGTCCTCTGGCGGCACGCCCTGCCCAACGCGTTCCCTGCGGTCGCCGCGGCGCTCGTCGTCGAGATGTCCTACCTGATCTCCGGAGCCGTCGTCGTGGAGGTCCTGTTCGCCTACGACGGCATCGGCAAGGAGCTCGTGGACGCGATCTTCGCCCGCGACTACCCGCTCGTCCAAGCCACCGTCTTCGTGATCGGAGTGTTCGTCGTGACCGTCAACATCCTCGGCGACGCGCTGCTCACGATGCTCGACCCGCGCACCGCGAGGGCCCGCACATGAGACGCCGCCGTCCCGACCTTCGCGTGTGGGCCCCGCTGGTGGTCCTCGCCCTCATCGTGCTCGCGTGCTTCGCGGGCCCGACGCTGCTCGGACCCGACGGTGCCCAGCAGGCGCTCGGTGAGCGGCTCGCGCCACCCGCCTGGCTCTCCGGGGCCGTCGACGGCAAGCCGCTCGGCACGGACGCCTTCGGCCGCGACATGCTCACCCGCACCCTGGAGGGCGGACGTGTGTCGCTCCAGGTCGGGTTCGGCGCCGCGACCGGGGCGGTCGTCATCGGCCTGCTGCTCGGGCTCGTGGCGGGCTACTGGGGCGGCTGGTGGGACCGGGCGATCATGACGGTCGCCGACGTCTGGCTCGCCTTCCCGTTCCTCGTGATCGCCCTGGCCGCCGTCGCCGTCGTGGGCTCGGACATCCCCGTCCTCGTCGCGCTGCTGACGCTCGGCGGCTGGGTGCTCCCCACCCGGGTGACTCGGACGATCGTCCAGCGGGTCCGCGGCGAGGACTACGTCGTCGCCGCGGCAGGTGCGGGCGCGAGCGACCTCTATCTCGTACGGCGCCACATCCTGCCGCAGGTGCTCCCCGCCAATCTCGTCGTCTGGTCCTTCACGGTTGGCGCGCTGGTCGTCATCGAAGGCGCGCTGTCGTTCTTGGGGCTCGGTGTGAAGCCGCCGACCCCGTCCTGGGGCAACATCGTCTCCGACGGCACCCCCTACCTCGAGACGGCGTGGTGGATCGTCGCCTGGCCTGCCCTGATGATCGTGGTTACGGTCATGTGCGCCAACGCGCTCGGCACGGGCCTGCGCAGGCGCTGGCAGGCCGGTGCCGGCGTCCTCGACCCGTCCGCTTCGCTCGACACGAGGGTGGCCCCATGACGCCGGCGCTGGAGATCGAGGACCTGTGGGTCGAGGCCGGCCCCGCAGACGATCCGCTCGTCCTGGTCAGAGGCGTCGACCTGGCTGTCGAGCCGGGGACGGTCGTGGGCCTGGTCGGCGAGTCGGGCTCGGGCAAGACCGTCACATGCATGTCCGCGCTGGGGCTCGCCGGCCGTGGTGTCCGGATCACCCGCGGGTCCGTCCGTGCGCAGGGCACGGAGCTGGTTGGCGCAGACGAGGCCACGATGCGCCGCGTCCGAGGCGGCGTGGTCGGCACCGTCTTCCAGGACCCGCTGAGCTCGCTCAACCCGCTCCAGCGCATCGGCGACCAGATCGCGGAGGCGCTCGTGCTCCACCGCGGAGGCAGGCGTCGCGCGCACCGCGAGCGGGTGGTCTCGCTCCTCGCTCACGTCGGCGTCCCGGCTCCCGAGCAGCGCGCCAGGGCCTACCCCCACGAGCTGTCGGGCGGCCTGCGCCAACGCGTCGCGATCGCGATGGCGCTCGCCAACGACCCGGCGGTGCTCGTCGCCGACGAGCCGACGACCGCGCTCGACGTGACCGTCCAGGCGCAGGTGCTCGACGTGATCCGAGCAGCGACGCGCGACGAGGGCCGCGCCACGCTCCTGGTGACTCACGACCTGGGCGTCGTCGCGGAGGCCGCCGACCGTGTGGCGGTGATGTATGCCGGGCAGATCGTCGAGGAGGGCCCGGTCGCGTCGGTGTTCGCAGCGCCCCAGCACCCCTATACCCGCGGTCTGCTCGCCAGTCGCCCCGTCGTCGCACCCGGCCGTCGCAGGCTCAGCGCCATGCCCGGGCGGCCGCCGCTCCCGGGTGCGTGGCCGCTCGGATGCGCGTTCGAGGCGCGGTGCCCGAGCGCCGACGACGCGTGCGGCGAGGAGCCCCCGGTCCACCGCGGCAACGACGGCTGGGCGCGCTGCTGGCGGCTCCCGAGCGACGGAGCCCCCGATGGCTCCGCTGAGACCCAGGAGAGCGCCGTATGAGTCCCGTCCTTGAGCTCTCCACCCTCGCCAAGGGGTACGACGTCCCGGGTGGCGGTGCTCGTCTGACCGCGGTCGACGGGGTGAGCCTCAGCATCGGCGCCGGGGAGACGTACGCCCTCGTGGGCGAGAGCGGGTGCGGCAAGTCGACGCTCGCCCGGATGGCCGCCATGCTCACCGCACGTGACTCCGGTGAGGTGTTCTGGTCGGGGCAGCCGGTGTCGGGGATGAGCCGCCGCGCCCTGCGGAGCGTCCGCGACCACACACAGGTCGTGTTCCAGGATCCCGCTGCGGCGCTGTCGCCGCGTCTGCGTGTGGCCGAGGCGATCGAGGAGCCGCTGCGGATCCGTGGCCGTACCGGCTCGCGCTCGGTCGCCGAGCTGCTCGACTCCGTCGGCCTCGACCGGTCGATGGGCGGCCGCTACCCCCGCGAGCTCAGCGGCGGCCAGCGCCAGCGGGTCGTGATCGCGCGGGCGCTCGCGCTCGACCCACGCCTTCTCGTGCTCGACGAGCCGGTCGCGTCGCTCGACGTCTCCGTCCAGGCCCAGGTCCTCAACCTCTTGGCCGATCTGCAGGCCTCGAACGGGCTCGCCTACCTGCTGATCGCGCACGACCTCGCCGTGGTGAGCAGCGTGGCGGACCGTATCGGGGTCATGTACCTCGGCCAGATCGTCGAGGAGGGCCCCGCTGACGAGCTCGTCACACAGCCTCGGCATCCGTACACCCAGATGCTGATCACCTCCGTGCCCGCCTTCACGCCGGGGGAGCGGGTCTCGCGGCCCCCGATCCTCGGCGACCCGCCGAGCCCGACTGCCCGTCGTACGGGGTGTGCCTTCGCTGCCCGCTGCGTGTCGGCGACGTCGGTGTGCCACGAGGAGGCTCCCGCGCCGCGTGACCTCGAGGGTGTCCTCGTACGGTGCCACCACGCGTCCGGCACCTGACCGGCGGACAGGGGGCCTCGGTTACGCTCGCACCGTGACGAGTCCCGACCGCACCCCGGCCAACCCCGAGGCGCCCAACCCGCAGCTCCCGACCGTTCAGAAGCTGCGGATCCGGTACGCGAAGCGGGGGCGGCTGCGCTTCACCAGCCACCGGGACTTCGGCCGGGCCTTCGAGCGGGCCGTACGCCGTGCGGGGGTCCCGATCGCACACTCGTCCGGATTCACCCCGCACCCCAAGATCTCGTACGCCGGCGCGTCCCCGACAGGGGCCGCCAGCGAGGCCGAGTACCTCGAGATCGGCGTGATCCGCCCGCTCGACCCCGAAAAGGTCGCCGGGGTGCTCGACACCGCTCTTCCGCCCGGTCTCGACATCCTCGAGGTGGTCGCCGTCAAGGAGGGGACCGGGTCGTTCGCGGACCGGCTCGAGGCCAGCCAGTGGCGCCTCGAGCTGCCCGGTGTGGCGCCTGACGAGGCGCAGCGCGCCGTGGCCGCGTTCCTCGCGGCCGACGAGGTCCCGGTCGAGCGGATGACCAAGAAGGGGCTGCGCACCTTCGACAGCCGGAGCGCCGTCGTTCGCCTGGAGTGCCGGATGTCACCCGACGTTCAGGCGCCGTGTGCGATACTGGACCTGGTCGTACGTCACGGCACCCCGTCCGTACGACCCGACGATGTTCTCGCCGGGCTCCGCGCCATCGCGGGTCTTGCGCTGTCGGCAGCCCCTGTGGCCACCCGGCTGGTGCAAGGTCCTCTTGATGCGCAGGCCGGCACGGTCGGCGATCCGTTCGCGCCCGACCGCGACGCGTCGTAGGCGCACGACGCCTGCGGCGGCGACCGCGGCGGCGGACGGGGCGCCAGTGACAGGCCGACAACAACGGAGGGCGTCGTCGAAGCCCGGTCACCCGGGCCGACCGCAGGCTTGCGTCCGCTGTGCGACCACCGGTTGCACGCGGCGACGACATCGCCTCGCGACCTGCTTCGGCGGCCGCGAGGCCGAAGGAGCGAACCATGCTCGACGAGCAGAATCCCTCGGCACCCTCCGCGGACGCCGAGTCCCACCCCGACAACGCCTCTGACTCGGGCGCGACGGTCACGACCCGCCGCCGTCGCGCGGCCTCACGCCCAGCCGGCCCACCGACGGCCGCAGTCTTCTCCGAGGCCCGCGAGCCAGCCAAGCCGGCGCGCGCCACCCGCACGCGCAAGGCGGCCGCGAAGGTCACGAAGGCCGACGAGCCGACCGAGCAGGCCGACACCGCCGATTCCACCCCTGCCGCTCCCACGGTCACCAAGACCACCCGGACGCGCAAGAAGGCGGCCTCCCGCTCCGCGGGCCCCGCCACCCCCGTCGCGGAGACGACCGACACGCACATCCCGGCCGAGGCCGCGGACGTGGAGGCTGTCGCGCAGGCACCTGCGGCTGAGGACGCCGAGGCTGAGACCCCGGCCGACGTCGTCGAGGTCCTCGAGACCGCCGAGGCCGAGCCCGAGGCCGAGCCCGAGGCCGAGGCCTCCGCCCCGACCCGGCGCGCTGCGTTCGTCGCGCCACTGTTCCAGGCGCCGGAGCCCACGACGCCTCCCCGTCGCAAGCGCCGCACCGAGCCTGTCGAGGCCGAGGACGACGACCACGAGGGTGTTGTCGCCGAGCGTCCCGACGACCGCCGCACCCGGAGCGAACGCGACGATCGTGACGACGCTGACGTGAGCGACGACGACGCCGAGGATGGCGACGAGGACAGCGACGAGGGAGACGGCACCACGCCGGCCCGCCGCCGCCGTCGTCGCGGCGGCCGCCGCCGCCGCAAGCCGACCACCGACGAGGACGTCGACACCGACGACGAGGACGACTCCCAGGACGGCGAGCAGGATGCCGCCGAGGCGTCTGCCGAGCCCTCCGACGACGACGACGACGCCGACACCGAGGGCGCCGACGCGGGCGAGGATGCGGACTCGTCCAGCGGGTCGAGCCGTCGCCGTCGCCGTCGCCGTCGTCGCGGGGAGGACAGCGACGCCGCCACCACCACCGACGACCCCGAGAACACCGTCGTCCGGGTCCGCGAGCGCCGCAGCCCCGAGGACGAGATCACCAGCGTCGCCGGTTCGACGCGGCTCGAGGCCAAGAAGCAGCGCCGCCGCGAGGGCCGCGAGGCCGGCCGCCGCCGTACGCCGATCGTGTCCGAGGCCGAGTTCCTGGCCCGCCGCGAGTCGGTCAAGCGGGAGATGGTGATCCGCCAGCGCGACGAGCTGACCCAGATCGCGGTCCTCGAGGACGACGTGCTCGTCGAGCACTACGTGTCGCGCGAGTCTCAGAACTCGATGATCGGCAACGTCTACATCGGGCGCGTCCAGAACGTGCTGCCGTCGATGGAGGCCGCGTTCGTCGACATCGGCAAGGGGCGCAACGCCGTCTTGTATGCCGGCGAGGTCGACTGGAGCAAGCTCGGTGACGGCAAGCCCCGCAAGATCGAAGAGGTCCTCAAGTCCGGGCAGACCGTGCTCGTCCAGGTGACGAAGGACCCGGTCGGCCACAAGGGTTCGCGCCTGACCAGCCAGATCAGCCTGCCGGGCCGTTTCCTCGTGTACGTCCCGGGGGGCCAGAGCAGCGGCATCTCCCGCAAGCTGCCGGACACCGAGCGCAACCGCCTCAAGTCGCTGCTCAAGGGCATCCTCCCCGAGGACGCCGGTGTGATCATCCGCACCGCGGCCGAGGGCGCGACCGAGGACCAGCTCACGCGTGACGTCGAGGCGCTCGACGCCCGCTGGAAGGACATCGAGAAGAAGGCGGGCTCCGGATCCGCTCCGCAGCTGCTCTACGGAGAGCCGGACCTCACCATCAAGGTGGTCCGTGACCTTTTCAACGAGGACTTCGCTCGGCTCGTTGTCGACGGGGCCGACGCCTCGGAGATCATCGAGGGCTACGTCAGCCACGTGGCGCCCGACCTCAAGGACCGGGTCGAGACGTGGAAGGGCTCGGAGTCGGGCGACGCCTTCTCGGCGTACCGGATCGACGAGCAGATCGCCAAAGCCCTCGACCGCAAGGTCTGGCTGCCGTCAGGCGGCTCGCTCATCATCGACCGGACCGAGGCGATGACCGTCGTCGACGTCAACACCGGCAAGTTCACCGGGTCGGGCGGCAACCTCGAGGAGACCGTCACCAAGAACAACCTGGAGGCGGCCGAGGAGATCGTGCGCCAGCTCCGGCTGCGCGACATCGGCGGCATCATCGTCATCGACTTCATCGACATGGTGCTCGAGAGCAACCGCGACCTCGTGCTGCGCCGCCTCGTCGAGTGCCTGGGCCGTGACCGTACGCGCCACCAGGTCGCCGAGGTGACTTCACTGGGGCTCGTTCAGATGACCCGCAAGCGGATCGGTACGGGGCTCCTCGAGGCGTTCAGCGAGCCCTGCGAGCACTGCGCCGGCCGCGGCCTCATCGTCCACGACCACCCGGACGAGCCCAAGAAGTCGGCCGACGAGAGCAGGCGTTCTCGCGGCGGACGTGGCAAGCGCAACGACGGCGATCAGCCGAAGCAGGCGAAGGGTGGCGAGCCGAAGAGCAGGTCGGGCCGCAAGCCTCAGGACGAGGACGCGTCGAAGGACGAGTCCACGACCGAGGACGCGCCCGTCGACGAGGCGAAGCCCGATGAGAGCGCACCTGTTGCTGACGTCCCCGCGACGGAGGCGTCGTCGGCCGACGGCGAGACTCCGGCTCCCCGCAAGCGCCGTCGTCGTCGCTCAGGCGGGACCGACAGGTCCGCTGACCAGTCTGCGGAGCAGCCGTCAGAGCAGTCTGCGGAGGCCGCCTCGCAGGGTGGTGTGGAATCGCCCGGTACGCTGGACGGCGGAGTACCCGACCCCGTTTTGACCGGCGACGGGGAGACTCCGTAGACTAGATGATCGGCACGCCTGTGTGCGTGCCGGTCTGTGTGCCCAGCCGAGTGCCCAGCATTGTTGCTCAGCGCCTGGCGGTGGCACCACCCCTAAGTTTTGGACAGCCCAGCTCCGACAGTGGAGCAGCAACGAGTGAGGATGTGAGTCGGCGGTGTACGCGATCGTGCGCAGTGGCGGCCAGCAGCAGAAGGTCGCGGTCGGCGACGTCATCGAGATCGACAAGGTCAAGACCACGGTCGGTGAGTCGGTCGAGCTCCCCGCCGTGCTCCTCGTCGACGGCGACGCGGTGACCTCGGACGCTGACTCGCTCGCCAAGGTCTCCGTGACCGCCGAGGTCATCGGCGCGACCAAGGGCCCCAAGATCATCATCCAGAAGTACAAGAACAAGACCGGTTACAAGAAGCGCCAGGGGCACCGCCAGCACTACACCCAGGTCAAGATCACCGGCATCTCGAAGTGACGCGAAAGTAGGCTCGAGCACATGGCACACAAGAAGGGCGCCGCTTCTACCAAGAACGGCCGTGACTCCAACTCGCAGCGCCTCGGTGTGAAGCGCTTCGGTGGTCAGCAGGTGAGCGCCGGCGAGATCATCGTCCGCCAGCGTGGCACCCACTTCCACCCCGGCACCAACGTCGGCCGTGGTGGCGACGACACGCTGTTCGCACTCGCCGCTGGTGCGGTCGAGTTCGGCACGCGTCGTGGTCGTCGCGTGATCAACATCGTCCCGTCGGAGTGATCTGACGGACTTCGACGTAGACGAGGGGCGGGTCCGCAGCACGCGGGCTCGCCCCTCGTCCCGTCTCGTCGGGATTCTGCCGACCGGATCGGCGCGAGCACACCCGTACGAGAGACAATCCTGAGGAGGTGGCACGGATGGCAGTCCCGACGTTCGTCGACAAGGTGACCCTGCACGTCAAGGGCGGTGACGGCGGCAACGGCATCGCCTCGGTGCACCGCGAGAAGTTCAAGCCGCTCGGCGGCCCCGACGGAGGCAACGGAGGCCACGGCGGCGACGTCGTCCTGCGGGTCTCTCCTGACGTGACCACGCTGGTCGACTACTACCACGAGCCCCACCGCCGAGGCGGCAAGGGAACCCACGGCAGCGGCGGCAACCGCAACGGCGGGCAGGGCGACGACCTGGTGCTCCCGGTGCCGGAGGGCACCGTCGTTCGAGGCGCCGATGGCGAGCTCCTCGCCGACCTCGTCGGCCAGGGCACCGAGCTCGTCGTCGCGCAGGGCGGACGGGGCGGCCTCGGCAACGCGGCGCTCGCCTCGAGCAAGCGCAAGGCTCCGGGGTTCGCGCTCAAGGGCGAGCCGGGAGACGAGCGCTCGATCACCCTCGAGCTCAAGGTCGTCGCCGACATCGGCCTCGTCGGATTCCCCAGCGCGGGCAAGTCCAGCCTGATCGCGGCGCTGTCGCGCGCCCGTCCCAAGATCGCCGACTATCCGTTCACGACGCTCGTCCCGAACCTCGGGGTGGTCGTGGCGGGTGACACCACGTACACGGTCGCCGACGTCCCCGGCCTCATCGAGGGCGCGGCCGACGGCCGCGGCCTGGGCCACGACTTCCTGCGGCACGTGGAGCGGTGCGCGGCGCTCGTGCACGTCATCGACTGTGCGACCATCGAGCCCGGTCGCGATCCGCTGACCGACCTCGACGTCATCGAGGGCGAGCTCAGCGCGTACGGCGGCCTCGACGACCGGCCGCGACTGGTCGCCCTCAACAAGGTCGACGTCCCCGACGCCAAGACGATCGCCGAGTTCGTCCGGGGCGAGCTGGAGGAGCGTGGCCTGGAGGTCTTCGAGATCTCCGCGGCGAGCCACGAGGGCCTCAAGGCGCTGTCGTACGCGATGGCAGAGGTCGTCGCGTCGTCCCGCAAGGCCACCACGCCCGCTCCGGCCACACGGACGATCCTGCAGCCTCGCTCGGCCGACGGCGGCGACGACTTCACCATCACTCATGTGGGCGGTCAGTGGATCGTCCGCGGCGAGAAGCCCGAGCGGTGGGTGCGCCAGACCGACTTCACCAACGACGAGGCCGTCGGATTCCTCGCCGACCGCCTGAACCGGCTCGGTGTCGAGACGCGGCTGCTCGCGATGGGAGCCGAGGCCGGCGACGATGTCGTCATCGGCAGCGTCGACGATGCCGTGGTGTTCGACTTCGACCCGCAGATCAGTGCCGGGGCCGAGCTGCTCGGCTCGCGTCGCGGCGAGGACGACCGACTCATCGAGAACCATCGCCGTACCAACAAGCAGCGCCGCGACGACCTCGCCCGCAAGCGCGAGTTCGAGCAGACGGCGCGCGAGGTCCGCGAGGGGGACAGGGTCGTCCCCGACAACCTGTGGTCGGAGGACGACGAGGAGTGAGGCAGGCATTGTGGGGGTGACGTCGTGAGGATCGTCGTCAAGGTCGGCTCGTCGTCGCTCAGCTCGGCGGACGGGGGGCTCGACCTGTCACGCTTGCACACGCTCGTCGACGCGCTCGCTGCCGCCCGCGAGCGGGGCGACGAGGTCGTGCTCGTGAGCTCCGGCGCTATCGCGTCAGGGCTGAGGCCTCTCGGCCTTCCCGCGCGCCCACGCGACCTCGCGACCCAGCAGGCGGCGGCGAGCGTGGGGCAGGGGCTGCTGGTGGCGCGCTACACCGAACGGTTCGCGCGCCACGACCTCGTCGTCGGCCAGGTGCTGCTGACCGTGGACGACGTCGTCCGCCGCACCCACTACCGCAACGCCTACCGGACACTGGCCCGCCTGCTGGACCTCGGCGTCGTGCCCGTCGTCAACGAGAACGACACGGTCGCCACAGGTGAGATCCGCTTCGGCGACAACGACCGGCTGGCGGCGCTCGTCGCCCACCTCGTCCACGCCGACCGGCTCGTGCTGCTCTCGGACGTCGACGGACTGTACGACGGCAACCCGACGCTTCCGGGGACGTCCTTGATCCCCGATGTCCGCAGCGACGGTGACCTGGAGGGCCTCGACCTCGCCAAGCCGAGCCAGTCCAAGGTCGGTACGGGCGGGATGGTGACCAAGGTCGAGGCCGCCCGCATCGCCACGGGAGCCGGCATCCCCGTGGTGCTCACGAGTGCGGCGCAGGTGGGAGAGGCGCTCGAGGGCAAGCCGGTCGGCACGACCTTCCACCCGACCGGTCGCCGGCGGCCCACCCGCCTGCTCTGGCTCGCCCATGCGACCACGGGCAAGGGCACTCTGGTGCTCGACGCGGGTGCCGTGCGCGCGCTGGTCGAGCGCCGGGCATCGCTCTTGCCCGCCGGTGTGGTCGGGGTCCAGGGTGCCTTCGACTCCGGTGACCCGGTCGACCTCGCGGCCGAGGACGGCACGGTTGTCGCCAGAGGTTTGGTGAACTACGACGCCTCGGAGCTGCCGCGGATGATCGGTCGCTCGACTCACGACCTGGCCGCCGAGCTGGGTGCCGAGTACGAGCGCGAACTGGTGCACCGCGACGACCTCGTCGTGCTCTGAGCCAATCCTCGTAACTTCATCACGTGCCGAACACCTGCCGGATAGGGTGTTCCGCGGACATCCAAAGCCGAGGGAGGGCTCGTGGTCGGCCAGCACAAGCTGTGGCACGTCGCACTGACAGTGGCGGGGGCACCGCACGACGACGACGCCGTACGGACGGCGATGCTGCGCCTGCGTGACGAGCACGCTTTCCTCCACTCGCTGCGCTACGACGTCGACCGAGCCGAGATCTGCTACTGGGAGCAGGCGAGCGAGATGCTCGACGTCGCGGCCATGGCGATGCGCGTGTGGGGGGAGCACCGTGGCTCCGCCGGGCTGCCGCGGTGGGACGTGGTCGGGCTCGAGGTGCTCGACCAGCCGACGTACCACCTACGGACGCCCATGGGCGAGACGTTCGACGACCCCGGCGCGGGGATGGTCGCCCCGACTCCGGTCCACTTCTGAGTCACTATCCTGAAGTCGTGAGCCACGACCTCGAATCCCACGTCCACGCCGCCGCCCGGTCGGCCCGCGCAGCAGCCCTCGATCTGCGTGCGGTCCCACGCGCGGCCAAGGACGCGGCCCTCCACGCGATGGCCGACGCGCTCGTCGCGCACACCGACGAGATCCTCGCTGCCAACGCGACGGACGTGGAGAAGGGGCGCGCCTCTGGGCTCGGCGAGCACCTCATCGACCGGTTGCGTCTCGATGCCGATCGTGTCGCCGCGATGGCACAGGGCACCCGCGACATCGCGGCACTTCCCGACCCGGTCGGTGAGGTCGTCCGGGGATCGACGCTGGCCAACGGGCTCCAGCTTCGCCAGGTACGGGTGCCGATCGGTGTCATCGGGATGATCTACGAGGGTCGCCCGAACGTGACCGCTGACGCGGCCGCGATCTGCCTGAAGGCGGGCAATGCGGTGCTGCTGCGCGGCTCCGGCTCGGCAGCGGCCTCGAACGCTGCGATCACGGCGATCCTCCGTGACGCGGTCGCCTCCGCGGGGCTGCCGGCTGATGCGATTTCGGCGATCGACCCGTCCGACCGCTCGAGCTCGACGGCGCTCCTTCGGGCACGTGGACTCGTCGACCTCGTGATCCCGCGAGGGGGAGCGGGCCTGATCCAGACGGTCGTCCGGGAGTCCCTGGTGCCGGTGATCGAGACGGGGACCGGCAACGTCCACGTCTACGTCGATGCCGAGGCCGACCTCGACATGGCGCTCGAGATCGTCGTCAACGCCAAGACGCAGCGCACGAGCGTCTGCAACGCGGCGGAGTCGCTCCTGGTGCACAAGGCGGTCGCCGACGAGTTCTTGCCGAGGGTCGTCGCCGCCCTTCTGGAGCGGGAGGTCACCATCCACGGCGATGCCGCGTTCCTCGCGGCCGACGAGGCGGTCGTGACGGCGACGGACGACGACTACGCGACCGAATACCTCTCGCTCGACATCGCGGCCCGCGTCGTCGACTCGTTCGAGGATGCGGTCGCCCACATCCGGACGTACTCGTCGGGCCACACCGAGGCGATCGTCACGCGCTCGCTGGCGACGGCCCAGCGGTTCACCGCGGCGGTGGACGCCGCCGCGATCATGATCAACGCGTCCACGCGCTTCACGGACGGCGGTGAGCTGGGCATGGGTGCCGAGATCGGCATCTCCACCCAGAAGCTCCACGCGCGGGGCCCGATGGGTCTGCCCGAGATGACCACGACCACCTTCGTCGTCACAGGTGACGGCCACGTGCGCTGAGCCCGGGGTCGTTCGTACGCGCAGCAGGCTCGGACGGTAGATTGGCGCTCATGTCGTTCACCGGATCCGTCTTCACCGACCTCCTGGCGCAGAGCGCCGAGCAGGAGGAAGCCCTGTCGCCGTACGTCGTCAGCGGTGCGGTGCTCCTTCTCTTCGTCCTCCTCCTCGTCGGGCTCTTCGCCTTCGGCAAGGGGCGCGAGCACTCCTGATGAGCCTGCCGCTCGAGGCCGGCCGGCGCCCCCGCGTGGGGGTGATGGGTGGGACGTTCGACCCCATCCATCACGGTCACCTCGTGGCGGGATCGGAGGTCCAGTCGTGGTTCGGACTCGACGAGGTCGTGTTCGTCCCGACGGGTGAGCCGTGGCAGAAGGCCGACCGCAAGGTCTCGCCCGGCGAGGACCGCTACTTGATGACGGTCATCGCCACCGCCTCCAACCCGAAGTTCTGGGTGAGTCGTGTCGACATCGACCGCTCGGGGCCGACGTACACGATCGACACCCTGCGCGACCTCCGCGCCCACTACGGCGGCGAGGTCGACCTCTACTTCATCACCGGCGCCGACGCCCTCGCGCAGATCCTCACCTGGCGCGACACCGAGGAGATGTTTGACCTCGCGCACTTCGTGGGGTGCACCCGTCCTGGGCACGTCATCGACATGAAGACGCTCGACGCCCTGCCCAAGGACCGGGTCACCATCGTCGAGATCCCCGCTCTGGCGATCTCCTCGACCGACTGCCGGGAGCGGGTCGGTGGGGGCGAGCCCGTCTGGTATCTGGTCCCTGACGGCGTCGTCCAGTACATCGCTAAGCACCGCCTCTACGTGGACGCCACCGGGGCGACCACTCCTCGCAAATCTCACCACCCGAACGGGAGACAGCCGTGACCGCATCGCCGCGTGCGCTGGAGCTGACGCAGGTGGCGGCAGCTGCCGCCGCCGACAAGCTCGCGCACGAGATCATCGCCTTCGACGTTTCTGAGCACCTCGTCATCACCGACGTGTTCGTGATCGCGTCGGCGTCCAACGACCGCCAGGTGCGTGCGGTGGTCGACGCCGTGCAGGAGAAGCTGCTCGAGCACGGCGCGAAGGTCGTCCGTCGTGAGGGCGAGCGTGAGGGGCGCTGGGTCCTGCTCGACTACGCCGACATCGTGGTGCACGTCCAGCACGACGAAGACCGCTCGTTCTACGCGCTCGAGCGGCTATGGGGCGACTGCCCGGCGATCCCGCTGTCCGGCCTCGGCGATGCCGCCGGCAAGGCACCTGCGACGTCGCAGGCCGTACGAGAGGGCGAGGACACCGACGGCGTGCCGTTGGCCGGCGAGCCGCCGGTCGCCGACGCATGAGTCGGCGGGTCATCGTCTGGCGCCACGGTCAGACCGACTGGAACCTCGCAGGTCGCCTGCAGGGCCAGACGGACACGATGCTCAACGCGACCGGGCGCGCGCAGGCCGCAGAGATGGCGTCGCGGCTTGCCGTGCTCAACCCGACGCGCATCGTCAGCTCGGACCTGCAGCGGGCGAGCGCGACCGCCGCGGCGCTCTCGAGGATCGTCGACGTGCCTGTGGAGACCGACGTCCGGCTCCGCGAGGTCGCCTTCGGCGAACGTGAGGGGCTGACGCGCCACGAGATCCACGCGCGCTACCCCGACCTCGAGGCGCGTTTCCGACGCGGCGAGGAGATCGTGTCGCCCGGTGGCGAGTCGCACGCCGACGCGGCCGAGCGGTTCGGCGCAGCGCTGCGCGAGCTGATCGCCGTCATGGACAAGGACGAGACGGTGGTCGTCGTCGCCCACGGCGCCGTCATCCGGGTCGGCGTGTGCGCCTTCGTGGGCCTCCCGCAGGAGCACTGGCGCTCGTTCGGCGGCTTCAGCAACGGCTGCTGGGCGGTGCTCCAGGAGGGCTTCGGGCGGTGGCAGGTCACCGAGTGGAACGCCGGCAACCTCCCGGTCCCGGAGATGAGCGACGACGCCGATGCCTCGGACGACGGGGCTCGTACCCGGGAGGGGGACCCCGATTTCGGTTCCCGTGGAGCGACCCGCTAAGATCGAGTCTGCTCGCTGAGTGAAAAACTGCTCAGCGCGGGGCTATGGCGCAGTTGGTAGCGCGCTTCCATGGCATGGAAGAGGTCCGGGGTTCGAATCCCCGTAGCTCCACCGATCACAGACCCTGTCCGCCAGACACCGGCGGACAGGGTCTTGTCGTTTCTGCCTCGATCCTCCCTCCGAGCCGAACAAAGTGCACCCTCGCGGGCGAGGTGATCGGCGGCGCCTTGATGTCCAGCCCCACGGCGACGACGTGGCCGCAGTGGCGGACCTGCCTCCGTCACCCTTCGCGAAGAGCGGCTGAGTCGTAGAGTGCGCAGGTGAGCGGGCTCGCGGTGACCTGGTGGGGGCACTCGACCACGACGGTCGAGCTGGGGGCGACCCGAGTGCTCACCGATCCTGTCTTTGTGGACCGCTTCGTCCATCTGCGTCGCCACGCGACCTCGCCGACGGACGAGGCGACGGCCGCTGACCTCGTGCTGGTCTCGCACCTCCACATGGACCACTTCCACCTGCCGTCGCTGCGCCGGCTCGCCGCGGGCACGCCGGTCGTCGTCCCCGCCGGCAGTCGCGATCTCCTCGCCCGTACCGGGCTCGACGTCCTTGAGGCGAGCCCGGGGGACCGGCTCACCGTCGCCGGCGTGCGTGTCGAGGTGTCGGCGGCCGACCACCCCGCGACTCGCCATCGATGGTCGCGCAAGGCCGCGCAGCCCGTCGGGTTCCGGGTCGAGGGCGCGGGGCGGTCGCTGTGGTTTCCCGGCGACACGGGCCCGGCCACGGACGTCTCCGACGTGAGGCCGGTCGATCTCGCGCTCGTCCCGGTGGGCGGGTGGGGGCCGACGCTCGGCGACGATCACGTCGGCCCCGCCGACGCAGCAGACCTCGTACGACGCGTCGGCGCGCGGTGGGCGGTCCCCGTGCACTGGGGGACGTTCTGGCCACTCGGGATGGGACGGGTCGCGCCAGGTGTCCGCCGGCAGCTCTTCGAGACACCGGGCGAGCGGTTCCTCGATGCCGTCGACGAGGACGAGGTGCGCGGCGTGCTCGCCGAGCACGGCCGCCGGATCGCGCTCGACCGCTGACCGCTGATGGGCGGAGAACGCGGCTCGCCCGTGCGACGATGACGTCGTGACCGGTACGGCACGCGACCTGTTCGACCGCGCTCGTCGGCACGCACTGGTCGGTCGTGACGACGAGCTGGCGGCCCTGCGCGCCTTCCTGGACGACGACAGCCGGATGCTGGCGTACCTGCACGGACCCGGCGGGGTGGGCAAGTCCGTGCTGCTCGATGCGGTCGTCACGGACGCGATCACCGCCGGGCGAACGGTCGTCAGCCTCGACTGCGCTGACCTGGACCCGGGATCTGTCGGGTTCAGGGAGCGGCTGAGCGAGACGTGCGGGTTGACGGACGGCTCCGCGGGCGACCCCGAGTCCGTCCTCGCGATCGATCGCTTCGAGCTCGCCGAGCAGACGGCGGGCTGGTTCTGGCGCTCCTTCGTCCCCGCTCTTCCCGCGGGTGCGCACGTCCTCCTCGCGGGGCGGCGACCTCCTCCGGCCTCGTGGCGTACGGACCCTGCCTTCGCCGCGTACGGCCTAGTCGTCCCGGTCCGGAACCTCGACCCCGAGGCGGCCGCGGCACTGGTGCGGTCACGAGGCGTGAGCGACGAGGAGACCGCCGCGGGAGTGGTCCGTGACAGCCGGGGCCATCCGCTGGCGATCGTCGTCGCGACCGACGCGCGCACGGGCGCGAGCAGCGCGGCCGGCACGAGCCCGCTGCGCTCCGACCCGGACGTGACCGCAGCGCTCCTCGGCCGGTTCCTCGACGAGGGCGTCACCCCGCTCCAGCGGGCCGCGCTGCACGTCTGCGGCCACGCTCGACGGGTGGACCGAGGCATGCTGCGCGAGGTCCTCGCGCAGGACGACGGCGACGCGGACGGGTTGCTGGAGTGGCTTCGGGAACGCCCGTACGCGGAGTCGCACCCCGACGGTCTGACCCTCCACGAGGTCGTGCGCGACGCGCTCGACAGGGACCTCCGGTGGCGTGACCGAGACGCGTTCGTGGACCTCCACCGCCGGATCCGCGCTGTCATCGTGGAGCGGATGAGCCGGCCGGAGGGCGCGGACCAGGACCGCCTCGCCGCCGATCTCCTGCACCTTCACCGCGGGAACCCTGAGGCGCAGGACCTGTACGCGTTCGACGACCTGGGCGCACTGATGGCGCGTCCGCTCGCGTCGGGCGATCTCGAGTGGGTCGTGGACGCGTTCGCCGCTGAGGCACGCGCGAGCGTGGCGGCGTACTGGCTGCGCGAGCAGCCCGAGGCGTGGACGGTGTTCGAGGACGCCACTGGCCGGCGCAGCGGCGTCTGCCTGGCCGTACGCCTCGACCGGGCTGCTCCCGACGTCGCGGACCACGACGTCGTCACGGGCTGGGCGCTCGCCGCGCTCGCCCAGCGTCGTCCGCCCGAGCCGGGGGAGGCGGTGATCCATCAGATCGGGCTCGACGCCACGGCCCCCGGGCGCATCGGGCCCGTGTCCGACCAGGTGGCGGCGCAGTCGCTGCGAGGATGGCGTCTCAGGGACCTCGGTTGGGTCGTCGTGTCGAGCGCCCACGAGTCGGCCTGGGCGCCGGTGTGGACGTACATCGGCTTCGAACGGTTCGGTGCGTGCGAGGTCGACGGTCGCGAGGTGGGCGTGTGGGCGCGTGACTTCGCCCGCAGCCCGTACGAGGACTGGCTGGAAGGGCTGGGCGCTCGCGAACTCGACGACACCGGCGCCATCCCGCCCCCTGTCGCCCCCGCGGTGGCACTCTCGCGTGCCGACTTCCGCCACGCGGTGCGGGCACTCCTCAAGGACCTCACGGACGCCCCTCGGCTCCGAACCAACCCGCTCGTGGGCTCGCGCCTGGTCACGTCGGGTGAGGATCCGACGGCGACGCTCGTCGCGCGGGTCCGTGACGCCGTCGCGGTGCTCGCCCGGCGTCCACGCTCGGAGGTCGCCGTACGGGCGCTGGACCGCACCTTCCTGCGGCCCGCCGGGTCCCAGGAGAGGGCGGCCGAGGTGCTGGGCCTGCCGTTCAGCACCTACCGCCGGCACCTCGCCGCCGGCATCGACCGCCTCGACGAGATCCTGTGGGACTGGGAGCTGCACGGACCGCCGAGCGGGCAGGAGCTGGACAGAGAACGGTCTGGAGAGTGAGCACCTGACGGCCCGAGGCTGAGGAGGTCCGGATCCAGGAGGTTCCCATGTCCACCACCCCAGCACGTCTCGGCACCGTGGTCGTCATCGGCGGGAGCATCGCGGGACTGCTCGCGGCGGCGGCCGTCTCTCGGCACGCCGACCGCGTCGTCGTCCTCGAGCGCGACGTCCTCCCTGACACACCCGCGCCGCGGCCCGGCACCCCACAGGCGATCCACACGCACGGACTCCTCCCTTCCGGGCGGTTCGCGATGGACGCGCTGCTCCCGGGCTTCACGGACGCGCTGGTCGAGGCTGGTGCACATGCCGACGGGGACGTCGGCATCGTGGGGCGCTGGTGGGTCGGAGGCGGGCTCGTCGCCGAGTGCGAGACCGGGGCCGGCGGCGTCGCCGTCTCCCGGCTCCTCCTCGAGCACACCCTCCGTTCCCGTGTCGCCGCGCTCCCGACCATCGAGATCCGCACCGCCACGGATGTCGCACGGCTGACGGCGCACGACGGCCGGGTCACCGGTGTCGTCGCACGCGACCGCGACGCTGACCCCGCGGAGCGGGTGATCGAGTCGGATCTGGTCGTCGACGCGACCGGCCGCGCGGGACGGGCGCACCGGTGGTTGCCCGCGATCGGCGCCACGCCTCCGGACGAGGAACGGATCGAGATCGGCATCCGGTACGTGACGACCCACGTGAAGGTGCTCGACCGCGACGTCGCAGACCGCAGGTTCGTGATCTCCGCCGCCACGCCCGAGGTGCCTCGGGGCGCGGTCGCGATCCGGCAGGAGGACGCCACGTGGACGCTGACGCTGTTCGCGTACGGCGACGAGCCTGTGCCGCTCGACGCCGACGGGCTCCGGCGCGCCGCCGAGAACGTGGTCGCGGCGGAGGTCGCCACCCTGCTCGACGACCGCGAACCCCTGCACGACGCCTTCGCCTATCGGTTCCCCGACTGCCGACGGCGTGCCTTCGAGCGCCTTCGCGACCTGCCCTTCGGGTACGCCGCGGTGGGCGACGCGATCTGCAGCCTCGACCCGACCTTCGGGCACGGGATGAGCCTCGCCGCGATGCAGGCCGTCGCGCTCGGTCGCGCGGTCGGCTCGGGTGGCCTCGACGAGGTGCGCGCCCGATACCCCCGGGAGGCGGCACGGATCGTCGACGGCGCGTGGACGATCGTCAGGGGAGCCGATCTGCAGCTGCCGGGAGTCGTGGGGACACAAACGCGTGCGGACGTGCTGATCGGGCGGTACGTCCGCCGGCTGCAGCGGGTGGCCCGCCGCGATCCGGTCGTCGCGGCCGCCCTCCTGCGGGTGACGGCGCTCGTCGCTCGACCGGAGAGCCTGCTGGCACCCCACGTCGCCGCGCGGGTGCTCGCGTCGCGCGGCGCGCGCTGACGGCCCGTCGCTCAGCGGCCGAACCGTCGTACGGCCTCGTCGTGCTCGTCGCGAAGCCAGTCCGCGGCGCCGGCGAGTCGGGGGTCCGTCGACGCGCCAGAACGGAGGTCTGCAAGGTAGGCGCGGTCGGCGGTGATCCGTCGTACGAGCGCGTCGTGGTCGCCGACGGTGCCGTGCCCGGGCACGACGATCGAGACGTCGGGCGCTGTCGTCTCGAACATCGCCAGCGCCGCCGCGTAGTCGTCCCACGGGTCGGCCGCCTCGAGGTCGAGCAGCGGCGGCTCGACGTCCGACAGCATGTCACCCGCCAGCAGGACGCCGACGTCCTCGACGAGCAGCGCTGCGTGCCCGACGGCGTGCGCGCGGTGCTCCAGCACCCGGCACCGGCGCCCCGTCCAGGGGAGCGTGGTCGCGCCAGGCGCGAGCGCGGTCACGCGGCTCAGGCCGCTCGGGTCGACACCCGCGAGCGCTTCTCGCGCCTTGCCGGCGTTGTCGCCCTCGACCGCGCGGGCCCGCTGCGCCCCGCGCGCCGTCGCCCACCGTGGGGCGTCGCCGAGCGCGGGTCGCCACAGGAGGTGGTCCCAGTGCGGGTGGGTGGAGAACGCCCCGGTGACCGTGAGCTCGCGTGACGCGAGCTCCGCGGCCAGGGCGTCGATCTCGGACGCCGTGACCGCCGGGTCGACGACAAGGCACTCCCTCCCGTCGGCCCCGACGACCACGGTGGTGGTCGTGGTGCAGAACGGGTGGGTCGCGACGAGGACGCCGGGAGCGACCTCGATCATCCGACGGAGGGGACGGCCGCCAGGGACGCGGCGAGCGCCTCGTCGCTCAGCGGGTCGTCCTCGAGCCGCCCGTGGAGGTAGGAGTCGTACGCGCCGAGCTCGAGCAGCCCGTGGCCCGACAGGCCGATGACGATGACCGGCTCCTCGCCCGACTCAGCCGCGGCGAGCGCCGCGCGACGGGCCTGCGCGAGCGCGTGCGAGGACTCAGGCGCCGCGACGATGCCCTCCGTACGGGCGAACTCGATCGCGGTCTCGAAGCACTCGCTCTGGTGGAGCGCGACCGCCTCGATCAGCCCCTCGTGCGCGACGTGCGAGACCAGCGGAGCCATCGCGTGGTAGCGCAGCCCGCCGGCGTGGATGGTGGACGGCACGAAGTCGTGGCCGAGCGTGTACATCTTCATCAGCGGCGTCATGCCGCCGGTGTCACCGAAGTCGTACCGGTACTCGCCGCGCGTGAGCGTCGGGCACGAGGACGGCTCGACGGCGACGATACGCGGCTGCTGGCGTCCGGCGAGCTTCTCGCGCAGGAACGGGAAGGCGAGCCCGGCGAAGTTGGAGCCGCCGCCCGCGCAGCCGATGACGAGATCGGCCCCGGACTCGCCAGCCTTCGCGAGCTGGAGCACCGCCTCTTCCCCGATCACCGTCTGGTGCAGGAGGACGTGGTTGAGGACCGAGCCGAGGGCGTACTTGGTGCCGTCGTCCTGCGCCGCGAGCTCGACGGCCTCGGTGATCGCGATGCCGAGCGAGCCGGGGTGGTCGGTGGGGAAGCCCTTGCCAAACTCGGTCAGCGTGCTCGGCGACCGGTGCACCTTGCCGCCGAAGACCTCGATGAGCGTGCGGCGCTGCGGCTTGGTGTCGTACGAGGCGCCGACCTGCCACACCTCGCACTCGAGCCCGAACAGCGCGCACGCGTACGACAGCGCCGTGCCCCACTGCCCGGCGCCGGTCTCGGTGGTGAGCCGGGTGATGCCGTTCTGGGCGTTGTAGTAGACCTGCGGGACGGACGTGTTCGTCTTGTGGGAGCCGGCCGGCGAGACACCCTCGTACTTGTAGTAGATCCGCGCGGACGTGCCGAGCTTCTGCTCCCAGCGGCGGGCGCGGACCAGGGGCGACGGGCGGTACTGGCGGTAGATGTCGCGGACGGCCTCGGGGATCTCGACGTAGCGCTCGGTGGTGACCTCCTGAGCGATCAGCTCGGGCGGGAAGAGCGGAGCCAGGTCGTCGGGCCCGACGGGCTCGTGCGTGGCCGGGTGGAGCGGCGGGGGCGGCGGCGTGGGGAGGTCGGCGACGATGTTGTACCAGTGGGTCGGCATCTCCGACTCGTCGAGCGTGAAGCGGATGCGGTCGTCGGTCATCGTTCCTCCTGCGTCGGGTGTCGCGCCAGCGTAGCGAGCGGTACTTGCGTCGGCGTGGGATGAGATGCAACTCTAGGGTTGCATGTTGGCAGATGACGCGAAGGGCGGCAGCAGATGGACGCGCACGACAGGATCGACAAGCGGCGGGAGATCGACGCATCGGCCCAGGAGGTGTGGGACCTGGTCTCGATCCCCGGCTGGTACATCAACGACGGCACGGCATACGTCGAGCACGAGATCGAGTACGAGGGCGACGTGGCGCTCGTCCGCGACCCGCAGCATGGAGTCTTCGCGTTCCGTACGGTCGCGCTGGAACCGCCTCGGTACGCGGCGTTCCGTTGGATCGCCGACCACACTGCGGCCGAGCCCGACGACGAGTCGACCCTGGTCGAGTTCTGGATCGACGAGCGCCCCGGCGGAGTGACGCTGCGAGTGGCCGAGAGCGGATTCGCCTCGCTCAGCGGCTCGGAGGACGAGCGGCGGGCCAAGCTGGCCGAGAACGCAGAGGGCTGGGAGATTGAGCTCGTCGTCGCACGGGACCACCTCACCGTCAGCGCTGTCACCGGCGACGCGTGAGCGCACCGACATCACCCGCACCGGTATTCGCCGCGCTCGGCGACGCGACGCGCTGGCGGATCCTCGTACGGCTCGGGCAGCGGGGCGCCTCGGCGTCGGCGCTCGCGGCCGAGCTCCCGATCTCACGCCAGGCCGTCGTGAAGCACCTCGAGGTCCTGCGCGCAGTGGGGCTCGTGACCTCCGAGCGACGCGGACGCGAGGTGGTCTTCCGTCCGCTCGGCGGCCCCCTCAGCGCGCTCGGACGGGACCTCCAGCGCCAAGCAGCGGCATGGGACCGGCGGCTCGCGACGCTCGCGGAGAAGGCCGAGCGGGACGAGTGACCGAGTGACCGTACGCCGACTCGTCCCACCCCACATCGGACCTCAGTCGAAGAGGTCGGAGAGCCAGTTCTCCTTCTTCTTCTTCTTGTACGAGCGGTCGTCGTAACGGCGGTCGTCGCGGCGCTCCTCGTACCGCGGCTGCTGGTATGACTGCTGCGGCCGCTCCTGGTAGGTCGGGGCGGGCGCCGGCGCTGCTGCAGGTGCGGGCGCTGCCTGCGTCCCGGCGCGGTCGATGATCTTGTCGAGCTCACCGCGGTCCAGCCAGACGCCGCGGCACTCGGGGCAGTAGTCGATCTCGATCCCGCTGCGCTCGCTCATCACGAGGGTGGTGTCGTCGTTGGGGCATCTCATGGGTCAATCCTGCGGGGTCCGAGGTCCGCAGCCAAGCCCTCAGCCTTCTGTCCAACCCCTCGCGACGTGCGCAAGGAACGCCGGGTCGTCGGACGTCAGCCTGTCGACCTCCTCGCCGCCGTCGCAGCGGCACAGCGCAACGGTGGCGCGCCTCGCTGTCCGACTGACCACGCTCCACGTCCCGCCGGCACGCACCCAGCGCTCCAGCACCTCGAGATCGTCGGACATCTCCCCATCATGGCGCGTGAGCGTGGCGCATGGCACCGTACGAGGATGCCGATCCCCAAGAGCGCGGGACGCCTCAACCGGGCGGGCCCCAACCGGCTCATCGTTCACGTCGCGCCGTGGATGCCTGGGTTCGGCGTCGTGAGCCACCGCGGCCGCCGGTCGGGACGGACGTTCCGCACGCCCGTCGCGGTCTTCCGACGTGGCGACGAGATCGCGTTCGCGCTCGTGTACGGAGCTGAGACCGACTGGGTGCGCAACGTGCGCGCGGCCGGCGGGGCGACCGTACGGACACGGGGTCGGGATCTCCGTTTCACCCACCCTCGGCTGGTCCACGACCCGGACCGGACTCGTGCCCCCGCACCGGTGCGGCTCGCCCTCGCCGCGCTCGGGGTTGAGGACTTCCTCGTCTGCGACGCCGCGGGATGACGGTTAGCGTGCAGGGGAGACCGGCCACGGGGGTGGCGCCGAGCGCAGGGGGTCTACATGCATCGCTCAACGAGACGTCGTAGAACCTCGGTGGTGGTGCTGTTCGCGTGCGCGGCTGTCCTCGGCGCGTGCGGCGAGGCGGCCGACGACGACCCGGATCCGACCGTGTCGACCCCGGCCGAGATGTCGCCGACCACCGAGGGATCAGCCACGCCGACGGACGGCACGTCCACTGCGACGCCCCGCAGGGTGACGGTGGGCAAGGGGCAGGAGCACCGGATCACGACCGCCGAACCGGCGCTCGTGGCGTGTGACGGCGGCGGCGAGGTGAAGGTGCTCGCTGCTGCCACGGTCACCGCCACCGGCCCGTGCGGCGAGATCGACGTCGACACCGACGGCGCTACTGTCACGTTCGAGACGGTCCGCGACCTTGGGGTCGACGGCTCCGACAACACGATCACCGGGGTGCGGACCCTCGAGCTCGACGTCGGTGGCAGCCGCAACGAGATCATGATCAAGCAGCTGCGGGCCGTCGACGTCGAAGGCTCTAACAACACGATCCTGCACGGGTCCGCGCTGACCCCGCGAGTCGACGACGAGGGGCAGGGCAACACCATCGGCGAGGGCTGAGCCGGCGTCAGCGCAGGTGCTGTCGCGCACCCTCGCGCACCGCATCGGACAGAAGGGTCAGCGCGGGGGAGTCGAGCTGGTACTGATGCC
This sequence comes from Mumia zhuanghuii, assembly GCF_042681565.1. Taxonomy (NCBI): domain Bacteria; kingdom Bacillati; phylum Actinomycetota; class Actinomycetes; order Propionibacteriales; family Nocardioidaceae; genus Mumia; species Mumia zhuanghuii. Next base: position 659,372 of record NZ_JBHUFT010000008.1, read on the forward strand.
AGTGGAGCCGTACGTCGATCCTCCCGCGCTCACCGATCTCGCGCACCGCGTCCGACTCCTCGAGCGGGCCGGACTGGAGGTCGGGGAGCATGCCCCAGCCGATCCCGAGGGCGATCGACTCACGGAACGCCTCGGACCCGGGGACGTAGTGGCGGGGCGGGTCCACGCGGCGGCGCGTGACGCGGCGGACGAGTCGCTGCTGCAGCTCGTCGTCCCTGTCGAACTCGACCACGGGTGCCCGCGCGAGCGCGTCCGGTGTCAGGCCGTCGGGGAACCAGCGGGCGGCGAACGACGGAGCCGCCATTGCCCGGTAGCGCATCGTCCCGAGCACGCTCACCGAGCAGCCGGGGACCCGGTCGCCCACGGCGCTGACGGCTGCCATCGCCGAGCCGTCCCGCATCCGGGCAAGGGCGTAGCGTTCGTCCTCGCGCTGCACGTCGAGGAGCACCCGGTCGGCGACGCCCGCGACGGAGGGGAGGAACCAGGTCGCCAGCGAGTCGGCGTTCACGACCACCGGCACAGCGACGGGGACGCCGTCGCCGCTGACGGGGGTGAGCTCGCGGATGAGCAGGTCGACCTGCCGGGCGAGGCGAAGGACCTCTGCCCCCTGCTCGGTGACGGTCACAGGTCGCGTCCGGCGTACGAGGACCCGGCCGGTGGCGGCCTCGAGCGCCTTCATCCGCTGGCTCACCGCAGACGGTGTGATCCGCAGGTGGGACGCGGCGGCCTCGAAGCTGCCCTCGGAGACGACCGCAGCGAGGGTACGGAGCTGGTCCAGGGCCAGATCGCCTCTCATAAAGCTCTCCTTCATCGGATGAAGAAAGATTAGCTGGAATCAGCACGTGGAGGCGCCTAGCGTCGTGTCTGTGAACGACACCGACACGCTTGCCGCGCTGCTCGCCGGCCTTGCCACGGGCCTGTCCCTGATCGTGGCGATCGGGGCGCAGAACGCGTTCGTCCTGCGTCAGGGGCTGCGCCAGGAAGGCGTCGGCGCGGTCGTGCTGGTCTGTGCCGCGTCGGACGTCGTACTGATCCTCGCCGGTGTCGCCGGGGTCGGCGCGCTGCTCGAGCGGGCGCCGGGGCTGGTCGAGGTGGCGCGCTGGGCCGGCGCGGCGTTCCTGGTCGCGTACGGGCTGATGGCGGCGCGACGGGCCGTCGTCGGCGGGCGGCTGGCCGTCGACGACCGAGGCACACGGAGGTCCCTCTGGCCGGTGGTCGCGACGGCACTCGCGCTGACGTGGCTCAACCCGCACGTCTACCTCGACACCGTGCTCCTCCTCGGCTCCGTCGCGGGTTCGTACGGCGACGCGCGGTGGGCTTTCGCGGGCGGCGCGGTGGTGGCGAGCATGGCGTGGTTCGCCGGCCTGGGGTACGGAGCACGGGTGTTGAGGCCGGTGTTCGCCCGGCCTGCAGCGTGGCGGGTGCTCGACGCCGCGGTGGCGGTCGTGATGCTCGCGATTGCGGCGCGGCTCACGTTTGGCGGGTGACGGCGGGCATGCCGCGGGTGTCGAACCGGACTCGTTGTTAGGCTTCCGAGACGACCAGTCGTAGCGGAAGGGGCCTCCGTGTCGGCATCAGACGGCGCATCGCCGACTCGTGCGCTCCCTCTGGCGCGCCCAGAAGTCCCCCAGGCGGGGCCGTACACGCTCCACACCCTGCTGGGTTCGGGCGGCTTCGGAGCGGTCTACGTCGCGAGCACCCAGGGCGGCCCGCGGGTCGCGGTGAAGGTGCTCACCTTCGAGGGACGCGGGGCACGCGAGCGCTTCGCGGAAGAGGCGCGGCTGCTCCACGAGCTCGGTGGGCGCGGGTTCCCCGCGTACGTCACGGGCGATCTCACCCCTGCCCGGCCGTGGTTCGCGATGGAGCTGCTCGAGGGCATCACGATCGACGAGGCTGTCCGCCATGCGGGGCCGATGGCGGTCCCTACGGTCGCCGCGGTCGCGCTCGACCTCGGGCGCTCGCTCCACCGGCTGCACGGCCTCGGCTTCGTGCACCGCGACATCAAGCCCGCCAACGCCGTCCTCGCGGGCCGCCGCGCGACCCTCATCGACGTGGGCATCGCTAAGGGGGAGCACGGGCTCGATCTCACCACGACCGGCGAGATGATCGGCTCCGCCGCGTGGGCCGCTCCCGAGCGCCTGCTCGGTGATCGCGCCACGCCGGCAAGCGACGTGTACGGGCTCGGGCTGTTGGTCGCCTACGCCTCGGCGGGGCGACGTCCGTTCCCGAGCGGCGACGACGCCCGGACGGTCGCGGCGGTCGTCGACGGCCGACTCGACCTCGCTGGGGTACCCGATGCCTTGCGCGACCTGGTCGTGCGGATGACGGCGCGCGAGCCTGCCGACCGTCCGACCATGCCGCAGGCAGCAGCCTCGCTCGCCGACCTCGCGCGTGACGAGCCGAGGTCCGACCAGGCGCCGCGCAGCGAGGCGCCACGTCGACCTGCGCCTGCGCCCGTCCCCGCACCTGCACCGGTCCCCACCCCTGCGCCCGTTCCCACCCCGCCACCGGCCACCGCGGACACCACACCGACCAAGGCCGCACCCGCTCCTCGGCCGCAGCCCGTTCCCACAGGTGCCGAGGAGGCCCTCCAGCGGCTGGCGGGCAACTCGAGTCTCGCGGCTTCTCTGCGGGTGGCGCACGAGCGAGGCTACGACCGCGCGGCGGTCGCGATCGTCGCGCGTGCCCAGCGGCGTTCCCACCGGCGCGCGGTGAAGGCGCTCGACCCGGCGCGCGTGAAGGCGACAGTGTGGCGCGCGCACGGCTGGTACGACGACCAGCACGCGGCGCGACGTCGCTTCGTCGACACCGACGAGGGATGGGCCAAGGAGCGTGCGCTCATCCGGCGCGGCTGGTGGCTGGACAAGGCCGCCGGTTTCACGGCGATGCTCGGCATCCTGCTCGTGGTCGCCGCCGGTGCGAGCACGGACGGCTCCGGGGCGAGGGCTCCGTTCGCGTGGCTCGACTCGATCTTGCCGTTCGTCGCCGTGCGTGACGGGCGCGGGCTCGCCTGGGATCTCCTCCTGGTGCTGATCGCGGTGGGGGCACTGCTCTTCGCGGGCGTGAAGTGGTCGGGTGAGGCGCGGCTCGCGCGGGGCCAAGGGGCGCCGCAGAGCATCCGGATCGGCCCGTCGCTGCTCGCCGCGGCGTACGCCGTGGTCGCCGTCGCGATGGTGCTCACCGTCCTCGGCTTCTTGTCCTGACCTCGCCCGGCGTCAGGCCAGGGACAAGAACACTCGCTCGAGCTTCTCGGCGTCGGCCTCTTCGCCGGCGGCGAGGCACTCCTTGAGGCCTGAGGCGACCAGGGCGAACCCCGCCCGGTCGAGAGCCTTGCTCACCGCGGCGAGCTGCGTCACGACGTCCTCGCAGTCACGCTCCTCCTCGAGCATGCGCAGGACGCCGGCCAGCTGCCCCTGCGCGCGCCGCAGGCGGTTGACGACGGGCTGGGTGGCTTCGGTGGAGAGCTGCATGCCTTGAACGATACCCCCCGGGGTGTAGGCTCGCACGCAGTCGACCGATACCCCCCTGGGTATCCGAGGAGGATCAGATGTGCCGAGCAGTCACGTGCCGTACGTGTGGCAAGACGACGTGGGCCGGGTGCGGCCAGCACGTCGCGACGGTGATGGGGCCCGTCCCGAAGGCTGATCGGTGCACCTGCGACCGGGCGGCCGCCAAGCCACGCTCGCTGGCGAGCTGGCTCCCGTTCGGGCGGCGGTGAGCGCTGTGGAGCCGCGTTGCACGATCGTCGTCGGTGGCGTCGCCGCGGGGATGTCCGCCGCGACGCGCCTGCGCCGGAACGACGAGCACCGCCGCGTCGTGGTGCTCGAACGAGGTGCCCACGTGTCTTTCGCCAACTGTGGGCTTCCCTACCACGTGGGTGGCGTGATCGAGAAGCGCGACGACCTGCTGCTCCAGACCCCCACGTCGCTGGCGGCACGCTTCGGTCTCGACGTGCGGACCCGGCACGAGGTCGTCACGATCGACCGCGATCGCCGCACGGTCGTCGTCCGCGCGTTCGACGAGGACCGCGAGTACGAGGAGTCGTACGACGAGCTCGTCCTCGCCACGGGGGCCCGTGCCGTACGGCCGCCGATCCCCGGTGCCGAGCGCGCCCACACGCTGCGCGACCTCGACGACATGGACGCGATCCTCGCCGTGCTCGATGGGTCGTCGGTGGCCGTGGCCCGCTCCGTGGTCGTCGTGGGTGCCGGGTTCATCGGGATCGAGCTCGCCGAGAACCTCACCCGTCGCGGGCTCGGCGTCGCCCTCGTCGAGCGCGAGGCCCAGGTGCTCCCGCCGCTCGACGTCGAGATGGCAGGACTTGTCGACGCGCGACTGCGGGCGCACGGGGTCGACGTGCGGACCAGCGCCGGCGTGGCCCGCATCGACGCCGACGAGGTTGTGCTCGACGACGGGACGCGGCTGGCGGCCGACCTCGTGGTGACCGCCGTCGGAGTGGTGCCCGAGTCCGGCCTGGCCGAGCGTGCCGGCCTCGCTGTCGGTGAGGGTGGGGGCGTCGAGGTGGACCCGCAGCAGCGGACCAGCGACCCCGCGATCTTCGCCGTCGGCGACGTCGCCGTGAAGCGCGATGCTCTGAACGGCCAGGCGACCCTCGTCCCGCTCGCGCAGACCGCCAACCGTCAGGGGCGCCTGGTCGCCGACGTCATCGCGGGACGCGACGTCGTCGCGCCACCCGTGCTCGGGACCGCCGTCGTCGGTGCCTTTGGCATGACCGCGGCGACGGTCGGGTGGAGCGAGAAGCGCGTACGCGCAGCGGGGCGTCCAGTCCGCGTGATCCACACCCATCCGAGCGACCACGCCGGCTACTACCCGGGGGCGCGTGCGATCGCGCTCAAGCTCCTCGTCGATCCCCGTACGGACGCGATCCTCGGCGCGCAGGGCGTGGGGGAGGCGGGCGTCGACAAGCGCATCGACGTCATCGCGACGGCGATGCGCGGTGGTCTGCGTGCGAGTGACCTCGCCGACCTCGAGCTCGCGTACGCGCCGCAGTACGGATCCGCGAAGGACCCGGTCAACATGCTCGGCATGGTCGCCGACAACCTCGCGGCGGGCTTCACCGACACGGTGCAGTGGCACGAGGTCGACGAGGTGGCGCGCTCCGGCGCGACGGTCATCGACGTGCGGACGCCGGAGGAGTACGCGTCCGGGACGCTGCCCGATGCCGTCAACGTTCCCTTGGACGAGCTGCGTCACCGGCACCAGGAGCTGCCTGAGGGGCGTCTCGTCGTCACGTGCGCGGTTGGGCAGCGCGGGCACACCGCGACGCGGCTGTTGCGCCAGCTCGGGCGCGAGGACGTCGCCAACCTCGACGGCGGCTACCGGACGTGGAAGCAGGCGGTCGGCGTCTGAGCGCATGGGCGGGCGATGTCGACCGGACGGGAGGGAGCACGCGCGCCAGCGCCGCCCCCGAGGTCCGTGAGATTCCGGACGGGCCTGGGACATCGCGTGGATCGACTCCGGATGGCGCTCTACAGATCCGGCCTCTCCGGTGCTGCACTTCACGCGTGAGCGCTGAGGTCGGCGGAGGTCCTCAGTCGTCCTCGGCGAGGGCAGCCCGGCAGTGTGGGTCCTCCTCGGTGGCGCGCGCGAGACGAGCGGCGAGAAGCTCAGCGGTCTGCGCGAGCACGTCGACACGGTCGGTGCCGAGCGTGTCGAGGACCAGGGTGCGCAGCGACTCCTCCCGTATGGCGCGGGCGCGGGCCGCGGCCTGGCGGCCCGCCTGCGTGATCACGACGTCGGCGCTGCGGCCGTCGGCGGCACAGGTCTCTCGGGCGAGCAGGCCCCGCTGCTCCATGCGGCGCGCCTGGTGGGACAACCGGCTCTTCTCCCACTCGAGCGCGAGTCGTAGGTCGCGTGAGCGCATCCGGCCGTCCGGCGCCTCGACGAGCGCCTCGAGAACGATGTAGTCCGCATCGGACAGTCCCGTCTCGCGGGTGATCTCGCGGGCGAGGTGGCGTACGAGACGCTCGTGCGTCGACGCGTACGCGCGCCAGGCGTCCAGGCTCGTCGAGGTCGTGCTCGTGGCGGTCACGCGTCCAGCCTAGCCGTTGGTTGATGTATCATCCACAGCCGAGTAAGGTTGATCCATCAACCTAGACGGAGGACCTTCATGCCCGACTACGGCCACGACCTGAGATTCGGCACGTTCCTCACGCCCCAGAACGCCGCGCCCGACCAGGTCGTCGCACTGGCGCAGCTCAGCGAGGAGCTCGGGTACGACCTCGTGACCTTCCAGGACCACCCGTACCAGCCCGCGTTCCTCGACACGTGGACGCTCCTCAGCTATGTCGCCGCGCGAACCACCCGCGTGCACCTGGCGCCGAACGTCCTCAACCTTCCGCTCCGCAACCCTGCGGTGATCGCCCGTTCCGTCGCGAGCCTCGACCTCTTGTCCGGCGGCAGGATCGACCTCGGTCTCGGCGCCGGAGCGTTCTGGGAGGCCATCGAGGCGATGGGCGGTCCGAAGCTGACGCCCGGGCAGAGCGTGGCGGCGCTCGCCGAGGCGCTCGACGTGATCCGCGGGATCTGGGCCGTCGACCAGCGCGGCGGCCTGTTCGTCCCAGGTGAGTTCCACTCCGCGACCGGCGCCAAGCGTGGCCCGGCACCTGCTCACGACGTGCCGATCTGGCTCGGCGCCTACAAGCCGCGGATGCTGCGGCTGATCGGCGAGAAGGCCGACGGGTGGCTGCCGAGCCTGAGCTATCTGCAGCCTGGCGACCTCGCGCGAGGCAACGCGGTGATCGACGAGGCGGCCCTCGCCGCGGGACGCGAGCCCCGAGACGTCCGGCGGCTGCTCAACGTCCTCGGTGGGCAGGAGATTCGGCGCCCGGAGGAGTGGCTCGACCAGCTGCTCCCGCTGGCGCTCGAGGACGGCATCAGCACCTTCATCCTCGGCACCGATGACCCACGCAGGATGCAGGAGTTCGCTGAGGAGGTGATCCCCGCGCTGCGCGAGGAGGTCGCTGCCGAACGGGTGGACGCGCCGGGGACCGCCATGGGCGGGCGGAGTGCGCGCGCCCTGTCTCGCCGCGCTCCGGGGATCGACTACGACGCGATCCCGCCGTCGCTGGCTGCCGACGCGGTCGAGCCCGCCGACCCGACGTACGGGCGTGTGCGCCACAGCTACGTCCACCGGGGCAGTCCGGGGCTCGTGCTCCGGCCGGCCGACACCGCGCAGGTCGCCGAGGCTGTCGCGTACGCCCGGCGCCAGCAGGTGCCTTTCGTCGCCCGCAGCGGCGGCCACGGCATTGGCGGGTCGTCGACCAACGACGGCGGGATCGTGGTGGATCTCGGACGGCTGAAGACCGTGGAGGTTCTCGACCGCGCGCGCCGGATCGTCCGGCTCGGCGTCGGCCTGCGATGGCGCGAGGTCGCCCGAGAGCTCGCGCCGTATGGGCTCGCGATCAGCTCGGGCGACTCCGGCGACGTCGGTGTCGGCGGCCTCGCGACGTCCGGGGGCATCGGGCTGCTCGCGCGCTCGTACGGGCTCACCGTCGATCACGTCGTCAGCGCTGACGTCGTGCTCGCAGACGGCACGGTCGTCCGCGCCGACGCCGACCACCACCCGGACCTGCTGTGGGCCGTGCGCGGCGGTGGCGAGTACGTCGGGGTCGTGACCAGTCTCGACATCGAGGCCATGGAGCTCTCCGACGTCGTGCTCGCGGTGATCGTGCATGAGGTGGACGACACGGCCGACTACCTCGCCCGGCTGGGCTCGCTGACCGAGTCGACGTCCCGCCTGCTCACCCCGTTCACGACCGTGTTCCCGGCCGGTGACAGCCAGACGTACGCGCGGATCATGCTGGTGTGGGCCGGCGACGACACCGAGACGGCAGTCGGATCGATCGAGCCGTTCCTCCACCTCGCGCCGGTCGTGCAGCAGCAGGCGCAGGTCGCGCCGTACAAGGGCATCATCGGCTCGACCGGCGACCCGACGGCGGGCCACGTGCAGCCGCCGACCCGGTCGGCGCTCGTGGCGCACCTCGACGACGAGGTCGTCCAAAAGGCGGGGCGGATGATGGACGACGGTCGCTTGCAGATGATGCAGGTGCGTGCCTTCCCCGGCGCGGCCGGTGACGTCACCGCCGAGGCGACCGCGTTCGCGCACCGCGACCGGGCGTACAGCGTGCTGGTGGTCGCCGCGGGCGACGACTCCGTCGACGCGGAGTGGGACGGGGTCGTCGACGCGCTCTACGGCAACTTCGAAACCGTCCTCACACCCGAGACGACCGCGAAGACCTTCCCCCCGGCGACGCTGGCACGCCTGCGCGAGGTCAAGGCGAACTACGACCCGGACGGTGTGCTCGGTCGCACATCGCTCGGTGATTGAGCGGGGGCGCCCTGGGCACCGTCCAGGTGAGTCGAAAGAAGGAGGAGCTCCATGAGCAAGACGATGAAGAGCGACAAGCACCCTACGGTCGAGGCGCCCTACCGGGCTTCGAAGCAGATGGCCGACCACCTCCAGCAGATCCACGTCGAGCTGATCGATCTCCACCTGATCGGCAAGCAGGCGCACTGGAACGTCGTCGGCAAGAACTTCCGCGACCTCCATCTCCAGCTCGACGAGATCGTCGACGCAGCGCGGGGATTCAGCGACGACGTCGCCGAGCGGATGCGCGCCATCTCCATCACGCCGGACGGACGTGCCGCGACGGTCGCCGAGCGCAGCAGCCTGCCGGACTACCCGTCCGACGAGGTCGACACGGCCGAGACCGTCGATCTCGTGACCAGTGCGCTGCACGCCGTGGCGGCGACCGCACGGCGGATCCACGACGACGTCGACGAGGAGGACCCGACGACGGCGGACTTACTGCACGCGATCCTCGAGCGGGTCGAGCAGCTCGCCTGGATGGTCGGAGCGGAGAACCGCATCGCCAACCGCAGCATCCCGCGACCGATCCACGAGTAGCGCGGACGCTGCCGCGGTGAGCGACGTCCGCCACGGGTGGGCGCGCCTTTTCGGCGTGGCTCACTGATGGTCGACGTGGCTCACCACGGCCGTACGGAGGCGGTGGCCGACTCCGATGCCCAACCGGCGTTGCCCAGGCTGGCGTGGCAAACCCCGGGCGGGCGCGACGATGGCCGGTCCCGACGGGGACCGGCCATCGTCGTGCGCGAAGGTCAGCTCACGCCGGCCTTCTTCTTGAGGTCGTCGACGAACGTGGGGTTGTCCTCGAGCCACTGCTTCACCGCGTCCTCCTCAGCGACGTCGTCGCCGGAGTTGAACATGAGGTTCTCCAGCGAGAAGAGCTGCTCGTCGTTCAGTGTGAACGCGCCGATCATCTCCTCGACGTCGCCGAAGCGCTCACCGAAGTCCTTCGACCCGTAGGCGTGGATCTCCTCGGCCTCGCCGAGCGTGCCCTTGGGATCCTCGAGGTCACGCATGGGGAACTCGTCGTACGCCCAGTGCGGGCGCCACAGCGTCACGGCAATGTTGTCACCGGACTTCGTCGCGCTCTTCAGCTCGGCCAGCATCGCCGGGGTCGACGAGATGACGTAGTCCATCTTGTCCAGGCCGTACGTGGGCACGACCTCCTCCTGCGTGACCTTCGTGAGGCCGGCACCCGCCTCGATACCGACCAGGCGGTTGCCGTACTCGTCGGCCATGCCCGCCAGGTCCTCCAGCGACTTGGCCGGCGAGCTCTCGTTGACGGCGATCGTCAGCTTGGCGTTGTCGTACCAGGTGCCGAGATCGGTGATGTCGTCGCCGAACTTCTTCAGATACGAGGCGTGGGTGAGCGGGAGCCACGTGTCGAAGGTGACGTCGAAGTCCCCGCCGGCCAGGCCGGTGAAGACGACCCCGACGTCCGCGGTCTCGGTCTCGACCTCGTACCCCTCGTCCTCGAGGATCGCCTTCCACAGGTGGGAGACGGCGATGCCTTCGTCCCATCCGGAGGGGATGCCGATCGAGATCGACTTCTCGTCGTCGCCGCTGGCCGACTCAGAGCCTCCGCAGGCGGCGAGGCCGACGCTCAGGACGAGCGCGGACGCGGTGGCGGTGACGCCCCGCAGGAGTCGGGATGTGCGTACGCGTGACATGTGTTCCTTCCTTCGGCTGCGCCGGTGGGCGCCGCCTGGGTTGGGGGTGTCGTCGCTCAGGAGCGGCTCGTGGCCAGCGCCTTGGCGACAGGGGTGCGGGCGGAAAGGCCCGCGGTGACGCGATCGAGGAAGATCGCGAGGATCACGACGGAGATGCCAGCTTCGAAGCCCATGCCGACCTCCACGCTGCTGAGGGCTGACACGACGTCGCGGCCGAGGCCCTCGGCGCCGACCATGCCCGAGATCACGACCATCGAGAGCGCGAGCATGATGACCTGGTTGACGCCGGCCATGATTGTCGGCATCGCCAGCGGGAGCTGGACCTGCCGCAGGATGCGGCCTGGGGTGGCACCGAACGCCTGTCCCGCCTCCACGACCTCGCCGTCGACCTGCCGGATGCCGAGCTCGGTGAAGCGGACGCCCGGCGCGAGGGCGAAGATCACCGTCGCGACGATGCCCGGGACGACGCCGGTGAGGAAGATGACGACCGTCGGGATGAGATAGACGAACGCCGGCATCGTCTGCATGAAGTCCAGCACCGGCTTGACCACGGCGGAGACCGTGTCGTTGCGCGCCGCCCAGATGCCGACCGGGACGGCGATCGCCAGGGCGATGACGGAGGCGAGCAGCACGAGCGCGAGCGTCTTCATCGCGTTGTCCCACTGGTCGACGCTCGCGATGAGCGTGAAGCCGACAACGGCGACGAGGGCGAGCCGCCAGCCCTTCGCGACAAGGGCGACCAGCGCCAGCAGCACCGCGAGCACCCAGAACGGCGGGGCCAGGAGGAGCTCGCTGAGGCCGTCGTACGCCCCGGAAAGAACCTCCTTCACGAACCCGAAGAACGGGCGGAACGTGTCGGTCACCCAGTCGACACCGGTCTCGACCCATTCGCCGAGGGGCATGCGAGGGATGGGGCTGTCAGTCATCGTCGCCTCCCGTGGTCGGCTCGGCAGGGGCCATCGCGGACAGCAGCGTCACTCGCGGCACGACGCCGACGAGCCTTCCGTCGTCATCGGTCACCGGTACGGGCAGCGTGCCCTCCGCGGCAGGGGCGAAGACATCGGCCAGCAGCGTCGTCGTCCGCACGGACGCGACGTCCTCGCGCACCGCGCTGGCGATGGTGTCCTTGCCCTCGCGGAGTGCGGCGACCGCGTCGACGTCGTGGACGACGCCGCGCAGGACGCGCTGGCGGTCGACGACGTACGCAGCCGGCACCTGCGCCTCGCGCATCGTGCGGCTGGCCTGACGAGGGCCCCCGGCCAGGGGGACGACCGCGGTGGGGCGGACCATCACCGACGAGGCCGTCAGCACGCGGCTGCGGTCGACGTCGGCGACGAACTGCGCGACGTAGTCGTTCGCCGGGTCGGACAGGATCTGCTCGGTGGTGCCGACCTGAGCGATCCGGCCGTCACGCATGACGGCGATCCGGTCGCCGATGTGCATGGCCTCATTGAGGTCGTGCGTGATGAAGACGATGGTCTTGCCGAGGCGGCGCTGCAGATCGAGCAGCTGCTCCTGCATCTCGCGGCGGATCAGCGGGTCGAGCGCTGAGAACGCCTCATCCATGAGGAGGATGTCGGTGTCGGCCGCCAGCGCGCGGGCGAGCCCGACCCGCTGGCGCATACCGCCGGACAGCTGCGAGGGCAACGAGCTTTCCCACCCGTCGAGGCCGACGAGCGCGAGCGCCTCGGCGGCCTTGGCGCGGCGCTCCTTCTTGCGGACTCCCTGGATCTCGAGGGGGTACGCGGCGTTGTCGAGCACCGTGCGGTGGGGAAGCAAGGCGAAGTGCTGGAAGACCATGCTGACGCGGGCGCGGCGCAGGGCGCGCAGGGACTTCGCGTCGACCGTCGCGAGGTCGTCGTCGCCGATCAGCACCCGCCCGGCGCTCGGGCGCCACAGGCCGTTGAGCATCCGGATGAGCGTCGACTTGCCCGACCCCGACAACCCCATCACGACGAAGATCTCGCCGACACGGATCTCGAGGCTCGCGTCGATGACGGCGGCGGTGCCGTACGGCTTGACCTCATCGCGGCTCGCGCCGGCCTCGAGGCGTCGCACGGCCTCGGCGGGGCGTCGGCCGAAGACCTTCGAGACGTTCTCGATGCGCAGGGCGACCGGGGCGTCGGTCGAGGATTCCAGGAGCGGTGAGAGTTCTTGACCCACGCTGGCGGTCATCACGGGACTTCTTCGCCACCTTTCGGACGTTCGGCTGCACCCGCCGCGTCGGGGGTCGACGCGAGAGGCGTCAGGCGCAGCCTCGCTGTCTGCTGGCGACGTAGGCACCATCGTGGGTGCCCGTGACCGGGGTCCCGCTGGAGGCGGGCGCGCCGTACGGACGAACGTCGCGCTCCTTGCATCCTGCCTGGTCAAGGTCACTAACGGTAACGACAGGGGGCGCTGCAGGGCCTTACGTGCGGTGTGTTACGGGCGGCAGGTGACGCCTGTGGTGGCAGGGGCTGTGGGCTCCAGCTTCGTTATCGGTTCGTGATCCCTCGGGGGCGGCGCGAGGCGGTGAAGGCACCCAGTCGGGGTGACGCCGCGACGGCCGTCACGGCGTCGAAACCGCCGCCGGTCAGCGATCGGGTCACCCCGTCGGAGACCCTCGCGCCGACGGTGCTGGTCGGCGTTTCGTAGAACAGCCAAAGACTGCCCTCTGGGTGCAGGACACGATGGAGCTCGGCGGCCAGCCTCGAGGCGTCGCTGGTCCAGAAGACGTTGACGTTCACCGCGAACGCGAGGTCGTACGCGGCGCCCGGCAGCATCGCCGCGACGTCCTCGATGGCGCCTCGTCGTACGTCCCACCGGGCCGGTGACCCGGCGTCGGCGCAGCGCTGCCTCGTACGGCGCTCGGCGACCTCCGAGCGGTCGACACCGAGGTACGAGCCGTCAGGTCCGAGGCGTTCGAGGACCAGCTGCGCGGCGACGCCCGGTCCGCCGCCGATCTCCAGGACGGCGCTCGAGCGCGTGAGCGGGAGCGAGGCGACGGCGTGGGTGAGGCGTGCGGGGACAGCCATGCCCCACCGTATGACGTCCGCCGTTCGTCGAACGTGGGCTCGTTTTGGGATGATCGGGGCATGAGCCTCAACCTCACCGGTGACGCCGAAGCGGACCAGCTGCTCGACTCCGACCCGTTCGCGCTGCTCGTCGGCATGCTTCTCGATCAGCAGTATCCGATGGAGGCGGCGTTCGCGGGCCCGCTCAAGATCGTGCAGCGGGTCGGCAGCATCGACGTGCAGACGATCGCGGAGTACGACCCCGAGGCGTTCGCCGCGCTCTGCTCCACGCCACCGGCGGTCCACCGCTATCCGGGCTCGATGGCCAAGCGCATCCAGGAGCTCGCCGCGTACCTGATGAGCGAGTACGACGGCGAACCCGCACGCCTCTGGACCGAGGGCGACCCCGACGGCAAGACCGTGCTCAAGCGCCTCAAGGCGTTGCCGGGGTACGGCGACCAGAAGGCGCGGATCTTCCTCGCGATGCTGGGCAAGCAGCGTGGGGTCGAGCCGGCCGGGTGGCGTCAGGCTGCGGGCGCGTACGGCGACGAGGGCTCGCGCCGCTCGATCGCCGATGTCGTCGACGCCGAGACGCTCCAGGAGGTGCGGACGTTCAAGAAGGAGCAGAAGGCGGCAGCGAAGGCAGCCAAGGGCAAGGTGTCTGAGGGGTCTTAATCCGGGCTCCGCTGGCGCTCCGCCCCTGCTCGACCAGCGAGTCCGCTGGCCGAGCAGGACGGATCGCTCACATCGGCGGCATCAGGACCGAGTCGATGAGATAGACGGTCGCGTTCGCGGTCTTCACCCCGCCGCAGACCACCGCTGCGTCCTCGGCACCGACGGTGAGCTCGTCGGCCGAGCCCTTCACCTCCAGCTCAGCACCGTTCGCCGTCGTGTGCGTCCCCACGACCTCGTCGGGGCTGAGCTGCCCCGGCACGACGTGGTACGTCAGCACCGACGTCAGGGTCTCCGCTCCGGCCGGCTTCGCCAGCTCGGCGACGGTCTCCTTCGGCAGCTTCGCGAACGCCGCGTCGACCGGCGCGAACACCGTGAACTCGTCGCCGTTGAGGGTGTCGACGAGATTCACGTCCGGGTTGAGCTGCCCGCTCACGGCCGCGGTGAGCGTCTTGAGGAGCGGGTTGTTGCTCGCCGCGGTCGCGACCGGGTCCTGGGCCATCCCGTCGACCGAGCCGGCACCGTCGGGCACCTGTTCGGCGTACGAGGCGCAGCCGGGACCGACGAGCTCGGACGAGGCGTCAGACATGGCAGCATCGTCGGTCATCTCGGAGGTTGCCGACTCCGAAGCGCTCGGCGTGGAGTCGCCCGAGCCTGAGCCCGAGTCGGAGTCGTCGCTGCCGCAGCCTGCGGTGAAGAGGGCCAGGGACGCCAGCATGGCCACCGCCGCGAAGCGGGTCTTGTGCGTGGTCCTACTCATGGTTGTGCCTTCCTGTCGTGATCGGTCACTCCACCGAGAAGCTGACGCTGTGCCAGCCGGTGGCACCGTCCGGGCGTGGTTCGGCCCGGTCGGAGGTCTGTGTGGTCCCGTCCGCGTCGGTCGCGCGCACGGTGAGCGTGTGGTCGCCGCGGGTCGCGTCGCGCCAGTGCCACGTCCATTGGCGCCACGTGTCGATGCCGTCCTGCGGGGCGAGCTGCGCCGACTCCCACGAGCCGTCGTCGACCCGCATCTCCACGGCCCGTACGCCGACGTGCTGCGCCCAGGCGACGCCGCCGACTCGGACGGAGTCGCGGTCGAACGACTGGAACGAGCGCGGGACGTCGATGCGCGACGCGAGCTTGATCGGGGCCTGCTCGGCCCAGTCGCGCTCGGTCCAGTACGCCTCGAAGTCTGCGAACCGCGTGACCTCCAGGTCGACGAGCCACTTCGTCGCCGACACGTAGCCGTACAGCCCGGGCACGACCATCCGTGCGGGGAAGCCGTGGTCCAGCGGCAGTGGCTCACCGTTCATCGCGAGCGCGACCAGCGCGTCGCGCCCGTCGAGGACCGCGTCCAGCGGCGTACCGATCACCATCCCGTCCGCGCTCGTGGACTTGAGCGCGTCGGCGCCGTCGCGCACCCCCGCGCGCCGCAAGAGGTCGGCCAGGGGGACGCCGATCCACGTGGCGTTGCCGGCGTACGGGCCTCCGACCTCGTTGGAGACGCAGGTGAGCGTGATGCGGCGCTCGATCAGCGGCATGTCGAGGAGGTCGGCGAAGCTCAGCTCGAGCTCCTCGTCCACGTCGCCGTGGATCCGCAGGCGCCAGGTGTCGGCGGGGACGTCGGGAACGATCAGCGCGGTGTCGACGCGGTAGAAGTCGCGGTTCGGCGTCACGTACGGGGTCACGCCTGACAGCGGGTCGAGCCCGTCCGGCAGCGGGGGCGCGGGGCTGCGCGGGACCGGGACGCGGATGCGCGACCGCGACACCGCCGCATCCGACCCGCCCGCGATCCGGGTCACCGCACCGCCGGTCGCCGCGACGGCGGCCGTGCCGAGGACGGCGACGAGGAACCGTCGGCGGTCGAACCCTGACGGCAGGTCGTCGCCGGGTCGGCGTGAGGGAGTTGCGCCCTGGCTCTGGTTAGAGGCAGGAAGCGCCCGCAGCAGGACGAGGAGCGTCGCTGCCGCGACGATGCCGGTCGCGACGGGCGCGAGGAGGGCGACCGCGGGCCACGCCGAGGTCGTCCTGTCGACCGCCGTCGCCACCACCGCGACCGCGCCCACGGCCGCCACGAGGACGACCGCGAGCCGGCGGCGGGAAGCCCCGAGCACTCCCGCCGCCGCGGCCAGCACGAGGAGCACCAACGCCATCCCGCTCAGCAGCACGGCCTTGTCGCTCTCGCCGAACGCCCGTACGGCGAAGTCCTTCACGAACCCTGGCGTCAGCGCGATCACCGCGTTGCCGACCGCAACGACGGGCGACGGCCCTCCGGTGACGGCCGCCACCGCCGTCCCCACCGCCACGCCGGCCAGTGCGGCCAGCACACCGCTGCCGGCAGCGAGGAGGCGAACCCGGGTCCTGGTCATGCCCTTGCTTCGCGGCGACCGGCGACACGGATGGGTCCGGCGAGTGACAATGTGAACGCGGACGATCGGACCCATCCCCGGGGCGCACTGCCTCGAATCACCGATGACAGTCCCTCCAACCAGGAGTGCCGATGGCAGACCCAGAGCGTGGCCGGCGCGCAGCCCCCGACGCGAGCACGCCCGACACGGGTGACGCGGTCGAGTCCCTGATGGGACGCGTGGCCAGAGGGGACGAGCAGGCCTTCGCCGCGGTGTACGACGCGCTGGCGGGTGCCGTCTTCGGCCTCGTACGGAGGATTCTGCGTGACCCGGTGCGCTCGGAGGAGGTGACGCAGGAGGTGTTCTTGCAGGTGTGGCAGATCGCGCCGCGTTTCGACGCGCGGCGGGGGCGTGCAAAGACGTGGGTGCTGACGCTGGCCCATCGCCGTGCCGTCGATGCTGTACGGCACGACCAGGCCGCGGCCGACCGCGACGCACGGTACGACTGGTCCGGCGGGCCCGCGTACGACCAGGTCACCGACGAGGTGACCGTACGGCTCGAGCACGAGCAGGTACGCCGATGCCTGGGCACGCTGACCGACCTGCAGCGTGAAGCGGTCGGCCTCGCCTACTACCAGGGCCACACCTACGCGGAGGTCGCGGTGATCCTTGAGGCCAACCCGGCGACGGTGAAGACCCGCCTGCGCGATGGATTGATCCGCCTGCGCGACTGCCTGGGGGTGACGGCATGACCAGCGATCCGCACACGCTCGCGGGCGCGTTCGCCCTCGATGCGCTCGACGCCGAGGAGCGCGCCTCGTACGAGTCCCACCTCGCCGAGTGCGCGGACTGCGAAGAGGAGGTCCTCGGCTTCCAGGAGACGGCCGCGCGGCTCGGTGCCGCGCAGGAGGCGGCACCTCCGGCGCACCTGCGCCGCGCCGTCCTCGACGCGGTCTCCCGCACCCCGCAGGAGCGGCCTGTCGTCACCGACCTCTCCAGCGCGCGGTCGTGGCGCCGCGGGTGGCCGGCACGGATCATGCTCGCTGCGGCGGCCCTCGCGCTGGTCGTCGGCGCAGTCGGCTTCGGCCTGTCCCAGCGCGACCAGGTCGACCGGATGGAGGCCCGCCAGGCCGCGATGACGGAGGTGCTCTCCGCCCCGGACGTCGAGATGGTGACGGCCCCGGTCGACGGTGGCGGGACGGTGCGCGTCGTGCAGTCTGCCGACCTCGGCAAGGCCGTGATGGTCGTCGCGGACCTGCCCCGGCTCGGCGACGACCTGGACTACCAGATGTGGACGGAGTCGGACGGCGCCATGCACAGCGCAGGCGTCCTGCCACGCGACGAGCAGGGGGCGCGGGGAGCGCACCTCATGGACGACGTCACCGGTGTGACGGCGGTCGCGATCAGCGTGGAGCCCGCGGGTGGGTCGAAGGAGCCGACGAGCGCCCCGATCGTCACGGTCGTGACGTCCTGACGTCCGGTCTCACCCCAGGTCGGCCCGCTCGGCGAGCCCGCGGACGTACGAGGCCTGACCGAGGTGCTGGACGCTGTCGTCGAACATGCTGACGAGCCGGACGGCCGCCGTCACCGGGGGATCCCACCGGTCGTCGACGATGCGTCGCAGCCCTGCGACGTCGACGCCGTGCAGGAAGGACCGGAGCCGCCCGGTGACGTCGTGGTGGTAGCCGGCGAGCTTCTCGCCGCTGACCACGACGGCGGCGACCTCGTCAGGCGACTGCCCGTAGCCGGTGGCGGACTTGGCGAACGGGAGCCCGAGCTCGTCGTACCAGCCGTCGGCCGTCCACGCCTGAAGGGTGCCCATGAGGTCAGCCCCGTGGTCGTCGAGCACGCGCGCCTGGTGCCAGACGAGCCAGCAGACCGTGTTGGACTCGCCGTCCGGGCGGTACGTGCCGATCGGGAGGGGAAGGTCGCGAGTGAGGTCGTCGACGAGGTCATCGATCCGGTCGACCTGGTCGAGCAGGATCGCGCGCAAGGTGTCGAGTGCGGCGGAATCATTGCTCATAGGGGCCACGTTAGGGGTTTCGGCTGACAACGCCCGCTCGAGCGGCCGGCGGCGGGGGAATAGGCCGACTGGTCAGATAGTTGAAGGCTGTACTAGATTGGTTCCAGAGCGATCGCGGGAGCGATCAGACAAGGGGACGAGCAGATGCAGTTCGGGATCTTCACCGTCGGCGACGTCACGACCGACCCGACGACGGGCCGGACGCCGTCCGAGCACGAGCGGATTAAGGCGACCATCGAGATCGCCAAGAAGGCCGAGGAGGTCGGGCTCGACGTCTTCGCGACGGGAGAGCACCACAACCCGCCCTTCATCCCGTCCGCCCCGACGACCACGCTGGCCTACATCGCCGCGCAGACCGAGCGGCTCATTCTCTCGACCTCCACGACGCTGATCACCACGACCGACCCGGTGCGCATCGCCGAGGACTACGCGACCCTGCAGCACCTGTCGGACGGCCGCAACGACCTGATGCTGGGTCGCGGCAACACCGGTCCGGTCTATCCGTGGTTCGGCAAGGACATCCGGCAGGGCATCGAGCTCGCGATCGAGAACTATCACCTGCTGCGCCGCCTCTGGACCGAGGACGTCGTCGACTGGGAGGGCAAGTTCCGTACGCCGCTGCAGGGCTTCACCGCGACCCCGCGCCCGCTCGACGGAGTCGCGCCGTTCGTCTGGCACGGCTCGATCCGCAGCCCGGAGATCGCCGAGCAGGCCGCCTACTACGGCGACGGGTTCTTCTCGAACCACATCTTCTGGCCTGCCAGCCACACCCAGCGCATGGTCGCGTTCTACCGTCAGCGCTTCGAGCACTACGGCCACGGCAGCGCCGACCAGGCCATCGTCGGCCTCGGCGGGCAGGTGTTCATGCGCAAGAACAGCCAGGACGCGGTGGACGAGTTCCGGCCGTACTTCGACAACGCGCCCGTCTATGGGCACGGGCCGAGCCTCGAGGACTTCACCCGCGAGACGCCGCTCACCGTCGGTAGCCCGCAGCAGGTCATCGAGCGGACTCTGGGGTTCCGGGAGTACGTCGGCGACTACCAGCGCCAGCTGTGGCTCATGGACCACGCAGGTCTGCCGCTCAAGACCGTGCTCGAGCAGCTCGACCTCCTCGGCGAGGAGGTCGTCCCGGTGCTGCGCAAGGAGTTCGCCGCGCTGAAGCCCGCCCATGTTCCCGAGGCCCCGACTCACGCATCGCTCGTCGCCGTCGCGCAGGCCGCGACCACTGAGGAGGTGACTGCATGACCACCCGCAAGATCACCGTCGTCAGCGCCGGCCTGAGCCAGCCGTCCTCGACGCGCCTGCTCGCCGACCGGCTTGCCCAGGCGGTCCGCGACGACCTGCTCACCAGCGGGGTCGAGGCCGAGGTGACCGTGCACGAGCTGCGTGAGCACGCGCACGACATCACCAACGCGATGCTCACCGGCTTCGCCCCGGCCGGACTCCAGGCGGTCCTCGACGACGTCGTGGCCGCGGACGGGCTGGTCGTCGTGACGCCGATCTTCACCGCGTCCTACTCGGGGCTCTTCAAGTCCTTCTTCGACGTGCTCGAGAAGGACTCCCTGGCCGGCAAGCCGGTGCTGATCGCCGCCACGGCGGGCACGGCACGCCACTCGCTGGCTCTCGAGCACGCGCTGCGGCCGATGTTCGCCTATCTGCGCGCTGTCGTCGTGCCGACCGCTGTCTTCGCGGCGTCGGAGGACTGGGGCGGTGTCGACGGTGTGAACGGTGCCCTGCAGTCCCGTGTCGAGAGGGCCGCCGGCGAGCTCTCGACGCTGGTCGCCGCCCGAGCGAGCAGCGCGCCGGTCGACCCGTTCGCGATGACGACCTCGTTCGAGGATCTTCTCTCAGGGTCCTGAGCTCCGCGTGGCTGCCGTGTTGGCCCACGTGAGTGTGCTGTGATGCGGTGATGAGCAGGGGAGTGACGCTGACGGAGCGGGCGAGGGGGTACGGGCTGTGGCCCGGTGACCTCCTCGCCAGCCTGCCCGGCGCGACGGTGGAGCAGATGATCGCCCGGTACGAGGACAGGCCACGGTTCGTCGTCGTCCTCTCTCTCGACGATGACGGCTCGCCCCTCGACGGCATGCCGGTCAGGGTGGTCCTCACCTTCGACGGCGCGCGGTTGCGGACCCTGCGGACGAGGCTGCGCGCACGCCTGCCACGTGCGACCTCGCGGCGCCCCGAGGTCGTCGAACTCGTACGCGGACGTTTCGGCTACCGCCTCCTGCACACCGCTGGACGTGTCTCCGTCCGCTCCGGCGAGCTCGTCATCGACGTCTCTCCGATCCACACCCTCGAGGCCGCCGCGTCCCACGCCCTCGCCTCCTGACCGGGGCACCGAGTGCACGGACCCGCGCCGGTACGGTGGCCCGTGTGACCGCACCCGTACGCCCCCAGATCGGTGTCGTCGTCCTCACCCAGGGCAAGCGCCCCGAGGACCTCGACGCTGCGCTCCGTTCCGTCCTCGCGCAGGGCGATGTGGATGTGGACATCGTGTGCGTCGGCAACGGGTGGGCGCCGTCCGGGCTGCCGGAGGGCGTTCGTGCCCTCGCGCTCCCCGAGAACCTCGGCATCCCGGCCGGACGCAACGCCGGCGTCCCCCACGTGACCGGCGACCTGCTGCTGTTCGTCGACGACGACGCCCGTCTGGACGGCGACGACTTCCTTGCGCGTGCGGCGGCGCTGTTCGCGGCCGACCGCCGCCTCGGAGTCGTCCAGCCTCGGGTGGAGAGCCCGGGGGAGACCGCCCCGACGCGGTGGATCCCGCGCATGCGCAAGGGCGACCCACGGCGCTCGTCGACGGCGTTCTCGCTGTGGGAGGGCGTGCTGGTCGTGCGCCGCGCCGCGTTCGACGCCGCCGGCGGTTGGGGAGACGAGTTCTTCTACGCCCACGAGGGCATCGAGCTGGCATGGCGGGTGTGGGACGCGGGGTACGAGGTCTGGTACCGCGGCGATCTCGCGTGCCTCCACCCCGCGATCGACCCGGCACGGCACGACTTCTACTACCGACTCAACGCCCGCAACCGCGTCTGGCTGGCCCGCCGCAACCTGCGGTGGCCGTTCTCGTGGGCGTACGTCGCGAGCTGGACGCTGGTCGCGCTCCTGCGGGCGGTGCGGTCGTCGATCGGTCGGCGCTCGCTGCGTCCGTGGTTGGCGGGCTGGCGTGAGGGATGGCGTACGGACCCGGGGGAGCGCCGTCCGCTCAAGTGGCGCACCGTGCTCGCGATGACGCTGCGCGGACGCCCGCCCGTCGTCTGACCCGCGGGTCACTGTGCCGAGTTCGCGGGTCACTCTCTGGCGTTCGTGGGTCACTGTCCGCCGCGAACGAGGGCAGTTGGTGGCGTAGCGTCCAGGCCTGTCGGGTCCGTGGACGCCAGCCCACCGACGACGCTCAGCCCGCGGCGGCCCGTTTACGGAGGCCGTGCGGGTCAGACGACCGTACGGAGCCCGTCCTCGTCGCCTTCGTCATCCTCGTCGGAGTCGTCTCCGAGGAGCCCGCGCTGGCGCATGCGACGCATCCGACGCTCGTGGCGGCGACGCAGTGCAGCCTCGTTGCCGGACTCGCTGAAGTACTTCTCGACGACCTCACCGATCGGGCCGTCGTGGACGAGCTGGCCCTCGCGCAGATAGAGGCCGCGGCTGCAGAAGCGGGTGAGGTTCGCCTCGCTGTGCGACACCATGAACAGCGTCCGGCCCTCGCTCAGCATCTCGTCGATCCGCTCGAAGCACTTCTCGCGGAAGGCGCGGTCGCCGACCGCCAGCACCTCGTCGACGAGCATGATCGGCTCGTCGAGGCGCGAGACCACACTGAACGCCACCCGGACCTTCATCCCGGAGGAGAGGTGCTTGTAGGGAGTGTCGACGAAGTCCTCGATCTCGGCGAACTCGACGATCTCGTCGAACGACGCCGCGATCTGCTTCTTGCTCGTGCCGTGCAGACCGGCGGCGAGGAAGATGTTGTCGCGCACCGTCAGGTCTCCGACGAAGCCGCCGGTGATCTCGATCAGCGGGGCCACACCGCCGTTGACGACGGCGCGCCCTTCGTCGGGGATGAGAACGCCGGCGATCGTCTTGAGAAGCGTCGACTTGCCCTGACCGTTGCGACCGACGACGCCGATCGCCTCACCGGGCTGCACGTCGAACGAGATGTTGCGCAACCCCCAGAACTCGCCGGCGCGCACTCCGGACTGGCCCTTGAAGACGAGGTCGCGGATGCTGCGGTGGCGCCGTGACCGGTGGAACCGGACCGAGACGTCCTGGACCGAGATGATGGGTTCGGTCATGACTCAGAGCTCCTTGAGGACCGTGCGCTCGAGGCGGGCGAAGATCCACCAGCCGAACGCGAGAATCGCGACGGAGACGGCCGCCGCATATCCGACGTGGAGCCAGTTGAGGTAGTGCGGGAAGATCCCGGACCGGAAGAGCTGGAGGATGTCGGCGACAGGGTTGGCCACGTACACCCAGCGGATGTCCTCGGGCAGCCGTGTCGTCGTATAGAGCACCGGTGACGCGTAGAAGAACAGACGAAGGAAGATCTGGACCACACGGTTGAGGTCGGGCACCAGGACGGTGAGGACGCTCAAGGCGAACCCGATGCCGCACAGCAAGGTGGCCATCAGCAGCATCGCCAGCGGCAGCGTGATCAGCATGTTCCAGTGGAGCGGCACCTGGAAGGCGATCAGGAAACCGGCGAGCACCGGCAGCGCGAAGACGTACTCGACCGCGTTGGACGCGACGACACGCAGCACCCAGATCTCGCGAGGCAGGTTGGTTGATCGGATCAACCGAGACGAGCTACGCAGCGCCTTGGAGCTCTGTGAGACGGTCGAGTTGAACCACTGCCACGGCAGCATGCCCGCGAGCAGGAAGACGATGTACGGCTCGTCGCCCGGGACGTCACGTGCGAACAGCATGGAGAAGATCGCCCAGTAGACGAGGCTCATCAGGAGCGGGTCGAGGACCGTCCACACGTATCCGAGGACGGAATTCGCGTAGCGCACCTTCAGGTCACGGCGGACCAGGAGGAGGAAGATCTTCCGTACGCCCCAGATTGCGCGGACCCGCGCCCAGGGCGATCGGGTATAGCTCGAGTCGACCATCGATCCCTCTCGTCAGGTGTCGCGTCCCATTCGGGGACGGCCCCGGCATAGCAGGCCCACTCTACGTGTGAGGGTCCTGGAACCCACGCATACCCTCCGGCTCCGGGTTCGTGCCACAAGTTACTCTCTAGGTCGTGACTACGATGCGAAACGTGGCCGTGGTGCTGGCCGGCGGCACCGGCACCCGGGTCGGCCTGTCGATCCCGAAACAGTTGATCAAGATCGCGGGCAAGCCGATCATCGAGCACACGATCGCGGTCATGCAGGCATCCCCTCTGATCGACGAGATCGTGGTGCTGATGACGCCGGGCCACCTGGACCCGGTGCGGAGCATCGTCCGCAACGGCGGGTACGACAAGGTGACCCAGATCTTGGAGGGCGCCGACACCCGCAACGCCACGACCCAGCGCGCGCTGGACGCCCTCGGTGACGAGGAGTGCAACGTCCTCCTCCACGACGCCGTGCGCCCGCTGGTGTCGCAGACGATCATCGAGGACGTCGTCGCCGCGCTCGGCGAGTACGAGGCTGTCGACACCGTCATCCCGTCGGCCGACACGATCGTCGCGGTCCACGAGGACTCCGACACCATCGCCGACGTGCTCCCGCGCCACCTCCTGCGGCGCGGGCAGACCCCGCAAGCGTTCCGTCTCTCGGTGATCCGTGCCGCCTATGCGAAGGCGACGCAAGACCCCGACTTCGTCGCGACCGACGACTGCACCGTCGTCCTGCGCTACACGCCCGATGTCCCGATCACGGTCGTCGACGGTCACGAGCGCAACATGAAGGTCACCGAGCCGATCGACGTCTACATCGCCGACAAGCTGTTCCAACTGGCGTCCGCCGAGCGTCCGGAGGCCCTCACCGACGTCCAACAGGCCGCCGCGCTCGAGGGCAAGACTGTCGTCGTCTTCGGCGGCTCGTACGGCATCGGTGGCGACATCGCCGCCCTCGCGGAGCGCGCAGGCGCGACCGTCTTCACGTTCGCGCGCTCGAGCACCGACACCCACGTCGAGCGACGCGCCGACGTCCGCGCCGCTGCCGAGACCGTCCTCGCCAAGACCGGACGGGTCGACTACGTCGTCAACACCGCGGGCGTCCTCCCGATCGCACCGCTGGCGGAGACGAGCGAGGAGACGATCTACAACGCGACCGAGGTGAACTACCTCGGTCCGATTTTCATCGCCCAGGAGTTCTACCCCCACCTCGCGGCATCGTCGGGCTCGCTGCTTCTCTTCACCTCCTCCTCGTACACCCGTGGCCGCTCGGGCTACTCGCTGTACTCCTCGGCGAAGGCAGCCGTGGTGAACCTCACCCAGGCGCTGGCCGACGAGTGGGCCGGCGACGTGCGCGTGAACTGCGTGAACCCCGAGCGCACGGGCACCCCGATGCGCACGAAGGCGTTCGGCGAGGAGCCCGCGGGCACGCTGCTGTCCTCGGAGGAGGTCGCGCGCCAGTCGCTCGACGTGCTCCTCTCGTCGCAGACGGGCCACGTCATCGACATCCGCCGCGAGAATGGCCCGGCTGCGATCACGAATGGCTGACCCAGGTCTGGCGCCCCCCGAGGCCGCACGCGTCATGGCGGCCCGCGCGGGCGACGCTGCCACCGAGCTCACCACCGCCGCGGCGGTCGTCCTGGCGGCGGCTGCCGCGCTGGCCGGCGTCGTCGAACCCGTCGTCGTCACGGTCCTCCTTGTCGTGATCGCCGCGCTGGCGTACGACGGCTGGCGCTTCGTGCACCGCGACGACCTCTCACCCAACGTCGAGCGAGTCCTGCTCGGCCACGGCGGCGCGCTGCGCGGCATGGTGGGCGCGGCGGTCACCGTGTGCTTCGTGGCGTGGAGCGACGCCTCGGCGTGGGTCGCTGCGCTCGCGGCCATGATGAGCATCGGCGTCGTCGTGCTGGAGCCGGTGCTGGGCCAAGCACGCCAGTACCGCGTCACCTTCGTCTCGAACGTTCCCGGTCTGACACCGGCGCCGAAGCAGATCGACCTCGAGTCCGCGGCGACCGGCGCTCACCTGGGCGCGCTCGCGTTCGGCGCGGTCACCGCCGGGATCGGGCTTTCTCCGTGGTGGTGGGCCGCGGTGACGCTGGTCGCTGCCGGCCCCGACATCGTCATGGGACTCAACGCCGTCGTCCGTATGCGCGCGGGACGACGGATCGAGGCCGATCTCGCGGGCGCGCTGACCGCGTACGCGCCCGACGCGGTCGTCTACACGGCGTGGCCGGAGGACGGCTCGCACCAGGTGACGATGTGGCTGCCCTACCTGCGACGCACCGGGCGCAAGTTCCTCATCGTGACGCGTCACAACTACCCGGCCGAGCTGCTCGCCGAGCACACCGACCTGCCGATCGTGATGCGGCACGGCTCACGCGACCTCGACGACGTGGTCACCCCGTCGTTGACGACCGCGTTCTATGTCAACGCCTCCTCGGGCAACAGCATCTTCGTCCGGCACCACCGGCTGACCCATGTGTTCCTCGGCCACGGCGACTCGGACAAGCCGTCGTCCTACAACCCGACGCACGCGATGTACGACCGGATCTTCGCCGCGGGTGAGGCGGCGGTGCGTCGCTACGCCGCCCATGGGGTGTCGATCCCTCGCGACACGTTCGACGTCGTCGGCCGTCCGCAGGTCGAAGGCGTCACGCGTGTGGACGGGCCGGTTCCGGCACAGCCGACAGTCCTCTATGCGCCGACCTGGCGCGGGCACGTGGACGAGACGGCCTACCACTCGCTGCCGATCGGCACCGCCATCGTCGGCGCCCTGCTGGAGCGGGGCGCGACGGTGATCTTCCGGCCGCACCCGTTCAGCTACCGGTTCGAGACCGACACGGACACCATCCGTACGATCCATCAGATGCTCCGCGAGGACGCCGAACGCACCGGACGCGCGCACGTCTTCGGTGAGCGTGCCGAGCGCACGATGTCGATCTTCGACTGCATCAATGCCGCCGACGCGATGGTCTCTGACGTGTCGAGCGTGGTCGTCGACTGGCTCTTCTCCGGCAAGCCGTTCGCGATGACAGCGATGACGGAGCACGGTCGCGACTTCGTCGGCCACTACCCGATCGCCGCGGCCTCGTACGTGATCGAGGGGGACGCGTCCAACGTCTCGTCCGCGCTCGACTCGATGCTCGGCAGCGACCCGCTCGCTCTGGAGAGGCGCGCGGTCCGCAACGACTACCTCGGCGACTTCCCGGCCGAGGGTTATGCCGACGTGTTCGTCGACCGCGCCCGCGACGTCATCGACCACCGCCGTACGGGCACCCTGGTCGAGGACACGGCGGTAGGCGAGACCGACGACGCCGGAGTCAAGCTCACCCTCGGTGCCGTACGCCGCCAGCTAGCCGTCGCTGCACGCGACGTCACGACCGGCGGCCTCGCCCTGCTCACCTTCGTCGCCGCGCTGCTCGGCGCGCCTCGGGGGCTGTCGCTCGGCGGCGCGCTGGTGACGATGGCGCTGTTCGTGGTCCTGCACCGGCGTGCACGCCCCGGCAACCGAAAGTTCCAGCAGATCGCCGGGACTCTCCAGATGTCCCGCCTGCTGCTTGTCCTGGCGCTGGTGGTGGCGTGGTTCGACTGGCACGGCAGCTCGTGGATGGTTGCGGTCTCGCTCGCGGTGCTGGCCGCCTCGACGTCCGTGGAGACGACCGTCTTCGACAGCTGGGAGCGGGTCGGGCTGGAGGCGCGCAACCTGCCTTCGTTGAACGTCGATGTCCGTGAGGTGGTGCCGCGCGGCGTCGTCGGCGTCGTCGGCGCGGCAGCCGTCGTCGTCGCATGGCTCGCCGCGGCGGCGGGCCTGACGCCGGTCCTCGTGCTGGTCGCGGCTGCGTGCCTCGTCGCGGTGGTGCTCGCACTCGCCAGCGGCCTGCGGAGGGTGCACCGGTGCGTCGACGCGGAGGACCGCCTGTACGCGACGCTCGAGGAGCAGGCGCCCGAGTTCACCGTCTACTTCGGCTCGAACGTCGGGGCGCGCTACCAGGTCGGCATGTGGATCCCGTACTTCGAACGACTCGGTCGCCCGTTCGTCGTGGTGACGCGCAACCTGACGATGTTCCGGGCCTTGGAAGGCCTCACGTCCGCGCCGGTGATCCACCGCCCGTCGATCCGCAGCCTTCAAGAGGTGATCGTCCCGAGCATGCGGGCGGCCTTCTACGTGAACAACGCCCCCAACAACACGCACTTCATCGAGCGTCGCCAGATGGTCCACGTCTGGCTCAACCACGGTGACTCCGAGAAGCCCGCCTGCTACAATCCCGTGCACGCGATCTACGACCGGATCTTTGCCGCGGGCCAGGCGGGCATCGACCGCTATGCGCGTCACGGTGTCGAGATCCCGCGGGAGAAGTTCGAGATCGTCGGGCGTCCGCAGGTGGAGGACATCAGGCCGGCACGCGGAGCGATCGGTGACCTGACCGACCGTACGGTCCTGTACGCCCCGACGTGGCGTGGTCCGTACGCCGACTCCGAGGTCTACTCGTTGCCTCGGGGCGAGGAGATCGTACGGGCGCTGCTCAAGCGCGGCGTCCGGGTGATCTTCCGGTCGCACCCGTTCAACTACCGCTTCCCGGACGCGACGCGGACGATCGCCAAGATCGGTGCGCTGCTCGACGCGGACCGCGCCCGTACCGGGCGTCAGCACGTCTGGGGAGATGCAGCCGAGCTGCACATGTCGGTGGTCGACTGCTTCAACGCCTCGGATGCGATGGTCTCCGACGTCTCGGCCGTTGTCTCCGACTACCTCCAGTCGCAGAAGCCGTTCGCGATGATCGCCGTCGGCCGCTCGTCGGAGGTGCTCCGAGAGGAGGCCCCCGCGGCACGTGCGGCCTACGTCGTCGACGGTGCGATCTCCGATCTCGAGCCCGCGCTCGACGCGATGCTCGGTGAGGACCCGCTGGTCGAGGTGCGCGAGCAAACGCGCGTCTACTACCTGGGTGACTTCCCTGCCGGCACCTATGCCGACGGGTTCCTGACTGCCGGACGTCGCCTGATCGACGCCGGTCCGCTCGATGAAGGGCTGCGCTGATGAGCACTGCGCCGATGAGTGACGAGGCCATGGTGCCGGCGTCGGTCATGCCGCCCGTATCGGTCTTCATGACCGTGCGCAACGAGGAGCGTGACCTCGCCGAGTGTGTCGAGCGCATCCTCCTCCAGGACTATGCCGGCGAGCTGGAGGTCGTCGTCGCGGTGGGGCCGTCCGCGGACCGCACGCGCGAGATCGCCGACGCGCTCGCCGCGGAGCATCCCTCGGTCACGATCGTGGACAACCCGACCGGGCTCACGCCGCAAGGGCTCAACGCCGCGATCGGTGCCGCGCGTCACGACTACCTGGTCCGTGCCGACGGGCACGCGCTCTTCCCGTCCGACTACCTGACGCGGGTGGTCACGGCGTTGAGGGACACCGGTGCCGCGAACGTGGGTGGCCGCATGGCGCCGCGCGGGACGACGGCTTTCGGGCGAGCCGTCGCGCGGACGATGTCATCGCGCTTCGGCATCGGCGGCGCGGCCTTCCACACCGGCGGTGCCCCAGGACCGCAGCTGACGGTCTATCTCGGGGCGTTCCGCCGCAGTGCGCTCGAGAAGGTCGGCGGGTACGACGAGCACTTCGTCCGGGCCCAGGACTGGGAGCTGAACCACCGCCTCCGCGAGTCGGGGGAGACGGTGTGGTTCCTGCCGGACCTTGCGGTCACCTACCACCCGCGCGAGACGTGGAAGTCGTTCGCCCAGCAGCAGTACCGTACCGGCGGCTGGCGTCGACGGGTCATCAAAGAGCACCCCGACACCGCGTCGGTGCGCTACCTGGCTCCGCCCGCGGTCGTCGTCATGTCCGTCCTCGGGCTCGCGCTCGGCCTCGCGGGGATCTTCACGACGCCGTGGCTGCTGCTCGGTTTCGCGGCACCTGGTGTCTACCTGGCGGGTGTGACGGCCGCGTCGTTGTGGGAGGGCCGTGACCTCGACGCCGCGGCCCGAGTCCGTCTGCCGGTCGCCATGGTCACGATGCACGGGGCCTGGGGGCTAGGCTTCCTCGTGAGTTAGTAGATCACTTTAGGAGACTTTTGTGACCCAGGTGCTTCTGCGGGCCCACCGCAACCCGTTCACGACGCCGGCGGCGGACCGGGTCCTCGCGCGCAACCTCGTCGGCGACAACGTCGGCAACCTGTTGTTCAGCTATGCCGTCCAGCGGACGCTGTCCACATCAGAGGCGACGATCCAGATCGCTCGCCTCAACCACGCCCGGACGCTAGGCCCTGAGGAGATCGACGAGCGGTTCGACCACGTCGTCATCCCGCTCGCCAACGCCTTCCGCAAGCGGTTCCTCCCCAACCTCGACGCGATCACCGAGACGATCGAGAAGCTCTCGATCCCCGTCACCGTGGTCGGCGTCGGAGTGCAGTCTGCTGTGGGCGAGGGCGTACGCGCGCCGCGCCAGGTCGGCGACGCCGTGACGCGCTTCATGCGCGCCGTGCTCGACCACTCTCCCTCGATCGGGGTCCGGGGCGAGTGGACCGCCGAATACCTCGCGGGGCTCGGCTTCGGCGGCGACCACGTCGACGTGATCGGCTGCCCGTCGATGTTCCTCCACGGCGACACGCTTCCGCTCCGCGACCCCGGGCGCCACCTCGATCCCGCAGGCCCGATCGCCTTCAACCTGTCGCCGTACCTCAAGCAGATGGCCCCGGTGGTCGAGGACCAGGTCGCGCGCTATCCCGGCCTGGTCTACTTCGCCCAGGACATCCGGACGCTCGCGCTCCTGCTCGAGGGCCAGGTCGACCGTCCCGGCGCCGATCTCCGGCTTCCCGTCCACCCCGACCACCCGCTGATCGCCGAGGGGCGCGCGCGATTCCCTCTCGACTCGACGACGTGGATGGAGGCGCTCGCCCGCTTCCCTTTCTCCTACGGCACCCGCATCCACGGCAACATCGCCGCGCTGCTCGCCGGGACCCCGGCGTACGTCCTGACCCACGACGCGCGCACGCTCGAGCTCGCCCGCTACCACGAGATCCCGCACCGGCGCATCGATGTCGACGTGAACGGGGTGGACGCGGTCGCCCTGCACGCCGAGGCGGACTGGCAGCCGCTGGTCGATGGGCACGCGGAGCGGTTCGGGCGCTACTCGGACTTCCTGCACCGACACGGGCTGCGCCACGTGTTCGACCCGGGTGAGTCGGCTGACGACTTCGACCGGCGCATCGCCCGCAAGTCGTTCCCGCCGGTGGTCGGCGAGCCGTCGGTCTCCTCGGTCCGGGGCCGGATTCTCAGTCCTCGTCTGCGGGGCCGGCTGCGGAGGTTGGTCCGACCGGTACGGATGCGAGCCTGATCGCCTCGTCGAGCGCCGCCACGAAACGGGCGGTGCTCGCCCCCGGCGCGGTGTCGCCGAAGTAGGCCTCCGACAGCTCGCGCATCCGCTCGCGCGGCCACGGCCGGTCGAGGATCGCGGCCGCGTGCGGCGCGTCCGCCGCCTCCAGTCGCGGCACCTCGTCGAGGAAGAGCGAGGGCGGCAGCGTGGTGCGAGCCTCGGTCGGGACGGTCACGAGCATCGGCTTGCCCGTCGCCAGCCAGTCGTAGGCGACCGAGGAGAGATCGGTGACGCACACGTCCGCGAAGGCCCATTGCCACCCGTACGGGCCCGTGTCGACGAGGTGGTCAGAACCTCGCTCTGCGAGCAGGGCGCGGATGCGGCGGTCGGCAGCCGCGTACGAGGGGTCCTGGACGCCCGTACGGGGGTGCGGCCGGTAGATCACGCGATAGCGCGGGTCGTCCACCAGGGAGCGGACGAGGGCGACGCCGTGCGACGCCACCGAACCGTACGCCATGCTGGCCCGGTCGCCCTCCCACGTCGGTGCGTAGAGCACCCTCGTGCGGCCGTCGTCGGGCCAGCCCGGCGCGCCGGGATAGTCAAGATCGAGCTGCGGCCGCCCGACCTCGCGGACGTGCGCGGCGGCGTCGAACTCCCGAAGGGCGCCGGCGATCCGCGCACGGGCGGCCGCGCCGGCGACGAGCACCCGGTCGTACGCCTTGTTCTGGTTGGTGACGCTGGAGTCCTTGTCGCTCTCACCGTGGCCCAGGTGTACGTGGACGGGGCTCGCGAAGCGCAGCATGCGGAAGTTGAGGGGGAGGTGGTTGACGTAGGCGACGACCTGCAGCCTTCCGCGGGCGACGAGGGCCTCGAGGTACGACGAGCCCGGCGCGAAGAACACGGGCAGCGAGGTCTCGTCCAGGACGCGACGCCCAGTGTCAGGGCGCGCCGCGATCACGACCACGGGCCAGGGAAGCGCGGCGAGGACACGGTCCCACTGGTGGAGCTGGTAGAGGTTCTCGGGGCCGTCGGCGAAGTAGAGCGCGACCGGTGCGTCCAGGGCCGCCGGGTCGTCGTTGCAGCGTGCGGTGAACGACCGGCGGTCGAGCCGGTTGCGGAGAAGCGCACCCCCTCGGCGCGCGACCTGGCCAAGGCGACGGATCCGGTGCACGCCGGACAGCCTACCGTCGTGGCAGGTGCCGTCTCCGCACTCCTCAGGGAGTCGGCTCAGGGTGTCGGCGCTCGAAGCCGTGACGACGCCATGATGGCCACGAAGTGCCCCACCACGGCGAGCAGGGCCAGCGGCAGCAGCACGACGACCAGGGTGCGTGTCCCCGCGAGACCTCCCCATGCGTCGCCGGCGAGGAGGTCGACGACGGCAGCGGCGAGAGCGAACAACGTGAGCTCGACCGAGTGGTAGAGCCGGTGGAACGGCACGAAGCGTGCCCACCGACGCAGCGTGGCGACGAGTCCGGGGCGCGGGGCGGCGGCCTCGGCGCTGTCGGCGACCCGGGGGAGCCCGGAGAAGGCGCGCGAGACGTGGACGAAGTCGTTGAGGGACTTGTTGAGCAGGATGACGACCGCCAGGAGTGCGCCGAGCGTCGTCCAGCCGTAGTGGTCGGACATGTCCGGCAGCCCGCCGGCCGCCCGTACGCCGAGCGCGATCGGGATCAGCGACTCGGTGGTGTAGTGGCCGATCTTGTCCAGGAACGTGCCGGCGGGGGAGAGGGTGCCGCGCCATCGCGCGACCTCACCGTCCGCGCAGTCGAGGAGCATCTGGAGCTGGCCGAAGAACACGGCCAGGACGACCCCGACGAGGCCGGGCACGAGCAGCGATCCGGCAGCGAGCCAGCCGCTGAGGATCATCAGGCCCGTCACCGCGTTCGCGCTGAGCCCGAGCCTGACCAGCGGTCGGCTCACGTACGGCGAGATGTCGCGGAGATAGAGGTCGGCGACCCAGTGCTCCGCGCTGCGCCGCGCCCGGACCTCGGGCGGCTGGGCGATCGCCCGGTACTCCGCGAGGGTCGGGTGGCGAGGACGTGGGGCAGCGGAGTCGGGCACGGCGGCTACCGTAGCAGCCGGACCCCTGTGCTTTTGGCGGTGAGCAGCGCCGGGTCGGGCGCCGTCCAGCGCAGGACCTCCGGGCAGAACGGCTCGTGCCACTCCCGTACGACGGTGCCGTCGTCGCTCGCGGTCACCTCGGCCCACCACTTCGGGCAGTGCGGGCACTGCGTGATCACGAGATCGACCGGGTCGAACTCGACGGAGACCATCGGCGTGCTGCGCTGCGGGTGGCCGCCGGCCTGGCTGAGGTCCACCATGAACCCCTCCGTGATCGGGTCGTGCCCGTCCGGATCCTCGCGGTCGCTGCCGACCACCACGACCTCGTGGACGAAGCCACAGGAGTCGACGATCCGGTGCTGGTAGCTGAAACCGGTCTCGTCGCCGAGCCCCCGCGTCGCGATCAGCGCACGAGTGCGTGCGACGTCGTCGGGATGCTGGTGGTCGAGGACGACCTCGGAGGTGATCTGCATCGACGGCGCGAAGCCGAAGATCGCGCAGAGCTCCTCGGAGAAGACCCAGGTGTCCGTACGTGGCCAGTACGTGAAGTGGCCCAAGGCGGGCGATGGCCCCCACGGCATGTCGTGCTTCATACGCGCTCCCCCGCGTCACGGCCGCCCCCCAGCGGCCTGAGACACGACCGTAGGCGCGCCAGGGTGGCTGTGACAAGGGTTGCGAGCACGTTGCAGACCGTGAGCGGGCTGCGTCAGACCGCCAGGGTGCCCGCCGCTAGGGACGCGGGCGGCGTGCCGTCGCCGAACGGGCGGCCGCCGAGCTCCTCGCGTCCGTGCGCGGTGTGCCAGCCGGACAGGTCCGGGCCCTTCGGCACGATCTGCGTCGGGTTGATGTCGGCGTGGACGACGTAGTAGTGCGCCTTGATCTGGTCGAAGTCGATCGTGTCACCGAACCCGGCGGTCTGGAACAGGTCGCGGGCGTACGCCCACAGCACCGGCATCTCGGCCAGCTTCTGACGGTTGCACTTGAAGTGCCCGTGGTAGACGGCGTCGAAGCGCGCCAGTGTCGTGAACAGCCGCACGTCGGCCTCGGTGATCGTGTCACCCATCAGGTAGCGCCGGGTCGCGAGGCGGTCCTCGAGCCAGTCGAGCGCGGTCCACAACCGGTCGTACGCGGCGTCATAGGCATGTTGCGACCCTGCGAAGCCGCAGCGGTAGACCCCGTTGTTGACCTCGGTGAAGACCCGCTTCATCACGGGTTCCATCTCGTCGCGCAGGTCCTCGGGCCACAGGTCGGGCGCCCCCTCGCGGTGGAAGTCGGCCCACTCGAAGAAGAGGTCACGGGTGATCTGGTCGAAGTCGTTGGTCGCGACCGCCCTGGTGGGGACGTCGACCATCGCCGGAACGGTGATGCCGAGCGGATAGTCAGGGTCGCGGGCGAAGTAGGCCTGCTGGAGCCGCTCGTACCCGAGCACGGGGTCGACGCCGCCGGGGTCGAGGTCGAAAGTCCAGCTGCGGGCGTCGTGGACCGGTCCGCACAGCCCCATCGAGATCGCGTCCTCGAGGCCGAGGAGCCGGCGGACGATGACTGCTCGGTTTGCCCAGGGGCACGCGCGCGCCGCGACGAGCCGGTAGCGGCCGGGCTCGACCCGATAGCCGTCGCGGCCGTCTCGGGTGATGCGGGTGGTGAGGTAGCGCATGTCGCGGCTGTAGTCCTCACCGCTGTGCACGTAGGCGCCCTTGGTGGAGTGCGCGTCGTCGGTCGTCGAGGTCACGGGACCAGTCTGCCGGGACGGGCCACGTGGTGCCGTCCTGCCCTCACCATCCGGATCGCAGGGACGGTGAGGAAGGCCGCGACGAGGTTGAGCGGTCCGAACCCCCACATGGCGATGATGACGCCGGCGAGAAGCCCGCCGAGCGCCCCGCCGAGGCTCATCACGAAGTCGGAGGCACCCTGCACGGGCGGCCGCATCTCGGTGGGAACCGCCTGGGCGATCAGCGAGGAGCCAGCGATCGTCGAGGCGGACCATCCCAGTCCGAGCAGCGTCAGTCCGACGATCATCCGTGTCTCGGACTCACCCGCGGTCCCGGCGACGAGGGTGGCAAGGAGCAGCAGCGCCTGGCCGAGCACGATCGTGCGTCCGCGTCCCCAGCGGTCGGCGAGGATGCCCATCACGGGCGAGAGTGCGAACATCCCCGCGATGTGGAGGCTGATCGTCAGGCCGATGATCGTGAGGCTGGATCCGTGGTCGGCCATGTGGACGGGCGTCATCGCCATCACCGCCACCATGAGCGCATGTGCCCCGGCGACGGAGACGACGCCGGTCCGCGCGGCGGCGTTGGCACGCAGGACGGGCCAGGCGTCGCGCATGCGCGGCCGCGTCGAGACCCCGTCGACCACATCGGGCCGCAGGGACTTGGCGACGCGCAGGGGGTCGGGGACGAGCGCCAACCCGGTCAGGACCGCGGTGGCGGCGAACCCGACGGCCGCGATCGCGAACGGGCCCGCGAGGTCGGGGATGCCGAGCATGTCCGCGGTGCGTGCGCCGACCTCTGTGAGGTTGGGCCCGATGACGGAGCCGATCGTCGTCGCCCACACCACGAGCGACAGCGCCCGCCCGACGTGGAGGGGCTGGGCGAGGTCGGTGGCGGCGTAGCGCGACTGGAGGTTGGTGGCGGTGTTGGCGCCGACCACGAAGAGACCGGCGAGGATCAGCCACGTCGCGTCGAGCTGGGCGCCCGCGACCACGACCAGTGCGCCTGCGGCCGCGAGCAGCCAGCCGGTCGCAAGCGCCGGACGGCGGCCGCGGGCCGAGGCCAGCGCGGCGAGCGGCAACGCGAGCAGGGCAGAGCCGAGGGTGAGCATCGTCGTCGCAAGCCCCGCCCATGCCGACGACCCCGACACGTCCCTGACGAGAAGCGCCCCGACCGACAGCGCGGCCCCTGCTCCCAGGCCACCGACGACCTGCGCGCCGGACAGCACGCCGACCGTACGGCGCTGGATGCTCGCGACCCGCTCGGGCGAGTGTGCGGGCGTGCTCACCAGATCGTCACGCGCTGATCGACGTCCAGCCACAGGGCGTCGTCATCGGTGAGCCCGAAGGCGTCGTAGAAGGCGTCGACGTTGCGGACGACCTGGTTGCACCGGAACTCCGGCGGCGCGTGCGGGTCGATCGTCAGGCGGCGCACGACCTCGGTCGGACGCGCCTTGCCCCGCCAGACCTGCGCCCACGACACGAAGAACCGCTGCACGCCCGTGAGGCCGTCGAGGACCGGGGGCTCCTGTCCGCCGAGCGAGAGGTGGTACGCCTTCAGCGCGATGCCGAGGCCACCGAGGTCGCCGATGTTCTCGCCGATCGTGAGCGCGCCGTTGACGGTCTGGCCGTCCGCGCCGTCGGGCGAGAGCGCGTCGTACTGCGCGATCAGCGAGCCGGTGAGCTTGTCGAACGCGGCACGGTCGTCGTCGGTCCACCAGTTGCGCAGCGCGCCGGTGCCGTCGTACTGGGAGCCCTGGTCGTCGAACCCGTGCCCGATCTCATGGCCGATCACGCCGCCGATGCCGCCGTAGTTGACGGCGTCGTCGGCCTCGGCGTCGAAGAACGGAGGCTGGAGGATCGCGGCCGGGAAGACGATCTCGTTCATCGTGGGGTTGTAGTAGGCGTTGACCGTCTGCGGGGTCATCAGCCACTCGTCGCGGTCGATCGGCTTCCCGATCTTGGCCAGCTCGCGGTCGGTGGCGACGTCGGAGGCGCGGCGGACGTTGCCGAGGAGGTCGTACGGGTCGGCGACGAGTGCGTCGTAGTCGCGCCACGTCTTGGGGAAGCCGACCTTCGGGGTGAACGACGCGAGCTTCTCGAGCGCGCGCTCCTTGGTCACGTCGCTCATCCACGACAGGTCGCGGATGCTCTGCTCGTACGCGGCCACGAGGTGGGCGACGAGCTCGTCCATGCGCGCGGCTGCGGTGGGCGGGAAGTGGCGCTCGACGTAGAGGCGGCCGACGCCCTCACCGATCGCACCCTCGACGAACGCGACGCCGCGCTTCCAGCGGGCGCGCAGCTCGTCGGTGCCCGAGAGCGTGCGGCCGTAGAAGTCGAAGTTCTCGTCGACGAACGCGCTCGACAGGTAGGGCGCGGCGGCGCTGACGAGGCGGAAGCGCAGCCAGTCCTTCCACGCCTCGACGTCCTCACCGCGCAGAGTCTCGGACAGCGCCTCGAAGTACGAGGGCTGCGCGACGACGACCTCGGCCAGCACGGCCACGTCGAACCGTGCGGCCGCAGCCCAGGCACGCCAGTCCAGAGCGGGGGTCAGCAGCTGGAGCTCGTCGAGCGCCGTGAGGTTGTACGTCTTGACGGCGTCACGGCTGGCGACGCGGTCCCAGTGGCCGGCGGCGAGCCGGGCCTCGAGCGCGTAGATGCGAGCGGCGCGGCCCTGGCCGTCGTCGAGCCCGGCGAGGGTGAGCATCGTCGCGAGGTGCCCCTTGTAAGCCTCGCGGATCGCCGCGAACTGCTCCTCGCGGTAGTACGCCTCGTCAGGAAGGCCGAGGCCGCCCTGGAGCATCGTGACGATGTAGCGGTCGGGGTTGCCGCTGTCGGGTCCGACGTACATGCCAAACACGCTCGACGCCGCCAGGCGCTCGAGGCGGCCGATCGCCTCGACCACGTCATGGAGGTCGCTGATCGTGTCGACGCGGGCGAGGTCGTCGGCCAGCGGCGTCGCACCGAGCGCCTCGACCCGCTCGGTGTCCATGAAGCTGGTGAAGAGCGCACCGATCTTGGCCGCCTCGTCATCGACGGTCGACCCAGCCGGGTTGCCGGGAGCCTGCTGGCACTCCTCGACGATCGCGCGGACGTCGGCCTCGGCCTCGTCGACGAGGGTGATGAACGATCCGGCGACCGCGCGATCGGCCGGGATCTCGGCGGTGGCGAGCCAGCTCCCGTTCACGTGTCGGAACAGGTCGTCCTGCACCCGGACGTCGTTGTCGATCCCGCTGCTGTCGATGCCTGATCTCATCCGGTCAGTCTAGGGAGAGGAGGCCGTCTCACGCGATGGAGTTCGGGGCGGGGTGAGGATCACCAGGACCGCCTCGGCCTGGTCGTCGCCCACCACCTCGTACGCGTGGGGACGGTCGGCGACGAACCTCGCGTGCTCGCCGGTCGCCACATCCTGCAGTGCATCGTCGGGGCCTAGGCGCAGGCGCCCGCAGGTCACCACGAGGTGCTCGACGACGCCGTCGCCGTGCGCGGGGGAGCGCCGGATCGTGCCGGGCTCGAAACGCATCGCGTACGTCTCGACCGTCGCGCCGTCGCGCACCCGGACGTCGAGAAGGTGCGCGGTGAGCCCGTCGCCGGAGACCTCGGCACCGACGGCGTCGTCGAGCAGTGCCGCGAGCGGGACGTGGAGCGGGCCCGCGAGGGCGTACAGCGTGGCGATGGTCGGATTGCGCAGGCCTGCCTCGAGCTCCGAGAGCGAGCCCTTGCCGATCTGCGCCGCCCGAGAGAGCGCCGACTGGCTGAGCCCGCGCTGCACCCGTAGGTCGCGCACGCGCGCGCCGATCCGCGCGGCGGGATCGGGAGGACTGGACATGGGGGCCACCCTAGCCCGTACAGTTCCGTATACAGAACGTTCCGTATGCAGAACGCGCGAGGAGACGGCGATGACGAGGTCGGATGTGCCCGGACGGCAGCCGTACGTCGCGGGCGTGGTGGCGGCGCTCGTCGGGTTCACGAGCTCGTTCGCCGTCGTCCTCGCGGGGCTGCGCGCCGTCGGGGCGTCCGGGCCGGAAGCGGCGTCGGGCCTGCTGGTCCTGTGCGTCGCGCAAGCGGTCGGCATGATCGTGCTGTCGTGGCGCTATCGGATGCCGTTGACGCTGGCGTGGTCCACGCCGGGCGCGGCGATGCTCGCGGGGGCCGCCGCGACCGACGGGGGCTGGCCTGCCGCGGTCGGCGCGTTCGCGGTGACCGGGCTGCTGATCGTGGCCACGGCGGCATGGCCCGCGCTCGGGGGGATCGTCGCACGCATCCCGGCCCCGGTCGCGCACGCGATGCTCGCCGGGGTGCTCCTCCCGCTGTGCCTCGAACCTGTCCGGGGCCTCGCGGCCAGCCCGTGGATGGTCGCGCCGATCGTGGTCACGTGGCTCGTGCTGCTGCGCCTCGCGCCGCGCTGGGCCGTGCCGGCGGCGTTCGCCGTGACGATGGCGGTCGTCGCGCTCTGGCTCGCGCAAAACGGCGACAGCCTCGACGGGCCGCTCCTGCCTCACCTCGTGTGGACGGCTCCGTCGCTGGAGTGGCAGGCCGTCGTCGGGATCGCGCTGCCGCTGTACGTCGTGACGATGGCCGCGCAGAACGTCCCCGGCGTCGCCGTGATGGCGTCGTACGGGTTCACCGTCCCGTGGCGCGCGACGATGGCGACGACCGGAGTCGGCACCCTCCTCGGGGCGTCCGCCGGAGGTCATGCGATCAACCTCGCCGCCATCACCGCGGCGCTGGCGGCGGGACCCGAGGCAGGGCCCGACCCGAGACGACGGTGGCTCGCCGCGCACACGGCCGGCTGGGCGTACCTCGTCATCGCGCTGCTCTCGACCGCGCTCGCCACAGTCGTCGCCGCAGCCCCGCGGGGAGTGGTCGAGGCCGCGGCCGGGCTCGCGCTCGTCGGCACGCTCGGGGCCTCGCTGCACGCCGCGATGTCGGCGACCGTACGCCGCGAGCCCGCCGTCATCACCTTCGTCGTGGCGGCCAGCGGCGTGACCGTCGCGGGGATCGGCGCGGCGTTCTGGGCGCTGGTCGCCGGCGTCGCCGCACACCTCGTCCTGCGGTTTCCCAGACCCGGACCGGCTACTTCACCGAGCCGGACACCAGCCCGTTGACGATGTAGCGCTGCAGGGCGAGGAAGACCACCATGACCGGGATCGCCGCGAGCACGGCGCCGGCGGCGAAGATCGTCCAGTTGGTCGACGTCTGCTCCGAGACGTAGCCGAAGAGCCCGACCGAGAGCGTCTGCTGGTCCGGGTCGGTCAGGAACACGCTCGCGATCACGAACTCGCTCGTCGCCGTGATGAACGCGAGCAGCCCGACGACCGCGAGGATCGGCGTCACAAGCCGCAGGATGATCCCGAAGAAGATCTGCGCGTGGCTCGCCCCGTCCAGCCTCGCGGCCTCGTCGATCGAGACGGGCACGGTGTTGAAGAAGCCGTACATGAGGTACGTGTTCACACCGAGCGCGCCGCCGAGGTAGACGAGGATCAGGCCGGCGTGTGTGCCGATCCCGAGCGAGGGGAAGACGTCACCGATCGTCGACATGAGGATGAAGATCGCGACGACGGCGAGCATCTGCGGGAACATCTGGATCAGCATCAGCGACATCAGCCCGAAGCGGCGGCCGGTGAACCGCATCCGTGAGAACGCGTACGCCGCGAGTGCGCCGAGGAAGACGGTGCCGATGGCTGTGATGCCGCCGACGACCAGGGTGTTGACGAACCACTTGCCGTACGGCCGGGACGGGTCGGTGAACAGCTCGCGGTAGTTGCTGAGGTCGATCGTGGCGAACAAACGGCTGCTGCCGGCCAGCGTGCCGGACGGGTCGAGCGAGGCCGACAGGACGTACAGCAGCGGGAACGCGGCGTACGCGGTGACGACGATGCCGATGACGTGTCGCCAGCCGAGCGTGGCGAACCACCGACGGAAGGTACGGCGGCGTGGTGCGGGGACGGTGCTCATCAGTGGATGTCCTCCAGTGCCTTCGTACGGCGGAACAGCAGCGCGGAGATCACACCGATGACGACGAAGATGATGATCGCCAGCGCGCTCGCGAGCCCGTAGTCGCGGCCCGTGCCCGTTCCGAACGCAACCTTGTAGACCATCGTGATCAGCAGGTCGGTCGCGCCGACGTCGTTGGCGGTGTCCTCGAAGCGAGGGCCGCCGCGGGTGAGCATGTAGATCACGTTGAAGTTGTTGAAGTTGTAGGCGAACGTCGTGATGAGCAGCGGTGCCACCGACACGAGCAGGAGCGGCAGCTTGACCGCGCGGAACGCCTTCCAGGGGCTCGCGCCGTCCATGCGTGCCGCCTCGCTCATCTCGTCGGGGATCGACTGGAGCGCGCCGGTGCACACGAGGAACATGTAGGGGAAGCCCAGCCAGAGGTTCACGAAGAGCACGCTGAAGCGCGCGAGCCACGGGTCGGTGAGCCACTCGATATCGGCGCCGCCGAGCAGCACCTGGTTGATGAAGCCGAACTCCGCGTTGAGCATCCCCGACCAGACGAGACCGGACAGGAACGCGGGGAACGCGTACGGGAGGATCAGCATCACCCGGTAGAACTTCTTGCCCCGCATCCGCGCGACGTTGAAGACGGTCGCGAGGAACAGTCCGAGGCCGAAGCAGAGCACCACCGACAGCGTCGCGAAGACGAACGTCCACGCGATCACCGACACGAGCGAGTCGCGCAGCTGCGGGGTCTCGGCCGCCCGGCGGAAGTTGTCGAAGCCGACGTTGATCTGCCATCCGGGCACCAGCTCGTCGCCGTCGGCGGAGACGAAGGCGCCGTCCCCCTCGTCGCGGTAGACGACCCCGGTCGTGGTGTCCGTGACGCTGTCGGTCGCGGCGTCGTAGCGGAGGTGGGAGCGGTACTCGTACGCGCTGCTGCCGTCGGCCGTACGGAGGCTGCCGTCGGCCGGGTCGTCGGAGACCGGGACCGCCACCTCGAGGATCTCGTCCTGGCGCTGGAGCAGCTCCTCGAACGAGAGCGACGTGTAGCCGTCGAGGCCGACCGCCTTGCCCGAACCATCGGTCTCGGCGTCGTCGGTGGGCTCCTGCGGCTCGTCGGACGAACCGACCGTGACCGCTCCGTCGGGAGCGGTCAGGAGGAAGGCGAGCTCACCGCGGCGTTCGAGCACGGAGAGCTGGTACTGGGGGGAGTCGGGAACCCGTTCCTGGCCCTTCGTCGAGATCGCTGCGACCGCGTCGTCCTTGCTCCCGAGGTGGCCGTCGCCGGCATTCGTGAACGCGATGAAGCCGGTGTAGACCATCACGAACACCTGGAAGACCAGCAGGAGCACGATGCCGGGAGCGAGGTACTTCGCGGGGAGGCCGTCTCGGCGCAAGTAGACGACGTTGACCGCGACGGTGAGCACCACGCCGATCGCGAGGACGAGCCACTCGTCCTGCGCGGCGAGCAGGAACACCGCGTACAGCGCGAAGGCGTCGACGACCGCGAGCAGCACGATCTTGACGAGGATGCCGACGAGCCCGTCGGTCTCGCCCGGACGGCTCAACCACGCCCACGGGCCACGACGGCCCGGTCGCTGGTCCGGAGATCCCGAGCCCTCGGTGCGGGGTTCGTCGGTGAGCGTCATGAGGTGAGGCCCCTCCTGGGGAACGTACGGGGGAAGTCAGGGCGGCCGGGGAGCGGAGGACCCGCTCCCCGGCCGTCAGGACGAGGTCAGCCGGCGACCTTCGCCTGGACGCTGGTGACCATCTTCGGCCAGGCCTGCGCCGGGTTGGCCTTGCCCTTGATGATGTCGAGCTCGGTCGCGCCCCAGTCGGCCCAGACCGCGTCCATCTGCGCGATGGCGGGCATCGGAGCGCCGGTCTTGCCGATCTCGCCGAACGCCGCGACGATCGGGTCGGACGCCGCCTTCTCGAACGACGCCTTCAGGGCCGGCGGACGCCCGCCCTGGGCGAACAGCGCGTCCTGGGCGTCCTCGGTGCTGAGGTAGTTGAGCGCGAACTCGCTCGCCGCGAGCGCGTTCTTCGCCTTGGCGCTGATGAAGAAGCCGTTGACGCCGATGAACGGGGTGGCTGCCTCGGAGCCACCGGTCGGGATCGGGTCGATCGCGATCTCGATCCCGGCCTTCTGCATGTCCGGGATGTTCCACGGGCCGGTGAGGAAGTACGGGGACTCGCCCTTGTTGAAGGCATCCTTGGCGATGTCGCCGGTGATGTTGGCGTTGAACGCGCCGGCCTTCGACCACGCGGCCAGGTCCTTGGCGAACTCGACGCCGCCGGGGTTGCCCAGACCGAGCTTGGTCGGGTCGTAGTCGCCCTCGGCGTTGCGCTCGAAGACGGGAGCGCCGTACGAGGTCTGGATGCCGTAGAGGTGGTAGGGATCGCCCTGCTTGGGGTCGAGCCCGACGAGGAACGGATACTTCGCCTTGCCGGAGTCGACGACCTTCTTGCCGGCCGCGACGACGTCGTCCATCGTCGCCGTCGGCTCGGGGAGCAGCGCGGTGTTGCGGACCAGGGCGACGTTCTCGATCGCATACGGCAGGCCGTAGGTCTTGCCCTCGAACGTCATGGCCTGGACGGCCGCGTCCTCGAACTGCGAGGCCTTGTCGCCGAGCTCGAGCGGCGCGACGACGCCGTTCTGGACGAATTTGCCGACCCAGTCGTGCGGGCCGACGATCAGGTCCGGGCCCTTGCCGGCGGAGACCTGGGTGATGAA
This sequence comes from Mumia zhuanghuii, assembly GCF_042681565.1. NCBI lineage: Bacteria > Bacillati > Actinomycetota > Actinomycetes > Propionibacteriales > Nocardioidaceae > Mumia > Mumia zhuanghuii. The sequence goes on from NZ_JBHUFT010000008.1 coordinate 702,293, forward strand.
GTCGTCGCGAGCGGCCTGGAAGTCCTTGATGACGAGCTTGACCTCGACGCCCTTGTCCTCCTTGAAGGACGCGACGGCGTCCTTGAGGGCGGGCGCACGCTCGGCGTCGACCCACATGGACAGGGTCGAGGTGGCGCCGCTGTCGCCGTCCTTCTTGTCGTCTTCTGCCGAGCCGCCGCACGCGCTCAGCAGGAGGGCGGATGCCGCGGCGAGGACGCCTGCGGTGAGTGCGCCCCTCGAGTTCACCAGCATGGTGCTCCCTTCAAGGTGTGGAATCGCTTCCATTTCTAGGTCAGATACGCCGTGCTCGGCAAGAGGCGCGGCGAAACATGCTCGCAACATTTCGATAACGGGCTGGTCAGTGCCCTGGTTTTTCAGGGGAGGGCGCCACCAGCTTCGGAGGCTCGTGCTGGAGAGCGTCGCGGAGATGTGTTGTAATCGCTTCCAATTCAGTGACGTTCGACACGACGGAGGAGAGAGCATGGCGGTCGAGGTTGCGCCTCGGATCGACGGGCCGGCGGCCACGGAGGATCGTACGGAGCGGGGTGGATGGTGGCGTGATGCCGTCGTCTACCAGGTCTATCCGCGGTCGTTCGCCGACGGCGACGGCGATGGCACGGGTGACCTTCGCGGGATCACGCGACACCTCTCGTCGCTCGCCGAGCTCGGCGTCGACGCGGTCTGGCTCTCGCCCTTCTACCCCTCGCCGCAGCGTGACGGCGGGTACGACGTGAGCGACTACTGCGACGTCGACCCGATGTTCGGCTCGCTCGACGACTTCGACCTGCTGGTGGGTGAGGCGCGCGCCCTCGGGCTGAGGGTGATCATCGACCTCGTCCCCAACCACGCCTCGAGCGACCACCCGCTGTTTGCCGCCGCGCTCGCCGCGGCACCGGGCAGCCGCGAGCGTGCCCGCTTCGTCTTCCGCGACGGCGCGGGAGAGTCCGGCGAGCTGCCTCCCAACGACTGGCGCTCGCACTTCGGCGGCCCGGCGTGGACGCGGGTGACGGAGGCGGACGGCCTCCCCGGCCAGTGGTACCTCCACCTGTTCGACCCCACCCAGCCCGACTTCGACTGGGAGAACGACGAGGTCCTCGCGTTCTTCGACGACGTGCTCGACTTCTGGCTCGCGCGCAGTGTCGACGGCTTCCGGGTGGACGTGGCGCACGCGCTCGTGAAGGCGCCAGGACTTCCGAACTGGGGTGGCAGGGCCGATGGCGCGAGCAGCCCGGGCTTCCCGGGCGAGGACGCGCCGATGTTCGACCAGCCCGGCGTCCACCGGATCTACGAGCGCTGGCGTGCTCGCCTGGAGACGTGGGGCTCCGACCGCATCCTGTGCGCCGAGGCGAACGTCACACCGCTGACCCGGGCCGCAAAGTGGGTGCGCCCGCGCGAGATGCACCAGGCCTTCAACTTCGCCTACCTCCACACGCCGTGGGACGCCCGTGCGCTGCGTGCGGTCATCGACGAGTCGCTGGCGGCGTTCGGGGGAGTGGGAGCGCCGAGCACGTGGGTGCTCTCCAACCACGACGTCGTCCGGCACGCGACACGCTTCGCGCTGCCGGCCGGGTCGGTCGAGACGGGGCACGGCATCACGGAGGCCACCGGCCTCGACCCCGTACGAGGTGAGCGTCGTGCGCGCGCGGCCGCGCTCCTGATGCTCTCCCTGCCGGGCGCGGTGTACCTCTATCAGGGGGAAGAGCTCGGGCTGCCCGAGGTGCTCGACATCCCCGCCGCGCAGCGCCGCGACCCGTACTTCCTCCGCAGCGGCGGCGCGGTGACCGGCCGCGACGGCTGCCGTGTCCCCATCCCGTGGGAGGCCGACGCGCCGGCGTACGGGTTCAACGCGACCGGCGAGAGCTGGCTCCCGCAGCCGGCGCAGTGGGCCTCGTACGCCCGGGACGTGCAGCGACGTGACCCGGCCTCGACGCTGTCGCTCTACACGGCCGCGCTCGACCTGAGAAAGTCCCTCGGGCTCGGATCGGGTTCGCTAGCGTGGTCCCGCACCGATGACGCGGTGCTCGGACTCGTGAACGGGGAGGTGCTCGTGCTGGCAAACCTCTCCTCCGACCCGGTCCCGGTCGACGGTCACGAGGTCCTCCTCGCCAGCACCCCCGACGCCGTGGTCGACGGACACCTCACGTCCGACGCGACCGTGTGGCTTCGTCTGCGTCCTGCGGGCGAGCCCACCCCTGAGGGGGCGTGAGGCGGTGTCGAGCAAGGCGGTGACGATCAAGGAGGTCGCCGAGCGGGCAGGCCTCTCGGTCGCTACCGTCTCTCGGGCCCTCAGCGGGCGCGGGCATGTCTCCGAGACCGCACGCACCCTCAGCGCGCAGGCCGCCCGCGAGCTCGGCTACGTCGCCTCGTACAACGCCGCCAGTCTCGCGTCCGGGCGCAGCAAGAACGTCGGCCTGGTCGTGCCCTGGGTCAACCGGTGGTTCTTCAGCACCGTCATCGAGACGGCGTCGACCGTGCTCGCCGCCGAGGGGTACGACCTCACGCTCTACTACCTCGGCGGCGGCAAGCGTGAGCGCGACCTGGTGTTCAGCGACTTCCTGCTGCGCAAACGCGTCGACGGCCTCCTCGCGGTCTCGCTCGAGCTCGACGACGCCGAGCGTGCGGACCTGCTGCGGGTCGGCACGCCCGTCGTGTGCATCGGCGGCGTGATGCCCGGCGTCTCGACCGTGAGCATCGACGACTTCGCGTCCGCCCGGCTCGCGACCGAGCACCTGATCGCGCTCGGGCACGAACGGATCGCCCACCTCGGCTGGGAGGGGCCGGGCGACTTCGACCTCGCAACCACGCGGCAGGGCGGGTACGCGCACGCGTTGAGCGAGGCAGGGATCCCGCCTGCCCCGGAGCTGCTCGTCCTCGGTGACTTCACGATGGCCGAGGGGTACGCCGCCGCCAAACGGCTGCTGTGCGATCCCCGGCTGCGCCCCACGGCGATCTTTGCCGCCTCCGACGAGATGGCGATCGGCGCGATCACGGCGGCACGCGACCTCGGGCTCGACGTCCCGCGTGACGTGTCCGTCGTCGGCATCGACGGACACGACCTCGGCCCGGTCTTCGGGCTGACGACCGTCGACCAGCACGTGCGCGCCCAGGCGACGCAGGCGGCGGGGCTGCTGCTCGGTCTTCTCGACGCCGAGCCCGGCGACCGCGAGCCGGTCCACTCCGAGCTCGAGGTCGACCTGGTGGTCCGGGCCAGCACGATGGTGCCGAACCCCGACAGACCTCCGAGCCGGTAGCGTCTGGCAGGTGGCCCTCTCCTCACGGCGGTCGCGCTGGTCCAACATGGCGACGGCGCTGGCGCACCCCGTCCGCATCCTGCCGGTGACATTCGTCGCCGGCAGCATCGTGGGCACGCTGATCCTGATGCTGCCGGGCATGCGGACGGAGGGTCAGAGCGGCAACGGACTGCTCCAGGCCTCGTTCACGTCCGTCTCCGCCGTGACCGTGACCGGGCTGAGCACCGTCGACGTCTCGTCGTACTGGACGCCGCTCGGGCAGGTGGTCGTCCTCGTGCTCGTCCAGATCGGCGGTTTCGGGTTCGTCACGCTGGCGACGATCCTCGGTGTCGTCGTCGGGGGCCGGATCGGACTGCGCTCGCGGCTGGCCGCACAGGTCGACCTGCACCTCGTGAACCTCGGCGAGGTCATCCCGCTGGTCAAGCGGATCCTGTTCACGATGCTCGCCTTCGAGGCGGTGGTCGCGGTCGTCCTGACGGTGGGCTTCGAGTCGCGCCACGGCGAGGGGTGGGGAGAGGCCCTCTGGCACGGCATCTTCTACTCCGTGATGGCGTTCAACAACGCCGGGTTCGCGCTGGCACCCGACAGCCTCGTCGGCTACGCCGGCGACGCCGCGCTGATCCTGCCGATCTCGGTGGCGGTCTTCGTCGGGGCGATGGGCTTCCCCGTGCTCGCCGAGCTCTCGAAGCGCTGGCGCCGCCCCGAGCGCTGGTCGATCCACACGCGCCTCACGGTCTGGGGCTCGTTTCTCCTGCTCGGCGTGGGCACGCTGCTGTTCGCGGCCGTCGAGTGGGCCAACCCGGCGACCATCGGCTCGATGCCGCTCGGGGAGAAGCTCGTGACGTCCTTCGAGGGTGGCGTCATGCCACGCTCGGGCGGCTTCAACTCGGTCGACTACTCCGACGCCCACCCGGAGACGACGCTCATCGCCACGATCATGATGTTCATCGGCGGCGGCTCGGCGAGCACCGCCGGCGGCATCAAGATCACGACCTTCTTCCTTCTCGGGTACGTCATCCTGGCCGAGGTCCGCGGCGACCCCGACGTGACCATCGGCTCGCGACGCATCGGCGCCAGCACCCTGCGTCAGGCGCTCACGGTCGCGCTGATCGCCGTGATGCTGGTGGTCGTGGGGACGTTGGCGCTGCTGGCGCTGGCCGACGTCAGCCTCGAGGAAGCCTTGTTCGAGGCGACGTCCGCCTTCGGCACCACCGGCCTCTCGATGGGGATCACCGGTACGCTTCCCGGCGGCGCACAGGTGGTGCTGATGGCCTTGATGCTGATCGGACGTGTCGGTACGGTCGCGACGGCATCCGCGCTCGCGCTGCGCGCCCGGCCACGTCGCTTCCACCTCCCCGAGGAGCGCCCCATCATCGGATGAGCGGCGCAGGGTCGGACGACCCGACGCACGGCACGGATTGACCTACGACGAGGAGACGAGCAGTGGCTAAGCAGGACGTCCCGGCGGATGCACCGGTCCTCGTGATCGGTCTCGGGCGCTTCGGCACGGCGGTCGCGTCGTCGCTGACCCGCCTCGGGCACGAGGTGCTGGGGATCGACGAGAGCATGGATCTCGTGCAGAAGTGGGCGACCGAGTTCACGCACGTCGTCCAGGCGGACTCGACCGACGAGGAGGCCCTCCGGCAGATCGGCGCTGACCAGTTCGACCGCGCCGTCGTCGGTATCGGCACCGACATCGAGGCGAGCGTGCTGACCGTGCTCACCCTCAACGAGCTCGGGGTGCGCGAGGTCTGGGCGAAGGCCATCAACAAGAAGCACGGCAAGATCCTCGAGCGCGTCGGTGCGCGTCACGTCGTCTATCCGGAGTCAGCGATGGGCGAGCGCGTCGCGCACATGGTCACCGGCACGATGATCGACTTCATCGAGTTCGACGACGGGTTCGCGATCGCCCGTACGGCGGCACCTGCCGGAGCGGTCGGCCGGACGCTCGCGGAGTCGGCCCTGCGCAGCCAGTACGGCATCACGGTCGTCGGGGTGAAGCGGCCCGGCGCCGACTTCACGTACGCCCGACCGGAGACGTTCGTCGGCGAGTTCGACGAGCTCATCGTGTCCGGCGCGACGAAGAAGGTCGAGCGCTTCGCCGGCCTCTCCTGACCGCGAGTCACTCCGGGAGGCTGCTCCGACCGACGACGTGCATCCAGGCGCCCCATGCCGAGCGGACCATGTCCGTGAGGTCGTGCCGCATCGCCCACTCCAGGTCGCGCGCAGCCAGCTCGCCCGACGCGACGATCCGCGCGGGGTCGCCCGGACGGCGCGGCCCGATGGTCGGAACGAAGTCGATCCCCGTCACCGACGCGATCGTGTCCACGATCTGGCGTACGGAGACGCCCTCACCGCTCCCCAGGTTGTAGACGGGCTCGAGCGCCGCCTCGTTGGCCAGCGCCCGCGCCGCGACGACGTGGCTGTGCGCGAGGTCGGTGACAGAGACGTAGTCGCGGACGCACGTGCCGTCGGGCGTCGCGTAGTCGTCGCCGTTGATCATCGGCACCCCGCCGTCTGTCAGCGTCTTGAACACCTTGGGGAAGAGGTTGTGCGGGCTCGCGTCGTACAGATCCTCATACCCCGACCCGACGACGTTGAAGTATCGGAGCGACGTCTGCCGCAGCCCGGTCGCGACCGCCTGCGCGCGCAGCACCCACTCGTCGACGAGCTTGCTCTCCCCGTACGGGGACTCTGGCGACGTCGGCGTCGTCTCGGTGACGATCTCGGTGTCAGGCGTGCCGTACACGGCGGCTGACGACGAGAACACGATCGACTCGACACCCTCCTCGGCCATCGCCTCGAGCAGGTGGACAGTGCCCGTCACGTTCTGCTCGTACGTGTGCAGCGGCCTGTGCACCGAGACACCGGCGTACTTGTAGCCCGCCACGTGCACCACCCCGCGTACGGCGTGCCCGCGCAGCGTCGTACGGACGGTGTCGGTGTCGGTGACGTTGGCCTCGACGAAGGGGACGTCGCCCGGGACGAACTCGCGGAACCCCGTCTCCAGGGAGTCGAGCACGACGACCTCGATGTCGGCGTCGAGGAACGCGCGGACGACGTGCGAGCCGATGTATCCCGCGCCGCCGGTGACGAGCCAGGTCATGCGATCGACCCTAACCGACGGTGACGCGCAGGATGCGGTCGTCGCCGGCCCGTGGGTCGCCACGGCCGTCGGTATTGCTGGTCGTCACCCAGAGCGACCCATCGGGGGCGGGGACGGCGTTGCGGATGCGGCCGAGGTCCTCGCCGGCGAGGCGCCGTCGCGGTCGTCCGGCATCGGTGCCCGACAACGGCACAGCCCAGACGCACTGTCCGCGCAGCGCGGCGACGTACGCCGTCCCGTACGCGATCCCGACTCCGGCGGGCGAGGCGTCGTCGGTGCTCCACCACGCCTTCGGGCCGGTGATGCCCTTGGCGTCGGTCGGACCCTCGGTCTGCGGCCAGCCGTAGTTGGCGCCGCGCTCGATCAGGTTGAGCTCGTCGGTCTCCTGGTCGCCGAACTCCGCCGCCCAGAGTCGGCCCGCGGAGTCGAACGCGAGCCCCTCGATGTTGCGGTGACCGTACGACCACACACGGTTGCCGAACGGGTTGCCTTCGGCGGCCTTGCCGTCGAGCGTCATGCGCAGGACCTTCCCGGCGGGCGAGTCGACGTCCTGGGAGCGCTCGCCCTGCCCGGCGTCGCCGGTGCTGGCGTACAGCGTGCCGTCGGGGCCGATCACGAGCCTGCCGCCGTTGTGGTTGAACGCGCGGGGGATGCCGTCGAGCAGCACCTTCGGCCGGCCCAGGCGTCGCCCGTCGTACGCCATGCGCACGATCCGGTTGTCGTCAGGCGAGGTGAAGGCCGCGATCACCGCGTCCTCGCCAGGGAGGACGACGATCCCCATGAGACCGCCCTCACCGCTGTCGGTGTCGACGCCGGGCACCTCGCCGACGGTGGTCGTACGCCCGCCACCGACTCGGACGACACGCGCGGTGTCGCGCTCGGTGACCAGCGCGCTGCCGTCGCGGAGGAACGCCAGCCCCCACGGAACGGTGAGGTCCTCGGCGATCGCGCCGTCGACGCGCAGGCGCGTCGGGTCGCCCGGCGCAGCGGGTGCCGGAGACGCCGGAGCCGTCGACGGCGACGCAGGGGGAGCGGTCGTCGGCTCGGTGGCCGGAGCCGAGTCGGGGTCGTCGCCGGTGCAGCCGGTGGCGAGCCCGGCCCCAGCAGCAGCGAGTGCGACGAGGACCTCTCGGCGAGTCAGCGACATAGGGACAGTCTTCCGTACGGCGCGTCGGTGGACACCCCTGCGCGCGCCGCGACGGCCCGTTCTTCTCGCGCTGCCGACCCGCCTGCTCAGGAGTAACGTGCCGAGCGGGGCCGGGCCCGGGCCCGACATCGACCGACGACGCAGGAGGGCGGATGGACGGCACGGTGTGGCTGGCGGCAGACGACACGTTTCGTCTGGACACGGGGTTCTCCGACTACCTGATCATCGGGATCTACTTCATCTTCGTCCTCGGCATCGGCATCCTCGCCAAGCGCCAGGTCTCCAGCAGCATCGACTTCTTCCTCTCCGGACGGTCGCTTCCTGCCTGGGTGACCGGCCTCGCGTTCATCTCGGCGAACCTCGGCGCGGTCGAGATCATGGGCATGTCGGCCAACGGTGCGCAGTACGGCCTGCCGACCATGCACTACTTCTGGATCGGCGCTGTCCCGGCGATGCTGTTCCTGGGCATCGTGATGATGCCCTTCTACTACGGCTCGAAGGTCCGCAGCGTCCCCGAGTTCATGCGCATGCGGTTCGGCACCGGCGCGCACCTGGTCAACGCGCTGAGCTTCGCGATCGCCCAGCTGCTGATCGCCGGCGTCAACCTCTACCTGCTCGCGACGATCGTCGAGGTCATCTTGGGCTGGCCGCTGTGGGTGTCGCTGATCGCGGCCGCGATCGTCGTCCTCACCTACACCACGCTCGGCGGCCTCTCCGCCGCGATCTACAACGAGGTGCTGCAGTTCTTCGTGATCGTGGCCGCGCTGCTGCCGCTCACGCTGGTCGCGCTGCACAAGGTCGGCGGGGTCAGCGGTCTGACCGACAAGATCTCGGCGACGCCTGGGGGCGACGAGGAGCTCTCGTCCTGGCCGGGCACCAACCTCACCGGCATCGAGGACCCGTTCTGGTCGGTGGTCGGGATCGTGTTCGGCCTGGGCTTCGTGCTGTCCTTCGGCTACTGGACGACGAACTTCGTCGAGGTCCAGCGCGCGATGGCGTCGAAGTCGATGTCGGCCGCGCGCAGCGCCCCGATCATCGGCACCTTCCCGAAGATGTTCGTGCCGTTCATCGTCGTCGTCCCCGGCATGATCTGCGCGGTCCTCATCCCGGAGATGATCGACCTCAAGGCCGGCGACGCAGAAGCGGGCGTGGACTACAACGACGCCATCTTGCTGCTCATGCGCGACCTGTTGCCCAACGGCATGCTGGGCCTGGCCATCGCCGGTCTGCTCGCGTCGTTCATGGCCGGCATGGCCGCCAACATCTCCGCGTTCAATACGGTCTTCAGCGTCGACCTCTGGCAGCAGTACGTCCACAAGGACCGGCCAGACGGCTACTACACCTCGGTCGGTCGCTGGGCCACCGTCGGCGCGACCGTGGTCGCGATCTTCACCGCACTGATCGCGTCGAACTACTCGAACCTGATGGACTACCTGCAGACGCTGTTCGGGTTCTTCAACGCCCCGCTGTTCGCGACGTTCATCCTCGGTATGTTCTGGAAACGGATGACGGCCACCGCAGGTTGGGTCGGGCTGGTCTCCGGTACCGCGGCGGCCGTGCTCGTCGCCTTCTTGAGCGAGGACGCGTTCGGCAGTGCGAGCATCGGCGTGCTGCCACTGTCCGGCCAGGGGGCGAGCTTCGTCGCGGCGAGCGCCGCGTTCGTGGTCGACATCGTCGTCAGCTATGTCGTCAGCCTGGCGACGCAGCCGAAGCCGGCCACCGAGCTGCGTGGCTTCGTCTACTCGCTGACCCCGCGTGACCAGCTGCGCGACCCGCTCGCCCACCTGCTGCCGTGGTACCGGCGCCCGACCGTCCTCGCCGCGATCTCGCTGGTCATGGTGATCATCTTGAACATCATCTTCTGGTGAGAGGATCTCCCATGGCTGAGCGCAAGAACCGCTTCAAGATCGCGTCGGCGTTCGACATCAGGACGATCATCGGCACCCTGCTGGGCATCTACGGCGTGATTCTCACCTTCCTCGGCATCTTCAACGCCTCCGACGCCGAGCTCGAGAAGGCCGACGGCTTCAACGTGAACCTCGTCAACGGGCTGATCCTGCTCGCGGTCGCCCTCATGTTCATCGTCTGGGTGATCGTGAAGCCGCTGGTCGTCGAAGAGGTGCCCCCGGAGGCGCTGGAGGACCAGAAGGCGGGCCCTGAGTAGGCGCGACCGGGTGGGACACGGCCCGCGCTAGCATGGGTGCCATGTACGGCGAGCTCCTTGTCGAGCCGCGCTGACGCCACCCGGTCAGCGCGGCAGCCCCTCTGCTCGAGGGGCTGTTCTGTGTACGGAGCCGTACGAGAGACATTCGGAGGAGACCCAGGTGAGCACCCAGCACGCGGAAGCGGCGTCGTACGACGTCCGCGCGACCCAGGACAAGTGGCGCGCGGTGTGGGACGAGCTTCGCCCGTACGACGCGGACGGCAGCGACCCGAACCGCGAGCGGCGCTACGCGCTCACGATGTTCCCGTACCCGTCGGGCGACCTCCACATGGGGCACGGCGAGGTCTTCGCGCTGCATGACGTCCTCGCGCGCTACTGGCGGCTCAAGGGCTACGACGTCCTCAACCCGATCGGCTGGGACTCCTTCGGCCTGCCCGCCGAGAACGCCGCGATCAAGCGCAACGAGAACCCCGCCACGTTCACGTACGACAACATCGAGACGCAGGCCGAGTCGATCCGCCGCTACGGCGTGAGCTTCGACTGGACGCGCCGCCTCCACACCTCCGACCCGGAGTACTACCGCTGGACCCAGTGGCTCTTCCTGCGCCTGTTCGAGCGTGGCCTGGCCTACCGCAAGGCCTCGTACGTCAACTGGTGCCCCAATGACCAGACGGTGCTCGCCAACGAGCAGGTCGTCCAGGGATTCTGCGAGCGCTGCGGCGCGGTGGTCACCAAGCGCGAGCTGACTCAGTGGTACTTCAAGATCACCGACTATGCCCAGCGTCTCCTCGACGACATGGAGCAGCTCGAGGGCACCTGGCCGGAGCGCGTCCTGACGATGCAGCGCAACTGGATCGGCCGTTCCGAAGGGGCGTGGGTCGACTTCGCGGTCCCCGGACGAGACGAGCCCGTACGGGTCTTCACCACGCGGCCGGACACCCTGTACGGCGCGACGTTCATGGTCGTGGCGCCCGACGCCAAGCTGGCCGCCGAGCTCGTGAGCGACGAGCAGCGACCTGCGTTCGAGGCGTACCTCGAGCGCACCAAGCAGGCCACCGAGATCGAGCGCCAGTCGACCGACCGTCCCAAGACCGGCGTGTTCCTCGGCGTCCACGCGATCAACCCGCTGACCGGTGCCCAGATGCCGGTGTGGGCGGCCGACTACGTGCTGGCCGACTACGGCTCCGGCGCGGTCATGGCGGTCCCGGCGCACGACCAGCGCGACCTCGACTTCGCCCGTACGTACGACCTGCCGGTCCGTCGCGTCGTCGACGTGCCGGGGGAGGACAACCCGGAGGAGACCGGCGTCGCGACGACCGGTGACGGCACGTACGTCAACTCGGCCGCGCTCGACGGTCTCACCGACAAGACCGAGGGCATCGCGGCGATCATCGACCGGCTCGCGGCCGACGGTGTCGGTGAGGGCACCATCAACTACCGCCTGCGTGACTGGCTGCTGAGCCGCCAGCGCTACTGGGGCTGCCCAATCCCGATCGTGCACTGCCCGGACTGCGGCGAGGTCGCGGTGCCGGACGACCAGCTGCCGGTCGAGCTGCCGTACCTGACCGGTGCCGACCTGGCGCCCAAGGGCACCTCGCCCCTGGCCGCGGCGACCGACTGGGTCAACACCACCTGCCCCCGCTGCGGTGGCGCCGCGACGCGCGACACCGACACGATGGACACGTTCGTCGACTCCTCCTGGTACTACCTGCGCTACTGCTCCCCGGGCGACGCCAACGCCCCGTTCGACCCCGAGGACGTCAAGCGCTGGATGCCGGTCGACATGTACGTCGGCGGTGTCGAGCACGCGATCCTCCACCTGCTCTACAGCCGGTTCTTCACCAAGGCGCTGCACGACATGGGCCTGGTCGACTTCGTCGAGCCCTTCACCGCCCTGATGAACCAGGGCCAGGTGATCAACGAGGGCAAGGCCATGAGCAAGTCGCTCGGCAACGGTGTCGACCTCGGCCAGCAGATCGAGGAGTTCGGTGTCGACGCCGTGCGCCTGACGCTGGTGTTCGCCGGGCCGCCGGAGGACGACATCGACTGGGCCGACGTGTCACCGGCCGGCTCGTCGAAGTTCCTCCAGCGGGCGTGGCGCGTCGCGCACGAGATCGCGAGCGCGCCTGGCGCGGACCCCGCCAACGGTGACGTGGCGCTGCGCCGGGTCACGCACAAGGCTGTCGCGGAGTGCGAGCATCTCTACGAGTCGAAGCGCTTCAACGTCGTCGTCGCGCGCGTCATGGAGCTGGTCAACGCGACCCGCAAGACCATCGACTCCGGCGCTGGCCCGGCCGACCCAGCGGTCCGCGAGGCGGCCGAGGTGACGGCGATCCTGCTGAGCACGGTCGCGCCGTACGTCGCCGAGGAGATGTGGGCCGAGCTCGGTCACAGCCCGTCGGTCTCGCAGCAGGCGTGGCCGGCGGTCGATCCGGCGCTGCTGGTCGACGACACCGTGACCTGCGTCGTGCAGGTCAAGGGCAAGGTGCGCGGCAAGCTCGAGGTGCCGCCGTCGATCTCCGACGAGGAGCTCGAGGTGCTGGCGCTGGCCGAGCCGAACGTCGTCCGGCACCTGGAGGGCGCGGAGATCCGCAAGGTGATCATCCGCGCGCCCAAGCTGGTCAACATCGTCATCTGAGGTTTCGACAGGCTCAACCCGCGGACGTTGGTTGAGCCTGTCGAAACCCGGCGCCCCGCCCGTTGGTTGAGCCTGTCGAAACCCGCGCCTCGCCCGTTGGTTGAGCCTGTCGAAACCCGCGCCTCGCCCGTTGGTTGAGCCTGTCGAAACCCTCACGCGCTCGCGCCGGTCACGACGAGGCTCACCCCCGTCGTCGCCAGGCCGAGCGCAAGCACGCCTGCGCCCGTCCAAACCAGCGCCATGAGGCGTCCCGGCCGCTGCGGGTCACGCCCGAGCACGGACAGGAAGAACCCGGCGGGCATCACGATCGCGGCGATCAGCACGCCGATCGGGCCCACGAGGCGCCAGGCGCCGTCGACGTCTGCGGCGTTGGTCAGAAGCAGCGTGACCAGCCCGAGGATGACGAGCACCCCGGCGTGTGCGTGACCGGCGCGGAAGAACGACTTCTGCAGCGCGTTGGCCGGCCGCTTGCCGCCGACGACCCGCAGCAGGAACATCCCACCAGTCTCGATGGTGATGACCGTCAGCACGACGATGCCGGCGACGAGCGTGGATGCGGCGTTCATAGGAGCCTCCTCGAGGCATTGGAGAGTAGCACTATCTAATATTAGATAGTGCTACTCTCCAATGCGTCAACCCCGTTCCGTCAGGAGCCGACCATGCGGATCTCCGAGCTCGCCAACGCCGCCGGCGTCCCCGTCGCGACCGTCAAGTACTACCTGCGGGACGGCCTTCTTCCGCCTGGCCGGGCGACGAGCGCCACCCAGGCCTCGTACGACGACACCCACCTTCAGCGCCTGCGCCTCGTACGCTCGCTCGTCGAGGTCGGCGGCATGCCGCTGGCCAAGGTGCGCGCGGTCCTCGCCGTCGTCGACGACCCCGCCCCCGACCCGTACGACGCGGTGAGCGACGCCCTCGCCGCGCTTCCCCCGTACGTCGACCCGTCCCCGCCGTACGAGCGCGCGACCGCCGTGCTCGACGCGATCGGCCTCCCGTACGAGGAGACGGCCGCCGTGGCGCAGCTCGACGCGGCCCTCGCCGGTCTCGAAGCCGCCGGACGCCCCCTCGATGTCGCCGCCGTCGGTCGCTACGCCGAGCAGATCCGCGTGATCGCCGAACGGGAGGTCGCCTCCGTGGAGGCCGAGGGGCCGAGCGACCTCGCCACCGTCGTGCAGGACGTGGTCCTCGGCACGGTCCTCATCGAGCCGGTCCTGCTCGCGCTGCGCCGTCTGACCCACGCCGCGCTCTTTCGAGAGCGTCACCCGGCTCGGTAGGGTCACGCGGGTGTCCACCTCGCGTGACCCTGAGCCGCTCGGCCCCGATTCCCTGACCTGGCGCTACTTCGGCGACTGGCGCGGGCTGCTGTGTGCGCTGTGGGCGGGCTCCATGCAGAACATGCATCCTGGCCTCGGTGCGGGGGTCGAGGAGCACTCCCACTTCTTCGAGGAGCGGTGGGAGCGGCTGTTCCGCTCCCTCTATCCGATCGGCGGGGTCGTGTACGACGGACCGCGCGCCGCCGAGACCGCGCGGGAGGTGCGGCGCTATCACGACACGATCAGCGGCGTCGACTCTGCGGGGCGGCCCTACCACGCGCTCGATCCCGACACCTTCTACTGGGCGCACGCGACGTTCTTCATGAACGCCGTGCTCACGGCCGAGCACTTCGCCGGCGGGCTGTCGGAGGCTGACAAGCGCCGGATGTTCGACGAGCACGTCCAGTGGTATGCGATGTACGGCATGAGCATGCGGCCGGTGCCCGCGACCTGGGAGGACTTCCAGGCGTACTGGGACCGCACGTGCCGCGAGGTCCTCGAGGTCAACCTCGCCACCCGCCAGGTCCTCGACCTCACGGATCTCGCTCGGCCTTCAACCCTCCGGTGGATGCCCCGGGCGGTGTGGCGGGTCGCGCGGCTCCCGATCGGGCGCGGCTTCGCCTGGCTGACCACCGGCCTGTACGACCCCTCCGTGCGGCAGCTTCTCGGGCTGCGCTGGCGGCGCCGTGACCAGGTGCTGTTCGTTCTGGCGACCCGGACGATCTCGACGGCGTTCCGGCTCGTCCCCTTCGACCGCCGCTACCATCCGCGTGCCCGTGCGGGATGGCTGCGCGTGCGCGGCGAGTGGCCTGCCGACGTCCACGGACCGGCGTCCCCGGCGAGGTGGCGCGCGCGACACGCGGGCGCGTTCACCGAGGACGACGCGCAGCCGCGCGAGGGGGCCCCGGCCCGCTAGTCTCGGCCCATGACCCTCGCGATCGTGACGGACTCCACAGCGTCGCTGCCCGGCGAGCTCTCGGAGTCACGCGCGATCAGCGTCGTTCCGCTCGAGGTCGTCGTCGACGCCCGCTCCTATACCGAGGGCGTCGACGTCACCGCCGACGACCTCGCCCGCGCTCTGCGAGCCGGACGCTCGGTCAGCACCTCGCGTCCGGCGCCCGAGCGCTTCTCCCGCCTCTACGCAGACCTGGCCGACCAGGGAGCCGAGGCGATCGTCTCGATCCACCTCAGCTCTCGGGTCTCGGCGACCTACGAGTCGGCACAGCTGGCCGCGCAGGCGGCTCCGGTGCCCGTGCTCTGCGTAGACACGCTCCAGGTCGGGATGGCGACCGGCTATGCGGTCCTGTCCGCGGCGGAGCTCCGTGACGCGGGGGCCTCGGCCGAGGAGGCGGCCAAGGCGGCTCGTGACCGCGCGGAGCGGGCGACGACGCTCTTCTATGTCGCGACCCTCGAATACCTGCGCAAGGGCGGCCGGATCGGCACCGCTTCGGCGCTGCTCGGGTCGGCGTTGTCGGTGAAGCCGTTGCTGTCGGTCCAGGACGGGCGGGTCAGGCCGGTCGAGAAGGTACGCACGTCCGCCCGCGCGATCGCCCGCCTCGAGGAGCTGACGGCGCAGGCGTCGGAGCAGCACACCGACGGTGTCGAGGTGGCGGTTCAGCACCTCGACGCCGCGCACGCGGCCGAGGACCTGGCCGAACGGCTGAGGGAGACCCTCGGGCTCGGCGCGATCGACGTCGTCGAGGTGGGAGCCGTGATCGGTGCCCATGTGGGGCCGGGCCTGCTCGCGGTCACGGTCTCCGGCAAGCTCCCCCCGCTGGGCTGAGCAGAGCCGACGCCGCACAGGCGCTCGTACGAGGTAGTTGTCCACAGGCGGCCGCTCAGCGGCAGCGGCGGGAGTCGCCGTCGCCGTAGCGTTCCGCGGGTGGAGCGACGCGGGGACCGGACGAGCGAGGCGGCACGGCGACGTCTCGAGCAGCTCGCGCGCGAGCTGAGCCGGCTCGACGCCCGGCCCGGCGAGGTGGTCGACGATCCTCTCGAGGGGCCGTTCGACGATCCGCCCCCCATGCTCATCGAGGATCTTGACGACGACCTTGGCGACGACCTCTTCGACGAGGTCGACATCGCCGCCCTCGAGCACCGCGACGGCCGCGTGGCGTCTCCGCCTGCCCGCCATCGCGCAGGGGCCGCTTCGCCGCCTGCCTGGTCGGCAGACGCGCGCGACAGGATCCCGCCGCGGCTGAGGTCGGCGCTCGGCCAGGGCACGACGACCACGCACGTGCTGGTGCTCCTGGTCGTCCTGGTGGTGGCAGCCGGCGGCGCGCTCTGGTGGGTTCAACGGGCTCAGCCCGAGACCGTGGGGGCCGAGCCGGTGGCGCTGGCCGCCCCCGGCGGCGCGGGAGAGGCGGTGGCCTCACCCGATCCTGCTGCGCCCACCGGTACGGTCCCGGCCGAGGTGGTCGTCGACGTCGCCGGCAAGGTTCGGCGGCCCGGCATCGTCACCCTCCCGGCCGGCTCGCGCGTGGTGGACGCGCTCGAGGCGGCGGGGGGAGCCCGCCGCGGCACCGAGTTGACCGCCCTCAATCTGGCACGGGTGCTCGTCGACGGGGAGCAGATCGTCGTCGGGCTGCCTTCGGTCGCCCCACCGCCGGGGAGCGGGACCTCGGGTGGCGCGCCGTCCTCACCGGGGTCGTCGACCGGTGCCGTCGTCAACCTCAACACCGCGACCCTCGAGCAGCTCGACACTCTGCCTCAGGTCGGCCCGGTGACGGCCCAGGCGATCCTCGACTGGCGTACGGAGCACGGCCGGTTCAGCACCGTCGACGAGCTCCTCGAGGTGGACGGCATCGGCGAGGCGACCCTGGTCAAGCTTCGCGACCTGGTCACGCTCTGACCTCGGCCACGGTGGTCACCGCGCCGGCGCGTCTTGGTGAGCGCGGCGGAGATGTCGACCTGCGCATGGTCGCCCCGGCGCTCGCCGCATGGGCGGGAGCCGTCGTCGCGGTCCGCGTCTCCGTGACGGCCGTGCTCGTCGTCTCGGTGTGCGCGGCGCTGGTCGCGGCCGTAGTGGTGCGTTGGTTCCCCTCCGCCCGGAGGCGCGCCGCGTGGGTGGGGCTCCTGCTGGTGCTCTTGATCGCCTCGCTCGCCCTCGGAGCGCTGCGCGCGTCCACCCACCGCTCGGGAGTCGTGCCCGACCTCGCGGCCGAGCGCGCGTCGGTCGCGATCGTCGCCGTGGTCGCGTCCGACCCGAAGGAGGTCCGCGGGACGTTCGGCACCTCGACCGTGCTCCGGTTGACCGTCCTGCGGGTCGAGGCACGTGGCGCCACCTGGCGTCTGCGCAGCCCGGTCACGGCGTGGGTCCGCGGGGACGCGCCAGCCCTGCGGCTCGGCCAGCAGGTCGACGCGGCAGGCCGTCTCGACGCCGCCGACGACTCGGCGACCGCGGCCACGCTGTCGCTGACCAGGGTGTCCGTGCGTCCTGACGGTGACCCGGCCTGGTGGTGGGACGGCGCCCAACGGCTGCGTGACGCGATCACCGCCGCCGTCTCGGGACGGGGCACCGACGTGTCCGCCCTCGTGCCGGCACTGGTCCACGGCGACGACCACGCGCTGTCCGACGGATTACGCGAGGACTTCCGTACGAGCGGACTCACGCATCTCCTCGCGGTCTCGGGGACCAACCTCACGCTGCTGATCGGGTTCCTCCTGGCGCTGGCGCGGCCTCTGGGCGCTGGTCCTCGTGCCCGCGTGGTGCTCGCCGTCGTGGCGACCGTCGGATACGTGCTTCTCGCCAGGCCCGAGCCGTCGGTCGTGCGGGCGGCCGTGATGGGGCTGGTGGGGATCGCCGGGCTCAGCACGGGCGGGCGCAGGCGCGGTGCCCGCTGCCTCGCCTGGGCGGTGGTCGCCGTCGTCCTCCTCGATCCGTGGCTGGCCACGTCGGCAGGGTTCCTCCTGTCTGCGGTCGCGACCGGCGGCATCCTTCTGCTCGCCCCGGTGTGGCGTGACGCACTCGCCCGGTGGATGCCTCTGTGGTTCGCGGAGGCCATCGCAGTCCCGGCGGCCGCGCAGCTCGCCTGCACCGCGCCGGTCGCCGCGCTCTCGGGTGAGGTCTCGCTGGTGGCGGTCGTCGCCAACCTGGTCGTCGCACCCGCCGTCGGACCGGCGACGGTCCTTGGGTTGGCCGGGGGACTGGCCGGCCTTCTGTGGGCGCCGCTCGGCACGCTCGTCGGACTCCTGACCACCGTCCCGGCGGGCTGGATCGTCCTCGTCGGACGGCGCGCGGCCGATCTGCCCGGTGCCTCCGCAGCCGTCGGTGAGGGGCCGATCACGATCGCCCTCCTCGTGATCGTCAGTGGAGTCGTCGCCGTGACCGGGCACCTCCTCCTGAGGCGTCCGCTCCCGACCGTCGTGGCCGCCATGCTCATCGCCGTCGTCACGGTCGCTCCGCTCAGTCCCGGCTGGCCGCCCCGAGGCTGGGTGATGGTCGCCTGCGACGTCGGCCAGGGTGACGCGACGGTCCTGCGTGCGGGCCCGTCGGCGGCGGTCGTCATCGACGCCGGTCCCGATCCAGGTGACGTCGGCCGCTGTCTGGACGACCTCGGCATACGGACGGTCCCGCTGGTCGTCCTCACCCACGCTCACGCCGACCACGTCGACGGCCTGTCCGGCGTCATCCGGGGACGCGACGTCGGCTGGGTCGGCGTCGGGCTGAGCCGACCGTCGCTCAGCGGGGGCGACGTCCGTCGGCTCCGGGGCGGCGAGCGCTGGCGTGTCGGCGACCTCACCCTCACCGTCCTCGCACCTTTAGCTGCCGAGCAGCGCGCCGACGTCACCGAGGACGAGGCGAACGACGCGAGCGTGGTTCTCGTGGCCGAGACCCAGGGGGCGCGCATCCTGCTCACTGGGGACGTCGAGCCACCCGGCCAGGCCGTGCTGCGTCGGACGTATCCCGACCTTCGCGTCGACGTCCTGAAGGTCCCTCACCACGGCAGCGCGCACCAGGACGCCGCGTGGCTCGCCGACCTCGGTGCGCGGTGGGCGACCGTCAGCGCAGGTCGCGACAACACGTACGGGCACCCCGCACCGGCGACGCTCACGACACTGAACGCGGCGGACGTGACGGTGCTGAGGACCGATGCCGGGGGAGACGTTGCCGTGGTCGTACG
Source organism: Mumia zhuanghuii (assembly GCF_042681565.1). NCBI lineage: Bacteria > Bacillati > Actinomycetota > Actinomycetes > Propionibacteriales > Nocardioidaceae > Mumia > Mumia zhuanghuii. Next base: position 721,035 of record NZ_JBHUFT010000008.1, read on the forward strand.
GAACGGTGAGATCAACGGCGTGCGCCGGTGAACCGCCCGTACGCGACGTCAGTGCCGCGTGGCATGCTGACCTGCGATGGCGTCCTTGTTCAGCACCCTCGTCCTGATCACCGGCGGAGTCGAGTTCCTCGCCGACCGCGCGATGCGACGTGCCCTGGCGCAGGTCCACGACGAGGATCCCGAGACGTCCGTCTCGGAGGTCGACGGCTCGTCGCTCGCCCCCGGCGAGCTCGCCGGGCTCACGAGTCCGTCGCTCTTCTCCGCGCACAGCGCCGTGGTCGTCCGCGGCATCGAGTCGCTCGATCCGTCCGTCGCCGACGAGCTGCTCGCGTACGCAGCCGCGCCCGCCCCCGACGTCGCCGTCGTGCTCACCCACGGGGGTGGCCAGAAGGGCAAGGGCGTCCTCGACAAGCTCCGCAAGCTCGGGGCCGTGCAGGAGATCGTGACGGCGGCCCCTAAGCCGTGGGAGGTGACCCGGTGGACCTCGACCGAGGTCCGCCAGCTGGGTGCGTCGATCTCCGAGGACGCCGCCGACTACCTCGTCGCTGCGGTCGGCCACGACCTGCGCTCGCTCGCCGCGGCCGCCGACCAGCTCGTGGACGCCGCGACAGGCGCGGACGGCCGCCGCGACAAGATCTCGCTCGACCTCGTCCGTCAATATTTCGGCGGTCGCGCGGAGGTCAAGGGCTTCGACATCGCCGACGCGGCGATCGACGGCGACGCGGCGCTCGCTCTCGAGCAGCTGCGGTGGGCGATCAACAACAACGTCGCGTCGGTCCTCATCACCTCGGCGTTCGCGACCGGCCTACGCTCGCTGGCTCGCTATGGCGTGGCCTTGAGCAAGGGGCTGCGCGAGGCCGAGCTCGCACGTGAGGTCGGAGCGCCGCCCTTCCGGCTCAAGCGGCTGCGCGCTCAGCTCAAGGGGTGGGACACCGTCGGCATCACGACCGCCATCGCCGCGGTCGCGCGCGCCGACCTCGACGTCAAGGGCGCCGCCGACCCGGAGTACGCGCTGGAGCGGATGGTGCTCGGCGTGGTTGCTGCGCGCGTCCGCTGACGCACGCACGTCCCCGCCTCGCCCCAGGACGCACGAACGGCACCTCCCGTACGAGAGGTGCCGTTCGGCGGAAGGTCAGGCGCTCAGAGAGCGGCGGCCTTCTTGGAGATCGACGATTTGCGGTTCGCCGCCTGGTTCTTGTGGATGACGCCCTTGGACGCAGCCTTGTCCAGCTTGCGGTTCGCTGCCTTCGCGAACTCCTTGGCGTCGTCGGTGTTGCCGGCGTCGACGGCCTCGGTGAAGCGTCGGACGACGGTCTTCAGCTCCGAACGCACGGCCTTGTTGCGCTCACGCGCACGCTCGTTCTGCCGGTTGCGCTTGATCTGCGACTTGATGTTTGCCACGGGGCAAGCCTCGTTGTTCTGTCGAAGTGGATAGTTGCGCGCGCGGACACGGACACGCGACCACCCACTGTATCAGTGGGTCCGGCACGGTCCAAAACTGCTCCTCGATGCTGCTGTGTGCTCTACCGAGCCGGTGGATAGCCGCCGTCGCGACGCTCCTCGACCACGTGCGTGGACCTGGAACGCTGCTGGTTGACGATCAGCGAGACCACCACGGCCACGATGCCTGCGCCGAGCAGGATCCAACCGAGGGTCCCCGTGTCCACCGCGCTGGTGTCGATGTTGATGACGTCGAGGGCGAAGATGAGGCCGAGAATGATGAGAACGATGCCGAGTCCGATGACCACGACAGTCCTTCCTTGTCGACGATGGGGGCTCACACCACGTACCCGTCGACCGTGCGACCCAAACCCTCCACGCCAGGGATGTCAGCGCTGCACGGGCACGATCCGGTAGCCCAGCGGCATCAGCGAGATCGGGATCATCTTGACGTTCGCGAGGCCCAGCGGGATCCCGATGATCGTGAGGCAGAGCGCGATTCCGCTGACCAGGTGGCCCAGCGCGAGCCACCACCCGGCGAGCAGGATCCAGATCACGTTGCCGATCATCGACGGCACGCCGGCGGTCGGATGAGGCTCGATCGTGCGTCCGAACGGCCACAGCGCGTACGAGGCGATGCGGAACGACGCGATCCCCCACGGGATGCCGATGATCGTGAGGCAGAGCAGGACGCCGGCGAGCGTGTAGCCGATCGCCAGCCAGATCCCGCTCAGCACGAGCCAGATGATGTTGAGGATCACGTTCACGCATCGAAGCCTAGGTCGTGTCGGTCGATGGCGTACGCGTTCGGGAACCCTGGCCCGACATGGGAGGATGGGAAGCACCATGGCCAAGACCGCTGCTTCCTCGTCGGCACCCGCTCCGGGCGCGACCGACCCCGCGATCCTCCGCAACTTCTGCATCATCGCGCACATCGACCACGGCAAGTCCACGCTGGCCGATCGCATGCTGCAGCACACGGGGGTCGTCGACGCCCGGTCGATGCGTGCCCAGTACCTCGACCGCATGGACATCGAGCGCGAGCGCGGCATCACGATCAAGAGCCAGGCGGTCCGCCTGCCGTTCACGAAGTCGACCGGCGACGACGCGGGCACGACGTACGTCCTCAACCTCATCGACACCCCCGGGCACGTCGACTTCACGTACGAGGTGAGCCGCAGCCTCGCCGCGTGCGAGGGCGCGATCCTGCTCGTGGACGCCGCGCAAGGGATCGAGGCCCAGACGCTGGCCAACCTCTATCTCGCGCTCGACGCCGACCTGCACGTGATCCCGGTGCTCAACAAGATCGACCTGCCGAGCGCCCAGCCGGAGAAGTTCGCCGAGGAGCTGGCGCACCTGGTCGGCTGCGAGCCCCACGAGGTCCTGCGGGTCTCGGCCAAGACCGGCGTGGGCGTCGAGGACGTGCTGAACGCGGTCGTCGACCAGATCCCGGGGCCGGTAGGCAACCCGGACGCGTCGGCGCGGGCGATGATCTTCGACTCCGTCTACGACACGTACCGCGGCGTGGTGACGTACGTCCGCGTCATCGACGGCCACCTCTCGCACCGCGACAAGATCAAGATGATGTCGACCGGCGCCGTGCACGAGATGCTCGAGGTCGGCGTGATCTCGCCCGAGCCGATGAAGGCCGACCGCATCGGCGTGGGGGAGGTCGGCTATCTCATCACGGGTGTGAAGGAGGTCCGCCAGTCCCGCGTCGGCGACACGGTGACGTCGGCGAACAAGCCCGCGACCGAGGCGCTCGGCGGCTACCGCCACCCCAACCCGATGGTGTTCGCCGGCCTCTACCCGATGGACGGCGACGACTATCCGACGTTGCGTGACGCGCTCGACAAGCTGCAGCTCAACGACGCCGCGCTCCAGTACGAGCCGGAGACCTCCGGCGCGCTCGGGTTCGGCTTCCGCATCGGCTTCCTCGGGCTGCTCCACATGGAGATCGTGCGCGAGCGGCTCGAGCGCGAGTTCAACCTCGACCTGATCTCGACGACCCCCAACGTGGTCTACCGCGTCGTCATGGAGGACGGCACCGAGCACCGCGTCACCAACCCCAGCGAATACCCGACGGGCAAGATCTCCGAGGTGTACGAGCCGGTGGTGCGGGCGACGGTGCTGACACCCACCGACTTCATCGGTCCGGTCATGGAGCTGTGCCAGACGCGGCGCGGGACGCTGCTCGGCATGGACTACCTCTCGTCCGACCGCGTGGAGATCCGTTACACGCTGCCGCTCGCTGAGATCGTCTTCGACTTCTTCGACCACCTCAAGAGCCGTACGAAGGGCTACGCGTCGCTCGACTACGAGACAACCGGCGAGCAGGCCGCGGACCTCGTGAAGGTCGACATCCTGCTGCAGGGCGACCCGGTCGATGCGTTCAGCGCGATCGTCCACCGCGACAACGCCTACACCTACGGTGTCGCGCTCGCGCAGAAGCTCAAGGAGCTCATCCCGCGTCAGCAGTTCGAGGTGCCGATCCAGGCCGCCATCGGCGCGCGCGTCATCGCCCGCGAGACCATCCGCGCGATCCGCAAGGACGTGCTCGCCAAGTGCTACGGCGGTGACATCAGCCGCAAGCGCAAGCTGCTCGAGAAGCAGAAGGAAGGCAAGAAGCGGATGAAGATGGTCGGCCGCGTCGAGGTGCCGCAGGAGGCCTTCGTGGCCGCGCTGTCGACCGGCGACTCGGGCGAGAAGGGTAAGAAGTAGGCACCTCATGAGGCCGGCCGCGTGTGAAGACGTCGAGGCGATCCGAGAGATCGAGCGCGCCGCGGACGAGAGGTTCCGCGAGATCGGCCTCGGCTTCGTCGCTGACGGCGAGCCCACGTCGTACGAGGCTGTCTCGGCGTCGGTCGATCGCGGGACGACGTGGGTCGAGGTGGGCGACGACGGTGTGCCGGTCGCGTTCGCGCTCGCCGACGTCGTGGACGGTCGCGCGCACCTCGAGCAGCTCTCAGTGCTCCCGTCACACGCGGGGCGGGGGATCGGCGCGGCGCTCGTCGACACCGTCGAGCGCTGGGCGCGCACGAACGAGCATGACGTCCTGACGCTGACGACGTTCGCTGACGTGCCCTGGAACGCGCCGTACTTCCACCCGCGGCCACGTGTCGTCATGGCGAAGTCGCTGCGCTGACGGCACCTACCGCACGTACGCCCTGGCATGGGACACCGCTGAGCTGCACCCTGGTCCGATCCTGGTCTTGACGTGTTCGCCATACCTGCCGAAGGACACCCGTGAGCGGTCGGTCTCGGCGGCGCTGCGACTGTTCCGCGAAGACGGGTACGAGGCGACCACGATGCGCCGGATCGCGAGCGATGCCGGGGTCTCGCTCGGCAACGCCTACCTACTTCTCCGGCAAGGACGCGCTGGCCCACGAGCTCTACCTGAGCGTGCAGCGCGAGCACCGCGACCGCACGCTCCCGCTGCTGCGCGGCGGGGCTCCGCTGGTGTTCAGCTGGTTGCACGTGGACGACGTTGCGCGCGCCGTGGACCACATCGCCGACCAACCCGAGATCAGCTGCCCGGTCAACGTGGCGTCGCCGAACACGGTGACCAACGCCGAGATCGCGTCGCGGACCCGAAGAGGACTGCTGCCGGTCGCGGTGGGCTGACGCTGTCGGTACGCTCGCCGCCGTGGGAGCGTACGTCGAGTCCGTCTGCACCGGACGCATCAAGCCCGTGCCGTGGGGATCGCTCAAGCGGTCCGCGATCGACAAGCGCCCGGTCTCCGGACCGGTGCGCGTCGGTCCGTACGGACTGGACGGCGACGAGATCGCCGACCTCGAGCACCACGGGGGAGTCGACCAGGCGGTGTACGCCTACGCGGCGGAAGACCTCGAGGACTGGTCGGCACAGCTCGGCCGCCCGCTGCCGAACGGCACCACCTTCGGGGAGAACCTCACCACCCGCGGGATCGACGTCAACGAAGCGGTCGTCGGCGAGCGCTGGGGGATCGGGACGACGGTGCTGGAGGTGTGCGGGACCCGGATCCCGTGCGCGGTGTTCGCCGGCCACGTCGACCAGGAGCGGTGGGCTCGTCGGTTCGTCGAGGCGCGGGTCCCCGGGGCATACCTGCGGGTCGTCGAGCCAGGCGAGCTTGCATCCGGCAACGCGATCGAGGTCGTCGACCGGCCTGCGCACGGCGTGACGGTCCGGGTGGTGTTCCGAGCGCTCGCGACTGAGCGCGACCTTCTGCCGGCGCTTCTTGACGCCCAGGCGCTCGGTACGAAGGCGCGCCGCAAAGCGGAGGAGTACGTCGCGACGCAAGCGTGAGCGGACACCCGCGGGTCGCGGAAAGGTCTCGATTGGGCCGGGACTGTGCCCGGAGTCACAGGGGTCGCGTACGATTCAGCCCATCCCGTGATCCCCATCACTCCTACCACTCCCAGCGATGAGGTGCACTCCTGATGGCCAACGCCCCGACACCCGAGCAGATGAAAGTCGTCGACTCGCGTGCAAAAAACGTCGGCGAGCTGTTCTACGCCCGTGTCCGTGAGACCCCGAACCGTGAGGCTTACCGCCACCCTGTCGGCGAGAACTGGAGGTCGCTGACCTGGGGTGAGACCGGTGAGATCGTGTCGCGCATCGCGGCGGGCCTCATCTCGCTGGGCATCGAGCCGGAGCAGCGCGTGGCGATCGCGTCCGGCACGCGCTATGAGTGGATCCTGAGCGATCTGGCGATCATGGCCGCAGGTGCGGCGACCACCACGGTCTACCCGACCACCGCTGCCGCCGACGTCGCCTACATCCTCGCGGACTCTGGCAGCCGCATCGTGTTCGCCGAGGATGCGACGCAGCTGGCCAAGCTCCAGGAGAAGCGCAGCGAGCTCCCCGACGTCATCAAGGTCGTGCTGTTCGACGGTGACGGTGACGGTGACTGGGTGCTGTCGCTCGGCGAGGTCGAGGAGCTCGGGGCCAAGCTCTTGGCCGAGCAGCCGACCGTCGTCGCTGACCGCGTTGCTGCCATCGACTCCGAGCACCTCGCCACCCTGATCTACACCTCCGGCACGACGGGTCGTCCGAAGGGCGTCCGGCTGACGCACGACTCGTGGACGTACGAGGGCGCAGCTGTTGCCGCGGGTGGATACCTGAACATCGACGACCTCCAGTACCTCTGGCTGCCGATGGCGCACTCCTTCGGCAAGGTCCTGCTCTCGACCCAGCTGCGCGTGGGCTTCGCGACCGCGATCGACGGACGCATCCCCAAGATCGTCGACAACCTGGCCGTCGTGAAGCCGACGTTCATGGGCGCGGCGCCGCGCATCTTCGAGAAGGCCTACGGCCGCATCGTCGGCATGATGGAGGAGGAGGGCGGCGTCAAGCTCAAGCTCTTCACCTGGGCCACCAAGGTCGCCGCGCAGGTCAAGCAGCTCGAGCGCGAGGGCAAGCCTGTCCCGGCGGGCCTCAACCTCCAGCACAAGATCGGCGACAAGCTCGTCCTCTCCAAGGTGCGCGAGCGCTTCGGCGGACGCATCCGCTTCTTCATCTCCGGTGCCTCGGCGCTGTCCCAGGAGGTCGCGGAGTGGTTCGAGGCTGCCGGCATCCTCATCCTCGAGGGCTACGGGCTGACCGAGAGCGCCGCGGGTTCGTTCGTCAACCACCCAGACCATTACAAGCTCGGCACGGTCGGACTGCCGATGCCCGGCACCGAGGTCAAGATCGCCGACGACGGCGAGATCCTCATCAAGGGTCCGGGTGTCATGCAGGGCTACCACAACCTCGAGAGCGAGTCGGCGTCCGCGATCATCGACGGCGGCTGGTTGGCGACCGGTGACATCGGTGAGATCGACGCCGACGGGTTCCTGAAGATCACCGATCGCAAGAAGGACCTCTTCAAGACGTCGGGCGGCAAGTACGTCGCACCGTCGTACGTCGAGGGCATCTTTAAGGGCGTCTGCCCGCTGGCGAGCCAGATGGTCGTCTACGGCAACAACCGCAACTTCGTCTCGGCGCTGATCACGATCGATCCCGACGCCGCGACGCTGTTCGCCGACAACCACGGGCTCGCGGGCAAGTCTTACGCGGAGGTCGTCTCGTCGCCGCAGATGCAGACGGCGATCGAGGGCTACGTCGACCAGCTGAACTCCAAGCTCAACCGCTGGGAGACGGTGAAGAAGTGGGTCGTGCTCGACCACGACCTGACCGTCGAGGAGGGCGAGCTGACGCCGAGCCTCAAGCTCAAGCGCAAGTACGTCGAGGACAAGTTCAAGGACACCCTCGACGGCTTCTACGCCGACGCCTGATCCGAGCGCGTCCGGAGGGGTCGTACCGCAAGGCGGTGCGGCCCTTCCGTCGTTCTACGGCAGGAGGCGGCGTACGACGACGTCGGCGAGGAGGCGACCCTGCAGCGTCAGGACGAGCCGGCCGGCGTCCGCGAGCGGTGCGGCCTGGACGAGTTCCTCGGAGACCAGCGCCGGTACGGCCGCCCGCCCGGCGTCGTCCAACCTCTCGATCGGCATGCCGTCGCGCAGGCGTGACTCCAGCAGAACCTGCTCCACCCGTCGCGTCTCGGCATCGAGGATCTCGCGTCCGTGCCCGGGAGAGACGCCGTCAGCGAGCCGCTTCGCGTACGCCGCGGGGTGCTTGACGTTCCACCAGCGGGTGCCGGCGACGTGGCTGTGCGCCCCGGGACCGAAGCCCCACCAGTCTGCGCCCGTCCAGTAGAGCTCGTTGTGGCAGCATCGGGCCGCCTCGTCGCGCGCCCAGTTGGACAGCTCGTACCAGCCGAGCCCGGCGCAGCCGAGCCGCTGGTCGGCCGCCGCGTACATGTCGGCCATCAGGTCGTCGTCCGGCGCGGCGATCTCCCCGCGTGCCACTCGCCGAGCGAGCGCCGTGCCCTCCTCGACGATCAGCGCGTACGCACTCACGTGGTCCGGATCGAGCGCGAGCGCCGTGTCGAGCGAGCGCTCCCAGTCCGCGAGCGACTCGCCTGGCGTGCCGTAGATGAGGTCGACGCTGACCTGTGCGAACCCGGCCTCGCGGGCCCACCGGACGACGTCGGGCATCCGTGCCGGGTCGTGGGTGCGGTCGAGGGTGGCGAGGACGTGCGGGACCGCGGACTGCATCCCGTACGAGATCCGGGTGAAGCCGCGCGAGCGCAGCGTCGCGAGCGACTCCGGCGTCACGCTGTCGGGATTGGCCTCGGTCGTGGCCTCGTAGCCGTCGGCGAGCCCGAACGTCTTGTCGAGGCCCTCGAGGATGCGGCCCAGGTCGTCGGACGAGAGCAGTGTGGGCGTCCCGCCGCCGACGAACACCGTCTCCACCCGGGGGAGCGGGCGGTCGGCGCGCTCCAGGACCCGCGCCGCGAGGTCGATCTCGGCCAGCACGGTGTCGGCGTACGAGTCGTGTGAGGCGCCAGGCCCGAGCTCGGACGACGTGTACGTGTTGAAGTCGCAGTAGCCGCAGCGGGTCACGCAGAACGGGACGTGCACGTACGCCGCGAACGGCGCCGCTCCGAGCGCCTGCAGCGAGGAGGAGGGGAGGGCGCCGTCGGTGGGGACAGCTTCACCCTCAGGCAACGTCGACGGCATGCGTCCAGTGTCTCAGGGCGCCGCCAACGACCCTTGCGGCCGGAGCTGCTGCGGCCTATAGTGCTAGTCAAGTAGCACATTAGGAGTATCCGATGATCGAGTTCCACCTGGACTCCCGCTCGGGGGTCTCGGCCTACCTTCAGCTCGTGCAGCAGGTGCGCCGCGCCCTGCGGCTCGGCCTGCTCGCCGAGGGCGACCAGCTCCCGACCGTGAAGGACGTCGCCCACCAGCTGGCGATCAACCCCAACACCGTCCTGAAGGCCTACCGCGACCTCGAGCGCGACGGCCTCGTCGCGCCGCGGCCCGGTGTCGGCACCTTCGTCACCCGGACCCTCACCGACAACACGCTCGCGGCGCACGGACCCCTCCGTACGGACCTGCAGCGCTGGCTCGCCAAGGCCCGCCGTGCCGGCCTCGACGACGAGAGCATCGAGGCGCTGTTCACGACCACCTTTCGCGCCGCCTCCGAGGAGGACATCGCATGACCACCGCACTGAGGACGCATGAGCTCGGCAAGAGATACGGCCGAAATCGGCAATGGGCCCTGAAGGACTGCACCCTCGAGCTCCCGACCGGTCGCGTGGTCGGTCTGGTCGGCCCGAACGGTGCCGGCAAGAGCACGCTCCTCGGTCTGGCGGCCGGGATGCTGGTGCCCACCGCAGGGCGGGTCGAGGTCCTGGGGGAGGACCCGTCGTCGGGTGCCGACCATCTCGCGCGCGTCGGCTACGTGAGTCAGGACACTCCGACCTACCGGGGGATGAGTATCGCCGATCACCTTCGCCTCGGCGCGAAGCTCAACCCGCGATGGGACCACGGGCTGGTCCACGAGCGGATCGCCCGGCTCAGTCTCGACGCCCGGCGCCGTACCGGCACGCTGTCGGGCGGCCAGCGTGCCCAGATCGCGCTCACGTTGGCGATCGGCAAGCGACCGGAGCTGCTGATCTTGGACGAGCCGGTCGCCGCTCTCGACCCGCTGGCCCGTCGCGAGTTCATGCAGGACCTCATGGAGGCGGTCGCCGAGCACGACCTCACGGTCGTGCTCTCGTCGCACCTCGTCTCCGACCTCGAACGTGCCTGCGACTTCCTGGTGGTGCTCGTGGACTCGGAGGTCCGGGTCGCCGGCGACCTCGACGACCTGCTCGCCTCGCACCGCCGCATGACCGGGGCTCGGCGCCCATCCGACGCGGCGCCTGCCGGACATCACGTGGTGACGGCGAGCCACACCGAGCGGCAGAGCACGTTCGTGGTCCGCACAGACGGGCCGCTGATCGACCCGTCATGGGACGCGACCCCGTTGGGGCTCGAAGATCTCGTTCTCGCCTATCTGCGCAATGACGCCTCGTACAAGCGCCCGCGCCCGACCGTGGAGGTAGTCCGATGATCTGGCTGACCTGGCGCCAGATGCGCCCCCAGGCCGTGCCGACGGCGCTCGGCGTCGCCCTGCTGCTCGCCGCGCTCGCGGCCACCGGCCCGAGTCTGGGCGACGCGGCCGAGAGCAGCTCGTTCCTGGACGGAGTGACCTCCGACGGACTCAAGGTCACGCTCTACTACGCAGGCATCGCGGCGGCGTACGCGCTGCCAGCCGTGGTCGGCGCCTTCTGGGGTGCGCCGATGGTCGCGCGCGAGCTCGAGACGCGGACCCACCGGCTCGCGTGGAGCCAGTCGGTCACCCGTACGCGCTGGCTGGCCACGAAGCTCGGCCTCACCGCGCTAGTCACCGCTGCCGTCGCCGGTGTGCTCGCGTGGGGTGTGACCTGGTGGGCCGGTCCCATCGACCGCGCGGTCACCGCCGGAGATCGGACGGACGTGTTCGCCGTCGCCCGGATCGAGCCGGCGCTGTTCGGGGCGCGGGGGAGCGTACCGATCGGCTACGCGCTGCTGGCGCTCGCGATCGGTGTGCTCGCCGGCCTCGTGATCCGGCGGACCGTCCCGGCGATGGCGGTGACCCTCGTGCTGATCGTCGCCGCCCAGGTGCTGGTCCCCGCGGTGCTGCGTGCCCACCTGGCCGAACCTGAGACCACTGCGACCTCCATCACCGACGAGAACCTCGTCGGGCTGTTGGTCGGTGGGGCCGAGGGGCCTGGTGACGAGATCACCAGCGTGGAGGAGATCCAGGTCAGCACCGAAGGGACGGGTGAGTGGGAGCTCTCCAACGTCACGGTCGACGCCGACGGAACGACGCTGGCGACCCTGCCGAAGTGGGTCGTCGACTGCGGCGGGCCGCCGCCGGGTGAGAGCGCCAAGGCGGGCGCTCGGGAGGCGTGCTTCGAACGGCTCACGGCCGACGGCTACCAACAGCAGGTCACGTCGTACCCGTCCAGCGCCTTCTGGACGCTGCAGTGGCGCGAGACGGCGCTGCTCCTCGTGCTGGCGCTCGGCCTCGGTGGGTTGTGCTTCTGGCGGGTCCGAGGGGACGTGCCGTAGAGGTTTCGACAGGCTCAAGGTTTCGACAGGCTCAAGGTTTCGACAGGCTCAAGGTTTCGACAGGCTCAACCAGCGGTGGGTTGCGTGACGAAGTCGATGAGCTCCTCGACCCGACCGAGCAGCGCAGGCTCGAGGTCGGCGTAAGAGGAGACCGTACCGAGGATCCGCTTCCAGGCGTGCGCGATGTCGGCCTGGTTGCGGTGCGGCCAGCCCAGCGCCTGGCAGATGCCGTGCTTCCACGACATCGTCCGCGGGATCATCGGCCACTTCGCCAGCCCGAGGCGGTCCGGCTTCACGGACTGCCAGATGTCGACGTAGGGGTGGCCGACGACCAGCACGTGCTCCTTGTACGGGCCGCGCAGCACCGAGGCGGCGATCCGTGACTCCTTCGACCCGGGGACGAGGTGGTCCACGAGCACGCCGAGGCGGCGCCCGTGCCCCGGCTTGAACTGCGCGACCACCGACGGGAGGTCGTCGACGCCTTCGAGGTACTCGACGGCGACACCCTCGATCCGCAGGTCGTCCCCCCACACCTTCTCGACGAGCTCGGCGTCGTGTCGCCCCTCGACATAGATCCGGCTTGCCCGGGCGATCCGGGCCTTCGCGTCGTGGACGGCGACGGACCCCGAGGCGGTGTGGGTGGGGCGGGCGGGGGCGGCGGCACGGACGGGCGCCTTGAGGATCACGGGCTTGCCCTCCAGCAGGAAGCCCGGGCCGAGAGGGAACGTACGGCGCTTGCCGCGGCGGTCCTCGAGCTCGACCGTGCCGAGGTCGCGGTCGGTACGGGTGACCGCGCCGCAGAAGTCGGTCTGGACCTCCTCGAGCACCATCCCGACCTCCGCCTCCCGCTCGGTGGAGCGTCCGCGCTTGGGGACGCGCCAGTCGCCGGAGAGGACGTCGGAGCCGTAGCGGTCGTGAGTCACGAGGAGCACGGTAGTCGAGGCGGCGGGTCCACCAGGGCGGCACACGCCGCCGGGGCGCCACGCGCGGCTGGCCTTGCTGGCTAGACTGGCACTCACGGCACACGAGTGCCAGACGTGCGAGAAGGGACGAGGCGGTGGAGGTCGTGCTCGACGAACGCAAGCTCGCGGTCCTGCGCGCCATCGTCGAGGACTACGTGGCGACGCGGGAGCCTGTGGGCTCCAAGACGCTGGTCGACCGGCATCAGCTCGGGGTCTCGCCGGCGACCGTCCGCAACGACATGGCGGTGCTCGAGGAGCAGGGCTTCATCGCCCAGCCCCACACCAGCGCAGGTCGCATCCCGACCGACAAGGGCTATCGGCTCTTCGTGGACCGGCTCGCCTCCGTACGACGCCTGAGCATCCCTGAGCGGCGGGCGATCGAGTCCTTCCTCGACGGGGCCGTCGACGTGGACGACGTGGTGCAGCGCAGCGTGAGGCTCCTGTCGCAGCTCACCCACCAGGTCGCTCTCGTGCAGTACCCGACGCTCACCCGCTCCACGGTGCGTCATGTCGAGCTCGTCCCGATGGACCGCGGCCGCATCCTCCTCGTGCTGATCACGAGCTCGGGCCGCGTCGACCAGCGCATCATCGAGCTGCCCGAGGAGCCCGGCGAGCATCTGCTCGGCGAGCTGCGCGGCAAGCTCATCGCGGCCGCCGTCGGCCAGCGGCTGCCCGACGCGTCAGCGACCGTCGCCGACCTCATCACGGCCTTCCGACCCGAGGAGCGGCCGATCGTGACCGCTGTCGTCGCGACGATGACGCGCGCCTTCTCCGACGAGCGCTCCGACGAGCGGGTCGCGGTCGGCGGTGCCGCCAACCTCGCGCGCTTCGGGGCCGACTTCGACACCTCGATCAAGCCGGTGCTCGAGGCGCTCGAGGAGCACGTGGTGCTGCTCAAGCTCCTCGGCGAGGCCACCTCTCCGAGCATGCTCACCGTACGGATCGGCGCCGAGGTGCCGTACGAGGAGCTGTCGGCGACCTCGGTCGTCGCGACGGCGTACGGCAGCACCGACGAGCCGCTGGCCACCCTCGGCGTCGTCGGACCCACCCGCATGGACTATCCGGGCACGATGGCGGCCGTGCGTGCCGTCGCCCGGTACGTCGGCCAGACCCTCAGCGATTGAGAACAGACAAGGACGCATGAGCCAGGACTACTACGGGACCCTCGGTGTGAATCGCGATGCGACACCCGAGGAGATCAAGAAGGCATACCGCAAGCTCGCACGCAGCCTGCACCCCGACGTCAACCCCGACCCGGAGGCACAGGAGCGGTTCAAGACGGTCACCGTCGCGTACGAGGTGCTGTCCGACCCCGAGAAGCGTGCCTTCTACGACCGCGGCGGCGACCCGCTCGGCAGCGCGGGTGGCGGCGGCGGCTTCGGCGCGGGGTTCTCGTTCAGCGACATCATGGACGCGTTCTTCGGCCAGCAGACCCAGCGCGGTCCGCGCGGCCGGACGCGTCGCGGCAACGACGCGCTGATCCGCATCGCGGTGCCGTTGGCCGACGCCGCCTTCGGCACCACCCGCGAGCTCAAGGTCGACACGGCCGTCGTGTGCGGCACGTGCCACGGCAACGGTTCGGCCGACGGCGCGGATCCGGTCACCTGCCAGACCTGTCAGGGCCACGGAGAGGTGCAGCACGTGCAGCGCTCCTTCCTCGGCGACATCCGTACGGCGCGCCCGTGCCCGACCTGCGGGGGCTTCGGCTCGGTCATCGTCAACCCGTGCGAGGAGTGCTCCGGCGACGGCCGGGTGCGCGCGCGCCGCACGCTCACCATCAAGGTGCCCCCGGGCGTCGACTCCGGGACGCGCATCCAGCTCACCGGCGAGGGCGAGGTCGGCCCGGGCGGTGGGCCCGCCGCCGACCTGTACGTCGAGATCGAGGTCGAGCCGCACCAGGTGTTCACCCGCTCCGACGACGACCTCTACTGCGACGTACGGGTGCCGATGACCGCGGCGGCGCTCGGCACGCAGATCGACCTGCCGACGCTCGAGGCTGACGCCGACGTCGAGGGCGCGGAGCCCACGATCGGCTTCGACATCGCGGCGGGCACCCAGTCCGGCGAAACGGTGACGATCCGGGGCCGCGGGGTTCCGCACCTACGCGGTGTCGGGCGTGGCGACCTCAAGGTCCGCATGGTCGTCGAGACGCCCACCAAGCTCGATGAGGCACAGCGAGACCTCCTCACGAAGCTAGCCGTCGAGCGTGGCGAGGAGCGGGTCGAGGCGGAGTTCGCTGCACCCCATCGCGGCAGTGTCTTCGGCCGGATCCGGGACGCGTTCCGCTGAGGCCAGGAGGATTCGTGGTCGCACGGGGGCCGGTGGCCCGCATACCATGGTCGAGTCCCGACCGAGCGAAGGAGAACTGCCCCCGACGGGGGTGCCGATGAGTACGCCTGAACCCTTGCAGCACACCGTCACGATCCCGGCGAGCATCCCGATGGTGGCGCTGCTCGGCCCCGCCGACGAGTTCCTCCGCCTGATCGAGTCCAGCTTCGACGCCGACGTCCACGTCCGTGGCAACCAGGTCTCCATCCGCGCAACGGCGGCCGAGTCCGCGCTGGTCGAGCGGTTGCTCGATGAGCTGGTGACGATGATCCGGACCGGTCAGGGCCTGACGACCGAGACGATCGAGCGCAGCATCGCGATCCTGCGGACCGAGACTGAGGAGCGTCCCGCCGACGTCCTCAGCCTCAACATCCTGTCCAATCGCGGCCGGACGATCCGTCCCAAGACGCTCAACCAGAAGCGGTATGTCGACGCGATCGACAAGCAGACGATCGTCTTCGGCATCGGGCCCGCCGGCACCGGCAAGACGTACCTCGCGATGGCCAAGGCCGTGCAGGCGCTCCAGTCCAAGGACGTCACGCGGATCATCCTCACGCGCCCTGCGGTGGAGGCCGGCGAGAACCTCGGCTTCTTGCCGGGCACGCTCAGCGAGAAGATCGATCCCTACCTGCGCCCGCTGTACGACGCGCTGCACGACATGCTCGACCCCGAGACAATCCCCAAGCTGCTCGCGGCCGGGACGATCGAGGTCGCGCCGCTGGCCTACATGCGTGGAAGGGCTCAGCCGGTTGACCGCGCTGTGCTGACGCCGACGGGCTGGCAGCGAATCGGCAAGCTGCAGGTCGGCGATCTCGTTATCGGACGGGACGGTCGACCGACGCCCGTTCTCGGTGTCTACCCGCAGGGTGAGCGTGACGTCTATCGCGTCACCGCCCAGGACGGGGCGTCGACGCTGGCGTGCGGCGAGCATCTGTGGACCGTCCGCACGGCGTCGGACCGTCGGCGAGGGCGCAGCCGCACGCTCCAGACACGCGAGATGATCGGCAAGGAGCGGGCGCTGCACGCTCGCCGATACGAGATTCCGATGGTCGACCCGGTCGAGATGGAGCCGAAGGACATCCCGATCGACCCGTACGCACTGGGGCTGCTGCTCGGCGACGGCTGCCTCACGACCAAGACGACCCCGACGTTCACGACCGCCGATCCAGAGCTGGCCGACGCGCTCGAGGGACTGCTTCCCGCGATCCAGGTCGCCCGCCGTGGCTCCGACTACGACTACGTGCTCCGACACACCGAAGGTGGACGCGGCGGCCTTCGCATCGCGAACCCCGTCACCGTGGCCGTCAGGGATCTCGCGCTCGTGCACAAGACCTCACCCGCCACGTTCGTGCCTGTCGCGTACCTCTACAACTCGCGTGAGGTCCGGCTCGGTGTCCTGCAGGGCCTGCTCGACAGCGACGGCGGGACGGTCACACAGGACGGCCGGACCTGCCGGATCCAGTACACGACGACGTCGCCACGGCTTCGCGACGACGTGACCTTCCTCGTACGTTCGCTCGGCGGAGTCGTATACGTGCATACGCGTCAGGCGAACGGTCGCAAGCCCGGGCTCGCGAGGGGACGTGAGGTTGCCTATCGGCACGACGCCTACACGCTCGACATCCGGCTTCCGGAGGGTGTCACGCCGTTCCGCCTCGCGCGCAAGGCAGACGCGTACGCGGCAACCGGTGGTGGTCGGCCGATGCGGTTCATCGACTCGATCGAGCCCGCCGGTCGTGCGGAGACCGTGTGCATCGCGGTCGGTGCTCAGGACTCGCTCTACGTGACGGACGATTTCTTGGTTACGCACAACACGTTGAACGATGCGTTCATCATCCTCGACGAGGCCCAGAACACCTCGCCCGAGCAGATGAAGATGTTCCTCACCCGGCTCGGCTTCGGCTCCAAGATGGTCGTCACCGGTGACATCACCCAGATCGACCTGCCGGGTGGCACGCGCAGCGGCTTGCGGGTGGTGCGCGAGATCCTTGACGGCGTCCGGGACATCTCCTTCCAGATGCTGACCTCCGCGGACGTGGTCCGCCACAAGCTGGTCGGTCGCATCGTGGCCGCCTACGACGAGTATGAGGACGAAGGTCATGAACGTCGACGTACTCGATGAGTCCAGCTGGCGCGACGAGTCCGGCGAGCCGGTCGACGTCGAGCGCCTGACCCGCCTGTCGCGGTTCGTGATGACCGAGATGCGGCTGGCCCCGGCCACCGAGATGACGATGATCGTCGTCGATCCGGGCACGATGGCCGAGTACAACGAGAAGTGGATGGACAAGAAGGGTCCGACCGACGTCCTGTCTTTCCCGATGGACGAGCTGCGACCCGGCTCCGACGACCTCGACGCCGAGGAGGGCTATCTCGGCGACATGCTGCTGTGCCCCGCGGTCGCCGCCAAGGATGCGGCCAGCGAAGGCCTGGATCTCCGCGACCACCTCGAGCTGCTGACGGTCCACGGGATCTTGCACCTTCTGGGCTACGACCACGCCGAGCCCGAGGAGCACCGCGAGATGTTCGCCCTCCAGGACGTCGTCCTGGCCAAGTGGCGCGAGGCGGAGCCACCGCAATGACGATCGACGTCTGGCTGGTCGTCCTCGCCGTCGCTCTGGTCGGGTTGGCGGGCCTGCTCGCCAGTGTCGACGCCGCGCTCTCCACCTTCTCCAAGGCTCGCGCCGACGAGCTGGTCGCCGAGGGGCGCTCCGGTGCCACGCGGGTCGCGCGCGTCGTCCGCGACCCCGCCCCGTACATCAACACGGCGCTGCTGCTGCGCATCGTGGCCGAGACCGGCGCCGTCGTCCTCGTGGCGGTCATGTTCGCCCGTGCCATCGACGGGCTCTGGCAGCAGCTGCTGCTCGCGACGCTGGTGATGTCGGTCGTCTCGTTCGTCGCGATCGGTGTCGGCCCTCGTACGCTCGGCCGCCAGAACTCCGAGCGCGTCGGCCTGCTGTCCGCCGGGCTGCTCATCGCGATCACCCGCATCCTGGGCCCCGTCCCGCGCGTCCTCATCGCGATCGGCAACGCCCTCACCCCGGGCAAGGGCTTTCGTGAAGGCCCGTTCTCGTCCGAGGCAGAGCTGCGTGAGCTGGTCGACCTGGCTGAGCAGAGCGCGCTGATCGAGTCCGGCGAGCGGCAGATGATCCACTCCGTCTTCGAGCTCGGCGACACCGTCGTGCGCGAGGTGATGGTGCCTCGTACGGACGTCGTGTTCATCGAACGCACCAAGAAGCTGCGCCAGGCGATGTCGCTCGCGCTGCGCAGCGGCTACTCCCGCATCCCGGTGACGGGCGACAGCCTCGACGACGTCGTCGGCATGGCCTATCTCAAGGACATCACCAAGCGCGTCTTCGACAACCGTGACGCCGAGACGACCGAGCGGGTCGAGTCGGTGATGCGGCCGTGCCTGTACGTCCCCGACTCCAAGCCGGCGGCCGAGCTCCTGCGCGAGATGCAGGCACAGCGCACCCACGTGGCGATCGTCGTCGACGAGTACGGCGGCACGGCGGGCATGGTCACGATCGAGGACATCCTCGAGGAGATCGTCGGCGAGATCACCGACGAGTACGACGCGCCGCCGGAGGACATCGAGCACCTGTCGAACGGCTCCGTACGCATCAGCGCACGCTTCGACGTCGACGACCTCCAGGAGCTGTTCGGGGTCCCGATCGAGGACGACGACGTCGACTCGGTGGGCGGCCTCATGGCCAAGCACCTCGGCAAGGTCCCGATCGCGGGGAGCGAGGTGTCGCTCGACGGGCTGCGCTTCGTCGCCGAGGCCCCGCGCGGACGACGCAACCGGATCGGCACGGTCATCGTGAGCCGAGAGGCCTCCGGCGGTGATTCGGAGGAGTCGGTCGGCGCGAGCGCGTCGGGTTGAGGGTCCGCCGATACCCTGGACCTCATGGTTTCCCCACCCCTCACTGTCGACGACCCTGAGGATCGCAAGATCCTCACCCTCGCCCGCGCGACGCGGGCGCGGACCCGCGCCGCCGAGGGGGCATCCGTGCGCGACCGCGACGGTCGAACGTACGCGGCATCGACCGTCGAGCTGCCCTCGCTGAAGCTGACCGCACTCCGTCTCGCGGTCGCGATGGCCGTCTCGTCCGGAGCGACCGGCCTCGAGGCTGCGGCGCTGAGCACCGACGGTGACGGCGTGAGCGACGACGACATGGCGGCGGTCCGCGACCTCGCCGGCGCGGGTGTCCCGGTCCTGGTCGCCGACGTCCACGGCACGCCGCACTCTCGGGTGGACTCGTGAGCACGTTCCGGTCGGGCTTCGCATGCTTCGTCGGCCGTCCCAACGCCGGCAAGTCGACACTCACCAACGCGCTCGTCGGCGAGAAGGTCGCGATCACGTCCTCGCGTCCGCAGACGACCCGCCACGCGATCCGAGGGCTGGTCCACCGCCCCGAGGGTCAGCTGATCCTGATCGACACCCCGGGGCTCCACCGCCCGCGCACCCTGCTGGGGGAGCGGCTCAACGACCTCGTTCGCAGCACGTGGTCGGAGGTCGACGTGATCGGCGTGTGCCTGCCGGCCGACCAGCGGATCGGTCCTGGCGACCGTTACCTCATCGGCGAGCTCGCCAAGATCCGACGCAGGCCGATGCTGGCGCTCGCCACCAAGGCGGACAAGGTCGCGCCCGAGCGGCTCATCGAGCACCTCGCGGCGATCGCTGCGACCGGCGACGAGCTCGGCGTCGAGTGGAAGCACGTCGTCCCCGTCTCCGCGGTGTCCGGCTACCAGGTCGAGCATCTGCGTGACCTGCTGATCGCCGAGCTGCCCGAGGGGGTCCCGCTCTATCCCGACGGCCACCTCACCGACGAGCCTGAGGAGACGCTGGTCGCCGAGGTGATCCGTGAGGCGTCGCTCGAGGGCGTGCGCGACGAGCTCCCGCACTCGATCGCGGTCGTCATCGAGGAGATGGTGCCGCGCGAGGACCGACCCGAGGACAAGCCGCTGGTCGACGTGCGGGCCACGATCTTCGTCGAGCGTGACAGCCAGAAGGGCATCGTGATCGGCAAGGGCGGTTCGCGCCTGCGCCAGATCGGCACCGACTCGCGCGGACAGATCGAGCGGATCCTCGGCACCCCGGTGTTCCTGGACCTGCGGGTCAAGGTCGCCAAGGACTGGCAGCGCGATCCGAAGCAGCTGCGCCGCCTCGGCTTCTAGCCCGCGGGCTACTTCTTGGTCTTGGCGAAGCAGACGCCCCACCGCTCGCCGCGCTGCCACGCGGTGCGGCTGGGGGAGATGTAGCCGTAGTCGAACGACCCGCGGGTGTCGAGATAGCGGCGCACGCCCGCGGGGCAGCGGTCGCGCATGGTCGCCTGGACCTTCTTGGTGCCGGGGTACCTCACCTTCGCGGCGCCGAGCCGGATGGTGTCCACCCCGCGCCACTGGTGACGGGTCGAGCAGGTCACTGTGCCGCTGGCGCTGCGGATGTCACCGCGCACGCACTGCATGAAGTCGCGGCCGCGCTTGCCCTTGAGCGCGTTCTTGGTCCGAGCGGGCAGCGCAGCCAGTCGTGCGCTGTTCGCCGACAGCACGAGGTCGCACCGCATCCAGTCGGCGCCCTCGGCGGTCTGCGCTGCGCTGGGGACACCGACGACGAAGCCGAACTGCGACCGCTTCAGCGTCTTGGCGTCGGTGCCGAGCCAGCCGGCAGCGGCCCGCTCGCAGTACGGGCGGGCCGAGCGGAGGATGCGGGTGGTGTCGTACGCGGTGACAGCGGCCTTCACGGAAGCGTTCATCGGGCGTACGAGAGAGGTGACCGAGGTCGCACCTGAGCACGTGATCGGGGCGGCATCGTCGTCGCTGACGCGCAGCGCGACGTCGACCGTGCTCGGCTTGCGGCACTCGCCAGCCTTCGGTGGAGCCGCGACAGGCTCTGCGGTCGGGGTCGGTGCGGGGGTCGTCCCTGTGGCAGGCGGCAGCGAGCGTACGGGCGGGGGCGGCGCGTCGTCCGCACCGGGCGCAGCGCCGCTGATGTCGCCGGCGGAGCCGCAGGCGGTGACGAGCACTAGCGCCGCAGCGCCGACCACACCCAGCAGCGAGTTGCGGGCGCGGGTGCGGGGGCGTCGGAGAGCCGACACGGTACGTCCTCCCGGGGGGTTCGGCGGTACGACGGCAGCCAGTGTACGGGCAGGAGGTGAGGGGGCGATGGCGCCTTTGCACAGCCTTACGGGGTGAGCAGCGCCGCCAGCGTCGCACCGAGCTCGTAGGCCTGCTCCCGCTCGGGCGCACCGACGTTGCCGAGCACCTCGAGCACGGGCGCTGCCTGTGTCCATGGCAGCGCGCCCGCGATCGACTGCACCGCTCGTACGGCGCCGGTGGTGTCGTACCGGCCGTGCACCCAGAGCCCGTACGGCCTGGTCCTGCGGACTCCGTCCTTCGTGCCCGCTGCGGAGCCGTCCTCGCTCAGCGCACCGCCGGCCTCGAGGAAGATCGTGTCGAAAAAGTGCTTGAGAGCTCCGCTCATATAGCCGAAGTTCGCGGTGGTGCCGAAGAGGTACCCGTCGGCCGCCAGCACGTCGCCGGCCCGGGCCTCCAGCGCCGGGAGGACGACCACCTCGACACCCTCGAGCGCAGGATCGTGCGCGCCTGCCACCGCGGCGTCCGTGAGCGACTGGACGGTCGGTGTCGGCGAGTGGTGGACGATCAGCAGGGTGGACATCTCGCGAGACTAGCGCCGTCGTGGGCTATGCTGACGCCAGCCATGTACATCGCGCGCCTCCTCCTTCGGTGCCGCGGCGAGGGTTCGCACTAGGTCGGACCCCCTCGTCGCGGCGTTCGTCATGGCCGGCCGTCGCCGCACCGCGGCGCTTCTCATCTCAGACGAGCCCCGAACGAGGACATCACCATGGCCATCTCCCCTCAGCAGCCCAGCGGTATGCCATACCAGCGCTACCCGACCTTCCCTGCGATCGACCTGCCCGACCGCACCTGGCCGTCGAAGACGATCACCGAGACCCCTCGCTGGCTCTCGACCGACCTGCGTGACGGCAACCAGGCCCTGATCGACCCGATGACGCCCGCCCGCAAGCGCCGCATGTTCGACATGCTCGTACGGATGGGCTACAAGGAGATCGAGGTCGGCTTCCCGAGCGCGAGCGAGACCGACTTCGCCTTCGTCCGTCACCTGATCGAGGACGACCTGATCCCCGATGACGTGACGATCTCCGTCCTGACGCAGGCCCGCGAGGACCTGATCGACCGTACGGCGCAATCCCTGGTTGGCGCCAAGAACGGCAGCATCCACCTCTACAACGCCGTCGCCCCTCTCTTCAGGCGCGTCGTCTTCGGCGTGGACCGCAACGAGTGCCGGGCGATCGCTGTCCGAGGCACCGAGCTGGTGATGAAGTACGCCGAGGAGTACCTGCAGGGCACCGACTTCGGCTACCAGTACTCGCCGGAGATCTTCACCGGCGCCGAGCTCGACTTCTCGATCGAGGTCTGCGAGGCGGTGATGGACGTCTGGCAGCCTGAGGACGGCCGCGAGATCATCCTCAACCTGCCGGCGACTGTCGAGATGGCGACGCCCAACACGTACGCCGACCAGATCGAGTATTTCGGCCGACACGTTTCGCGCCGCGAGAACGTCGCGATCTCGCTGCACCCGCACAACGACCGCGGTACCGCCGTGGCCGCGACCGAGCTGGCGATGATGGCCGGCGCCGACCGCGTCGAGGGCTGCCTGTTCGGTCACGGCGAGCGCACCGGCAACGTCGACCTGGTGACGCTGGGCATGAACCTCTTCAGCCAGGGCATCGACCCGCAGATCGACTTCTCCGACATCGACGAGGTACGCCGCACCGTCGAGTACTGCACCGGTCTGCCGGTCCACCCGCGCCACCCGTACGCGGGCGACCTGGTCTACACCGCCTTCTCGGGCTCGCACCAGGACGCGATCAAGAAGGGTCTGGAGGACCTCGACCGCCAGGCGGCCGAGCGCGGCATCCCCGTGTCGGAGATGCCGTGGGAGGCCCCGTACCTGCCGATCGACCCGCACGACGTCGGCCGCTCGTACGAGGCGGTGATCCGCGTGAACAGCCAGTCCGGCAAGGGCGGCGTCGCGTACATCATGAAGTCCGAGCACAAGATGGACCTGCCCCGTCGGCTCCAGATCGAGTTCAGCCGCGTCGTCCAGTCGATGACCGAGGGTGAGGCCGGCGAGATGTCGGTCGACGAGATCTGGAAGGCGTTCTCCGCGGAGTACCTCGAGCGGACGGCACCGTACGCGCTCGAGGCGTTCCGCTCGTCGACGATCCAGGACGGGCTGGACGAGCTCGTCGTGGACGTCCGGGTCGGTGAGACCGTCCAGTCGATCAAGGGCGAGGGCAACGGCCCGGTCGCCGCGTTCGTCGACGCCATCGCGTCGGTCAACGGAGACATCCGGGTGCTCGACTACGCCGAGCACGCGCTGTCCTCCGGCGGCGACGCGGCCGCGGCGGCGTACGTCGAGTGCGAGATCGGTGACCAGATCGTCTGGGGGGTCGGGGTCGACCCGAGCATCGTGACGGCCTCGCTCAAGGCGGTCGTGTCCGCCGCCAACCGCGCTGCGGCGACCCGCGTCTGACGCCGATCCGCCGGCAGGTGCGCTAGGACCGCGCCGGCCGGCGGGTACGGGCGGGGGTACGCCCCGCGCCGCCACTGCGGCTCGACGTCGTGTCCGAGGGCAGCGCCAGCGTGGCCGCCAGGCCGCCCACGAGGATGAGGGCGGCGACCGCGGTGGTGACCTTGCTGGCGGTGATCAGCGACGCCTGTGCGACCTCGCCCACCTCGGCCGTCGCAGGGTCCTCGAGGAGCTCCGGGATCGCTGCCCCGACGCTGTCGCGGACGAGCGAGACGGCCGCGTCCTGATCGGGCCCCGGCATGTCCGTCCGCGCGAGCTCGTCGGCCGTCTGCGCGGCGAGGGTCGAGATCAGCAGGCCGCCGAGGACAGCGATGCCGAGCGCGGAGCCGAGTTGGCGGACCGTCGTCAGGAACCCGGAGGCCTGTCCGCTCGAGCCGACCGGGATGTCGACGAGGATGGCGCTGGTCAGCTGCGCGGTCGCCATGCCCACGCCGATGCCGTACAGGAACAGCAGGGCCGCGATCGCGGGTCCGCTGACGTCGGTGCTGATGACGAGAGCGGTCCCTGCGATCGCCACGACCTCGAGGGCCAGGCCGATCCGGATGACGGCGCGCTGCCCGAGACGGTTGGTGAGCGGAGGGGTAGCCCCGGAGGCGAGGAAGGTGCCGACCGCCAGCCACAGGACGAGGACTCCGGTGCCGAGCGGGGTGTAACCGAGGGCACCCTGCAGCAGCAGTGGGAGGGTGAAGATGAGGCCGATCTCGCCGAGCGCGACGACCATGGCGGCGATCGACCCATACCGCAGTGAGCGGAAGCGCATCAGGCCGAGATCGACCAGCGTGACTGCGCCGGCACGTGCGCGGCGCGCCTCGACGACGACGAACGCGACCAGGAGCAGCACGCCCAGCGCGAGCGAGAACGGGACGGGGGAGAGGGCGCCGGACTCCTGACGCCACCAGCCGTAGTACTGGCCCTCGATGAGGCCGAACACGACTCCGCCGAGGCCGAGCGTCGAGAGGAGCAGGCCGGGCAGGTCCGTGCCGGGGCGGATGTCGTCGTCGCGGGTCTCGTCGAGGACCTTGACGATGCCGACGAGCGCGAGCAGGCCGAACGGCACGTTGATCCAGAACGCCCACCGCCACGTCGACTCAGTCGCGAGCCATCCACCGATGAGCGGACCGACTGCGACCATGCCGCCGACGGTCGAGCCCCAGATCGCGAACGCGATCCCGCGGGCACGGCCCTGGAACGTCGCGTTGAGGGTCGACAGGGTGGCGGGCACGATCATGGCGGCGCCTAGGCCCTGCACGAACCGGGCGGCGATGAGCATCTCCTGGTTCTGCGCCGCCCCGGCACTGAGGCTGGCGACCATGAACAGCACCAGGCCGGCCGCGTACACCCGGCGGCGACCGATCCGGTCGCCCAGGCGGCCGGCTGCGAGCAGGAGCGAGGCGAGCATCAGGAGATAGATCGCGTTCATCCACTGCGCGCCGGCAGCGGTCAGCCCGAGGTCGTCGATGATCACCGGGACCGAGACGTTGACGATGGTCATGTCCATCACGACGAGCGAGACGCCCAGCGAGAGCGTCAGCATCGCGAGCCACTGGCGCTGCGTGATCGGGGTGTCGTCGCTCATGAGGCTCCTCTGCTCGGGCGCAGGGGCGCCGCTGGATCGCTGGATCGTAACAGCGTTCCGTCCCTGCGGAGGAGGGTTGAGTCAGACGCGGGTCGCGGCGATCTCCGCCACGTCGGCGGGTGTCGTACGGCAGCAGCCCCCGACGAGGTTGGCGCCGGCGTCGCGCCACCGGCCCACCCACGTAGCCCACGAACCACGGGCGGTGGTGCCGGTCCATCGCCGCGCGGCAGCGTCCCACACCTCGCCCGAGTTCGGGTAGACCGCGATCGGCAGGTCGGTGACGGCGGCGATGCGGTCCACGAGTGGGGCGATGTGCTCCAGCGGCGTGCAGTTGATCCCGACGGCGGCAACACCGTGGTCGGCGACCAGGCGCACGACCTCAGCGACGGGCGTCCCGTCGCTGAGGTGCGCATCGTCGCGTGCGCTGAACGTCACCCAGGCGGGCACGTTCACGTCGTCGAGCAGGTCGGCGAGCGCCGCGGCCTCGAGGGCGGAAGGGATCGTCTCGCACGCCAGCACGTCCGGACCGGCGTCGGCGAGCAGGTGCAGGCGCTCACGATGGAAGTCGCGGAGCGCCGGCACGTCGAGACCGTAGTCGCCTCGGTACTCCGAGCCGTCGGCCAGCGCGGCGCCGTACGGGCCGACGGACGCGGCGACCAGAGGACGCCGGCCGGGGTTCTCCTGCACGTAGGCATCGCGGGTCTGGCGCGCGAGAGTCACCGCGGACCGGATCAGGCGCTCGGCCTCGTCGGCGGGCAGGCCGAGCCGCTCGAAGCCACCGACCGTCGCCTGATAGCTCGCCGTGATGATCACGTCCGCGCCGGCCTCCAGGTAGTCGCGGTGGACCTGCGCGATCAAGGCGGGGTCGTCGCGCAGCAGCGACGCGGACCACAGGGCCGACGAGAGGTCTGCGCCGTGCCGCTCGAGCTCGGTCGCGAGTGCGCCGTCGAGCACGACGAGTCGGTCGCGGTCGGCCCACGTGTCGCGGAGCGTAGTCATCGGCTCACGCTAGCGCGCTCCCCGCGGGTCATCGGTCGAGCAAGTCCTGCATCTCGTCGACCTCCGCGCGTTGCGTGTCGGAGATCTGCTGCGCGAGGGTGGCGACCTTAGGGTCGCTGCCGGTGCTGAGCACGTCCTCCGCCATCGTGATCGCTCCCTCGTGGTGGGCGATCATCTGGCGCAGGAACTCCTCGTCGAACGCCGCGCCCTGGAGCGCCGCGAGCCGGGTCAGGTCCTCGGGCGACATCATGCCCTCCGCGTCACCGTGGCCGGCGTGGTCGTCGCCCTCCTCGGACGGCACGGGCTCGTCCCACTTCTCGAGCCAGGCGGTCATCGTCGCGATCTCGGGATCCTGTGCCGCGCTGATGCGCGCGGCGAGGGCCGTCACCTCGGCACCGGCACGCGTCGGGGCGAGCGAGGCCATCTCGAGGGCCTGGCGGTGGTGGGGGATCATCTGCTGGGCGAACGTGACGTCCGCCGCCGCGCGATCCGCGGACGTCGAGGAGGAGCCGTGCTCGCCGTGCCCGTCGGCACCAGCGCCGTCTTCGCCCGCACCGCAGGCCGAGATGCCGAGGCCGAGCGCGAGAGCGGACACGAGAGCGGCGGCACGTCGCCGTGCGGTGTACGTGATCATGAAGGCAACATACCCCTAGGGGGTACAGGTATCAACCCTTGGTCCCGGCGAGGCCTCCACCCCGTACGACGAACGGCCCGGCAGAATGGTGCCGTGGTGTTGTACCGAGACGAGGCCGTCGTCCTCCGTACCCAGAAGCTGGGTGAGGCGGACCGTATCGTCACGCTCCTGACCCGACACCACGGCCGTGTCCGTGCCGTCGCAAAGGGGGTCCGCCGGACGAGCTCACGTTTCGGCTCGCGCGTCGAGCCGTTCATGCATGTCGACCTCCAGCTCGCCGAAGGCCGCACGCTCGACGTCATCACGCAGGTCGAGACCCTCGACGCCTACGCCGGCCGGCTCGGCAACGACTACGGCGCCTACACGTGCGGCACGTCGATGCTCGAGTCCGCCGACCGGCTCGTCGGCGAGGACGGGCACCCCGCGGCCCAGCAGTACCTCCTCCTCGTCGGAGCCCTGCGGGCGCTCGCGGAGCGTCGCCACCCCAGCGGGCTGATCCTCGACTCGTTCCTGCTCCGGTCGCTGGCGATCGCCGGCTATGCCCCGAGCTTCGACGCGTGCGCCCGCTGCGGCGTGGGCGGCCCTCACCGCGCGTTCAACTCCGGTGCCGGCGGCATGCTCTGCACCGACTGTCGGCTCCCCGGCTCGGCCAACCCGGCGCCGGACACCGTCGCGCTGCTCGCCGCCCTGCTCAGCGGTCTGTGGCCGCAGGCCGAGGCGGCGGGGGAGCGCGCGACACGCGAGGCGAGCAGCCTCGTCGCGACGTACCTCCAGTGGCACCTCGAGCGCAGCCTGCGCTCGCTGGACTACGTCGACCGCTGACCCCGGTCCCGATCGAGGCGAGAGACAATGGCCTCGTGACGCGCACTCCCGTACGACGCCCGACGCCGCACCCCTCCGGCGCCACCGCCCCCGACATCCCGCTCGACCAGGTCCCGAAGCACGTCGCGATCGTGATGGACGGCAACGGACGCTGGGCCAAGGAGCGTGGGCTTCCCCGTACGGCGGGTCACGAGGCCGGCGAGTCCTCGCTGTTCGACGTCGTCGAGGGGGGCATTGAAGTCGGCGTGAAGTGGATCTCCGCGTACGCCTTCTCGACCGAGAACTGGAAGCGTTCGCCGGACGAGGTCCGCTTCCTCATGGGCTTCAACCGCGACGTCATCCGCCGTCGCCGCGACGAGATGCACGAGCTCGGCGTCCGCGTGCGCTGGGCGGGGCGGCGTCCGCGCCTGTGGGGCAGCGTCATCAAGGAGCTCGAGATCGCCGAGGAGCTCACGAAGGACAACGACGTGCTGACGCTCACGATGTGCGTCAACTACGGCGGCCGGGCCGAGATCGCCGATGCTGCTGCGGCGCTCGCTCGCGATGTGGCGGCAGGGCGGGTCAAGCCGGGCAAGATCGACGAGGACCTGTTCGCGCGCTACCTCGACGAGCCGGACATGCCTGACGTCGACCTGTTCTGGCGCACCTCGGGCGAGCAGCGCACGAGCAACTTCCTCCCGTGGCAGGCGGCGTACGCCGAGATGGTGTTCTCCGACATCGCCTGGCCCGACGTCGATCGGCGCGCGCTGTGGGAGGCGATCGAGGAGTACGCCCGCCGCCACCGCCGCTACGGCTCGGCATGAGCCTCTTCGTCTCTGCGTGCCCGTGCGGCTCCGCCGAGCCGTACGACGCGTGCTGCGGGCCGCTGCACCGCGGCGAGCGGCAGGCGGCCACCCCCGAGGAGCTCATGCGCGCGCGCTACGCGGCGTACGCCGTCGACGCTCGCGACTACGTCTTCCGTACGTGGCACCCGCGGACCCGCCCCGACGACGTCCCGTCGACCCCGGGCCTGACGTGGGAGGGGCTCGAGATCCTGGACGCCGCCGGCGACGAGGTCGAGTTCGTCGCGCACTACCGCACGGCCGACGGGCCGGGCGCCCTGCACGAGCGCAGCCGCTTCGAGCAGCGCGCGGGGCGCTGGTTCTACGTCGACGGATAGGCTGAACCTCGTGCGTATCGCGAGATTCACGACTGACGAAGACCCCCGGTTCGGCGTCATCGGCGAGGCCGACGGCGTCTCGGTGATCGCGGTGATCACCGGCGACCCCCTCTATGCAGGAATCCAGCTCACGGGCGAGAAGATCCCCGTGGACGACGTGCGGCTCCTGGCACCGGTGCTGCCACGCAGCAAGGTGCTCGGCATCGGCCGCAACTACGCCGCACACGCGGCGGAGCTCGGCAACGAGGTGCCGTCCGAGCCGCTGGTCTTCCTCAAGCCCAACACGAGCGTGGTCGGGCCTGGCGACCCGATCCTCTATCCCGACTTCACCGACGATCTCCAGTACGAGGGCGAGCTCGCCGTCGTGATCGGCAGGATCTGCAAGGACGTCCCCGTCGAGGACGCCGCGAAGGTGATCCACGGCTACACCATCGCCAACGACGTGACCGCGCGGGACCTGCAGCGGACCGACGGTCAGTGGACCCGTGCCAAGGGCTCGGACGGCTTCTGCCCGCTCGGGCCGTGGATCGAGACCGACCTTGACGTCGCCGACCTGCAGATCACCACGACCGTCGGGGACCGTGTTGTCCAGGACGGCAGCACGGGCCAGATGATCTTCAAGGTCCCTGAGCTCATCGCGTACGTCTCTGGCTTCATGACGCTGCTCCCGGGCGACGTCATCCTCACCGGCACCCCCGAGGGTGTCGGGCCCATGAACCCTGGTGACGAGGTCAGCGTCACCGTTGAGGGCATCGGAACCCTGACCAACAAGGTGGTATCCCGTGACTGAGTCCAACCGCGCTGTCCGCGTGCGCTTCTGCCCGTCCCCGACGGGCAACCTGCACGTCGGCAACGTACGGACCGCACTGTTCAACTGGGCGTACGCCCGCCACAACGGCGGCCGCTTCGTCTTCCGCGTCGAGGACACCGACGCCGCGCGCGACTCGGAGGAGTCCTACCAGGGGCTCCTCGACTCGCTGCGATGGCTTGGTCTCGACTGGGACGAGGGGCCGGAGGTCGGTGGCGACTTCGGTCCGTACCGGCAGTCCGAGCGCATGGACCTTTACGCCCAGGTCGCCGACAAGCTGGTCGAGGCCGGCTACGCCTACCTCGCGTACGACACGCCGGAGGAGCTCGAGCAGCGACGCGAGCAGGCGCGTGCCGAGGGCCGTTCGAGCGGCTACGACGGCCTGCACCGTGACCTGACGGACGAGCAGCGTGCCGCGTACGAGGCGGAGGGGCGCAAGCCCGTCATCCGCTTCCGCATGCCCGACGAGGCGATCACGTTCACGGACCTGGTCCGTGGCGAGGTGACGTTCGAGCCGGAGCACGTGTCCGACTACGTCATCGTGCGCGCCAACGGCCAGCCGCTCTACACGCTGACCAATCCTGTCGACGACGCGGCGATGGGCATCACCCACGTGCTGCGCGGCGAGGACCTGCTCAGCTCGACGCCGCGCCAGATCCCGCTGCACCGCGCGCTGGTCGCGCTCGGGATCGGCGAGGGCGTCGTGCCGGAGTATGGGCACCTGCCGTTCGTGATGGGCCCGGGCAACCGCAAGCTGTCCAAGCGCGACCCCGGCGGCGGCCTCGACGAGTACAAGCAGAAGGGCTTCCTGCCCGAGGGTCTGCTCAACTACCTCGCGCTGCTCGGCTGGTCGATCGGCGGCGACCGTGAGGTCTTCTCGCTGGAGGAGATGGCCGAGGCGTTCGAGATCTCCCGCGTCAACCCGAACCCCGCGCAGTTCGACCCGAAGAAGTGTGAGGCGATCAACGCCCAGCACATCCGCGAGCTGCCGGTCGAGGAGCTGGCGTCGCGGCTCGTCCCGTACCTCAGGGAGGCGGGCCTTCTGAGCCAGATGCCGTCCGACCAGGAGCTGGGGCTGCTGGCCGCGGCCACGCCGCTGGTCAACGAGCGCATCACGGTGCTGAGCGAAGCCGTGGAGATGCTGGCGTTCCTGTTCGTCAGTGAGGACGACTTCCGGGTCGATCCCGACGACGCGGCCAAGGTGCTCACCGAGGACGGCCTCACGGTCGTCCGCGCCGCTCGCGACGCGCTGGCGCCGCTGGAGCCGTTCGACACGGCCTCGATCGAGGCGGCGCTGCGTGCGGCGCTCGTCGACGGCCTGGGGCTCAAGCCTCGCCACGCGTTCGGCCCCGTACGCGTCGCCGTCTCCGGGCGCCGGGTGTCGCCGCCGCTGTTCGAGTCGATCGAGCTGCTCGGCAAGGCGCGCACGCTGACCCGCCTCGACAGGGCGCTCGAGGCCTGAGGCGGTCGAAGCATGCGGCCCCGACGTGAGAATCCTCACGTCGGGGCCGTTCTCGTTGCCGACGAACCCGAGTCGAGCCCGCCGCGTCGGTCGCTGGGTGGTCACGTGGTGGCCGTGGGCGACACGGCATCGACCGACTGCGCGGGGTCTGCGGAGAGCGCAAAGGCATGGTGACCTGGGAAGACGTTCTGGAGGAGACCCCGGATTTGGGGAGCGCGAACCCGTCCGGTAATGTTCTTCTCGGTTCGGGGCCGCAACGGGCTCGGGCCAAAGCCATGGGGTATGGGGTAATTGGCAGCCCGTCGGTTTCTGGCACCGTTAGTCTAGGTTCGAGTCCTAGTACCCCAGCGAAGGAACGCTCCGGAGCATCCGGTAGGGTTCTTTCATCACCACGGCCCCGTTGTGTAGCGGCCTAGCACGCCGCCCTCTCAAGGCGGTAGCGCGGGTTCGAATCCCGTCGGGGCTACAACAGGCGCCCGAGTCCTCAGGACTCGGGCGCCTTGGTGTTTACGGGGGTCCGTCCGTGGCGATAGCGTGAGCCTCGGGCGAGGGACCAGGGGGAGCCATGCCGACGATCGTGATGACCGGCGGCTCCTCGGGCTTCGGTGCGGTCGCGGCCGAGCGCCTCGTACGGTCGGGCGACGTGCGACTCGTCGTCGGTGCCCGTGGCGATGCCCCGTACGGGGAGGCCCTGCCGCTCGACCTCGCTCGCCTCGACGCGGTGCGGGGGTTCGCCTTCGCGGTGGATGAGCTGCTGGGCGACGCGCCGATCGACGCGCTCGTCCTCAACGCGGGAGGGATCCGGCGGGACGTCGACGGTCGGACCGAGGACGGGTACGAGACGACGTTCGCGGTGAACCACCTGGCCCACTACCTGCTGCTGCGACGCCTGGCGCCCCGTCTGGCCGACGGCGCGGCCGTCGTCCTGACCACGAGCGGGACGCACGATCCTGCGACCGGCGCGGGCCTGCGAGCACCCCGCCATGCCGACGCCGAGCTCCTTGCCGACCCGGCACGTGACCCTGGGACGGAGGACCGCCCGCGCAAGGCGGCCGAGCACGCCTACACGGCGTCGAAGCTGTGCGTGGTGCTCACCGTCAGAGCGCTGTCCGAGCGCGCTGACATCCGCAGCCGCCGGATGGCGGCGGTGGCGTTCTGCCCGGGCCAGGTCTTCGGGACCGGGCTCGCCAGGAACCTCCCCGCCCCGATGCGTGCCGCGTGGTCCGTGATGGCCGGGCCGGTGCTCGGGCCGCCCCTGCGCGCGCTCAACGCCACCCACAACACCCGCGATGCCGCAGGCAGAGCGCTCGCCGACCTCGCTCTGCGGCGTACGCGCCCGCCGGACGGCCGCACGTACGCCGCGCTGCGACGCGGGCGAGTCACGTGGCCGGAACCGTCGGAGCGTGCGCGCGATCTCGCGACCGCGCGAGCACTGTGGTCCGACAGCGCCCAGATGGTCGGCGTGATGGACTGATCGGGTGTACGGGCCGGCCACGGCGACGTCCGATTCCCGCTAGTTCCTGTCGGTGCGGCCAGGCATGCTGGGGGCATGAGGATCGACGAGGACCGCTGCTACCGGGCAGTGAGCGCAAAGGACGCCAGGTTCGACGGCGTCTTCTACACGGCGGTGACGAGCACCGGCATCTACTGCCGTCCGTCCTGCCCGGCGCGGACCCCGAAGCGCGAGAACGTGCGCTTCTACGCGACGGCGGCCGCGGCCCACGACGCCGGCTTCCGGGCCTGCCGCAGGTGCCGCCCTGACGCGGCGCCGGGGTCGCCCGAGTGGGACGTCCGTGCCGACACCGTCGGGCGGGCGATGCGCCTCATCCGCGACGGCGTCGTCGAGAGTCACGGCGTGCCCGGTCTCGCCGACAGGCTCGGCTACAGCACCCGGCACGTGCACCGGATCCTCGTGGACGAGGTCGGCGCCGGACCGCTCGCGCTCGCACGGAGCAACCGCGCCCACCACGCGCGCATCCTGCTGGAGACTACCGCCGTCCCCGTGACGGACGTGGCGTTCGCCTCCGGATTCGCGTCCGTGCGGCAGTTCAACGACACCCTCCGCACGGTCTACGACGCCACCCCGACCGCCCTGCGCGACGCAGCGCACCGACGCACCGCTCGCGCCCGGCCGGCCGCGTCGACCTCCGGGCGGATCACGTTGCGCCTCGCGGTGCGTGCCCCCTTCGCGTACGACCGAATCCTCGGGTTTCTCGAGACGCGCGCCGTCCCCGGCATCGAGACCGTGCGTGACGGCACCTACGCCCGCACGCTGCGTCTCCCGCACGGTCCGGGCGTCGTCGCCCTCACGCCGGCCGCCGACCACGTCACCTGTGCGCTCGAGCTCAGCGACCTGCGCGACACGATGTCCGCCGTCACGCGCTGCCGCAGCCTGCTCGACCTCGACGCCGACCCGGTGGCGATCGACGAGGTCCTCGGCGCCGACGCCTCCCTCGGTGACGCCGTCCGTGCCGTCCCCGGCACCCGCGTGCCGGGCCACGTCGACGGCTACGAGCTCGTCGTCCGGGCGGTCGTCGGACAGCAGGTGTCGGTCGCCGGGGCGCGGACGACCCTCGGGCGGATCGTGCGCGACCACGGGTCGGCCCTCGATCCTCAGGCGCACCCGCTCGCGGCGGCGTACACCCTGACGCACGTCTTCCCCGAGCCGGACGCGCTGGCCGCCGTCGATCCTGCATCGCTCGGGATGCCGCGCTCACGCGGCGCGACGGTCGCCGGGGTCTCGGACGCGGTCGCCGTCGGCAAGCTCGAGATCTGCCCGAGCGCCGACCGCGCAGCCCTGCGCGAGGAGCTGCTGGCGCTGCGAGGCGTCGGCCCGTGGACCGCCGACTACGTCCTCATGCGTGCGACCCGCGATCCCGACGTCCTGCTCGCGACCGACCTCGTGATCCGGCGCCGGCTCGATGCCCTCGGGCTCGCGCCGACCCGTACGGTCGACCCGACCGCCGCCTGGAGCCCGTGGCGCTCGTACGCCGCGATGCATCTCTGGAACCTTCCCGACACCCGACCGACCGAGAGGCAGCCATGACTGTCACGAACACCGCGTACGTCGACACCACGATCGGCGGCCTGCGCGTCCACAGCGACGGCGCTGCCGTCGTGGCGATCGACTTCGATGCCGAGCCCGAGGAGCCGGACACGACGGGTGACCCCGTCCTCGAGGCGGCCGTGACCCAGCTCCGCGAGTACTTCGCCGGCGAGCGTACGGACTTCGACCTCCCGCTCGGCCCTCGCAAGGGCTCGGCGTTCCAGCGCGCTGTCTGGAAGGAGCTCGCCGCGATCCCGTTCGGCGAGACCGCGACGTACGGGGAGATCGCGGCGCGGCTCGAGCTCGGCCCGTTCGGGGCGCGGGCGGTCGGGTCCGCGAACGCGTCCAACCCGATCCCCGTGGTCGTCCCGTGCCACCGCGTCGTCGGCGCCAACGGCACGCTCACCGGCTATGCAGGCGGGCTCCACCGCAAGCAGACCCTGCTCGACCTCGAGCGAGGCCCGGGGCTGTTCTGACCCGGCTACTCGCCGTTGCGGCGCAGCGACTGCGAGAGGCGCTCGGCGGCGGCGACGACGGCGGGTGCGTGCATGCGACCCGGCTGACGCGTCAGGCGCTCGACCGGGCCCGAGACGGACACCGCGGCGATGACTTTGCCGGAGGGGGAGCGGACGCTCGCGGAGACCGAGGCGATGCCCGGCTCGCGCTCACCGACGCTCTGCGCCCAGCCACGGCGGCGTACCTGCGACAGCGCGGCCGCGGTGAACGCCGCGTTCTGGAGGCCGCGGTTCATCCGCTCGGGGTCCTCCCAGGCGAGCAGGATCTGCGCCGCGGACCCCGCACGCATCGTCAGCTGGCTGCCGACGGGCACGGTGTCGCGCAGCCCCGTCGGGCGCTCGGCGGCGGCGACGCACACGCGGTAGTCGCCCTGCCGGCGGAACAGCTGTGCCGACTCACCGGTGATGTCGCGCAGGCGCGCGAGGACCGGCCCGGCCGCGGCGAGGAGCCGGTCCTCGCCCGCAGCGGCCGAGAGCTCGGAGAGGCGGGGGCCGAGGACGAAGCGCCCCTGCATGTCGCGGGCGACGAGACGGTGGTGCTCCAGCGCCACCGCGAGGCGGTGCGCCGTCGGGCGCGCGAGTCCGGTGCTCGACACGAGGCCGGCCAGTGTCGCCGGTCCGGCCTCGAGTGCCGACAAGACCAGTGCGGCTTTGTCGAGCACGCCGACTCCGCTAGAGTTGTCCATGCCTTGATATTGCCGTCTCGCATTGTGAAATGCAAGCATGGGCGAGCGAGCTCACGCCGGACTCGTACGAACATCTGGACGGCGCACCACGTGGAAGAAGGAGAGAGCAATGGGCAAGACCCTTGCGCAGAAGGTGTGGGACGAGCACGTCGTACGACGTGCCGAGGGGGAGCCCGACCTCCTCTTCATCGACCTTCACCTCATTCACGAGGTGACGAGCCCCCAGGCCTTCGACGGCCTGCGCCTGGCCGACCGTACGGTGAGGCGGCCTGACCTCACGCTGGCCACCGAGGACCACAACATCCCGACGACCGACCTCGACAAGCCGATCGCCGACCCGATCTCCCGGACGCAGGTCGAGACGCTGCGCCGCAACTGCGAGGAGTTCGGCGTTCGCCTCCACCCGATGGGCGACATCGAGCAGGGCATCGTGCACGTCGTCGGCCCGCAGCTCGGTCTGACCCAGCCGGGCATGACCGTCGTGTGCGGCGACTCGCACACCGCGACGCACGGCGCGTTCGGCGCGATCGCCTTCGGGATCGGCACCAGTGAGGTCGAGCACGTCCTCGCGACCCAGACGCTGCCGCAGGCGCACCCCAAGACCATGGCCGTCGAGGTCGTCGGCCAGCTGGCCGAGGGGGCGTCCGCCAAGGACCTCGTCCTCGCGCTGATCGCCCAGGAGTCCACCGGTGGTGGGCAGGGCTACATCGTCGAGTACCGCGGGGAGGCCATCCGTGCGCTGTCGATGGAGGCGCGGATGACGATCTGCAACATGTCGATCGAGTGGGGCGCCAAGGCGGGCATGATCGCGCCCGACGAGACGACCTTCGCGTTCCTCGAGGGGCGTGCGCACGCGCCGAAGGGGGCCGACTGGGACGCCGCCGTCGCGCACTGGCGCACGCTCGTCACCGACGACGACGCCGAGTTCGACAAGGTCGTCACCCTCGACGCCTCCCGGGTGACCCCGTTCGTCACCTGGGGCACCAACCCCGGTCAGGGCGTCCCACTGTCGGCCGACGTCCCGTCGCCGGACGACTTCGACGACCCGAGCGAGCGCGTGGCTGCCGCGCGCGCGCTGGAGTACATGGGCCTGACCGCCGGTACGCCGATGCGCGACATCGCCGTCGACACGGTCTTCGTCGGCTCGTGCACCAACGGGCGCATGGAGGACCTGCGGGTCGCCGCGGCCATCATCGAGGGTCACAAGGTGGCCGACTCGACGCGGTTTCTCGTGGTTCCCGGCTCGGTGCGCGTGCGTCTGCAGGCCGAGGAGGAGGGCCTCGACGTCATCTTCAAGGAGGCGGGCGCCGAGTGGCGCGGCGCCGGCTGCTCGATGTGTCTCGGCATGAACCCCGACCAGCTTGCGCCGGGTGAGCGCAGCGCGTCGACGTCGAACCGCAACTTCGAGGGGCGTCAGGGCAAGGGCGGCCGTACCCACCTGGTCTCGCCCGAGGTCGCCGCTGCGACCGCGGTCCTCGGACACCTCGCCTCACCTGCCGACCTCGTCAACGCCTGACCGACCCGCACGGAGAACGCCCATGGAGAAGTTCAGCACGCACACCGGCGTCGGAGCCCCGCTACGACGCAGCAACGTCGATACCGACCAGATCATCCCCGCCGAGTACCTCAAGCGCGTCACTCGCACCGGCTTCGAGGACGGCTTGTTCTCCGGCTGGCGCAAGGACCCCGCGTTCGTCCTCAATCAGCCGGCGTACGCGGACGCGTCGGTGCTCGTGGCCGGCCCCGACTTCGGCACCGGCTCGTCGCGCGAGCACGCAGTCTGGGCACTCCAGAACTACGGCTTCGCGGTCGTGGTCTCGCCGCGCTTCGGCGACATCTTCCGAGGCAACTCGGGCAAGGCGGGACTCCTCGCGGCCCAGGTCGACGAGAAGACCGTGGCCGCCCTGTGGGAGCTCCTCGAGGCGCAGCCCGGAGCGACGATCACCGTCGACCTCGAGGCGCGCACCCTCGTCGCCGGCGAGGGCTCCGACCGCATCGAGGACTCGTTCGACATCGACGACTACACGCGCTGGCGGCTGCTCGAAGGACTCGACGACATCGGCCTCACGCTGTCGCACGCGGACGCAATCAGCGCGTACGAGGCGACACGACCGTCGTTCAAGCCAGCAACGTTGTGACGAGCAGGTCACCCTCTCGATGACGTCGAAAGGGTAGGCCGTCCGCTCTGACCCGATTCTCGGAAACCACGTAACCACGGTGGTTTCCGAGAATCGGGTTTTTTGCGCGTCCGGACGACAGCAGTCGGAACGGCAGTGAGGGCGCGCTGCGTGTGGCGACACGTGGAGGCAACACGTTCGGACAAATGCCTCTACGGTGATTGAGTCGGACAAGGCGATTGCCTACCGTCAAACGCGAAGTGCCGAATCGTTCACGGAGAGGAACCGGTGAACAAGAGCGAGTTCGTCGAGGTGCTCGCGGCTTCCTTCGAAGGAAACCGTGCGCAGGCTCGTCGCGCGCTCGACGCTGTGATCGTGACTCTCACCGCCCGCCTGGCGAGCGGTGACCGTGTCGTGATCAGCGGGTTCGGAGCGTTTCAACAATCGATCCGCACCGGCCGAGAGGTCCGGAACCCGCGGACGGGGGAGATCCACGTGATCGCGGATCGGACCATCCCGAAGTTCATACCCGGAGGGGAGCTGAAGAACGTGGTGGCAGGTGTGAGGACGGCAGCCAAGAGGGCGCCCGCGAAGAAGGCAACCGCTAAGAAGGCGACTGCCAAGAAGTCCGCGGCGAAGAAGACGGCGGCCGCAAAGAAGGCGACGGCCAAGAGGGCGACTGTCAAGAAGGCGGCCGCGAAGAAGGCGACTGCCAAGAAGTCCGCAGCCAAGAAGACGACCGCCGCGAAGAAGGCGACCGCCAAGAAGACCGCAGCCAAGAAGACCGCAGCCAAGAAGACGACGGCGAAGAAGGCAACCGCCAAGAAGACTGCGGCCAAGAAGAGCACGGCGAAGAAGTCCGTCGCCAAGAAGACTGCGGCGAAGAGGACGGCCGCAAAGAAGACTGCGGCGAAGAAGACTGCGGCGAAGAAGTCCGCAGCCAAGAAGACTGCGGCGAAGAAGTCCGCAGCCAAGAGGTCCCCTGCAAGGAAGACCGCGGCGAAGAAGTCCGCCGCCAAGAAGACCGCACGCAAGTCACCTGCTCGCGTCACCGCCGGCGTGTGACCTCGACGACGGATGCGGCCTCGGGCGTGACCGGGGCCGCATCCGCGCGTCCGCGGTCAGTGGATGCGCAGGGCGGTGACGCGGTCTCGTCCCGCACTCGTCTCGACGATGACACGCTGCCCTGGGCGAAGGTGCCGGACCGGCGACGAGGCGACCACGTCGCTGTCGTACGACAGCGTCACGCCGTCGTCGAGCACGAGGGTGCCGCCCCGCTCGGCGTCGAAGGTGGCAATCGTGCCCTGCATGGAGGTCACCGTACCGTGACTCTCGCGAGGACCGCGGTCGTCCGGGGCCCGAGCGCGGTGCCGAGCGCGGCGAGGTGCTCGGGAAGATCGGTGTCCCGCTGCAGCCCCCGGCCGGCCGGGAGCGGCGTCGCGCCCTGAGCGAGGTGGGCGGCCAACGAGCCGGCGCCGAAACGAGGCTCTAGCCGGTGCACGTCGGTGGCAGCGAGCAGGGTGGTGCCTGTGCCGTCCGCATCGGCGACCACGGAAAGGGGATAGGCCTCGGCGAGGCGCAGAGCGGCCGCGAGCTCGTCAGACGTCAGTGCGGGGAGGTCGGCCGTGAGGACCGCGACCGGAGCACCGCCCCCGCCCGCCTTCGCCAGGCCCGCGATGATCGCGGCGCCCAGGCCCCCTCCCGGGTCCGGAACCACCTCGTACGCACTGGTCGAGGACGCGGCGGCCAACGTCTCGTCGGACGTCACCACGATGACGCGCGCGACGACGGGA
This sequence comes from Mumia zhuanghuii, assembly GCF_042681565.1. NCBI lineage: Bacteria > Bacillati > Actinomycetota > Actinomycetes > Propionibacteriales > Nocardioidaceae > Mumia > Mumia zhuanghuii. Next base: position 759,986 of record NZ_JBHUFT010000008.1, read on the forward strand.
CAACCAGCGACAGCGTCGAGGGTGTCGAGCGCCAGTGCCCGCGCGAGCGTCGGGCGCGCGGCTGCGTACGCGGAGAGCCGCGACTTGCCCACCGACGCGTCCTTCACGGGGACGACCACCGACCACCTTCGACTCACAGGTCGATCTTGCCCCATCGCGGCTCTACACCCCTTGGCGCCGGGTCGTGATGAACTAGGCTCACTCGGATGGAGAGTCCTGTCCCTGCCCGGTCCCGGCGTGATCCCGGGCTGGTCCTGAGGGCGATCGTGGCGACGCTGCGCGGTCCGGTGACGGTGATGGTGAAACGTGACTGGCGCGGCGCCGAGCATCTCCCGGTCGACGAGGGGTTCGTCGTGGCCGCCAACCACGTCTCTCACTCGGACCCGGTGATGCTCGCCCACTTCTTGTACGACAACGGGGTGCCGCCGCGCTACCTCGCGAAGGCGGCGATCCTCGACCTGCCGGTCGCCGGCAGGCTCCTTCGGACGACCGGCCAGATCCCCGTCTACCGCGGTACGGCGCACGCCGCCGACGCCTTCGCCGCAGCCAAGCAGGCCGTGCTCGACGGAGAAGGCGTCATCTTCTATCCCGAGGGCACGATCACCCGCGACCCGGACGAGTGGCCGATGTCAGGCAAGAGTGGGGCCGCGCGCGTGTCGCTGGAGACTGGCTGCCCAGTGATCCCGATTGCCCAATGGGGGCCCAACATGTTTCTTGAGCCGTACGACAAGGTGCCCCATGTGCTGCCCCGGAAGACGATGGTCGTCGCCGCAGGGCCCCCGGTCGATCTGGCCGAGCTTCGCGGTCAAGTGGTCAGTGCCGCTATCCTCGCCACGGCCACCGAACGCATCATGGATGCGGTGACCGAGGAGCTGGCCAAGATCAGAGGCATCTCCGCCCCGGACGGACGGATGTCTCTGGACGACCCCCGTGTGCGGCAGCGTCCACGACCCCGCCGCCAGTCGGCATCCCAGAAGGAGAATTGATCAATGCCGAAGACCGCAGTGCTCGGAGCCGGATCCTGGGGGACCGCGTTCTCGTTGGTCCTGGCCGACGCCGGCAATGACGTGCACCTGTGGGGCCGCCGGACCGAGGTCTGTGAGGTGATCAACCAGACCCGTGAGAATCCGGACTACCTTCCCGGGATCCTTCTGCCGGAGACGATCAAGGCCAGCCACGACCCCGCCGTCGTGCTGTCGGGTGCAGAGATCGTCGTCCTCGCGGTCCCGTCCCAGCAGCTGCGGACCAACCTCCAGGAGTGGGCCCGTCACATTCCGCCGGACGCCGTCATCGTGAGCCTGATGAAGGGCGTGGAGCTCGGCACCCACCTGCGCATGAGCGAGGTCATCGCCGAGCTGACCGGCGCGGGCCCGGAGCGGATCGCCGTCGTCACGGGCCCCAACCTCGCGCGTGAGATCGCTCAGCGCGAGCCCGCCGCAGCGGTCGTGGCGTGCGTCGACGACGCCGTCGCCAAGCGGCTCCAGGCGTGGTGCCACACGCCGTCCTTCCGCCCGTACACCAACACCGACGTCGTGGGCTGCGAGCTGGCCGGCACGACCAAGAACGTCATCGCGCTGGCCGTCGGGGTGGCTGACGGCCTCGGGTACGGCGACAACGCCAAGGCCTCGGTCATCACCCGAGGTCTGGCCGAGACCGCGCGCCTCGGGATGGCGATGGGGGCTGATCCGATGACGATGATGGGCCTGGCCGGGATGGGAGACCTGGTCGCGACGTGCAGCTCTCCGCTGTCGCGCAACCGCACCTTCGGCGAGAAGCTCGGACGTGGCATGAGCATCGACGAGATCGTCGCGTCGACCCGGCAGGTCGCCGAGGGCGTCAAGTCCAGCGACTCGGTCTCCGAGCTCGCGAGCCTCCACGGAGTGGACATGCCGATCGTGGAGCAGGTGGCGGCTCTCATCCGGGGCGAGACGAGCCCGAAGGAGCTCGTCGCCACCCTGGTCTCACGTACGCCGAAGCCCGAGGTCCGCTGACGAGGGGTCGAGCGCCTGCGCGACGTCGGCCCAAAGGTCGGCGAACCCCTCGATGCCCACCGAGACTCGGATCAGGGCGTCCGGGATCGTCTCCGGCTCGCCGGCCCAACGCCTGCGTCGTTCCCAGGTCGTCTCCACGCCGCCGAGCGAGGTCGCGCAGACCACGAGCTCGCTCGCCGTGGTGACACGGTGTGCGGCGACCGCTCCTCCCACCGGCTCGAACGTCAGGACCGTGCCGAATCCCGGATAGCCGACCGTCGCGACAGCCTCGTCGGCCTCGAGACGCTCCACGAGGCGCCGGGCGTTGTCCTGAGCGCGTTCGAAGCGGACCGCCAGCGTCCGGAGGCCACGCGTGGCGAGGTAGGCCTCCAGGGTGCCGGGCGTCGCGCCGTGCAGCCGCCGATAGGCCTCGAGAAGGTCGTAGGTCGCGTCGTCGGCGACCACCGCCACGCCGGCGAGGGCGTCGCTGTGACCCGCGAGAAGCTTCGTCGCAGAGTGGACGACGACGTCTGCCCCGAGGGCGAGCGGCTGCTGGACCAGCGGCGTCGCGAACGTGTTGTCCACGACCACGAGGGCGCCGCGGGTTCGTGCAGCGGCGGCAGTCTCGGCGATGTCGACGACCTCGAGTGCGGGGTTCGTCGGTGACTCGATCCACACCATCGCCGCACCCTCCGCGGCGTCGACCAGGGCGTCCGGATGTGTGACGTCGACCTCGCGGACCGTGAGGCGTCCTCTGCGCTCTCCGTCCCGCAGGAGCCCGAGCGTCCCGTTGTAGGCGTGGCGTGGCACCACCACGGCGCCTCCGTCGGGAACGAGCGAGAACGTCGCAGCAGCCGCTGCGAGCCCCGAGGCGTACATCACGGCACGTCCGCCCTCGAGCGCCCCGACGGCATCTTCGAACGCCTGCCAGGTGGGATTGCCGAACCGTCCGTACTCCAGCGCGCCTCCGGCCACGTATGTGCTAGCGGGGGTGAGCGGCACGTTCAGGGGCGCGTCCGGAGTGCGCGGCGGACGTCCGGCGGCGACGGCAAGAGTCTCGGGGGAGAGCGCGGATCGAGGGGAGCGCGGGCGGTCGGTGCGAGCCATGCCGACCATTCTCGCCCCTCACGATAGGGTCGCCCCGATGAGTGATCCCAGGCTGTACGACCCCGCACCTTCCGGCACCGCCTCCCACGACGGACGCCCGTGCGTCCTGCTCGTCTTCGGGGGACGCTCGAGCGAGCACGAGGTGTCCTGCATGACGACGCGTGAGGTCCTCGCGGTGGTCGACCGCGAGCGCTACGACGTCGTCGCGGTCGGCATCACCCGTGACGGGCGCTGGCTGCTCCAGGAGCACGGAGTTTCCGCAGCAGCAGGCACACTGCCCGTCGTCGACGAGTCCGGCACGCCGGTCTCCCTTGCCGGGTCGCGACTGCTCGCCGCGACGACCGACGGGGGCACCCGTGTGGTCGCCGATATCGACGTCGCCTTCCCCCTGCTGCACGGGCCGTGGGGAGAGGACGGGACGATCCAGGGCCTGTTCGAGATGGCGGGGCTGCGCTACGTCGGCTCCGGCGTCCTGGCCAGCGCGGTCGCGATGGACAAGGCCGTCGCCAAGGTCGTCTTCGCGGCCGCCGGCCTGCCGCAGCTTCCCTACACGGTCGTGCACCCTGACGAGTGGGCGGACGATCCGGCGGCGGTCCGCGAGTCGGTGGCCTCGCTCCACTACCCGGTCTTCGTGAAGCCGGCCCGTGCCGGGTCGAGCATGGGCGGCACGCTCGTCGCCGACGAGCACGCCCTCGCCGAGGCGATCGCGGTCGCGCAGGAGCACGACCCGAAGGTCATCGTCGAGTCGGCGGTCGAGGCACGCGAGATCGAGTGCGGCGTCCTCCAGAACCCTGACGGCTCCGTGAGCGTGAGCCCTCCGGGCGAGATCGCGGTCGACCACGGTGCCGGACACGCGTTCTATGACTTCGACGCCAAGTACGTCGACGGGACCTCCAAGAACCTCATCCCCGCGCGCCTCGACGGCGCCGACACCGAACGGGTGTGCGCGAAGGCCGCCCGGGCGTTCGGCGCCCTGGGCTGCGAGGGGCTCGCGCGCGTCGACTTCTTCTTCGTCGACGACGTGCTCTACATCAACGAGGTCAACACCATGCCGGGTTTCACCCCGTTCTCGATGTTCCCTCAGGTATGGCAGGCGGCCGGGGTCGAGTACGCCGAGCTCGTCGAGCGGCTCCTCGCGCACGCGCTGGCGCGTTCGACCGGCCTGCGCTGACCGGTCGTCATACGCAGGGCGTGACGACCGGGTCGTGCTCGGCGACGAGCGCCGCGAGATCGCTCAGCGCGTCCGAGGGCGGCTCGTGCTCGCGCGGTACCGTCACCTCGATGTAGGCGCGGCGTCCGATCGTCGTGAAGACATAGACGTCGGCGTCCTCCTGGGTGAACCAGCCGACGTCGTCGACGACGTCGCACCGCGAGGTGGACTCGAGGCCGGCAGGCTTGTCGACCCCGCAGCGCATCACGATGGCCGGGCTGCCCCAGGCGCGGCCGGATCCGGCCGGTGCGACGCGCACTGCCTCCTGCCCCGCGACCGATCCGGGAGCACCGTCCAGCAGGTCCGCGCACAGCGAGGCGACGTCCTCTGGGGTGGGGTCGGGAGGGTCGACCGCGACCGTGTCGGCGCAGCCCGTCGCGAGGAGGGCGATGCCGAGGAGGCAGGCCGTACGGAGGAGCAGGCTCAGAGGTGGACGACGGGACACGTCAGCGTCCGGGTGATGCCGTCGATGCGCTGGATCTGCGCGACGACCATCTCGCCGAGCTCATCCACGTGCTTGGCCTCGGCGCGCACGATCACGTCGTACGGACCGGTCACGTCCTCTGCGAGGGTGACGCCCTTGACCTCGGCGATCGCCCTCGCGACCTCGGCGGCCTTGCCGACCTCGGTCTGGACCAGGATGTAGGCCTGAACCACCATGGTGTGGATCCTCCGTGCTCGTCGAACGGTCACCGCCTGGTCACGCTACAGGATCATGACGACTCCGTGACGGGAAGGGATCCGGCACGCCGCCGGGGCGCTGCGGCCGTACGGTCCCGATGGCGCAGGATGGAAGCATGACCACAGCACCGAGCACCCCCGGACGCGACGACCGTGACCTCACCGTCGGCGACGTCGGCGAGTTCGGGCTGATCGGTCGTGTCGCTCCCCACGAGCACTCCGAGCGGGTCGTCGTGGGGCCCGGTGACGACTGCGCGTATGTCGCCGTCGCGTCGGGGCGCGTGCTGATCTCCACGGACGTCCTCGTGGAAGGACGACACTTCCGCCGCGACTGGGCCGAGGCGTACGACATCGGTCGTCGTGCCGCCGCCGCGAACCTCTCCGACGTGATGGCGATGGGCGGGGTCGCAACGGCACTGACCGTCGGCTTCGCCGCACCGGCGGACCTCCCCGCGCAGTGGGCTGAGGACCTCACGCGCGGCATCGTGGACGAGGCCGCCCTGGTCGGGGCCGAGGTCGTCGGAGGCGACGTCACCGCTGCCGACGGTGTCGTCGTCTCGATCACCGTCGTGGGCGAGTGCGACCAGGAGCCGGTGCTGCGCTCGGGGGCGCGGGTCGGAGACGTGGTGGCCGTCGCGGGGCGGCTCGGCTGGGCGGGCGCCGGGCTGCACGTGCTCGGGCGGGGCTTCCGCTCGCCGCGCGTCCTCGTCGAGGCCTATCGCCGCCCCGAGCCCCCGTACGAGGAGGGTCCACGCGGTGCCCGCGAGGGGGCGACGGCGATGATCGACGTGAGTGACGGGCTGCTGGCGGACCTCGGGCACGTCGCCGAGGAGAGCGGCGTCGGGATCGACCTCGACGCCGGGGCTTTCGCCATCCCCGAGCCGATCGCCGACGTGGCGGCCGCGACGAATGCCGAGCCGCTGGGTTTCCTGCTGACCGGTGGCGACGACCACACGCTCGCGGCGACCTTCCCTGCCGAGCGTGGGGCGCCGCAGGGGTGGACGGTCATCGGTCGGGTCGTCGAGGGCGACGGCGTCACCGTCGACGGGGCAGCGTGGGCGGGGCCGACCGGGTACGAGCACTACCGCTGACTCCTCGCCGCCGATCGCGCGGGTTCACGGGAGGTGGTCACGGAGCAGTTCGTACGCGGCACGGTAGGTGCGCGGTCCGATCGTCGGAGCGACCACGTCGCGGACCCACAACGGGAGCTGCGCGACGTGGGCGAGTCTTTCCGTCGCGGCCCTCACATGAGCGACCCGAGAGCGCCTGCGTTGCTCGAAGGCGGTGCCCACCTGTGACCAGTCGCGCGTGGTGGCGAGCAGCTCCGCGAGCACGAGTCCGTCCTCCAGCGCGAGCGCCGCGCCCTGTGCCCAGACGGGCGCCATGGCGTGGGCAGCATCCCCGATCACCGTGACGTGGCCGCTGCTCCACCGATCGGCGCGGACCTCGTCCACGCGGGAGTGGTAGAGCTGGTCGACCGACGTCGCCGCGTGGGCGACGGTGACCGCCACGGGTTCTGGGAACGACGCGAAGGTGGTCGTGAGCCACTCCGGGTCAGCGGCCGCCGGGCCCCCGTGCGTCGTCGAGGCGAAGCCGTACACGAGGTCGTCGCTCAATGGAATCAGCAGGATCGTGCCGTGCTTGCCGGTCCACGCTGTCCAGCACGTCAGCGCTGGGTTCGGGGCTAGGAACCTCCAACCGGCCGCGCCCATCGTTGCAGGCTCGAGGAGAGCGTCGCCGGTCACGGCTCGACGCACGTTCGAGTGGATCCCGTCGGCGCCGACGACATAGTCGTACGTCTCCTCGTCGGCGGCCTCGCCCTCCGTACGGATCGTGACGACGTCGCCGTCGGGAACGACAGCCGCCACCCGTGTTCCCCACCTCACCTGTCGCTCGTCCAGGCCGTCCCTGAGCAGTCCCAGGAGCGACTCGCGTCGGATGCAGACCGATGTCCCGACGTCGCCCCAGAACGCCTCCTCGTCGACGGCGAACAGCAGGCGACCGCGCTGGCTGCGGTACTCCCGGCGTCGGATGGGACGCCCGGCCCTCACGACCGCTCCGTCGAGACCGAGGGCGTCCAGCGCCCGGGCCGCGTTCGCCGGCAGGTTCATCGCGAGCCCCGCCGGGGCCGGGGCCGGGCTGGACTCGGCCACCGTGCAGGTCAGCCCATGGGCGGTCAGCGCGCGTGCCACACCGAAGCCGGCGATTCCGCCACCGGCGACGAGCACCTGCCGACCTGTCTCGATCGCGGCCATGATTGCCTCCCGCGTGAATCCCCCCGTGGTGGAGGAGGTGTTCTCGACGTTACGTGGCGCCGGCACCCGCGGGGAACGCCTGGAAGGACGAAGGTCTTGCCCGTCCGTCCGGACGCATCGCGGGCGCTACGGTGCGGGGTCCTTGCGCCGCCACGTACCCGGCGCCGCCCCGACCTGGCGCTTGAACGCCCGGTTGAACGCCGACTCCGACTGGTATCCGACCGTGGCCGCGGCCTGCGAGACGCTGAGCGAACCGCCCTGGAGGAGGCGGGCAGCGAGCTGGAGGCGCCAGCGTGCGAGGTAGGTCATCGGCGGGACCCCGACGTACGAGGTGAACCGTTCGGCCAGGGACGAGCGTGAGATGCCGACCTCACGGGCCAGCAGCTCGAGCGTCCAGGGCTCCGCGAACCGACCGTGCATGAGGCGCAGCGCCGCGCCGACATCGCGATCGCGCAGGCCGGCCACCCAGCTGCGCGTCTCCGGAGGCAGTCCCTCGATGTGGGTGCGGAGCGCCTCGAGGAACATCAGCTCGGAGAGCTTGGCCAGCATCGCCTCCTGCCCGGCGTCGCGCTCGTCGCTCGCCACGAGCGCCGCGTCGAGCAGACTGGTCATCCATCCCCAGCTGCGGCCGGAGACGGGGGCGTGGACCATCCTCGGCAACGACTCGAGCAACGGGTTGAACGGGCCCCTGTCGCACGCGAGGTAGCCGCACACGATCCGGCACTTGTCGGCGTGGGCGTCACCGTTGATGTCGATGACGAAGGGGAGCGCCTCGCTCACCGGTCGGTAGTAGCGGGAGAGGTCGGCCTGGCCTCGCATCCCCGGCTCGGACGAGAGGATGTTCGCCTCGCCGGTGGAGAAGATGACCATCTCGCCGGCCCGCATCAGCTCCGCGGGCTCGGGCTCGTCGACTGCCTCGACCCAGCAGGAGCCGGAGGTGAGCACGTGGAACGCGATCAGGTGCTCGGCGTCACCGGCGACCTTGGCGGCGATCACGTCGGTCGGAGGGCTCTGGGCGACGAAGGGGGAACGGGCATCGATGTCGAAGTAGACCGCGCCGGTCAGGCGTACCGCGAGCAGGACGTCGGACAGCACGTCCATCGCACCCACCTCCTGGACGCTCGGGCAGCAGCTCTGGACGGACGGCGACGATCGCGCGTCTACGCGGACGGACGGACAAGACCCCCGAGGTCCTGGGCATTCCCGCGCGGCTGCGCTGCTCCCTAGCGTCGAAACCACATTGTCCCACCATCGCGGCCACACAGAAGGAGAGCGCCATGTCCACAGTCGAAACCACCGCAGACGCCGTCGCCGAGGAGCTCCGTCAGGTCGTACGAGGACCGCTGATCGGTCCCGACGATCCGGGCTACGACGAGGCTCGCAAGGTCTTCAACGGCGCCATCGACCGGCACCCCGCTGCCGTCGTACGGGTCGCCGACGTCGCCGACGTGATCACCTGCGTCGACTTCGCCCGCCGACATCAGATCCCCCTCGCCGTACGGGGTGGTGGCCACCACGGCGCCGGCTTCAGTGTCGGCGACGGCGCCCTCGTGATCGACTTCAGGGGCCAGCGTTCCACCCACGTCGACCCCGAGGCAGGCACGGTGCAGGTCGACGCCGGCTGCACCTGGGGCGACGTGGACCACGCGACCGGCGCGTTCGGGATGGCGACACCGTCGGGCTTCGTCTCGACGACCGGTGTGGCCGGACTGACGCTCGGTGGCGGTACGGGCTACCTGACCCGGCACTTCGGGCTCACGGTCGACAACCTCGTCTCCGCAGACGTGGTGCTGGCCGACGGCACGTTCGTCACGGCGAGTGCGACGAGCCATCCGGACCTGTTCTGGGCCCTTCGTGGGGGAGGCGGCAACTTCGGCGTGGTCACGTCGTTCACGTTCGCCTGCCACCCGGTGGGGGAGGCAGGAGAGATCGTCGGAGGCCCCGTGATCTACGACCTCGCCGACACCGAGGAGGTCTTCCGGTGGTACCGCGACCTGATGCCGGGCCTGCCGGACGAGCTCAACGGGTGGATCGCTGTCATGGAGGTTCCGTCCGCAGCACCCTTCCCCGAGGAGATGTGGGCTCGCAAGGTCTGCGCGATCGTGTGGTGCTACTCAGGGCCGCGCGAGCGGGCGGACGAGGTGCTGGCGCCGGTCCGTGAGTTCGGGTCGCCGCTGCTGACCGGAATCCAACCGATGCCGTACTCCGTCCTCCAGTCCGCGTTCGACGGTCTCCTGCCCTCCGGTCTGCAGTGGTACTGGAAGGCCGACTTCTTCGAGGAGATCCCTGACGCCGCGATCGCCACGCACCGTCGGTACGGCGAGCGCATCCCGACGCCGCTGTCGACGATGCACCTGTATCCGATCAGCGGTGCCGCAGCCCGCGTGCCGGAGGATGCGACCGCGTTCGCGTACCGACGGGGCGGGTGGAACGGAGTCATCGCGGGCATCGATCCCGACCCCGCCAACCTGGCCATGGTCACCGCCTGGGCACGGGACTACTGGGAGGATCTCCATCCGACCTCGGCCGGTGGCGCGTACGTGAACATGATGATGGACGAGGGTCACGAGCGTGTCCGGGCCGCGTACCGCGGGAACTACGACCGGCTTGTCGAGGTCAAACGGCGCTACGACCCGTACAACCTCTTCCGGCTCAACCAGAACATCGCGCCGGACTGACGGCGCCGCAACCGGAAGGCCGAGCAGATGTCGTTCGACCCGCCCGTCGTCGCGGGAGCCCTGTCCACCGCCATCTTCGCCCTCAGCACGCTGCCGATGGTCGTGAAGGCGGGGAGGACCAAGGACCTGAGCTCCTACAGCCTGGGCAACCTCGGGTTGAGCAACGTCGGCAACGCCGTCCACTCGTTCTACGTGTTCAGCCTTCCGGCGGGCCCGGTGTGGGTGCTGCACTCGTTCTACGGGGCGGTGTCCGTGCTGATGCTGGTCTGGTACCTGCGCTACGAGACGAGGGCGAGGGGCGTGGGGACGCCAAAGAGGCGGGCGCACCGCAGGGGTGCTGCCCGCCTCGTTGTGCGAGGAACCGCGGGGTCGTCGCTGCGTCAGCGACGACCAGCCGGCGATTCGGTCAGCGGCTGACCTTGCCGGCCTTGAGGCACGAGGTGCACACGTTCATACGCTTCGGAGTCGCACCGACGACCGCGCGGACCCGCTGGATGTTGGGGTCGAAACGACGGCGCGTGCGCTTGCGCGACCACGGCTTGTTGTTGCCGAAACCCGGCTTCTTGCCGCACACGTCGCAGACTGCAGCCACAGCGAACACTCCCGGTTGAGATTGAGGGGGATTACCAAAGGACAAGGCTAACCGATCGTCCAAGGGCGAAGCCAATCGGCGTCGTCGCTCCCGGTACGAGGGTGCCCGGGGATAGTCTCTCAAACCATGACGACCCGCGTCTCCTCGGAGTCCTTCGCCAGGTGGGCGCTGGCGTGCACCGAAGCACTCGGCTCCGCCCGTGCGGAGATCGACGCGCTCAACGTCTTCCCCGTCCCCGACGGTGACACCGGCACCAACGTGTACGTGACGTTCGAGTCGGCGCTGCAGGCGATCAGCGCGCCCACCGAGGGCGAGCTGCTCGCGACCGTCGTCAAGGAGTACGTCGACGCCGTGCTGCTCGGAGCGCGCGGCAACTCCGGCGTGATCATGGCGCAGCTCCTGCGCGCGTCGCTGCCGCTGGTCGCCGAGGCCGAGGGGAGCGCGGTGGACGTCGCGCGGGTCGCCGACGCGATGAGCGCGGCCGCCGCCGCCGCGTACGCCGCCGTCGGTCACCCGGTCGAAGGCACGATCCTGACCGTCGCGTGCCGTGCCGCCGAGGCAGCGCAGGAGGCGGTCGCGGACGGTGCCGATCTCGCCCAGCTCGTCAGCGCGACGGCAGCGGCGGCGCGCGAGGCGCTGCAGCGCACGCCGGAGCAGCTCGACCGCCTGGCGAGGGCCGGTGTCGTCGACGCGGGTGGTCGCGCCCTCGTCGTGGTGCTCGACACGACCGAGCGCCTGGTGACCGGCCGCTTCGTACCCGCCCCCGAACCGGTTGTCGTGCCACGCGGTCTCGCCGACGACGGTGCTCACGACCTCCACGCCGACGGGCCGTCGTACGAGGTGATGTACCTCCTCGATGCTGACGACACCGCGATCCCGGCGCTGCGCCAGCGCCTCGACGACCTTGGCGACTCGCTCGTCGTGGTCGGCGGGGATCGCCTCTGGAACGTCCACGTCCACGTCGACGACGTGGGCGCGGCGATCGAGGCCGGGATCGACGCGGGGCGCCCGTACCGCATCTCCGTCACCCACTTCGCCGAGATGACGCCGGCCCTTGTCAGTACCGACGGGACACGGGCCGTCGTGGCGATCGCGGCCGGGCCGGGCCTGGCGTCGCTGTTCAGCGAGGCTGGCGCGGTCGTCGTCGCCACGTCGGTGGGCGCACCGCTGGCGGTGAGCGCCGTCCTCGACACGATCCTCGACTGCGGGGCCGACGACGTGGTCGTCCTGCCCAACAGCCGTGACTTCCGGGTGGTCTGCGATGCCGCCGCCGCCCAGGCGCGCGAGGCGGGCGTCCACGCGACCGTCATCCCGTCGTGGACGCAGGTGCAGGGGCTGGCCGCGGTCGCGGTCCACGACCCCACGCACCCGTTCGACGACGACGTCGTCGCGATGACCAGTGCCGCGCGCGGCACCCAGCACGGGGCGATCACGGTGGCGACCGAGTCCGGCATGACGATGGCGGGCCCGTGCCTCGTCGGTGACGTCCTGGGCGTGGTCGACGCCGAGTTCTCGATGGTCGGCCACGAGCAGGCCGAGGTCGCCCGGCTGGTGCTCGACCGTCTGATGACGGGCAGTGCCGAGCTGGTCACGCTCGTCACCGGCGACGGGTTGGACGACGACGTGGTGCCGAGCCTCGAGCGCTGGCTGCGGGCGCGGCGACCCGACGTCGAGCTCGTCTCGTACACCGGAGGTCAGGCCCGCTACCCGCTGCTGCTGGCGGTCGAGTAGTGGTGGCGACGGCAGGAGGCCCAGCGTGGCGGTGACCCCGCAGACGAAGCTCGCGAACGTCGTCGGGGACAAGACGGCGAAGGCGTTCGACCGCAGCTTCGGGATCGTGACGGTCGGCGACCTGCTGCGTCACTACCCGCGCCGCTACGCCGAGCGGGGCACGCTCACCGACCTCTCCGAGCTGCGCCTCGACGAGCACGTCACCGTGCTGGCCCGGGTCGATCACGTCAAGGAATATCCGTTCCGTCCGAAGGGCGGCGGCCGACCTGGCGGCACGAACGTGCGTACGGAGGTCGTCGTCACCGACGGGACGGGTGAGCTGGTGCTCACGTTCTTCCGTCAGCCGTGGATCGCCAAGCGTCTGAGCCCGGGGACGCTCGGGATGTTCGCCGGCAAGGTCAACGCGTTCCGTGGCCGCAAGCAGCTGCTCCACCCCGAGGTGCGGCAGGCGGAGTCCGAGGACGAGGCACGCGACCAGGCTGAGGAGTACGCGAGCCAGATCCTTCCGATCTACCCCGCGACGCAGGCAGTGTCGTCGTGGACGGTCGAGCGGTCCGTCGGGCTCGTCCTCGACACGCTCGACGACCTCGCGGACCCGCTGCCGGACGCCGTACGCCGCGAGCGGGGCCTCGTCGACCTGATGACCGCCTACCGCGACGTCCACCGCCCGCGCGAGAGCCGCGACCACGAGGCCGCACGCGAGAGGCTGCGCTACGAGGAGGCGTTCGTCCTCCAGACGACGCTGGCCGTACGCCGGCATGCTCTGGCTGAGGCGGCGGCCACGCGGCGCCCGTACGTGCCGGACGGTCTTCGCGACCGATTCGAGGCCCAGCTCCCGTTCTCGCTGACGCTGGGCCAGCAGGAGGTCGTGGCGCAGATCGAGGCCGATCTCGCCCGTGACCAGCCGATGCAGCGTCTGCTCCAGGGAGAGGTCGGCTCGGGCAAGACCGTCGTCGCGCTGCTCGCGATGCTCCAGGTCGTCGACAACGGCGGGCAGGCGGTGCTGCTGGCACCGACCGAGGTGCTCGCGCAGCAGCACTACCGGTCGATGGTCGCGATGCTCGGGCCGATGGCCGAGGCAGGGATGCTCGGCGGCGCGGACGCGGCCACGCGGGTGCGCCTCCTCACCGGGTCGATGGGCAAGAAGGCACGCCAGGAGGCGCTCCTCGACGCGCAGACAGGCGAGGCCGGCATCCTCGTCGGCACCCACGCGCTGCTCGAGGACCGTGTCGGGTTCGCCGAGCTCGGACTGGTGGTCGTCGACGAGCAGCACCGCTTCGGCGTCGAGCAGCGTGCGGCGCTGACGGCCAAGGCCGACGCTGCGCCGCACCTGCTGGTGATGACCGCGACGCCTATCCCGCGGACCGTCGCCATGACGGTCTTCGGCGACCTCGACACGTCGACGTTGCGCGAGCTGCCCCGGGGTCGCCAGCCGATCCAGTCGACGGTCGTCCCGGCCGCCGAGAAGCCCGCCTGGCTGGACCGCACGTGGGAGCGGATCCGTGAGGAGGTCGCACAGGGCCGGCAGGCGTACGTCGTGTGCCCGCGGATCGGTGACGACGACGCGGGGGAGGAGGGGGGCGAGGCGCCGCCGGCCGACGACGATGCCGAGGCGCGTCCCCTGACCTCCGTCGTCGCGCTGCACGACCTGCTGCGCGACGGGCCGCTCTCCGGGACGCGGGTCGGGCTGCTGCACGGGCGGCTGCCGTCGGAGGAGAAAGACGCGGTGATGCGGGCGTTCGCCGCGGGCGAGATCGACGTGCTGGTCGCGACGACGGTGATCGAGGTGGGCGTCGACGTCCCCAACGCGACGGCGATGGTCATCATGGACGCCGACCGCTTCGGGGTCTCCCAGCTCCACCAGCTGCGCGGACGGGTCGGCCGAGGCGCTCATGCGGGCCTGTGCCTGCTGGTCACCGCGGCGCCGGCGGGGAGCGTGGCCCGCGAGCGGCTCGACGCGGTCGCCGCGACCGGTGACGGCTTCGCGCTGTCGCGGCTCGACATCGAGATGCGCCGTGAGGGCGACGTGCTCGGCGTCCGCCAGTCCGGCGTACGCTCCAGCCTCCGGCTGCTGTCGGTCGTCCGTGACGAGGACGTCATCGTCGAGGCGCGCGACGACGCGGCCGCGGTGGTCGCGACAGACCCGACGCTCGCCGCCCACCCCGCACTCGCCGACGCGGTGCGTGAGCTCGAGGACAGCACGCAGGCCGACTACCTGGAGAAGACGTGACACGGATCATCGCGGGCAAGCTCGGCGGCCGACGGCTGGCGACACCTCCCGGCTCTACGACCAGGCCGACCTCCGAACGGGTGCGCGAGGCGATGTTCTCGGCGCTCGAGACCCGGCTCGGTGGGCTCGACGGCGTGCGGGTGCTCGACCTTTACGCAGGCTCAGGCGCGCTCGGTCTTGAGGCCGTCTCGCGCGGCGCCGCCCACGCAACGCTCGTGGAGGCCGACCGGCGCACGGCGAACGTGATCCGGCGCAACGTCCGTGAGCTCGGCGTCGACGCCTCGGTGGACGTCGTGGCGGAGAAGGTGCGGTCGTTCCTCCGTACGCCTGCGAGGGAGCCGTACGACCTGATCGTGCTCGACCCCCCGTACGACGTCCCCAACGACGAGGTCAGCGCGGTGCTTACGGCCTTGGCCACGCCCGAGTGGCTGGCACGCGACGGCCTGCTCGTCGTGGAGCGCTCCACCCGCGACGGTGCGTTCGCGTGGCCGGAGGCCGTCGAGCCGTTCCAGGACCGCCGTTACGGCGAGACGACGCTTTGGTACGGTCGGCCGCATGACTAGGGCTGCCTGTCCGGGTTCGTTCGACCCCGTGACCCTCGGGCACGTCGACATCATCTCCCGCACATCGCGGCTGTTCGACGAGGTCGTCGTCGCCGTGGGCGTCAACGACTCCAAGCGCGTGATGTTCAACACGGAGGAGCGGGTCGCGCTGCTCGAGGCGGTCCTCGGCGACCTGCCCAACGTGCGCGTGCTGACGTTCTCCGGCCTGCTGGTGGACTTCTGCACGGCGCACGACGTGTCGGCGATCGTGAAGGGGCTGCGGGCGGTCTCGGACTTCGACTACGAGCTCCAGATGGCCCAGATGAACTCGACCCTGGCGCACGTCGACACGCTCTTCATGCCGACGAGCCCTGCCTATTCTTACCTGGCCTCGAGCCTCGTCAAGGAGGTCGCACGGCACGGAGGGGACGTCTCCGGGCACGTGCCCCCGGTCGTGCTGGCGGCGCTCAAGGAGAAGTTGGCGGACTAGGGGCGGGCGCGGTTCGCGTCCGAGTGGGTACGTTCGCTATCCTGGTCCGTGGCCTGCAACTGGGCCACACCTCGCTATGCCTCTAAGGAGTACGTGTGACCACGCTCGACTCCCGGGCGCCGTTCGTTCTCGACACTCACGAGATCGCGCGCCGACCCGGAACACAGCGTGAGCTGACGCTCTCCGAGAAGGCACCAGCGAGGATGGGTGTCGACATGCTCGGTGTGCCCGAGGGAAGTGACATCGATCTCGAGCTTCGGCTCGAGTCGGTCATGGAAGGAATCCTCGTCACGGGGACCGCCTCGGTGCACACGTCAGGTGAGTGCGTACGCTGCCTCAGGGAGACCGACGGTGAGATGACCGTCGACCTTCAGGAGCTGTACGTCTACGAAGGCGACGAGGACGACGACCTCTCCCGGCTCGAGAGAGACCTGCTCGACCTCGAGCCCGTCCTGCGGGACGCGGTGGTGCTCGCACTTCCGCATAACCCGTTGTGTGTTCCGGACTGCCCGGGACTGTGCCCCGAGTGCGGGGCGCGGCTCGCGGACGACCCAGAGCACACACACGGCGAAGCCGTCGATCCACGGTGGTCGGCGCTCAGCCAGATGTACGAAGGCAACGACCGTCCCACGGGCGGTTCGGAAGCGACCGGGCCCGGGCCCGGCCCAGACGAGGAGAAGTAGAAGTGGCAGTCCCGAAGCGCAAGATGTCGCGCAGCAACACCCGCCACCGCCGTTCGCAGTGGAAGGCTTCCGCGCCGCAGCTCGTGATCTGCGCCAACCCCGCGTGCCGCGCCAAGCACCTGCCGCATCGCGCTTGCCCGGAGTGCGGCCAGTACGGCACCCGTGGCGAGCTGCGTCAGGTCCTCTGAGTAGGCGGCCCGTGCCCGACGTCGTCGATGACGCAGCCTCGAACGCCGAGCTGCTCACGCAGCTCGGCGTCCCCGGCCTCGAGCCGGGGTTGCTGACCCAGGCGCTGACCCACCGCTCGTACGCGTACGAGAACGGCGGCATCCCCAACAACGAGCGGCTCGAGTTCCTCGGGGATGCCGTGCTGGGGCTGGTCGTCACCGACACGCTCTACAACGCGCACCCGGACCTTCCAGAGGGCCGCCTCGCCAAGCTTCGGGCTGCGGTCGTCAACGCACGCGCCCTTGCCGACGTCGCCCGCACGCTTGGCCTTGGCGCCTACCTGCGCCTCGGCCGCGGCGAGGAGGCGACCGGGGGTCGCAACAAGTCCTCGATCCTCTCCGACACGGTCGAGGCGCTCATCGGGGCCGTCTACCTCCAGGAGGGGTTCGAGGGCGCCGGTGACGTGGTGCACCGCCTTTTCGACCCTGTGATGGCGCGCGCCGCCGAGCTCGGCGCAGGCCTCGACTGGAAGACCAGCCTTCAAGAGCTCTCCTCCGACCATGGTCTCGGTGTCCCCGAGTACCGCCTGTCCGAGGAGGGCCCGGACCACGACAAGACCTTCACCGCGCATGTGCGGGTGGGGGGTCAGGTCTATGGCGAGGGCGTCGGCCACTCCAAGAAGGAGGCCGAGCAGCAGGTCGCCGAGACGGCATGGCGTGCCATCAAGGCGACGGTCGACGTCGTCGACCACGAGGCCGGGTCGGTCGCACCTGCGGCAGAAGTCGTCCAGGCTGCCGAGTCGGCACACGGCTCCGGCTCCTGAGCCTGCGCGGCGCCCGTGCCTGAGCTGCCTGAGGTCGAGGTCGTCCGCCGTGGTCTCGCCGACCACGTCGCCGGGCGGCGGATCGATCGTGTCGAGGTGCTGCACCCGCGCCCCGTACGCCGCCACCTCCCCGGGCCTGCGGACTTCGCGCTGCGGCTCACCGGGGAGCGGTTCGCCGGTGCGTCGCGTCGCGGCAAGTACCTCTGGCTGCCGCTGGACTCCGGCGACGCCGTCCTCGCCCACCTGGGGATGAGCGGTCAGTTCCTCGTCCAGCCTCCGCAGGCGCCAGCGGAGCGTCACCTGCGAGTGGTCTTCGGTCTCGAGGACGGGATGCAGCTCCGCTTCGTCGACCAGCGGATGTTCGGCGGGCTGTCGCTCAGCGAGGACGGAGCGACGCTCCCGCCGGAGATCGCGCACATCGCGCGCGACCCGCTCGACCCGGAGTTCGACGATCTGGAGCTCATCGAGCGTCTGCGCCGTCGTCGTACGGGCATCAAGCGCGCGCTCCTCGACCAGACGCTGATCTCCGGTGTCGGCAACATCTACGCGGACGAGGCGCTGTGGCGGGCCCGCCTGCACTATGCGCGCGCGACCGACACGATGCGGCGGCCGGAGGTCCACCGTCTGCTTGCCGGTGCCCGCGAGGTGATGGTCGAGGCGCTCGCTCAGGGCGGGACGTCGTTCGATGCGCTCTATGTCGCGGTGAACGGGGAGAGCGGCTACTTCTCGCGCTCCCTCGAGGTGTACGGGCAGGCGGGGGAGCCGTGCTCGCGCTGCGGGACGCCGATCCGCCGTGACGCCTTTATGAACCGCTCGTCGTTCACGTGTCCCCGCTGCCAGCCTCGCCCTCGCAACGGGCGGTGGTGAGGCTGGCAGCAGGGCTCACGTCAGCTCATCGGATCGGTGCGGCCACGGGGAACGTGCGGTCGACGAGGTCCTTGACGACCGAGCCGCAGGTGGAGATCGCGTCGGCATTGGTGCAGTAGTGCGACGCGGTGTAGGTGCCGGTCGCGAGATCCTTCGCCCACGTGGAGGCGAAGTCCCGCAGGCGGGCGGTCTGCGTGGAGTTCGGGTTGCAGAGGGCGCCAGCGATGCCGATGGCGTCGGTGTCCTCACCCTCGCTGTCGATGTGACAGCTGCCACCGGTGGGGATGCCCAGGACGTACTTGGACCAGACGAGCTGGATGCCCACGAAGGGGTTGTCGAGCCCCGTGAGCGCTCCGTACGAGTTGTTGAAGAGGTTGATGACGCTCGGGCGAGCGGCGATGCTCAGGACCGGGCGTGCACCGTTGGCGGACACAGCCTCGACCGCGGCGGTGAAGCCCTCGGCCGCGACCGGGTCGAACATGATGGCGCCCTTGAGGTTCGGGTAGCCGCGGGTGGTCAGCTGCTGTCCGACGAGGGCGGCGAACTGCCCGCCGGCGGAGTGGCCGCCCACGATGTACTTGACCGGGAGGGGCTTGCTGTTCGGCGGGACGACGGTCCGGTCGGCGAGTGCGTTGCCGAAGATCGTCGCGAGTGCGGGGTTGCCAGCAGTCATGTCCTCGTCGAGGCAGACGACCATCACGCCCTTCTGTGCGATGGCCTTGCTGGTGCCGCGCAGGTTGTCGCAGCTGCGGCTAAAGCCGTGCTCGACGAGCATGAGCGCGCTGGCGGTGCCGTTCGGCAGATACCAGTCGGCATCGTACGACGTGCCAGCGATGGTGATCGGGGAGCTGACGCAGGTGCTCGAGCTGGACGAGTAGTCCGAGCAGGCGGTGGCTGCCGAGGCTGGCGGCGCAGCGGTGACGAGGAGGGCTGCGACGGCTCCGGCAGAGGCGGCGAGGGCGGCGAGCAGGCGCGCGGTGCGCCGGTTGGGCGAGTTTCTCAACGGTTCTCCTGGTGCGTGATGGATGTGGCACGGCACCGACCGACGTTCCCGAGATTACGGCTGGAACGGCGTTTCGAAGGTTAGGGTTATATCGTATATGCCGCAACCGATGGCGGGGGTTGACTAGGCTCCTGCTCGTGACCGCACCCGACCTCGCAGACCAGCCGTACGACGCGTCGGCACGTGAGCGCCTCGTCGCGGAGCCGCCCAAACGTGCCGAGCGGACGCCGTTCGAGCGCGACCGCGCCCGCATCGTCCACTCGGCGGCGCTGCGTCGTCTCGCGGCCAAGACGCAGGTCGTCGGTCCAGGCACGGACGACTTCGTGCGCAACCGCCTCACCCACTCGCTCGAGGTTGCGCAGGTCGCCCGCGAGCTCGGTCGCTCGTTGGGGTGCGATCCGGACGTGGTCGACTCCGCGGCGCTCGCCCACGACCTCGGCCACCCGCCGTTCGGGCACAACGGCGAGACGGCGCTCGACGACGTCGCGGCGTCGTGCGGCGGCTTCGAGGGCAACGCCCAGACGCTGCGCATCCTCACACGCCTGGAGGCCAAGACCTTCGACGTCGACGGGCACAGCGTCGGGCTCAACCTGACCCGCGCCACCCTCGACGCCTGCACGAAATACCCGTGGACGCGGGACGCCGCCCCGGTCCCCGAGGGCGCCCATGGTGACGGCTCTCCCCGGGTGATCCGCAAGTTCGGCGTGTACGACGACGACCTGCCCGTGTTCTCCTGGGTCCGCGACGGCGCCCCCGGCCGACGGCAGTGCGTCGAGGCGCAGGTGATGGACCTCGCCGACGACATCGCGTACTGCGTCCACGACGTCGAGGACGCGGTCGTCTCCGGCACCATCGAGCTCGCCCGCATCCCGTACGACCGCGAGGTGATCTGGGCGACCGTGCGCGAGTGGTACGCCGCGGACGCCACCGACGGCGCCCTGGATGCGGCGTACGCGAGGTTGACCTCGATGCCGTTCTGGCCGCACGGCCCGTACGACGGCAGCCGGCGCTCGCTGGGGGCGCTCAAGGGGCTCACGAGCGCGCTGGTGGGCCGGTTCGTCGCAGCCGCGCGCGACGCCACGCGTGAGGCCTTCGGCGAGCGCCCGTTCGTCCGTTACACCGCAGACCTGGTCGTCCCTGACGACACCCGGACCGAGATCGCGGTCCTCAAGGCGGTCGCGGCGTACTACGTGATGCGTGCCGACGCGCGTGTCACCCTCCTCGCCGAGCAGCGCGAGCTGGTGCGCGGGCTGGTCGAGGTGGTGGCAGGCAAGGGGCCGGAGGTCCTCGACGCGCCGTTCGCCGCCGATTTCGCCGAGGCCGACTCAGAACCAGCGCGGCTACGGGTGGTCGTCGACCAGATCGCGTCGCTCACCGACGACTCCGCGCGTGCCTGGGGACGGCGCCTGCTCTGACGCCGGACGGTGCACGGAGGTAACGGCCTTCCGCCCGCACCGTAGACTCACCTGCGTGGCAGGCCGGATCCGCGAGGACGACATCGCAGCAGTGCGCGAACGCGCGCGGATCGACGAGGTGGTCGAGCAGTACGTCACGCTCCGCAACGCCGGTGGCGGCTCGCGCAAGGGGCTCTGCCCGTTCCACGACGAGAAGTCGCCGTCGTTCAACGTCACCCCGTCGCGCGGGATGTACTACTGCTTCGGCTGCGGCGAGGGCGGGGATGTCTTCACGTTCCTCCAGAAGATCGACCAGATCGGCTTCAGCGAGGCGGTCGAGCGGCTAGCGGCGAAGTACGGCATCACACTGACCTACGTCGACGGCCCGGTTGGCCCGCAGCGCGACTTCGCACAGCGTGGACGGCTGGTCAAGGCCAACGCCGCGGCTGCGGAGTTCTTCGTCGAGCAGCTCGCGAGCGGCAAGGGCTCGCTCACCGGGCGCCAGTTCCTCGCCGACCGCGGCTTCGGGCGGGAGACGGCCGAGCGCTTCGGTGTCGGGTTCGCCCCGCGCGACGGTGAGGCGCTCCTGCGCAACCTGCGCGATCGCGGCTTCGACGAGGAGGACCTCGTCACTGCCGGGCTGGTGGCGCGCAACAGCCGAGGCGCGTACGACCGCTTCCGCGGGCGGCTGATCTGGCCGATCCGCGACGCGTCGGGTGATGTCGTCGGGTTCGGTGCGCGGCGGTTGTTCGACGACGACCGCATCGAGGCGAAGTACCTCAACACCCCCGAGACCCCGCTCTACAAGAAGAGCCAGGTCCTGTATGGCGTCGACCTGGCCCGCAAGGCCATCTCGCAGTCCAGCCAGGCGGTCATCGTCGAGGGCTACACCGACGTGATGGCATGCCATGAGGCGGGCGTCGGCACTGCGGTCGCGACCTGCGGGACGGCGTTCGGCGACGAGCACGGCCGGATCCTGCGGCGGCTGCTCCTCGACCACGAGGCGATGCGCGGCGAGGTGATCTTCACCTTCGACGGCGACGAGGCCGGCCAGAAGGCCGCGATGAGGGCGTTCGATGGTGACGAGCAGTTCGTCGCCCAGACCTACGTCGCGGTGCAGGGTGACGGTCTCGACCCCTGTGACCTGCGTCTGCAGCAGGGAGACGCGGCCGTGCGCGAGCTGGTGGCCTCCCGGATCCCGCTGTACCGCTTCGTGCTGCGCAACGTCGTCGCACGCTACGACCTCGACCATGCCGACCAGCGGGTCGACGCGCTGCGTGCGTCGGTCGCTCTCGTCTCCTCCGTGCGCGACCGAGGCAAGGTCGAGCAGTTCGTCCGCGAGATCGCGTCGACGGTCGGCATCGAGATCGACGAGGTGCGCCGTGAGCTCGGGGACGCCAAGAAACGCCCCGCGCCTCGGACGAACGCCCGGACGTCGACCCGGACGAACGGGGCGGCCGCCCCGTCCGCTCACTCGGCGCCCACGGAGCCTGCCGGCGAGGAGCGCCCCGTGCGCGCGCCGGTGCCGAGCTTCGGGGAGCCCCGTTTCGCCGACGAGCGCGAGCTTCTGAAGGTGGTCGTCCAGCACCCCCACCTCATCACGCCCCACGCCGACGGGCTCGACACCGACGACTTCACGCACCCGCACGCGATCGCCGTCTGGGCGGCCGCCGCCACGGAGGGCTTCCCGTCGAAGCCCGACGAGTCGTGGGCGGCTCGCGTCCGCGGTCACGTCGACGACACAGACGTGCAGCGGGTGCTCGCACACCTGTCGCTCGATCCGCTGCGCGCCACCGGCGCACCTGACACCGTGCTCGTCGACGCGCTCGTCGCGCGTGTGCAGGAGCTCACAGTGCTGCGCCACATCGCGGCGGTGAAGTCCAAGCTCCAGCGGACGAACCCGCTCGAGTCCGCCACCGAGTACAACCGCATGTTCGGCGACCTCGTGGCACTCGAGCAGCAACGCCGCCAGCTCCGCGAGAAGGCCATCGGCGGCTCGCTGCTCTGAGTCGGCGGTCCTCTCGGTTGCTCGGTTCGTCCCCGGTTCCAGCAGGTGCCGCGGTGTCCACAGATGCCGTCGTGCGGGGCCCCGAAGGGGTCGTGCCACTGCCCAGACTGGCGCCATGACCTCACTCGGCCCGACCTTCTCGCCCCTGTCCACCGCGCCCTCGCCGTCCGCGTACGCCCACGCACTCACCGCCGTCCCGTTGCTGAGCGCACAAGAGGAGGTGGCGCTCGCCGAGACGTACGCCGCGGGGCGCGCGGCCCGTGAGCGTCTGCTGTCCGCTGAGGTCGCGGACGGCGCGCGGGAGGCCCTCGCGGAGGTCGTCGCGCAGGGAGCACGGGCACGCACCCACCTTGTCCTCGCCAACGTCCGCCTCGTGGTCTCGTTCGCGCGGCGGCTCGACGAGTGCGGCGTGCCGTTCGCCGACCTGGTCCAGGAGGGGGTCGTCGGTCTGATCCGGGCGGTCGAGGGGTTCGACCCCTCTCGGGGGTTCCGCTTCTCGACCTACGCCGCGCCGTGGGTGAAACGACACATCGCCGATGCGGCGGGGTCCCGGCGCGTGGTGCGGCTCCCTCCCAAGGCCGAGCTCCAGGTGGTCGCGTGCCGGGAGGTCGCCGAGACGCTGCACCGCGAGTCCGGCCGTGCGCCGTCGGCGGGGGCGGTCGCCGAGCGGGTCGGGATCCCCGAAGACCGGGTCGAGAGGCTGCTCGCTGCCGACACCGTGCCCGTGTCCCTCGACGCGCTCGAGAGCGACGTGGTCGCAGCTCGCGGCGAGGCCCTCGACCCCCGGGTGTGCTGGGCCATCAGAGAGGCGCTCGCGGTGCTTCCCGAGGTCGAGCGCGAGGTCGTGGAGCGTCGCTTCGGGATCGACGGCGGGGGAGCGCGTTCCCTCCGCGCGGTCGCGCTCGAGCTCGACTGCGGTCTCGACGTCGTGCGCGCTCAGGAGCAGCGAGCGCTCCAGACCCTCAGAGACCACCCGGCGGTCGCGATGGTGGCGCCGTGATGGACCAAGATGGCTGCATGGCGACGGCGCGCAAGATTCCGAAGCAGATCCGGCGAGCGATCGAGGCCGAGCACTCCGAGCGGGTCCTCGCGGCGCAGCAGGACGTTGCCGAGCATTGGCACGTGGGCACCGATGCCGCCCTCCACCTCGCGGCCGATACCGACCACCTGCGCGTGCCCTGGGAGCAGGTGGAGTCGCTGTCGTGGGATGCCGAGGCATCCACCGTGACCGTCCAGTGGGGCGGCAGCGACGCGATCCACCGCGAGGTCGTGGCGTTCGACGGGCCTGGTCGGCTCGTCGAGCTCGCACGCGAGCGGGTGGACGCGAGCATCGTCGCGAGTGCGCGCGAGACAGTGGAGGGGGCCCGTGACACGGTGACCGTCGTTGCCCGGCGCTCACCGACGCGTCGCGGGCCGCTGACCTTCTCGTACGTGCTCGACCAAGGCCTCTCGTCCGACGATCCACACGTCAGGGAGGCGACCGCTCGGGCACTCGCGTCCGTCCAGGACGACCTCGGCCTGCGCGGCGATGCGGGCCTCGGCGGCGCCGAGGAGGAGCGCCCATGAGACGGGACCCCGGTTTGGGGTCCAGGGACAACGCTTGCTAGGCTAGCGGTCGCTCGAGAGCATTCCCCTGTAGCTCAATTGGCAGAGCAGCCGGCTGTTAACCGGCAGGTTACTGGTTCGAGTCCAGTCGGGGGAGCAAGAGAAACGGTCCGGCCAGCGGAGAGATCCGCAGGCCGGACCGTTTTGCATCTGCTGGTGCCCCTCTGCGAGTGCCTCAGTCCTCCGGGAGGGCCAGCGGGAGGACTTCGAACGACGTCGCATAACGCACGCCCATCGCGGTGCCCGCCGGCTCGGCCATCGACCCGAGGAACGCGGCCGGGTCGAAGTCGACCCACCCGAGCCCGTCGAGGTACGCCTTGTGGGCACGCAGCGACGCCACGCCCGCGTCGAAGGTGGCGGAGATGTCGACGCCGTGCCGGGCGTCGGGGGAGCCCGCGACCCAGACGGCGCGAACGCCGCCCCAGGGCTCGACACCCGCCTCGTGGAATACCCACCGGTTGCCGGCGTCGCGGACCGCGTCGACGGTCGCCCGGCCGACGGCGATGTGGTCGGCCTGGTTGAGGAACCCGTTCGGGAAGGTTGGGTGGAAGTTGCCCGTGATGACGATGTCGGGTCGGTGCACCCGCACCTGCCGGGCGATCACCCGGCGCAGCGGGACCCCGTACTCGACGATCCCGTCGGGCAGCCCGAGGAACTCCACGGTGTCGACACCGACGATCCGCGCGGACTCGATCTGCTCGGCCGTCCGCACCGTGCGGGTGACCTCGGGCTCCATCCCATCGATACCGGCCTCGCCGCTGGTCACCATGCAGTAGATGACGCGCTTGCCCTGTGCCGTCCACCGGGCGACGGCTGCAGCGGCTCCGAACTCCATGTCGTCGGGATGAGCCACGACGGCGAGGGCGGTCTCCCAGTCCTCGTCGAGCGGCTGGAGGGCTGCGGGACTTCCGCGCTGCTCGTCGGTCATCTTGCGATCGTAGGTCGGATGCGGCCGCCCTGCCGCCTGCCTGGGCGCCGGCCACTAGGCTGTGCTCCGCGAGGGGCGGTAGCTCAGCTGGTCAGAGCAGCGGACTCATAATCCGTCAGGTCGTGGGTTCGAGCCCCACCCGCCCCACCACGCCCGTCGGGAGGAACCAGGATGACGATGCCGCAGGACCCGTTCGAGCGGGCGGGGTCCTCGCTCCTGTACGCCGTGTCGTCACCCTCGTCGAGCATCGCGACGGCGATGGCCGAGGTGGCGCAGCGGCTTCAGGACCTCGCGTCCCAGGAGTCCGCGAACGAGATCCTCTCCGTGAGCCACGACGTCACGGTCATCACCGCCGGCGACGACGAGGGCGGGGTGAAGGCCGCATTCACCGGAAAGTCGCGACCTCGCGAGTACGTCGTCTCGGCGCTCGCGACGATCCGCGCCTGAGCCTGCCGGTCAACCGGCGAGCGGCCCCGGCGACAGCGATGCCAGCGCCTCGGCGACCGGCACGTCGCCGCCCACCACCTCGAAGGTCGTTCGTACGGTCGACGGTGTCTCGAGAGCCACGGCGATCACCTCCGCGACGTCGGCGCGGGGGATCGAGCCGCGCCCGACGGAGTCGCCGACCGTGACCCTCCCTGTCCCCGGATCGTCCGTGAGGCCGCCCGGGCGCACGATCGTCCAGTCGAGCGCACTCGCCCGCACCGCGTCGTCGGCCTCGCCCTTGGCTGCGAGATAGACCTGGAACACGTTGTCGGAGCTCGCGTCGCCCTGGCCCGCGCCCATGGACGAGACCACGACGAACCGGTACGCCCCGACGAGCTGCGCCGCCGCGGCCAGGAGGACGGCCCCGTCGCGGTCGACCGTCCACTTGCGCTCCACGCCCGATCCCGACCCTGCGCCGGCGGCGAAGACGGCGGCATCGGCGCCGCCGAGCGCGTCGGCGACCTGGGTCGCGCTCGCGCTCTCAAGGTCGACGAGCACGGGCGAGCCGCCCGCGGCCGTGACATCGTCGGCGTGCTCGGGCTTCCTGATGAGGCCGACGACCTCGTGACCGGCGTCGGCGAGCTTGCGGGTCAGCAGCAGCGCGATCTTGCCGTGGCCCCCCGCGATGGCGACCTTCATGCACGTCCCTCCCGTCGTACGGGCGTCTCGTCGTGAGCATCTGAGCCCCCGAGAAGGCGGGCACCGTCGCTCCCGTTCATCCTGCCACGACAGCCCCGTACACAGGCGACCGTGGTGCCGAACCCCAGGATGCGGCACAATAGGGCGCAGTGCTTCGGTCCGAGGACGTTGGGGAAGGCGGATCTCGAACCAGGAGGCACTGATGAGCAACGCCACCCTGGGCGTCCTGTACGTCCACTCAGCACCGTCGGCGCTCTGCCCGCACGTCGAGTGGGCCGTCGCCGGCGTATTTGGCGCGCCCGCGGCACTGCAGTGGTCTCCGCAGCCCGCTGAGCCGGGCGCCTATCGCTGCGAGCTCTCCTGGCAGGGCCCGGCGGGCACTGCCGCGACCCTGACCTCCGCACTGCGCGGATGGGAGCGCCTGCGCTTCGAGTCGACCGAGGAGCCGACAGCCCAGACCGAGGGTGCTCGCTACTCCTCGACGCCGTCGCTCGGGGTGTTCCACGCGGTCATCGGCAGCCATGGCGACGTGATGGTGCACGAGGAGCGGATCAAGGCCGCGATGGCCCGTGCCGCAGCCGGCGAGGTCGACCTCGAAGCCGAGCTCGACACGCTCCTCGGCCGGCCTTGGGACGACGAGCTCGAGGCGTTCCGCCACGCCGGCGACGGCGCGCCCGTACGGTGGCTCCACCAGGTCGGATGAGACGGTCGGCGTCAGCCGATCTCGACGCGCGCGCTCGGCGAGGTGAATCCGTCACCGACGACACGGAACTCCCACGAGCCCGTCCGGCTCGTCACGATCCACGTTGAGAACGTCCCGCCCTTGCGGGTCGTTGCGGTGACGGGGAAGTCTCCCCACTCGCCGTCCTGACCCTCACGGCGCTGGACCTGCAGCGTCGACCCGGCACCCAGCTCGGGGGCGCGGCCGGTGAACTCGATGCGCTCACCCGGACCGACCGCGTCGCTCGATGCCTCGAACCGGGGATCCTTCGGCTTCGGCGAGGACGTCGTCGGCGGTGGTGTCGTCGGGGCGGGCGTGGTCTCCGTCGGTTCCTCCGGCTCGTCCGTCTCCTCGCTCGCGGCCGGGGCCGAGGGAGTCGGCTCAGCCTTGAAGCCGAGTGCGCGGATCGCCGATGCCCCGGCGAACCCGAAGATCAGTCCCATCGCGATCCCGGCGCCCACGAGACCGAGCACGATCTTGAGCACGAGGCGGTTGCGCGCTCCGTCGGCGGAGTCGCTGCTCAGATCCATCAAGGTGCCCCTCCTCGCTGATCGGCCTCCATCATGACAAACGACCGAAGCCCGGACACAGGGGGCGTGGGTCAGCCCGATGCGAGCTCTCGCTCTCAGCCCGATGCGAGCTCTCGCTCGACGTGAGCCACCACATCCCCCACCGTCCCCGACAACGCGGCCACGGGAACGCGGACGTCGAAGCGCTCCTCGATCCCGAGGGAGAGCGCGCCGAGCGACAACGGGCCCATCCGGAGATCGTCGACGAACGACGACGACAGGCTCAGCACGCCGGGCGCTCGGCCGGGTGCGATCTGGTCGACGATCGCGGTGAGCTCCTCGACGACGGACGACGCTGGCGTGTGCATGGGGAAGTCCTCAGGTGGACGAGAGACGGTACAAAGGCCGACCATGCGCCGCCGGCCGCGTCCACCTGGACGCGGCCGGCGGCGTCGCAAGGGCGACCCCCGAACGCCCCTGCGAGGCCGTGCTCGTTGCGCAGCCCGTCACCGCCTGGCGGTGCCGGCCCCCGTTGAGGCCGCTGTGCGGCCGCCGCGCACTCCTCCGACGAAACCTCGGATTGGGTCCGCTCCGAGCCGCGTAGGTCGGAACCCCGGCCTAGTGGCGGGGGAGTAGATCCTCAACCGTGGTCACGACGACGAATCACGAGCACGTCACCAAGACTGCCTGTGACGGCCCCGGAATCACGAAGGGGACTTGGCACAAAATACTCACGGTCGGTTGTGGGGTTCCTACAACGGCGGACGTCGCTGCTCCCCGGGCGACATCAGGAGCCCGCCCAAGGTCAGTCCTACGCGCAGCGTGTAGGCGCCGCGTGGGTCGAGCGGCTCGAGCCCCGTCACCTCGCGCACCTTCCTCAACCGATAGCGCACCGTGTTCGGATGGACGAACAACCGTCGGGCCGCCGCCTCGACCGAGGCTCCCGTCTCCAAGAAGGTCGAGAGCGTCGTGTGAAGCGTCGGATCGGACTCGCTCAGCCGCGTGTGGACCCCGTCGACCAGAGCGCGCCGCGCGTGCCCGTCGCCGGCGAGAGAGCGTTCGACCAACAGGTCGTCGGCGAGGACGGGCCGTGGGGCGGCCACCCACCCCGTCGCCGCGCGTAGGCCCGCGAGCGCCGCACGTGCCGACCGGTGCGCCTGGGCGATGTGGTCGACGCCCGGGCCGATGACCACCGCACCCGACCCGAACGCGTCGACGACCGCCGCGCCCGCGGCGTGGAGGTCGCTGACGCCGCCGAGCAGCACGACGAGACGCTCGAGCTGTACGGAGGTCAGTGTGGACAGCTCAGCGGCGCGTGCGCGCCGTCGCACGTCGTCCACGACGCCGCCTTCGCCGGACGTCGGCGCCGGTGGCGCAGCACCGACGAGCACCACGACAGTGCCGTCCGTCTCCCAGCCGAGGGCCGCGGCACGTGAGCGGATGACCTCCTCGGGCTCGCCCCGTACGACGGCGTCCACGACGAGCGCCTCCATCCGGGCGTCCCACTGGCCACGCGACTCCGCCGCGCGCGCATAGACGTCGGCGGTCGCGAACGCGACCTCCCGCGCGTACGAGGACAGCTCTCGGCGCACGTCGTCCACGTCCTCAGGGCCGAAGAGGTGGGTCGCGTGCTGCTCGATTACCTCGATCGTCGTGCGCACCATCGCGACCGTCTGGTGCAAGGTGACGTGGCGCGTGAGGCCGCGGGGGGCAGCGCCGAAGACCGTGGCCGTGACGTCCACCGGCGCAGCGCCCGTACGCATCCACTCCGCGCACTGCGCGATCCCTGCGTGCGCGATCAGCGAGATCCACGACCGGTGCTCGGCATCGAGCTCGTGGAACCAGTCGAGATCGCGCTCCATCGTCGCGATCGCCGCGGTCGTGAGGTCGCCAGAGGCCTTGTCCAACACCTGCGCGTACCGCTCGTGCGTCGCCTCGCTCACACGCAACAGGGTAGGTGCAGCAGGGCCATCCAGCCGATATCCTGAGCCGAATTTCTACGAACGAGGAGCGGCGACGGATGAGCGAGCCCGACGAGTCCGGCCCCCTCCGGACGCGGTTCGTCTCGCTCCACGGCCACCGGCGGGCGTACCGGATGGCGGGGCAGGGGCCCGCGCTCCTCCTGCTGCACGGCCTCGGGTGCGACTCGACGACGTGGCTCCCCGTGATGGGGCGCCTCGCGGACCGGTTCCGGGTGATCGCCCCGGACTTCCTTGGGCACGGCGAGTCCGACAAGCCTCGCGGCGACTACTCGCTCGGCGGTTACGCCAACGCAATGCGCGACCTCCTCGCGTACCTCGAGATCGAGCGGGTCACCATCGTCGGGCACAGCTTCGGGGGTGGTGTGGCGATGCAGTTCGCCTACCAGTACCCCGAGCGCACCGAGCGCATCTGCCTCGTCGCCCCCGGCGGCCTCGGAGCGGACGTGACGCCGCTGATCCGCCTGCTCACGGTCCCCGGTGCAGGTCTCGGCCTCAGAGCGCTCACCGTGCCACCGCTGCGCGGTCCCGTCCGTGCGGGGCTGCGCGCTCTGTCGCGCTCGGGGCTCCCGTACACCCGCGACCTCGACGAGGTGGCCGGCGTCTACTCCGCGCTGTGCGACCCGGGCAACCGTGCCGCGGTCCGCGCAGCGACCAGCCATGTCGTCGACTGGCGGGGGCAACGGATCACGATGACCGATCGCGCCTACCTCGCCGAGGTGATCCCGCTATGCCTCGTGTGGGGCGAGAAGGACGCGGTGATCCCAGCCCGCCACGCGCTCGTCGCGCAGCGCCGCGGACCGCACACGGTGGTCCGGCTCTTCCCCGACAGCGGCCACTTCCCGCACAAGGACGAGCCTGATCTCTTCGTCGACGTGCTGACCGCGTTCGTCGACGAGCAGCCTGCGGCGACCTACCGCCCGCAGCGCTGGCGAGCGATCCTTCGCAGCGGCGCCCGCGCCGAGGGTGCCGACTCGGTCGAGGCAGCGGCCGCTGTCGTCGACCTCACGGCCGACGCGGGCTGACCCAGGTCAGGCCACGCTGGAGGCGGCGTCCGCCTTGGCCGCCTCGGCGGCCTTGCGCTTCTTGCGGTAGCCCCAGTTGCCCGTCACCGCGGCACCGATCGCGATCGAGAGGACGGCGATGATGACGCCGCCGATGTCGTCGAGCACGTAGTGCCAGCCGAAGTAGATCGTCGCGAGGACGGTGCCGGTGAAGTAGACCCACAGCGTCCGCAGGAGCCACTTGTTGAGGCCGATGATCTGGAAGAAGAGGCAGGCGGTGAGGACCACGGAGACGTGGAGCGAGGCGAAGCCGGCGATGCCGTGGATCTTCTCGGTGTCCCACGGGCTGCTCAGCACGTCGTAGCGGGCGTGTGCCAGCGACTGTTGCAGCGCTGCCACGCCACTGTCGCCGGGCAGGTCGGAGAACAAGGACTGGTTGGCGAAGATCGGCCCCAGCGTCGGGATCAGGTAGTAGCTCGCGACGCCGAGGATCCAGTTGAGGCTCAGCGCCGTCGCGTACCAGGCGCCGAGCGAGAGATCCTTGTTGAGGACGAGCAACGCCGCCAGCGACACCGGCGTGAGCATGAGGTACGAGACGTAGATCGTCGACAGGATCAGCGCGATGAAGCCGGTCCCGAGCACGGCGTGCAGGACCAGCGCGGGGTAGTGGCCGAAGAACAGCCACCGGTCGAGCTGCATCAGGTCGGCGTCGTACAGCACCTCGTCGCGCACGATCGGCAGGAAGCTCTTGAGGTTGCGGTAGCTCACGTACGAGACGTAGAAGGCGATGAGACCGAGCGCGGCGTGGACGAGGCGCGACCAGCTCCACTCCGTGCGCACGATCGTGACGGCGCGCGACCACAGGCCGCGGAAGGTGCGCTTCTGGAGGAACGCCTGCACGGCGAGCCCGCCACCGATGAAGAGGAACCCGAGCGCCGGAAGACGGACGTACGCGGGACCGAGGAAACCCTCGGGGTCGCGCATCGGGAGATCGAGGTAGTAGGACGCCCAGATCGTGAAGACGCCGACGACGATCGAGAACGCCACGAGGAAGGTGTAGGGCCAGCGCAGGACGCGCAGCCACGTCGGGGTCCGTCGTTC
This sequence comes from Mumia zhuanghuii, assembly GCF_042681565.1. NCBI lineage: Bacteria > Bacillati > Actinomycetota > Actinomycetes > Propionibacteriales > Nocardioidaceae > Mumia > Mumia zhuanghuii. Next base: position 791,390 of record NZ_JBHUFT010000008.1, read on the forward strand.
GGCCTTCGACGCCTCCTGCTCCACCGTGGCCGTCGCGGGTGCCGGAGCACTCACGGACCCGCTCGTGGCAGCATCGAACGTCGTGTCGTCACGGGGATCCATGACGACATTCTAGAGGACGAGGGGTGAACGCCCGGTGACCCTTCAGTCCACCGTGCGCTCACCCCTCGTGACGTGCCGTCGTCAGGCGTCAGCGCCTTCCTGGGGCACTCCTGCGACTGCGGTGGGGTCGTCGAGCTGGAACCGCGCGTACGCCTCGGCGGCCGTCTCCGGCTTCACCTCGCCCTGAGCGGCGAGGGCCTCGAGCACACCCACGACGATCGACGCGCTGTCGATCTGGAAGAAGCGGCGTGCTGCGGCCCGTGTGTCGGCGAATCCGAAGCCGTCCGCACCGAGCGACGTCCAGGCGTGCGGGACCCACCGCGAGATCTGGTCGGGCACCGCGCGCATGTAGTCGGTCACCGCCAGCACCGGGCCGTGCGTGCCGGCGAGCGCGCGCGTCACGTACGGCTGGACGGGCTCCTCGCCCGGCGCGTTGAACGAGGCACGCTCAGCGGCGTCGGCCTCACGTGCGAGCTCGTTCCACGACGTCACCGACCACACGTCGGCGCGGACGCCGTACTCGTCGGCGAGGATCTGCTGCGCCTCGAGCGCCCACGGGACCGCGACGCCCGACGCGAGGATCTGCGCCCGGGGGGCGTCGCCCTCGCGCTGCGGAGCCTCGCGATAGCGGTACATGCCCTTGAGCAGCGCCTCCACGTCGAGGTCCTCCGGCTCGGCGGGCTGGACGACGGGCTCGTTGTAGACGGTGAGGTAGTAGAACACGTCCTCGCCGTGCGGGTTCTCCTCAGTGCTGCCGTACATCCGCCGCATGCCGTCCTGGACGATGCGGCTGATCTCGAAGCCGAACGCCGGGTCGTAGTGGATCGCGGCGGGGTTGGTGCGCGCCAGCAGCGGCGAGTGGCCGTCGGCGTGCTGCAGGCCCTCACCGGTCAGGGTCGTACGACCGGCGGTCGCGCCGACGAGGAAGCCCTTGGACATCTGGTCGGCCATCGCCCACAGGGAGTCGCCGGTGCGCTGGAAGCCGAACATCGAGTAGAAGATGTAGACCGGGATCATCGGCTCGCCGTGGGTCGCGTACGCCGAGCCCGCAGCGGTCATCGAGGCGACCGCGCCTGCCTCGCTGATGCCCTCGTGGAGGAGCTGACCGGCGGTCGACTCCTTGTAGGCGAGGAGGATCTTCCGGTCGACGGACTCGTACGACTGACCGTGCGGGTTGTAGACCTTCGCCGTGGGGAACATCGAGTCCATGCCGAACGTCCGGAACTCGTCCGGCGCGATGGGCACGATCCGCGAGCCGATCTTCTTGTCGCGCATGAGGTTGCGCAGCAGGCGGACGAACGCCATCGTCGTCGCGATCGCCTGGTTGCCGGAGCCGCCGCGCAGCTCGGCGTACATGTCGTCGCCGGGCAGCTCGAGCGGCGTCGAGCGGACCACACGCTTGGGCAGCGACCCGCCGAGCTGGCGGCGGCGCTCGCGCATGTACTGGATCTCGTCGGAGTCCTCGCCGGGGTGGTAGAACGGCGCGATCTCGGCCTCGTCGATCTCGGCGTCGCTGATCGGCAGGTAGAGCCGGTCACGGAAGCGCTTGAGGTCGGCCTTGGTGAGCTTCTTCATCTGGTGGGTCGCGTTGCGGCCCTCCAGTGCGTCGATCGTCCAGCCCTTGATGGTCTGGGCCAGGATCACCGTCGGCTGGCCGGTGTGGTTCATCGCGGCCTCGAACGCCGAGTAGACCTTGCGGTAGTCGTGACCGCCGCGCGGCAGCTTGGAGATCTGGTCGTCCGTCAGGTGCTCGACCATCTTGAGCAGGCGCGGGTCGGCGCCGAAGAAGTGGTCGCGCGTGTACGAGCCGTCCTCGATCGAGTACGTCTGGTACTGGCCGTCGGGCGTGCGGTTCATCTGGTTGACGAGGACCCCGTCGACGTCGCGGGCGAGAAGCTCGTCCCACTCGCGTCCCCAGATCACCTTGATGACGTTCCAGCCGGCGCCGCGGAACGTCGACTCCAGCTCCTGGATGATCTTGCCGTTGCCCCGCACCGGGCCGTCGAGCTGCTGCAGGTTGCAGTTGATGACGAACGTGAGGTTGTCGAGCTCCTCGCGCGCGGCCAGGCCGATCGCGCCGAGCGACTCGGGCTCGCCCATCTCGCCGTCGCCGAGGAACGCCCAGACGCGCTGCTCGCTGGTGTCCTTGATGCCGCGGTTCTGGAGGTAGCGGTTGAAGCGCGCCTGATAGATCGAGTTGAGCGCGGCCAGCCCCATGGAGACGGTCGGGAACTCCCAGAAGTCCGGCATGAGCCGCGGGTGGGGGTACGACGACAGTCCGTTGCCCGGGCCGTGGCTGACCTCCTGGCGGAAGCGGTCGAGCTGCTCGGCGGTGAGCCGGCCCTCGAGGTAGGCGCGGGCGTAGATGCCGGGGGAGGCGTGTCCCTGGATGAACACCTGGTCGCCGCCGCCGGGGTGGTCCTTGCCGCGGAAGAAGTGGTTGAAGCCCACCTCGTACAGGCTCGCGGCCGACTGGTACGTCGCGATGTGGCCGCCGACACCGAGGCCGGGGCGGTTCGCGCGCGACACCATGGCGGCGGCGTTCCAGCGGATGTAGGCGCGGATGCGCCGCTCGACGTCCTCGTCCCCGGGGAACCACGGCTCACGCTCGGGCGGGATCGAGTTGATGTAGTCGGTGCTCGTCAGCGCGGGGACGCCAACCTGCTTCTCGCGAGCCCGCTCCAGCAGGCGAAGCATCACGTATCGGGCCCGTCCACGGCCGCGTTCGTCGACCATCTCGTCGAACGAGTCGAGCCATTCGGTGGTCTCGTCCGGGTCGATGTCGGGGAGCTGAGACGGGAGACCCTCGTGGATGACGGGGGGCCGCTCGGGTGACTGGGCCACTTCGTTTCCTTCTCTCGTACAAGTGCGCTGATCTCGCACAGATCGCGGCTGCACCGGGTGTGCGCAGCAGCGGCGTTCGGCGGGTACCGGTAGGTCCCCGGCCGTCCGACGTCCATCCTTCCACCGCGCCCTAATACCCGCGAGTAGCCGCCCCCTCCCCGGCTGCGGTGCGTGCCGTGACGGCCCCGTGGCAGGCGGACCTGCGCGCTCCTTCCCCCCGAAGTCGGCAGAGCCGCTAGTGTGTGGCGCCTAGGCACGAGTGGGCCTGGGCAAACACGTATTGAGGAGGCACGGGTGAGCGCCACCGCGCAGGACGCGGACCGTCCGGGGCACGGAGATCGTCTTGGCTTCAAGCCGGACATGGTCGTCCAGGAGCTCGGATGGGACGAGGACGTCGACGACGCCCTCCGAGAGTCGATCGAGGATCGCATCGGCAGCGAGATGGTGGACGGCGACTACGGGGAGGTCGTCGACGGTGTGGTCCTGTGGTGGCGCGCCGACGACGGTGACCTCGCAGACGCCCTGATGGACTCGCTGCAGGATCTGGTCGAGGGCGGCACGGTCTGGCTGCTCACGCCGAAGGTCGGGCGATCCGGTTACGTCGACGGCGCCGACATCGCCGAGGCGGCACCGATCGCTGGGCTGTCGACGACGACGACCAATCCGGCCGGCTCGGACTGGGCCGCGACCAAGCTCTCGACGCACAAACGCTGACGCGACGCAGGGGACGGAGTCTGGGCTGCCGGGCTTCGCGGAGATGACGTTTTCCGTTATATGTAACCGCCGGTTACACTTTCGAGCACGCATTCCGCCGACATCGTGAGGTGCCCCCATGACGAATGTGCTGCGTGGCCCCGGCCGCAACAGAGCCGACGTCGCCCTTCGCAGCGTGGCGACGTTGGCGCGGACGGGCATCGTGCGCCCGTACGGGCCGCGGACGCTCGCCCGGCTCGGCCTTGCGCTGACGAGGTGGGGCACCGGTCTCGCGGGGGGCTACGCGTCGCTCGCCGTGCGGGACCCGCACGGCATCGCCATCCACGACGAGCGAGGATCGCTCACGTTCGATGAGCTGCACCGGCAGGCCAACGCGTTGGCGCGCGGGTTCGCAGGGCTCGGCGTCGGCGAGGGCGACGCCGTGGCGGTGATGGCGCGCAACCACCGGTGGTTCGTCATCACCGCGGTCGCCGCCGGTCGGCTCGGCGCCGACGTCCTCTATCTCAACACCGCGTTCTCAGGCCCTCAGACCGCCGAGCTGCTCGGACGCGAGAAGCCGGTCGTCGTGGTCCACGACGAGGAGTTCGCCGACGTCGTGGCGGGAGCACCCGGGGACGTGCGCCGGCTGCTCGCCTGGACCGACACCTCTGGCCACGACACGGTCGCCGCGCTCGCTGCGGGGCACGACGGCGCGGACCTCGAGCCGCCCGGTCGCGAGGGTCACTCCGTCATCCTGACGTCGGGGACCACGGGCACGCCGAAGGGCGCGAGTCGCGGGTCGGGGTCGTTGAGCGCGGGCGCCGCGCTGTTGTCCCGCATCCCGCTCGAGGCTCGCCGGAGCGTGCACATCGCCGCTCCGCTGTTCCACACCTGGGGCTGGGGACACCTCAACCTCGCGATGCTGCTGGGGTCCACGCTCGTGCTCCGTCGGCGCTTCGACCCCCGCGACTTCCTCCGTACGCTCGACAAGCAGCGCTGCGACGCGGCCGTCGTCATCCCGGTCATGCTCCAACGCGCGCTGGCGCTCCCGCAGGCCGAGCTCGACTCGTACGACCTGAGCTCCGTGCGCGTCGTCGCCGCGAGCGGGTCGGCGCTGCCGGGCGACCTTGCGACGGCGTGGATGGACCAGTACGGCGACTCGCTCTACAACACGTACGGCTCCACCGAGTGCGCCTGGGCGACCATCGCGACGCCTGCGCAGATGCGGGCGCACCCGGGCACTGCCGGTGCACCGCCGATCGGCACGGTGGTCGCGCTGTACGACGACGCCGGGCGCGCGTCGTCCGGCCGGGGTGGGCGCATCTTCGTCCAGAACGGGCTTCCGTTCGAGGGGTACACCAACGGCAGCACCAAAGACGTCATCGACGGCCGGATGTCGACCGGCGACGTCGGCACGATCCGCGACGGGTTGCTGTTCGTCGAGGGGCGCGACGACGACATGATCGTCTCCGGCGGCGAGAACGTCTATCCGCAGGAGGTCGAGGACACCCTCGCGCGTCACCCTGCGGTGCTCGAGGCGGCCGCTGTCGGGGTGGAGGACGCCGAGTTCGGACACCGCCTCGTCGCGTGGGTGGCGCTGCGCGCGGACGTCCACGTGAGCGAGGGCGAGCTCAAGACCCACGTTCGTGAGCACCTCGCGCGATACAAGGTTCCACGGGAAGTACGCTTCGTTGACGAGCTGCCGCGCAACGCGACCGGCAAGGTGCTCAAGCGCCACCTGACACCGACTGACGACTGACGAGAGCGAGTGATCCCCTCCATGACGATCGAGATCGGTTCCGAGGCCCCGGACTTCACCATCAAGAACCAGCACGGCGAGGAGGTGTCGCTGTCCGCGCTGCGTGGCAAGAAGACGCTCCTCGTGTTCTATCCGTTCGCCTTCAGCGGCATCTGCACCGGCGAGCTGTGCGAGCTGCGCGACAACCTGGCCGCGTTCAACGACCTCGGCGCCGAGGTGCTCGCGATCTCGTGCGACCCGATGTTCGCGCTGCGGGCCTTCGCCGAGAAGGACGGGCTGTCGTTCTCCCTGCTCAGTGACTTCTGGCCGCACGGCGAGGTCGCCCAGTCGTACGGGGTGTTCGACGAGGCCCGCGGGTGCGCGCTGCGAGGCAGCTTCCTGGTCGATGAGAGTGGCGTCGTGCGCTGGAAGATCGAGAACGGTCTGCCGGACGCGCGCGACCTGAAGACGTACCTCGGTGCGCTCCAGGAAATCTCTGCATGACCTCCCGCACAGACCCTGTTCTGTGCAAGACTTGACAACGCGTGGCCGCTGGTGACCCGAGACGCCAGCGGCCACGCCTCTGTCCTCCCCAGCCCTCGTCGAAGCGATCGGGTAGGGTGAGGCGCCGCGCGGCAGGACGCGCGCGAGACGGGCGCATAGCTCAGCGGTAGAGCACCTCGCTTACAACGAGGCGGTCGGGGGTTCGATCCCCTCTGCGCCCACCAGCGGGGCGACCCGTAAGACAGGGAGGGGCCCTGCGAAGCACGTGGCGAAGACCAGGCACCGTGACCACGATCGGGGACCTCGGAGTGCATCGGTACGTGCTGTACGTGACCGACTTCGGTGCAGAACGGGAACACGCACGAGGAGGGGCTGAACGCGGCATGGCACGCGCCCCGTCGCTTCTGGGTGGACCCGAGCGAGGAGAACCGGGCCGCACTGCCGGAGTGGCTGACCTTCGACGGCGGCGACGTGCTCGGCCATGCGCGGACCGGGTCTGCGCGTGGACGTGCCCGAGGTTAGAGTCGAAGCGCAGATCCACGACTGCCGTCCGGGGGAACTCATGGCTGAGGCGATGCGCGCCGCGACTGTCACCGACTTCGCCGCGCCGCTCTCGATCACGAAGTGGGAGATTCCCCAGCCGGGCTCGGGTGAGGTCGCCCCTGTGCTGTGCGCCGGCGCCACCGCCGTCAGCCCGTCGGCGTTCGGGCAGTCGATCGGGTTCGCGAAGCGCGGCGGGACCATCTCGTACGTCGGGCTCCCGCTGGGGGACTTCCCGACGCCGATCTTCGACGTCGTCCTCAAAGGCCTCACGCTGCGCGGATCGATCGTGGGGGCCCGGCAGGACATGGTCGAGGCCCTCGACTTCCCGACTCGGGAGTTCGGCGACATCAACGACATCTTCGACGAGATGGAGCAGGGGAAGATCGACGGCCGGATGGTGATCCAGTACTGATCTCGCAGGCTCCGAGCGCGCACGCACCGCCGACGTGGTCGACGGTGCGTCGTGTCGTGCGCTGGCTCGAGTCGGGGTCGCGCAGCGTCCTCCTCGCGGTGCTCGCCGTCACGACGCTACTGCGGCTGCCGTTCCTGTGGGCGCCGCTCTCGTCCGACGAGGGCGGGTTCCTCCTGGTCGCGGACCAGTGGGGCACCACGGGGGGAGAGCTGTACGGCAACCAGTGGGTCGACCGGCCGCCCGGGCTGCTCGTGGTGTTCCGGCTCGCCGACGCGGCCTCGGGTGTGCTCGGTGACCGCGTGGCGCTGCGGCTCGTCGCGCTCGCGCTCGCGCTCGTCGCGGTCGCCGCCGCCTGGTACGCGGGGCGGGCGATCGCGGGGGCGCGCGGCGCAGTCGCGGCAGCGGCGGTGATGGCAGCGCTCACCTCGACCCCGGTGTTCAGCGGTCCACGCCTGACGACGGCGCTGCCCGCGGTGGCGTTCGTGACGCTGAGCGTGGCGCTCGCGCTGGCGGCCACCACCCTCGTCGCCCGGCCCGCCACGAGGCGCCGGGCAGGGGCGGTCGCAGCGGCCGCCGGAGTCGCGGCTGCGTGCGGCGTGCTGATGAAGCAGAACTACGTCGACGGGTTCGTCTTCGCCGGAGTCCTGTGGCTGATCGGCGGCCGCCGCGCATGGCGGCTGATCGGAGGGCTGCTGCTCGGGGCCGCGGTCCCGATCCTCCTCGCCGCGGTCTGGGCTGCTTCGGAGGGACCCGGGATCGGTGCACTGTGGGATGCGCTGTACGGGTTCCGGGAGCGGGCGGTGGGGGTGATCATCGAGTCGAGCACCGTGGCTCCAGAACGACGGATGCGCACGTTCGGGCTGACACTGCTCGTCACCGGCGCCGCACTGCTGGCCGCACTCACCGTGCGGGCGGTGTGGAGGCGTCGCCGCAGCCCGGTCGCGCTCGCGACGGCGGCCGCGCTGGCGTACTCGGTGATCGGGATCGCCGGAGGTGGCTCGTGGTGGCGCCACTACGCGTTGCAGCTCGCGATGCCGCTGGCGCTCGGCGCCGCCCTCGCGGTCAGGGCGGGCCTGCTCCGCGTCACGCGGGTCGCGGTCGTGCTGGCGCTCGCGTCCACGCTCGTCGGTGTCCTCTGGCAGACCCCCGTGGCGATCACCGAGCGCCCGTCGAGCGGGACCGCGGTCGGGGAGTGGATCGCCGCGAGTGCCGAACCGGGCGACACCGGCTTCGTGGCGTACGGGTCGCCGCAGGTGCTGCGCGTCGCCGGGCTGAGCGCCCCGTACCCGTACTCGTGGAGTCTCCCCCTCCGGGTCCGCGACCCCGACCTGGAGCTGCTGACGGCGCTGCTCGACGCCCCCGACCGCCCTGTGTGGCTCGTCGAGATGGGCTCGTTCACCTGGTGGGGGATCGAGACCGCGGAGTTCGTGGCGGCGGTCGCGGAGCACTACCACCAGGTAGCGGACGTGTGCGGGCACCGGGTGTTCCTGCGCAACGACGTGCGGCGCGAGCTGGGGCCGTCGTCATGGTGCCCCGACCTGTACGGGCGGACGACCTCTCCGTCGTAGGGTGGCGGACGTGAACGAGCTGCGTGTACGGGACCTCATCGACCTCCTCGACTCGTGGTACCCGCCGGGTCACGCGGACTCGTGGGACGCCGTCGGCACCTCGGTCGGCGACCCCGAGGCGCCGCTGCGCCGTGTCCTGCTCGCGGTCGACCCTGTCCAAGCCGTCGTCGACGAGGCCGTCGCGTCGGAGGCTGACCTCGTCGTCACGCACCACCCGCTCCTCCTGAAGGGCGTGCACAGTGTCGCAGCGACGACGCCCAAGGGCCGCGTCGTGCAGGACCTCGTCCGGCACGGGATCACGCTGCACACCTGCCACACCAATGCCGACTCGCCCGTTCTCGGCGTCTCGGAGTCGCTCGCGCTCGCCCTCGGGGTGAGCGAGCTCGTCCCGCTCGACGCCGATCCGGTCGACCCGCTCGACGCCTGGGTCGTGTACGCGCCGCTCGACGCCGCCGACGCGGTGGCCGGCGCGATGCACGACGCTGGCGCAGGGGAGGTCGGTGCGTACGACCGGTGCCAGTTCGTGAGCGACGGCACGGGCTCGTTCCGTCCCGGTGACACGGCCGACCCGGCGATCGGGACGACCGGCGCGGTCGAGCACGTCGCGGAGCGGCGCATCGAGGTCGTCGCCGCCCGCAGGCTGCGCGGGGCCGTCCTCGCCGCAGTGCGGGCCGCGCATCCGTACGAGGAGGTCGCGTACACGGTCACCGCGATCGCCGACGTGCCCGACACCACGCGCGGCAGCGGCCGGATCGGGGTGCTCGAGGAGCCGATGAGGTTGGCCGACTTCGCCGCGCAGGTCGTGGCGGCACTGCCGACGAACCACGGCGTCGCCCGGATCGCGGGCGACGCCGACTCCCTCGTACGACGCGTCGCCGTGTGCGGAGGGTCGGGCGACTTCCTGCTCGAACGGGCGCGCGCTGCGGGAGCCGACGTGTACGTCACCTCCGACCTGCGGCACCATCCGGTCTCCGAGCTGCGCGAGCAGCCGGGCGCACCGGCCGTGGTCGACGTCCCGCACTGGGCGGCGGAGTGGACGTGGCTCCCCGTCCTCGCCCACCGGCTGCGCGTCTGGCTCGCGGCGCGAGGGAGTACGGTGCAGGTCCAGGTCTCCACCCTCGTCACGGATCCGTGGACGTCGCACCTGGCCTGGTCGGGGTGAGCGGGGTGACTCGCTCGGACTCTGTCGACCACGCCTGGGCGAGGTAATACGGTGGAGTTCCCGGTCATGTCCAGCGGCACGGAATTTCGCCGTGCCCGTCAGAGGAGCCCACGCTGAAAGCTGACCCGTTCGACCAGCTCGCCCTGCTCGACGTGCAGGGCATCGACGCGCAGCTCTCGCAGCTCGCGCACCGCCGTAAGAACCTCCCGCAGGTCTCGGCGCTCGACGAGTTGCGCCGCGAGCGCGAGACGGTCCACGCGCGCAGCGTGCAGGCCCAGACGAAGGTCTCCGACCTGACCGCCGACCAGAGGAAGGCCGATGGCGAGGTCGCGGCCGTCCGTGCGCGCCGCGACCGCGACCAGACTCGGCTCGACTCGGGGCAGGTCACCAACCCCAAGGACCTCCAGAGCATCCAGAACGAGATCGTCGCGCTCGACCGCCGGATCGGCTCGCTCGAGGACGCCGAGCTCGAGGTGATGGAGGAGCTCGAGGGTGCCCAGTCCGAGCTCGCGCTTGCGACCGACGCGCTCGCGGCGCTCGACGCGCGGATCGCTGAGGAGCTCGGTGGGCTCGACGACGCGACCAGCGAGATCGACGCCAAGGCTGAGGCGCTGCGCGCGGAGCGTGGCGCTGCGGTCGAGCGTGTCGCCGATCCGCTGCTCACGCTCTACGAGAAGGTCCGCAACAGCCATGGAGGTGTCGGCGCGGCCGCGTTGCGCCACAAGCGGTGCGAGGGCTGCCGGCTCGAGATCAACGGCGCCGACCTGCGCGAGATCGCGAGCAAGCCGAGCGACGAGGTGCTGCGCTGCCCGGAGTGCGACCGCATCCTCGTCCGTACCCACGAGGCAGGCCTGTGACCGGTCCCCGCCGTGTCATCATCGAGGCCGACGGCGGGTCCCGGGGCAACCCCGGCCCGGCGGCGTACGGGGCGGTGCTCCGCGACGCCGACACCGGCCAGGTGATCGCTCAGCGTGCGGAGACGATCGGCGTCGCGACCAACAACGTCGCCGAGTACACCGGGCTCATCGCTGGCCTCGAGCTGGTCGCCGAGCACGCGCCGCAGGCCCAGGTCGAGGTCCGCATGGACTCCAAGCTGGTCATCGAGCAGATGGCGGGCCGCTGGAAGGTCAAGCACCGCGACATGGTGCCGCTCGCCGCCCGTGCCCGCGAGGTCGCGCCGTCCGGCGTCGTGTGGACCTGGGTTCCTCGCGAGCGCAACAAGGCAGCCGACGCGATCCTTAACGAGGTGCTCGACGACGCAGCGGGCAAGACACGTCGTGCGGCGCCTGCCGAGTCGCGCCCCACCGAGCAGCCGCAGCCGCGCAATCCGATGGTGGGGTGGCGCGACCCGCTGGCGGATCCGCCCACGACGCTCACCCTCGTACGGCACGGGGCGACCGACAACACGGTGGCCAAGGTGTTCTGCGGTGACGGTGGTGCCGATCCGGGGCTCAACGACGAAGGCCGTGCACAGGCCCACCGTGCCGCCGCCTACGTGGCGCGCGAGGGTGCCGACGTGGTGGTGAGCTCGCCGCTGAGCCGATGCCGCGAGACGGCCGAGATCCTCGCGAACGATCTCGGTGTCGAGGTGGTCGTCGACCACAGCATCGTCGAGGCGTCGTTCGGGGAGTGGGACGGGCTGACGTTCGCGGAGGTCCGCGAGAAGGACCCCGCGGCGCTCGACGCCTGGCTCTCCTCGACGGCCGCCGCGCCGCCGGGTGGCGAGTCGTACGACGCCGTCTTCGAGCGGGTCCAAAGGGCGCAGCGACGGCTCGTCGCCTCGTACGGCGGCAAGAACGTCGTGGTCGTGAGCCACGTGACGCCGATCAAGATGTTCGTCCGGCTGGCGCTCGACGCCCCGATGCCGGTCATCCATCGGCTCGAGCTGCAGCCGGCGTCGGTGAGCACGGTGCGCATCTGGCCGGACGGCATCGCGACCCTGCGCGCGTACGACGTCGTCCCCGCCTGACCCCCTCCTCCTTCCCCCGTCCGCGTTGTGAAAGCAACCTGACCGAATCTGCGCCGGGATTCGGTCAGATTGCTTTCACGACGCGGACGGAGCGTTGTGCACGGCGTTCGCGGTGTCCACAGGTCGGTGTTGAGGTCGTACGGAGGGCCGACGGGGGACACACCCTCCAGGAATGCGACCCATCCCCGCTGCCTTGCGCGACGGTCCGTTCACGATCACTCATGCCGAGTCCCATGGTGTCTCGTACCGCCAGCTGCGCGGGGCCCGCTTCCGGCGCCTGCTCCACGGTGTGTACGCGTGGGCAGATCTCGAGATGACCCTCGTCCGGTGGCTGCGTGCCGCGCTCCTCGTCCTCCCCGGGGACGCGATCGCGAGCCACGTCACGGCTCTGCGACTCTGGGGCGTCGAGATCAGGAGCCTCCACCCGCTGCACTTCTCCACGAACACCCGCCTGTATCGCCGGCCAGACGGCGTACGGCTCCATCGCCGCACCGGCAGGCTCCGCCCGTACGTGCGCGAGGGGATCGCGGCAACCGGAGCCGAACGGACGTTCGTCGACTGCGCAACGATGCTCACCCTCGTCGAGCTGGTCCAGGCCGCCGACGGGTTGATCCATCTGGGCCGCACGACCATGGACGACCTGAGCGCCTATCTCACCGCGTGCCACATTCACGGCGTGGTGCGCGCGCGTCGTGCGTTCGCCTACGCGTGCGAGAGAGTCGAGTCTCCGATGGAGACCGTCGTCCGACTTGCCTTGATCTTCGCGCGGCTTCCCGTGCCAGAGACGAACCGCACGATCTACGACGAGCGAGGGCGTTTCGTCGCGCGGTGCGATCTCGTCTACTGGACGCACAAGGTGGTCGTCGAGTACGACGGAGAGTGGCACGAGCGAAGCCGGGAGCAGCGGGCTCACGACCGTACGAGGCGCGAGCGGCTGGAGAAGCTCGGATGGACCGTCGTCGTCGTCCTGGTCGAGGACCTCAAGGACAAGCAGGCGATCGTCTGGCGCGTCTACGGTGCCCTGCGCGACGCCGGTTATGACGGAGCGCGGCCGCACTTCAACGTGATGTGGATGCGCTGGTTCGCGTGACCGTTGCCCCGTCCTCCGCGTTGTGAAAGCAACCTGACCGAATATGCCGAGGGAATCGGTCAGGTTGCTTTCACCACGCGGACGGGAGGGCGGCGCGGAAGGGAGCGCGTCAGACCTCGGAGACGACGACGTCGAGACGGTGGCCCTGCTCCTCGACGGTCCACCCGAGGTCGCGCCACGCGTCGGCGAGTGCGCCGACCGTACGAGGGGCAGCGCCCTGGATGAGAAGCTCGCGCACGAGCCTGCCCTTGGTCGCCTTGTTGAAGTGGCTCACGACGGTGCGCTTGCCTCCGGACTCGTGGAGGACGCGCACGGTCGCCGTCCGGGCGAGGACGTCGCGCGAGGGCTTCCACAGCGCCGTGTACGTCGAGGACCGCAGGTCGATCAGCAGGCCCGACCCGAGGGTCTCATTGACGACCGGTCCGAGCGCGTCGCGCCACTGGCTCGCCATCGTGCCGAGGCCGGGCAGCGTCACGTGGCCGGAGAGCCGGTAGGCCGGGATCCGGTCCGCCGGTCGCAGCAGCCCGAACAGCGCGCTCGCGAAGGCCAGCGACCGGCTCGCGCGTCGGCGCGCGGCCGCGTCGAGCGTGTCGAGGTCGAGCGCGGCATAGAGAACCCCGTCGTACACCGCATCTGCCCGTGCCGTCGGCTGCGACCACAGCGTGGCATCACGCGTGACCGCGTCGGCCTGCGTGGGCCCGAGACCGAGCACGTCTGCGGCCTTGTCCGGATCGGTGGCGCACAGCTCGACGAGCACGTCCGCGATCCGCTGCCGGGTGGCGGTGAGCTCGGGGAACGACAGCGTCGCGAGGTCGAGCGGACGGCCGCGCCGGAGGACGGACTTGCCTTCGGACGGGGGGAGGAGGACGAGCACGGAGCAAGCCTACGCAGCCGTCTTGGCAGCGAGTCGTCCGTCCTCGTGGTCGCTAGGGTGAGCGGCATGGCTCACGCGTACTACGCCGTCGCCCCCGAGGCCGTCCCCGCACTCGAAGGCCGCATCGACCTGCTCGCCGAGGAGCTCGGTGTCGACGCGGCGTTCCCGCCGGAGGTGCTGACCGAGGCCGATGCTGCGGCCGGCGACGCCGCGCTGCCCGCGCTCGACCGCACGGACCTGCCGCTGCTCACGATCGACCCGCCGGGTGCACGGGACCTCGACCAGGCGATGTTCCTCGAGCGCCGTGACGACGGCTACACCGTGCACTACGCGATCGCGGACGTCGCCTCGTTCGTCCGGCCCGGCGGCGCGATCGACCACGAGGCGCACCGCCGTGGCGAGACGTTGTACGCGCCGACGCGGCGGATCCCGCTCCACCCGCCGGCGCTGTCCGAGGACGCGGCGAGCCTGCTCCCCGGCGTCGTACGACCGGCACTGCTGTGGAGCATCGACCTCGACGCGCATGGCTCGCAGGTGGGAGCCCAGGTCGTGCGGGCCCGCGTGCGGAGCACGGCGCAGCTGGACTACGAGGGGGTACAGCAGCAGGTCGACGCGGGCGAGGGTCCCGAGACGCTCGGCCTGCTCCGCGAGATCGGCGAGCTGCGCCAACGGCTCGAGGCCGAGCGCGGCGGGGTCAGCCTGCCGCTGCCGACGCAGGAGATCGAGCCGGGCGCGGACGGGGCGTGGCGCCTGTCGTATCGAGAGCCCGTGCCGTCGGAGGGGTGGAACGAGCAGATCTCGCTCCTCACGGGCATGGCGGCCGCGGCGATGATGCTCGAGGCACGGGTCGGTCTCGTACGGACGCTGCCGCCCGCCGACGAACGCGGCCTCGTCCGCTTGCGTCGGGCGGCGCGCGGTCTCGGCATCGCGTGGCCGGACGCGATGCCGTACCCGGAGTTCGTTCGTACGCTCGACCCTGCGCAGCCGCGGCACGTCGCGATGCTCGAAGCCTGCACGGGGCTCCTGCGCGGCGCCGGCTATGTGGCGTTCGACGGCGAGCTGCCCGCGCTCGTCGAGCACTCCGCGATCGCCGCCCCGTACGCGCACGCGACCGCCCCGCTGCGTCGGCTCGCCGACCGGTACGTGGGGGAGGTGTGCCTCGCGGTGAGTGCGGGCGAGCCCGTCCCCGACTGGGTGCGGCGCGCTCTCCCGGAGCTGCCGAAGGTGATGGCGGGCACCGGGAGGCTCGCGTCGTCGTTCGACCGGGCGGTGCTGGACCTGGTCGAGGCGGTGGTGCTCTCGGACTCCGTCGGCGAGATGTTCGAGGGCGTCGTCATCGACGCGGACGACAAGGATCCCGAGAAGGGCACCGTGCTGCTCGACGAGCCCGCGGTCGAGGGACGGGTCGTCGGGACGGCGCCGCTGCCGCTGGGCGAGCCCGTACAGGTCGTGCTCGACGAGGCGGACGTGGACGCGCGCGTCGTACGGTTTCGGCTCGCGCGCTGACCCACGTGCATCAGAGCGCGACGAGCCCCTCGATCAGCATCCACGCGCCGAACAGCGCGAACAGCGCCGCCGCACCGTACTTGATCGCCTTCTCGGGCAGCTTCTTGCCGAGCCATGCGCCGAGCATGATCGCGAGCGCGTCGGCCAGCACCATGCCGATCGTGCTGCCGATCCACGTGCCGAGCCAGTTCTCCTGCGTCGCGAGCGTGATGGTCGCGAGCATCGTCTTGTCGCCGAGCTCGGCGAGGAAGAACGCGCCGCCGACCGCCCAGACCGCGGCACCGCTGCTGCGCTGGGCCTTCTGCCGCTCCTCGGTGCTCAGCTGGTCACCACGCAACGTCCAGGCGGCGAAGACGAGGAACGCGACGCCGGCGGCGAGCGTGATCCAGTGCTGCGCGTCGGCGAACGTCTCGCCGATCCAGAAGCCGATGCCGACCGAGACGAGGTGGACCACCGCCGTCGCAATCGTGATGCCGAGAAGCACGTCGCGCGGGCGGTAGCGAGTGGCGAACGTCATCGCCATCAGCTGGCTCTTGTCACCAAGCTCGGCCACGAAGATCACGGCGGTGCTCAGGAGCAGGGCGTACAGCATGAAAAAGTCTCCTCGTCGCCTGGACGAGGAGACTGCCTGGACGGCCCCTTCGACCAGGCACGTCCATAGGGTCGTGTTGCTGGCCGAAAGTCTCGTCCGCGCCACCGAGGTGACGCCTTCCGTACCGGACCCCGGAGGGTCAGTGTGTCGACACGGACGTTGGGGACTACTCCCTTTCGCTTCGTCGATCGTACGCCCAGGTGGTGCGGCGACCAAACCGGGTGGCAGGTGGGCTACTGTGACAGGCGCGGATGAGTCGGCCGGGCGGCCGCGTCGTCCTTGGTGCGCACCAAGGACGCCGAGGAAGGTCCGGACTCCACAGAGCAACGGTGGTGGGTAACGCCCACCCACGGTGACGTGCGGGACAGTGCCACAGAAAACAGACCGCCAGCGGCCTCACGCCTTGTGCGTGAGGTGCGGGTAAGGGTGAAACGGTGGTGTAAGAGACCACCAGCGCCTCGGGTGACCGAGGTGGCTCGGTAAACCCCACTGGGAGCAAGACCAAGAAGGGCCTCAGGGTCCGCGCAGGTGCTGACGCTGCTCGCCGAGCCTGCGGGTAGGTTGCTAGAGCGTCGCGGTGACGCGGCGCCGAGAGAGATGGTCGCCGGGGCGGGGAGACGTCCTGACAGAATCCGGCCTACAGGCCGACTCATCCGCCCTGACGGGGTGACGCAAAGCGCCACCCCGTGCCGCTCAGCGGCGGACGGCGGTGCCGAGCAGGCCGCGGCGGTCCGCCCAGACCTCGAAGAGCACCGTGAAGAACGGCGGGATGCTCGACGCGAGCGCGGCGACGGCGACCTTGAACGACCAGCCGAACGTACGCCAGGCGATCAGGCACATCACGACGTACGCGACGAAGATGCCGCCGTGGATCGGGCCGAAGATCTGCACGCCGACCTCGGTCGTCTCGAGGATCCACTTGAAGAACATGCCGATCAGCAGCCCCGCCCACGAGACGGCCTCGGCGAAGGCCACGACGCGGAAGGCGAGGCGGGTACGGGGATGGGTCTGCGGGGGAGTGGCGGTGACGGTCACGGCACCGACCGTACTGGGTGGGTCCGCACGACCCGATGCGTCGTAGCTCACGGGAGCGTGAGGATCTCGGCGCCGCTGTCGGTGACGAGCAGCGTGTGCTCGAACTGCGCGGTGCGGGCCTTGTCGCGTGTCGTTGCCGTCCAGCCGTCGTCCCACATGTCCCACTCGATCGTGCCGAGGGTCAACATCGGCTCAATCGTGAAGGTCATCCCCGGCTTGATCAAGGTGTCGTAACGCGGGTCGTCGTAGTGGGGGATGATCAGGCCGTCGTGGAACGCGGGCCCGACCCCGTGGCCGGTGAAGTCGCGCACGACGCCGTAGCCGAAGCGCTTGGCGTACGACTCGATGACGCGTCCGATGACGTTGATCTCGCGGCCGGGCCGGACGGCGCGGATCGCCCGCATCAGAGCCTCGTGCGTCCGCTCGACGAGCAGGCGCGCCTCCTCGTCGACATCGCCGACGAGGTAGGTCTTGTTGGTGTCACCGTGGACGCCGCCGACGTAGGCGGTGATGTCGATGTTGACGATGTCGCCGTCCTCGAGCGCACGCGCGTCGGGGATGCCGTGGCAGATCACCTCGTTGACGCTCGAGCACAGCGACTTTGGATAGCCGCGGTAGCCGAGGGTCGACGGGTAGGCGCCCTGGCTCACGAGGAACTCGTGCCCGATCGCGTCGAGCTCGTCGGTCGTCACGCCAGGGGTGATCGCAGCCTCGACCGCGTCGAGCGCCTGCGCGGCGATGCGCCCGGCCACCCGCATCGCGGCGATCGTCTCGGCGGAACGGACCTCGGGTCCGTCGTACGACGCGGGCTTGGCCTTGCCGACGTACTCGGGCACGGCGATCGTCGAGGGCACCGTACGGCGCGGGGACTGGGCGTGGGGGGTCAGCACGGTCACGCGACGAGTGTAGGTGTGGCCCCCGCACGCGCCGGCGCGCACGTCGCCGCCGTCGGGCAGGATGGGGGAAGGAGGTCGCGATGACGGACGAGAAGTTCTACTACTGCATCAAGCACCATGCGGTCGAGGGGGCCGACGGGTGTCGGGCGATCGATCGCCTCGGCCCGTACGACACGCGCGAGGAGGCCGAGCACGCGCTCGAGATCGCGCAGCAGCGCAACGAGCAGTGGGACAACGACCCCGACTGGAACGACGACGCCGAGGAGGGCCCGACCGCCTCAGCGTGAGGCCCCGGCCCGATCTGTCGGTGGCAGCCGCCATGATGGGCTCCTCGACAAGAGGAGCACCATGACTGCGCGACCCCACCCCTTTCACGACGTGAGCGCCGTGCGCGCGACGACCGACGGCTTCGAGGCCGAGGTCGACCCGGAGTGGTGCGTCGGCGAGAAGCCCAACGGGGGCTATCTCCTCGCGATGCTCGCCCGCGCCGCGACGCTGAGCGCGGGGCACGCGCACGTGGTCACCGCGTCGGCGCACTATCTCCACTCGCCCGACCCAGGTCCGGTCGAGATCGAGACGACCGTGCTCCGCAAGGGGCGCAGTGCCGACCATGTGCGGGCGACGATGCGGCAGGACGGTCGGCCCTGCGTCGAGGCGGTCCTCATGATCGGGCAGCTCGACGTCGCGACGACGCCCTACTGGGACCGTGGCGCGCCGCCTCGTCCGACGGCCGACCGCGAGCACGGCGTCCGCGTGCCAGGGACGAGCCCGACCGGGGTGCGCATCCGGGTGATGGATCAGGTTGACCTTCGCCTCGATCCCGCCACGCTCGGGTTCGGAGCGGGCCGCCCGAGCGGCTCCGGTGAACTACGAGGGTGGCTCGCCTTCCTCGACGACGCGGCGTTCGAGCCGGTCTCGCTCCTCTATGCGGTCGACTCGTTCCCGCCGGCGACGTTCGAGATCGCGCCCACGGACTGGGTGCCGACGTTGGAGATGACCGCGTACGTCCGGGCGCTCCCCGTGCCGGGGCCGTTGACGATCCTCCACCGTGCCCAGCTCGTCGAGGCGCAGCGCGTCGACGAGTCCACGTTCGTGTGGGACCGCGCCGGTCGCCTCGTCGCACAGGCGACGCAGCTCGCGGGGGTCCGGCTGGGCTGAGCCCCGGCACAGCCCGTGGCTAGAAGGTGTGCTCCTCGCCGGGGAACGTGCCGCCCTCGACGTCGGCGACGTACGCCCGAGCGGCGTCGAGCATCGTCGTCCGTAGGTCGGCGTACTTCTTCACGAACCGCGGCAGGCGGCCTGCGTTGAGGCCCATCATGTCCTGCCACACGAGCACCTGGGCGTCCGTGCCAGCACCGGCGCCGATGCCGATGGTCGGGATGTGGAGCTTGGCCGTGATCTCGGTGGCGACGTCGCCCGGCACCATCTCCATGACGACCGCGAACGCCCCGGCCTCTTGCACGGCGAGCGCGTCGGCGACGGTCTTCTGGGCGGCATCGCCACGCCCCTGGACGCGGTAGCCGCCGAGCGCGTGCTCCGACTGCGGTGTGAAGCCGATGTGCGCGCAGACCGGCACCCCACCGTCGACGAGCCGTCGGATCTGCGGGGCCATCTCGGCGCCGCCCTCGAGCTTGACGCCGTGCGCGTGGCCTTCCTTCATGAAGCGCACCGCGGTGTCGTACGCCTGCTCCGGCGAGCCCTGGTACGACCCGAACGGCAGGTCGGCGAGGACGAACGCGTACTTCGCGGAGCGCGAGACCGCACGCACGAGCGGGATGAGCTCGTCGACGCTCACGGGCAGCGACGACTCGTACCCGTAGACGTTGTTGGCCGCGGAGTCACCGACGAGGAGGACGTGCACGCCCGCCTCGTCGAAGATCTGCGCGGAGTACTGGTCGTACGAGGTGAGCATCGTCCACTTCTCACCGCGCTCCTTCATCTGCGCGAGCGTGTACGTCCGGACGCGCTTGCGCGCCGCGGGAGCGGTCGCGGGCGTCTGGGTGGAGCCGGTTCCGTAGGGCGCGGGCTCTTCCTGCGGGGCGCCGCCGCTGGGGGCGGAGGTGTTCTCGGACATCGTGATCCTTCGTTCTCGCAGCTCCCGGTTGGAGTCCACGGACGTCTTCAGACTGCCACGGGACCACCGGGTCGTCGTACCGGCTTCAGGTGACCTCTGATGTGTTTTGCGTTACATGACGGAAATCGTTTCGTCGCGCGCGAGAAGCCCGTCGCCGCCAGATTGAGTGCGCACGCATTTCATCGAGCGAAGAGGTGGAGTCGATGACCGAACGACAGACGACGAGGGACCGGCCCGGTCGCAGAAGACGCGGGCGGATCGCCGCACCGCTCGGAGTGCTCGCCCTGACGATCGGCGCGCTGGCCCCGGGGTCCGCGGCGGCAGACGAGCCCAGCCCTTACGAGCCGGGGCTGACGTCGATCGTCGAGGTGACGCTCGACGACCGCGGGGACTACGAGCGGCTCACCGCGCTCGGGCTGGACGAGATCAGTCACCACGGTGGTGGCGCGCAGGACGGCGGGGAGGTCGAGGTGATGCTGCACGCCGAGTCCGACGCGCGCACGCTGCGCAAGGCAGGCTTCGGGTGGGACGTCGTGGTCGAGGACGTGGACGCGGTCAATCGTGAGGCGCGCGCCGAGGAGAGCGCGGCCGCTGCAGCCGCCGCCGCCGACCCGAGCGAGCGCTCGGACCTGCCGACCGGCCGAGTCTCGTACCGGACGCTCCAGGAGGTCAACGCGGAGCTGGCGAGCCTGGCGAAGCGCTATCCCAACACCGTCACGCTGTTCCGCCTGCCGCGCCCGTCGCTGCTCGGCACGCCCGTCTATGGCGTCGAGATCACGCACGACGTGAAGAAGGACAGCGGCAAGCCCGTCTTCCTGCTCACCGGTCTCACGCACTCGCGCGAGTGGCCGACGACCGAGCTCACGATGGAGTTCCTCTGGGACCTCGTCCAGAACGACCGCAGCGACGCACGCATCACGTCGATGCTCGAGCGGGGCCGCCTCGTCGCCGTGCCGGTCGTCAACCCCGACGGGTACGAGATGTCACGTGGGCTCGTCCACGAGCAGAAGCGCAAGAACTGCCGTGTCGTCGACGGCGAGGTCCCGACCCGCGCGCAGTGCGCGGCGGCGGAGTCCGCCAACGTGGGCGTCGACCTCAACCGCAACTACACGGCCTTCTGGGGCGGACCCGGATCGGGCGCGCGGACGACGGACAGCAACTATCGCGGTGCGGCCCCGGCGTCGGAGCCGGAGATCGCCAACATGATCGACCTCGTGAACGCCCACCAGGTCACGCTCGCGATCAGCAACCACACCCCGGACGAGCGGGTGCTGCGTGCCCCGAGCGCGCCGAACGAGCCCACCCCGGCTGAGGAAGCGATCTACCAGCAGATCGCCGAGATCCTCGGGCAGATCATGGGGTGGCCGGCCGGACCGTGGCCCGAGATCTACTACGACGCGAGCGGGACGGCCGAGCAGACATCGTTCTACACCAGCGGCACGTTCGCGTTCACGTTCGAGAACACGCCGGGCCATCGCGACAACGATCGGTTCCACCCGCCGTACCCGTCGGTGATCGACCAGTACCTCGGGACCGGCGAGTATGAGGGGTCGACCGCACGCGAGGCGTTCCTCACCGCGTTCGGGCAGGCGAGCGATCCCACCTACCACGCGCTGATCTCGGGCTCGGCGAAGCCGGGGACGGAGCTCGCCTTGCGCAAGGACGTCACGGTGACCAGCTCGCCGGTGACGCTTCCGGGTGAGAGCCTGCCGCTGACCCTGCCGGTCGACGACCGCGTCGAGACGACCTTGACTGTCCCGTCCAGCGGTCGCTTCTCGTGGCACGTCAACCCGTCGGACCGCCCGAGCCAGGCGGCCACGGCGAACATACGAGAGTCGTGGAGTCTGAGCTGCCGTCGCGGCAAGGGGGAGTGGAAGGACGCCGGGATGGTACGGGTGACCCGCGGGACGGAGGTCACGCTCGACCGTCAGGCGCTGCCGCGCAGCTGCTGAGCCGGCTGTACGCGTCCGGTGCCCGGGCGGTTGCTCGGGCACCGGAGGCGAACGGGCTCAGTCTGTGACGAGGTGCTCGCGCCAGCCATGGGTGATCGGGACCCGGCGGTCGCGACCGAAGTTGCGCCGCGTGACCTTGGGGCCCGGCGGGTACTGGCGGCGCTTGTACTCGGCGCGGTCGACCAGCGTCACCACCCGCTCGACCAGCTCGGGGTCGTAGCCCTCCGCGACCACCGCGGCCGCCGGCAGGTCGCGCTCGACGTACGCGTCGAGGATGCCATCGAGGACCTCGTACGGGGGCAGCGAGTCGGTGTCGAGCTGGCCGGGACGCAGCTCGGCCGACGGCGGCTTGCTGATCGCGTTCTCCGGGATCGGCGGCGTCTCGCCACGCGCGTCGGCGTACGCGTTGCGCCAGCGGGCGAGCTCCCAGACGAGGGTCTTGCGGACGTCCTTGATCGGGGCGTAGCCGCCGACCGCGTCACCGTAGATCGTCGAGTAGCCGGTCGCGACCTCGGACTTGTTGCCGCAGGCGAGCACGAGGTGGCCCTCCTGGTTGGACAGGCCCATCCAGACGACGGCACGCACGCGGGCCTGCAGGTTCTCCTCGGCGAGCCCGCTGAGGCCCAGCGCCTCCTGGAACGCGTCGACCATCGGCGCGATCGCGACTGTCCGCAGGTCGAGCCCCGTACGGCGTGCGAGCTCGGCGGCGTCGGAGCGCGAGTGCTCGGTCGAATACGCGCTGGGGTTGGAGACGCCGAAGACCCGGTCGGCGCCGAGCGCGTCGACGGCGATCGCGGCGCACAGCGTGGAGTCGATGCCGCCGGACAGGCCGAGCAGCACGGAGCGGAAGCCGTTCTTCTCGACGTAGTCGCGCAGGCCGACGACGAGTGCGCGATAGATCTCCTCGAGGTCGTCGAGCCGCGGGAGCACCGGGGAAGTGACCGACTCGTACGGGGCGACGGGCTCGGTGGTGATGACCGTACGGACGATGCGTAGCCCCGCGAACCGGGTGTCGGCCGGGGGCATCAGGCGCCGGGCCGCAGGCAGGTCCAGGTCGACGACGAGGAGCTCCTCGACGAACTGCGCCGTACGGGCGAGCAGCGTGCCTTCGGCATCGACCACGAGGGAGTCGCCGTCGAAGACGAGCTCGTCCTGGCCTCCGACCAGGTTGACGTAGGCGAGTGCGCAGTCGCCCTCGACCGCGCGTCGTCGGCACAGGTCGAGACGAACGTCGTCCTTGTTGGCCTCGTACGGGGAGCCGTTGGGGACGACGAGCAGGCCCGCACCGGACGCGCGGACGGCCGAGGCGATCCCGTCGCGCCAGAGGTCCTCACAGATGAGCATCGCGACGTCCGTGCCGTTCACCTCAAGGACGTTGAGGATGTCGCCGGGGACGAAGGTGCGGATCTCGTCACCGACGCCGTAGTTCCAGAGGTGGACCTTGGCCTGGCGCGCGACGATCTCCCCGCCATGCATGACAGCGAGCGCGTTCTGGGGGGCGTTCTTGGGGATGCCGGGTCCTTCGGCGACGCCCTCGGCCTGGTCGAGGAAGCCGACGACGGCGACGAGGTCGCCGAGGTCCTCGACGTCGAGCGTACGGGCGAGCTCCTCGGCCTTGGCCCGCGACGCGGCGACCACCGAGGCGCGCATCGCGAGGTCTTCGAGCGGGTAGCCGGTGAGCACCATCTCGGGGAACACGACGAGGTGGGCGCCAGCCTCGTGAGCCACTCGGCAGCGGCTCAGCACGAGCTCGGCGTTGTGGTCGAAATCCCCGACGCGGGCGTTGACCTGGGCGAGAGCGACGCGAAGCTGAGGCACGTGGCGAGCCTAGCGTCCCCGATCTGTGCCGTCGGCCGCCGAACTGCCCCAGCGATTCGGACCCGTTCACCCGGCCGTCACGAATCACGGGCACACTTGGCCCATGGGTAAGCAGGAAGACTTCGTGCTGCGTGCGCTCGAGGAGCGCGACGTCCGCTTCGTACGGCTGTGGTTCACCGACGTCCTCGGGCATCTGAAGTCCGTGGCGGTCGCGCCCGCGGAGCTCGAAGGCGCCTTCGACGAGGGCATCGGCTTCGACGGCTCGGCGATCGAGGGCTTCGCCCGCGTCCACGAGGCCGACATGCTCGCCAAGCCCGACCCGTCGACGTTCCAGATCCTTCCGTGGCGCGGCGAGACGCCGGCGACCGCGCGCATGTTCTGCGACATCCAGCTCCCCGACGGCAGCCCCTCGTACGCCGACCCGCGCTTCGTCCTCAAGCGGACGCTCGCGAAGGCCGCCGAGATGGGCTTCAGCTTCTACACGCACCCCGAGGTCGAGTTCTTCCTCTTCAAGGGCAAGCCCGAGAGCGGGACGCGCCCGGTCCCGGTCGACGACTCCGGCTACTTCGACCACACCGCGCAGGGTGGCGGCCAGGACTTCCGCCGCGAGGTCATCACGATGCTCGAGGCGATGGGCATCTCCGTCGAGTACAGCCACCACGAGGGCGCTCCGGGCCAGCAGGAGATCGACCTGCGCTACGCCGACGCGCTGACGACGGCCGACAACATCATGACCTTCCGTACGGTCGTCCGTGAGGTCGCGCTGGGCCAGGGCCTGTGGGCGAGCTTCATGCCCAAGCCGTTCACCGACCACCCGGGCTCGGGCATGCACACCCACATGAGCCTGTTCGAGGGCGACGAGAACGCGTTCTACGAGGCCGGCTCCGAGTACCAGCTCTCGCGCACCGGGCGCTCGTTCATCGCCGGCATCCTCCAGCACACGTCGGAGATCACCGCGATCACCAACCAGTGGGTCAACTCGTACAAGCGCCTCATTTTCGGCGGCGAGGCCCCGTCGTACGTCTGCTGGGGCCACAACAACCGCTCGGCGCTTGTCCGGGTGCCGATGTACAAGCCGCACAAGGGCGGCTCGGCCCGCATCGAGCACCGCGCGATCGACGCCGGCTGCAACCCGTACCTCGCGTTCGCCGTGGTGCTCGCGGCCGGCCTGAAGGGCATCGAGGAGGGATACGAGCTCCCGCCGGAGGCCGAGGACGACGTCTGGGCGCTGACCGAGACCGAGCGCCGTGCGCTGGGCATCGCGCCGCTGCCCCGCAACCTCGACGAGGCCATCCGTGAGATGGAGAGCAGCGAGCTGGTCGCCGAGACGCTGGGCGAGCACGTGTACGACTTCTTCCTGCGCAACAAGCGGGCGGAGTGGCACGAGTACCGCTCGCAGGTGACGCAGTTCGAGCTCGACCGGCTGGTGACTCGGGTCTGAGCGTGTCGGAGGAGCGAAGACCGCAGCGCCTGCGGACGACGTCGGGCTGGCTCGCGCGGCTCGGGTTCACCGACGCCGACGCCGCGGCGTCGCTGCTCGACGACTGCGGCATCCGCTCCGCCGCGATCGTCGAGCGGGTCGCGCACGGCGCCGACCCCGACCTCGCGCTGCGGATGCTGTGCGCGATCGCGGCCGCATTCGAGGGGGAGGGGACGCTCGAGGAGCACCTCGAGGCCGACGCCGAGCTGCTCACGCGGCTGGTCGCCGTGCTCGGTGCGAGCCAGGCGCTCGGCGAGTTCCTCGTCCGCCGGCCCGCGGTGGTGCTCGACCTGCGGGCGACGACGATGCCGCTCGAGCCGCGCGACCAGGCGGCATTCGAGTCCGTGCTCGGCGAGGTGGCCGACGGCGACGCGCTGCGCATCGCGTACCGGCGCCAGCTGGTGCAGATCGCCGCGCGCGACCTGACCCGGCGCAGCAGCTACGAGCAGACCTCGGCCGAGCTCGCTGACCTGGCAGGTGCCACGCTCGCGTCGGCGCTGCGCCTGGCGCGCGAGCAGGTCGAGGGCGCCGAGCAGGCTCGCCTCGCGGTGATCGCGATGGGCAAGTGCGGCGGCCGCGAGCTCAACTACGTCAGCGATGTCGACGTCGTCTTCGCGTACGCCCCTGTCGACGGCGTCGAGGAGCAGCGGGCCGCCCGGGTGGCCACCCAGCTCGCCTCGACACTCATGCGCCTGTGCAGCGACCACACCCGCGAGGGCACGATCTGGGAGGTCGACGCCAACCTCCGACCAGAGGGCAAGGACGGCCCGCTCGTCCGTACGGTCGCCAGCCACGTCGCTTACTACGAGCGCTGGGCGAGCACGTGGGAGTTTCAGGCGCTGCTCAAGGCGCGACCGGTCGCGGGCGACGCCGACCTCGGTCGGGAGTACGTCGACGCACTGATGCCGAGGGTGTGGCAGGCCGCGACGCGCCCGCACTTCGTCGTCGACACGCGGGCGATGCGCCGCCGGGTGATCGACAACATCCCGCCTCAGCAGCTCGACCGGGAGCTCAAGCTCGGGCCGGGCGGCCTGCGTGACGTCGAGTTCGCCGTGCAGCTCCTCCAGCTCGTCCACGGGCGTACGGACGAACGCCTGCGGGTCCGCTCGACCACCGACGCGCTGCGGGCGCTCGTCGACGGCGGGTACGTCGGCCGTACGGACGGCGCCGCGATGACCGAGGCGTACACGTTCCTCCGCACGTTCGAGCACCGCATCCAGCTCGACGGCCTGCGGCGTACGCACCTCGTCCCGACCGACCCGCGCACCTTGCGCATGATCGGGCGGACGCTGGCGTTCCGTACCGACCCCGCCGCGAACCTCCTCAAGGAGTGGCAGGCCCAGCGTCGTGAGGTCCTGCGGCTCCATCAGAAGCTTTTCTACCGCCCGCTGCTCGACGCGGTCGCGGCGATGCCGTCGGACGCCCTGCGGCTGACCCCGGAGGCGGCGCGGGCGCGGCTGGAGGCCCTCGGCTACGACGACCCGCGCGCGGCACTCACGCACATCGCCGCCCTCACCACCGGCGTCCGGCGGTCGGCGGCGATCCAGCGCCAGCTCATGCCGGCGATGCTCGCGTGGTTCGCGGAGTCACCCAACCCTGACGGGGGGCTGCTCGCGTTCCGCAAGGTCTCGGAGAGCCTCGGGGCGACGCACTGGTATCTCCGCAAGCTGCGCGACGAGGGCGAGGGCGCCGAGCAGCTCGCCAAGATTCTCGCCGGAAGCGCGTACGTCACCGACCTGATCCTGCGGGCGCCCGAGGCGGTCGCGATCCTCGGCGACGACGCCGAGCTCGCGCCACGCAGCCTGGAGCGCATCGCGACCGAGACCCGTTCGGCGGCGAGTCGCCACGACGACCCGAAGGAAGCGATCCGTACGGTGCGCCGGGTCCGTCGCCGCGAGCTGTCGCGCGTGGCGACCTCCGACGTCCTCGGTCGGCTCGACGTCGTCGACGTCGGTCACGCACTCAGCGACATCAGCGTCGCCACGCTGGAGGCGGCGCTCGAGGTCGCGACGCGCACCGTGGCGACGCAGCGCGGTGGTGAGGTGCCGACCCGGATGTCGGTCGTCCTCATGGGGCGCCTCGGCGGACGCGAGGCGGGGTACGGGTCCGACGCCGACGTGATGTTCGTGCACGACCCGCTGCCCGGCGCGGACGAGTCGGCTGCGAGCCAGTCGGCGATCGCCGTCGCGACCGAGCTGCGGCGCATCCTCGCGGGGGCCGGACCCGACCCGGCGCTCGAGGTCGACGCCGACCTGCGCCCCGAGGGACGCTCGGGTCCGCTCGTGCGCACGCTCGCCTCGTACCGTGCCTACTACGCGCGCTGGTCGATGGTGTGGGAGGCGCAGGCGCTGCTCCGTGCCGCCCCCGTCATCGGCGACGCCGCGCTCAACGCCGCGTTCCGCGACCTCGTCGACCCGCTGCGCTGGCCCGCCGACGGTGTCTCGGAGCAGGACGTGCGAGAGATCCGCCGGATCAAGGCGCGCGTCGACTCCGAGCGGCTGCCGAGGGGTGCCGACCCGGCCACCCACCTCAAGCTCGGGCGCGGAGGCATCGCCGATGTCGAGTGGACCGTCCAGCTGATGCAGATGCAGTACGCCCACGAGATCGACGGTCTGAGGACCACCGAGACGCTGCCGGCGCTGCATGCGGCGGTGAGCGCGGGCCTGATCGCCGCCGACGATGCCGCGGTGCTGGAGGCCGCGTGGCGGCTCGCGAGCCGGATCCGCAACGGCTACGTGCTGCTGCGCAACCGTCCCGCGGCCTCGCTTCCCTCGAACGCCAACGACCGCGCAGGAATCGCGTGGTTGCTCGGCTACGGGATCGATGGCGGGGAGCACATGGTCGACGACTACCTACGGACGACGCGACGTGCGCGCCAGGTGGTCGAGCGCCTCTTCTGGGGCTAGCCGTAGCCAGCGCCCGGGCGGGTCATGGCCGGCCGGTTGCGGGGACCGGCCGGCCATCTCGTGTTGCTTTACCCTGCGGTGCGCTCGCCCGTGAGGAGAGCGGCACGTTCCCCTGTGGTGAGACCTCCCCAGACGCCATATGGCTCCTTCACCTTGAGCGCGTGCTGCAAGCACTGGTCACGGACCACGCAACGCGCGCAGTACGTCTTGGCCAGGTGCTCACGAGCGTGCCGACGGGGGCCGCGCTCGGACTCAGGAGAGAAGAACGTCTCGGGGTCTGCCTCACGACAGGCTCCCTCGTACTGCCATTCGTACGCCTCCATCAGAGGCATTGGAAGGCGGGCAATGCTTGCCATGTTGGTACCCCCTATGAATCAACGCGGCATGCAACTGGTTCAGAACTTATCCAAATCTGATTCAGTGCACAAGATCCGTGTGGCGGGAGGCACGTGCACACGCGACACTCGATGACGAGATACTCCTTCGAGGGCGAGAGTGGGGCGACTGCCCTGGACTCCGACGAACTACCGACCACCAAGCCGCTCGAGGCGGCGCTGGAGACGAGCATGGGCGACGAATCTGAGCTCCTCTGGGGTGTGGGTGCGGTCGCCGAGCGTGTGGGCATCGCGACGCCCACACTGCGGACGTGGGAGCGCCGGTACGGCATCGGGCCGAGCCAGCGCACCGGCGGCGGGCACCGGCGCTACACCGAGACCGACATCCGTCGCGTCCAGCTGATGAACCGGATCGTCTCTAGCGGTGTCTCGGCGCAGTCGGCCGCTCGGGTCGCGCTCTCGCTCGACGCGGGCGGTCTCGTCGCCGCGCTCGCCTCGGACGACCCGCTCTACCACGCCCCTGGTCACGTCATCGCCACGCCGGACGAGTCGGTCACGCGGATCGTCGGCGGCGCCGCCGCCCTCGACGTCGTCGGACTGACCACGGTCCTCGCCGACGCCGTACGCGACTGGGGCGTCCTCGGGGCGTGGGTCAACGTCCTCGCGCCCGCGTTGCGCGAGGTCAGCGACGGAGTCGAGGCGGGCATCATCGGCGTGGAGTCGCAGCGCATCGCGCTGGAGCGGCTCGAGGTGGAGCTGCGCTCGGTCGCGAGGACGTACGCGCCGCGCTACGTCGGAGCGCGACCGCTCGTCCTGGCCTCCGTCGACGCCGAGGCCGAGTCGCTCGCGCTCCTCGCGCTCGAGGCGGCGCTGGCCGGCAAGGGCATCGCGGTGCTCTCGCTCGGGTTCGAGGTCACCGCCGACGCCGTCGCGGGTCTGCTGCGACGGGTGACACCTGCCGCGGTCTATCTGTGGGCAAGCCACGCTCCGGATTCGGGAGTCGTCGACGCCATCGCGACGTCGGCAGGCGAGGGGCCCGTGGTCCTCGTCGGGGGATCTGGGTGGTCCGAGTCGGCCGGGAGCGTCGGCGCCGCTCGCCTGGAGCCCGCGCCCGACCTGCTCGCGACGGCCGACCGGCTCGTCGGCCTGCTGCAGGGCACTCCCGCCACCCGCTGAGCCGCGGCGGGGTCAGCTGAGTCCGAGATCGCGCGCCAGGCGATCGATGAGGGCATCCATGTAGGCCGACGTGG
This sequence comes from Mumia zhuanghuii, assembly GCF_042681565.1. Taxonomy (NCBI): domain Bacteria; kingdom Bacillati; phylum Actinomycetota; class Actinomycetes; order Propionibacteriales; family Nocardioidaceae; genus Mumia; species Mumia zhuanghuii. The sequence continues at coordinate 820,733 of NZ_JBHUFT010000008.1, forward strand.
GCAGCTCGGCGGGGTAGTGACCCCAGAGCTCGAACGACACCGTCCCGAAGATCGTCGTCCATGCCATCAGGGTGCGCATCGTCACCTCGCCAGGAAGGCTCGTGCCGGTGGCGTCCTCGACGAACACGTCGACCGGCTCGACGATCGCGCGGAGCGTGGTGCCCGTCGTCTCGCCAGCGGGCACCGCGCGTCCCCGCCATGAGTCGGCGACGATCCGGACGAGCGTGGTCGTGACACGCTGTGCCGGCGTCACGGTGTCCTCTGGAGCGGCGTACCCCTGCACTGGGGTCCCGTAGATCAGCGCGTAGTCGTTGGGATGGGCGAGGGACCAGTCGCGTATGGCATGGGTGAAGGCCGCGAGGCGCTTCGCGGTGCGCGAGCGGTCCTGCACCGCAGCATCGGCGGCCTCGACGTGTACGCCGAGCTCGTCGTAGACCTCGACGAGCAAGGCGGTCAGGAGGGCATCACGGCTGGGGAAGTAGCGGTAGACGGCCGACGACACGAGGTCGAGCTCGCGGGCGATGGCGCGGAAGGACAGGGCGTCAGGAGGCGTCTGGGCGAGGTGGTCGCGGGCGATGCGGAGGATCGCGGCGACCGTCTCATCACGGCTGCGGCGCTTGCGTCCGGTTGGTTCGGTGGGCGGCACGGACTCTAGGATGCCATAGATGAGAGCAGTGCTCTCGACAATCGGCCGCCGAGGTCGTACGGTGAGACGAGAGCAGTGCTCTCCTCCATCGAAAGGACATCATCATGCAGGACCACCACGTGATCGTCGGAGCCGGGGCAGTCGGCCGGGAGGTGGCGGCCCAGCTCGTCGAACGCGGCTCTCGGGTCACCGTCGTGACACGGCGCGGCACCGCCGTCCCTGGCGCGACAGCGGTCGCGGCGGACGCCTCGGACGCGGCTGTGCTCCTGACCGCGGTCGACGGTGCCGACGCCCTCCACAACTGTGCAAACCCGTCGTACACGACCTGGACGACGGTCTGGCCGCCGCTCGCCGGATCGATGCTCGCGGCGACCGAGAAGTCGGGCGCCCTGCTCGTGATCACGGGCAACCTCTATCCGTACGGGCCGGTCGATGCGCCGATGACCGAGGGGATGCCCGATGCCGCGACCGATCCCAAAGGCAAGGTGCGCGGCAGGATGTGGGCCGAGGCGCTCGCGGCGCACCAGGCCGGGCGCGTGCGCGCGGTGGAGGTGCGCGGCTCGGACTACGTCGGCAAGGACGTCGGCGCCAACGGCGTCCTCACCCGTCTGGTCCCGACCGCCTTGCGCGGGCGACCGGTGTGGACCCTCGGGCGCGCCGACCTCCCGCACTCGTGGACCGATGAGCGTGACGTGGCGCGGACGCAGATCGCCCTCTCCGACCGACCGGAGCTGGCCGGTCGGGTCTGGCACGTGCCGAGCAATCCACCCCGGAGTCAGCAGGAGGCGCTCGACGACGTGATGGCGGCAGCCGGGCGACGATCGGTGCCGGTCCGGACGGTCCCTGACATCGGCGTACGCGCCATGGGGCGGTTCGTGCCGATGATGCGCGAGCTGGCCGAGACGAACTACCAGCGGACCCGCCCGTACCTGCTCGACTCCTCCGACGCCGAGCGCACCCTCGGGCTGGCTCCGACACCGTGGGACGAGGTCTGCCGTCGCACCGTGACGAACTGAGCCGCCGTCTGCGGCCACTGCCTCAGCCCGCCATGAGCGCCTTCATCGGGTCGCCGTACCGCTCGAGCCGGTCGCCGACCTCGGAGTACAGCACCTGGCGCACCGACGGCGGGTCCTCCAGCTCGTCCCACGTCCGGGGTGCCGCGACCCACGGACGGGACCGACCGCGCAGCGAGTACGGCGTGACGGTCGTCTTGGCACGCACGTTCTGGCTCCAGTCCAAGAACACCTTGCCCGTACGGTCAGAGCGTCTCATCGCCGAGAGCACGCGATCAGGGTGCTCACCGGACAGCTCGTCGGCGATCGCGCGGGCGTAGTCGCGCAGCGCATCGGGCGACGACTCGCGACCGTGCGACGCGTACAGGTGCAGCCCCTTGCTCCCGCTCGTGACCGGGACGGTCGTCCACCCGTCTGCCTCCAGGCGGTCGCGTACGAGATGGCCGACGAGTACGGCTTCCTCCAGCCCGGCGGGTGCGCCCGGGTCGAGATCGATGACCAGGCGGTCAGCGTCGCGGATCCCGCCACGTGGCCCCACCGTCCACTGGGGCGTGTGCAGCTCCAGCGCCGCGAGGTTCGCGAGCCACACGAGGTCGGCCCGGTGCTCGACCACCGGGAAGACGAGCGAGTCGCGTCCCGTGGAGCTCCCAGGCGTGGCGACCTCGACCGTACGGACCCAGTCGGGCGTTCCGCGTGGGACGTTCTTCTCGAAGAACGCGTCGGCCTCGACCCCGTCGGGCCAGCGCTTGCGCGTGCACGGGCGGTCGGCGAGCTGGGCCAGGAGCTGCTCGGCCACGGACAGGACATACCGGATGACGTCGTACTTGGTCGTCTTGTCGTCGGGATAGAGCACTTTGTCGAGGTTGCTGACCTTCAACGACCGACCGTCGACGTCCAGGGTGCTCGAGCTCATGTCTCACGATGGCACGGGCGACACGGACAAGCACGACTGGCGGGACCCTGCAGCGGGTCTAGATTGCGCGTGAGAAGGGGGTGGTCCGCGTGGGCGACACCGATGCCGGCCGTTGGGTCGAGCTGCGGGTGCACGGGGTCAGCGGGACGCCGCCGGGCTCGATGCTCGACCGCCCGCACGTCGTCCAGGTCGGCGGCGACGACGAGTCGCGCTACTTCCGTTCCACCGATGCGACAGGTGCGGAGCTTCCGGGCGACGACGGGCAGGTTCTCGAGGCCTACCACTGGGGGCGTCTCACCTCGGGGAGCAAGGTCAAGGCGCTGTGGCTGGTGCTGCTGCCCTTCGGGATGGTCAACGCCGCGCAGTTCATGCTCCTGCCGGTGGGCAACCACCGTCTTGCCGCGTTCGCCCAGTGGCTGTGCCGATGCCTGTTGCGCTTGCTCGCGATCCTGCTGACGTCGCTGTTCGCGTTCTCCGCGGGGCTCGTGCTCATCGACCTCCTCGCGTGGCGGTGGGCGCCGCAGGTGCGGCTCCTGGGCAACCTCGACCCCAACGTCGTCGTTGGCGCGGCTACCGCTTTCACCGGTGTCGTGATGTTCGTGCTGCCGATCCTCGGGCGCGGCTACGAACGCGGACGCATGGGGCGTTGGTGGACCTTGGTGCGCTCGCCGAGCACGCGCACCCCACGGGTCGGCCCCACGCCGGCGGCCGCCGCGCCGACGCCGCTGGCAGACGACGCGTTCTACGCCGGTGACTCCGACGCGCCGATCCTCCGCGACCTGCACCTCGCCGCGGGCTGGCTGGTGGTGTGCGCGATGGGCGTGTGGGCCCCGCACCCGACCGCGTGGCGGCACGACGACGTACCGCTCCGCCTGGCGATCGTCTCGTGGGTCGTCGTGGTGGTGCTCGCGACGCTGCTCGGCGAGCCCGAGAGTGCACGCAGCGTCCGCCTTCCGGCGCCGCTCGTGCGCGCACGGCGGGCGTGGCACTGGCTGGTGGGCGTCGTGTCACCGTTGCTCGTGGTCGGGAGCGGCGCCCTGCTGGTCTACGTCGTCGCGACCACCAGCGGGATCAGCACGACCGAGTGGACCCAGGTCTTCGACCGGCCCGAGTCGTTCGACTACATCGCCAACTGGCTGCTCGTCATCGGGGTCGTCGTCCTCGTCGCCCTGCTCCTCGCCAATGCACTCCTGGTGGCGACCCTGTGGAGGGAGCGCCCGCCGAAGGGGAGCTCGGCGCGCGCGTTCATGCCGTACGCCGGCGGCATGGCCGCATCGGTCGTCGCGACCATCGGGACATTCGTCGGCGTCGGGTTCGCCGCAGCGGTGACCACGGGCATCTCGTCGCTGCTCAACTTGTCGCAGTCGCCGTCGGATGAGCCTATGGCGGGCGACCTCAACGTCGGCACCACGCCGATGCTGGACCGAGTCGCGTACGCGTGGGGTCTGAACGTGGTCGTCTTCGTGCTGATCGCGCTGACGCTGTTCGTCTGGCGGATGTGGCCGAAGATCCGGCACGCCGTAGACGATCGCGTCCAGGCCATGTACGGGGGGGCGGGCCATCCGCTCCTTGCGGAACGCTGGCAGAAGCGTGTCCGCAAGGCCGTGCACGTCGCGCGCCTCAAGAACGCCATCGGACCCTCGTGCGTCGCGTTCGTCCTCTTCGGGATGGTGCTCGCCGGTGTGCTGGCCTGGGAGCTGTGGCCGTGCCGCAACGCCAGTGAGATCGACCAGTGCCGCGAGGCCTGGGGTCTGTTCGACCTCGCGAGCCAGCCGAAGTTCGTGATCGCCGAGGGTGGTCTCGCCCGGTCCAACGTCGTCGCGCTCTTCGGTGCGTGGGTGCTGCTGGGCGCTGCGGGCGTGCTGCTCGCCGCGAGCCGGAAGGCCGTCGCGCAGGAAGGCAAGCGCCGCGGCCTCAACGTTGCGTGGGACGTGCTGGGCTTCTGGCCGCACGCGGTCCACCCGTTCGCGCCCCGTCCGTACTCGCAGCGCAGCATCGCCGACCTGCGGGCGCGGTTGCGTTGGCACCTCGCGCGGCACCCGGCCCGCGACGACGAGCGTGCGATCGTGCTGTGCGGACACAGCCAGGGGAGCCTCCTGAGCTTCGCGACGCTGACCACGCTCTCGCAGGCCGAGCGCGAGCGGATCGCGCTGCTGACGTTCGGCTCGCAGCTGCGGGTGATCTTCCCGCGGGCCTTCCCCGAGTACGTGAGCTTCGCGTCGATCGCGTGGCTGTACGACCGGATGAACGGCGCGTGGATCAACCTCTACCGCGTCACCGACCAGCTCGCGGGGCCGGTGCTGTCGTGGCGGCGCGAGATCGACACGAGCGGACACGAGGGCCGCCCGCCAGCCATGTCGTGGCACTTCCCGGCCCCGTACGACGGTGCTAGGCCCGATACGTACGCAGGCGAGCATCAGACCAGGCGGTGCGGTGCGGACTGGCGGCTCGCCGACCCGGTCGCGTACGACTCTGCGATGCAGGATGGTGCGGTCTCGGAGATTCTCGGACACTCCTGGTACGCGAGGAACCCGGACTGGATCGAGGCCCTGCGGACCGTCCGTGCGGTGCCCGTGGAACGGCGAACGACCCCGGATCGGGGGAAATCCGAGGCCGTTCAAGGCTGAGGTGGGGCGGACCCTTCACTCAGCGACATGTCGTCGTTCTGGCTCTGAGGAAGCCTACCGGGCGGGCACGTCATCGCCTCGGCGGGGGTGCTCCTGTGGTCAGGCTGTCCCCACGGGCGAAGCACCTACCGGTGCCAAGGCGTCGCGCTCCTTGTCGCCGTCCTCGTCACGGCTGACCGGCTTCTGCTTGCTCCCGCGCTCAGGCGTGTACTTCGGGCCGAGGGGGGCTGGCGGCTGGGCATTCTTCCGGCTCAGCCACGGGTCGACGACGAGCAGGTTGAGCAGCAGACCGACGACGCCCCAGATCCCGAGGACCAACAGGTTGCCTCCGACCCCGGTGCCGTCGAGATAGACCACCGATCGGGCGAGGTCGACCGCGGCCGGCAGCGGCAGGATGTCTGCGAGGGGCCTGAAGAACTCAGGAACCATGTAGAGGGACAGACCGCCACCCGACGCGGGCACTCCGGCGAGCATCACCACGATCATCACCGGGATCAGTCCGAACAGCCCGAGCGTCCGCGTGAGCACGGCACTGGCCCATGCGACGGCGAACACGGTCAGTGAGCCGTAGCCGATCATCTCGAGGGCGTGTCCGTTGACTGCTCCGATCAGGACGTCGAAGAGGAACCACAGCCAGACCGAGATGCCGACCGACCAGCCCGCGACGAGCGGGAGGAGCTGCCGGGTCCGAGTGAGGTCGGGTGCCCCGCCGCGCATGACGGCGAAGAAGAGGAACCCGGCCATGATCCAGCCCATGCCGACGTAGAGGCTGTTGCTGCCGTTGACGTCGTTCTCCGAGAGCGGTGCGACGTCCTCGAGCGCGAGCTCGCTGCCGCTGGCTGCGGCGATCGGGGTGAACATCTGGGTGACGACGGTCTGCTGGCTGGCGCCGGCGCCGCCGGCGGTGACGAGCGTGGGGCTCTCTCCGGCCGCCTGGGGCAGCACGTACGCGGCCACGATCTCCTGGCCGCGGAGGAGGTCGGCCGCCTCGTCGCGATCTTCGACGATGCTGAGGTCGACGTACTCGCCGAGCTCCGGCTCCAGTCCTGCCACGAGCTGCTCGGCCTGGGCATGCGCTGCGACCACCGCCACTGGGAGGTCGTTCACGTCCGGCTCGTGCATCGAGAAGCTCATCATCGTCACGACCGTCACGACGATCGTGAGGGGAAACATGAGGGCCGCGACGAGACGGGTGCGGTAGCGCGCGACGGGCCCTCCTGGCAGGGCAGGCAGTGGCGCGTCTGGAGCCGTGTAGAGCGGGCCGGCGATGATGAGCTCGCCGGATCGACGCTCCTTGAGCGCGGCAAGGAGGAGCGCGGCGACCAGCCACACGGCGAGGGTGACGACGTGCTTCCAGACTCCGGCGCCGCCGAAGTAGAGGACCGAGCGCAGTGCCTCCCCTGCAGCAGGCAGTGGGAGTACGCCGTGCAGCCACTGGAACATCTCGGGCATCGAGTGGATCGACATGGCCAGGTTGGACGCCGGCATCCCGAACACGACCCAGAGCAGCATGCCGAGCAGGACCGCGAACGGACCGAGCACCTTGGTGAACATCAGCTGCGTGACGCCGACTGCGGTGACCGCCAGCGTGCCGATCCCGAGGAACAGCGGGTAGTGGCCGTCGACGGCACCGACGATCGGGCCGAGGATCAGCCAGATCAGGGAGCTGGTGAATGCGCCCCAGCCGAGCGCGAGGGGGAGGAACCGGCGCAGCCGCAGCAGGTTCGGCAGGCCGGACAGGAGCGTGCTCAGCGGAACGTATCCCGCCAGCATCATCCCCATCGCCGCGAAGAGCACGAGGGTGCCAGATCCGTCGCCGTCGGCCAGTGGCACCACGTCGACCGTCTCGACCTGCCAGCCCTCCGCGACCGCGGCGGGCGTCAGCGCCTTGTCGACGAGGCTCGCCTGGGACGCGCCGGCGGCCATGGCGCGATGGATGGTCGCACTCGCGCCGGCGACGGGGACCTCGATCGCCCCCGTGATCTCCTGGTCGCGGATGAGCTCCTGAGCCTCGGGCAGCGTGTCCACCGTGCGCACCTCGAGTGCGTCGCCGGAGCTCTCCTGGAGGTCGTCCGCGAACTGCTGGACGCCCGCGCCCACGCCCACGACGGCGACCGGAAGGTCTCGGGCGTGCGGGCTGTGCATGGTGCCCATGTACGTCGCGTACATCATGGTCACGATCAGGAACGGCATCACGAAGAGCGCGACGAGCCGGCCCTTGCGCTCCGCCGGTGTCTCCGGCGGCGGGGGTGGGTACTTCGCCGCCGGATCAGTGGGAGCCGGGGGTGCTGGGTCGACGCTGGACGCCAAGGTCATCTCCTCGAGAGGCGGTCGGCCCGGAAGTAGGCCGTGGACCTACTTTAAGTCACATGGCTTATTATGGTGAGGCGATACCGTGAGTCGCCCGTCACAAAGCTGAAGCGAAAGAGTGCGATGCCACGTCCTGACGCCCGGAACCACCTCCTGGACGCCGCCGAACGCCTCTTCGCCGAGCACGGGGTCCACACCGTCTCCGACCGCCATGTCGCCGAAGCTGCGGGGAACAGCAACCACTCCGCGGTCCACTACTACTTCGGTGGTCGTACGGGGCTCCTCCAGGCGTTGCTGGATCGGCACCGTGCCGCCGTCGAGCCCGCCCAGCAGTCCATGTTCGCGAAGTCGGACTCGCTGCTCGGCGACATCCGAGCCCTGGTCATCCCGCTCACCGACGTGCTCGCCACGCTTCCCGCCCCCTCGTGGCGGGCGCGGTTCCTGGACCAGGCCATCCACGACCCCACCGTTGGGCCCTTGGTGCGTACCAGTGCAGGCAGCTCCTCGCAGATCACCGCGTCGGCCGCCGACCGGCTGGCACATCTCGACCGGTCGATCGTCGACGCACGAGCGAAGCTGATGACCCACGTCGTCAGCACGGCCTGTGCCGATATCGAGGCCCGTGCGGCGACGTCTGACGTGCCGGCGCTCTGGGCGGAGGCCGGTACGTTCTTGTGCGACGCGATCGCTGGCATGCTCCAGGCTCCGATCACCACGCCGTAGTCGTGCTGCCCCGCTGCACGCCCAGCACGGAGAACGGCCCCGGATCGGGGGATTCCGGGGCCGTTCGTAGCTGAGGAGCAAACGGGGGCGGTCCGCTCCTCAGCGTCTGTGTGCAGTTGTCCTGCATTGGCGGGACGTCGACGTCCCGCCGGGGGGAGAATCGCCAACATGGTGACATCGCCGCGTTACAGACGTGTTTCGTATGCGTGAGGACAGCCTTCCTGTGATCGAGATACCGACGTCCGAAGGCGTCGACCGCGCGGCCGCCCTCGCCCGCCGCTGGCTCCCCGCCTTCCTCGCCGGCCGCCGGGCGGACGACGACGTCTACGCCGCGGGGGTGAGCACGTGGCACAACATCGGGGAGCGGGAGGCGGAGATCGAGCAGACCCCCTCCCGGACGCGACAGGAGCAGGCAGGAGCGGACCTCCGCGTCGAGGACGTACGGGTGAAGGTCTTCGACGGCGGGTGGGTCCTGCAGTCGGTGGCGGTCGGGACGAACGCCGACGGTGCCCCGGTGCGCATCCCGTCCTGCCTCGTCGTCACGCTGCGCGAGGGCAAGATCGCGAGGTTCGAGGAGTACGCCGACTCCCGAGCAACGGAGCGGCTGTTCGGGGCGCGCTGACGTCCGGGCATGATCTGTCCATGAGGTTCACCGAGCACGAGCTGACCGCGGCTGTCACCGGGGTGGCGAAGACCGTGATGGCCGCACAGGACAAGGACGTGCGCAAGGGGCGGCGCGATGTCGACGAGGCGTGGAATGCGCTCTCGCGGTACGAGCGCTATCAGCTGATGAGCGGTCTCGGAGACCAGGTGCTGCCGGTGCTGATCAGCCTGCCGGACGTCGAGGTCGAGGCGGGCACCCGGCCGACGTTCACCGAGGAGCAGATCGTGGCGGCCGTCGAGGAGCGGCTCGGCGACGAGCGTGGGATTCGACGCAAGGCGTTGCTGAGGACGCGCACCGCGCTGGTGCAGGTCGCGCTCTCGTGCGTCCCGCCGCGCTCGGACCCCGATGCGCTGACGGTGCCGGATCACCTCTGACACTCCGGCGCGGGCTGTCACGCAGCGGCAGCCTGTCGCGACACCTGGAGCAGTGCCGTCGCCAACGCTCCGGACAGCGCGGCGAGAGGGGACTGGTCTCTGGTGGAGTGGTCGACCACCTCGAAGAGCGCGGCTGCACAGCCGAGATCGCCCGTGGGCCCTGCGTCCAGCAGCTGCCGGAACCGCCGGTCGCCGGTCTGGAGCAGCACCGACAGCTCGAGGGTGAGCCAGGGGCCGGCTGGCTCGGCACTGCCGAGGGTGACCTCTCGGGCGAGCTCGTCGATCAAGTCTGCGAGGTGGGCGCCTGCGGACCGGCGAGGACGGCGTCCGCGTGGTCCCGATCGGCGGTCAGGGCGGCGCGAACCGCGTCGTGGAAGGCGTGGCTGGTGCTGCGCAGGAGAGCATCGACATCGGCGTATCTGTTCACCTCCGTACCGTGCCTGCGTCCGCGGTCGGTTTCTGCCGTCCACACGACTTGCTGACGCGTACTGACGCATTCTTGACGCTGTCACCCGACGACGACACCGTCATCGGCGCAGCTGCGGACAACCCGTCCGTTATGTGGTCGGTGTGGTCGGCCAGGTGATTGACTGGGCGACATGGAACTGCTGCCGGGGCGTACGGGGCGGTACGCCGCCGGTGCCCACGCACCTTCGCAGGCGGCGGCCGCGCCGACGCGCCCGCGGAACCGGCGGCAGCTCATCATCGACGCCGCGGGCCGGGTCTTCAACGAGCGGGGCTACTACGCCGCGTCCATGGAGGAGATCGCCGACAGGGTCGGCATCACAGCACCCGCGCTCTATCGCCACTTCCCTAACAAGTACACGCTGTTCGCCGAGTGCGTGACCTTCATGGCGGACGGACTGCTCGAGGCGCTCGAGGAGCTGTCGTCCGAGGCGAGCCTCGAGGAGCTGTTCACCGCCGCGACCCGCGTGACGATTGCGCACCGGGCCACGGGTGGCGTGTATCGCTGGGAGGCGCGCTACCTGAATCCGGACGATCGACGGGTGCTCAGGCGAAAGTTCGCGTACGTCGTCGGCCGGGTCGCCGAGGAGGTGCGAGTCGAGTCGGGTGCCTCCGACGCGGACGTGCGCGCCGCCGCCGCGCTCGGCGCCATCGGCTCGATCACCATGCACCGCACGCGCATCTCACCCTCGCGTGCAGAGGAGCTGCTCGTCGACGCTGCCTTGAGGGTGGTGGCGACCGAGCCGTCTCGCGCTGTCACCGAGTCGTCGGTCGGTGTTCCTGCGCAGCCGGTGCCCCGGACCCGGCGGGCCGAGATCTTGGCTGCTGCCATCCCGTTGTTCGAGCGCGACGGCTTTGCTCACGTGACGCTGGGCCGGATCGCCGAGGTCGTCGGGATCGCACCCTCGGCGATCTACCGCCACTATCCCGGCAAGGTCGACATCCTGGCTGCGGCGTGCCTCCAGGCCGCCGGGCTGCTGTCCCAGGCCGTCGACCAGGCGCTGATGGGTTGCCCCGACCCGCACGATGCTGTGGTCGCCCTGGCAGCGACGTACGTGGCGTACAGCTTCGAGCACCGGGCGCTCACCAGCGTCGCCGAGGCCGAGCTCGCCGGCCTGCCCGCCGGGCTTCAGCGGCCGCTCGTCCTCGCACAGCGCGACCACATCGCGATCTGGGAGCAGCAGCTGAGGGCCGTACGGCCAGATCTCAACGACAGGCAGGCCCGAGTGCTGGTCCACGCCGGGTTCGGGGTCGTGGTGGAGGCCGGACGCAGGCTGCGCTGGGAGGACACGCCAGACCACCGCAGCGCCGTCACCGCGCTGATGGTCAGTGCCCTGGGGTGGCGGCCCGAGGCGTAGCCGAGACAGACAGGTGGGCCCGAGCGAGTGCTCGGACCCACCTGTCGGGGCGCCTCAGACGCCAGGTCGGTTCATGTCGGGAATGGTGATGGGCGTGGTGGTCCCGGACCCTCCGTTGTTGAGGAACGCCATGGCGATCGCCTTGATGAACTGGTCGAACACGCGGAACGTCGTCGGCATGATCGGGATCAGGCCCTCGCGGAAGGCGACGTACGCCGGCCAGCCGGCCTTGATCACTCCCGCCGAGACGTAGTCCCGCTTGAGCCCGAGCCAGTCGCCGATGTCGTTGCCGAGCTGATAGCGCGCGAACTCGTTGAGGAATCCGCGCGTGACCCCGAGATCGATCTGTGCCGTGAGGCCTAGGAGGACCTCGGCAAGCACCTTGCCCTCAGGGGTGGGTGCCAGGATCGGCGTGAGCACCTGCGCCGCCTGGGCGTGCGCGGCGGCCCACGTGGCCGGGATGTATTCGTCTCGCACGCCGAGCATGTGCAGGGCGACCTGCCAGGAGTGGAGGAAGGCCTCCTCGTCGGCGGCCGACATCCGGACGCCCCACTCCTTCATCTTCTTGTGGGCGAACGTGCCGGTGCTGTGGAAGGTGACGAGGATGTCGGCGTTGCTGATCGGGATCTGCTCGTCCGCAACGGCCTTCCAGTACGGCGACTGCGGGAGCATGTGGCGGACGGCCGCGTGCACCATCCGGGTCTTGTTCGAGGTGACCAGGAACTGGCCGCTCGGTTCGAAGGCGTTGAGGTCGCTCAGGTCGTACCCAAAGGTGAACGTCTTCGCCGCGCGGTCCTGCATGTCGGCGCCGCCCTTGGACCAGTAGACCGACCTGGCCTCTCGCGGGATGACGGTGCTCATGATGCCGCCGCCGATCCCGTAGATGAAGAACAGGTAGGAGTCCTTGCGGCGGTTGAAGTCGGCTGCGCGCCGCAGCTTCGTCATGTTGGCCCAGGTCGGGAGCTTTGCGGAGTCCGTCAGGAAGGCCGCGAGCTCCGGCGGGAGGCCGCTGGGGATCGGATGGTTGTTGTTGACCCAGGGGCCGATCGCGTTGTTGACCGCCGGGACCTGACCGTTGTCGATGACCGACGCCATGATCCGGTCGATGTCGTCGTCCCAGACCCACTGAGGATCGACGCCTGCCCCGGTGCCGGCGATGGACGCGGCTGGTGACCACGACCATGCCGCAGAGGGGTTGACGACCGTTGCTAGTCCGAGCGCGGCTCCGAGAGTCAAGACGCCGCGTCTGTTGATGTCGACCACGTGCTCCACCTGCTTCCGACGAGGATGGGCATCGCCGCGCCCGTGTTCGTACAGGCCACTTCGGCACCCGCAGCCATCCATCAGTGATGTGATTTCTCATTAACATAGGGATGTGAGGCACATCACGCAACCCTGTGTCAGCCCTTGATTTGCAGGGTGAGCCTGCGCCTTTGGTGTGCCGCTCCAGAATGGGAGAATCGAGAGAGGGTTCACTTGTCCGCCGCTTCGCGAGCCGGGTGCGGGAAAACCGGTGTCCGCGCGCTAGTTCCGGGCTGTGACCGCGAGCCTCGACTTCCCGTGGCTGCGCTCGTCAACGCCGTGAGTCCCTGGCTGACGACCGCCTTCTCGCGGGAGCCCTTCAGGCGAGGATGCGTACGGCGGTGTGGACCGGGCTCGTCGCGACGGCCCTGCAGGTCGTGGGCTCCTACACCGTCGCGGAGCTGCAGGTCTTTGACGCGTCCGACGCCGCGACGCTGCGCTGGTCCTCGGCCTGCTGGGCTAGGGCCTCAGGTCGCCGTGCTTTCCAAGTGCGGCCCCGTGGCGCGCATCTTGGCGAGCCTGGCCCGCAGCGAGGGCACGCGGTGCGCGTTCGACTGCAGGGCGACGTACTGATCACCGTGGACCCACAACAGGGCGTCATCGAGCCGTCGGACCGCACCGGGCGGATAGCGGTAGCCCATCCGCTCGGCGAGGGCGTCGGAGTCGACCGAGCGAAGGACCTCGCCGAGCTCGCGCAGCGATGTGATCCCCAGCTCGAGGAGCAGCTCGGAGATCCAGTCGTAGTGGTCGGTCCGTGACCATCCGGCATCGGGATACTGGCCAGCCAGGAACGCTGCGAGCTCGCGCGGGGTGATGCGCGGGTCCTCGTGGGTCTCCTCAGACCCGCTGTCGCTGAGCGACCCGTGGAGTCTCTCCCGGATCGTCGAGAACTCCCGGTCGGCGAGCTCCAGCAGCCCCGCCGCGAGGGTGAACCTCCGGTCGAGGTCGGGGACGTGCTCGTCCGGGACGGTGCCCTTGTAGCGGATGTCGTGCTCGAACTCTGCCCAGGCGTGCTGCAGCACCGTACGGACCTGGACCTGCGCGCGCAGCCCGGCCAAGGCGGGATGCTGTGCCGTCCCCTCCTCGTCGAGGCCGATCAGCAGGTGCCGGCTGGCGTACCCGAAGCGGCCCTCGCTCGCCGTCTCCCGACCCATGTCACGGTCGTCGTGGACGACGACCTGGTCGTCCAGCAGGTCAACGACGGCCTGGACGTCGCTCTGCACGTAAGTGATGACCCGGAGTCCGATCTGGTCGGTGATCTCCCGCAACGGGTCGGCATAGAAGGGCACCCCGTCCACCGTGCGCCCCGCCTTGTCGGCGAACGACGCGACCGACTTCGCCCGCCCGGTCACGGTCAGGTAGTTGATGCCGGCGTCGTCGAGGATCGACGTCACCAGGCGGACGAACTCGTCAGCACTGGCCTGCAGCCGAGGCTGCCGCTCGGCGTACTCGCGCACCGCGGACTGTGGGTCGTGCGTCGGCGCCACGATCCGCTTCGCCCTAGGGGCTGGGACCAGCCCCTCAGGGAGGCTCGGGGTGACGATGTAGCCGGTCTCGAAGTCGCCGTACGTCGTGGCCTCGTCCGGGTGGCGGGTCGCGAAGAGTCCGACGTACGCGCACAGCACCGCATCGACCTGGTCCTCCACGACGCGCAGCTCGCTCTTGCGCTCAGCCGACTCCGCAGCCGTGCGTAGTGCACGCCACGCGCCGCCCGCCTCGGGGGTGTCGACGACCATGCGCGGGTCGGCGGCGCTCAGGCCCTCGACGAGTCCGAGCAGCACCACCAGCTCGGCGCGGAGCTGTTCGAGGTCGCGGCCGGGCTTGTTCTTGTACTTCAACGTCCGTCCGAGCCGGAACAGCGCCACCGTCGCGGGATGCGGGTAGACCTCGATCGCGCGACGCGGACGGCCTGAGCGGGGGTTCATGTCCAGTCCGAGGCGGGCCGCCAAGCGTGCGCCGCGGGGCTTCTCGGCGAACTCCGGCTTGCTCGTGTTGGAGGGATGTGCGCCGGCGTCGAACCGGGCGAAGTCGCGGTTGAGCGCGGCCTCGGCGGGTCGGTTCCCCGTGAGGTTGGTGACGATGAGCGGCGCATCGATCGCGACCAGGCAGTCGCCCTCGATGTACGGCTCCAGCGCCGTGGCGATCTCGTCGTCGGTCTTAGCGGCCGACACGTGCACGAGCCGGCCTTCGGGGTCGAGAACTGCCAGGCCCGTGGGCTTGCGCTCACCCCACGCGAGATCGACGCCGACGAAGTACATGGGCACAGCCTGTCATGGCGGCTCCGCGGTCAGGTGGCTGCTGTCCTGACGACCGTCGCGAGCATGGCACCTGAGCCGTTCGGGCTCATCGCCCACGACTGGGACGACGCGCCGCGCACCGACTTCAGTGCGTCGCTGCGTCGCGCGACCTGCCAGCCGGCCAGGGTGTGGCCGCTGCGCTCGACGAGCGCTGCGGCGCCTTCGACGAGGGTGGCGGCGTCGGGGTGGCCGAGGTCGACCTGCACATCCCGGCGCCGGTGAGGACGTCGGCGTGCCACGGCGAGGGAGACGGGCACTCAGGAGAACAATGCGTTGCCGTACTTCACGACGATCAGGAGAACGAGAGCCAACAGCCAAGCGATGACGACCATCACGTCGAGGTTCCACTGCACCGCAGAAGACAAGGTTTGCTGTATCCGAGGGGGCAGGTACAGGTTGTTGTCGCGGATGTTGACACGCGTCATCTCGAAGAAGACGAGCGTGGTGGCGACCGTGATCAGCAGGCACCACGGGCACAGGGCACCGATGTTGAACATCGCCTGGTAGAACAGCCAGTACGCCAGCGCGAGACCGAGGGTGTAGAAGAGCTGGGCGGCGAGCATGAACCAGCGTTTGAACCTCACGCCGGACAGGGCGGCGACCGCGATCGTGATGACGACTGGTTCCGCGATCAGCCCGAGAAAGGCGTTGGGGAAGCCGAACACTGAGGCTTGCCACGACGACGCGACGGTGCCGCAGCTGAGGACTGCGTTGATGTCGCAGCCAAGTTCGGCGCTCGGGTTCTCGGCGAGAGTGATCGCTTCGACGGCGAGCACGAACGAGGCGACGAGGCTGACGATCGACGACAGCAGCATCACCACCCAGATGGCGGCGCCGCTGCGGCGCGTCCGATCGACCAGGACGGTAGCGGTCATCACCTAAGGCCAGAAGCCGCGGCGGTCTCGATGGCCTTGGTCAGCTCATCGGGGGCGGACCAGTCGCCTGTGAACATGTCCCCATTGAGCTTCACGGTCGGCGTGCTAGTGACGCCGGCGTCGAAGGCCTCCTGGGTGCTCTGCGCGACCCAGCCACGGTGAACGCCTTCGGTGAAGTTCTCCACCACGTCCGCGGGGACGCCTGCACGGAGGGCGATGCTCGCGATCTGGTCGTCGTTGAGGCCTTCGGTCCCCTCGTGCGGTTGGTTGGCGTACAGGCCATTGTGGAAAGCCCATACCCTGTCCGGAGCGGCGTCGACAACCGCCGCGTACGCATTACCGGCGCGGGTGGAGTACTCGGTTCCCTGCGACTGCTCGTCGAGGAAAGCCATCACATGCAGGTTGACACGAATCGTGCCCTGGTCAATGAGGCGGGAGAGGTCCCCGGCGTTTGTGGACTCGAATGCACCGCAGGCCGGGCACATGTAGTCGTAATACAGGTCGAGAGTCACCGGGGCGTCGGTGTCACCAACCGAGAAGGCGCCTGTCTCGACGTTGGCGGGGACTACGACCTTCCCAGTGACGTCTCCGCTGTCGTCGCTGGCTAGGGATCGGCCTACGGCGATGGCGATCGCGGCCATCAGGCCAAGGATGACCAGGATGCCCACGATCTTGGCGACCTTGCGCTGGCGCGTCTTGCGAGCCAGTTCGGCGGCACGTGCCGCGCGCATCTGGCGGGACTTATCTCGGGCCAAGGTGCTCATCGTTCACTGCTCCTCATCTGCGGGTCGTGGCTCTGGTCGGCCATGCTCAAACACAAGTCCCGGGCCGGCCCGTAGGTGCCTCCGGCCGGCTTGGCCGGAATCGAGGGGCGGCGGCGATGTCATCGGGTCACTTCGAAGGTGCCGTGGGCGCCGCGTTCGGCGTCGACCATGACGTGCGACACGAACGGGTAGGTTCCGGGCTCGGGGAAGGTGAGCTCGACGAAGCCACCCTGGGCAGGCCCCAGGCTGAGTGCCTGCGCACCTCCGTCGCCGTCATCGCGCCGGTCCAGCAGGTAGTCGCCTTCGGCGTACGTGGTGTCGAACTGGCCGCCGACCACATGGAACGAGATCGGCCGGTTGGGGCCAGCGTCCAAGACCCACACCCTGACCCGCTCCCCGACCTGGGCGCTCAGGGGTGCGTGGTCGTACTGGTTGGCGAAGCCGTTGAACACGACCAGGTCAGGTTCCTCGGCCGCGAGCTTGGCAACATCGACCTCCCCGCCTTGGTCGCCGAGGTAGAGCTCGGACTGCACCAGCAAGTAGCTGCGATCGACACGCGGCAGGTCCCGTGGCTCGATCACGACCGCGCCGAAGAGACCGTTGGCGATGTGTGCCGACATTGGCATCGTCGAGCAGTGGTACATCCACACCCCCGCGCGGGTGGCCCGGAACCGGTAGGTCAGGGACCCACCGGGTGCGATGGTGCGCATCGGACGCTGCGGGGCGAGTGCGCCGGCGTGGAAGTCGATCGAGTGACCGACCGACCCGTCATTGGTCAGGGTGATCTCGAACCAGTCGCCAACCCGCCCGTGCAGCACCGGGCCGGGGGAGGTCCCGTCGTAGGTCCACAGACGTTGGGTGACCCCCGGCGCCACCTCGACCTCGACGTCGCGGACCACGAACGTGCGCCGGTGTACCCGGCTCTTCGACAATGCCGGCAACGCGGCGTCGCGTGCCGCCCAGCCCGGTGACGGATCGGCCATCAAGTCCAGTTTCTCCGTGGCCGGCGTGGGCTGCGCTTCCGGGTCGTCGTCTGGCGCAGGGGAATCGTCGTCGCTGTGCATACCGCCGGGACCGTGCTGGCCGGAGGCGTGACCCTCGGACGTCGCCGCCGGCGCGGAGGGTGCGGTGCCGGAGACATGGACGGTGAGGACCATGCCCATCTGCTGGTGACCGATGACGGAGCACCATCCGTCGAGGTCGCGACCGACCACGCCGACGTCAACGCGTTTGGTCTGGCCGGGGGAGAGCCGACCGCTGTTTGCGCCGCTGTCGAGGACCAGGTCGTGGACGTCCTCGTCGTCGGTGTTGGTCAGCACGACCACCAGTCGGTTGCCGGCCGGGACCGAGATGGTGTCGGGGGTGAAGCGCATGTCGCGGGCCTCGACCTTCACGGTTGTGGTCTCGCCGGTGGCGGCGGCACCGGCCGCGGCGGAGACGGCGTCCCCGGCGCCAATGGCGGCCGGGTCGACCGCCACGCCCACGGCGACGGCTATCGCCACGGCGGCGAGTCCGGTCGCAGCGAGGCCTGACCTCTGGCCGCTCGGCCGACCCTGAGGCACTCGAGAGCCAGCCCCGGCAGAAGCCGGGTCGACCTTCGCGCGGCGAGATGCCTTCACGGCCAGGAGCAGCAGCGGCAGCGTGGAGGCCAGCGCACCCAGGACGAGGATCGAGGCGAGCACCCGGACGGTGCTGGGCACCGGAAGGGCGCAGAGAAGCAGGCCGGCGTTGGTCATCACCAGCCGTAGGGGTGCGCCCCGGTCGAGGACGGCGTTGGCGGCCCGGACGGGCGTCGGGCCTCCGCCGAGGGCGACCGGGACAAGGTAGGAGAGGGCGCCGAGCAGTACCTGGGCTGCGAAGCCCGCGGCCAGGAATGGCGTCGCCCAGTCGAACACCTCATCGACGCGCTGCCAGGAGGAGGCGGCACCGATGCCCACCGCGAGGGTGACCATGGTCCCTAGCAGCCAGGTCAGCCCGGCCAGGACCGACCAGGCCGGGAACGCGGTCGGCGGCTTGCGGCGCAGCGCGTCGACGAACGCGGGTGCGGTCAGGAGCAACCCGGTGAGGTATCCGGCGATCCCGAGCGCGATGACCGCACGCTGGCCGAGGGCGGCACCACCAGCGGTGAGGAGCACCGAGCCCACCAGCACGGGGAGCGCTCGCGACGATGCCCGCTCGGCGCCCTCGGCGATCCGGGTGCGCAGCATGGTCGGCCACAAGGTGATCAGCGTGCCCACCACGGTGAGGCCGACCCAGCCAAGCAGGTTCACCGCCGCGTGCGCGACGACCAGCCGAGTGTGCCAGGGGTCGTCGAAGCCGCGAGCGAGTGCGGTGCCGAGGCCGGCGCCGACCGGCAGGGAGCACGCGGCCGCCACGTAGTACCGCACCGAGGGCCCGAACCTGGCAGGCAGCGCGGCACGCAGCTGGCGCAGGATCGTCCAGCCGTGCCAGAGGGCCGCGGAGCCGACGGCGGACGCACCAAGCAAGGTGAGCGGCCACACACCCGAGGGGACGCCAGCCACCACGAGGATCACGCCGCCGTTGAGCAGCATCAGCCGACGGTTCTGGCCGCGGCGGTCGTCGTCCGCGGAGTGCAGCAGGGCGTCGGTGAAGTATCTGCTCCAGACGAGGATGGCGTGGCTGACCGCGCCGAGCATGAGCAGGTGGATCATCAGCCAGCGCGGCGCGGGCACGAACGGGTGCACGACTGCGACCACCACGGTGGCCGCCAACCAGGCCAGCACCGGCAGGTCGCGCAGTGGCCAGAAGCCACGGCTGCCCCGCTTGGTCACCACGGCCTGCTCATGACCGCTGCTCCCGCCGGGCTCCGTCCGCCGCGGACCGTGCATCCGATAGCGACGGCGAGGAACGACAGCACGGCCACGATGTTGAGGACCCCCCCGGTGACCCAGGCGCCGTGGCTGCCAAGGGCGTCGCCCACCCAGAGCCGCAACACCAGCGAGGCGTGCAGAAGCGTGGCTGGCACGATCAGTGCCGGGTGGTAGGGCAGCGGCCGGCGCAGCACCGCGGGGAGGATCACCGGGGCGTGGGCCATGACCATCGACAGCGTGAACCCAAGGAACACCGCGTGCAGGACGGCGTCGTAGCGCACGCCCTCCAGGGCCGGACCGCCGAGCAGCCAAATGGCGCCGGCGACGCCCAGCCAGCAGTACCCGGCCAGCATGCAGCCGGCCATGTAACGGGTCAGGCCCGCAGTGTGGATGGTGCGTCGAGCGACGTCGTGAGCGGCGAGCCAGCCGGTCAGGGCGATCAGTCCGGCCCCGAGCAGGGCCGTGCCCGGACGCGGCCACAGCAACGCCGCCATCACCGCGGTCACCAGCCCGGAAGCGAGGAGCACCAGCATGCTGCCCGCCCAGGGGCCCATCGCGATCCGGGCCAGCTCGAGCCGCTCACCGGCGATGGTCAGCACGACGAACCCGACCAGCCACGGTGCCAGGACCGGTAGAGCGGCGCCGCCCAGCCACAGCACCGCAGACCCGAGGGCGAGCACCGCCCCGAGGGCCTGGACCAGGACCGCGTCGTCGCGCTGACGACGCCACAGCGGCAGGTACAGACCGACCAGCGCGGCGGAGCCAGCTGCGAGCAGACCTTGCCCGACCACGAGCGGCGCTGGTGAAAGCAGCACCAGGGCGCCGAGGCCGAGCAGGGCGGGGGCGACGACGCCAAGGGAGCGCCGCAGCGCGACTGCACGCTCCAGGGCGATCAGGGTGCCCACGAAACCGAGGACCATCAGCATGCCGTGTACCACGGGCAGCCGGTCGATCTGCACCGGCGCGGGAAGATCGAGGAGCATCAGGGCGGCGTCCAGCCCGGCTAGCAGGGCGATCCCGGCGGAAGCCAGCAATGCCGCCCGGGTCACCAGCGAGGCCCGAACCCGGGGAGCGCTGGCGGCGCTTGGGAACCCGGGGGAACTACTTCTGCTGCGAGGGCGGCTGGTGGCGGTGCTCATCTGTTCCGTCGCATCAGGTGCAAGCGGCACGCGCCGGGCTCAGCGAACGGCAGCAGGTCGGTGCCCTCGGGGTCCGCGCCGTACTCCTCCAGCGCGCCCTGGGCGAGCCCGAGGTGCACGCCGCAGACGACATCGGGATACTTGTGGGCCGCCTCCAGCAGCGGGCAGCGGGTGAGCCGAACCACCGAGCTGCGGGCGTCGGCCTGCGGCCCGAAGCCGATCTCGTCGAGCAGGGAGACCACCTCACGCCTAGCCGCAACCGCACTCGGGGACGGTCCGCCGCCCCGCTCGCGTGCGAGCTCGTGCCCCCACTCCCGTCCGGCGGCGAGCGCGTCGTCGGACGGTGAGGTGCTAGTCGAATGGATCGACGCCGCCAGCGCCGCAGCGAGCCCCGCGTACTCATGGTCGGCGGCGGCGTCGCTGCCCGTGGCCTCGTACAGCCAGGCCGGACGGCCGCGGCCGTCCGGCTCCGCCGGATAGCGGTGGGCGAGACCCTGGCGCACCAGTGCGTCGAGGTGTTCGCGGACCGTGTTGGCATGCAGCCTGGAGATGGCGACGAGCGCCGCGAGCGTCGTGGGCTCGGTTTGGGACCGCAGCGTCTCCAAGAGCGCGGCCCGCGACCTGGACAGCGGCGCACGCTCTCGTCCAGCGCCAGGTCGGGGTCCGTAGCCCGGTGCCGGTCTCGACGGGAGAGGCCCATTATTTTCCACGGAGTGCAGTGTAATAAAATTATGTCGAGGTTGCCAAACCAGGCCACTGAAGGAGACACGAACATGTCCGAACTCGTCATCGCCTCGAGCGAGGCCGACGCCCACGCCGCCGAGGCGATCAAGCAACACCACGCCGCCCTGGCCGGCGCCCTGAGCCTGCGCACCGAGGCGCTGTTGACGGCCGCCACCCGATGCGATGCCTCCGCGGCCGAAGAGGCTCGCCGGGACCTGGTGGACTGGGGCCGGCACGAACTGATGCCCCATGCCCTGGCCGAGGAGCAGGCGATGTACCCGGCCGCGCACGCGACGGTCGAGGGGCACCTGCTGGTCGAGGCGATGCTCGGTGAGCACCAGGTCCTCTCTGGGCTGTTGCGCGAGGTAGCCGACTCGGACGACCTGTTGCGTGCCGCCGCGACGGCCACGGCGCTGCGTGCGGTCTTCGACTCCCACCTGACCAAGGAGAACGACCTGGTGGTAACGCTGCTGGCCGCGACCCCCGAGGTCTCGCTGCATGACCTGCTCGGTGGCATGCATCAACTCCTCGGCGATGCGGCAGAGACCTCGAGCACTGATGCGCTCGACCTCGACAGCGGCTGCGGTGGCCACACCTGCTCGTGCGGTGAGGTCGACGGCCCCGGGTACCCCGAACTCGATGTGCGGCCCGTCCCGCATGCGATCCGGCACGCAACGATCTTCGGGGCATTGGAGTCGGTCCAGCCGGGCAACGGCCTGACGCTGATCGCTCCCCACGACCCACTCCCGCTGTTGGACCAGGTGAACCAGCGCTGGCCAGGGATCTTCTCAGTGGCCTATACCGAACGGGGCCCTGAGGCATGGCGGCTCAACCTGGTTCGTGCCAATGCATGAGAGTGTCCCTGGCGGCATTGAGAACAACATCGACCATGGTGGAGATCGAGACGATCTCGGGAGGACGACGACGATGACAACACCCGCCCATGCCGACCGTGTCCGCGAGGGCGTTGGTTCGCCGTGGCTGATGCTCGCGATGGCCACTCTGGGCTTTGCGGTCAACTTCTGGGCCTGGGCGCTGATCAGCCCGCTCGGACCATTGTTCCGCGACACCGGCGCCCTCGGCTCGCTCAGCGAGTCCGACGTGGCCCTGTTGGTCGCGGTGCCTGTGATCGTGGGCTCGCTGGGCCGGATCGTGGTTGGCGCGCTGACCGACCGGCTCGGCGGCCGGGTGATGTTCCCGATCATCTCGGGCGTGACGATCGTTCCCATCCTGTTCATCGCCTTTTTCGCGCTCGACTCCTACGCGCTGCTGTTGGTGGGCGGATTCTTCCTGGGCATAGCCGGCACCGCGTTCGCAGTCGGAGTGCCGTTCGTGAACTCCTGGTTTCCCCCTGAGCGCCGGGGCCTGGCGATCGGAATCTTCGGCGCCGGCATGGGCGGCACCGCGATCAGCGCCTTGACCACGGTCAAGCTGTTCAACAACGTGAGTTCCAAGGCGCCGTTCTTGATCACCGCGGGCGTCTTGGCCCTCTACGCGGTCGCCGCATGGCTGGTCCTGCGCGACGCACCCGGCCGAACCACCCCCACCACCTCGCTGGCCAGCCGACTCGCGGCCAACGCCAAGCTGCCCATCTCCTGGCAGGCCTGCGTGCTGTACGCCGTCGCCTTCGGCGGGTACGTCGCGTTCTCGGTGTACCTGCCCGCCTACCTCAAGACCGCCCATGGGCTGACACCGGCAGACGCCGCGAACCGGATGGCCGGCTTCGTCGTGGTCGCCGTGATCATGCGCCCGGTCGGCGGCTGGCTCTCCGACCGGTTCGGCTCCATCCCGGTGCTCGCGACCGGCTACGGCGTGGTGGTCGTCTGTGCCGCGGTCTCGGCCGGCACGCCGCCGCTCGACGGTGTCGGCACGGTGGTCTTCCTCGCCATGGCCGCGGCGCTGGGCAGCGGAAGCGGGGCGACGTTCGCTCTGATCGCCCAGGTGACCGACCCGTCGCGGGTCGGCGGCGTGACCGGACTGGTGGGCGCCGCAGGCGGTCTCGGCGGCTTCGTGCCGCCGCTGCTCATGGGCTACGTCTATGGCCGCACCGACTCCTACGCGATCGGCCTCTGGCTGCTCTCGATCACCGCGGCACTGACTTTGGTCCTGACCCTGACGCTCGTCCGACGCACAGCACGCACCCACGGAGCCACCAACGAGCACACAGTCCCAGCGACGCCTGCACCTCAGTGACGACGCACAGAACCACGACAGAATCAGCAGCCCCCACCGTAAGGACGAGACGTGAGCAATGAGACCCACCCCGACGCTCGGAACGGTCGCGAGATCGGTATGGACGGAGGGCTCAGTGATGCGCTGGTACGCAGCCGACGCTACTTCACCAGGGGGACGGTCTCCGACGACCTACGAGCGCTGGTCAAGACCGGCGGCCGGGACGCGGACTCGTTCTACCGGGACCGCTGGAGCCACGACAAGGTCGTGCGTTCGACCCACGGCGTGAACTGCACGGGGTCGTGCTCGTGGAAGGTCTACGTCAAGGACGGGATCATCACCTGGGAGACCCAGCAGACCGACTACCCCTCGGTCGGGCCGGACTCCCCGGAGTACGAGCCCCGTGGTTGTCCCCGTGGTGCGGCGTTCTCCTGGTACACCTATTCGCCCACGCGGGTGCGCTACCCCTACGTCCGCGGCGTGCTGCTCCAGATGTACCGCGAGGCCAAGTCCCAGCACGGCGGCGACCCCGTCAAGGCCTGGGCGCACATCGTCGATAACCCCCAGCGCGCCAAGGCCTACAAGTCCGCCCGCGGCAAGGGCGGCCTGGTCCGGGCCACCTGGGACGAGGCCACCGAGATGGTCGCCGCCGCCTACGTGCACACGATCCAGAAGTGGGGCCCCGACCGGGTCGCCGGCTTCTCGCCGATCCCGGCGATGTCGATGGTCTCGCACGCCTCCGGCGCGCGGTTCACGTCATTGGTCGGCGGGTCGATGCTGAGCTTCTACGACTGGTATGCCGACCTGCCGGTGGCCTCTCCTCAGGTCTTCGGTGACCAGACGGACGTCCCGGAGTCTGGAGACTGGTGGGACGCGGGTTATCTGATCATGTGGGGCTCCAACGTCCCGGTCACCCGCACGCCCGACGCGCACTGGATGGCCGAGGCCCGCTACCGCGGCCAGAAGGTCGTCGTGGTCGCGCCTGACTACGCCGACAACGTGAAGTTCGCCGACGAGTGGCTGGCCATCGCCCCCGGCACCGACGGCGCCCTGGCGATGTCGATGGGCCACGTCATCCTCAAGGAGTTCTTTGTCGACCGGCAGACGCCCTACTTCACCGACTACACGAAGAAGTTCACCGACCTGCCCTACCTCGTCTCCCTCGACGAAGTGGCCGACGCGGCGGGCACCTACCGGGCTGGCAAGTTCCTTACCGCCGCCGACCTGCCCGCGCACGCCGCCGAGGAGAACGCGCATTTCAAGACCGTCCTCCTCGACGCCCGGACCAACCAGCCGGTGGTGCCCAACGGCTCTCTCGGCGACCGCTACGGAGATGCCGGCGTCGGCAAGTGGAACCTCGACCTCGGAGACGTCGACCCGCGGCTGAGCGTGCTGGAGCCCGGCTGCGAGACCGTCTCGCTCGAGTTGCCGCGCTTCGACGACGTCGACGGGACACCTGGCTCGCTGCCACGTGACGTCCCGGTGCGCCGCATCGGCGACCGCCTGGTCACCACCGTCTTCGACCTGATGCTCGCCCAGTACGGCGTGGGCCGCGACGGCCTCGCCGGCTACGCCACGTCCTACGACGACGCGACGGCGCCCTACACGCCCGCGTGGCAGGAGTCGATCACCAACGTCCCCGCCTCGGCCGCCGCTCGGATCGCCCGCGAGTTCGCACAGAACGCCGAGGACTCCAAGGGTCGCTCGATGATCCTGATGGGCGCCGGCACCAACCACTGGTTCCACTCCGACACGATCTACCGCGGCTTCCTCGGGCTGACCACGCTCACCGGCTGCCAGGGCGTCAACGGCGGCGGCTGGGCGCACTACGTCGGCCAGGAGAAGTGCCGCCCGGTGACCGGCTGGGCCCAACTCGCCTTCGGCCTCGACTGGAACCGTCCGCCGCGGCAGATGATCCACACCGCCTACTGGTACCTCCACACCGACCAGTTCCGCTACGACACCTTCGGCGCCGACACCGTCGCCGCCAAGACCGGCAGCGGACTGCTGGCCGGGATGAGCACCGCCGACGTGATCGCCAAGAGCGCGCGCATGGGCTGGATGCCGTCCTACCCGACGTTCAACCGCAACCCGCTCGACGTCGCCGACGAGGCGGCCGCAGCCGAGCGGCCGGTCGCCGAGCATGTCGTCGACCAGCTCAAGTCCGGCGACCTGCGGTTCGCCGCCGAAGACCCGGACTCGCCCGAGAACTTCCCGAGGGTGCTCGCGATCTGGCGAGCCAACCTGCTCGGTTCGTCGGGCAAGGGCAACGAGTACTTCCTCAAGCACCTCCTCGGCACCGACAGCTCACTGCGAGCCGGCGAGGCCTCGGAGGGCCAGCGGCCGCAGGAGGTGGAGTGGCACGACGGCGCTCCTGAGGGCAAGCTCGACCTGCTGCTTACCCTCGACTTCCGCCAGACCAGCACGACGATCTTCAGCGACGTCGTGCTGCCGGCGGCCACGTGGTACGAGAAGCACGACCTCAACACCACCGACATGCACCCGTTCATCCACTCGTTCAACCCCGCGATCGCGCCGCCTTGGCAGACCCGCACCGACTGGGACGCCTGGCAGACGATCGCGACCAAGTTCAGCGAGCTCGCGGCCGGGCGCCTCGACACTCGCACGGACGTCGTCGCGGTCCCGCTGCTGCACGACACCCCTGACGCGATGGCCAACCCGCACGGCGTGGTACGCGACTGGAAGCACGGCGAGTGCGAGCCGATTCCTGGCGTCACGATGCCCAAGATCGTCGAGGTCGAGCGCGACTACACCGCGGTCGGCGACAAGATGCAGGCCCTCGGGCCGCTGCTCGAGAAGCTCGGCACCACCACCAAGGGCGTCACCTACGACGTCACGAAATCGGTCGACTACCTGCTCCACAAGAACGGAGCCGTCCGCGGTGGCGCGGCCGACGGTCGTCCCTCCCTGGTCAAGGATGTGCACGCCTGCGAGGCGATCCTGGCCCTGTCGGGAACCACCAACGGCCACCTGGCCACCCAGGGCTTCAAGACCCTTGAGAAGCGCACCGGCCACCTGCTGCACGACCTGGCCGCCGAGCACGAGGGCAAGCAGATCACCTTCGCCGACACGGTCGCCGCGCCGGTGCCGGTGATCACCTCACCGGAGTGGTCCGGGTCGGAGACCGGCGGGCGGCGCTACTCGCCGTTCACGATCAACGTCGAGCGCCTCAAGCCATGGCACACGCTGACCGGGCGCCAGCACTTCTACCTCGACCACGACTGGATGACCGAGCTTGGCGAGGGCCTGCCGGTCTACCGGCCACCGCTCAACATGGGTGCGCTGTTCAGCGAGCCGGAGATTGGCGACGTCGGCGAGCTGGGGGTCACGGTCCGTTACCTGACACCGCACAACAAGTGGTCGATCCACTCGGAGTACCAGGACAACCTGTTCATGCTTTCGCTCTCCCGCGGTGGCCAGACGATCTGGATGAGCGATCAGGACGCCGCCAAGGTCGGCGTCGTCGACAACGACTGGATCGAGGCGGTCAACCGTAACGGCGTCGTCGTCGCCCGCGCGATCGTCTCCCACCGCATGCCCGAAGGGACCGTCTACATGCACCACGCCCAGGACCGGTTGATCGACGTACCCATCGCGGAAACGTCGGGGAAGCGGGGCGGCGTCCACAACTCGCTGACCCGGATCCTGGTCAAGCCCAGCCACGTCATTGGTGGTTACGCCCAGCTGGCATTCGCGTTCAACTACCTCGGCCCCACAGGCAACCAGCGCGACGAGGTCACTGTCATCCGCAAGCGCAACCAGGAGGTGACCTACTGATGAAGGTCATGGCGCAGATGGCGATGGTGATGAACCTCGACAAGTGCATCGGCTGCCACACCTGCTCGGTCACGTGCAAGCAGGCGTGGACCAACCGCACCGGCACCGAGTACGTCTGGTTCAACAACGTCGAGACCCGGCCCGGGCAGGGCTATCCCCGCACCTACGAGGACCAGGAGCGGTGGAAGGGCGGCTGGGAGCTCAACAAGCGCGGCCGGCTCAAGCTGAAGGCCGGCGGGCGGTTCAAGAAGCTCGCCACGATCTTCTCCAACCCGAAGATGCCCTCGATCCAGGACTACTACGAGCCCTGGACCTACGACTACGCCACGCTGACCGACGCCCCGGCCCAGGAGCACACACCGGTCGCCCGGCCCAAGTCCCTGCTCACCGGCAAGGACATGAAGATCACCTGGTCGTCGAACTGGGACGACAACCTCGGCGGCTCCGCGGCGACGCTCGAGCACGACCCGATGCTCAAGAAGATCGCCGACAAGGTGAAGTTCGAGTTCGAGCAGACCTTCATGTTCTACCTGCCACGGATCTGCGAGCACTGCCTCAACCCCTCGTGCGCCGCGTCCTGCCCCAGCGGAGCGATCTACAAACGAGAGGAGGACGGCATCGTCCTCGTCGACCAGGACCGCTGCCGCGGCTGGCGCATGTGCATCTCCGGCTGCCCGTACAAGAAGATCTACTTCAACCACAAGACCGGCAAGGCCGAGAAGTGCACGTTCTGCTTCCCGCGGATCGAGGTCGGCCTGCCCACCGTCTGCGCCGAGACCTGCGTCGGTCGGCTGCGCTACATCGGCCTGATGCTCTACGACGCCGACAAGGTGCTCGAGGCAGCGACCACGACCGACGAGCACGGGCTCTACGAGGCTCAGCGCGAGGTCTTCCTCGATCCCAACGACCCCGAGGTCCAGCGGGAGGCCGAGAGGGCCGGGATCCCGCGGGACTGGGTGCAGGCCGCCCAGCGGTCGCCGATCTACGCGCTGATCAGCCGGTTCAAGGTGGCACTGCCGCTGCACCCGGAGTACCGCACGATGCCGATGGTCTGGTACATCCCACCGCTCTCGCCGGTCGTCGACGTGGTCAAGGACACCGGCTACGACGCCGAGGACAAAGGCAACCTGTTCGCCGCCATCGACGCGCTCCGGATCCCGATCGAGTACCTCGCCGAGCTCTTCACCGCCGGCGACGTCGCTCCCGTCGACGGGGTGCTGAAGAAGCTGGCCGCCATGCGCTCCTACATGCGTGACATCAACATGGGTCGCGAGTCCGACGCCTCGATCCCGGCGGCCGTCGGGATGACCGAGGAGGAGATGTACGACATGTACCGCCTACTCGCCATCGCCAAGTACGACGAGCGCTACGTGATCCCCCCGGCGCACGCCGAGCAGGCGCACTCCCTGGAGGAGTTGGGCACCGAGTGCTCGGTCTCCCAGTACGGCGGCGGACAGCAGGGCCTCTTCGGTGAGGGCTCAGGCTCCCCGGTGCCGATCGCCGTGGAGAACTTCCAGATGCTCCAGGACCGGCAGACCGCCGACACGGTCGCCTCGCCGGCCGACAAGACCGCCCGGGTGAACCTGCTCAACTGGGACGGCAAGGGCGCACCCAGCGGCCTGTTCCCGCCCGGACCCGACGGACCGGAGCCTGACCCGGACACCTCGCCGCCGGACACGGGAAGTGACGGGGCAACGGGTCCCGGCGGCAGTGCTGGTCTCACCGGAGGGGCTGACCACCGATGAGAACCCGCAGTCGAACCGGGCTAGGCCCCCGAGAGCAAACCGTCGCCTGGCAGGCGACGTCCCTGCTGCTCGGCTACCCCGACGAAGAGCTCCTTGGCCGGCTCGACCTGGTCCGAGGGGCCTCGCACGAGCTTCCCGACCGGGTGGGGGAGCCGCTGCGGGCCTGCGTCACCAGCCTCGAAGGGGTGCCGCTGACCGAGCTGGAGAGCGACTACGTCGAGACCTTCGACACCCGGCGTCGGCACAACCTGTTCCTCACCTACTTCGCCCACGGCGACACTCGCAAGCGCGGGATGGCGTTGCTCCGGTTCAAGCAGACCTATCTCGCATCCGGCTTCGAACTGACCGACACCGAGCTGCCCGACCACCTGTGCGTCGTGCTGGAGTACGCCGCCACCATCGACCACGAGCAGGGTCGCCAGCTGCTGCTCGACCACCGGGCCGGTCTCGAGCTGCTGCGCATCGCGCTCGGCGATTCCGGCTCTCGCTGGGCCGGCGCCGTTGAGGCGGTCACCGCCACGCTGCCGCCGCTGCAGGGCGACGAGTGGGACGCCGTACGACGGCTCGCGGCCGAGGGGCCGCCCGACGAGGAGGTCGGCCTCACGCCGTACGAGACTCCCGCCTTCGATCCGGGCCCGGCCCGACCCGACGGACCGGTCTC
Source organism: Mumia zhuanghuii (assembly GCF_042681565.1). Classification (NCBI taxonomy): domain Bacteria; kingdom Bacillati; phylum Actinomycetota; class Actinomycetes; order Propionibacteriales; family Nocardioidaceae; genus Mumia; species Mumia zhuanghuii. The sequence goes on from NZ_JBHUFT010000008.1 coordinate 850,133, forward strand.
GCTGCCGATGCCGGCCTTCCGCGCACCGACCACCCGAGGAGCACGCTGATGGATGTCTTTCTGTGGGTGATCGTGCCCTACCTGTGCCTTGCGACGTTCGTGGTCGGCCACTTCTGGCGCTACCGCTACGACAAGTTCGGCTGGACCACACGGTCCTCGCAGCTCTACGAGGACCGGCTGCTGCGCATCGGAAGCCCGCTGTTCCACTTCGGGATGCTCGGCGTCGTCGGCGGCCACGTCATCGGCCTGCTGGTGCCACGGTCGTGGACCGCCGCAGTCGGCATCGACGACCACCTCTACCACTACGTCGCCGTCGTCGGCGGCCTGATCGCCGGCGTCCTTGCTTTGGTCGGGATGGTCATCCTGATCTACCGCCGACGCACGGTGGGACCCGTCTTCTCCGCGACAACGGTGATGGACAAGGTGATGTACCTCTTCCTGGCCGTCGTGATCGCGCTGGGCATGTGGAACACGATCGCCGGATCCATCTTCACCATCGGCGGGGAGTACAACTACCGCGAGGGAGTCTCCGTCTGGTACCGCTCGTTCCTCGCGTTCCAGCCCGACGCCGAACTCATGGCCGAAGCGCCCATCGGCTTCCAGCTGCACGCCCTGACGGCCTTCGGACTGTTCGCGCTGTGGCCCTTCACCCGGCTGGTGCACGTGTTCAGCGCCCCGGTCGGGTACCTCACCCGCCCCTACATCGTTTACCGCACCCGAGACGACGCCACGCTCGGTAGCCATGCGCCCCGACGAGGCTGGGACCGGATCTCGAAATGAGTCGGCTGAGTGCCATCGGCCACCGCCCTGGCGAGCTTGAGCCCGAGGAGGCTGATTGGCCTTCGCGCCGCGTCCACCAGGCTGTTGACGTCATGATCAGCACCCCCAAGACGTTGCCTGCCCGAGCCTCGGTCGACGACGCCCGAGCCGTCATGGCCGACGACCATGTGCACATGGTGCTCTTGACCCACGGCGACAAGCTCTGTGGAACGTTGGTTCGCACGGACCTGCCCCCTGCAGGATCCGGCCACGAGCCCGCGCTCCGCTGGGCGGTTCTGCCTGGCCGAACCGTGCCCCCGGAAGCCCCAGCCGCTCTCGTTCAGGCGAGGCTGATCCGCCACAAGATGCGCCGACTGGCTGTGATCGATGCCGACCACACCCTCCTTGGCCTGGTTTGCCTCAAGCGCTCCCGGTCGGGCTTCTGCTCCGACGCCGGCGTCGCCGCACGAGCAAGTGCAACTGCCGCGCACACGATGATGGAGATCCACATGAACGACACCTCTCTGACCGCCCTCGCTGAGGAACACCTCGCTACCGCGCACGAGCACAGCGCCGGTCGCAGCGCGCACACCGTGTACGGCGGGCAGGGCCGCGCGCTGCGCCAAACCCTGATCGCGCTCGTCGCGGGTCGCCGTCTCGGCGAGCACGAGAGCCCGGGTGAGGCCACGCTGCAGGTACTTCGCGGCTCGGTCAGGCTGCACGCCGGTGAGGACACATGGGACGGCAGCGCGGGCGACCACCTCGTGATCCCGCCCGCGCGCCACGACTTGGAGGCCCTTGAAGATGCAGTGGTACTGCTGACCGTCGCCCTGCACGGCGTGCCGGGAAACTGACTCGGTCCGGAGGCAGACCAATGGGAGACCCGACAGAGATCGACACCGGCGAGAGCTGGGAGGACCAAAGGTCCAGCTACGACGCTCTCCGCGAGGATTGCCCGGTGGCTCGCGAGGACAACCGCTGGGTGGTGCTGCGCCACGCCGAGGTCGTCGCCGCTGCCACCGACCCTGGGACCTTCTCCAGCAGAGTCACCACCAGGCGTGCCATCCCCAACAGTCTCGACGGTCTCGAGCACGCCGCCTACCGCAGCGTCGTCGACCGCTACCTCACCGACGAGCGAGTTGCGGTCGAAGAAACCCAGTGCCGGCGTCACGCGGCCGCGATCATCGACGCCCTGCCTCGCGGAATCACAGTCAAGACCATCGCCAGCATCGGCATCCCCTACGCGGTGCGCTCACAGTCGACCTGGCTCGGCTGGCCCCGCGACCTGGAGGACCAGCTGGTCGCCTGGATCGGTGACAACCACGCCGCGACTCGATCAGGCAGCCGCGAGCGCATGCGGGATGTTGCTGAACGGTTCGACCACATCATCCGGCAACTTCTCGACGAGCGCCGGGGCAGGCCGGCCGCAGATGTCACCGGTGAGCTGCTGGAGGACTCGGTGGACGGTCGGCCGCTGACGGACGAAGAGATCGTCTCGATCTTGCGGAACTGGACAGCAGGCGACCTCGGATCATTGGCCACCTCGGTCGGTGTGATCGTTCACTTCCTGGCCGCCAGGCAGCAGGTCCAGCATGAGATGCGCACCCTCGTGGAAGCCGGCGCCGTAGCAGAGCTCACCGCCGCGATCGAAGAAATCCTTCGCATCGACGACCCATTCGTGTCCAACCGCCGTGTCACGACCCGGACCACCGAACTGGGCGACACAACGATCGCGCGGGGTGAGCCGGTCCTGTTGAACTGGACTGCGGCGAACCGGGATCCCCGAGTGTTCGGCGACCCCGATCGATTCGACCCCACCTCTAACGCTGCCGCGAACCTTGTGTTCGGGACCGGGCCGCACGTGTGTCCCGGCCGAGCGTTGACACTCATGGAGCTTCGGGTGCTCCTAGAAGAACTTCTCGGCCGCACCGCCACGATCGAACTGGCGACGGATCGTCCCGCAGTGCGCGAGACCCCGCCCGTCGGTGGCTGGGCGCGGGTGCCCATCGTCCTCCGCTGAGCTGGGCGACCACTGACCGTCGCGGCAGGAGGCGAGTAGGGGAGCGGCGTCAGCGGCGGTGCGGCCGCGACAATCGTCGTGGGTGTGGCTGCGAAGAACGGGTCTCAGAAGGGTCCTGAGGGCTGCCTTCTGACTGTCCAGGGTCGGAGTGAGGTCACGATCGGGGGCGCACTCCTGAGCAGCACAAGTCCCGTCCCGGACCCGAGCGTGCGGATCCGCTCAGGTGGCATCACAGGGACTCGACGAGTCGACCGCTGCAATGACGCAGCCGTAGTCGCTGATCGTGACGGTGTCGGAGCGCTCGTCTCGCTCGCCGATGAGCACGGAGAGCTCCTGGAGGAGGCGCGTACTGCTGTCCCGCGTTGAGGACCGATCCGGTGCCGCGACTCGGCGGCCACCTCTCGGGCCATTGCGGTCATTCGGGCCGGGTTAGGGCCTGGCTGGGACGTCCGGTCGGGGCTCGTTCGCCTCGAGGGCAGCAGCGGTGAGGCTGTTGGCGATGTGGGAGCACATGAGCCCTTGTGCTGCTTCGGGATCCCGATCGGCGACCATTGCCACCATTCGGTGGTGCTCTTTGAAGTCACGGGTGCGCGGCTCGCCGCCGGGCGGTAGTTCGAGGCCGGCTCGGCGGTAGCGATCCGACTTGTCCCACAGGTCGTTGAGCATGCGCACCATGACGGTGTTGTGTGAGGCGGTGTAGAGGGCTTCGTGGACCTCGCGGTGCGCTGCGAGCGCCACTTCGCCCCACTGTCGCGTGACGGGGAGCAGGTTCTCGAGTGCAGCGTTCATGCGCGTGATGTCGGCATCGGTGCGACGCAAGGCAGCAAGCGCCACGGCGGCGGGCTCCAGTGCTTGCCGCGTCTCGAACAGCTGGCGGGCCTCGGCGAAGTCCATCATCGCCACGCGTGCGTTGCGATGTCCCTCGAGGAGGACGAGTCCCTCACCGCTCAGGCGACGGATGGCCTCGCGTAGGGGGGTGATGCTGATTCCCATCGAGGCAGCAAGCTCGTACTGAGCCAGGGGGGACCCCGCCTCGAGCGAACCGTCCAGGATCTGCTGGCGGATCTGGGCATAGGCGACGTCCGCCTTGCTCGTAAAGGTGTACGTGGCCACAGGAACGAGCATGACACAATGCTTCTTATAACCTGGCGCTTGCGTTGTGGTCGCCGTCACTTCTATGGTGAGCGTCACATGCATCTTATAAGGTGCAAGCCGGCCCAAGGAGCAGCAGCATGCGTAGACGAATCCACCCCATTTCGATGGCCTGCGTTGCCGTCTTGTCCTTGGCTGCCTGCGGTGGCGGAGATGCCGACCCCGCAGCTTACCCGGAGTCCGATATCACCTTCGTGGTGCCGTTCTCCGCGGGCGGACCGACCGACACCGTGACCCGGCTGATCGCCGAGCCAATGGCGGAGGAGCTGGGCCAGCAGATCGTCGTACAGAACGTCGAGGGTGCTGGCGGCACCGTCGCCGCGGGGCAGGTCGCCGGCGAGGACGGCGACGGCTACCAGGTGCTCATCCACCACATCGGCATGTCCACCGCGCCGGCCCTCTACCCTGACCTCGACTTCAACCCCCTGGAAGACTTCAAGACCGTGGGCCTGATCACCGAGCTGCCTATGACAATCGTGGCCCGCTCTGACTTCGAGCCCGAGACGCTCGAGGAGCTCCTGGCCTACGTCGAGGAGAACGTGGACACGGTGACCATCGCCAACGCAGGCGTGGGTGCTGCCTCGCAGCTGTGCGGACTGCTCATCGAGCAGGCCGTCGGGGTCGACCTCACCGAGGTGCCCTACGACGGAACCGGTCCGGCCCTGACCGACCTCATCGGCGGCCAGGTCGACTTCATGTGTGACCAGAGCGTCAACACGGTCGCGCAGCTCCAGTCCGGTGAGATCAAGGGCTACGCGGTGACCACACCCGAGCGGATCGATGCTCTTCCCGACCTGCCCACCACCGCCGAGGCCGGTCTTGATGGCGTCGAGGTCGCTTCCTTCCACGGGCTCTACGTCCCCTCGGAGACCCCGGACGAGGTCGTCGAGGAGCTCACCGCTGCGCTAAAGGTTGCGCTGGCCGACCAGAACGTCATCGACAGCTTCGCCGACCTGGGCACCGCCCCGGTGGCCGAGGACCAGGTGACGCCTGAGGCACACACCGCCAAGCTCGAGGAGCAGCTCGATCTGTGGACCCCGATCATCGAGGCCTCCGGGGTCACGGTCGGATGAGCACCGAGCCTGCGGCGCCCGGCGACTCCGCCGGGCGTCTGGGTGAGGAGCGCTCCGGACCGTCTCTTCCGGACCTGATGGCGGGGGGCACGTTCGTCGTCCTCGGCCTCGCGTTCGCCATCGGCGGGTCGCGGTACGACATCGGCAGCGCCCTGCGGATGGGCTCGGGCTACGTCCCACTCGTCCTCGGGAGCATCCTGGCCCTGCTCGGAGCCGTTATCGTGCTGGCGTCGTTCCGCGGTGTCGACCCGACCGTCGCCAACGCCGATCGCGGGCCCATCCCGTGGCAGCGCATGGGGCTGCTCCTCGGAGCGGTCATGTTCTTCGGTTTCACCGTGGGTGGACTGGGGCTCGGTCCCAGCCTGTTGGTAACGACCTTTTTGGCCGCCTTGGCCGGTCACGACACCCGGCCCGTCCGGGCCGCGGTCATTGCCATCGGTCTGACGGCGTTGTGCCTGGTTGTGTTCGTCGTGCTGCTCCAGCTGCGGCTGCCGATCCTGGGCGATTGGCTGGGGGGCTGACATGGACGGGATCCTCTTGGGGTTGGAGGTCGCTCTTCAGCCCTCCAACATCCTGATCTGCCTGCTTGGCGTCACTCTGGGCACTGCTGTGGGCGTGCTCCCGGGCATCGGGCCGACCGCGACGGTGGCGCTGCTGCTGCCGATCACGTTCTCGTTTGATCCGGTGGCCTCGCTCATCATGCTGGCCGGCATCTACTACGGCGCCCAGTACGGTGGCTCGACCACGGCAATCCTGCTCAACCTGCCAGGGGAGTCGTCCTCGGTGGTGACGGCCCTCGACGGTCACCAGATGGCTAAGCAGGGCCGGGCCGGGCCGGCTCTGGCGACCGCGGCGCTGGGGTCGTTCTTCGCCGGCACCGTTGCCACCGTGCTGGTGGCGCTCTTCGCCCCACCGTTGGCCTCGGCAGCACTCAAGTTCGGACCGGCGGACTACTTCTCCATCGTCGTCTTGGGCCTGCTTGCCTCGATCGCCCTGGCGAGCGGGTCGGCCGTCAAAGCGCTCGCCATGATCGTGCTGGGTCTGCTGCTCGGCACCATCGGACAGGATCAGTTCACTGGAGTCCCGCGCTTCGCGTTCGGCGTTCGCGAGCTGTACGGCGGGCTGGACTTCGTCTCACTCGCCGTAGGCCTGTTCGGCATCGCGGAGATCATCCGCAACCTCGAGCAGCGGCACAGCGCGACCCTGGTGACCAAGAAGGTCCAGGGCCTGTGGCTCACCAAGGAGGACTTCCGGCGCATCCGGATGCCCGTCCTGCGCGGGACTACGATGGGCTCCCTGCTCGGTGTGCTGCCCGGCGGCGGCCACGTTTTGGCCAGCTTCACGTCTTACTCGCTCGAGAAGCGGATTTCGAAGACGCCGCAGGAGTTCGGCAGGGGAGCCATCGAGGGGGTGGCGGCACCGGAGTCGGCCAATAACGCGGCTGCGCAGACGTCGTTCATCCCGTTGCTGACCCTGGGGCTGCCGGCACACCCGGTGATGGCGTTGCTGGTCGGCGCCTTCATCATCCAAGGCATCACCCCCGGTCCCAACGTCATCAACGACGAGCCCGAGCTGTTCTGGGGCCTGATCGCATCCTTCTGGATCGGCAACCTCCTGCTGGTGATGTTGAATCTGCCGCTGATCGGGCTGTGGGTGCGGATGCTGAGCGTGCCCTACAGCGTCCTCTTCCCGGCGATCGTCGCCTTCGCGTCGATCGGTTGCTATTCCTTGGGCCTCAATTCATGGGATGTCTTCGCCGTCGCGGCGGCCGGGCTGTTGGGCTACTTCCTGATCCGCTGGGGCTGCGAGGCGGCGCCGCTTCTGCTGGGCTTTGTCCTAGGACCCCTTCTGGAGGAGAACCTTCGACGGGCCATGATCATCTCCCGAGGAGATGCGTCAGTGTTCGTCACCCGCCCCATCTCGGCCACGCTGCTGGCAATTGCGCTGGTCATCGTCGTGGCTGCACTGCTGCCGTCGCTGCGCAAGAAGCGCGAGGTCGTATTCCAAGGTGAGGACGACTAGCTCGACCACGTCCGCACTGTGACGTGCTCCGCGGGACGTCACAATCCTTGTCTACCGTCTACTTCTTATAAGTTACGAGAAAGGTTGCTCCATGCGTATCGTCTCCGCCCACGAGGGGGTGATCCCCATCAGCTCATCGATGAGCAACGCCTTCATCGACTTCTCTACCATGGACTGCTCGATCCTCGCGCTGGTGAGCGACGTGGTTGTCGACGGCAAGCCGTTGGTCGGTTACGGGTTCAACTCCAACGGTCGCTACTCGGCGGGGGAGATTCTTCGCCGCCGCATCTTGCCCCGCCTGATGGACGCCCCAGAGGGCGCGATCCTCGACGAAGCAGGGGACCTGTCGCCTTCGCTGGCCTGGGACACCATGATGCGCAACGAGAAGCCCGGTGGCCACGGGGAGCGTTCCGTGGCCGTGGGGGTGGTCGACATGGCGCTGCATGACCTCGCCGCCAAGATCGCGGGTGTTCCGCTCTATCGATGGATCTCTGACCACTACGGCGACGGCGATCCCGACGACTCCGTCTTCGTCTACGCCGCGGGTGGCTACTACGCCCCGGGCAAGAGCGACAGCGACCTCCAGGACGAGATGCGTCGCTTCATCGACGCCGGATACGACGTCGTCAAGATGAAGATCGGTGGGGCACCCCTGACAGAGGACCTGCGGCGCATCGAGGCCGTCCTGGAAGTCCTCGACGGGGACGGGTCCCGGCTCGCCGTCGACGTCAACGGACGCTTCAACCTCGACGAGGCGCTCGAGTACGCGCGCGCGCTCGATCCTTATGGCTTGTTCTGGTACGAGGAGGTCGGCGACCCGCTCGACTACCGGCTCAACGCGACCCTCTCCGAGCACTACAAGAACCCGATCGCGACAGGCGAGAACCTGTTCTCGCTGCAGGATGCCCGCAACCTCGTGAGGTACGGCGGTATGCGGCCGGACCGCGACTACATTCAGGTGGACCCTGCGCTCAGCTACGGGCTCGTCGAGTACAGGCGCATCCAGGACATGCTCGCCCAGCATGGCTGGTCTTCACGCCGCTGCATCCCTCACGGCGGCCACCAGTTCTCGCTGCACATCGCCGCCGCTCTGAAGCTCGGCGGCAACGAGTCCTACCCCGGTGAGTTCCAGCCCACCGGCGGCTTCGCCGACGACGCCGTCGTCGAAGGCAGCAGGGTTCCGCTCGACGACCGGCCCGGCATCGGCTTTGAAGGCAAGGCGAACTTCTACGAGGTCCTGCGCGGCCTGCACAGCTAGTCCGTACGAGCACGTCGCGACCCGGGAGCCCATTCGAGTCGCTGCGCTCTCGACAGAGTCGACGCTAATCACACAGTAGGAGCGACCACTCGTACCTCAAAGCCAACCGCATCGTCGTACTCCGTCACCATGAGGCTCTACACCGAGCCCGACCACGGTGTCGTCGGCGTGGTCGCGACGGCGATCGCCCAGAACGGCGGCGTATTCACCTCGATCGACGTCACCGAGTCGCGCCACGACCGCCGAGCACCGGTGGTCGCTGAAACTCCCCATGAGTCGGCGCCCTAGCGCGTCACACCGTTGACCCTACGGTGTCCGCCCGGCCTATTGCCTGATGGACCAACACGCCGAAGGCAAGCAGCCACCGAGTGTGCAACATGCCTGCGAAACACTGCGAGGCTGATACGACGTCCAGACGGTGACTGCGACGGGGCATACCCAGTCAACTCAGACACGCTCGGCCGTTGCGGGCGTCGCTCTGCGCCGGGCTGCCTGCTCGAGACGGTTCTGGGCCCCTCCCGGTGAACCAGCCATCCTTGGCCCAGCTAACTATGAGTGATTGGGCACATATACCCGGTACGGGTATTCCGCGAGATCGCCGCTTGGGCCGCACTGGGGCCGCAGACGAACGGAAAACGACCCCTGACGCTGGAAGACGTTGAAAGGTGTCCTCGCAGGTCAGGGGCCATTTCAGGCACTCAGTCGGTAGGCATCACCCACGCGTGACTAGATGTCGTAGTACAGCTCGAACTCGTGCGGGTGCGGACGCTGCTGGATTGGGGCGATCTCGTGCTCGCGCTTGAACTCGATCCACGTCTCGATCAGGTCCGGCGTGAAGACGTCGCCCTGGGTCAGGAACTCGTGGTCGGCCTCGAGCGAGTTGAGGACGGCGTCGAGCGACGTCGGGACCGACTCGATCTGGTTGTACTCGTCCGGCGGCAGCTCGTAGATGTTCTTGTCGACCGGCTCCGGCGGCTCGATCTTGTTCTTGATGCCGTCGATGCCGGCGAGCAGAAGCGCGGAGAACGCGAGGTACGGGTTCGCCGACGGGTCGGGGCAGCGGAACTCGATGCGCTTGGCCTTCGGGTTCGAGCCGGTGATCGGGATGCGGACACACGCCGAGCGGTTGCGCGAGCTGTAGACGAGGGCGATCGGCGCCTCGAAGCCCGGAACCAGACGGTGGTACGAGTTCACCGTGGGGTTGGTGAACGCGAGCAGCGACGGCGCGTGCTTGAGGATGCCGCCGATGTAGTGGCGCGCCATGTCGGACAGGCCGCCGTAGCCGGCCTCGTCGTAGAAGAGCGGCTCGCCGTCCTTCCAGATCGACTGGTGGCAGTGCATGCCCGAGCCGTTGTCGCCGAAGATCGGCTTCGGCATGAAGGTCGCCGTCTTGCCGGCGGCCCACGCGGTGTTGCGGATGATGTATTTGAACTTCATGACATCGTCCGCCGCCTTGAGCAGCGTGTCGAAGCGGTAGTTGATCTCCGCCTGACCGGCCGTACCGACCTCGTGGTGCGCGCGCTCGACCTGCAGCCCCGCGTCCTCGAGGTGGATGACCATGTCGTTGCGCAGGTCCGCGAAGTGGTCGGTGGGGGAGACGGGGAAGTAGCCGCCCTTGTAGCGGACCTTGTAGCCGCGGGCCTCCTCCTCAGCACCCGTGTTCCACGCGCCGGCGATCGAGTCGATCTCGTAGAAGCCGCGGTTGGCGCTGGTCTCGAAGCGCGCCTTGTCGAAGACGTAGAACTCCGCCTCCGGCGCGAAGAACGCCGTGTCACCGATGCCGGTGCTCGCGAGGTAGGCCTCGGCCTTGCGGGCGATGTTGCGCGGGTCGCGCGAGTACGCCTCGCCGGTCAGCGGGTCGTGGATGAAGAACTCGAGCGCGAGGGTCTTCTCCGGGCGGAACGGATCGATGTAGGCGGTCGACGGGTCCGGGAACAGCGCCATGTCGGACTCGTGGATCGCCTGGAAGCCGCGCACCGAGGAGCCGTCGAACATCAGGCCGTCTTCGAACACCGACTCGTCGAACGACGACACCGGCACCGTGAAGTGCTGCTGGATGCCGGGAAGATCGGTGAAGCGGACGTCGACGAACTTGACGCCCTCGTTCCTGATATAGGCCAAGAGCTCGTCGCGGTTAGAGAACATGAAGCCTCCTCGGCCGAGCGCACTGCACGCAGACCGGCCGTCGTATACGGGGGGTCGAACTGGGGCACATCGATGTGTCTCCCCGAACGTAGGCAGGGTCAGTTTCCCAGCCATGACCCGAATGTTTCACCCATGTTACGAAGTCCTCGGGGTGCTCCGAAACCCGGGATGCGGCGCCACGTACCCTGGTCGCGTGTCCCAGAACTCCCCGCAAGCAGCCACGTCGATGCCCGAGATCGCAGGGTTCGGGCGCCGGCTCGCCGCCTTGGTGCTCGACTGGGTCGTCGCGATGCTGACCGTCTCCATCGTGACCTCGACCCCCGTCTACGGGCCGGACGCGACCGCCTCAGCGTGGGTGCTGTTCGCGTTCTGGATCGAGGTGTCGCTCCTCGACGGAACCCTCGGGTTCTCGATCGGCAAGCGGGTGACCGGGATCTGCGTCGTCGGCCCGAACGGGCGTCCGATCGGCCTGCGCGCCTTCGTCCGTACTGCGCTCCTGTGCCTGGTCGTGCCGCCGCTCCTCCAGAACAAGGAGGGTCGGGGCCTGCACGACGTGGTCGCGGGCTCGGTGATCACCTACATTCGTCCGCGCACCACCGCCGAGTAGGGCCCGCTGGCGCGCCCTTGCCCGACCGCCGAGATCAGCGGCCCTGCATCATCCGGCGTGCGCCCTTGCCGCTGGTCGGCACGGGACCGCGAGGCAGCGGCGCCTGCGGACGCATCGCGTCGAGCGCTTTGAGCTTGTTGAGGATCGGCGTGATCTGCGCCGGCTTGAGCACACGCTTGGACTTGCGCAGCTTGTTGACCAGTTTGGGGAGGGGAACCTCGCCTTTGTCGGTGTCCTTGCCCACGACGATCAGCGTGATCGGCACCTCCTCGCCGACGATGCGCGCGGTCTTCTTGCGCTCAGTCGTCAGGAGGTTGCGGACGCGACCGGGGTTGCCCTCGCCCACAAGGACGATGCCGGGCGGGCCGACGACGCGGTGGACGACGTCCTGGCTCTTGGTGAAGGCGACCGCCTGGTCGACCTTCCATCCACGCTTGAGCATGCCGAGCGCGCCGGCAGCAGCGCCGACCTGGCCCTCGACCTGAGCGTACGCGGCCTTTTCGGCGCGGCGCCCGAAGACGATCAGGGCGGCGAGCACACCGGTGAGGACCGACAGCAGCGAGGTGAGGACGATCCCGAGCAGTCCACCGCCGCCGCCGAGGAACCAGCCGAGCGCGAACACGGCGCCGCCGACGACGAGGAACCACGCCAGCAGGCGCAGTCCGATCGTACGGTCGGCGCGCTTGGTGATCTTGTAGGCGGCCCGGATCTGGGCGATGCGGCCCTCCGGCTGCGACTCAGGAGTGGACATGCGCCCAGGATACCGGTCGGGCGTCAGCGCGATACGGCGGAGCGGGCCTCGATCGCCTGGTGGTACAGACGCCCGGCGCGGTACGAGGAACGGACCAGCGGGCCGGAGAGCACACCCGCGAAGCCGATCTCCTCGGCCTCGGCTCCCATTTCGACGAACTCCTCCGGCTTCACCCAGCGCTCGACGGGGTGGTGCAGGGGAGAGGGGCGGAGGTACTGGGTGATCGTCAGCAGCTCGCAGCCGGCGTCGTGCAGGTCGCGCATGGCCTGCGACACCTCGTCGCGGGTCTCGCCCATCCCGAGGATGAGGTTGGACTTCGTGACGAGCCCGTACGCCCGCGCCTGCGTCAGCACGTCGAGCGAGCGCTCGTAGCGGAACGCCGGACGGATCCGCTTGAAGATCCGTGGGACGGTCTCGACGTTGTGCGCCAGCACCTCGGGGCGGGACGCGAAGACCTCCTCGAGCAGCTCCGGCGTGCCGTTGAAGTCGGGGATGAGGTTCTCGACGCCCGTGTCCGGGTTGAGCTCGTGGATCTTGCGGACGGTCTCGGCGTAGAGCCACGCGCCGCCGTCGGGCAGGTCATCGCGCGCGACTCCGGTGATCGTGGCGTAGCGCAGGCCCATGGTGCGGACGCTCTCGGCGACCCGGCGGGGCTCGTCGCGGTCGAGCGGCGCCGGCTTGCCGGTGGCGATCTGGCAGAAGTCGCAGCGTCGCGTGCACTCCTCGCCGCCGATGAGGAAGGTGGCCTCGCGGTCTTCCCAGCACTCGTAGATGTTGGGACAGCCCGCCTCCTGGCAGACCGTGTGCAGTCCCTCGGACTTCACGAGCTGTTTGAGCTCGGTGTACTCGGGGCCCATCTTGGCCCGGGTCTTGATCCAAGCCGGCTTCTTCTCGATCGGGGTCTCGGCGTTGCGAGCCTCCAGCCGGAGCAGCTTGCGTCCTTCGGGTGCGAGCGTCACGTGACTCACCCTACGCGCCGTCCGGTGATCGCAAGGGGGCGGTCAGGCGAGGTGCGACGCGAGCCCGTACGAGACAGCTCCTGAGATGGCGACGTGCGCGAGATCGGGGCTTGGCGTGTACGGCTGCCACGACAGCAGCTCGCGCAGGTGCGGTTCGAGAGCGTCGGCGACCTCGGTCGTGGTGACCGTACGGGCGAGCTCGAGGCTCAGCGACGTGACTCCGGCGTCGGCGATGCCGCACGGCACGATCTTGTCGAACCACCTCATGTCGACGCACGCGTTGAGAGCGAGCCCGTGCATGGTCACGCCACCGGCGACGCGGATGCCGATCTGGCCGAGCTTGCGCTCGGGTCCACGCTCGTCGGCGGCGACCCACACTCCGGACCGCCCCTCGACGCGCCCGCAAGTGACGCCGAGGTCGGCGACGGTACGGATCATCGCCTCCTCCACGCGGCGGACGTAGTCGACGACGAGGACGTGCGGGGGGAGCTTCACGATCGGGTAGCCGACGAGCTGCCCGGGGCCGTGGAAGGTGATGTTGCCGCCGCGGTCGATGTCGACGACGAGGCTGCCGTCGCGGGGACGTTCCCAGTCTTCGGTGCGCTTGCCGGCGGTGAAGACCGGGGCGTGCTCGAGGAAGAGCGCGATGTCGCCGCCCGTGTCGGCGACGCGGTCGGCGTGCAGTGCGCGCTGCAGCGCCCACATCTCCTCGTAGTCGGTCTCCTCGGACCCGAGCCCGATCCTGCGGACCTCCAGCGCACTCACGCAGTCACCCTAACGCGGCGCGCTCGTCGCCTGGCCTGTGGACGACGGGCGCGGACAGGTGCACGATCGCGCGATGCTGGCGCGATGGATCCCGTGAGCCTGGTGTGCGCGGTGGTGATCGCCGCCGGCGCGGTCACGCAGAGCGCCGGCTGGATGGAGCGGTTGGCGGTGCTCGACGACGGGCGGTCGGCCGCGTTCGTCCGCGCCGACCCGAGCCTCCTCGACGACGTGTACGCGCCGGGCAGCCGGCTCCGGGACGACGACGAGCGTCTCGTACGGGGCTACGCCGCCCGCGGCCTCGAGATCGCCGACGTGCGGTTCGAGGTGCTGCGGTTCGGCGTCGAGAGCGAGTCGCCGACCCGTACGGTCCTGCGGGTGGTCGACCGCCTCCAGCCCGTCCGCGTCCGGCACCCGGGCGGTGCCTGGCGGACGCTGCCGAGCGACGGCGCGACGGACCGCCGCATCGTGCTCGTCCGTACGCCCGCAGGCTGGCGCATCTCGGCGACGGAGCGACTGGCCGGGTGACCAGCGGCGATGCGACGGAATGCGTTGAGACGTGACACCCGACGACGTTAGGGTGTGGCGGGGTGAGACGCCCCTGATCGCGCCCCACACCGACGGAGGACCCCTGTGACGAGCCGACGACCCCGGTGGTTCGCCGCTGTCGCCCTGGCCGCAGCCCTGACTCTCAGCGCGTGCGGCTCCGACGACGAGGGCTCGGGCCTCGAGGCGGCGGCGTCGGCCAGTCCGTCCGCCGAGGCGAGCGAGGACGCGGACGGCTTCACCGCTGAGGAGCGCGAGGTCGTCGACGCGGTGCACGCCTATGCGTCCGCCATCTTCGCGCGCGGCGCGGAGCCGGTCGCCGAGTCCCTCAAGGGCAAGGTCACCGACCAGCTCTACGCACAGGTCGTGCGGGACGAGCAGGGTCTGACGGAGAAGGTGGGCAAGCACCGCATCGGCGAGGCCGTGTTCACCCCCTCCGCCGTGACGATCACCGCAGGAACGGCCGAAGCGCAAGGGTGCCTGGACGCGACCAACGCCTTCATCGTCGACAAGGGCCAGTCGGAGGCAGGTGCAGGCGCGATCGGCGGAGCGCGCAGCCCCCTCACCATCCAGCTCGAGCGAGTCGACGATGCATGGTTGGTCGCCACACCGAAGGTCAAGGAGGGGTCGTGCTGAATCTCGTGTCACGAACGATCATCGCGTTGGTCGTGTCGGCGGCCGCCACGATCGGCGTCTCGGTCCTCTCATCCGCGCCGGCATGGAGTGCCGAGCCTGTCTGCACCCCTCCGGCTGTTGCAGAGTGGACCGGGCTCGGCTACAAGTGCGTGATCCCCGGGGGCGGGGGGCCAGGGCAGCCAGGTGACCCAGGTGACGGCGGCACGCCGGCCGAGCCGACGTGCGACGTCAGCGGCATGAGTCCGGACGACTGGGCCGGCCGGAAGCCGAGTGCGGTCTACTGCGTGGGCGCGAATCCGTGCATCGACGTCGTCGCCCTTCCACCCGTCGCCCTTCCCGACGGCGAGAAGCCGAACGAGGAGTCCGAGGCGCGCGTGCAGGTCTGCCTGATCAACGGGATGCACCAGTGGGGTGCGGCCTACTGGTCTGACGATGAGCCCGAGGTGCCGTCGTTGCTCGAGCAGGCCCTGGAGGCGGTCGGCAACATCGACCTCGCGACACCGGTCATCCAGATCAGCCCCCAGAACCGCACGATCGTCAACCTCGACACGTGGTTCTGGGCCACCGGTCAGCAGCAGAACCAGACGGGGTCGTCGGCGTTCGGGCTCGTCGCCATCGCGACGTTCGAGCACCTGGTGGTGACCACGGGGGACGGGACCACCCTCACGTGTGAGGCCGCCTCGACGCGTGAGGAGGCGCAGACGAACTGCCGCCACGCCTACAACCGCGCGTCCGTCGGTGGGAGCGAGAGTGTCGATGGCCGCCCCGCCTACGCCGTGACGGCTGAGTCCGTCTACAGCCTGAGCTTCGAGGTCAACGGCACACCCGTCGCGAACATCGAGGGCGCGCCTGCCACGCTCACGAGCCCGACCGCGACCGCCGCGCTGCGGGTCGACGAGGTGCAGTCGGTCGTCACCCCGGGCGACTGACGAGCGAGGCTCTCAAGCGGCCGATTGCCCCTTCGCATCGAGGGCGGTCGCGACGACGTCGCGTACGTCCCGGTCGGCGAAGGTAAAGCCCTCCTCCTCGAGCTTGCGCGGCGCGGCTCGCAGCGACCCGAGGGCGAGAGCCGAGAGCCCTCCGAGCGCGAGGCGCATCGCGAGGGACGGGACAGGGACCATCGAAGGCCGGTGGAGAGCTCCGGCCAGCGCACGGGTGAACTCGGCGTTGGTCGCGGGCTCTGGGGCGACGAGGTTGTACGGGCCCGAGGCGTCGGCGTCCTCAGCGAGGAACGTGACGGCCCCGAGCCAGTCGCGCAGGCTGATCATGGGGAAATACTGCTGCCCAGAACCGAGCCGTCCGCCCACGCCGAGCCGGAACGGCAGCGCGACCACCCGCAGGAGGCCGCCCGAGCGGTCGAGGACCGGCGCCGTACGGAGGAAGCACACCCGCGCGCCTGCCGCGATCGCCGGAGCTGCTGACACCTCCCAGGCCTCGACGACGTCGGCGAGAAAACCTGGACCGCGGGGCGTCCCCTCGACGAGAAGCGTGTCGCCACGGTCCTCCCCGTACGCGTTGATGCCGCTCCCGGACAGCAGGGCCGGCGGCTGAGGCGCGCGGGCGACCGCCTCGGCGATCGTGGTCGTGGTGCTCACCCGCGAGTCGAGGAGCTCACGTCGGTACGAGGGCGTCCACGGCCAGTGCGCGATCGCGGCGCCGGACAGGTTCACGACGACGTCGGAGGCATCGATCACCGCCTGGTCGACCTCTCCGACATCAGGGTCCCAGTGTGACTCGTCGGGACCGTCGGGCTCGCGGCGGACGTGACTGACGACCGTGTGGCCCTGCGCTCGAAGCCGCGCTGCCAGCGCGTTGCCGAGAAAGCCGGATGCCCCACACACACAGAACCGCATGCCCCCATCTTGGCCGGGGCATGCGGTTCTGTCCGTTTGGTGGCGGACGCCGGGCGTCAGCCCAGCTCGTCCTCGAAGGCACCGGCCTCGAGGCGCTTCTTGACCGTCGTCACGAAGCGGCCGGCGTCGGCACCGTCGACGAGACGGTGGTCGTACGTCAGCGGGAGGTAGGCCATCGCACGGATCGAGAGCGTGTCGTTGCCGTCGACGTCGCTCACCACGACCGGCCGCTTGACGACCGCGCCGGTCGCCAGCATCGCTGCCTGCGGCTGCACGATGATCGGCGTGTCGAACAGACCGCCGAACGAGCCGATGTTGGTGACGGTGAACGTGCCACCCGAGAGCTCGTGCGGCTTGATGTTGCCGCTGCGTGCCCGGGTGGCGAGGTCGTTGATCCGCTGTGCGAGGCCCGCGAGGCTCAGGTCACCGGCGTCGTGGACGACGACCGACAGCAGACCGCGCTCGGTGTCGACGGCGATGCCGAGGTTGATCGCCGCGTGGTAGGTGATCTCCTTGGCGTCCTCGTCGTACGAGGCGTTGATGTTCGGGTGCGCCTTGAGCGCCTCGACCGTCGCCTTGGCGATGAACGGGAGGTAGGTCAGCTTGACACCCTCGCGCTCGAGGAACGACGCCTTGTGCCTCGCGCGCAGCGCCGCGATCCGGGTGAGGTCGACCTCGTGGACCTGCGTGAGCTGCGCCGCGACCTGGAGGGACTCCTTGGTCTTGATCGCGGTGAGCTGACGGATGCGGTTCGCCTTCTGGACCGTACCGGCGAGACCGGACAGGTCGCGGTCGGCGGCGGCGGGTGCAGCAGCGGCGGCGGGAGCGGGAGCTGCCTCCTCCTCCTTGGCCTTCGCGGCAGCGGCGGCAGCCTCCTTGGCCTTGGCCGAGGCGTCGAGCACGTCCTGCTTGCGGATACGACCGCCGACGCCGGTGCCCTCGACGTCGTCGAGTGCGACACCTTCGCGCTCAGCGAGCTTGCGGACGATCGGCGTCACGTACTGACGGCCGTCAGGCTTGACGGCGCTCGGTGCGCTCGTCGGTGCGGCGGGCTCGGACTGTGCCGGAGCGGCCGGAGCGGCGGGCTGAGCCTGTACGGAGGCCGCGGGCTCGGGCTCGGGCTCAGCGGCGGGCTCGGGCTCAGCGGCGGGCTCGGGCTCAGCGGCGGGCTCGGGCTCAGCGGCGGGCTCGGGCTGCGATGCCGGGGCCGACGGCGCGCTCGCGGCCTGCGGGGCAGCACCTGCCGCGCCGATGAGCGCGAGCTGGGCGCCGACCTCGATGGTCTCGTCCTCGGCAGCGGAGATCTCCAGGAGCGTCCCTGCGACGGGCGACGGGATCTCGGTGTCGACCTTGTCGGTAGAGACCTCGAGCAGCGGCTCGTCGACGGCGACCTCGTCGCCGACCTGCTTCAGCCAGCGCGTGACCGTACCCTCGGTGACGCTCTCGCCGAGCTCGGGGAGGGTGACCGGCGTGGCGTCGCCCGAGTCGGCCGGCGCGGCCTCGGCGGCGGGCGCCTCCTGCTCCTGCTCAGCGGCCACCGCGGGGGTCGCCTCGGTCTGCGGGGGAGTGCTGGCCTCGCCGGCGGGCTCCTCGGGGGCCTGCTCTTCCGCGGCAGGCTCCTCGGGCGTCTCCTCTGCGGGGGCCTCGCTGGCCGGAGCGGCGTCGCCCGTGGACTCGCCCTCCTCACCGATCGTCGCGAGCACGGCGCCGACCTCGACGGTCTCGTCCTCGGCGGCGGCGATCTCGAGGAGGACGCCGGCGACCGGCGACGGGATCTCGGTGTCGACCTTGTCAGTGGACACCTCCAGCAGCGGCTCGTCGACAGCGACCGTCTCGCCGACCTGCTTCAGCCAGCGCGTGACGGTCCCTTCGGTGACGCTCTCTCCGAGCTCTGGAAGCGTGACGGGCGTTGCCATGGGTGACCCCTGTCTTGATCTCAGGCGTGTGCGTGGAGTGGTGACCCGGCGAGCGCCAGTGCGGCTTCGCCGAGAGCTTCGTTCTGGGTGGGGTGGGCGTGCATGTAGGCGGCGACGTCCTCGGGGAACGCGTCCCAGTTCACCCACAAGGATGCCTCGCCGACCTGCTCGCCGATCCGGGACCCGATCATGTGGACCCCGAGGATGGGGCCGTCGGCCTCACGGACGACCTTGACGAGGCCGGCCGAGCGGAGGATCTGCGTCTTGCCGTTGCCGGCGAGGTTGTACTCGTACGTGGTGACCGCGTCGTCACCGTACGCCGCGCGAGCCTGCTCCTCGGTGAGTCCGACCGAGGCCAGCTCAGGCTCGCAGTAGGTCACGCGGGGGATGCCCGCGTCGACCACCGGCCGCGGTGCGCGCCCCGCGATCTCCTCGGCGACGAAGAGGCCGTGGGCGAACCCCCGGTGGGCGAGCTGGAGCCCCGGGACGACGTCGCCGACGGCGTACACGCCCTCGACCGAGGTCCGGAGCCGCTCGTCGGTGACGACGAAGCCGCGCTCGAGCGTGATGCCGTGGTCGGCGAGCCCGAGCCCCTCCGTACGGGGACCGCGGCCGACGGCGACCAGGACGAGGTCGGCCTCGAGGACGTCCCCGCCCTCGAGAGTCACGAACGCGGAGGACTCGTCCTGCTTGACGCCGGTGATCGACGTGCCCGTCCGGAAGGCGATGCCGCGCTTGCGGAACGCGCGCTCGAGCTGCGTCGACAGGGTCGCGTCCTCCGCCGGCACGAGCCGGGAGAGTGCCTCGACGATGGTGACGTCGGCGCCGAACGAGCGCCAGACCGACGCGAGCTCGACACCGATGACGCTCCCGCCGACCACGACCACGCTGCGCGGCACGTCGGTCAGCGCGAGCGCCCCGTCAGACGTGACGACACGGCCGCCGATCTCGACGTCAGGAAGTGTGCGGGCGTACGAGCCGGTGGCGATCACGAGGTTCTTGCCGGTCACGACGGTGTCGCCGAAGGCGACCGATCGCGGGCCGACCAGTCGTCCCGTGCCCGTGACGACGTCGATCTCGGCACCACGGATCAGACCTTGCAGGCCGCGGTAGAGGCGGTCGACCACACCGGTGCGGTACGCGTTGACTGCGGGCATGTCGACGCCCTCGAACGTGGCCCGGACACCGAAGGCGGCCGAGTCGCGGGCCGCATCGGCGACCTCGGCGGCGTGCAGCAGCGCCTTGGTCGGGATGCAGCCCTGGTGGAGGCACGTGCCGCCGAGCTTGTCCTGCTCGACGAGTGCGACGCTCAGCCCGAGCTGGCGGGCACGGAGCGCCGTCGCATAACCGCCGCTACCGCCACCGAGCACGACAACGTCGTGCTCATGAGGGGCGGGCTGGGTCACGAAAGGCCTCCGGATGGTGTCGCCGGCGAGGTCATCGCCGCTTCTGACGCCCCTCATCTTGTCACTGCGCACAAGGGGGTGCACACGTGGGGGCGCTACCCGCCGGTACGGCAGACTGGAGGTAAGAGCACGCCGCAGCAGCGCCGTCCCGACCCGCAGGAGCACACCCGATGGGCCTCTTCCGCCGCAAGAAGCAGAGCCGTACCGGCGGTGGCGCCGTGGTGTCCGACAGGGCTGCCGACGCGACCGATCGCGCGCACCTCGAGAAGTTCATCGCGTCAAGGGCGGGAGTCGAGGGGTTCGTCGAGCCGCCGACCGCGGTCTCGCAGGTCACGCTGCTGCTGGTCTCCAAGGACGGTGAGTGGACGCGGCGTCGCGTCCCCTCGGCCGCATGGGCCCACGACTTCGGCAACAAGCACCAGGTGCCGACGTACGACGCTGCCGTCGTCGGCTATCCGCAGCGCATGCGTGAGTACAACCGCCGGGTCGCCGCCCAGCGCAAGCGCCGCGACCGCGAGGCCTCCGACGGCTGACCCGGCGGGTCGCACTCAGTCGATCTTCTTGGCGAGGCTCTCTGCCAGGCCGACGAGGGTACGGACGCTGGCGCCTGTGCCGCCCTTCGGCACCTCGTCGTACGCGCCCGCGTCGTTGAACGCCGGGCCCGCGATGTCGAGGTGTGCCCACGTTGTCTCGCCGACGAACTGCTGAAGGAACGCCGCGGCGAACAGCGCGCCGCCGGCCGGCTTCGGGTTGTGCTGGCGGAGGTCGGCGATGTCGGAGCTCTTGACGCGGCTCTTCACCTCGTCAGTGATCGGGAGCGGCCAGAAGGCCTCGCCGACCGACTCGCCGATCTCGACGACCTGACCACGCAGCGCGTCGTCGTTGCCGAGGACACCGGCGGTGCGCTCGCCGAGCGCGACGATGCACGCCCCGGTGAGGGTCGCGACATCGACGAGGACGTCCGGCTCGGCCTCGTTCGCGAGGACGAGCGCGTCGGCGAGGACGAGCCGGCCCTCGGCGTCGGTGTTGTGCACCTCGACCGTCGTCCCGCCTCGGATCTCCAGCACGTCACCGGGGCGCAGCGCGGAGCCGCTGGGCATGTTCTCGGCCATCGGCGCGACGCACGTGACACGGACCGGCAGCTCGAGCGCGGCGATGGCGAGCGTCGCCGCGATCACCGAAGCGGCTCCGGCCATGTCGCACTTCATCGTCATCATGCTCGCGCCGGGCTTGAGGCTGAGGCCGCCGGAGTCGAACGTGATGCCCTTGCCGACCAGCGCCAGGTGGGCGGCGGGATTCTTGGGCTTGTACGTGAGCTGGACGACCCGTGGCGGGTGGGTCGAGCCCTGACCGACGCCGAGGACGCCTCCGCAGCTCTCCTTGGCCAGACGTGCCTCGTCCCAGACGGTGACCTTGACCCCGGGAACGTCCTTGGCCGCCTCGGTGACCGCGTCGGCGAACGCGGCGGGCGTGAGGTCGCCCGGCCCGGTGTTGACCCAGTCGCGCGTCAGGTTGACGGACGCGGCCGTGGTGACGCCGGCGTCGAGCGCGGCGATCGCGTCGGCGTCGCGTGACAGGCGGGTCAGGATCACGATCGCGTTGGGGCGGTCGGCCGCCTCCTCGCGGTCTTCGTCCCGTGTCCGGTAGCGGTCGAACCGGTATCCGCCCAGCAGCGCCCCCTCGGCGATCGCCCGTACGGCATCGGCGTCCGCGGTCGGCAGCGCGAAGGTCACGGTCGAGGCGTTGTGGACTGCCTTGACCGCCTTCGCGGCGGCCTTGCGCAGGACGGTCGATGTGGGGTCGTCCCCGAGCCCGACGGCGATCACCGTCGCGGCCTTGATCACGCCGGCGGTCGGGATCACTGCCAGGTCGCCGGTCTTGCCGCGGAATCCGAGCGCGGTCAGCGTCGGCTTGAAGGACCGGCCGAAGGCGAGCCCCACCGAGTCTGCGGGTGCGACCGCCTTGAGGTCTGGGCCGACTCCGATGACGATCACGTCCGCGCGGGTCGAGGCGGGGGAGGCGGAGCTGAGGGTGAACGAGGGCTCTGCATGCTTCGAGGCCATGCCCGCCACCCTACCGAGGGTCGGGATAGGTTCTGGGCATGACGCTTGCCCAGTCGCCCCTGCACCGCCGCCACCTCGATCTCGGAGCGAAGCTCGCGGAGTTCGGAGGGTGGGAGATGCCGCTGGAGTACGTGGGCGGGGGAGTCCTCGCTGAGCACAAGGCCGTACGGGAGGCCGTGGGCGTGTTCGACGTCAGCCACCTCGGCAAGGTCACCGTGCAGGGTTCCGGTGCCGTCGACTACCTCGACGGGTGCTTCACGAACGCGCTAGGGCGGATCGGTGCGGGGCAGGCGCAGTACACGCTGTGCTGCGACGACGACGGGGGTGTCGTCGACGACCTCATCGTCTACCGGCGCGCAGACGACGACGTGCTGCTGATCCCGAACGCCGCGAACACGGCCGAGGTCGTGCGCCGCCTCCGCGAGGGTGCGCCCGAGGGCCTGACGATCACCGATCGGCACCACGACTTCGCCGTCCTCGCCGTCCAGGGACCGCGCAGCGACGAGACGCTGGCCGCGATCGGACTCCCCGTCTCGCACGACTACATGTCGTACGCGGAGGCCGAGCTCGGCGGCGAGGCGGTCACGGTCTGCCGTACGGGCTACACCGGCGAGCGCGGGTACGAGCTCGTGGTCCCCGCCGCAGCCGCGCTTGCCGCCTGGGACGCGATCATGGCTGCCGGCGAGGCGTACGACATCCGTGCGTGCGGGCTCGGCGCCCGCGACACCCTCCGTACGGAGATGGGATATCCGCTGCACGGGCAGGACCTCTCGCGCGACATCTCGCCCGTGATGGGCCGAGTCGGGTGGGCCGTGGGCTGGGACAAGCCGCAGTACTGGGGCCGCGACGCGCTGCTCGCGCAGCGGGCGGCCGGCGAGGTGCCGCTGCTGCGGGGGCTGGTCGCCGCCGGGCGTGGCATCGCCCGACCCGGGATGGCCGTCGCGGCGGGCGGTGCCGAGATCGGCCGCGTGACCTCGGGGACGTTCTCGCCGACCCTTCGCAAGGGTGTCGCGCTCGCGCTGCTCGACCGACGTGTCGCGGTGGGCGACGAGGTCACGGTCGACGTGCGCGGCCGTACGGAGACCTTCGTCGTGACCGCGCCCCCGTTCGTGGAGTCCTCGACCCGCTGAGCGACGTACCACCGCCCGTGCCGCGGCGCGGACGCCGTACGCCCTAGGCTGCGGGCATGGTGTGGACCTGGCGCTTCGAGACCGCTGACGGAACTCCCGTGACCCCGGAGGACGACGGCGGCACGTTCGCCAGCCGTGGCGACGCCGAGTCGTGGGTGGGTGAGGTCTACGCGGACCTGGCCGACCACGGGATCGACCAGGTCACGCTCTTCGAGGACGGCCGCCGGGTGTTCGGACCGATGTCACTCCACCCGTAGGGCGAGCCTCAGTACGACTCGCCGTGTGAGACCTGCGGCTTCGGCAGCCGCAGGCGACGGATCTGGGTGCTGCGCATGATCGCGTACGTGGTGAGCCCGCGCGTGCTCGCGTCGGGGAACTTCGCGGCGACCTCGCGCTTGACGCGGCGCACCAGGAGGAACGAGTCGACGATCGTGCCGAGGATGACCGTGACCCACAAGACGTAGATCGCGAGGATCGCCCACGGGGCGCGGACGAGGCTCACGAGCAAGATGATGACGAGGATCGGCATGAGGTACTCACCGACGTTGCGGCGCGAGTCGACGACGTTGCGGACGAGCCTGCGGACCGGCCCCTTGTCGCGCGGCGGCAGGTAGCGGTCGTCGCCGGTCGTCATCGCCTCGCGGATCTTGACGCGGTCCTTGGAACGGCGCTCCCGCTCGGCGCGAGCGGTGTCCTTGCGTGACGCGGGCGTCTTCAGCGCCGCCTTGCGGGCCGCCTCCGCCTCCTTGCGGGTGGGGGTCGGGCGTCCCTTGCCGTCCGGCTTCGGCTCGGGGGCGGGCTGCTCGTGGCTGGCGTCGTACTCGTTCTTGCGTCGGAACACTGGTGCCTCGGGTCGTCGGGATCGGGCCGCGGACGTCTGACGGCCAGGCCGTCGCGGCAGCGGGGGATGCCCCGAGACTACCTGTCGTCCTCCGGTGCCAGAAGGTCACCGCTGCCCGTAAGGTGGGGGGAACAGCGATCTTGTGAAGGGGACAGACTCCACGATGGGCATCATGAAGCGGATGGGCATGGTCTTCCGCAGCAAGGCCAACGCAGCGCTCGACAAGGCGGAGGATCCGCGCGAGACGCTCGACTACAGCTACCAGAAGCAGCTCGAGCTGCTTCAGAAGGTCCGTCGTGGGGTGGCCGACGTCGCGACCAGCCGCAAGCGGGTCGAGCTGCAGATCAACCAGCTGCAGCAGCAGTCGACCAAGCTCCAGGACCAGGCCAAGAAGGCGCTCGCCGCCAATCGCGAGGATCTCGCACGGGAGGCGCTGACCCGCCGCTCGGGTCTGGAGCAGCAGATCGCCGACCTCAACACCCAGCACGCGTCGCTGCAGGCGGAGGAGGAGAAGCTCACCCTCGCGTCCAAGAGGCTCCAGGCAAAGGTCGAGTCCTTCCGTACCCGCAAGGAGACGATCAAGGCGACCTACACCGCCGCGGAGGCGCAGACGCGCATCACCGAGGCCTTCTCCGGCATCTCCGAGGAGATGGGCGACGTCGGTCTCGCGGTGCAGCGTGCCGAGGACAAGACGGCGCAGATGCAGGCCCGTGCCGGAGCCGTCGACGAGCTGCTCGCCTCCGGTGCCCTCGACGACGTCACCGCCGGCCCGAACGACGACATCAGCCGCGAGCTGGACGCGCTCGCCTCGACGTCGAGCGTGGACGCCGAGCTCGAGGCGATGAAGCACCAGCTCGGCACCGGCGCTGAGAAGCCCGCACTCGGCGCCTCCGAGGCCACCGAGAAGAAGCAGGAGGGCCAGGCGTGATCGTCCGGATCATGTCCGAGGGCCAGTTCGAGGTCGCTGACGACGCGCTCGACCGCCTCAACGGACTCGACGACGCTGTCGAGGCGGCCGTGGCCGCACACGACGAGGAGGCGTTCGGCGACGCGCTGACCAACCTCCTCGATCTCGTCCGGCAGATCGGCAAGGAGGTGCCGGACGAGGAGCTCGTCGAGTCCGACCTCGTCCTGCCGCCCTCTGACGCCTCGCTCGCCGAGGTCGAGGACCTGCTCGGGGCTGACGGCTTCATTCCTGGCTGACGCTTCATTCCTGGCTGACGTCGCTGACACCCGTACGACGGACGTTCCCGCGGCAGCCCCGCGGGAACGTCCGAGGCGTGTCGTGCGTTGAAGCGTGACAGGCGGCCCTCTACCCCCGAGGGCCTTGAGAGAGGGAACATGTCGAGGACGAGATTCCGCAGCGATGCA
The DNA here is from genome assembly GCF_042681565.1 of Mumia zhuanghuii. NCBI lineage: Bacteria > Bacillati > Actinomycetota > Actinomycetes > Propionibacteriales > Nocardioidaceae > Mumia > Mumia zhuanghuii. The sequence continues at coordinate 875,403 of NZ_JBHUFT010000008.1, forward strand.
GGTCTGACCCGCCGGATGGGCGCGGTCAGCCTGGGACTCGTGGCGCTCTACCTGGCGTTCGGCGCCGTGCTGATCACCGTGATGCCCAACGCCGCCCTGGCCGCGGTGATCGTGGTCGGGATGGCATGGGCCCAGTGGTACTTCTCGGACAAGCTCGCGCTCGCCTCGATGGGTGCGCGGGTCGTCACTCCTGAGCAGGCACCCGAGCTGCACGGCATGATCGACCGCCTCTGCGCGCTGGCCGACATGCCGAAGCCGGCCGTCGCCATCGCCGACACCGACCTTCCCAACGCCTTCGCGACGGGGCGCTCGCCGAGCCACTCGGCCATCTGCGTGACGACCGGCATCCTGCGGCGCCTCGACGCCGAGGAGTTGGAGGGGGTGCTGAGCCACGAGCTCGCCCACGTCGCCAACCGCGACGTCTCGGTGATGACCGTGGCGTCGTCGCTCGGTCTCCTCGCCGGGTTCCTGATCCGCTGGTTCCCGTTCATGGGCAACAGCCGCGACCGCAACAACAACACCGCACTGATGTTCCTCGTCGTCTGGATTGCCAGCCTCATCGCGTACTTCATCAGCTTCCTGCTGACGCGGGCCCTGTCGCGCTACCGCGAGCTGAGCGCGGACCGGTCGGGCGCCTACCTCACGGGCAAGCCCTCGGCTCTCGCGTCGGCACTGACCAAGATCACCGGTGACATGGGACGCATCCCGAGCAAGGATCTGCGCCAGGTCGAGAACATGAGCGCGTTCTTCTTCGCGACCCCGGCCTTCTCCCGCGACACGCTCGCCGGCCTGATGAGCTCCCACCCGCCCGTCGAGAAGCGCCTCGAGCAGCTCGCCCAGATCTCGGCCGACCTCGGCCGCCCCCTCTGAGGCCGCGATGGGCTTCTGGGACTCCTTGATGGGCCGCTCCAAGCCGGTCCAGGCCAACCTCGACGCGCTCTTCAGCCTTCCGTCGGCGGCGATCACCCTCGAGGCCGCGGCCGGCATCAAGCCGACCGGCATCGGGTCGGTCTGCTACCGCCAGACCGAGGGCGCCGCCTTCAGCACCATGCAGGCGGACGTGCAGGAGCTGCTCGACGCCGACGGCGGGCCGCAGGTCGAGCGGTCGGTCGACTCGTACGGGTTCACCTGGCTGGTCGTCCGCCACGACCCGGAGGACGTGGGCGGCCTCGTCACCGACCTCCACGCCGTCAACAGCACGCTCGTCGACAACGGGTTCGGCCCGCAGCTGCTCTGCTCGGTGGTCGACTTCACGACGAGCGACGGCCGGCCCGTCGGGCTGGTCTACCTCTTCAAGCGTGGGACGTTCTATCCGTTCGTCCCGGTCGCCGAGCCCCGGCGCGACAACGCCCTCGAGCTTCAGGTCCGCGGGATCGTCAGCGACGACCTCCCGGTCGAGAAGGACCTCGGCCGGTGGCTCGCCATCTGGGGCGCTCCCGGGCTCGGTGGAGGCAGTCGATAGATTCGACCGTGGCGCGTCTGAGACCGTCGACGCGCCGTTGACCACGTCTTGCGAGGACACCCCATGAGCATCGACACCCTTGATCGTGATGCGCTCGGCACCCTGCTGTCGACGCAGCGCGCGGCGTACGAAGAGCTGCGTTCGCGCGGCCTGTCGCTCGACATCACGCGGGGCAAGCCGTCGCCCGAGCAGCTGGATCTGTCGCAGGCGCTGCTCGCGCTGCCGGGTGAGGCCGACTACCGCGCGGCGGACGGCACCGACACGCGCAACTACGGCGGCCTCGACGGGCTCGTCGAGCTGCGCGAGATCTTTGCCGAGCTGCTCGGCATCCCCGTCGCGCAGCTGCTCGCGCAAGGCAGCTCGAGCCTGACGCTGATGCATGACACCCTCGTCTGGGCGCTGCTCCACGGCTTCGCCGAGTCGCCGCGCCCGTGGGCGGCTGAGGAGACGGTGCGCTTCCTGTGCCCGGTGCCCGGGTACGACCGTCACTTCGCGCTGCTGGAGTCGTTCGGCATCGAGATGATCCCCGTCGACATGGACGACGACGGCCCCGACGTCGACCAGGTCGCCGCGCTCGTCGCCGCTGACCCGACGATCAAAGGGATGTGGCTCGTCCCCACGTACGCCAACCCCACCGGTGGCGTCACGTCCCCCGAGGTCGCCGCACGCCTGATGGCGATGCCCGCGGCCGCGCCCGACTTCCGTATCTTCTGGGACAACGCGTACGCGGTCCACCACCTGAGCGACGACGAGGCCAAGACCGCCGACGTGCTGAGCCTCGCTGCTGCCGGTGGACACCCCGACCGGGTGCTCGTGTTCGCGTCGACCTCCAAGATCACGTTCGCCGGGGCAGGGGTGGCCTTCTTCGGCAGCTCGCCGGCAAACGTCTCGTGGTTCAAGAGCCACCTCAAGTTCGGCTCGATCGGTCCGGACAAGGTCAACCAGCTGCGTCACGTACGACTCTTCGGCGATGCCGATGGCGTGCGGGCGCTGATGCGCCAGCACCGTGCCCTGCTCGCGCCGAAGTTCGCGGCCGTCGAGGAGGTGCTCAGCGAGCGCCTCGGCTCGTACGACGTCGCGACCTGGACGCGCCCGTCCGGCGGCTACTTCGTGAGTCTCGACGTCGTCGACGGCACCGCCTCGCGCGTGGTCGAGCTCGCCAAGGGCGTGGGCGTGGCCCTGACCCCGGCCGGGGCGTCGTTCCCGTACGGCAAGGACCCGCGCGACCGCAACATCCGCATCGCGCCCTCGTTCCCGACCATCGACGACGTCCGGACTGCGATGGACGTCCTGGCGACGTGCGTGCTGCTGGCCGCCGCCGAGAAGGCCCTGGCCTGATCCCGTGCGGGTGCTCGTCGCTCCGGGCGCCTTCGCGGGCGCGCTGAGCGCGTCCGCGGCAGGGGAGGCCATCGCGTCAGGCTGGTACCGTACGGCGCCCGGTGACGTCCTCGACATCGTCCCGATGTCCGGCGCGGGGCGCGGCTTCGTCGACGCGCTGCACGCGTCGGTGGGCGGTGAGCGGACCGAGGTCGACGTGCGAGGCCCGTTGGGCGGCCCCGTACGCGGCCTGATGCTGCTCGCCGACGACGACGGCCGTCGTACGGCCTTCGTGGAGTCCGCGTCGGCGTGCGGTCCGCACGTCGCCGTCCGGCGAGCTCCTCTCGAGGCGACGAGCGCGGGTGTGGGTGACCTGATCGCGGCCGCGCTCGAGGCCGGCGCCCAGCGCATCGTCGTGGGCCTCGGCGACAGCGCGACGACGGACGGCGGCGCGGGCATGCTGAGCGCGCTCGGCGCCCGCGCAGATGTGCCTCTCGCGGCAGGCCCAGGGGGCTTGGCAGGCGTCTCCGCGGTCGATCTCGGCCCCGTACGGGAGCGGATCGGCCCGACCGAGCTGGTCGTCGCGACCGACGTCGGCAGCCCGCTGCTGGGGCTCTTCGGGGCCGTACGGTCGGACGGACCGGGCAAGGGCCTCGACGACGCAGCAGTCGCCCGTGTCGACACGATCCTCGACGCGTTCGTGGTCGCGGTCTGCGGGCCCGGCCCGGCGCAGCGGCGCGTCGCCGACGCCGCCGGAGCAGGCGCTGCCGGCGGTCTCGGGTTCGCCCTCCAGGTCCTGGGGGCCACGAGCGTGCCGGGCGTCGCGGCGGTGGCCGACCTAGTGGGCCTGCAGGCTGCGGCGCGGGCGACTGACGTGGTCCTCACCGGCGTGGACGCCTACGACGTGACCTCTCGCGAGGGCACCGTGGTCTACGGGGTCGCAGCCGTCGCAGGCGCGGCCCTGAGGCCGTGCGTGGTGTTGGCCGACCGCGTGGAGGTGGGGGCGAGGGAGCGCCGCGCGATGGGCGTCGAGGCGGCGTACGCGACGGCGGACCTGCTGGGGGAGCAGGCTGGTGACGACGCAGGGGAGAGGCTCGCCCGGCTGGCCGAGCGCATCGCGCGTACGTGGTCGCAGGTCTGACACCCAGCGGCCGTTCCCCGGACGAGCGGTCACGACTTCCGGGCACGGCGTACGCTGGTGGGAGCCCTGCGGCACTGCAGTACCTGCTGCGTATCGTGGTGTCGTACGGTGGGAATGAGACGACGTGGTGCCCTGTCCCTTCAACGGACGAGCCCCGCACCAGAGACTTCGGGAGAACACATGACCGTGCAGAGCACAGACGGCACCGAGACCATCAGCGGCGTCGAGATCACCGACGGCGCCGCCGCCAAGGTGAAGAGCCTCCTCGAGCAGGAGGGACGCGAGGACCTCGCGCTCCGTATCGCCGTGCAGCCGGGCGGCTGCTCTGGCCTGCGCTACCAGCTGTTCTTCGACGAGCGCACGCTCGACGGTGACGAGACCCGCGAGTTCGAGGGCGTCTCGGTCGTCGTCGACCGCATGAGCGTCCCCTACCTCCACGGCGCGACGATCGACTTCGTCGACACGATCGAGAAGCAGGGCTTCACGATCGACAACCCCAACGCGACCGGCTCGTGCGCGTGCGGTGACTCCTTCCACTGAGTTTCGCCGTACCGACCAGCACAGCCACTGACAACCGCGAGGGC
>NZ_JBHUFT010000008.1:880085-1026306 GCF_042681565.1 Mumia zhuanghuii
GAAGTTCTCGGACTCCCTCGTCGTCGACCAGCTCGACAAGATCTCGTTGTCGTTCCTCGTCGACGACCTCGTCGTACGCCGCGGCGGGTGCGGTGCCAACATCGCGTTCGGGCTGGCTGCTCTCGGCGAGGACCCCGTCCTCATCGGCGCGGTCGGCGAGGACTTCGACGACTACCGCTCGTGGCTGGAGCGGCACGGCGTGGACTGCTCCGGCGTCCACGTCTCCGAGACCCGGCACACCGCCCGCTTCGTCTGCACGACCGACGCGGCGCAGGCCCAGATCGCAACCTTCTATGCCGGTGCCATGGCCGAGGCCCGTGAGATCGAGCTCAAGCCGATCCACGACCGTGTCGGCGGGTGGGACATCGTGCTCATCGGCCCCGACGACCCAGAGGGGATGGTCCGACACACCGAGGAGTGCCGGACGCGCGGCTACCGCTTCGCGGCCGACCCCTCGCAGCAGCTGGCGTTCGCCGACGGCGCGCTGATCCGTACTCTCATCGACGGCGCGACATACCTGTTCAGCAACGAGTACGAGGCCGCGCTGACCGAGAAGAAGACTGGCTGGAGCGCCGGCGAGATCCAGCAGCGCGTCGGCACCCGTGTCGTGACGCGCGGCGCTGACGGCGTGAGCGTGTACGAGGCCGACGGCACCGTGATCGACGTCCCCGCGATCGCCGGCATCAACGCCGTGGACCCGACCGGCGTGGGCGACGCCTTCCGTGCGGGCTTCCTGGCCGGCCTCGGCGTCGACCTCCCTCACGAGCAGTGCGCCCAGCTCGGCTGTGCGCTTGCCGCGAGCGTCGTGGAGACGACCGGCACGCAGGAGTACCGGCTCGAGCGTCACGCCCTGCTCGCCCGCATCAGGAGCGAGTACGGTGCCGCGGCGGCCGACATCGTAGACGAACGCCTCCCGTCGTTCTGAGGGGACCTCTGCCGGACGGGCGGAGCGCTCTGGAGTAGGGTGTTTTTGTTCGCAGTGAGGCCGGTACACGTCGCGTCAGCGGCGCCGGGAAGCACACTGCGGTGTGAGTCGATACGAGCCAGAAAGGCGCCTGGTGGGTCTGGAACTCTTCGCGCGCGGTGAGCGAGCACAAGACGAGCGTCGACGGCCGGTCAGGTCGAAGGCGGTCGCGCTCGGTTTCGCCGTCGCAGCGATCGTGCTGCTGAGTGGTTGTTCGCCCGATTCCCCCAACCAGTGGGAGCGCTTGGCGCTTCCGCCGGGTGCGAGCGACCGTGTCGACTACATGTTCGTCCTGTGGGTGGGGGCGTGGATCGCGTGTGCCGTGGTGCTGGTGCTGGTGCTCGGGCTCATGTTCTGGGCGATGGTGCGTTATCGCCGCCGCCCGGGCAACGAGGTGCCCAACCAGCTGCGCTACCACCTGCCGCTCGAGGTGCTCTACACCGTCGCGCCGGTCATCGTGGTCGCGATCTTCTTCGCGCAGACGGTGAAGTCGCAGACCGAGATGCTCGAGGAGGTCGACGACCCGGAGCACCACATCACGGTCGTCGGCAGCAAGTGGCAGTTCACCTTCAACTACCTCGACGAAGAGGCGACGGGCGGCACGCCGGTCTTCGACTTCGGCGACACGGCCGACCCGACCGAGCTCTGGCTCGCGGTCGACGAGTCGGTCCGCTTCGACCTCGTCTCGCCGGACGTCATCCACTCATTCTGGATCCCGGAGTTCTACTTCAAGCGGGACATCGTCCCCGGCCGGGAGGGCTCGTTCGACCTCACCCCGACCCGCGAGGGTGTCTTCACCGGCCGCTGCGCCGAGCTGTGCGGCCTCTACCACACGCGCATGATCTTCAAGGTGCACATCGTCTCGCGTGACGAGTACGACGCTCACCTGCAGAAGCTCCAGGCCGCCGGCCAGATCGGTGAGCCTGAGGGCGGCGTCGAGGCCAACCAGATCGCCGGCCTTGCCGAGGCGCAGAACGCAGAGAACGGAGAGCACGAGTGACTGCGGTTGCCGAACCCCTGAGTGAGACCACGCAGCGTCGGCCTCTGGGCAGGCGCGTCGTCTCGATGCTCACGACGACCGATCACAAGCAGATCGGCACGATGTATCTGGTCGCGTCGTTCGCCTTCTTCCTGATCGGCGGCATCCTCGCCCTCCTGATCCGTGCCGAGCTCGCCGCTCCGGGCACGCAGGTGGTCGACGAAGAGACCTACAACCAACTCTTCACCATGCACGGCACGATCATGCTGCTGATGTTCGCGACGCCGCTGTTCGTCGGCTTCGCCAACTGGATCATGCCGCTGCAGATCGGCTCGCCCGACGTGGCGTTCCCGCGACTCAACATGTTCAGCTTCTGGCTGTTCCTGTTCGGCAGCTCGCTGGCCGTCGCAGGCTTCTTCGTCCCTGGTGGTGCGGCCAGCTTCGGGTGGTTCGCGTACGCCCCGCTGTCCGACGCGGTGAACTCGCCGGGAGTCGGCGGTGACATGTGGGTCCTCGGCCTCTACATGTCGGGCCTGGGCACGATCCTCGGTGCGGTCAACTTCGTGACGACGATCTTCACGATGCGCGCCCCCGGCATGACGATGTTCCGGATGCCGATCTTCACCTGGAACATCCTGGTCACGAGCCTCCTCGTGCTGATCGCGTTCCCGATCCTGGCTGCCGCGCTCCTCGCGCTGTTCGCCGACCGTCAGCTCGGCACCCATGTCTTCGACCCCTCAACAGGCGGCCCGATCCTCTGGCAACACTTGTTCTGGTTCTTCGGGCATCCAGAGGTCTACATCATCGCGTTGCCCTTCTTCGGCATCATCAGTGAGATCCTGCCCGTCTTCAGCCGCAAGCCGATCTTCGGCTACATCGGCCTCGTCGCCGCGACGCTCGCGATCGCAGCCCTCTCCGTCGCCGTGTGGGCCCACCACATGTTCGTCACAGGGGCGGTGGACCTCGCGTTCTTCTCCTTCATGACGTTCTTGATCGCGGTGCCGACAGGCGTCAAGTTCTTCAACTGGATAGGCACGCTATGGGGCGGGTCGATCAGCTTCGACACCCCGCTGGTGTTCTCGCTGGGCTTCCTTACGACCTTCCTCTTCGGTGGTCTGACCGGCGTCATCCTCGCGTCGCCCGCCCTCGACTTCCACCTGTCCGACTCATACTTCGTGGTTGCTCACTTCCACTACGTCGTCTTCGGCACGGTCGTGTTCGCGATGTTCGCCGGCTTCTACTACTGGTGGCCGAAGTGGACGGGGCACATGCTCAACGAGCGGCTCGGCAAGATCCACTTCTGGCTGCTGTTCGTCGGCTTCCACCTGACGTTCCTCGTCCAGCACTGGCTGGGTGTGGAGGGCATGCCGCGCCGTTACGCCGACTACTCGCCGACTGACGGGTTCACCGTCCTCAACCAGGTGTCGACGATCGGCGCGGTCGTCCTCGCGATCTCCACGCTGCCGTTCTTCTACAACGTGTGGATCTCGCGCAACAACCCGAAGGTCGGCGTGGACGACCCGTGGGGCTGGGGACGCTCGCTCGAGTGGGCGACATCCAGCCCGCCGCCGCGGCACAACTTCACCTCGCTGCCCCGGATCCGCTCCGAGAGCCCGGCGTTCGACCTCCACCACCCGGAGCTGTCGATGCTCGAGCACGCGGACAACGATCTCGACAGCCCGCTGGCCGACGCCCCGAACCTCGAGGGTCATGAAGAGGCTCTGCGCGAGCAGACCGACAACTCGCCGGAAGGTGGCACCCGATGAAGGCCGAAGCGTGGATCATCGCGTCGGTTTCCGTCTTCCTCGCCATCGTGACGCCGATCTACTGGATCGCGTCCGAGGACCCGACGGGCACGACGGCCCTGGCGATGGCAGCTCTGTTGGGCCTGCTCCTCACCTTCTTCCTGGCGGTCGTCGCCAAGCAGATCCCGGCGCGTCTGGAGGATCGTGACGATGCCGAGATCGCTGAAGGCGCCGGCGAGTACGGCTTCTACCCTCCGTGGAGCTGGTGGCCGCTCTGGTCGGCGCTGGCCATCCTCGTGATGGTGATCGGTGCGATCTTCGGCTGGTGGCTCTTCGCCATGGCGAGCGTCTTCGGCGTGATCGCGCTCTGCGGCTGGGTCTTCGAGTACTACCGCGGGCTCTACGCCCACTGACACCTCCGCCTCGAGCCATGTACGGCCTCTTTGGGTAGCGATTGCTACCCTGAGAGGCCGTATGTGTTCGTAGGGAGATGATGAAGGTTCAGGGACGCCAGTCCGCCGTGCACTCAGGACGCCGTTTGTTCGGCGTCCTGCTGATGGCTGCGCTCATCGCCGGCTGCAGCTCGGCCGGAGGCGACGACGGCGTTGGCGACCGCGCAGGCGATGCCGCACCGACATCGTCCGCCTCCCCGACGCCCGCCACCGAGCTGACCTTCAACGTCGACGACGGCGACGCGGACATTCCGGTCGACACTGCTGTCACCGTCGGGGCCAGTCATGGCACGATCACGGCGGTCACCGCCCACTACGGCGGCAAGCCGACCCGCAAGAACACGCTGAACGGCGCCGTGACTTCCGACGGCGCCTCTTGGACCGCCTCGTCCCTCCTTGAGCCTGGCAAGCGTTACACCGTCGCGGTGACGACGCGCGACGACGACGGACGCGTGTCCACCGAGTCGCGGCGGTTCCGTACCCAGGACCTATCTCTCGACCAGCAGGCCTATGCCTCCGTCTCACCCATGGACGGTGCGACCGTCGGCGTGGCGATGCCGGTCATCCTGCGGTTCGACATCCCGGTGAAGCGCCGGACGGAGGTCGAGAAGCGGCTGGTCGTGACGTCCACCCCGAAAGTCGAGGGCACCTGGAGCTGGGTGAGCGACTCCGAGGTCCACTTCCGGCCCCGCAAGTACTGGCCTGCCGGCACCAAGGTGAAGGTTCACGCCGGCATCAACGGCGTCCGTACAGGCAAGGGCGTCTGGGGTCAGGAGGACCGTGACACGTCGTTCCGCGTGACCAAGCAGGCCGTGACCACGGTCGTCGACGTCTCGCGCCACAAGGCGACGGTGAAGATCAACGGCAAGGTCGCACGGGTGCTCCCGGCGACGACCGGCAAGGCGGGGTTCCAGACCCGCAACGGGACCAAGATCATCATGGAGAAGCACCCGTCGAAGCGGATGGACGCCGCCACGACAGGGATCTCCGAAGGCTCCTCGGAGTACTACAACATCGAGAACGTGCGCTACGCGATGCGCGTCACCAACTCTGGTGAGTTCATCCACGCGGCGCCCTGGTCGACGGGATCGCAGGGCAGCGCCAACGTCAGCCACGGATGCACTGGCCTGAGCACGAGCAACGCCGCCTGGCTGTACGGCATTTCGCACATCGGCGATCCCGTGAAATTCGTCAACTCCGACCGGAAGGTCCTCGAGCCGCAGAACGGCTGGACCGACTGGAACATCTCGTACACCGAGTTCGCCAAGGGCTCCGCCCTCTCCTGAGCTCGCCCGCGAGGCACACCTCCGTACGGGCCTGCGTCGGTCGCTGGGCGTCCACGGCGCGCGTGTCGGTGGACGCTGAGGTGCCGCCGTTCGGGGCGGGCGGGTACGCGTTGGGGGAGCGGGAACAGCGGAAGGCCCCGCCCCCCAGAGCGGGGGAGCGGGGCCTTCGCGGGAGCGGTCTCCTCAGTGCTGCTTCGGGACACCCGTCTCGCTGACGCCGGAGAAGTCGTCCGGGAAGTCGTGCGGCGGGTAGACCTCGTCGTGGAGGTGGTGCTCCGCTTGCTCGACCTCGGCCGTCGTCGGCTTGTCGACGTCGTGCGCGTAGAAGAACCGCTTGGCCCACGCCCGCAGACGAGCCTTGCGGCCCTCGGGGTTGCGGACACCGTGCTCGTCCTCGGCCTCCGTAGCGGTGAGCTCCGGGACACGGGGACGCGCCGTGAGCGTGTACGCCGCGTCAGCCGGCAGAGGTGCGTGCGCCTCGGCGTACGATCCCTCGGCGGAGCGGACGATGACGCCCGTCTCGTAGCCGTGGAGGACGGTGTCGTTGTCCTTTCGCTGCAGGCTGATGCAGATCCGCCGCGTGATGATGAACGCGATGACCGGTCCGACGAAGACACCGATGCGTGCGATCCACGTGATCGTAAAGATGTCCAGGTTGAACTTGAACGCGATGATGTCGTTGCCACCCGCGATCCAGCAGATGCCGTAGAACGTCATACCGGCGATGCCGAACGCCGTACGGGTCGGAGCGTTGCGCGGACGCTGCAGGAGGTGGTGCTCCTTCTTGTCGCCGGTCACCCAGGACTCGAAGAATGGCCAGATGGCCAGCACCGTGAACAGCAACCCCATCAGGAGCACGCCCGGGATGAAGACGTTCAAGGAGAACGTCTCTGGGCCGACCGTGAACTCCCAGTTGGGCATGATGCGGACCGCACCTTCGACCCAGCCCATGTACCAGTCGGGCTGGGAGCCAGCCGTGACCTCGGACGGGTTGTAGGGGCCGTACGTCCAGATCGGGTTGATCTGGAGGAACGCCGACATCAATGCCGTGAAACCGAAGACGACGAAGAAGAAGCCGCCGGCCTTGGCTGCGTACACGGGGAGCATCGGGTAGCCCACGACGTTCTTCTCGGTACGTCCGGGGCCAGGCCACTGCGTGTGCTTGTGGTAGACGAGCAGCAGCATGTGGGCAGCGATCAACCCGAGCAGGATCCCGGGGAGCAGGAAGATGTGCGCCATGTAGAGGCGCGCGATGATCAGGTCGCCTGGGAACTCGCCGCCGAAGACGAAGAACTCGAGATAGCTGCCGACGACCGGGATCGACCGGATCAGACCGTCGACGAACCGCAGGCCGGTGCCCGACAGCAGGTCGTCGGGGAGCGAGTAGCCGGCGAAGCCCTCGATCAGGCCCACGGCGAACAGGCCGATGCCGATCAGCCAGTTGATCTCGCGCGGCTTGCGGTAGGCACCCGTGAAGAACACCCGAAGCATGTGGGCCATGAGTGCCGCCATGAACAGCGCGGCTGCCCAGTGGTGGATCTGACGGACCAGCAGGCCGCCACGGATGTCGAACGAGATGTTGAGCGTTGAGGCGTACGCCTGCGACATCTCCAGGCCGCGCAACGGCTCGTACGACCCGTTGTAGGGGACCTCGGCCATGCTCGGCTGGAACCAGAACGTGAGGAAGGTCCCGGTCAGCAGGAGCACGATGAAGCTCCACAGGGCGATCTCGCCCAGCAGGAACGACCAGTGGTCGGGGAACACCTTGCGGATGTTCTTGCGAACGACGCCGGCGAGGCCGAGGCGGTCGTCGAGCCACTCGACGGGACCAGCGGACTTCTTGCCGAAGTTCGTGTCCTTGAGCGGAGTTGAGGTGGGGCTCGCTGTCTCAGTCACGGTTCTGGTTCACCTCAGGGAAGCTCGGGCCGACCGGCTCATGGAAGTCGCTGGTGGCGATGAGGTAGCCGTCCGCATCCACCGCGAGCGGGAGCTGCGGGAGAGGGCGCTTGCCAGGGCCGAAAATGACTTTGCCACCGTCGGCGAGGTCGTACGTGGTCTGGTGGCACGGGCAGAGCAGATGGTGCGTCTGCTGCTCCCAGAGGCTGATCGGGCAGCCGACGTGCGTGCAGATCTTGGAGTAGACCATGATGCCGTCCACGTCCCAGTTGGCCTGCCCCTTGCGAGGCTTGATGTCATCGGGACGGATCCGGACCGCGATCACGGACGCCTTGGCCTTGGCCTGGAGAAGCTTCGTGCCGTGGAACACCGCGTGGCCGTGGCTGTCGGTCTCGAAGAAGACGTCGGGCTGGGCGTTGACCAGCTGGCCGACCTCGATGTCGGCCGGACGCAGCGGCATGCCGGAGACGTCGTTGACGACTCGCATGCCCTTGCGCCAGACGGTGTGGAAGAGCTTGTTGCCCGGCAGCGGGCCAAGGTCACGCAGCATGACGATCGCCGGCAAGCCGAGGATCGCGACGGCGCCGATCAGGGACCGGCGGATCAGCGGACGGCGGCCGAAGCCGGAGTCAGCAACGCCCTCGTCGAGGACGTCGAGCGCTGCCTCACGGTCGTCATCGGAGGAGCGCGCCGGGTGACGCATCTCGATGACCTCGTGGTCGTTCATCAGCTTCTTGGCCCACTGGATGGCGCCGATGCCGATGAGGAAGAGCGCGCCGCCGAGGGTGACGCCGAGGGCGAGGTTCAGGGAGAACCAGCCGAAGATCTCGGCATCCTTGGGGATGGCGAAGTAGGCGACGCAGAAGGCGATCGTGAGGATGATCGCGGCCGTGAACATGCCGGCGACCTGGCGCTCGGCACGCTTCTCGAGCTTGGGATCTACGTCCGTGGGACGGGGGAGGTGCTCGGGCAGCCCCGGGTTCTCGATCGGCTCGGCCGGCTCGATGTCGTTGCGTGCCGACGTGGCGACCTCGTCACCGGTCGGCTTGGCGACGCCGTTCGTCGACTGCGCGTCGTGGGATTCGGAGCTCATGACCTCTTCTTCTTCACCCGGGCGCCGTGGGCTGCCAGCCAGACGGCGACAGCGACCAGACCGCCGATTCCGATGATCCAGGCGAACATGCCGTCGACAACGGGGCCGAGGCCGCCGCCGGCGAAGCCGCCCTGCGGCTGGGCCTGCACGTTCTTGATGTAGCCGATGATGGCGCGCTTGTCCTCGGGGGTGATGACGTCGTCGTTGAAGACGGGCATCTGCTGAGGACCGGTCTGCATCGCCTCGTAGATGTGCTTGCCGCTGACGTCGCGCAGCGTCGGCGCGAAGCGCCCGCTGGGCAGGGCGCCACCGGCGCCGACCGAGTTGTGGCAAGCGGTGCAGTTCGTACGGAAGAACTCACCGCCGCGGGTCAGGTCCTCCTGGGAGAGGTCCGAGACGTCGGTGTACTCCTCCTCAGGGATGGCCGGACCGGGGCCGAGGCTCGCGACGTAGGCGGCGAGCGCCTCGGTCTCCTCACCGTTGAACACCGGGGCCTTGCGCGGAGCCTGGGGGGCTGTCTGCGCCATGGGCATACGGCCGGTGCCGACCTGGAAGTCGACGGCCGCAGCTCCCACGCCGATCAGCGACGGCCCGTAGTTGCCGCCACTCTTGGTCATGATGCCCTCGGCGTTCAGACCGTGACAGCTGGCGCATCCGACCAGGAACAGCTCGCGGCCCTGCTCGATCTTGGCTGTGTCACCCGCGGTGTCGGCATCGGCCTTCCCGGGCGCGAGGGCGGCATAGAGCGCGCCCGCGAGGAGCAGGCCGAAGAGCAGCACCGCGTAACCCGCGAGCGGGTGCCTTCGGTGGGTGGACAAGAACCGCACGGAGTGAACCTCGTTCCCCTTGCCAGCGACGTCCCGGCGGGGACGTCATCTCTCGATTAAAGCCTTATTTGCGTTCTTCTGTTGGAGGTTCGCCGCTGGGGTCGTCGAAGACGGCTCCCTGGTGGCGAACCGTTACTGCAGGGCGTAGATCGTCAGGAACAGCCCGACCCACACGATGTCGACGAAGTGCCAGTAGTACGAGACGACGATCGCTGAGATCGCCTGCTCGTGGGTGAATCGCCGCGCCATGAACGTACGGCCGATGATCAGCAGGAAGGCGATCAGACCGCCGATGACGTGGATGCCATGGAAGCCGGTCGCGAGGTAGAACGTCGACCCGTAGCCGGACGAGGAGAGCGTGATGCCGTGGTGCACGAGCTCGACGTACTCCAGCGCCTGGCCGGCGACGAAGACCGCGCCCATGATGTAGGTCAACGCGAACCACTCGCGAAGGCCCCACTCGCGGAACTGCCAGATCTTGCCACTGCGGCCGACCTTGCCCCGTTCTGCGGCGAAGACGCCCCACTGGCAGGCGACCGACGACAGCACGAGGATCGTCGTGTTCGCCGTGGCGAACGGGATGTTGAGCTTGGCGGTCTCAAGGTCCCACAGCTCGGGGCTCACCGCGCGGATCGTGAAGTATGCGGCGAAGAGCGCCGCGAAGAACATCAGCTCGCTCGAAAGCCACACCACGGTTCCGACCGTCACCTGCGACGGTCGGTTGGGCTGCCCGTGCAGGCGGGATGCTGGGATCACAGATGTCGTCGCCACGGGTGTCATTATTAACCCCTGAGGTGGGCGAGGCATCCCCGACCCCTGCCTGAAGTGACTCGGGAGTCGCTACGATCGCGCTGTGAGCGATCCCAACACCGAAGCCGCATCCGAACACCAGGCCTCTCTGCGCGTGCTCGTCTACTCCGACGACGCCGAAACCCGGGCCCAGGTGGTGACCGCCCTGGGGCGGAGGATCCACCCGGACCTCCCGCCGGTCGAGTACGTCGAGTGCGCCACGCTGCCCGTCGTCCTTCAGCAGATGGACGCCGGCGGCTTCAACCTGGCGATCCTTGACGGTGAGGCGACGCCGGCAGGCGGCATGGGTGTGGCGAGGCAGCTGAAGGACGAGATCTACCGCTGCCCGCCCCTGCTCGTGCTCACCGCGCGCGAGCAGGACGCCTGGCTCGCGACCTGGTCGCGGGCCGACGGCGTCTCGAACCACCCGGTCGACCCGCTGCGTCTCGCCGACGCGGTGGTCGCCCTCCTAGCGCCCGCCCCGGCGGCGTCGGCATGACCGAGGCCCCTCGCTGGCCGGAGATCTTGGGCGCGCTCGTCGGTGGTGAAGATCTCACCCAGGAGCAGACGTCCTGGGCGATGGAGGAGATCCTCAGCGGCAACGCCTCGCCCGCGCAGATCGCCGGATTCGCCGTCGGGCTGCGCGCCAAGGGCGAGACGGTGGCCGAAGTCGAGGGGCTGGCGGCCACCATGCTCGACCACGCACGGATGATCGAGGTCCCTGGCCGTACGGTCGACATCGTCGGTACGGGGGGTGACCGGGCGAAGACGGTCAACATCTCCACGATGTCAGCGGTCACGATGCGCGGGGCCGGAGCGTTGGTCGTCAAGCACGGCAACCGCGCTGCGTCGAGCGCGAGCGGCGCCGCCGACGTCCTGGAGAAGCTCGGCGTCCGTCTCGACCTCACACCGGAGCGGGTCGCGCAGCTGGCGACCGAGACGGGCATCACGTTCTGCTTCGCCCCGGTGTTCCACGCGTCCTTCCGCTACACCGCCGCTCCGCGCAAGGAGCTCGGCATCCCGACCGCGTTCAACTTCCTCGGCCCGCTGACCAACCCGTCCCGGCCCGCTGCGATGGCAGTCGGTGTCGCCGACGCCCGGATGGCCGCAGTCGTCGCCGGCGTGTTCGCACGCCGGGGCCTCGACGCGCTGGTGTTCCGCGGGGACGACGGTCTCGACGAGATCACCACCACGACGACGTCGCAGGTGTGGGTCGTCGGAGGTCCGGAAGGGGCCAAGTCGGTCACTCAGCAGACCTTCGACCCCCGCGACCTCGGCATCGCGCTGTCGTCGGCCGAGGCGCTGCGCGGTGGCGACCCGGCGTACAACGCCGCGGTGTTCAGGCGCGTGCTCGAGGGCGAGCAGGGCCCCGTACGGGACGCCGTGGTGCTCAACGCCGGCGCGGGTCTGGCCGCATACGAGGGGTCCACGGACGACCTTCTCGCGCGGATGGAACGCAGCACGGCGCTGGCGCGCGAGGCGCTCGACTCCGGTGCGGCGCTGCGTGCACTCGACGAGTGGGCCGCGGCCTCTCAGCGCGAGGTCTGAGGGCCGGGTTCGCTACTCGAGGTCACCGCCGATGCTGAACGCCGACTCAAGGTCGTGCTGGGAGTACGTCCGGAAGGCGATGTGCGTCTCGGTCGAGCGGACGCCGGCGACCTTGTTGACGCGGTCGGCGACGACGTCGGCGATGTCCTCGGTCCGACGGACGCGCACGAGCGCGATCAGGTCGATGTGCCCGGTGACCGAGTAGACCTCGCTGACGCCGTCGAGGGCGGCGATCTCCTCAGCGACCTCGGGGATGCGGTCGACCTCGGCATTGATGAACACGATCGCGGTGATCACGGGCCCTCCTGGCGGACGAGTCGGGGTACGCGGGGCAGCCTACTCGTCATCGACGGGGCCGGTGCTCGGTGCGCCAGCCGTCGCCCCCGGCCTCGTCGAAGGGGGCGGCCAGCGCACGTGATCGCTCTGCGGCCTCGACGATCGGAAGGTGCCGGCCGGCCCCGCGGGCAGGGCTCGCCCACTCGCCGTCGAGGTCCACGAGGCGGACGCCCTCGGACTCCATCCAGCGCAGCACGAGCTCGGACTCCGCGGCCGTCGCGGCCGGGGCCTGCTCCGGGACCACTGTCTCCGCGATGGCCCGGAGGGCGTCGACCCACGGGCGGGACGGTGTCGTCGCCGGCATGACGCCCGCCGCCACGAGCCGACCGTGCCGGACGATGTGGACCTCCCACTCGCGCCGTGCCGGGTCGAGCGGGCGAGCGGCGACGACCTCCCTGCACGAGAGCAGCGCCGAGAGCCGCTGGCTGCGGTGCGTGGCCTGCAGGAGGCTGACGAGGCGGTCCCGCTCTCGTGCGGCGTCCTCGAAGCGGTCCTGCGAGGCGAGGGTCCGCATGCGGTCGGTGGAGGCCTCGACGACCTCGACCGGGTCGGTGAGGATCGCGGCACGGACACGCTCGACCTCTGTGGCGTACTCGGCGTCGGTGGTCGACCCGTCGCACGGGGCGAGGCAGCCCCCCATCTCGGCGAGCGCGCACGCCGTACGGGACGGACGAAGCGGCAGACGGCCGGAGCACTGGCGGATGCGGAACGCCTCGTGCAGCGCGGACGCGACCTGTTCCGCCGAGGCGCGCCGGGTGAACGGGCCGAGGTAGTCGGCGTCGTCGTCGGTCTTGCGGACGTACGACAGGCGCGGCCACGGCTCGCGCGTGAGCTTGATCCAGGTTGCCCGCTCGGGATGGCGCGAGCGCCGGTTGTAGGGCGGCTTGTGGTGCGCGATCAGCCGGAGCTCGCGCACCTGCGCCTCGAGCGCGGTGGCGCAGGTGATGCCTTCGACGCGGGTCGCGAGCGCGATCATCTCGCCCATGCGGGTGCGGGTCTCGCTCGACGTGAAGTAGGAGCGCACCCGGGTACGGAGGTCCTTGGACGTCCCGACGTACAGGACGTGCTCGTGGCGGTCACGGAACAGGTAGACGCCGGGGGAGTGCGGGAGGTGGTCGGCGAGCCGGCTCTTCTTACGTTGGGCCGGGCTGACCCGCGCGCTGAAGGTCGCGAGCTCCTCCATCGTGGTCACGCCCATCGTGCCGACGCGCTCGAGTAGCGCGTGGAGCACGTCGACAGTGGCCCGCGCGTCGGCAAGGGCGCGGTGGTTGGGCGTCGTCGTGGAGCGGAAGTGGCGTGCGAGGGTGCCGAGCTTGCAGTTGGGGACCTCGTCGCGCACGAGGACGCGGCGTGCGAGGCGTGCGGTGTCGAGGGTCTCGAAGCCGGGCCACATGAGGTCGAGCGCGGCCGAGAAGTGCTTGAGGAACCCGACGTCGAACGGCGCGTTGTGCGCGACGAGCACCGTGCCGCGCGCGAACTCCAGGAACGACGGCAGCGCCTCGCCGATGCGGGGAGCGCCGACGACCATTGCGTCGGTGATGCCGGTCAGCACCGCGATGAAGGTCGGGATCTCGCCCTCGGGATCGACGAGGGTCTGGAACTCGCCGAGGATCTCGCCACCGCGTACCTTGACCGCGCCGATCTCGGTGATCATCGAGCCGGCGGACGCCGAGCCGCCTGTGGTCTCCAGGTCGACCACACAGAACGTGACGGCGGACAGGTCGCGGCCCAGCTCGTCGAGAGTCCCCTGGACGGGGACGGGCGACGCGGGGGAGGGGGCTTTCATGAGGGTGACGTTAGGTCGCGGCTCTGACATCACGGACGAATCGCCGGGTCGTACGGCGTGTCGCTGGTCCCGCTTTCTGTCAGCCCACGGTCGTAGCGTGCCGAGCATGAACGAATCTCGCGTGCTCCACCAGCAGCCGGGACCGGCGACGGGCCACGGCGAGTCCCTCACGATCGACTGCGCCCGCTGCCTGGCGCGCCCCCGGGCGTGCGGCGACTGCGTCGTCACCGCGCTCCTCGGGCCTCCTGACGACGCCGTACGGCTCGACGCCGAGGAGGGGGCAGCACTCGCCGCACTGAGCTCTGCCGGCCTCGTGCCACCGCTCCGGCTCGTGACGTCGGTCGAGAGCGAGGCGCCCGACGAGCCGTGAGGTTCAGGGTGAGTAAGCACACCGTGCACAATCGGGCCCTGTCGTCGTTGATTCTTGGCCCCCACCTTGCGTAGGGTGAGGCTCGCGTGCCTGAGGAGTTCTCTACCCCGGAGAGCGCAGGCAAGCCGCCTAGTTCGGCCGAGGTCCCCCGATCGACGCCGGAGCCGGGGACCCACGCGTTCCTGGGGTGAATCCGCGCTGCACCACGGGCGCGGTAGGGCACGTTCTTGGCCCGAACCCGTCAGCTCACCCGGTAGGCGTCGAGAACGCGAAGGAGACCGTCCCACGTGCGGAACGGCCGCAAGCTGTCGATGAAGGCAGCCATCGCCGCTGGCTCAGGAGTGGTTCTCGCCGCGACGCTCAGTGCGTCGCCGAGTGCAGCAGACCCCCAGGCGCCGAGCCTTGCAGAGGCCCAGCGCAAGGTGGCCAAGCTCAGCCACGAAGCCGAGCAGGCGAACGAGCGCTACCTCGAGCTCAAGACAGAGGTCGAGGGCGCCAAGAAGCAGATCAAGAAGCTCCGCGCGGACGTCAAGGTGCAGGAGTCCGAGGTCGACGGGGTCCGCAACGATCTCGCCAAGACCATCACCGACCGTCTTACCAGCTCGCCGATGGGCCCTACGACCCAGCTGCTCGCGAGCGGTGATCCCGACGAGTTCCTCAACGGCCTGGCGGCGCTGCAGTCGTACAACAGCACGCAGGCCGACCGCCTGGCAGCGTTCGAGCGCGAGGCCGACGAGCTGAAGGTGCGCCGCACGCAGCTCTCGTCCAAGCTCGAGGTCATCTCCGATGCCCAGGGCGAGATGAAGAAGCAGCAGGCGACCCTCGACAAGCGTGTCGCGGAGGCCGAGGCCGTGGTGGCGCGGCTGACGCCCGCGGAGCGCGAAGAGGTCTACAACGGCGATCACGGCGGCGGCACCTCGCGTGACGACGACCGTGCCTCGTCGAGCGCGCCCAAGGTGAACGCCTCCGGCCGCGCCAAGAAGGCGATCGACTTCGCGCTTGCGCAACTCGGTGAGCCCTACGTGTACGGTGCAGCGGGTCCGGGCAGCTGGGACTGCTCCGGTCTGACGATGGCCGCGTTCGGCGCAGCGGGCGTGTCGCTGCCGCACTCGTCGTCGGCGCAGTCGGGCATGGGCACGTCCGTGTCCCGCTCGTCGATGAGCCCGGGCGACCTCGTGTTCTACTACAGCCCGGTCAGCCACGTTGGCATCTACCTCGGTGACGGCAAGCTGGTCCACGCCCCGCGTCCCGGCCGCAGCGTCGAGGTCGTGTCGGTGGACGTGATGCCCGTGAGCGGAGTCCGTCGCGTCGGGTGACGCGCGTGCGGCACCGCGTCGGGTGACGCGCGTGCGGCAAGAGCCCCGGTCCACCTCGCGGTGGGCCGGGGCTTTGTCGTCACGCGGCCAGATGACGTGGCTACTGAGCAACCGACATCCGCAGGCACCGACGGCAGCCGCAGGCCCACCCGTACGTCGGTGCGGCAGCGTCCACGAGTGCGTGTGGGGTGGACGCCCAGCCCCACCAACGGCCGCACGCCAACGGTGCGCTCACCACGCAAGCAGATGCCGAGCTACTGGTAGAGGGACTCGACGTCGTCGCGGTGCTCGCGCATCACGACGTTGCGCTTGAGCTTGAGGGTCGGCGTCACCTGGCCGCCCTCCTCGGTCCAGTCGATCGGGAGGATACGGAACTTGCGGATCGACTCCGCGCGCGAGACGTGCGTATTGGCCTCGTCGACGGCCGTCTGGACCGCTGCGATGACGTCAATGTCCTCCGCGAGCTCCGCGATCGGGGTGTCGACAGCTCGGCCCTGCTGCTCCAGCCAGGGGCCGACCGCCTCGGCGTCGAGCGTGACGAGCGCGCCGACGAACGGCTTGCCCTCACCAACCACGACGGCCTGGCTGACCAGGACGTGGGCGCGGACGCGGTCCTCGAGCACGGCTGGGACGACGTTCTTGCCGCCTGCGGTGACGATGATCTCCTTCTTGCGACCCGTGATCGACACGAAGCCCTCGGCGTCGATCTCGCCGACGTCGCCGGTGTGGAACCAGCCGTCGGCGTCGATCGCCGTGGCGGTGGCCTCGGGGGCGTTCCAGTAGCCGCGGAAGACCTGGCCACCGCGGAACAGCAGCTCACCGTCCTCGGCGACACGCACCTCGGTGCCGGGGAGCGGGCGTCCGACGGTGCCGATCTTGGAGTCCTCGACGATGTTCGCGGCGAGCGCGGCGGTCGTCTCGGTGAGGCCGTACCCCTCGATGACGGTGATGCCGACGCCAGAGAAGAAGTGCGCGAGGCGTTCGCCGAGCGGGGCGCCGCCGGAGATGGCGTGCTCAACGTGGCCACCCATGGCCGTACGCAGCTTGGTGTAGACCAGCTTGTCGAACACGGTGTGCTTCGCCTTGAGCACCGGACCGATGCGCTTGCCGGACTCACGGGCACGGCTGTACGCGATGGCCGTGGAGGTCGCGAGGTCGAAGATCTTGCCCTTGCCCGAGGCATGGGCGTTCTGGCTGGCGCCGTTGTAGACCTTCTCGAAGACGCGCGGGACGGCCAGGATGAACGTCGGCTTGATCTCTGCCAGCTCGGGCAGGAGGTTCTTGACGTCGGGCGTGTGCGAGAGCCTGACGCCTGCGCGGATCGACCCGACCTCGATGATCCGGGCGAACACGTGCGCGAGCGGGAGGAACAGCAGTGTCACCGCGTCGTCACGGTCGAAGATCGCAGGCAGGATCTCGATGCAGCCGGCGAGCTCGAACATGAAGTTGGCGTGGGTCAGCTCGGCGCCCTTGGGCCGGCCGGTGGTGCCCGACGTGTAGATGATCGTCGCGAGGTCGGACGGTGCGACGGCGTCGCGGCGCGCGGCCACGTCCTCGTCGGAGATGCTCGCGCCGGACTCGGCGAGCCCGTCGAGGCCCTCGTCGATGCGCCAGAGCGTCTTGAGTGCGGGGAGGTGCTCGCGCGACTCCTCGACCCGCTTCGCGTGGACGTCGCTCTCGACGACGCAGCCGACAGAGTCGGAGTCGGCCAGGATCCAGGCGATCTGCTCGACCGAGGACGACTCGTAGATCGGGACGCTCACGGCGCCGATCCACCACAGCGCGTAGTCGACCTGGGTCCACTCGTAGCTGGTGCGCGCGAGGATGCCGATGCGGTCACCCGGTGCCACACCGGCAGCGATGAACCCCTTGGCGACGGCGACGACCTGGTCGTGGAACTGGGTGATCGTGAGGTCGACCCACGCGTCGTCCACCCGACGCTGGAAAGCGACCCGTCCCGGGTCCTTGTCCAGCCACGCCAGCACGTCGTTCGTGATGCTCCCGGTGCCCGGGACCTGGTATGTGGCCGGGGTTGCGTAGGTACGCACGCTGCCTCCGTTCAAGAATTACGGGTACGTCGAGAAGACGTACTTCCCCTCGGGCAGGTTACAGTCATCGACCGGAGCACCCCCAAAGGAGACCCGATGCCGGCCGTCGATGTGATCGACCAGACGTACGCGGCGGTTCCACCGTCGGCGTTGCGGAAGGTCCTCTGCGCCGAGGCCGCGTGGGGCGATGTGCTGGCCGACGTGCGGCTTGATTGCTTCGAGGACCGGGGTCTGCGGGGCAAGCGCTGGACGGTCTCACGTGGGCTCGAGGGCACTGCCGAGGTGTGGCTGGAAGAGGTCGCCGAAGGCACGGTGATCCATGTCTTCCTCCAGGCCGATCCGGCGGTCGCGCCGCGGTCGGAGCGGGCGCGCTCCGCGCTCGACCGGGCGTACCGGGTCCGGCTCAAGCGCTGGGTGACCGAGGTTCGCGACACCCTCGACGCCGACCGCGTGGTCGGAGCGGCTCCCGACCACGTCGAGCGCGAGCCGCGTGGGCGTGCCGGGGCCGACAGCACCGCGCGATAAGGTCGGGCCCAGCAACGATCGAGCAGGAGGCTCTCGATGACCGATCAGACGACCAGCGACATCGTGGTCGACGCGGAGCCCAGCGCGATCATGGCAGTCATCGCGGACTTCGCGACGTACCCGACCTGGGCGACCGGCGTGAAGGAGGCCCAGGTCGTCGCCCTCGACGAGTTCGGCGCCCGTGCGACGCAGGTCCAGTTCATCCTGGACGCGACGCCGATCCGCGACACCTACACGCTGGCCTACACCTGGGACGGCGACCACAAGGTCGAGTGGGAGATCGCCGAGCCGGGCGCGATGCTCAAGGGCATGGACGGTGCGTACGTCCTCGACGCGCTGGGCGGTGGGTCGACCCGCGTCACCTACCGGCTCGCCGTCGAGGTCTCGATCCCGCTCCTCGGCATGCTTCGGCGCAAGGCCGAGAAGGTCATCATCGACACCGCCCTCAAAGGTCTGAAGAAGCGCGTCGAGTCGACGCCGGAATGACCGTACGAGGCCGCGGGGTGACCCGCGTGGTGCTCCTGACGGGCAAGGGCGGAGTCGGCAAGACGACGACGGCGGCCGGTACGGCGGTGCTCGCCGGCGAGCGAGGCCTGCGGACGCTGGTGCTGTCGACCGACGCCGCGCACTCGCTCTCCGACGCGTTCGGCGTCTCGGCCGGAGGGTCGGCCGACGGCCACACGCCCGTGGCGGAGCGCGTGTGGATCCAGCAGGTCGACGCGCAGCGACGCTTCGAGGACTCGTGGGCGTCGATCCAGGACTACCTGCGGGCGGTCCTCGACGCCGCCGGCACCGACCCGATCACCGCCGAGGAGATCACCGTCCTCCCGGGTGCCGAGGAGGTGCTCGCGCTCCTGGCGCTGCGCGACGAGGTCGTCTCGGGCGCGTGGGACCTCGTGGTCGTCGACTGCGCCCCGACCGCCGAGACGCTCCGGCTCCTCGCGCTGCCGGAGGCGCTCGGCTGGTACCTCGACCGCCTCGCCACCTCCGGCAGCCGGGTCGTCCGGGCCGTGACACCGGCGCTCGCTCGCGCGGCGGGCGTACCGGTCCCCGAACCGAGGGTCGGTGAGGCCGTGCAGCGCCTGCACGCCGACCTGCGTGAGGTGCGGACGCTCCTGGCTGCTCCCACCTCGTCGGTGCGACTGGTGCTCACACCGGAGTCGGTGGTGGTCGCCGAGGCGCGCAGGGCGCTGACGACGTTGTCGCTGTACGGCTACACGGTCGACGGGGTGGTCGCGAACCGCGTCTTCCCCGACTCGGACGACGACAAGTGGCGCCGCACGTGGGCCGAGGCGCAGCGCGAGACCCTGGCCGACGTGGAGGCGTCCTTCGCGCCGCTCCCGGTGTGGCGCGCCGAGTACGCGCCGAGGGAGCCGGTGGGCGCAGCCGCCCTCGCCGAGCTGGCACGCGCCGCGTACGGGGAGTCCGACCCGGTCGCGGTCGTCGATGCGCCACCGCCGATGGACGTGGTGCGCCGCGGCGCCGAGGTCGAGCTGCGTCTGGCGCTGCCGTTCGCGACCGGGGGAGAGGTCGGGCTGACCCGTCACGGCGGCGATCTGGTGGTCACTGTGGGGTCGTACCGGCGGGTGCTGGCGCTCCCTTCGATGCTCACTAGGTACGCGGTCACAGGAGCGCACCTCGATGCCGGTCACCTCGCCGTACGGTTTGCACCGCCGCCCGAGACGCGGGCGACACCCTGAGCGATACCGTCGTGGTCGCGGCCCTCGGTAGGATCTGACGACCCCACCCGCGCTGCACCCCACCGGAATCCGTACGAGGAGAGGCATGACTGCACCGAGCGGCGGCGACGACGTCGGGACCCTGGCGCACGAGGCGATGAAGCTGGCCCGTGTGCTTGCCCAGCAGGCGACCGAGGGTCGGTTCGCCGCCGGTGGTGAGGCGAACGGTGACACGGACGGTGAAGCGGGCGCGATCCCGCACGAGCACCGTCCGGAGGTCTGTGACTACTGCCCGCTCTGCCAGCTGCTCACGGTCGTGCGCCATGCACGCCCCGAGGTGGCCGAGCACCTGGTCTCAGCGCTGACCTCGCTGACGCTCGCGGCTCGTGGTGTGGTGGAGTCGTGGGCAACGCCCCGAGAGGCGGGGGACGACGGCAAGCGTGCCGACGACCCGGTGGAGAACATCGATGTGGAGGACGGGCCATGGCAGTGACGGTCGGAGTCGACATCGGCGGGACGAAGATCGCCGTCGCGGTCGTCGACGAGCACGGCGCCGTCGTGGCCCACGACCGGCGCAAGACGCCGGCGACCGACCCCACGCTGATCGTCGACGCTGTCGCGGAGTCAGTCAACGCGCTCAAGCGCGACCACGACGTCGAGGCCGTGGGCGTCGGCGCCGCGGGCTTCGTCGATGCAGCCCGTCGTACGGTGCTGTTCGCCCCCAACATCAAGTGGATCGACGAGCCGCTGGCCGACCGCCTCGAGGCTCTGGTCGACCTCCCCGTCGTCATCGAGAACGACGCCAACGCCGCGGCGTGGGGCGAGTTCCGCTTCGGTGCGGGCGCCGACGTCGACGACATGCTGCTGGTCACGGTCGGCACCGGGATCGGTGGCGGCATCATCCAGGGCGGCCGCCTCGACCGCGGCGCCTTCGGCGTCGCGGGCGAGATCGGGCACCTGCGGATGGTCCCGGCGGGGATCCGCTGCGGCTGCGGCCAGTACGGCTGCTGGGAGCAGTACGCCAGCGGGCGCGCGCTCGTGCGAGAGACCCGCGACCGCATCAGCGCGCAGATCGATCTCGCGAAGCCGCTGGCCACGCTCGTCGACGGTGACGTCTCGCTGATCACCGGCCAGATGGTGACCGAGCAGGCGCAGAAGGGCGACCCGATGGCGATCGATCTGATCGCCGACGTCGGCCGCTGGCTCGGCGAGGGCATCGCGAGCCTCGCCGCGGTGATCGACCCGAGCGTGGTGGCGATCGGTGGCGGTGTCGCTCGCGCCGGCGACCTGCTGCTGGAGCCGGCACGGACGGCGTTCCTGCGGTCGTTGTCGGCCCCCGTCTACCGGCCGCAGGCGGCGTTGCGCCCCGCAAGCCTCGGCAACGATGCCGGCATGATCGGCGCAGCCGATCTGGCCCGGACACGGTGACGGGGAGCACGGATGGCTGAGCGTCTCTCGATCGGTATCGACATCGGTGGCACCCGGGTCAAGGCCGGCGTCGTCGACCTCGACGGGCACGTGCTCGAGCGCCTGAGCCGTGACACGCCGACCACGAGCCCGGCGGCGGTCCTCGACGCGATCGCGGGCATCGTGGCGAGGCTGCGCCAGCACCACCACGTCACCTCGGTCGGCATCGGTGCGGCGGGGTTCGTCGACGCGACACAGTCGACGGTCCTCTTCTCTCCCCACCTCGCGTGGAGGCACGAGCCGCTGCGCGACGCGGTGCAGCGGCGTACCGGCCTGTCGGTCCTCGTCGACAACGACGCCAACGCCGCCGCGTGGGCGGAGTGGCGCTTCGGCGCCGCCCAAAACGAGGAGGACATGGTCTGTCTGACCCTCGGCACCGGCATCGGCGGGTCGCTCGTGATCGACGGACGCCCTCACCGGGGCCGGTTCGGCATCGCCGGCGAGTTCGGACACATGATCGTGGTGCCCGACGGTCGGGCGTGCGAGTGCGGCAACCGAGGGTGCCTCGAGCAGTACGCGAGCGGAAACGCGCTGATCCGTGACGCTCAGGCGGCGGTGGAGCGCGGCGAAGTCTATGGCAAGCGACTGCTCGAGCGCGTCGACGGTGATGCCGACCGGGTGAACGGTCTTGTCGTGTCGGAGCTGGCGCGCGAGGGCGACGAGGACGCGATCCGATCGCTGCACGACGTGGGGACGTGGCTCGGGGTCGGGATCGCCAACCTGGCCGCGGCGTTCGACCCGGGCCTCTTCGTGGTCGGCGGAGGAGTATCCGATGCCGACGACCTGCTGCTCGAGCCGGCACGGGCTGCCTTCCGACACACGCTGACGGGGCGCGGCTTCCGGCCGGAGGCGCTGATCGTCCGTGCACACCTGGGCAACGACGCGGGCATGATCGGTGCCGCCGACATGGCACGCACCGTCCGGCGCCGCGCGCGTCGAGGCCGCCGCAGGCGTCCCCTCACGGAGGGGTCGCTGGTGCGGCTCAGCGGTCGACGAGCGTGATCTCGAAGGCGTAGAGGTCGGGCCGGTACGCGTGCTCGCCGTACTCGACCGCGCGTCCGGCATCGTCGTATGCGGTGCGCTGCATGGTCAGCAGGGGAGCGCCTTTGCGCTCTGACAGGAGCCGTGCCTCCGTTGCGTCGGCGCGCCGGGCGCCGATCCGCTGCTTGGCGACCCGCATCCAGATCCCGGCGCTGCGCATCGCCGCATAGAGACCGACGTCGGTGAGGTCGATCTCGCCGAGGTCGAGCAGCGGCGCCGGGAGCAGGTTGTGCATGAGCGCGAGCGGCTCGTCGCCGATGTAGCGGACGCGCTCGAGGGACCACACGGGCGTGCCCGGCTCGAGCTGGAGCTCACGGGCCACATCCTCGCCGGCCTCGATGCGGTGCAGCCCGAGCACCTCCGTACGCGGGTCCTGCCCAGCGGCGGCGAGGTCGTCGTAAAGGCTGGTGAGTTCGACGGAGCGCCGGACCTTGCCGTGCACGACCTGGGTGCCGACCCCGCGCTTGCGGACGACCATGCCCTTGTCAACGAGGACCTGGATCGCCTGGCGGACCGTCGGGCGGGAGAGGCCGAGACGACCTGCGAGGGCGAGCTCGTTGTCGATCCGGTCGCCGGGCGCGAGCGTGCCGCTGACGATCGCCCCCTCGAGCTGCTCGGCGATCTGGAAGTACAGCGGCACCGGACTCGACCGGTCGAGCGAGATGTCTGGCCCAGCACCCATGCGAGAACTATAGGACCAGCTGACGTAAGAACGTCTATATGTCCTGACAAAGTATTGACACCTTATGTGAGGGTCGCCACACTGACGGCATCAGGACGACCAGCGACAAAGGCAAGGTGGACATGATGCGTGGCCGGATCGCCGGGGCTCCGATCTCGTGGGGTGTGTGCGAGGTCGAGGGGTGGGGCCTCCAGCTGTCGAGAGAGCGTGTGCTCGACGAGATGCGGGAGGTGGGCCTCGAGGCGACCGAGTTCGGGCCGGAGGGCTGGCTTCCCGACGACCCGGTGGCCAAGGCCGCGGTGCTCCGCGAGCACGGTCTGCAGGCGGTCGGGGGCTTCCTGCCGGTCGTGCTCCACGACGCCGACTCCGACCCGACCGCCGCGTTCGACGCCTTCGCGGACGCGTGCGTCGCCGCCGGTGCCGGGGTCGTCGTCCTCGCCGCCGCGACCGGGGTGAACGGGTACGACGCGCGTCCCGAGCTGGGCGAGGCCCAGTGGGCGACCCTCTGTGCACGCTTGGACGCCTTGCACGACCGCGCCCAGGCCCGCGGGCTGGTCGCCGCCCTCCATCCGCACGTGGGGACGATGGTCGAGGGTGCCGAGGAGGTCGAGACCGTGCTGACCCGCTCGCGTGTGTCCCTGTGCGTCGACACAGGACACCTCATGGCGGCGGGCGCCGACCCGGTCCTGCTGACCAAGGAACACCCGGACCGCATCGCGCACGTCCACCTCAAGGACGTCGACGCGCAGCTGGCGAGCGACGTGCACGAGGGCCGCTCCACGTTCAGCGACGCCGTACGGGCTGGCCTGTTCCGCCCGCTCGGGCAGGGTGACGTCGACGTCGCAGGCCTCGTCGGGCTGCTCGAGACGCACGGCTACGACGGCTGGTACGTGCTGGAGCAGGACGTGATGCTGGACCACGAGCCGGAGGGCGAGGGCCCGCTCGGCGACGTCCGGGCGAGCCTCACCTACCTCGAGGGTGTCGCCCCGTGACGCCACACGAGACGACACCCTTCGAGGTGCTGACGATGGGCCGGGTCGGGGTCGACATCTATCCCGAGCAGGTGGGCGTGGGGCTGGAGGACGTGACGTCGTTCGCCAAGTTCCTCGGCGGCAGCGCGACCAACGTCGCGGTTGCCGCTGCGCGGCTCGGTCGCCGGTCGGCGGTGATCACCCGTACCGGCGACGATCCCTTCGGCCGGTTCGTGCACCGGGCGCTCGACGGCTTCGGCGTCGACGACCGGTTCGTCACCTCCGTCGCCGGTCTTCCGACCCCGGTCACGTTCTGCGAGATCTTCCCTCCGGACGACTTCCCGCTGTACTTCTACCGCCTCCCGACCGCTCCCGATCTCCAGATCCGCGCCGACGAGCTCGACCTCGACGCCGTACGCGCGGCAGACGTGTTCTGGGTGACCGTGACGGGTCTGTCCGAGGAGCCGAGCCGGGAGGCGACGCTGACCGCGCTCGAGGCGCGCGGCGGGCGTGGCGTGACGGTGCTCGACCTCGACTACCGGCCGATGTTCTGGGCGTCGGCGGACGAGGCGAGCGCGCAGGTCGCCCGCGCGCTGCCGTACGTGACCGTGGCCGTCGGCAACCGCGAGGAGTGCGAGGTCGCGGTCGGCGAGTCCGACCCGGAGGCCGCGGCGAAGGCGCTGCGCGACGCCGGCGTGGGTCTGGCGGTCGTGAAGCAGGGGCCGGCCGGAGTGCTCGGCACGGAGGGCCGCGAGCACGTTGTCGTGCCGCCGGTGCCCGTCGAGGTGGTCAACGGCCTCGGCGCCGGCGACGCGTTCGGGGGTGCGCTGTGCCACGGGCTGCTGGAGAGGTGGGACCTGCGACGGACGCTGTCGTTCGCGAACGCCGCCGGCGCGTACGTCGCCGGGCAGCTGGCCTGCGCCGACGCGATGCCGGACGTCGCGCAGGTCACGACGATGCTGGGCGGTCACGCATGAGCACGCGCGTGACCGGATCCACCGTCGCCGAGCTCGTCGACGCCCGGGTCCGCGACCCGGAGTGCATCGGACGCCTTGCCGAGGAACGGCGCCGGCCTGACAGTCTCGTCGGCCAGACCGGCCGGCTCCTGCTCGTCGCCGCGGACCATCCCGCCCGTGGCGCGCTGCGGGCCGGCGACGACCCGTTGGCGATGGGCGACCGTGCCGTGCTGCTCGACAGGGTGGTCCGGGCGCTGGAGCGGCCCGGCGTCGACGGCTTCCTCGGGACGGCCGACCTCGTGGACGACCTGCTGCTGATGGGGGTGCTGGAGGACAAGGTCGTCTTCGGATCGATGAACCGTGGCGGCCTCGCGGGCACCGCGTTCGAGATCGACGACCGCTTCACCGGGTACGACGCGGCCTCGATCCGCCGGGCAGGTCTTCAAGGCGGCAAGATGCTGCTGCGCATCGATCCGTCGGACCCCGCTACGGTGCGAACGATGGAGGCGTGCGCACGAGCGGTCGACGACCTCGCCGCACACCGGCTGACGGCGATGGTCGAGCCGTTCCTCTCGCACCGCGACGAGCGGGGGCGGATCCGCAACGATCTCACGACCGAGGCGGTCGTACGGTCGGCGACCGTGGCCGCCGGGCTCGGAGGGACCTCGTCGCGGACCTGGCTGAAGCTGCCGGTCGTCGACGACATGGACGCGGTCCTCGCCGCCACCACGCTGCCGGTCGTCCTGCTCGGTGGCGAGGTGTCGTCGGACCAGGGGGCGCAGTTTGCCGCGTGGTCCAAGGCGCTCGCCAGTCCCCAGGTCCGGGGGATGGTCGTCGGCCGCTCGCTGCTGTACCCGCCTGACGGCGACGTCGAGGCAGCCGTGGACGCCACGGTGGAGATGATCTCCCGATGAGCGGGCGCGTTCTGCACAGCGCCCGCGAGGGGCAGGTCGCGCTCGACGTGACGCCGGAGAGCGCCGGGTGGGGCTTCAGCGGCCTGCGCGTCCTGCGGCTCGCACCGGGGGAGTCGTATGACGCCGCGACCGGGGACGCCGAGGTGCTGGTGCTCGCCCTGGCCGGCTCGTGCCGGGTGCGGTGCGGCGACGACGAGCTCGTCGTCGCCGGACGGCCGGACGTGTTCGCGGGGCCGAGCGACTTCATCTACGTCCCGAGAGGGGCAGACGTCACGATCGTGAGCGAGAACGGCGGCCGGTTCGCGCTCGCCTCGGCCCGATGCGACCGTACGCTCCCGTTCCGTCGCGTGGCCGCCGCCGACGTCCCGGTGGAGCTGCGGGGAGCCGGGAGCGCCAGCCGCCAGGTCCACAACCTGTGCCTGCCCGGCACGTTCGAGGCTGACCGGCTGATCGTCTGCGAGGTGCTGACGCCTGCCGGCAACTGGTCGTCGTACCCGCCGCACAAGCACGACGAGCAGGGCGAGCACGAGAGCGAGCTGGAGGAGATCTACTACTTCGAGGTCGCCGACGGGCCGAACGGGCCTGGCCTGGGCTATCAGCGCGTGTACGGCCATGACGGGGCGCCGATCGACGAGCTCGCCGAGGTGCGCTCGGGCGACGTTGTCCTCATCCCGTACGGCTGGCACGGCCCGTCGATGGCCGCACCCGGGTACGACCTCTACTACCTGAACGTGATGGCGGGCCCCGGAGACGAGCGGGCGTGGCTGATCAGCGACGACCCGCAGCACGCCTGGGTGCGCGACACCTGGGCAGACCAGCCCATCGACCCCCGGCTCCCGAAGGGAGGACCCCGATGAGCACGACCCGACTGACCGTCGCCCAGGCCCTCGTCCGGTTCCTGGAGGCGCAGCACGTCGAGCGCGACGGCGAAGAGAACGCGTTCTTCGCCGGCTGCTGGGGCATCTTCGGCCACGGCAACGTCGCCGGGATCGGCGAGGCCCTGCTCGAACGGGAGCTCTCCGGCGACCCGTCCCACCTGCGCTACCTGCAGGGCCGCAACGAGCAGGCGATGGTCCACGCGAGCGTCGCGTACGCCCGGCAGCGTGACCGCATGGCCGCCTTCGCGGTGACGGCGTCGGTCGGACCGGGCGCGACCAACATGGTCACCGGTGCCGCGCTCGCGACGATCAACCGCCTGCCGGTGCTGCTCCTGCCGGGAGACGTCTTCGCGACCCGCGTCGCGAACCCGGTGCTGCAGGAGCTCGAGGACCCGACCAGCATGAAGGCCTCGGTGAACGACACCTTCCGACCCGTCTCGCGCTACTGGGACCGCATCGAGCGCCCCGAGCAGCTCCCGTCCGCGCTGCTCGCCGCGATGCGGGTCCTTACCGACCCGGCCGACACCGGCGCGGTCACGCTGTGCCTGCCGCAGGACGTGCAGGCCGAGGCGTACGACTGGCCCGATGCGCTGTTCGAGCGGCGGGTCTGGCACATTGCGCGGCCGCTCCCCGAGCCGAGCCTCGTCGCGCAGGCGGCCGCGCTGATCCGCTCGGCGCAGCGCCCGCTCCTGGTCGCGGGCGGTGGCGTCCTCTACGCAGGTGCCGACGACGCGCTCCGTACGTTCGCCGAGGCGACCGGCATCCCGGTGGCGGAGACGCAGGCGGGCAAGGGCTCGCTCCCGTACGACCACCCGCAGGCGGTCGGCGCGATCGGGGCGACCGGGACGGAGGCCGCGGACGCGCTCGCGAACGAGGCCGACCTCGTCCTCGGCGTCGGGACGCGGTGGAGCGACTTCACCACCGCGTCGCGGACGGTGTTCGCCCACCCCGACGTCCGGTTCATCAACCTCAACGTCGCCGCCGTCGACGCGCACAAGCACGCCGGTCTCTCGCTGGTCGCGGACGCCCTTACCGGGCTGGAGGCGTTGACCGATGCGCTCTCGGGGTGGCGCGCACCCGCCGAGCACACCGCCGACGCGACCGAGCGGGCCCGCGCCTGGGACGCGGTCGTCGAGGAGGCGTACGGGCTCGAACACGAGCCGCTGCTCGCCCAGTCGGCCGTGATCGGGGTCGTCAACGAGGGGACGGATCCGCGCGACGTGGTGGTGTGCGCGGCGGGCTCCATGCCGGGCGACCTGCACAAGCTGTGGCGTACGCGCGACCGCAAGGGTTACCACGTCGAGTACGGCTACTCGTGCATGGGATACGAGATCGCAGGCGGTCTCGGCGTCAAGCTGGCGGCCGACGATGCGGGCGATCCGCGCGATGTCGTCGTCATGGTCGGTGACGGCTCCTACCTCATGATGAGCACCGAGCTGGTCACCGCGGTCGCCGAGGATGTCAAGATCGTCGTCGTGCTCGTTCAGAACCACGGCTACGCGTCGATCGGTGCGCTCTCGGATTCGTTGGGCTCGCACCGGTTCGGCACGCGCTACCGCTACCGGACGCCGTCCGGGCTCGACGGCGGCCGCCTCCCGGTCGACCTGGCGGCGAACGCCGCGTCGCTCGGCGCGGACGTCATCTCCGCGAAGAGCCTCGACGACCTGCGTGCGGCCCTGCGCAGTGCCAAAGCCTCGACGCGGACCACCGTGATCCACGTCGAGACAGACCCGCTCGTCCCGGCACCGGACAGCCCGGCCTGGTGGGACGTGCCCGTCGCGGAGGTGTCGACCCTCGACGCGACCCGCGAGGCCCGCGCGACGTACGACGCGCACAAGCAGAACCAGCGTCACCATCTCGAACCTCACAGAAATCAAGGAGATCGCCTGCCATGAACAGATTCAGACTCTTCGGAGTCGTCGCGGCTGCCACCCTCGCGCTGACCGCGTGCAGCGGGACGGGCCAGGACGACGACGGCGCCTCGGGCAACAAGGGGGACTTCACGTACGCCGTCATCACGCACTCCAGCGCGGGCGACGCGTTCTGGGACCGCGTCAAGTCCGGCACTGAGCAGGCCGGCGACGACTACGGCGTCACCGTGCAGTACGACAGCGACCCGGACCCGGCCGGCCAGTCGCAGAAGATCGACGGAGCGGTCGCCGACAAGGTCGACGGCATCGTCGTCTCGATGGCCAACCCTGACGGTCTGGAGACGAGCATCAAGGCGGCCGTCGCGGCCGGCATCCCGGTGGTGACGATCAACTCGGGCGTCGACCGTTTCCAGGAGTTCGGCGCGATCACCCACGTCGGCCAGAGCGAGACGATCGCCGGCCAGGCGGTGGGCCAGCGACTCAAGGACGAGGGCCTGTCCAACGTGGTCTGCGTGATCCAAGAGGCGGGCAACGTCGGCCTCGAGGAGCGCTGCAAGGCGGTGGGGGAGACCCTCGGCGGCAAGGTCGAGAACCTTCAGGTCGACGGCACCGACGACGCCGCCGTCCAGGCGAGCATCACGTCGAAGCTGCAGGCCGACTCCTCCATCGACGGCGTCCTCACCCTCGGCGGCCAGTACGCGATCGACGCGGTCGGCGCCGTCGAGCAGGCGGGGAGCGCCGCGAAGGTCGCCACCTTCGACCTTTCCGAGGACGTGATCACCAACGTCCAGGACGGCAAGATCCTCTTCGCCGTCGATCAGCAGCCGTACGTCCAGGGCTACCTCGGCGTGACGACGCTGTACCTGAAGGATCTCAACGGCAACGATGTCGGCGGTGGCCAGCCGGTCAACTCCGGACCCGCGTTCGTCACGCAGGAGAATGCCGACGACGTGCTCGAGTTCGCGAAGAACGGCACGCGCTGACGTGCCCGGTGGGGCCCCGGTCGGGGGAACGGGGCCCCACCACCCCCGCAGCCACCGCGACAGGAGAAGGACGATGGCGACAGCTACCGCACAACCAGACGAACGGCTCGCCACGACAGGTCCGGTGGCGCGGCTCCTCAAACGCCCTGAGATCGGCGCGCTCATCGCCGCGCTCGTGGTGTTCCTCTTCTTCGCGCTAACGACGGAGACTTTCGCCACCCCCGCAGGAGCCAGCACGTGGCTCCAGACGTCGTCGACGATCGGCATCATGGCGGTCGCCGTCGCGCTGCTGATGATCGGTGGCGAGTTCGACCTCTCGGCCGGCGTCATGACGGGCTTCACAGGGCTCACGGTCGGGGTTCTCACCACGCACTGGGGGCTGAACATCTGGGTCGCGATCGTGGTGGCCCTGGTCCTCGCGCTGGCGGTGGGCGCCCTCAACGGCTTCATGGTGATGAAGACCGGCCTGCCGAGCTTCATCGTCACGCTCGGCACGTTCTTCGTGCTCCAAGGCATCGACCTCGCGCTCGTGAAGCTGATCATCGGACAGGTCGCGATCCAGGGGATGTCCAACGTCCCCTTCTACGCCCAGCCGCAGAAGATCTTCGGGTCGACCTTCTCCGTGGGCGGCGCCACCATCCACGTCTCGGTGCTCTGGTGGATCGCGGTCACGATCATCGCGTCGTGGGTGCTCATGCGGACCCGCGCAGGCAACTGGATCTTTGCGGTCGGGGGAGCACAGTCCGCCTCGCGCCAGGTCGGCGTGCCGGTGTTCCGGACCAAGATCGGGCTGTTCATGACCACTGCCTTCGCCGGCTGGCTGGTCGGGATGCTGGTCCTGTTCCGGACGTCGACCGTGCAGAGCAACACGGGCATCGGCCAGGAGTTCATCTACATCATCTGCGCGGTCGTCGGCGGATGCCTGCTCACCGGCGGGTACGGATCGGCGATCGGCGCCGCCCTAGGGGCCCTCATCTACGGGATGGTCAACCAGGGCATCCCGTACTCCGGCTGGGACAGCAACTGGCTGAAGGCGGTCCTCGGCGTGATGCTCCTGGGGGCGTGCCTGATCAACAACTGGGTTCGCAAGAGGGCGGAGAACGCACGATGAGCAGCGCGGGCAAGCAGCAGGAGAGCACGAGCGTCACCACGAGCGCGCCGCCCCCTCCCGGGACGACGATCATCGAGGTCCGCGACATCGGCAAGCACTACGGCAACATCAACGCGTTGAGCGACGTCTCGACGACCGTGAAGGCCGGTGAGGTGACATGCGTCCTCGGCGACAACGGCGCGGGCAAGTCGACGTTCATCAAGATCCTCGCCGGAGCGCACGAGCACTCCGAGGGGACGCTTCTCGTCGACGGCATCGCGCGCCAGTTCGCGAGCCCGCGCGCTGCGCTCGCCCTCGGCATCGCGACGGTCTACCAGGACCTGGCGGTCGTGCCGTTGATGCCGGTGTGGCGCAACTTCTTCCTCGGGTCGGAGCCGACGAAGGGGGTGGGCCCTCTGAGGCGGCTCGACATCGACCTCATGAAGCGCACCACCAAGAAGGAGCTCGCCGACATGGGCATCGACCTGCGCGATGTCGATCAGCCCATCGGCACGCTGTCCGGCGGCGAGCGTCAGTGCGTCGCCATCGCCCGGGCGGTCTACTTCGGGGCGCGGGTGCTGATCCTCGACGAGCCCACCGCCGCCCTCGGCGTGAAGCAGTCCGGCGTGGTCCTCAAGTACATCGCGAAGGCCCGTGAGCGCGGCCTCGGCGTCGTGTTCATCACGCACAACCCGCACCATGCGTACCCGGTCGGAGACCGGTTCGTCCTGCTGCGCCGCGGACGCAGCATGGGTGACTTCCCGAAGTCTGAGATGACGCTCGACGAGCTGACCGCGATGATGGCCGGCGGCGCCGAGCTGGAGGCGCTGGGCCACGAACTGAGCCGCGACCTCGGTGCCGACTCGGCGATCGCGCAGGAACTGGTCGCCGATGCCGCCGGGGTCGAGGCGGCGATCGACACCCCCACCGAGCCGGAAGGGCGTACGCGCGCATGACGCACGACCTGCGGGTGGCGGTGGTCGGGTTCGGGTGGATGGGCCAGGCCCACGCCCGCGCCTACGCGCGGCTCCTCCACCACTACCCGGACGCGCCGCGGCGGCCACGCCTCGTGGCAGTGGCCGACACCGCCGACGACGACCGGCTCGCACGCGCCGCTGCCGCATACGGGTTCGAGCGGACCTACGCCGACTGGCGCGACCTCCTCGAGCGCGAGGACGTCGACGTCGTGTCGGTGACGGGGCCGAACGACATCCACGCCGAGGTCGGTGTAGCCGTCGCCGAGGCAGGCAAGCATCTCTGGATCGAGAAGCCGGCCGGACGGAGCGCCGACGAGACCCGCGCGATCGGCGCGGCGGTGGACGCGGCCGGCGTGCAGTCGGCGGTCGGGTTCAACTACCGCAACGCGCCGGCGGTCGAGCGTGCCAAGGAGCTCGTCGAATCGGGCCGGCTCGGCACGCTGACGCACGTCGACGTCCGCTTCGTCTCCGACTACGCCGCGCACCCGCAGGGCGCGCTCACCTGGCGCTTCCAGGACGCGTACGCCGGCTCCGGTGTCCTCGGCGACCTTGTCAGCCACGCGACGGACCTGGCCCGCTTCGTCGTCGGCGACATCGCCGAGCTCGTCGCCGACGATGCGCGGTTCATCCCTCAGCGTCCGCCCTCGGTCGGGGCGGCGTCGCACTTCTCGCGCGGCGGCGGGGGGCCGCTCGTCGACGTCGAGAACGAGGACTACGTGGGCGCGCTGCTCCGCTTCGCCGGCGGCGCGCGCGGGACGCTCTCGTCGAGCCGCGCGTCGGTGGGCGAGCAGTGCACGTACGGCATCGAGGTGCACGGCACGAAGGGCGCGCTCGTCTGGGACTTCCGCCGGATCGGCGAGCTCCGGGTGTGCCTCGACCAGGACTATCAGGACGCCTCGTACGCGACCTGGTTGGTGAGGCCGGGCGACGGTGAGCTCGGCGCCTTCCAGCCCGGCGCCGGCATCGCGATGGGCTACGACGACCTCAAGGTGATCGAGGCCGAGCGCCTCGTACGGTCGATCGCCGACGGCAAGCCGCACGGTGCGACGATCCACGACGCGGTCGTCGCTGCGCAGACGATCGACGCCATGCGTGCGTCGCTCGCAGAGCGCCGGTGGGTGACACTGTGACGGCCGCGCTGCGGGTCGGGGTCGTCGGTGCGGGGGCGATGGGCGCCGACCACGTCCGTACTCTGACGACGGCCGTTCCCGGCACCGCCGTGACGAGGGTCTACGACCGCGACACCGCGCGAGCCGAGCAGCTGGCGCAGCCGGCTGGCGGCGAGGTCGCGGCGTCGGCCGAGGAGCTGATCGGGTCCGACGAGGTCGACGCCGTCATCATCGCCTCGCCGGACATGACCCACGCCGACCTCGCCGTGGCCTGCATCTCCGCGGGCAAGCCCGTGCTGTGCGAGAAGCCGCTGGCCGTCACCGCGCAGGACGCGCTCCGCGTCGTCGAGGCCGAGGTCGCTGGGGGCCGACGGCTGGTCCAGGTCGGCTTCATGCGCCGGTACGACCCCGGCTACGCGCGGTTGAAGGAGACGGTGACCTCTGGCGTGCTCGGCGACGTGCGGGTCGTGCACAACGTGCACCGCAACGCCTCCAGCGCCACGAGCGCGACCGGACCCGGCATCATCACCGGGTCGATGATCCATGAGCTCGACACGGTCGCCTGGCTGCTCGACGACGAGATCGTCGGCATCCGGGTCGAGTCGCCGGTGCGCGACGGGCTCCCCGACCCCCAGCTCGCGATGCTGGAGATGGCCGGGGGAGCGCTCGCGACGGTCGAGGTCTTCGTCAACGCCGGCTACGGGTACGACGTCCGCTGCGAGGTCGTCGGCACGACCGGCACGGCCTCCCTCGTCCCGACCCCCGCGGTCAGCACGAGGATCGCCGGCGTCGAGGGCGTCGAGGTCGCGCGCGACTTCGTGGTCCACTTCGCCGACGCCTACCGGCACGAGCTGGCGGCGTGGGCCCGTGCCGCGCGCGCCGGCGGGGTCGACGGTCCGACCGCGTGGGACGGCTATCTCGCGAACGTCGTCGCCGAGGCCGGGGTCGCCGCGCTCCTCGGCGGCAGCCGCCAGGCCGTGGTCAGCGCGACGCGCCCCGACCTGTACGCCCGGGGCGAGCGATGAGCGCGGTCCGCATCGGGCTGATCGGTGCCGGACGGATCGGAGCGGCCCACGCCGAGACCCTCGCCCGCAGGGTCCACGGGGCCGATCTCGTCGCCGTGGCCGACCCGCGTCCCGGCGTTGCGGCGGCACTGGCCGAGTCGCTCGGCGCACGGGGCGAGACCTCCGCGGAGGCCGTGATCGGCGCCGACGACGTCGATGCGGTCGTGATCGCGGCGTCGTCGACCGCGCACACGGCCCTCGTGGTCGCCGCCGCGCAGGCCGGCAAGCACGTGTTCTGCGAGAAGCCGGCGGGCATGACGCTCGCCGAGATCGACCAGGGGCTCGCGGCGACGGCTGCGGCGGGCGTGGTGTTCCAGGTCGGGTTCAACCGGCGCTTCGCCCGCGACTTCCGTGCCGCTCACGAGGCGATCGCCGACGGCACGATCGGCAGTGTGCGGATGATGCGGTCGCTCACCCGCGACCCCGGGGACGGCCCGGCCGACCCCGGTGCGGTGCCGCCGTGGACGATCTTCACCCAGACGCTCATCCACGACTTCGACACGCTGAACTGGCTCAACCCCGGCGCGCGCGCCGTCGACGTGCTCGCGACGGCAGACGCGCTGGTGGCGCCCGACTTCAAGGCCTCCGGGCTGCTGGACTCCGCCGTCGTGGTGATCCGCTACGACAACGGAGCGATCGCCACCGCCGAGGCGAGCTTCGCCGCGGCGTACGGCTACGACGTACGGGGCGAAGTCCTGGGCTCGGCGGGCATGGTGACTGCGGGCGACGGCGCCTCGTCGTCGATGCGGCTGCACGTCGCGTCCGGGCGCCTGGCCGGTACGGCGCGCGGTGACGTCGAGCTGCTCGGCGACGCGTACGCGGCCGAGCTCGCCGAGTTCGTCGCCGCGGTGCAGGAGGGGAGGGCCCCGTACGTCACCGGGGCCGACGCGCGCGCCGCCCTCGCGATCGCGCAGGCGTGCATCGCGTCGATGCGCTCCGACGCTCGCGTCGAGGTCGACAAGGGGCTCCCGGCGTGACCTTCACCCTCGCCGTCTGCTCGGAGATGGTCTATCTCGGCCTGCCCCACCTCGAGCGGGTGCGCACGATCCACGACGCCGGGTTCGCGGTCGAGATCTGGGACTGGACGAGCAAAGACGCGGCCCTGCTCGCCGGCACCGGCGCACGCTTCACGTCGATGACCGGCTACGTGAGCGGCGACCTGGTCACGCCCGACGGCGCCGACGAGCTGCTGCGTACGGCGGCCGAGTCGATCCCGTTCGCGCACGCGATCGGCTGTCCCACGCTCAACATCCACGGCACCGGCCTCGGCGACGGAGGCATCCCCGTACGCCCGGTCGAGGTCGTCACCGGCGAGATGTGGCTGTCGGCGCTGCGCACGCTCGAGCGGGTCGCCGCGCTCGCCGAGCGCGAGGGCGTGACGTACGTGCTCGAGAACCTCAACACCGAGGTCGACCACCCGGGCACGCCGTTCGGCCGGGCCGCAGACACGCTCGCGCTGGTGCGGGCCGTTGGCAGCGACCACCTCAAGATGAACCTCGACCTCTACCACGCACAGATCGGCGAGGGGAATCTCGTCGAGCTCGTCCGCAGGGCGGCCCCGTACGTCGGTGAGGTGCAGGTCGCCGACGTGCCGGGCCGCTGCGAGCCCGGCACCGGCGAGGTCCGGTGGTCGTACGTCGCCCAGGAGCTGGCCGCCACGGGCTACGACGGCGTGGTCGCCCTGGAAGCCTGGGCCTCAGGCGGCTCCGACCTCGCGCTCGAGCGCTTTCGTGAGGCGTTCACGGTGGAGTGAGGGTCAGAGGACAGCGCCGTGGTCGGGGTCGTCACCGCGATTGTGGTCGCCACGGCGTACGAGCAGCACGAGCAGGCCCGCCACGAACGCCACGACCGCGGCGCCCGGGATGACGCCGGGGACCGGGGCGCCGACGACCGCGAGCACGAACAGCAGCGCCGGCCCGCCGATCAGCCCCGCCCACGCGGCGCGGGTCCAGCGGTCGCCCGGCGGCAACGGCTCGGGCTCCGGCGGCACGAAGTCGCCGTCCTGCCAGGCGTCGTCATCCTCCTCGTCCGGCAGCGGGTCGGACCAGCGCGGCTGGAACACCTCCTGCGCGCCCGCCGGTGGCGCCAGCGCGTTGGTCGCGCTCGTGTCGGGTGGGTCCTCGTCGGCGTCGGGGAGCGAGAGCTCCAGACCTGCCACGATCCGCTCGAACTCCTCGTCGTCGGAGGTCGATCCGCTCATCGGGCCGGATCACTCTCCTGCGGGCTGGGGCTGGTGTGGCGGGCGATGAACGCCGCCGACTCCTGCCAGATCCGATCGGCGTCGTGGTCGAGCGTCGCCACGTGATAGCTGTCCTCCAGGACGACCTCGACCGCCACCGCCGAGGAGACCCCGGCGAGGACGATCCGGGCGGACGACGGGTCGAGCACGTGGTCGTCCACGGAGCGGAACAGCAGCAGGGGCTGCATGACGCGGTGCAGGTTGGCGCGGACGTCGGCCCACAGCCTCGTCTGCGACCACAGAGCGTGCAGCGGCGTACGGTCGTAGCCCGACTCGTCCACCCCGGCCTTCTTGATGTCGTTGCCGATGCCGGGGAGCGACGGGACCACGTGGCGCAGGACGGGGAGCGCGGCGAGCCGGCGATCGACCAGGTTGACCGCCGGGTTCACCAGGACGATCGCGTCGACGTCGGAGGGGCGTTGCTCGGCGAGCCGCAGCGCGAGCGCGCCGCCCATCGACAGGCCGGCGACGGCGACGTGGTCGCAGCGGCTCCGCAGGTCGTCGAGCGCGCGGTCGACGTCGGCGTACCAGTCCTCCCAGCGTGTGCGGTTGAGCTCCTGCCACGTCGTGCCGTGGCCAGGCAGCCGCGGCACGCGCACGGTGAACCCCTGCGAGGCGAGGTGACGTGCCCATGGCGTCATTGAGGCGGGCGACCCGGTGAACCCGTGGCAGAGCAGCACACCGGTCCGGCCGCTGTCGAGTGCCAGCGGGTGCGCGAGCGGGTGCAGCATGGGGGCTTGAGCCATACCTCCATCTTCTCCCACGGGGCCCCGTCCGTGCCAGGGGATCGCCACCTCCGGCGACCTCGAGGAGCGGCCGACGGGTGCAGTCCTCGCCAGCTGACGGCTCGCGCAATGTACGCTTTCGCTGATCGAGAGGGGAAGTCTTGCTCTACTGGCTGCTCAAGTTCGTAGTCCTAGGCCCGGTGCTGAAGGTCGTGTTCAGGCCGGAGGCCTCGGGGACGGAGAACGTGCCTGCCGAGGGGCCGGTGATCATCGCGAGCAACCACCTCTCCTACAGCGACTGGCTGTTCATGCCCCTCGTCGTGCCGCGCCGGGTGACGTTCGTCGCCAAGGCGGAGTACTTCACGAGTCCCGGCATCAAGGGCTGGTTCCAGAAGACGTTCTTCTCCTCCACCGGGCAGGTCCCGATCGACCGTACGGGCGGGCGTGCCTCTGAGGGGGCCCTGCGCACCCAGTTGCGTCTGCTGTCCAAGGGCGAGGTCTGCGGGATCTACCCCGAGGGCACGCGCTCGCCGGACGGGCGTCTCTACCGCGGCCGTACGGGCGTCGCGCGGCTCGCGCTGGAGTCCGGCGTGCCGGTGATCCCGGTCGCGGTGACGGGCACCAACGTCGTCGCGCCTCCGGGCAAGATCTTCGGCCGCTACACCCGTCCGAGCGTGCGCTTCGGCGAGCCGCTGGACTTCAGCCGGTACGAGGGGATGGCCGACGACCGCTACATCCTCCGCGCGATCACCGACGAGATCATGTACGAGATCATGCGGCTCTCGGGTCAGGAGTACGTCGACACGTACGCCTCGCGGTCGCGCAAGGCGGAGCCCGAGGCCGCGGCGGAGCCCGACGTCCACGAGCTCCCGAAGGCGTCGTAGGGACCAGCGCGATGGACCGCGTCACGCGCGCCGCGCAGCAGGTGGACGACCAGTTCTATCGTGTCCTCACGGTGCTGCGGGCGGTCACGCTCGTCTATGCGGTCGGCGTCAACGCGGCCCGGTGGCGCGACTTCGAGCACCCGGTCACGGCCTGGGTGCTGATCGGCGTGATGGTCGTGTGGTCCGGCGTCGTCACCTGGCTGTACGAGCCGCGTCATCGCACGTCGTGGGTGTTCATCGTCGACATGCTCGTCACGCTGGCGCTGCTGCGTTCGACCCAGTACGTCCACACGCCCGAGATGCTGGCCGAGCACACGTTCACCCTGACGACGTACTGGGTGACGACCGTCGTGCTGTGCTGGGCGGTGCGCTGGGGCGTGACCGGAGGCCTCCTCGCGACGGCGATCGTGCAGAGCGTCGACGTCACGATGCGCCCGACGGTCAACTCGTCGACGGTCGGCAACATCTTCCTCATGGTGCTGGCGGCCATGCTCGTCGGCTACTGCGCCCACGCGCTGCGCGTCTCGGCCGTACGACGCGTCGAGGCCGAGCGGGCCGCGGCGATGGCGACCGAGCGTGAGCGGCTGGCCCGCGCCGTCCACGACGGCGTCCTGCAGATCCTCGCGCTCGTCCAGCGCAGGGGCGCCGAGATCGGTGGCGACGCGGCCGAGCTGGGACGCCTGGCCGGCGAGCAGGAGCTCGCGCTGCGTAGCCTGATCCAGTCGCGGGCACGTGAGGAGTCCGCCAGCGACGGGGAGATGACCGACCTCGGGCGCGCGCTCGACGGGCTCGCCGAGCCGAAGGTCAGCGTCGCGACGCCGAGCCGGCCGGTGACGATGCCGGCGGCGACGGTGGGGGAGATCGTGGCCGCCGTGCTGGCCTGCCGCGCCAACACCCTCGTCCACGGTG
Source organism: Mumia zhuanghuii (assembly GCF_042681565.1). NCBI lineage: Bacteria > Bacillati > Actinomycetota > Actinomycetes > Propionibacteriales > Nocardioidaceae > Mumia > Mumia zhuanghuii. The sequence goes on from NZ_JBHUFT010000008.1 coordinate 918,485, forward strand.
GCGCGGAGGCCTCGACCTGGATCCTCCTCGAGGCTGAGAGCGACAGGGTCGTCGTGAGTGTCCGCGACGACGGTCCCGGCATCCCCGAAGGTCGCCTGGAGCGGGCGGAGGCAGAGGGCAGGCTCGGTGTCGCGGCCTCGATCCGCGGCAGGCTCCGTGACCTCGGCGGCAAGGCAGTCCTGGTCGACACGGCTGGTCATGGATGCGAGTGGGAGCTCGTCGTCCCGCTCCAGCGTGTGCCCGGCGCTGCCTCGGCACGGTAATGTGCCGCGCATGGTACGAGTGATGGTCGTCGACGACCACCCGTTGTGGCGTGAAGGCGTGGCCCGCGACCTGACGGAGGCTGGACTCGAGGTCGTGGCCACCGCGGCGACCGGCACCGAGGCGATCAACCGGGTGGTCGCCACCCGGCCCGAGGTGCTGCTGCTCGACCTCAACATCCCGGCGCCCGACGGCGTCGAGGTGACCGCGCAGCTGACCCAGCGCGGTCTCGACACCAAGGTGCTCGTCCTGAGTGCCTCGGGCGAGCAGCAGGACGTGCTCGACGCCGTGAAGGCCGGTGCCAGCGGCTATCTCGTGAAGTCGGCGTCGCGTGAGGCTCTTCTCGACGCCGTCCAGGCCGTCGCCCGCGGTGAGAGCGTCTTCACGCCCGGCCTCGCGGGGCTCGTCCTCGGCGAGTACCGCCGCCTCTCGGAGGCGCCGCCGGCCGACGAGCCCGACGCGCCGCGGCTGACCGACCGCGAGACCGAGGTGCTGCGCCTGGTCGCCAAGGGCCTCACCTACAAGCAGATCGCCGAGCGGCTGGTCCTGAGCCACCGCACGGTCCAGAACCACGTGCAAAACACGTTGCGCAAGCTCCAGCTCCACAACCGGGTTGAGCTCGTGCGCTACGCCATCGAGCGCGGGCTCGACGAGTAGCGTCCGGAGGGGGCTGGCGCGGACGGGAGGGCGCGATGCGCATCGGAGTACTCACGGGCGGCGGGGACTGCCCCGGCCTGAACGCCGTCCTTCGGGCGGTGGTCCTGCGTGCGGCGGCGGCGCCGTCCGCCGAGATCGTCGGTTTCCGTGACGGATGGCGCGGGCCGCTCGACGGCGACGTCCGTCCGCTCGGTCGGGACGACGTCGCAGGCATCCTCGATCGCGGGGGCACGATGCTCGGCTCGTCCCGTACCAATCCGGTGGGCATGGACGACGGCATCGCCCGGGTCAGGGCGGGGCTCGAGGCGGCCGGCTGCGACGCCCTGATCGCCATCGGAGGCGAGGACACGCTCGGCGTCGCCCACGCGCTCGCCGAGGCGGGTGTGTCGGTCGTCGGTGTCCCCAAGACCATCGACAACGACCTCTCGGCGACCGACATCACGATCGGCCACGACACCGCCGTCGCCATCGCGGCCGAGGCGGTCGACCGGCTCCGGACGACCGCGGAGTCGCACCACCGCGCGATGGTCGTCGAGGTGATGGGCCGTCACGCCGGGTGGATCGCGCTGCGCGCGGCGCTGGCCGGCGGAGCCGACGCGCTCCTGATCCCCGAGCAGACGTTCGACGTCGACGACGTCCTCGCGCGCTGTGCCGCCGTACGGGCCCGGGGACGGGCCCCGATCGTCGTCGTGGCCGAGGGGGCGCTGCCGGTCGACGGCGAGGAGGTCCTCTCGAGCAGCGGCACCGACGCGTTCGGTCACGTGCAGCTCGGGGGCATCGGCGCGTGGCTGTCGGCGGAGATGGCGCGGCGGGGCGGGCAGGAGCCACGCACCGTGGTCCTCGGCCACACCCAGCGCGGCGGCCCGCCGACGGCGTACGACCGGATCCTCGGCACCCGTTACGGCCTCGAGGCCGTCGAAGCCGTCCTCGACCGGGACTGGGGAGCGATGGTCGCTCTGCGTGGCGACGACATCGTCCGCGTACGGCTGGCCGAGGCCGTGGGACGGCTTAAGACGGTGCCGCCCGAGCTCGTCGCGTCGGTCTCTGCCGTGCTCGGGTGACGAGACGCCGCCCGGGTGCTGGCAGGCGCGTCGTACCCTGGCGGGGTGAGCATCCCGACCCTCGAAGAGCTCCGCGCCCTCGGCGCGGCGCAGCAGCCGACCTACCTCGACACCGCCGCACGCGACGCGGCCGTGGAGCGTCTTCGCGGGATGCCGCCCCTGGTCTTCGCCGGTGAGGCCGACCAGCTGCGCGAGAAGCTCGGAGCGGTGGCGCGCGGCGAGGCGTTCGTCCTCCAGGGCGGCGACTGCGCCGAGACGTTCGACGGCGTCAACGCTGACAACATCCGCAACAAGCTGCGTGTGCTGCTGTCGATGGCGGTCGTGCTGACGTACGCCGCGAGCGTGCCGGTCGTCAAGATTGGACGGATGGCCGGCCAGTACGCCAAGCCCCGCTCGAGCGACACCGAGACCCGCGACGGCGTGACGCTGCCGGCGTACCGGGGTGACGCCGTCAACGGCTTCGACTTCACGCCCGAGGCTCGTGCGCACGACCCGCAGCGGCTGCTCGAGGTCTACCACGCCTCTGCGGCGACGCTGAACCTCGCGCGCGCCTTCACCCAGGGCGGATACGCCGACCTGCGCAAGATGCACGCCTGGAACTCCGACTTCGTGCGCAACAGCCCGGTGGGTGCCCAGTACGAGTCGATCGGCGACGAGATCGACAAGGCGCTCGCGTTCATGGACGCGATCGGCATCGATCCCGACGAGTTCCACACGGTCGACTTCTACTCGTCGCACGAGGCCCTGATCCTCGAGTACGAGCAGGCCCTCACGCGCATCGACCAGCGCACCAGCAAGCCGTACGACGTCTCCGGCCACTTCCTGTGGATCGGGGAGCGCACCCGCCAGCTCGACGGTGCCCACGTCGAGCTGCTGAGCCGCATCGCCAACCCGGTCGGCATCAAGCTCGGCCCGACGACGACGCCGGACGACGCGCTGGCGTACGCCCGCACGCTCAACCCGGACAACACACCGGGCAAGCTGACGTTCGTCACACGGTTCGGCGCCGGCAAGATCCGCGACCTGCTCCCCGAGCTGGTCGAGAAGGTTCACGCCGCCGGTGTGCAGGTCGCCTGGATCACCGATCCGATGCACGGCAACACGTTCGCGACCGACAACGGCTACAAGACGCGCGAGTTCGACGACGTCATCGACGAGGTGCGGGGCTTCTTCGAGGTGCACCGTGCGCTCGGCACCTGGCCCGGTGGCGTCCACGTCGAGCTGACCGGCGACGACGTCACCGAGTGCGTCGGCGGCGGCGGCAAGCTCGTGGCGGCCGATCTCACGCACCGCTACGAGACGCTGTGCGACCCGCGTCTCAACCGTGCGCAGTCGCTGGAGCTGGCGTTCCTCGTGGCGGAGATGCTGCGCGAGCGCTGAGCTCGCCATTGCGGGGTGCTCGCCACGCCCGCCATGATCGGACCTCCCTGACTCTGGAGGTCTCCCATGAACAAGGCCCTCGCCGTCCTGCTGTCGACCGGAGCGCTCGTCCTGGCTACCGCGCTGCCGGCCCAGGCCGCGACCCGTACTCTCACCGACGAGGACGAGGTGTCACCGGCGAGAGCCGACATCACGGCGCTCAAGGTCGTGAACGGTGACAAGCGGCTCGTCGGTGTGGTGAGCCTGCGGAAGGCCGTACGGGGCAAGACCACTCTGGGCCTCGTCATCCTCACCCGTCGGGGGCAGAGGTACGGGGCGTGGACGATGGCGACAAAGGACGGCAAGCAACGCAAGCGCCTGCTCACGGAGCTGGACGAGAAGCCGTCGGACCTGCGCTGCAAGGGGTTCCGCGTACGGATCGACCAGCGTCGTGACGTGGTGCGCTTCAGCATTCCTCATCGGTGTCTCGGCGACCTGCGCGGCAAGCTGCGCGTTGCCGCGCTGAGCGAGGGGCGCGGTGGCGCTGACCTCGACGGCACGCGCTTCCTGCGCGTGCCGCGGGGCTGACGAGGCTCCGCTTGTGTGCACCGAGCGCCACGCATTCCTGGCGCTCGGTGCATGAAACCGGCGCCTCGTCGCCGGCTGCCCGCCGTCTTAGCGCGGGCGCCGCATGTCCAGGCGTTGCTCGGGCCGGATCCCGAAGTAGGCGGTCGGCCCGCCAGCGCGCAGCAGCGGGCGAGCGGCCGCCGTGTCGTAGACCCCTTCGACCAGCAGGTCGGTCGCGATGTGCACCCCGACGACCTCGCCGAGCGTCAGCCAGCTCTCGGCGGGGCTGCCGTCGGCGGCGGTCAGCCGGATGACCTGCGACGTCCGGCACTCGAAGGCGACCGGCGACTCCGCAACGTACGGCACATCCACGACGTCGCCGGGCACCGGGGTGAGGCCGGCGAGCTCCATCTCGTCGACGTCGGACGGCACGGTCGCCGACGTCGCATTCATCGCCTCCGCCAGATCCTCGGTGACGAGGTTCCAGCAGAACTCGCCCGTCGCCTCGGCGTTCGCGACGCTGTCCTTGCGGCTCGTGCTGGCGAACCCGATGATCGGCGGCGCGTAGGAGAAGGCATTGAAGAAGCTGTACGGCGCCAGGTTCACGACGCCGTCGGTCCCGCGGGTGGAGACCCAGCCGATCGGGCGCGGAGCGACGATCGCGTTGAACGGGTCGTGCGGCAGACCGTGGCCCTCGGACGGGCGGTAGAAGTAGTGGTCGTCTGCGGGTCGCACGTTGCGACCGTACGACACGTCGTACGCTGTCGGTCGTGCAGGTCCTCTCGATCCAGTCCTCCGTCGCGTACGGCCATGCTGGCAACAGCTCGGCCGTCTTCCCGCTGCAACGCCTCGGCGTCGACGCGTGGCCGGTCAACACGGTCGCCTTCTCCAACCACACCGGGTACGGCGTGTGGCGCGGCGCCGTCTTCGAGGCGTCGCAGGTCGCCGACGTCATCACCGGCGTGGGGGAGCGTGGCGTCTTCCCGCAGCTCGATGCCGTGCTGTCGGGCTACCAAGGGTCACCCGAGGTCGCGGAGGTGATCCTCGACGCGGTCGCGAAGGTCAAGGCTGCCAATCCCGAGGCCGTCTACTGCGCCGATCCGGTCATCGGTGACCGCGGTCGCGGCGTGTATGTCCGCCCCGGCATCGCCGAGCTCATGCGCGACCGGATCATCCCGGCGGCCGACATCACGACGCCCAACCAGTTCGAGCTCGAGCTGCTGACCGGAGCGGAGGTCGGCTCGCTCGACGCGCTCCTGGCCGCCGTCGATGCGCTGCGCGCCCGCGGGCCGCAGATCGTGCTCGTCACCTCCGTCGAGGTGCTCGACCCGAGCGACGAGACGATCTCGATGGTCGCCGTCGACGACTCGGGCGCCTACGTGGTGACGACGCCGAAGCTGGAGATGAACGTCGTCGCAGGGTCGGGCGACGCGACGACCTCGATGTTCCTCGGGCGGCTGCTCCAGTCCGGCATGGACGTGCCGGACGCGCTCGGCAAGGTCGCCTCGTCGATCTACGGGATCCTCAACCACACCCGCCGTACGGGCGCGGGCGAGATGGAGGTCGTGGCGGCGCAGGCCGTCATCGCGGACCCGCCGATGGAGTTCGTGGTCGAACGCCTGCGCTGACTCTCCCACCTCGCTCCCGGGTCACTCTTTCCGCGGCCCGGGTCACTCTTTCCGCGCCCCGGGTCGCTATTGCGAGAGGTGGGGGACCTCGGCCTCGATGTGCCGTCGCGGGGCGGCTTCGGCAAGCAGCATCGCGGCGAGCACCAGCCCACCACCGGCGAGCGTGCGCACGGTCAGCGACTCGTCGGTGAACCCGATCGCGAAGGCCGCCGCGAACACCGGCTCCATCGACATGATGATCGCCGCCCGGGTCGCCGGGAGGTGGGCCTGCGCCCAGGTCTGTGCAAGCATCGCGAACGCGCCGGCGACAAGCGCCATGTAGACCATGCTCACCCACTGGCCGCCGGTCTGCGGGAGCACGATGCCGCCGGGTGCGCTGATCGCGAAGCACAGCACCGCGATCACCGCCATCTGCACGACGGCGAGCGCGTACGCCTCCCGGGCGGATGTCCACGCGCCGAGCATGACGATGTGCAGCGCGTAGAGGACCGCGGACAACAGGGTGATGCCCTCGCCGTACCCGATCGCGAGTCCCTCGAGCGAGAGGAACGCCAGCCCTGCGGTCGCGACCGCGACGGCGATCCACACTGTCGCTCCGATCCGCTGTCGAAGGACGAGCGCGGCGAGGATCGGCGTGAAGACGACGTACATGCCGGTCACGAACCCCGACACGCTCGCGGCGGTGTGCGCGAGGCCGACGGTCTGCAGGATCTGCGCCCCGCCGTAGACGAGGCCCAGCACCACACCGCGGCGCAGGCTCCCACCGCCGAGCGCGAGCACGGCCCGCGGCCGCAGCAGGAACAGCGCGGCAGCCGCGATCGCGAACCTGACGGCGAGGAAGTCGACCGGAGGGACGACCTCCACCAGGTCCTTGATGAGGAAGAACGTCGAGCCCCACGCTGCGGTGACGATGAGCAGCGCGCCCGCCGCCAGGAACCCGTACGACCTCTCCGTCGTCGGTTCGGTGGTGCTCACTGCGGGCGGAGCGCTGCCAGGAGCGCGAGGTCGTCGCGCCACGCGTCGGCACCGCCAGGCGTCTCCAGGACGAACGGCACGCCTTCGGTGACGGGGTGGGCGAGCATCGCCGCGAACGCCTCCTTGCCGAGGTGGCCCTGGCCGATGCGCTCGTGGCGGTCCTTGAAGCTGCCGCGTACGTCCTTCGAATCGTTGGCGTGCACGAGCCCGAGCCGGCCGGGACCGGCGATATCGACCAGGCGCTCCAGGGTCGACCCGACACCGTCGGGCTCGTCCAGCGGCTCACCGGCGGCGAAGGCGTGGCAGGTGTCGAGGCAGATGCCGACACGCGGGTGGTGCTCGAGTGCCTCCAGGTACGGCGCGAGGTCGTCGACCTTCGCGCACAGCGAGCGCCCCTGGCCGGCCGTCGGCTCCAGAAGGAGGCGGGGCCCGTCGTCGGGAAGCGCGTCGATCAGCGGGAGGAGCCCCTCACGGACCTGACGCAGCGCGGCGTCGTACGTGCCGTCGTCGACGCAGGACCCCGTGTGGACGACGAGACCGCGAGCGCCGATCGCCGTCGTACGACCGAGGTTGTGCGCCACGCTGGCGACGGACTTCTCGTACGTGGCGGCACTCGGGCTGCCCAGGTTCACGAGGTACGGCGCGTGGACGAACGCGGGCACGCCCTCGGCTTCGCAGAGCTCGCGGAACGCTGCGTCCTGTGCCGAGTCTCCCGAGGACGGCGCCCAGCCTCGAGGGTTGCCGGTGAAGACCTGGAGGGTGTCGCCGCCGAGCTCGCGCATGACCTTCCACGCGCCTTTGGCAAGGCCGGGTCCGACGGGAACGTGCGCTCCGAGCGGGTTGCGGGCATGCGTCAGAGGGTGGTTTGTCGAGGGGGAGGACACGCCGCCATCCTAGGCTGATCGTCCGGTCGCAACGATCTCGCCTCAGACGATGCGCAGCACGATCGTCGAGCCCGGAGGGGCCTCGTCCCCACCGCCGGGGGACTGACGCGACACCAGGTTGCTGCCGAAGTGGATGCGCTCCTTCTCGACCTTCACCTTGAACCCCGCGGCCTCCAGGATCGCCGTCGCGTCGTCGACGTTCTTGCCGATGACACCCGGCACCTCGATGGGCTGGGGGCCGTCGGAGACGGTGAGCGTGACGGTGTCGCCCTTGTAGGCGGTGCCGTCGGCGGGGTCCTGGGCCATGACCTCGTCCGTGCGGACCTCGTCGTCGTGGACCCGCTCCACCTTCACCTCGAGCCCTGCCTTCTCCAGCTTGGCCTGGGCGTGCTTCAGCGACTTGCCGGTGTAGTCGACGACGTCGACGGGTCGTCGGCCCTTGCTCACGACGAGGTCCACCTCGGTGTCTGGCCGGATCATGCGCCCGACCGGCAGCGACATCGAGATCACGTCGCCCAGGTCGACCGAGTCGCTGTACTTGCGGTCCACCTGCCCGATGACGGCCTTGATGTCGGTCAGTGCCGACTCCGCCTCGCTCTCGGACATGCCTTCGAGATCGGGTAGGGGATAGCGCTCCTTGCCCTTCGAGACCGTCAGCGTCAGCGTCCCGTCCGGAAGGATCCGCCCACCCGGCCCGGGGTCGGTGGAGACGATCGAGCCTCGGGCGACGGTCTCGCTGTAGGCCTCGTCGCCGGTATCGACCGTGTATCCGGCCTGCTGGCCCTCGGTGCGTGCCTGCGCGAGCGTCAACCCGACCAGATCGGGTGCGGACTCGTAACGGGCGACGCCGAACCACCAGCAGCCGAGACCTGCCGCGACGAGCGCCACCACGAGCGCGAGGATCAGCAAGCGGCGCCCGCGACGGTGCTGACGTCCTGCCGCGGCACGGGTGCGCGCGGGATCGACCGGGGCCGTGGGGATGCCGGAGGAGTCGCGGGTGACCGTGCGCGTCGCCTCGTAGCCGGCGTCGTACGGAGGCGACGGCTCGACCAGCGGTCCTGCGGCCACGTGGGTCGCCGCGATCGTGTCCGAGGCGTCGTAGCCGGCGTAGGCGTCGTGACCGGCGACCGTGGTCGCGAGCGCCGCCTCCGGCGTGGAGGCCTCGAGGAGGTCGTCGCTCCCGGCGGCCACGATGCGGTGGAGCCGCAGATCCTGGGTGAGCTCGACGTCGTCCACGATCCCGGCCTCCAGCGCGGAACGGACCCGTCGCACCTGGTGCAGCAGCACGCGCGCGTCCGCCGAGCGCTGGTCGCGGTCACGCGCGGTGGCGCGGGCGACAAGGGCGTCGACGTACGGGGGGATGCCGGTCACCATCGTCGACGGTGCGGGGACGTCGGCGTGAACGTGCTGGTAGGCGACCTGGATCGGAGTCTCGCCCGTGTGAGGCTTGGCGCCGGTGAGCATCTCGTACATCACCGCCCCGACGGCATAGACGTCGCAGCGCGCGTCGGCGCCCTCGTTGAGGACGAGCTCGGGTGCCAGGTACGAGACGGAGCCGATGAGCACGCCCGTCGTCGCCTGGGAGCGCGCGGTGATGGCGCGGGCGAGCCCGAAGTCGGCGACCTTCACGTGCCCGCTGGGGGTGATGAGGACGTTCTCCGGCTTCACGTCGCGGTGGATGATGCGGGCGTCGTGCGCCGCCGACAGCGCGAGCAGGAGGGGCTCGACCAGCGTCAGCACGCGCCGCGGCGGCAGCGGGGCCTCACGGCTGATCACGTCGCGCAAGGTGTGGCCGGGCACGTACTCCATCACGAGATAGAGCAGCCCGGCGTCGTCACCCTGGTCGAAGACGGCGACCACGTTCGGGTGGTTGAGGCGAGCGGCGGCGCGCGCCTCGGCCTGCAGCCGGGTGGTGAAGTCCTGGTCGCCGCCGGCCGCGTTCTGCATGACCTTGACAGCGACCGTACGGTCGAGGCGCGTGTCGGTGGCGAGCAGGACCGTGCCCATGCCGCCGCGGGCGAGCACCTGACGAAGGTGGTAGCGGCCGTCGATCACGCGGCCCACGAGCATCTCGTCGTCGGTCGTCGTCACGGTCACCTCCTCCACGTCGGGCGTCGCGGTCGGCCCTCGCGCGGGCGCGTGGACGTGCCAGGCGGCCCCGCCTCAGTGTAGGTGAGCCCGGGGAGCCGACCGTGGAAGGCGAGCCGACGGCGTCGTGCGAGTCTTGTCCTATGGCAGACGACACCTCCGGCACCGAAACGACGGCTGTCCGGCTCGACGCGCTGATCGACGACTGGCTGACGTGGGAGGAGGCCGCCGCCGAGCTCGAGACGACGGTGAGCCGCATACGGCAGCGGATCCGCGAGAGGGAGCTCCTGGCCGTACGGTCGGCGTCCTCGTCGCGCCCGCGCATCCCCGCTCTGCTGATCGCCGACTCCGCCCCGCTCGAAGGCCTGCGCGGCACCCTGGTGCTGCTCGACGACGCACGCTTCACCGACGAGGAAGCGGCGGAGTGGCTGTTCACCGCCGACGACACCCTGCCGGGTCGACCGGTCGACGCGCTGCGTGAGGGGCGCGGACGCGAGGTCCGCAGGCGGGCGCAGGCCCTGGGCTTCTGAGGCGGCGTACGAGACGCGCGTCACGCCGTCCGTCGCACGGCCCGCGACGCGAGGTCGGCGAGCTCGTCCGCGTACGGGGCGAGCGGTGCGAGGGCGAGCGCAGCCGCGGCCTGGTCCTCGAGTGCCGCGATGTCGTCCTCGAGCCGCCGCAGCGCACCGGTGTCGCGGATGACGTCGCGCAGCCCGTCGACGGCGGCGGGGGAGAGGTCGGGATCGCCGATCCCGAGATCGAGCGTGGCGCGCTGCTCGAGCGTCGCGCGCTCGTAGGCGTGGGCGACGAGCACCGTCTGCTTGCCCTCGCGCAGGTCGTCGCCCGCGGGCTTGCCGGTGATCTCGGGGTCGCCGAAGACGCCGAGGACGTCGTCGCGCAGCTGGAACGCCTCCCCGACCGGGAGCGCGTACGCGCTGAGGGCGTCAAGCGTCTGCGCGGGTGCGCCGGCGAGGGCAGCACCGAGGTGGAGCGGTCGCTCGACGGTGTACTTCGCGGCCTTGTAGCGCACGACACGCATCGACTCGTCCACCGAGCTCTGCCCGATCGCGCCGCCGACGAGGTCGAGGAACTGGCCCGCGACGACCTCGGTCTTGCAGGCGTCGAGGTACGGGGTGGCGCGTGTGACGACCTCGGGCGCGAAGCCGGCCGTACGGAACATCTCGTCCGACCACGACAGGAGCAGGTCGCCGAGCAGGATCGCCGCGCCGGTGCCGTACGCCTCGGGGGAGCCCTGCCAGCCCTGCTCGCGGTGGGCGATCGCGAACGCGGCGTGCGCGGCCGGATTGCCGCGGCGGGTCAGCGACGCGTCGATCACATCGTCGTGGACCAGCGCGCTGGCCTGGAGCCACTCCAACGCTGCCGACGCGCGGACCACCGCTGCCTCGTCACCGCTCCCGCCGGCGACCGTCCAACCGGCTCGGCAGAACGTCGCGCGCAGGCGCTTGCCCCCGCGCGCGGACGCCTCGGCGGCGTCGAGGAAGGGGAAGAGGCGAGGTCCGAGGAGGGCGAGGCGCTCGCGCTGGAGGGCGGCGAACGCCTCGAGCTCCTCGCCGACCCGGACGGCGAAGGCGGCGGCGTCGTTCACGCTCGTCACCCTACCCGCGCTGTCCCACGAGCTGATCGCGGCGCGGGCGCGCGCCCGCGCCGCGGCTAAGGTGGGCCGCATGCCGACCGCACGCCGTCTCAGCGAGGACATCGCCGCACCCACGGCGAGCTTCTCGTTCGAGTTCTTCCCCCCGAAGAGCGATGCTGGCGAGCGGACTCTGTGGACGGCGATCCGTGAGCTCGAGCCGCTGCGCCCGACCTTCGTCTCCGTGACGTACGGCGCGGGCGGCACGACGCGCGACCGCACGGTCCGCATCACCGAGCGCATCGCGACCGAGACGACGCTTCGCCCCGTCGGCCACCTCACCTGCGTCGGGCAGTCGCGCGACGACCTGCGGACGGTCCTGGGCCAGTACGCCGCGGCAGGCGTGCGCAACATCCTCGCGCTGCGCGGAGACCCGGTCGGCGGTCCCGGCGCACCGTGGACCTCCCATCCCGACGGCCTCGACCACGGCGACCAGCTCGTCTCCCTGGTCTCGGGTCTCGGCACGTTCTGCGTGGGCGCCGCCGCCTACCCCAAGGGTCACCGCGAGGCCCCCGGCCTCGATGCCGATGCCGAGGTCGTCGTCTCCAAGGCGCGCGCGGGTGCGGAGTTCGCGGTCACCGACTTCTTCTTCCTCGCCGACGACTACCTCGGGCTCGTCGAGCGGGTGCGGGCGCGCGGCTGCGACATCCCGATCGTGCCCGGCATCATGCCCGTCACCAACCTCGCCCAGATCACCCGCATGGCCGAGCTGTCCGGGCACCCCGTCCCCGCATCGGTGGTCTCGCGCCTCGAGCCGTGGGTCGACGACCCGGATGGCCTGCGGGCCGAGGGCACGCTGATCGCCACCGAGCTGTGCAACACCCTGCTCGAGCAGGGGGCGCCGGGGCTGCACTTCTACACCCTCAACCGGTCCCGCGCGACGCGGCAGATCTACCAGAACCTCGCTCACGCCGCCGTCGTGTGAGCCGCGACCCGCCGGGGAGTGCAACGTCCGGCGGGAGACTCCTCCCGGTGCGATCCTGAAAGCGTGACTCGGGAGCAGCACCGCAAACGGGGGATGCTGGTGCTCGGCGGACTGATCGGGGCCGCCGTGTTCGTCGGCTGTGCCCTCGGCTATCTGCAGGTCGGCGTCCGCGGCGACCTGCTCGTCGTCGCGTGGTGGTTGAGCGGGCTCGTCGTGCTCGCGTTCGCGGTCGCCGCGTGCAAGGTGGAGGACGACGGCATCGAGCGGCCGCGCTACCTCGGCTCGCTCGTCACGGGGCTGCGCCAGGAGTGGAGCCACGCCGAGCGCGACTCCACGCCGCGTCGCTGACCACACCGGCCGAACTCACGGGCGGAGCGTCTCGGCGGCGGCCGCTGCACCGAGGGCGACCAGCTCCGTGGATGGTCCCGGGTGCGCGTTGACTCCGACGCGCAGGTAGCCCGGACGCAGCGGGCCGACTCCGGGCACCGCGAACGCCGTAGGCCAGCCCGACCACTGCCACCCGAATCGCGCACCCCCGCGGACGAGGTCGACCGCGCTGACGTCCTCGCGGTGCACGACGTGGTCCTCGACGTCAATCCCGAGCCGTCGCATGCTGACGAGGGGATCCTCGGCGCCGACGTGCTCGACCGTCCAGGCCTGACCGTCGCCGGCATGGGTCGCGCTCGGCAGGATGCGCACCGGCGTACCGCCGTGCACCACGGTCTGCTGCACGAGCCGTGGGGCGTGCGGGCCGAGCCCGAGGTACGTCCGTGCCGCGGGCACGAGCGGGAGGGCCCCGCACTCCTGGCGGCCTCCGGGGGGCCCCGGTGCCGCCCACACCACGACGTCGGCGCGGATCGTGCCGCCCTCGGTCACGACTCCGGTCACCGCGCTCGCGCCGACGACGTCGTGCGCGCGGGTGGAGAGGCGGACGTCGACGCGCCGCTCCTCCAGCCGCCTCTCGAGCGCGGCGAGGAGCGCGGTCGTGCCACCGTCGATCCGCCACCGTCCGAAGGAGCGCTCCACCAGGTCGTACACGCCGAGGAACGCAGGGAGCGCGCGGGGCTGCTGGCCGTTGAGGCGGTGGCGGTCGAGCACCATCGCGCGCAACGACGGATCACGCAGTGCGCGCCGAGCGGCGCGCTCCAGCCCGGTGCGAGGGCTCAGCGTGCGCCACTGGTCACGGGTGAAGGACGTACGCCCGACCAGCCGTTGCTCGAGGGCGTGCCGTCGCAGCACCTCCCAGACCTCGTCGAAGGCGTCGAGCCATCTGGTCCATCGCTCGCCGGCTCCGCTGCCGAGGACCGCGTCGATCGTGTCGGTCTGGGCGCCGCGGCTCCCGGTAGGGAGGTCGAGGACCATGTCGCGGGCCAGCACGTGGCGGCGCGCGACCGGCAGGGCGACCAGGTCGAGCACACGGTCCACCGGGCGGCCCGACTTTTTGAAGAGGTCGCGCACCGTCGCCGGGAGCGTGACCTCCGACCATCCGTGGTCGAACGACCAGCCGGCGCTTTCGTACGGGACGAGCTGGCCACCGAGCCGTTCGGACTCCTCCAGGAGGGTCACGCGGTGCCGGAGCTTGGCGATGCGTACGGCCGCTGCGATGCCGGCGAACCCACCTCCGACCACGACCACGTCAGCCACCCGGACAGGCTACCGACACGTCCGGCGGTGACGAACGCCGCCTGCGGGCGCTCGGACGGCCCGGGGTGCTCAGGAGGGAATGAGTATGAACGCCCATAGCGCGTCGGTGCCCGGCCGCTGCACACTGGTTGCGATGTCACTCGTCCGGCTCGCGTCGGGGGTCGGGCCGGGCGGGAGGCATCGGAGGCGCCAGCGGATCTCCCGTCCGGCGCCTCCTCCTTTCGTCTGGGCGGGTCAGCTGACCTCGGTCGGCGTCCCTCCGGTGATCGCTACCAGCTGCTCGTACGAGGTCGCGAACACCGCGTGCGGGTGACCCGCCGCCGCCCACACGACGTCGTAGTCGCGAAGCGCCACGTCCACGAAGGTCCGGATCGGACGGGGGTGCCCGACCGGCGCGACGCCGCCGATGACCTGGCCGGTCGAGGCGCGGACGAACGCGGGGTCGGCCCGCTCCAGCGGCTCCATGCCGTGTGCGGCGGCGACCACGGCAGTATCGACCTGGTGCGACCCGCTCGTGAGGATGAGCACCGGCTCGCCGCCCGAGGCGAAGACGAGACTGTTGGCGATCGCGCCGACCTCGACCCCGAGTGCGTGGGCCGCCTCACGCGCCGTACGGGCGGAGTCCGGGAGCACGCGGACGACCTCATCGACGACTCCGTGCGCGGCGAGCGCGTCGACGACCTGTTGGATCCGAGGATGCATGACGTTCACACGGGAGACCGTACTGCGTCGGCAGCTCGCGGTGGCGCGCCCTCAGTGTGGGTTGAGACAGTGGACGGGTGAGTGAACCGTCATCGTTGCCCCGCACGGAACGTCCCAGCGACGTCGTGGCCGCGACGCTCGCCGCGATCGCGGAGACCGCTGGACGCCCTCTGCGGGTCGTCGACCTCGGTGGTGGGACCGGCGGGCGCGCCGTAGACCTGGCTAGGCGCGGCCACGACGTGCTGGTCGTCGATCGCAGCGCCGACGCCCTCGCGATGCTCGACCAGCGCGCGTCGGCTGCCGGCGTCGCCGCTCGGATCGACAAGGTGCAGGCGGACGTGTCCGAGCTCGGCGCGCACGTCGCGGACGGCGAGGTCGACCTCGTGCTCTGCCACGGGATCCTCGAGGTCGTCGACGACCCGGCAGCGTTGCTCGCCGCGGTGGCGCGGGCGCTGCGGCCGGGCGGGCACGCCAGCATCCTGGCCGCGGGCCGGCTCCGGTCCGTGCTGGCGCGAGCGCTGGCGGGCGACCTCGTACGGGCCCGACGGCTCCTTGCGCTCGACGCCGAGGGCTGGGACCGCACGGTCGACGGGCCCCGCCGCTACGTCTTGGTCGAGCTCGTCGCGCTCATCGAGTCCGAGGGGCTCCTCGTCGAGAGCGCCGACGGCGTGCGCGTGCTCGCCGACCTCGTCCCGAGGGCGCTCGTCGAGTCGGAGGCCGACCGTCAGGCACTGCTGTCGCTCGAAGAAGCCGCCGCCGCGGATCACCGGTTGCGAGAGCTCGCCGGCGCCCTGCACGTCATCGCCCGGGCGTGAGCGCGCCGCGCCCGGGCGGGGATCAGCTCCAGGCGCCGTAGACCGTGACCTTGAGCTTTTTGTTGGCCGTCAGTGCCCACAGCTGCTTGGCGTCGGGGATGTACATGTTGACGCAGCCGTGGCTGTGCCCCACGAACGGATCCATCATCAGGTACGACGCGTGGAAGGCCTGGCCCCCGGAGAAGAACTGGGCGTACGGCATCTTGGCCTCGTAGATCGAGCTGACGTGGCTCTTGCTGCGGAAGAAGACCGAGAACGAGCCGGTGCGCGTCTTGGACGACGACGCGCCGCCGCGGACGAGCCAGGAGTTCCAGAGGGTGCCGTTCTTGTAGAGGACCACCTGGTGCCGATTGCGGTCGTAGCAGGCGTGCCAGCCGGACGACTTGCAGCGCTTCGGGATGCTGGACTTGCCGCGGACCGTCTTCTGGATGAGTCGCTTCCACGTCGCGGTGTTGGCCACGCCGGTGCGCTTGAGCCCGACCCGCTTCTGGAACTTCTTGACGGCCTTCTCGGTGCGTGCCGTGTAGGTCCCGTTGACCGCGCCGCCGTAGACGCCGGCCCAACGCAGGCGGTACTGGAGCTCGCGCACGTGCTTGATCGAGGTCACCGAACGGTCACGATCGCCCGGACGCGTCGTGGCGCGGTAGAACCGGTCCTTCTTCGACGCCTTCGCGCGGGCGAGCGACGCGGGCACGCCCGTGGGCGCAGCAGTCGAGGCGGCAGCGGGCGCCGCGGTCGCCGGGGCGGCCGAGGCGACCGCGACAAGGGCGCTGGACAGCACGAGAGTGGCAGAGCTGACGAGCGCGGTGAGGCGGAGCATCGACGTCCTTCCGAGGGCAGGGAGGGGGAACCGACGCCCCCGTGCGGACAAACAATAGCCCGTGCTGTGGCGTTGCCGTGGGCGCCTGCCTAGACTGGGCGCTGAAGGTGCTGGCAACGGCCGGTCGAGTGTCAGGGAGGCCCGAAGTGCCGCTCTCAGAGGAAGAGCAGAGGTTGCTCGAGCAGTTGGAGCATGCCCTCGCTGCGGAGGACCCGAGGCTCGCGTCGACCTTGCGCGGCTCGAAGCTCCGGGCACGTGCACGCCGGATCGTCGTTCTCGCGGCGATCGGCTTCGTGGCCGGTGTCGGTCTGCTCATGACCGGCGTGATCGCCGCTTCGACGCCACTGGGCGTCCTCGGATTCGTCCTGATGGTCGCGGGCGCCTACTTCTTCCTCACTGCTTGGAAGTCGCGAGACGTCGACTCGCCCTCGGACCCGCGCCAGGCGCCGCCGGCACATCCGGGTCACGGAGCCAGCCGTGCTCCCGCTTCGGAGTCCTTCATGCACCGCATGGAGGAGCGCTGGAAGCGTCGCCGCGACTCCGGCGCCTGACCGCCCGCATCTCACTCCCTCAAGCTCACTTTCTCAAGCTCACTCCCTCAACGACAGCACCTCGTCCGCCTCGCGTGCCGTCCCGCGCTGGTCGCGGACGGCGAGCACCGATCTCGGGAGCACGGCCGCGAGCAGGTGCTGGCCTCGTGACGTGGTGTCGGCCATTGCCGTCCGCAGCCGGCTGACCACGTCGGCGAGGTCGACGGGCTCGTACGCAGGGGCATAGCGGCTGCGCTCCACGGCATCGACCAGCGTGTCGAGCGCGCCACGGATGTCGGGGTCGTCGCGCAGCCGCGCGCGCAGCGGAGCAACCGTCGCGCGTGGTGAGGCGCCGTCGGTCCAGCCGAGGCCGAGATCGGTCGCCGTGTCGCGGACCTCCGCCCATGCGTCCTCGACCGTCGTCTCGCCGCCGCCTGCGTGGAGGCGACGGTGACGCCGGGTGGTGCGGACGACGGCAGGCGCGGCGAGAAGGAGCAGGAGCACCACGCCGACGACGACGAGCAGCACCATCCGTGACGAGGCGTCGCCCGCACCGTCCTGGGATGCCGGTCCGGTTTCACGACCCTGCGAAGCGTTGGGGGCGTTCGTCGGCGCCGTGGTCGGTGCGAGCGACGACTCGGGCTCCGTGGGGGCCGACTGGTCACCCTCCGCGAACGACGGCGCCGCATAGCCGCTGCCGCCTGGAGTGGGCTCGAAGGCCACCCATCCGATCCCCGCGAAGTACAGCTCTGGCCAGGCGTGCATGTCGGTCCCGCGGAACACCCACGAGCCGGCGGCGCGGCCGGGCTCGCCGGAGAGGAAACCGATCGAGACGCGGGCGGGGATCCCGAGCGAGCGGGCCATCATCGCCATCGCGGTCGAGAATTGCTCGCAGTAGCCGACCCGGTCGTCGGTGAGGAAGTCCTCGATCGTCCCCATCCCGGACCCGGCCCGCTGGTCGAGGGAGTACTCGAAGCCACCGTCCTCGCGGAACCACCGCTGGAGGGCGACTGCGCGGTCGAACGCGTTGTCGGCACCCTCGGTGACCTCCTCCGCACGCTCGGCGACGACCTCGGGTGTCCCGCTCGGGAGGTCCACGAACGAGGACATCGTCAGGGTCGACGCCGGTGCGGTCCGCATGTCGCTCTCAGTGGGTCGGGCGAGCACCGCGTCGAACGCATAGGTCTCGCCGGCGAAGCTCCCCAGCCGCGCGATGCGGCTGACGTCCAGCATGCTCCGGTTGATCTCGACGCCCTCGGGATCGGAGAGCGTGATCGCGCTCGGTGCGTAGACGAGAGGGAGCCAGCGGGTCTCGAACCCGGGCGAGACCGCGACGGAGTAGCGGGCGTCTCGCCGGCCCACGCCGACATTGAGGCCAGGGATGGCGGGAAGGTCGTCGTCGAGCTCCTGACCGGCGCCGACCCGGTCGCCGAGGGTCCATCCGCGCGCGCCGACCGACTGGAGCGAGGCCAGCCGGACGTAGCGGGGCCGCGGAGAGCCTTCGAGCTCCTGCATCGTGAGCAGCACCTCATGGCTCTGTCCGCGCAGGTTGCGCCGCATGTCGAGAACGGGGTTGTCCAGGCCCGTTCCGTTGCCGCCGGAGCCGCTGCTGCCCCCACCGAACAGGTTCTGGGACGCTGCGGGCGTCAGCGCTGGGACGAGCATCGCGATCGCGACGGCCGCGACGGTGATGCCCGCCGCGGGCAGCGAGGCCCCCACCCGGGCGAGCGCGGTGGGGGCAAGCATGCTCGTCGTGGCGTCGGTGGTCCCGACCATCCGTGGCCCCCAGTACGCGGTGTCGTCGCGCCGCGTCACGGCGAGCAGGGCCGCGTACGCCGTCGCTCCGAGGACGAACGCCCAGGGCTGCACCTCGCCGCCGAGCAGCGTCGCCGGGATCATGAGGACGGCGAGCAGCACGAGTCCGAGCGCGGGGGTCCAGCGCAGCTCCGAGGCCATCACGTCGATCACCAGTGCGACGACGATGATCAGCGTGGCGAGAGTGGCGTCGAGCGCCGGCGCGTCGGGGACGGGCGCGGCGTACCGCTGGGCGTGCGTGTAGGTCGCCTCGCCGATCGCCCGGGCCTGCTCCACGGTCCGACCGGTCGGGACGAGGCCGGCGATGCCGGTGCCCGCGCCGTACGCGGCGGTGAGCCAGCCCACGGCGACCGCGGCCTGGCCGGTGACGACGAGGGCGCGGGGAGTGGCGACGGCGCGCAGCAGGACCCCGGTGAGGACGACGGCGGCGGCACCGAGCGCGCCCTCGGCGAGGAAGGACCCGTCCACGACCAGGGGAGCGAATCCGGCACCGACGGCGACGGCGAGCAGCCACACCCACAGACCCGTCCAGGCCGCGTGCGCGGCACGAGCGGCGGTCATCGGACGGAGTCCTTGGCCGCGATCACGGCGAGCGCGCGCCACGCGTCGCCGACACTCTGTCCGCCACCGACGGCGACGGCGTCCCACCCGCGCGAACGGGCGGTCGTGGCGAGGTCGGCCGACGCACCGGTGCCGACGCCTGCGCGCGACAGCCAGCCGTCGGCGTCGAGGACCAGCGCGAGGCGGCGTCCGGCCGCGGTCGAGCACCGGTCGAGGTGGTCGAGCGCCTCGGGGTCGGCACCGGTGACGATTGCGACGACCGTCCCTCGCGAGGCCAGGACGTCGGCGGGCACGAGCGCGGTGGTGCGGCGGGCGGAGGTCCGTACGGCCGCGAGCTCGTCGAGGATCAGGCCGAGCTCGTCGGGGGCCGAGTCGTGGGAGTCTGTCGTGTCGGTCGCGAGCCGGACGTCCCAGCCGTTGCCGGAGAAGTGGGCGGCGACCGAGGCGGCGGCAGAGACCGCCCACTCGAACGTGCCGTCCTTGCCCGGTCGGTGGACGTCGCGGCGGGTGTCGAGGAAGACGGTGACGTCGGCGTGCCGCCCCTCCTCCTCGCGCCGGACCATCAGCTCACCCGTACGGGCGGTGGTCCGCCAGTGGATCCGGCGCAGGTCGTCCCCCGTGCGGTACTCGCGAACAGAAGCGTCGTCCGGCCGGCCGATGGCGCCGAGGCGCACACGGTGATCGCCGCGCTCGGCGCCGACGCCACCGGCCCACATGCGGCCGAGCGGGTGAACCGTCGGCGTCACGACCAGCGGCGTCGTCGCGTGGAAGGTGCGGCCCACCGACAAGAACCCGAACGGGTCGCCGACACGTACGGTGAGCGGGCCGATCGCATGGAAGCCGCGTCGCCGGGGTGTGACGCCGTACCGGACGAGGCAGTGCCACTGGCTGCCGCGGCTCACGACGCTGAAGCGGCGCCGACCGCCGAGAGCGTCGGGGAGCTGGTCCTCGAGGAGCAGGGTCCCCGAGGCGCCGTGCCCACCGCCGTCGACCTGGAGCGCGACCTCCACGTCGGTGCCGGCGGGGACGCGGGGAGGCGTGACCTCTCGGAAGGCGCTGACGGTGCTGCGGCTGCGGGCGACGACGAGCACGGCGACGAGCGGCAGCGCGAGCGCGAGCACCCCGATCCGGACAAGGACGTCGAGCCCGAGGAGGAGGCCGCCGACGAGGACCGTCAGTCCCGCGGCGACGAACGCCCGGCCGCGGGACGTCAGCGCCGAGAGCGTCGCGCGCATGTCACCGACCGGGCTCGGGAACGCGGACCTCGGCGAGGACCTCGCGGACGACGTCCGACGCCTGCCATCCCGCGACGACGGCGTCGGGGGAGAGGAGCAGACGGTGGGCGAGCACGGGCTCGGCCAATGCCGCGACGTCGTCGGGGAGCACGTACGGGCGCCGGTCGAGGGCAGCCCGTGCCCGTGCGGCGCGCACGAGGTGGAGCGTGGCGCGCGGTGAAGCGCCGAGGCGCAGTCGTGAGGTGGAGCGGGTGGCGTGGGTCAGCGCGACCGCGTACTGCTCGATCGCGGGTGCGACGTGCACCGTACGGACGGTGGCGACGAGATCGGCGACCTGCTTGACGTCGGTGACCGGCGCGAGGTCGGACAGCGGGTCGGCACCGCCGTGCTCGCGCAGCATCGCGGCCTCGGCCTCCGCCGAGGGGTAGCCCATCGAGACGCGCGCCATGAAGCGGTCGCGCTGCGCCTCGGGGAGCGGGTAGGTGCCCTCCATCTCCAGGGGGTTCTGGGTGGCGACCACCATGAACGGGTCCTCGAGCGGGTACGAGGTGCTGTCGACGGTGACCTGGCGTTCTTCCATGCACTCCAGCAGCGCGGACTGCGTCTTGGGCGACGCGCGGTTGATCTCGTCTCCGACGACGACGTTGCCGAAGACGGCACCCGGTCGGAACTCGAACGTGCGCGACTCCGGGTCCCACACCGAGGTGCCGGTGACATCGCTCGGGAGCAGGTCGGGCGTGAACTGGATGCGGCGCATCGATCCGTCGATCGAGCGGGCGAGCGCCTTGCTCAGCATCGTCTTGCCGACCCCGGGGACGTCCTCGAGGAGGAGGTGCCCGCCTGCGAGGAGCACGACGACGGCGGTGCGGACCACCTCGGACTTGCCGACGATGACGGTCTCGATGTTGGCCGCCAGCCGTCCTGCGGCGGCGACGAGCTCGTCGGTCTGGTCGGGGCCGGGCGGAGCTGGCGGCTCTCGCCGAGGTGTCGTCGTCACTGCGGTCCTCCTCGGATCCACGCATCGGAGCGGGCGACGGCTGTCCCGGCGACCCCCCCAGGATGCCGAGACTACCCGCGCGATCAATGCCACGGGCCCCGCTGACGGCGAGGGATCGCGGTCCTCCCCACCCACGCTCCACTCTTCACCATCTCGGCGGTCCGGGCGAGGGGAATGCTGCGATCACGGGCATCGGTGGTGGCGACCCATGGTCTGCCCGGTGTCAGGGAGCGGCGGGGCGCGCCAGGGTGCAAGAACGGTTGCCGGTGGTGTGTTGTGGAGTACAGTGGCGCAAAGTGGAGCAAGCAGTCGCCGGACTCGCGCCGGCTGCGGCGAGACGGGGGGTTACGGTGCGATGTTCTTCGGCACGTACACCCCTCGCCTCGACGAGAAGGGCCGCTTGTTCCTCCCCGCCAAGTTCCGCGACCGACTCACGGAGGGCCTCGTGCTGACGAAGGGGCAGGACCGCTGCATCTACGTCTGGCCTCAGGCGAGCTTCGAGGAGTTCAGCGACCGGATCAGCAAGACACCGTTCACCAACAAGGCGACCCGCGACTTCATCCGTGTGCTCTTCTCGGGAGCCTCGGACGAGGTGCCCGACAAGCAGGGCCGCATCACCGTCCCGCCTCCGCTGCGCGAGTACGCCCGTCTGGGTCGCGACTGCGTCGTGGTCGGCGCGATGGAGCGGGTCGAGATCTGGGACGCGGCGCGTTGGTCGGAGTACTCCGACGCGCAGGAGGAGAGCTTCTCCTCGCTGTCGGAAGAGGTGATCGAGGGTCTGCTCTGAGCGGGGTCGTACGACGAGGCCTCTGGGCCGCTTGCTCCACCACCTGGCACCACTTCCCCGGTGCCAGAGGTGACTTCCCAGGGCAAGCGGCCAGGGACCTGGTCGGACGAACCACAGGCGATCGGGACGCACGGGTAGCGGCCCCGAGGCGCGACACACGCTGAACCACACGGAACGAGGGGTCGAGATGGTGGTCGGACGTCCTAGGGGGGCCGGGACGAATGGATGAGGCACAGCACGTGCCTGTGCTCTTGGAGCGGACGGTCGAGCTCCTCGAGCCCGCCCTGTCCCGCAGCGACGCGGTCCTGGTCGACGCGACGCTCGGGCTGGGCGGGCACACCGAGGCGGTCCTGACGCGCTTCACGGACGTGCACGTCATCGGCATCGACCGTGACCCGGAGGCGCTGCGGCTCTCACGCGAGCGGCTCGCGCCGTTCGAGGGCCGGGTGACGTTCTTCGAGGGCGTGTACGACGAGATCGCCGAGGCCATCGCCTCAGCCGGCCGTACGACGGTCGACGCCGTGCTCTTCGACCTCGGGGTGTCATCGATGCAGCTCGACGTCGACGAGCGCGGATTCTCCTACGCACGCCCCGCGCCGCTCGACATGCGGATGGGACGCGAGGGGATCACCGCCGCCGAGATCCTCGCGACGTACGACAAGGCCGAGCTGATCCGCATCCTGCGCGCGTACGGCGAGGAGAAGCACGCCGCACGCATCGCCGACGCGATCGTGCGTCGCCGTGAGACCGCGCCGCTGCGCACGAGCGACGAGCTCGTCGCGCTGGTCCGCGAGGCACTGCCCGCGGCCGCCATGCGGACCGGCGGCAACCCCGCCAAGCGGACCTTCCAGGCGCTGCGCATCGAGGTGAACGACGAGCTCGGCGTCCTGCGCCGTGCCGTGCCCGAGGCGCTCGACTCCGTCCACGTCGGCGGCCGCGTCGTCGCCATGGCGTACCAGTCGCTCGAGGACCGCATCGTCAAGAAGGCATTTGCCGCCGTGACGACCCTGGACGTCCCGCCGGGGCTGCCGGTCGTGCCCGAGGAGCGGCAGCCGCGGTTCAGGTCGCTGACCAGGGGCGCCGAGACGGCATCGGAGGCAGAGATCGCCGAGAACCCCCGCGCGAAGCCGGTACGGCTGCGTGCGGTCGAGCGAGTGAGGGAGGCGGTATGAGCCTCGCGCAGAACGCGCCCCGCCGCGCGCCCGTACGCCCGGCGCAGCAGCCGCGCCGCGACCTGCGGGTCGTCCCGGCACCCCGTACGGGCAGCCCTCGCGCTCCGTTCGTGCTCCTGGTCGTCACACTGCTCGCCGGAGGCCTCATCGGCCTCCTGCTGCTCAACACGTCGATGCAGAACGGCGCGTTCGAGCTCGCAAAGCTGGAGAAGAAGGCCGAGACGCTGCAGAGCGAGCACGCACAACTGGCACTGGAGGTCGAGCGGCGCTCGACGCCGGCGGCGCTGGCCGAGCAGGCGTCCGGTCTGGGCATGGTGCCCAACACCAACCCTGTATTCCTCCGCCTACCGGACGGCACGGTGGTCGGCGACCCGGTGCCCGCGTCGCGCGACGGCCGCGCCGCGTCCGGAGTCGGAGGACCCTCACCCGCCTCGGTGGGAGACCGCGGGTGAGCCCGGCGGTGCGGAACCGCGCGCGGTTCTGCTTCGTCGTGGTCGCGACCCTCCTCGTGGTCTTCGCTGGACGGCTCGTCCAGATCCAGGGCGTGGACGCGAACGCGTACGCGGCGAAGGCGCTCGAGGAGACGATGCAGCCGGCCGTGCTGCATGCCGACCGGGGCGAGATCGTCGACCGGGACGGCCAGCCGCTCGCGACCTCGCTCGACGCGTCGGCGATCATCGCGAACCCGCGCTTCACCTCGGAGAAGGCACCCGAGATCGCCCGTGTGCTCGCCGCGGAGCTCGATCTCGACTACTTCGACGCCCTGGAGAAGCTGCGCCGCGAAGGCACGCAGTTCGTCTACGTCGCGCGCAAGATCCCGGCTCACCAGGCGAACGCCGCGATGGCCAAGCTCACCGAGCTGGGTGTCGTCAACGGCGTCACCACCGAGCGCGACGCGGTGCGGACGTACCCCGGCGGCACCCTCGCCGCGACGCTCGTGGGGCTCGTCTCGGGGGAGACCGGCGAGGGCACCAGCGGCCTGGAGAAGCAGTACGACGAGGAGCTCACCGGCGTCGACGGGAAGGCCACGTACGAGACGTCGCCCAAGGGTGTGCGCATCCCCCTCGCGCGGCAGACGACGCGTGAGCCGGTGCCGGGCTCCGACGTGGTGACGACGCTCGACCGCGACCTACAGTGGTACGCCGACAAGCGGTTGGCCGAGGCCGTGCGCCAGAGCGGCTCCGACTGGGGGATCGCGGTGACCGTCGACCTCGAGTCGATGCAGGTCCTCCAGCTCTCGCAGCTGCCGACCTTCGACGCCGAGGACCGCTCGACGGTCACTCCGGCGTCGATGAACAACCGCGCCGTCCAGAACGTCTACGAGCCGGGCTCGGTCCAGAAGGTCGTCACGATGGCGGCACTGGCCGACGCGGGGCTCGTGACGCCGCAGACCAAGGTCAGGGTGCCGCGCGAGCTGCGGCTCGACGGCTTCACCATCAGCGACTGGTGGGACCACGGGCGGCTCAAGCTGACCGCGACGGGGGTCATCGCGAAGTCGTCGAACCTCGGCACGATCGCGCTCGCGCAGCAGATGGACGACGCCACCCTGCACGACTACCTGACGAAGTTCGGCTTCGGACGGACCACCGGCGTCGGGCTGCCGTCGGAGTCGCGAGGGATCCTCGCCGAGCCCGAGCGGTGGTCGTCGGCGCAGCACGCGACGATCTCGTTCGGCCAGGGCATCTCGGTGACCGCGCTGCAGGAGGTCGCCGCCGTCGCCGCCATCGCCAACGGGGGCCGCTACACCGCGCCGACGCTGGTGACCGAGGTGCGCCGCGCCGACGGTACGACGGTGGACCAGGAGCCGCCCGAGAGCCGCGAGGTCGTCTCGCCGAAGGCCGCGAAGATGGTCACGACCATGATGGAGGCGGTGACCGGCCCCGACGGGTCGGCCCCGGACACCGTGGTCCCGGGCTACCGCGTGGCGGGCAAGACCGGCACCGCCTGGAGGGTCGACCCCGACACGGGACGCTACGTCCGCGGGCAGAACACCGTGTCGTACATCGGCTTCGCGCCGGCCGAGCGCCCGCGCTTCCTCACGTACGTCGTGCTCGACAACCCGCGTGGCGGGGGCTCGGGCAGCGGAACCGCAGGGCCGGTGTTCAAGGACATCATGCAGCAGGCGCTGCAGCGTTACGGCATCGCTCCGAGCGGGTCGCGAGCGCCCAGGACTCCGGTCAAGTGGTGACTCTCGATACGCTCGGCCACGATGTCTGCTGAGCCTCCACTCCCGCTCGACACCCGACCACCGTCGGTCGATCCCGTGCCGGTCACCGCACTGGCGACGACGATCGGCGGCCGGGTCGTCGGCGCACCGCCCGAGACCGTCGTGACCGGGGTCACCCTCGCCTCGTCGGACGTCCGCGTGGGTGACTTGTACGCGGCGCTGCCGGGTGCACGCACCCACGGCGCGCGCTTTGCCGCACAGGCGGTCGACGCCGGTGCGGTCGCCGTCCTGACCGACGCCGAGGGGGCCGCGATCATCGCGGACGGCCCGGCAACGGTCCCGCTGGTGGTCGTGGACGATCCTCGTACCGTCCTCGGCGCCGTGGCCGTCACGGTCTATGGCGATCCGGCGCAGCGTCTGACGACGTTGGGGATCACCGGCACCCAGGGCAAGACGACCAGCGCCTACCTCGCCGCCTCGGCGCTGCGGGCGTGCGGCGACCAGGTCGGTGCGATCGGAACGACCGGTGCCTTCCTCGGCGGGCGCCCGATGGCCTCCGCCCTCACGACGCCCGAGGCACCCGCGCTCCACGCACTGTTCGCGGTGATGGAGGCCCACGGCGCCGACGCCGTCGTGATGGAGGTCTCGAGCCACGCGCTCGCGCTGCACCGGGTCGACGGCGTTGTGTACGACGTCGCGGTGTTCCTCAACCTCGGGCGTGACCACCTCGACTTCCACGCCGACGTCGAGGATTACTTCGCCGCCAAGGCCGCGCTCTTCACGCCCGAGCGCGCCGCGCAGGCGGTGATCGACATCGACGACCCGTACGGACGACGGCTCGCGGACGCGACGTCCCTGCCTGTGACGACCGTGTCGCTCGAGGGACGCGTGGAGGCGCACTGGCGCGTCGTCGCGCTGGAGACCACCGCGTCGGGGTCCCGGGCCCGCGTCGTCGGTCCGGACGAGGTCGAGCACGACCTCGTGGTCCGGCTGCCCGGCCGCTTCAACGTCGCCAACGCCCTGGCCGTCCTCGCGGCGGTGACGGCCACGGGACGAGCGGTCGAGGACACGCTCGCCGGCATCGCCGCCTGCGAGGGCGTCCCCGGACGCATGGAGCCCGTCGACGAGGGCCAGGACTTCACCGCGATCGTCGACTACGCCCACAAGCCCGATGCGCTGCGGGCCGTGTTGTCGTCCCTGCGCGGGCTCGGTGACGGACGGTTGCTCGTGGTCGTCGGTGCCGGGGGAGACCGTGATCCCGGCAAGCGCCCCCTGATGGGTGCCGTCGCCGCCGAGCTGGCGGACGTGGTGGTCGTCACGGACGACAACCCGCGCAGCGAGGATCCGGCGACGATCCGTGCCGCGGTGCTCGAGGGAGCCCGCGAGGCAGGAGCCGCGGCCGAGCTCGTCGAGATCGGCGACCGCCGCGGAGCGATCGCCCGTGCCGTCGCTCAAGCACGTCCCGGCGACGTGGTCGTCGTGGCGGGCAAGGGGCACGAGCGTGGCCAGATCGTGGGAGACGTCGTGCACCCGTTCGACGACCGGAGCGTGCTGTCCGAGGCGCTTCGTACCCGGCTCGGGGGCGACGCGTGATCACGACCGCACTGGGACGGGTCGCCGAGATCGTCGGCGGGACTCCGTACGGCGTCGAGGGTGTCGATGTGACGGCTCCCGCGACCCTGGACTCGCGTCGTGTCGAGTCGGGAGGCCTCTTCGTCGCGGTGCGCGGCGAGCACGTGGACGGTCACGACTTCGCGCCTGCTGCCTATGCGTCAGGTGCCGCCGCCGTGCTCGGCGAGCGTCGTGTCGATGGTCCCTGCGTGGTCGTGGACGACGTCGAGGCAGCGCTCGCGCGCCTCGCACGCGACGTCCGGGACCGGCTCGACGGCTGCGTGGTCGTCGGCGTCACGGGGTCGCAGGGCAAGACCAGCGTCAAGGACCTTCTGGCCCAGGTGCTCGACGCGAGCGCACCGACCGTGGCGACCGCCGGCAACTACAACAACGAGCTCGGCGTCCCGCTGACGGTGCTGCGCGCCGAGGCTGCGACCCGCTACCTGGTCGTCGAGATGGGCGCACGCGCGGTCGGCAACATCGCCGCGCTCTGTGCGATCGCCCGACCCGACATCGGCGTCGTCCTCAACGTCGGCACGGCACACGTCGGAGAGTTCGGGTCGGTCGAGGCGATCGCCCGTACCAAGGGTGAGCTCGTCGAGTCTCTCCCCGCGCACGGAGTGGCCGTGCTCAACGCCGACGACCCCGCGGTCGCCGCCATGCGGTCGCGCACGGTCGCGACGGTGCGGACGTACGGCACCACGCCGGGTGCCGACGTCGTCGCCGACGACGTACGCGTCGGCGACGACGGTGAACCCCGCTTCGTCCTGCGTGCCGACGGGCTCTCAGCCGCGGTGCACGTCCCGCTGCTGGGCGCCCACCAGGCGTCGAACGCGGCGGCTGCCACGGCTGCCGCGCTCGCTGCCGGGCTCTCGCTCGACTCCGTCGTGGAGGCGCTCGCGCACGTGACGAACCGGTCGGCCTGGCGGATGGAGCGGTCCGTCCGGTCTGACGGGCTGATGGTCGTCAACGACGCCTACAACGCCAACCCGGAGTCCGTGGCCGCCGCCCTTCGCGCGGTCGTCGCGATGGCGCACGGGAGGCGGGTCGTGACGGTGCTCGGTGAGATGCTCGAGCTCGGCGGTGCGGCGGGTGCCGCGCACGCCTCCGTTGGTAGTCTCGCAGCCGACCTCGGTGTCACCCAGGTCGTCGCCGTCGGTGTCGGTGCGCATCAGATCCATGAGGCCGCCGCGGCCGCCGACGCTGACTCGGTGCTCGTCGACGACCTCGACGACGCGCTGGCGTGGTTGCGCGGATACCTCCGTGCGGGTGACATCGTGCTGGTCAAAGCTTCACGGGCCAGCGGTCTGGAGCGGTTGGCGGCGACGCTGCTGGCCGAGCCAGACCCACAGAGAAGAGTCGCGGACGCCGAGTCCACCAGCGACGACGAAGGGAACGACGCTCGATGAGGGCCATTCTGATCGCCAGCGGGTTCGGGCTGATCGGCACGCTGCTGGGCACGCCGCTCGCGATCCGCCTACTGGTGCGCAAGGGCTACGGTCAGCTCATCCGAGACGACGGACCGACCTCTCACCACACCAAGCGCGGCACGCCCACGATGGGCGGTCTCGTCATCATCGTCTCGGTCGTGGTCGCGTACGCGCTCGCCAAGCTGATCACCGGGACGTCGCCGTCGGCCTCCGCGCTGCTGCTGCTCTATCTCTTCGTCGGACTCGGGCTGGTCGGGTTCCTCGACGACTACATCAAGGTCATCAAGCAGCGCAGCCTCGGGCTGCGCTCCAAGGCGAAGCTGGCAGGGCAGGCGATCGTGGCCCTGAGCTTCGCGCTGCTGGCCCTGAGCTTCCCCGACGGCAACGGTCGGACGCCGATCTCCGAAGGCATCTCCTTCATCCGTGACATCCCCGGCTGGACGCTCCCGGCGGCCGTGATCGTCGTCTGGGTGCTCGTGATGATCTGGGGCACGAGCAACGCCGTGAACCTCACCGACGGGCTCGACGGCCTCGCCACCGGTGCCTCGGTGATGGTGTTCGGCGCCTACATGCTCATCAACCTGTGGCAGAGCAACCAGTCCTGCGCCTTCAACCCCGGGCCCAAGTGCTACGACGTCCGAGACCCGCTGGACCTCGCCGTCGTCGCGGCAGCTCTGACCGGTGCGTGCTTCGGGTTCTTGTGGTGGAACGCCTCTCCGGCCAAGATCTTCATGGGCGACACGGGTTCGCTCTCGCTCGGCGGTGTGATCGCCGGCTTCGCGATCATGACCCGCACCGAGATCCTGCTGCTCGTGCTCGGCGGCCTCTTCGTCATCATCACGGTGTCGGTGATCCTGCAGGTCGGCTGGTTCAAGATGTCCGGCGGCAAACGCCTGTTCAGGATGGCGCCGCTCCAGCACCACTTCGAGCTGATGGGCTGGGCGGAGATCACGATCGTGGTCCGGTTCTGGATCATCAGCGGACTGTTCGTCGCGCTCGGACTCGGCATCTTCTACTCCGAGTGGGTCAGCGGCCTGTGAGTGCGCCAGACGTCGACCGTCTCGGCCGCGAGGACTCCTGGGAAGGCGTTCGTGCGGTGGTCGCCGGGCTCGGCGTCAGCGGCTATGCGGCCGCGGACGCGCTGGTCCAGGTCGGCGCCCAGGTCACGATCCTCGACGACGGCGACACCGACCAGCTGCGCGACCGCGCCCAGATCCTCGAGGTGCTGGGCGCCGACGTCCGTCTCGGCTCCGGCGCCACGGCGACCATGCCCGACCGCGTGGACCTGCTCGTCCCGTACCCGGGGCTCCCCCCACGTACGCCCATCGTCGCCGAGGCGCTCGGGCGCGACGTGGCCGTGTGGTCCGAGCCGGAGCTGGCCTGGCGGCTGCGCGCACCCGGCGCTGCGCCATGGCTCGCGGTGACCGGCACCAACGGCAAGACCACCACCGTCCAGATGCTCGAGTCGATCCTCGCCGCTGCGGGGCTACGCGGCCCTGCGGTCGGCAACATCGGCGTCCCGGTCACCGAGGCGGTGATGGACCCGCTCGGCTACGACGTCCTGGCGGTCGAGCTGTCGAGCTTCCAGCTGCACTTCGCCGACCGGATCGCCTGCGAGGCGTCAGCGGTCCTCAACGTCGCCGACGACCACCTCGACTGGCACGGAGGTCGAGACGGTTACGCGGCCGACAAGGGGCGGATCTACGAGCACGTCGCGCGGGCGTGCGTCTACAACGTGGCCGATCCGGCGACGGAGCAGCTGGTCCGCGCGGCCGACGTCGCCGAGGGCGCGCGGGCGGTCGGGTTCACTCTCGGCGTCCCCTCGGTCGGGATGCTCGGGATGGTCGACGATGTGCTCGCCGACAGGGCGTTCGTCGAGGAGCGCCGTACGAGCGCCGCCGAGCTCGCGACGCTCTCCGACCTCGCGGGTCCCGCGGGCGAGCCTCCGGCACCGCACGTCGTCGCGAACGCCCTGGCGGCGGCTGCGCTCGCCCGGGCGCACGGCGTCGCCCCGGCCGCGGTGCGCAATGGGCTCCGCGGCTACGAGCCAGGCGCCCACCGCATCCAGCGCGTCGACGAGGTCGAGGGCGTGACGTACGTGGACGACTCCAAGGCGACCAACCCGCACGCGGCGCTGTCGTCCCTCCAGGCATACCCCTCGGTCGTGTGGGTCGCGGGCGGTCAGGCCAAGGGCACCCGATTCGAGGACCTCGTCACGCGCGCGGCGGACCGCCTGCGGGCCGTGGTCCTGATCGGTGCTGATCGCGCGACGATCCACGAGGCGTTGCGGCGACACGCGCCCGAGGTACCCGTCGTCGAGGTCGACGCGGGCAAGGATGTGCTCATGGATCGTGTCGTGGACGCGGCCGCAGGGTTCGCCCGGATGGGTGACACCGTGCTGCTGGCGCCAGGATGCGCGTCCTTCGACCAGTTCACGGGCTACGCCGAACGAGGGGACTCCTTCGCCGCAGCCGTGGCCAGGTACGCAGCGTCGCGGCGGTGACCTCGTCGCCCTCGACGTCGAGGAGATCGGGAGGCGCGCGGTGAGCAGGTCCGGCAGGCACTCGTGGACCGCGACCGTTCGCGAGGTGCTCGAGAAGCCGCTGACGTCGTACTACCTCGTCCTCGCCGTCTCCGCGCTCCTCGTGGGCTTCGGGATGGTGATGGTGCTCAGCGCGAGCTCGGTCACCTCGTACCAGAACAGCGGCAGCCCGTACGCCCTCGCGGCGCGGCAAGCAGGCTTCCTCGTGGCGGCGCTGGTCCTGGGCGCGATCGCCTGGCAGCTCCCGCTGCGCGTGCTGCGCTGGTTCGTCTACCCGCTGCTGCTCCTCGCGCTCGTGCTGCTCGCGCTCACCTTCACGCCGTTGGGCTACGAGGTCCGGGGCAACCAGAACTGGCTGAACTTCGGCGGACCGTTCCTCATCCAGCCCTCCGAGATCGCCAAGCTCGCGATCGTGCTGTGGACCGCCGACCTCTACGCCCGCAAGCAGCGCCTCCTGAGTGACCCCAAGCACGTGCTGATCCCGATGCTGCCGGTCACCGGCTTCGTCGCGATGCTCGTCGTGCTCCAGCGTGACCTCGGGACGGCGCTCGTGCTGTTCGCGATCATCCTCGGGATGCTGTTCGTCGCCGGTCTGCCGGGGCGCGCGTTCCTCGTCGCGCTGCTCGGCACCGCCGCCATCGCGCTCTTCTTCGTCCAGTCCAGCGACGAGCGGATCAAGCGCATCACGTCGTTCACCGACCCGTTCGCGGACGCCCAGGGCAGCGGCTACCAGGCCGCGCACGGGCTGATGGGGCTGGCGACCGGGCAGTGGCTGGGCGTGGGACTCGGCGGCAGCCGTCAGAAGTGGGGGGCGCTCCCGGGGGCCCACACGGACTTCGTCTTCGCGGTCGTCGGGGAGGAGCTCGGGCTCGTCGGGGCGCTGTCCGTGCTCATCCTCTTCGGGCTGCTCGCGTACGTGGGGTTCCGCATCGCCCGCCGTGCTCGTGACCCTTTCGCCCGCTACGCGGCCGCCGGCATCACGGTGTGGCTGATGGTCCAGACGATCATCAACATCGGCATGGTGCTCGGCATGCTGCCGGTCATCGGCATCCCGCTCCCGCTCATCTCGTACGGTGGGTCTGCACTCGTCCCGACCGTGATCGCGCTCGCCCTGCTGGCGAGCTTCGCGCGGACCGAGCCGGGGGCGGCCGCTGCCCTGCGCGTGCACCGCCGTCGACGCGGCCCGCGCACCGGTCAGCAGCCCGGGGGAGTGCAGAAACCCTCGACTCCCGCACCACGACCCGTCGGACGCACTGTCCGAGAGGAAGGATGACCTGGTGGCGCTACGCGTCCTGCTGGCCGGCGGAGGAACCGCCGGCCACACCTCACCCCTGCTGGCGACCGCGGGCGCGGTTCGCCGGCTCGCTCCCGACGCCGAGATCACGGCGCTCGGGACACCGCGTGGGCTGGAGGTGACGCTGGTGCCGCAGGCCGGGTACCCCCTCGAGCTGGTGCCGGCCGTCCCGCTGCCCCGCAGCCTCGGCGCCGACCTCCTGAAGGTCCCGGGCAAGCTGGCGGGCACGGTGAAGGCGACCGGTGAGGTGTTCGACCGTGTGCGCCCCGACGTCGTCGTCGGGTTCGGCGGGTACGTGTCGGTCCCGGCGTACCTCGTCGCGCGCAAGCGCAAAGTCCCGATCGTCGTGCACGAGCAGAACGCGCTTCCGGGTGTCGCCAACAAGCTCGGTGCGCGGTTCACGCAGCAGGTGTTCACGAGCTTTCCCGAGACCCCACTCGTCCACTCGCGCTACATCGGCCTGCCGATGCGTGAGCAGATCGCGCACCTCGACCGGGAGGCGGAGCGTGCGCGGGCGCGCGCGGAGTTCGGCCTCGACCCCGACCGCCCGACGCTGCTGGTCACCGGCGGGTCTCAGGGTGCGCGCCGGATCAACCAAGCCGTCTCCGGTGCCGCCGACGAGCTCGCCGCCGCCGGCATCCAGGTGCTGCACGCCGCCGGTCGCGTCGAGGAGGCGCAGGTTGAGCGCGCGCCCGGCGAGCCGCCGTACGTAACCCTTCCGTTCATCGAGCGGATCGACCTCGCGTACGCGGCCGCCGACGGGATCGTGTGCCGCTCCGGGGCCAACACCGTCGCCGAGGTCGCGGCCGTCGGGCTGCCCGCGGTGTTCGTGCCGCTGCCGATCGGCAACGGTGAGCAAGCCCTCAACGCGCACCCGGTCGTGGGCGCGGGGGGCGGCATCCTCGTCGAGGACGCGGCGCTGACCCCCGAGTGGGTGGCGACGGCCGTCGTCTCGCTGCTGCGCGACTCCGCTCGTCTCGAGCGGATGTCCGCGGCGGCCTCCGACCTGATGCCGCGCGACGCCGACGACGTGCTCGCCCGCGAGATCCTCGCCGCAGCCGGCTCCGAGGCGGGCCAGGGATGAGGATCGACGTCCCTTCCGTGATCGAGCCCGCAGAGGATCTCGGCACGGTCCACCTCATCGGTATCGGCGGCGCAGGTCTCTCCGCGATCGCGCGGATCATGCTCGAGCGCGGGGTGAGCGTCCAGGGCAGCGACGCCCAGGACTCGCCGACGCTGCGGGCGCTGGAGGCGGACGGCGCGGTCGTCCACGTCGGTCAGGTGGCCGACAACCTCGGCGACGCGCAGACGGTGATCGCCTCGACCGCCGTACGCGACGACAACTCCGAGATCGTCGCGGCGCGCGCGCGTGGCCTTCGCCTCTATCCGCGCTCGGCTGGTCTGCAGTCGGTGATGATCGGCCGCGACGTGGTCGCCGTCGCCGGCACGCACGGCAAGACCACGACGACCTCGATGCTCGCGACGGCCCTGGTCCGTGCCGGGCTCGACCCGTCGTACGCGATCGGCGCGCCCGTCGCCTCGCTCGGGACCAACGCCCATGCAGGTCAGGGGCAGTGGTTCGTCGCGGAGGCCGACGAGAGCGACGGCGCCTTCCTTGTCTACGAGCCGTACGGCGCGGTCGTCACCAACGTCGACGCCGACCACCTCGACGTGTGGGGGACGCCCGAGGCGTACGAGGCCGCGTTCGCCGAGTTCGTCGACCGGATCGATCCCGCGGGGTTCCTCGTGCTGTGTGCCGACGACCCGGGCGCCGCCGCGCTCGCCGTCCGCGCGCGCCGGCGAGGCCTTCGCGTCATCAGCACCGGGCTCTCCGAGGGCACCGACCTGCGCGGCGTGGACCTGCTCACCTCCGGGGGCGGCACGTCGTTCACGGTGGTCCGCGGCGACGACGAGCTCGGTCGCGTCATGCTGCAGGTGCCGGGGCAGCACTACGTCGTCGACGCGCTCGGTGCGCTCGCCGCGGCACTGGAGTGCGGGGCGACGTTCGCTGACGCTGCCGCCGGCCTGGCCGCGTACTCGGGAGCGAGCCGTCGCATGGAGCTGATCGGCGAGGGTGACGGCGTGCGTGTGTACGACTCGTACGCCCACCACCCCGTCGAGATCGCGGGCGACCTCCAGGCGGCTCGGGCCCTTGCCGGCGGTGCACGCGTGCTCGTCGCGTTCCAGCCGCACCTGGTGAGCCGGACGCGGATCTTCGGCGCGGCGATGGGCCGGGCGCTCGGTGCGGCCGACGAGGTCGTCGTGACCGAGATCTACCTGGCGCGCGAGGATCCCGATCCCGAGGTGACCGGCGCGCTCGTCCGAGAGGCGGTCGGTCTGCCCGCGGACGCCGTGCACGCCGGCGAGCCGCCGGCGACGCTCGACGCGCAGCTCGCGTCGCTCGCCCGCCGCGGCGATCTCGTCCTGCTCCTGGGAGCCGGCGACATCACGACCGTGGGCCCGCGCCTCGTGGCGCGGCTGGAGGAGAGGACCCGGACGAGGTGACGGTGACGGACCGGTTCGCTGGGAGGCGCTGGCGGGCGCGCCTTCAGCGGCTGCGTCCGTACCTCCTCGTCGCCGCCGTCCTCGCGGCCGCGGGTGGTGTGGCGTGGACGGTGCTCGAGACGCCCGTGCTGGGGGCCCACCACGTCGACGTCCGTGGTGCGAGCACCGTCGGTGCCGAGGTCGTCCGTGCGCAGGCGGCGGTGCCGGACGGCCGCCCCCTGGCGCGGCTCGACCTCGGCGCTGTCGGCGACCGAGTCGAGGAGATTCCGCAGGTCGCCTCCGTCGATGTCCGTCGCCAGTGGCCGCGTACGGTCGTGGTCGAGGTCACCGAACGCCGGCCGGTGGCGCGCCTGGCCGGGCGCAACGATGTGCGGCTGATCGACTCCGACGGCGTGGTGTACCCGCCCGCCGGCAAGCCGCCCCGCAGGTTGCCGTCGGTGGAGCTGGCGTCCGGTGCCGGCCCGCGCGCCGAGGCACTGCGGGAGGTCGCCCAGGCCGTCGCTGCGATGGACGCCGGTCTCGCCCGCAAGGTCCGCGAGGTGCGTGTCAGCAGTCGTGACGCGATCACCCTCGAGCTGCGTGACGGCGCCGAGGTCGCGTGGGGGAGCGCGGACCACGCGGAGCTCAAGGCCGACGTGCTCTCCGCCCTGCTGAAGCAGAAGGCGACGGCGTACGACGTCAGTGCGCCGGAGCGGCCGACGATCGTCCCCTGAGCGGCGCACGAATCGCGAGCCCTCGTGGGCACGAGTAGCGTGCGCGACATGAGCGTCGCCGCTCCGGGCCGGTCGGCCAACGCTGGCGCGATCGCCGTCGGGATCGCGCAGTGCGTCCTGCTGGGCCTGGCCTCGCTCGTGGTCGCCACGTGGGCGTTCCTTGAGCTGACCAAGCGTCTCGCGCTCTCGACCGACCCACTCGACTCCGAGAGGGTGCTGTTCTGGTCGCTCGTCGGCGCGGTGGCGGTGCTCGTCCTGGTGAGCGTGGCGGCGGCGATGGTGTGGCGGCGCAGAGTGCTCGGTTTCACCGTGCTCGCGCTGGCGTGGGTGCCGGCCGCGCCGCTGTGCTGGATCGCCGTGGCGTCGTACCAGGATCTTGTCGTCGACGACGCGATGCCGGGCGTGGTCGCGTTCGGGGTGGTCGCCGGTGCCGCCAACGTCGTGCTCGGGCTCCTCCTGCGCACCCCGACGTCGTCTGCGCACCCGCCGCTCGCACGCTGAGGTCCCGTCCCCGATTTGTGCACCTAACCGTGCAGTCGCTCGGGCATTCCACGGCAAAGTGCACAAATCGGGGACGTCGCGTGCTGTGGCGGCGTGTCGGCGCCGAGGGCCGTCGGTCACCCCGTAAGTTCGTCACAGAACGCCGAGGTTGACATAACTATAACCCTGAAGTAGAGGGTTAGGGTTCCGGCTCGAGACACCAAGCATGTGAGGGGCACCATCGTGGCAGCTCAGAACTACCTGGCCGTGATCAAGGTGGTCGGTATCGGAGGTGGCGGTGTCAACGCCGTCAACCGGATGATCGAGGCTGGCCTCAAGGGAGTCGAGTTCATCGCGATCAACACCGACGCGCAGGCGCTGCTGATGAGCGATGCCGACGTCAAGCTCGACATCGGGCGCGAGCTGACCCGGGGTCTCGGCGCAGGCGCCAACCCCGACACCGGTCGTCAGGCGGCGGAGGACCACGCCGACGACATCGAGGACGTCCTCAAGGGCGCCGACATGGTGTTCGTGACCGCGGGCGAGGGTGGCGGCACCGGTACGGGTGGTGCTCCTGTCGTCGCGCGCATCGCGCGTTCGCTCGGTGCGCTGACCATCGGCGTCGTCACGCGGCCGTTCTCCTTCGAGGGACGCCGCCGCGCCAACCAGGCCGACGACGGCATCGAGTCGCTGCGCGAAGAGGTCGACACCCTCATCGTCATCCCCAACGACCGGCTGCTCTCGATCAGCGACCGCAACGTCACGATGATCGACGCCTTCATGCAGGCTGACCAGGTGCTCCTGCAGGGCGTCTCGGGCATCACCGACCTGATCACGACCCCGGGTCTGATCAACCTCGACTTCGCCGACGTGAAGTCGGTCATGTCCGATGCCGGCTCTGCACTCATGGGCATCGGGTCCGCCCGAGGCGACGACCGTGCGGTCGCCGCTGCCGAGATGGCGGTGTCGAGTCCGCTGCTCGAGGCCTCGATCGACGGCGCGCACGGTGTGCTGCTCTCGATCGCGGGTGGCTCCGACTTGGGTCTGTTCGAGATCAACGAGGCCGCGGCACTGGTCAGCGAGGCTGCGCACGCCGAGGCCAACATCATCTTCGGCGCCGTGATCGACGACGCGCTCGGCGACGAGGTCCGTGTCACGGTCATCGCTGCCGGGTTCGACGGCGGCACGCCCAAGCGTCGCGATGCGTCGCGCCCGGCGCTTCGCCGCGACGCCGCGCCGGCGCGTCCGGTCCAGAAGGAGGCGCCGGCCACGCCGGCGGCTCGCGAGGAGTCGTCATCGAACGGCAACGAGCGGATGCCTGTCGGCGTCCGGGCCAGCGCGGCCGAGTCGTCGAGCGATCGCCCGTCGTCGAACGGCACGTCGGCCACCGGCGTCGGCAACGGCACCCGTCCGGTCGCGCCGAAGCGCCAGGCCGACCCCTTCGAGGACGACCTCGACATCCCCGACTTCCTGAAGTAGTAGATGTTCGCCTTCCACGAGTCCTTGTCGCACGTCGACCTCGCGTTCACGGACCGGCACGGCGGTGAGAGTGCTGGTCCGTGGGCGTCGCTGAACCTGGCGGCGGGCAACGGCGACGACGCGGAGACAGTCGCACGCAACGTCGTGGCCGCCGCCCGTGCCCTCGGAGGAGACCCCTCCGAAGCCCGGCTCATGCGGCAGGTCCACGGGGACGGTGTGCACGTCGTCACCGCCGGCTCCCCGACCGAGCCGTACCCCGAGGCCGACGCGCTGGTCACCGCTGTGCCCGGCGCCGTGCTCGTCGTCCGGGTGGCCGACTGCCTCCCGATCGTGCTGGCTGACGACGAGGCGCGCGTGGTCGGAGTCGCCCACGCGGGTCGTCGCGGTGTCGTCGTCGATGTCGCGACAGCGACCGTCGAGGCGATGCGCGACCTCGGCGCGCAACAGATCAGGGCTTGGATCGGGCCGCGCATCTGCGGGCGCTGCTACGAAGTCCCCGCACAGATGCGCGACGACGTCGCCGGCCGGCTCCCGGTCGCGTGGGCACAGACGTCGTGGGGGACCCCGGCGCTCGACCTGGCCGCTGCAGCGTCCGAGCAGCTCGAGAAGGCCGGCGCGCGTGTCCATGATCTCGCGGGTGACCTCCCGGTCTGCACGTACGAAGGAGAGTCCGACTTCTTCTCGTACCGGCGCCAAGGGGAGCAGTCCGGCCGGCTCGGCGGCCTCGTACGGATCCGCCCGTGACCGACAGGCGCGCGGAGCTCGCGCACAACCTCGCCTCCGTACGGCAGCGGATCGCGGCGGCCGCGACTGAGGCGGGACGCGCCCCCGAGGACGTGACGATGGTCGTGGTGACCAAGACCTACCCCGCCTCCGACGTGGCGCACCTCGCGGCCCTTGGCGTCACCGACGTCGGTGAAAATCGTCACCCCGAGGCGGCCCGCAAGCGCGAGGAGGCCGGTGAGGCGGGGGCAGGGCTGCGCTGGCACTTCGTCGGCGGGCTCCAGACCAACAAGGCCGGCGCCGTCGCCCGCTACGCGGACGTCGTCCACTCGGTCGACCGGCCTCGGCTCGTCGACGCGCTCGCAAGGGGCGCCGCGCTGGCGGGACGCGAGGTCGAGGTGCTGATCCAGGTCAACCTCGAGGGGCGTGACGACGACCCGGTCGGCCGCGCGGGGGCTGACCCTGCGGACATCCTCGCGCTCGCTGGTCGCATCGACGCCGCCGATGGTCTCGTGCTCGGGGGAGTGATGGCGGTGGCGCCGCTCGGCGCTGATCCGGACCCCGCGTTCGCCCGCCTGTCCGAGATCTCGGCCAGCGTGGCCGCGTCGTACCCGGGCGCGACGACGATCTCGGCCGGCATGAGCGGCGACCTCGAGTCCGCCGTACGACACGGCGCGACACACGTACGGATAGGGCGTTCAGTGCTCGGAGAGAGGCCCGCGCTCGGGTAGGTTGACTGAGACAGTGAGCACCGTTCAAACCCGCAGTGGGTCCAGGAGGTCAGGCGATGGCTGGCGCGATGCGCAAGATGGGTGAGTACCTCGGCCTCGTCGAGCAGTCGGGCGAGTACGACGACTACGACGACTACGAGGCGGACGCCGAGACATCCCGTCGCACAACGGCACGTCCTGCTGTGCACGAGGCCGACTCCCGGACCGTGGCGCGCATCGACGAGCGGCGTCGGCCGACGCCGACACCCGGGCCGACCGCGGTCCCCGCGGCCGCCGAGTTCACTCGGATCACGACGCTCCACCCGCGGACGTACAACGAGGCACGGACGATCGGCGAGCACTTCCGCGAGGGCACGCCCGTCATCATGAACCTCACCGAGATGGACGACAACGACGCCAAGCGTCTCGTCGACTTCGCGGCCGGCCTCATCTTTGCCGTGTACGGCTCGATCGAGCGGATCACCAACAAGGTCTTCCTGCTCTCGCCCCCCAACGTGACCGTCACGGCCGAGGACCGCCAGCGCCTCGCGCAGGGCGGGTTCTTCAACCAGAGCTGACGCGAGGCACACTGACGTCCATGGTCGTTGTCGGCGAGATCATCAACTTCATCCTGTGGGCCTGCATCCTGCTCCTGCTGGCCCGCTTCGTCATCGACTGGGTTCAGGTGCTGTCGCGCTCGTGGCAGCCCAAGGGCTTCGTCCTCGTCATCTGCGAGGCCGTCTACTCGGTGACCGACCCCCCGATGCGCGCCGTGCGCCGGGTCATCCCGCCCATCCGCTTCGGCGGTATGGCGCTCGACCTGTC
Organism: Mumia zhuanghuii; assembly: GCF_042681565.1. Taxonomy (NCBI): domain Bacteria; kingdom Bacillati; phylum Actinomycetota; class Actinomycetes; order Propionibacteriales; family Nocardioidaceae; genus Mumia; species Mumia zhuanghuii. Next base: position 958,098 of record NZ_JBHUFT010000008.1, read on the forward strand.
GCCGATGGTGCTGCTCATCGGGCTCTATCTCCTGCAGATCGTCAATGCACAGATCTTCTTCAGGTGAGCAGGACCCTTCTTCGGTGGAGGGGTCGCGCACTAGTGTGGTGTCCCGCGGGGTGCCGCAGGTGCTGTTTCCCCCACCGAGTACCGTTGTCAGGACTGTCCGATGAAACATGACCCCGAGGTGAGACCATGCCGTTGACGCCAGAGGACGTGCGGAACAAGCGATTTACCCCGGTCAGGCTTCGTGAGGGCTACGACATGGGCGAGGTCGACCAGTTCCTCGACGAGGTCGAGGCCGAGCTCGAGCGTCTGACCCTGGAGAACGAGGACCTGCGGAGCAAGCTTGCCGCCGCCTCGACCGGCTCAGGTTCGCCGACCTCGTCGTTCGACTCCTTCCGCGCGCCCGCCCCGGCTCCGGCCCCGATCGCTGCTCCGCCGCCGCCCCCGCCCGTTCCTACCCCGGCTCCCGCCCCGACCACCTCGGTCGGTGACGCGTCGAGTGCCGCCGCACGGCTGCTGGAGATCGCGACGCACAACGCCGACGAGCTCGTCGAGGCGGCCAAGAACGAGGCCGACCGGATTCTCGGCGAGGCCCGCACCAAGGCCGACCGCGTCGAGAACGAGGCGCGTGGCAAGGCCGAGCGCCTCGAGAGCGAGGCCCGGATGCGTGCCCAGAAGCTTGATGCCGAGACCGCCGAGCGCCGCCAGCAGGCCTTCGGCAACATCGAGAAGGAGCGTGACGACCTCAATCGTGAGCTCGAGCGCCTGCGCACCTTCGAGCGCGAGTACCGCAGCCGCCTCAAGAGCTACTTCCAGGCTCAGCTCTCGAACCTCGAGGGTGAGCAGTCGGTCGCGGCAGCGCTGCCGACGGCCGCTGCGCCGGCCGCCGTGCACTCGTCGACGCCGGAGCACGCTCCGCGCCGTCTCAAGTCGCTCTTCGGCGACGACGACGTGCGCTCCTGAGCCACTCGTACGACGCAGAGGGCCCCGCCCGACCGAGAGGTCGAGCGGGGCCCTTCTGTATTGCCCGTCCGCCGGGGCGGGCCCGGGTGGCGGGTGGCCGTTGGGGCTCGGAGGGGAGGAGCGAACGGCCGGTCAGGCCTTCACGAGGGAGACGGTGACGCCGAGGTCCTCGTCGGTGGCGGTGAAGCCGTCGAGGAGGGCGGCGCCCTCCTCGAGCGCGACCGCCAGCACCTCGCCCGCGATCTGGTCGGTGTGCGCGCGGACGGCGTCCGCCGTCTCGCCCGACGCCGCCCAGGTGACGCGGATCCGGTCGCTGACCTCGAAGCCGGCGTTCTTGCGGGCCTCCTGGAGCATCCGTACGACCTCGCGGGCCACGCCGGCGCGGATCAGCGCGTCGTCGAGCTCGAGATCGAGCGCCACCGTCTCGCCCTGGTCGTTGACGACCGCCCAGCCCTCGCGCGGGCGCTCGGAGACGATGACGTCGTCGGCGGTCACCGAGACGTCCTCGCCGTCGACCTCGAGGTCGAGCGTGTACGCGCCGCCGTCGGCGACGCCGGCCGCAAGCGCGGCGGCGTCCGCCGACGCCACAGCGGACGCGACCACTGGGGTCTGCTTGCCGAAGCGCTTGCCGAGGCTGCGGAAGTTGCCCTTTGCGGAGTACTCGACGAGGTCGCCGGACGCACCGGCGAGCGACTCGAGCGTGCCGACGTTGAGCTCGTCGCAGACCTCCGCCCGCAGCTCGGGGCCGAGCTGGTCCCACGCGCGCGAGGGCACGAGCGCCCGGCGCAGCGGCTGACGGGTACGGACCTTCGCCTCGGCACGCGCCGCACGGCCCAGCTCGGTGATGCGCCGGGCCAGGGAGACCTGCTCGTCGAGCCCCTTCACGACCAGCGTCTCGTCGACGACGGGCCACGATGCCAGGTGCACCGAGGGCGCGGCATCGGGGGCGGAGGTGCGGAAGAGGTCCTGCCAGACCCGCTCGGTCACGAACGGGGTCAGCGGCGCCATCAGGCGGGTCAGGACGTCCAGCGTCTCGTGCAGCGTCGCGAGCGCGGCTGGGTCGCCGTCCCAGAACCGGCGGCGCGAGCGGCGGACGTACCAGTTGGAGAGGTCGTCCACGAACTGCGAGAGCAGTGCGCCCGTCCGCTGCGTGTCGAACCGTTCGAGGCAGGTCGTCACCTCGCCCACGAGCTCCTGCGTCCGCGAGGCTAGCCAGCGGTCGAGCACCGGGCGCTCGGCGACCGGCGGAGCGCCGTCTGCGGGCGACCAGCCAGCCGTACGGGCGTACAGGACGTGGAAGGCCACGGTGTTCCAGTAGGTCAGGAGCACCTTGCGGACGATCTCCTGGAGGGCGCCGTGGCCGACGCGCCGTGCCTGCCAGGGCGAGCCGGAGCACGCCATGAACCAGCGGACGGCGTCGGCGCCGTGGTCGTCCATCAGCGGCACGGGCAGCAGGATGTTGCCGAGGTGCTTGGACATCTTGCGACCGTCTTCGGCCAGGATGTGGCCGAGGCAGACGACGTTCTCGTACGAGTTCTTGTCGAAGACGAGGGTCGAGACCGCCATCAGGGAGTAGAACCAGCCGCGGGTCTGGTCGATCGCCTCGCAGATGTACTGCGCCGGGAACGCCTGCTGGAACTTTTCCTCGGACCCGGGCAGGTGCGGGTATCCCCACTGCGCGAACGGCATGGAGCCGGAGTCGAACCACGCGTCGATGACCTCGGGGACGCGTCGGTAGGTGCCCTCCTCGCCGTCGACGGTGAAGGTGACGTCGTCGATGTACGGGCGGTGGGGATCGAGGTCGGACAGGTCACGGCCGGTCAGCTCCGACAGCTCGGCGAGCGACCCGACGCAGACGAGCTTGCTCGGGTCGACGTCGTTGCGCCAGATCGGCAGCGGCGTCCCCCAGTAGCGGTTGCGTGACAGCGACCAGTCGATGTTGTTGCGCAGCCAGTCGCCGTACCGGCCCCACTTGATCGTCTCGGGGAACCAGTTGGTGCCCTCGTTCTCACGCAGCAGCGCGTCCTTGGCCGCCGTCGTGCGGACGTACCACGCGGGGGAGGCGTAGTACATCAGCGGCGTGTGGCAGCGCCAGCAGTGCGGGTAGGTGTGCTCGTACGGGACGTGGCGGAACAGCAGTCCGCGGAAGTCGAGGTCGTCGACGAGGGTGGCGTCGGCCTTCTTGAAGAACGCGCCGCCGATGAGGTCGATCCCGGCCTCGAAATGGCCGGTCGGGTCGATCGGGTTGACCATCGCGACGCCGTTGCGGCGGCACGACTGGAAGTCGTCCTCGCCGAAGGCAGGGGACTGGTGGACGAGGCCGGTGCCGTCCTCGGTCGTCACGTACTCCTCGTTGACGACGAAGTGCGCGCGACCGGGCCACTCGACGAGGTCGAACGGGCGGTCGTACGTCCAGCCGACGAGCTCGGTGCCCTCGAACCGGGCGTCGACGGTCCAACCCTCGCCGAGCACCTGCTCGAGAAGGGGCTCGGCGACGACCAGCGTCTCGTGGCCGTTGCTCGCGGCGACGTACGTGACGTCGGCCTTGGCGGCGACCAGGGCGTTGGACACGAGCGTCCACGGCGTGGTGGTCCACACCAGGAGCGACGCCTCACCCGCCAGCGGCCCGGAGGTCAGGGGGAAGCGGACGTAGACCGAGGGGTCGACGACCGTCTCGTACCCCTGGGCGAGCTCGTGGTCGGACAGGCCGGTGCCGCAGCGGGGGCAGTAGGGCGCGACGCGGTAGTCCTCGGTGAGCAGCCCCTTGTCGAAGATCTGCTGCAGCGCCCACCAGACGCTCTCGACGTACGGGGTGTCCATCGTGCGGTACGGGTCGTCGGTGTCGACCCAGTAGCCCATCCGCTCGGTCATCTGCTCGAATAGGTCGACGTTGCGCAGCACGGCCTCGCGGCACTTGGCGTTGAACTCTGCGACGCCGAACGCCTCGATGTCGGGCTTGCCGTTGAAGCCGAGCTCCTTCTCGACGGCGATCTCGACCGGGAGGCCGTGGCAGTCCCAGCCGCCCTTGCGCTCGACGAGGTAGCCCTGCATCGTGCGGAAGCGGGGGAAGACGTCTTTGAAGACGCGGGCCTCCACGTGGTGGACGCCAGGGGTGCCGTTGGCGGTGGGCGGTCCCTCGTAGAAGGTCCAACGGGGCGCGCCCTCACGGCGGGCGAGAGACTCCTCGAAGGTGCCCTCGCTCTCCCAGAGCGCGATGACGTCGCGCTCCATGGCAGGCAGGTCCACGTGGGCGGGGACGGGGCGGTACGCGGCGGTCACGGTGTTCCTCCGACAAGTCTGGAGCGGTGCTCGGCTTGGCGAAGGGACGAGGCCTGTGGGCCCCGCGGTACCACCCTCCTTGACGTACGGCGAGGCGTACGCCCTCTCTTGGCGCGCCGCTGCGCGGGTCTACTGCGCCTCGTACGGTCAACCCGTACGGGGCGGTTCTTCCGGCGGCTCCGGGGTGATGCGGCATGCGCTGTGCTCCGGGCTCCCACCGTCCCCAGATCGCTTCGGCACAGGTGGTCGCGCGTCGCGTGTCCCCATCGATACCTGCGGCTGGGACAAAGTCTAGTCCAGTACGCCCGACGTGGTGACGGGGGACGAGTTCTGGTGTCGGTCGTTGTCCGGAAGCGAACGCTCTGGGCGACACACGGCAAATCGGCTTGTGAACCTCTCGAGGCGCGCCTACAGTTCGGGCACCACGTCACATCGAGGCAATCCGGATCGGATCGCCTCGATGTGTGGCATTTCGTGCACATCGAGGGGGCACAGAGATGGCAAGCACGACCAAGACACGAGGAACGAACGCCGTGGGCCGTGGCGCCGCGGCGATCAAGGCTGCCGCACGCAAGGTCGGCGCGACGAAGTCCGCGGCCGCGAGCCGGACTAAGAAGGCGACGGCCGCGGCGAAGAAGGCGGCGCCGGCCAAGAAGACCGCGGCGAAGAAGGCCACGGCCAAGAAGACTGCGGCCAAGAAGGCGACGCCGGCCAAGAAGACTGCGGCCAAGAAGGCGACGCCGGCCAAGAAGACTGCGGCCAAGAAGGCGACGCCGGCGAAGAAGACGACGGCCAAGAAGACCACCGCCAAGAAGACCACCGCCAAGAAGACCACCGCCAAGAAGACCACCGCCAAGAAGACCACGGCGAAGAAGACCACGGCCAAGAAGGCGACGCCCGCAAAGAAGGCGCCCGCCAAGAAGACCGTGACGAAGAAGTCCGTCGCCAAGAAGACGACGGCGAAGAAGACGGCGCCACCGAAGAAGAGAACGGTGTCGAAGCCCCGTACGACAGGAGCGAAGAAGACTGTGACCAACCCCACTGTGGCAGCGCCCGGGTCGCTTGCCGTCAAGTCGGACGAGACTCCGTGGACCGCCGAGGAGCTGGGAGAGGTGCGCGACGGCCTCCTGGCAGACCGGACGCGGCTCCTCGACGAGATCGGGATCGCCGAGCGCGGGCTGGCCGATCTCCTCAGCGGCGGCGTCGATGGCGCGGGCAACGACCAGGCCGATGTGGGCTCCACGTCGCTCGAGCGTGACGCCGAGATGTCGCTCGTGGCGAACCACCGCGACCTCCTCGTCCAGGTCGAGAAGGCACTAGGGCGCATCGAGACCGGGACCTACGGCAACTGCGAGAACTGCGGGCAGCCGATCGGGAAGATGCGGTTGATGGCGTTCCCGCGTGCCACACTGTGCATGACATGCAAGCAACGCGAGGAACGTCGCTGACCCCCGAGAGCGACTCCGTCCACCCCCGAGCACGGTCCAGAAGGATCGTGCTCTTCGGGGTGGTGGCAGTTCTCGGCTACCTCACCGACCTCATCACCAAGATCGTCGCCGTCGCCCGCCTCGAAGATGCGGACCCGGTCGTCGTGATCCCCCACGTCCTCCATCTGACGTTCGTCCGTAACCCCGGAGCCGCCTTCGGCATGGCCACGGGGTTCACGATCGTGCTCACGGTCATCGCGCTCACCGTCTGTGTGGTCGTGATCCGGATGGCGCGCCAGCTGCGGGACCCGTTCTGGGCGATCGGCCTCGGTCTCCTCCTCGCCGGCGCCCTGGGCAACCTGACCGACCGGATCTTCCGCGAGCCGTCGCCGCTGCAGGGCCACGTGGTCGACTTCCTCCAGTTCCCGGACTGGCCGCCCAACTGGCCGGTGTTCAACATCGCCGACGTCATGATCAACCTGGCGGCGGTGATCATCGTGGTCCAGACGGTCCGCGGAGTCGGCCTGGACGGGACGAAGGTCACCAAGAAGGAAGCCGACGCCGGCGAAGACAGGAGCGCCGACGGCGATGCCGCCGACGACCCGGACAAGGGCCCGGCATGACCGCTGATCCAGTCGGGGCCGAGCACCGGGCGTACTTCGTGCCCGACGGCCTCGCGGGCGAACGCCTCGATGCGGCCCTCGCCCGGCTGCTTGGACTGTCGCGCACCCGGGTCGCCGACCTGGTTGCGGACGGCCTCGTGACCGTCGACCACCGTCCGGCTGCCAAGTCGGACCGGGTCGAGGCGGGGGCCTTCCTCGAGGTCACCATCCCGCGTCAGCGTGACGTCACGGAGGTCGTCCCCGAGATCGTCGAGAACCTGCGGATCGTGCACGACGACGACGAGATCGTGGTCGTGGACAAGCCGTCAGGTGTCGCGGCCCACCCGAGCGTCGGCTGGACCGGGCCGGACGTCGTCAGCGGGCTCGCGGGCGCGGGTTTCCGGATCAGCACGTCGGGAGCCCCGGAGCGGCAGGGCATCGTCCAGCGGCTCGACGTCGGCACCAGCGGCCTCATGGTCGTCGCGAAGTCCGAGCACGCCTACACGGTGCTCAAGCGGGCGTTCCGCAACCGCGAGGTGGACAAGACCTATCACGCACTCGTCCAGGGGCATCCGGACCCGCTCGAGGGCACGGTCGACGCTCCGATCGGACGGCACCCCAAGCATGACTGGAAGTTTGCGGTCATGGCCGACGGGCGCGCGAGCGTCACGCACTACGAGACGCTCGAGGCCCACCGGTTCGCGAGTCTCGTGGAGATCAAGCTCGAGACCGGACGCACCCATCAGATCCGGGTACACATGGCGGCGCTCAAGCACCCGTGCGTCGGCGATCCGCTCTACGGCTCCGACCCGACGCTGACCAAGAGGGTGGGCCTGGAGCGCCAGTGGCTGCACGCTGTACGGCTCGGGTTCGAGCACCCCCGTACGAGGGACTGGGTCGACTTCGAGTCCCCGTACCCCGATGACCTCCAGCACGCGCTCGAGGTCATCCGCGCGGCCGACTGAGCCGTGCCCCAGTCCGACCGAAGTGTGCCCGCGGGCGCCGTGGCGGTTGCGTCGGAGCGCCTGTCGAATCTGTCGGTGCCGGTCGTCTAATCTGAACTTCTCTTCCCCGCCCGAACATGTGCCTGAGGAGGCCCCACCCCCATGTCGAGCGCCGACTCGTTCGTGCATCTGCACGTCCACACCGAGTACTCCATGCTCGACGGCGCGGCGAGGCTGACCGACATGTTCGCGCGGACGGCCGAGCTGGGCATGGACGCGATCGCGATGACCGACCACGGCAACGTGTTCGGCGCGTACGACTTCTACAAGAAGGCCAAGGCGGCCGGGGTCAAGCCGATCATCGGCATGGAGGCCTACCTCACGCCCGACACGCACCGTACGGAGCGCAAGCGCGTCCAGTGGAACAAGGGCGGCGGTGACGACGTCTCCGGCGGGGGTGCGTTCACCCATATGACGCTGCTCGCCCAGAGCACCGCCGGCATGCACAACCTGTTCCGGCTGTCGTCCCGCTCGTCGCTCGAGGGGTTCTTCTACAAGCCCCGTGCCGACCGTGAGCTGCTGTCCGAGTACGCCAACGGCCTCATCGCGACGACCGGGTGCCCTTCGGGCGAGGTGCAGACCTGGCTGCGCATCGGCAACTACGCCAAGGCGCGTCAGTCAGCAGCCGAGTTCATGGACATCTTCGGCCGCGAGAACTTCTTCGTGGAGCTGATGGACCACGGGCTCTCGATCGAGACCCGCGTGCGCGACGACCTGCTGAGGCTCGCCAAGGACCTCGACCTGCGCCTCGTGGCGACCAACGACTCGCACTACACGCACCCCGCCGACTCCACCGCGCACGAGGCGCTGCTGTGCGTGCAGTCCGGCAAGACGCTCGCCGATCCGACGCGGTTCAAGTTCGACGGCAACGGCTACTACATCAAGTCCCCGCAGGAGATGCGCCAGCTGTGGGAGCGCGATGCGGGTCTACCCGAGGCGTGCGAGTCGACCCTCCTGATCGCCGAGCGCTGCGAGGTCGAGTTCACCGAGGGCAACGGCACGTTCATGCCCCGGTTCCCGGTCCCCGAGGGCGAGTCGGAGGAGACGTGGCTCCTCAAGGAGGTCGACCGGGGCCTCGCCGTGCGTTATCCCGACGGCATCACCGAGGACGTGCGCAAGCGCGCCGACTTCGAGGTGGACGTCATCCTCAAGATGGGGTTCGCCGGCTACTTCCTCGTCGTCGCCGACTTCATCAACTGGGCCAAGGAGCACGGCATCCGCGTCGGTCCGGGCCGTGGCTCCGGCGCCGGCTCGATGGTCGCGTACGCGATGCGCATCACCGACCTGGACCCGATCGTCCACGGCCTGATCTTCGAGCGGTTCCTCAACCCCGACCGCGTCTCGATGCCGGACTTCGACGTCGACTTCGACGAGCGTCGTCGTGGCGAGGTCATCCGATACGTCACCGAGAAGTACGGCGACGACCGGGTATCGCAGATCGTTACGTACGGCACGATCAAGTCCAAGCAGGCCGTCAAGGACGCCTCCCGCGTGCTCGGCTACCCGTTCTCGATGGGGGAGCGGATCACCAAGGCGATGCCGCCGCTGGTGATGGGCAAGGACGTCCCGCTCAAGGACATCTTCAATGCCGAGCACCCTCGCTACAACGAGGGCGGCGAGTTCCGGTCGCTGTACGACACCGACCCCGACGCCAAGAAGGTCGTCGACACCGCCGTCGGCCTCGAGGGCCTCAAGCGCCAATGGGGCGTCCACGCCGCCGGCGTGATCATGTCGAGCGAGCCGCTGCTCGACATCATCCCCGTGATGAAGCGCGAGCAGGACGGCGCGATCATCACCCAGTTCGACTACCCGACCTGCGAGTCGCTCGGGCTGATCAAGATGGACTTCCTGGGGTTGCGCAACCTCACCGTCCTCGATGATGCGCTCGACAACATCCGCAACAACCGGGGCGAGGAAGTCGTCCTCGAAGACCTCCCGCTGCGCGATGACGAGACGTTCGCGCTGCTGTCGCGCGGTGACACGCTCGGCGTCTTCCAGCTCGACGGCGGTCCGATGCGGGCCCTGCTGCGCAGCATGCGCCCCGACAGCTTCGAGGACATCTCGGCCGTCGGCGCGCTCTATCGACCGGGCCCGATGGGCGCCGACTCCCATAACAAGTACGCCCGCCGCAAGAACGGCCGCGAGAACGTCGAGCCGATCCACCCCGACCTCGCTGAGGCCCTCGAGGACATCCTCGGCGAGACGTACGGCCTGATCGTCTATCAAGAGCAAGTCATGGCGATCGCCCAGCAGCTCGCGGGCTACTCGCTCGGACAGGCCGACCTGCTCCGCCGCGCGATGGGCAAGAAGAAGAAGTCTGAGCTGGACAAGCAGTTCGCGAACTTCTCGGCCGGCATGGTGGAGCGCGGGTTCTCGAAAGCATCGATCAAGACGCTGTGGGACATCCTGCTGCCGTTCTCCGACTACGCGTTCAACAAGGCGCACTCGGCCGCGTACGGTGTGGTCTCCTTCTGGACCGCGTACCTCAAGGCGCACTTCCCCGCCGAGTACATGGCCGCGCTCCTCACCAGCGTGCGCGGCGACAAGGACAAGTCGGCGATCTATCTCAACGAGTGCCGTCGCATGGGCATCAAGGTGCTCCCGCCGGACGTCAACGACTCCGAGGCCAACTTCACCGCCGTGGGGCCCGACATCCGCTTCGGCCTGTCGGCGGTCCGCAACGTCGGCCACAACGTCGTCGACGCGATCGCCGAGGCACGGACCGAGAAGGGCGCCTTCACCGACTTCTCCGACTTCATGGACAAGGTGCCTCCGGTCGTCTGCAACAAGCGGGTGATCGAGTCGCTGATCAAGTCCGGCGCGTTCGACTCGCTCAAGCACTACCGCCGCGCGCTGGTGACGATCCATGAGGACGCCGTCGACCAGTACATCGACCTCAAGCGCAACGAGGCGATCGGCCAGGACTCGCTGTTCGCCGGTCTGGACGACAGCGACGCCGGGTTCGCAGGGACGTCGGTCGTCGTCCCCGACCTCGACGAGTGGGACAAGACGACGCTCCTCGCCCACGAGCGGGAGATGCTCGGCCTGTACGTCTCCGACCACCCGCTGTTCGGGCTCGAGCACGTCCTGCGCGCCGCCAGCGACTGCACGATCGGTGACCTGATCGCCGACGAAGAGCGCCCCGACGGTGCGCAGATGACCGTCGCCGGCCTCGTGACCTCGATCCAGCGCAAACTCACCAAAAAGGGCGACCCCTGGGCGATCGTGACCGTCGAGGACCTCGAGGGCGCGGTCAACGTGATGCTGTTCCCGTCGGTCTACACGCTGTCGGGCCACCTGCTCGTCGAGGACGCCGTCGTGGTCGTCAAGGGGCGGCTCAAGCGCAAGGAAGACACTCCGGAGCTCTCGGCGACCGAGCTGACCGCGGCCGACCTCAGCGTCGGTCACGACGGCCCGGTCGTGCTCACGCTGCCGACAGCGCGTTGCACCCCGCCGACCCTCGACCAGCTGCGCGACGTGCTCTCGAGCCACCCCGGCGCGACCGAGGTGCATCTGCGTCTGGTCGGCACCAGGAGCACCAAGCTCATGCGGCTCGACGCACGGCTGCGGGTGAGCCCGTCGTCGTCGCTGATCGCCGACCTCAAGGCCCTGCTCGGACCAGGGTGTCTCGCCTCGTGAGGACCGAGGGCTCCGCGACTCGGGGGACGGTCGCGACCATCGCCGGCTTCCTCGTCGCCGGCGCTGTGGCGGGTGTCGCCTGGGCATTGCTCGCCGACCCCCTCCAGTACACCGTCGTCCGGGTCGACGACCGGTCCGGACTCAGTGCCGACGAGGTCGCCGCCTCGGCGGCCTTCGGTGTCCTCCTCACGTACGCGTGGGTCAGCGCGGTCGCTGCGGCGGTGTGGTCGGCGTTCGCGACCTGGCGCTGGGGGCGCGAGGGCGGGGTCGGGGTCGTCGCCCGTACGGCGATCGGCGCCGCGGTCGCCGCGTTGGTGGCGTGGGGTGTCGGGGTCCTGCTCGGGCCGCCCACACCAGAGGTCGGCTCACGGCCGGCCGGCGCCGAGGTCCCCGCGCGGCTCGGGATCGACGCCTACGGGATTCTGTTCGTCTGGCCTGTTGCCGCACTGTTGGCGCTCCTTCTGATCTCCTGGCTGATGCTCCTGCGTGAGCCGGTCGAGGAGATCCACGTCGCCGAGCCCGTCTGACCGCCCCGGCCCTCTGCGCCTATGCGTCGGCCTGCCTATCGCGGTTGTCGGCTTCGCCTGCCTGGGGCAGGGTGGAGGCAGGCCGGTGACCTCGTACGACGGCGGCCGCCTCGCGGCGTCGCCTCGGCAGGTCCCGGGAACCCACGCAGAGAGGGGCGCGGATGCACTTTCAGTGGCTGACCGAGCAGCTTCCTTCCGACGAGATGCTGGCGACGGTGGTGATGGATGCCAGCAGGGACACCGAGAGCGGAGACAGAACGGTCGCCGCGCGATGGTCGGAGCTTCGCCGGTCCCTGGACCGCCAGGGCATCACCAAGGAGATGGCCGCCGTCCTCGAGGAACAGGCGCTGCAGCCGACACGGGCCTCGGGCCCGCACGGGCGGCTGATCGTCGCGGGGGAGAGCGGCATCCTCATGGATCGCCTGCTGCTGTTCCCGCCTCGCAAGGACGAGGCGGTGCTCTCGATCGGCCCGGACGTGTTCGCGCTGGCCCGCGAGGCTGACGACACGGTCCGCTATCTGCTCGCGGAGATCGACCGTACGGGTGCCGACATCACGCTGTACGACTCGACGTCCGGCGCGGTCGGTGGCGAGCCTCACCGCGAGAGCGTCGACGGTGAGCACGACGTGCTCAACAAGATCCGGGGCGGCGGGCTGTCGCACAAGCGCATCGAGAGCAGGGTCGAGGACTCCTGGGACCGCAACGCCGAGACGGTCGCGGCAGATCTCGACCGGATCGTCCTCGAGCGTCGTCCCGACCTGGTCGTCGTGACCGGTGACGTACGCGCGGTGGCGCTGGTGCAGGGCGCGCTGGGCGCCGCGGCACGCGAGATGACCGAGCACGTCCAGGGAGGTGCCCGTCACAACGGCGTCAACGGTGCCTTCGAGACGCGCATCGACGAGGCGCTGGAGGAGTTCCGTGTCCGCAGGCGGTCGGTGGTGATCGACCGGTTCCGCCAGGAGCTGGGCCGCAACGCGATGGCCGTCACCGGCATCAACCGTGTGCTCGATGCCCTGCGCAAGGCCCAGGTCGAGGAGCTGCTGATCTCCGACGAGGCCGCGGGCCCGGTGAGCACGCTCGCCGACTCCAAGGTCTGGGTCGGCGACAAGCCGCTCGAGCTGTCGATGCACCGCGACGAGATCAGACAGCTGTCGTCCGGCGACGCACGGGCACGGCGGGCGGACCTGGCGCTCGGGACCGCCGCTGCGGTCCAGGATGCGGGGATCACGATCGTCTACCACGACGACGAGATCCTCACCGACGGTGTCGGCGCTCTCCTGCGGTGGGACCCGGCGAAGCCGTCAGGGGTCGTCGAGCCCGGCTGACGGCGCCGGCTCACCTGTCCGACGGCGCGACGGGCCTCTCGAAGATCTGCAGGAACCCGCCGATCACGAAGCCCGCCGCGCCGGCGAACGTCCCCCAGTTGACCAGGCCGAGGTAGAGCACGGCCTCGGTCGCCGGACGGGTGTACGCGGCGAGGCCGGCGAAGAAGAACAGGATCGACCCGACCTGGTTGACGGCGACCACCCACCAGCCAAGCTCGGCGCTCCTCACTCGCACGTGGCCGTGCCCGATCTCCAGCTGGGCGAGGTGGCCGGACGCCAGGAAGCACACGCAGCCGGCCATGTCCGGGAGCCACATCCACGTGTTGGTCTGTCGTACGGTCAGGTCTTCGGCGAACGCGGCGACCAGCGAGACGCCGAAGGCCAGCGTCCCGGCGAAGAGGACCACGGCACTCGCCCACCCGAGGTCGTGCGGCCGGGACCTCCACCAGCGCCACCGCGCCGACCGCAGGGTGCCGTGCTCGTCGATCTCGGTCGGTGCGTTCGTCGCCTGCAGGACCGAGACGTACCCGCCGAGGCTGAAGAAGACGCCTCCCACGAGATAGACGTCGTCCACCGTCCGCGCCGCGCCGATCCCCGCCTGCGCGAGGTAGGCCCCGAGGGCGAAGAGCGACCCGCCGAGCACGAACGACACGGCCGCGACCACGTTGAGTCGTCGCAGGCGCCGTACGGTCGTGGGCTCGGCCTCGACCGCCGAGGTGCCGCCCTCCGCGCCGTGCACCTGGATGCGTCCGCGGCGGCGCGCCGTACGAGACTCCCACTGTGCGGACGTCCCGTCGTGGCGTTCCCAGCGCAGACCTGTCGTGAACCCGCCGATCCCGTCGGCACGCTCGAGCACCCATCGGCCTGGCCGACGGATCGCGGCGCCCTCCTCAGACCGAACCGGCACGCGCGGACTCTAGCAACGCGCGGACGGCCGCGCCGCGCGATTGCGGGCGGGCCGCTCAGCGCCGCGCGACCGGGGCGAGCGTGGCGCGGGTGAGCGCGACGAGGTCGGCTGGGGCGAGGCCGATGTCGTACCCGCGCCTGCCACCGGAGACGTACACGAGATCCCACTCCTCGGCGCTGGCGTCCACGACCGTGCGCAGGGCACGCTTCTGACCGAGCGGCGCGATCCCGCCGACGACGTAGCCGGTCACCCGCTCGGCGAGCGCGGGATCGGCCATCGAGGCCTTCTTGGCGCCGACCACCTTCGCGAGCGCCTTCAGGTCCAGCTGGGCGTCGACGGGGATGACACCGACAACGAGCGTCCCGTCGCAGTCGGCGAGGAGGGTCTTGAACACCTGAGCGGCGGGCACGCCGAGCGCCTCGGCGGCCTCGAGCCCGTACGAGACGGCGCGCGGGTCGTGGTCGTACGGGTGCGCCGTCCAGGCGACTCCCGCCTTCTCGAGCACACTGGTCGCCGGCGTGCCTGCGGAATGCTTTTGGCCACGGGGTCAGTTGGGGGACCAGGACGTCCGTGCGACGTCGACGGCGGGGAGGCTGGGGACGGCACGCATCGCGGCAATCTCGGTCACCATCAGGTGGTGGTAGTAGCGCAGCCGTTCGGCGGCGTCGTCGGCCTCCAGCAGCTCCTGCCGGTCGGGCAGTGTGAGGACGGCGCTGGAGGCGAGCAGGTATGACAGGTCGACCGGGTCGCCCGGCAGCTCCTCGACCTGGGCGTCCAGCCGGAAGCGGTTGAGCTCGATCCGGTAGGCGTCGAACACGGCGTGCGCACGGTCGGCGGCGACGGTGACGTCCTCCCCGACCGGCTCGTCCAGATCCTCGACGTGCCCCCACATGAAGCTCTCGCCGGTCACGCCCGCGTCGAGGCGGATCCGCCCGATCGCGTCCACCGTGAGGTCGTACCGGCCGTCGTCGTAGCCGGTCACGTCGGTGAGGGCGACCTCGACGCCGACCCGGTGGATCGACTGGACGCCGCTCTCGCCGACCTCGTACCCCTCGCGGATCGAGACGATGCCGAACCGGCGCTCGGCCTCGGGGAGGGTCAGGAGGTAGGCGACGAGCTCGCGGTAGCGGTCCTCGAAGACGTGCAGCGACAGCGTCTGTCCGGGGAGGACGACGCTCCCGAGCGGGAACAGCGGGATCGAGCGGGCCACGTCGCCAGCCTAACCACGCGAGGGAGTCAGGATCGGCATGTTCGCCATGCGGCGGTGGGTGTCGCCCATCCGGCCTCCGTAGACTTGACCCATGATCCGTCGCACCGACCTGCGGGACACTCCTGCCGGGACGACCGCCGCGCAATACCGTGCGGTGCTCCCGCGCGCGCCGTTCGACGTCGAGGCGGCCGTCGCGGTCGTCCGGCCCATCGTCGAGGACGTGCGACACCGGGGCGTCGAGGCGGTCCTGGACGCGACGGAGCGGTTCGACCACGTGCGCCGCGAGACCCTCGCCGTCGACCCGGCCGACATCCGGATGGCCCTCGAGACGCTCGCGCCGGACGTGCGCGAGGCATTGGAGGAGTCGATCGTCCGGCTGCGTACGACGTGCGAGGCCGAGCTCGAGCACGACGTGGTCACCGCGGTCGCGCCCGGGGCGCGGGTGGAGCGCCGGATCGTCCCGGTCGGGCGTGTCGGTCTCTACGTGCCGGGCGGTCTCGCCCCGCTCGTCTCCAGCGTCCTCATGAACGTCGTCCCCGCCCAGGTGGCGGGTGTGTCCTCGCTGGCGCTCGCGACGCCGCCGCAGCAGGAGTTCGGGGGCGCCCCGCACCCGACCGTCCTCGCGGCGTGCGCGCTGCTCGGCGTGGAGGAGGTGTACGCGGTCGGCGGTGCGCAGGCGATCGCGATGTTCGCGTACGGGGCTGCTCCGTGCGAGCCGGTCGACCTGGTGACGGGACCGGGCAACATCTACGTGGTCGCCGCCAAGCGACTGGTGCAGAGCGTCACCGGCATCGACTCCGAGGCCGGTCCGACCGAGATCGCGATCCTCGCCGACGACACCGCAGTGCCGTCGTTCGTCGCAGCAGACCTCATCAGCCAGGCCGAGCACGACCCGCTCGCGGCCGCGGTGCTGGTCACGCCGAGCGTCGCGCTCGCCGACGCCGTCGACGCGGAGCTCGCGCGCCAGGTGCCGGCTGCCAAGCACGCGGAGCGCATCGAGACCGCGCTCACCTCGCCGCAGTCCGCGACCGTGCTGGTCCGCGACGTCGCGCAGGGCCTCGACGTCGTCAACGCCTATGCCGCGGAGCACCTCGAGATCCAGACGGCCGACGCCGCCGCGGTGGCGTCGCGCGTGGAGAACGCGGGCGCGGTCTTCGTCGGGAGCTGGTCGCCGGTCTCGCTGGGCGACTACGCCGCTGGCTCGAACCACGTGCTTCCCACCGCCGGGTGCGCCTGCCACTCGTCGGGCCTGTCGGTCCGGTCGTTCTGCAAGAGCATGCAGGTCGTCTCGTACGACGAGGGCGCGCTGCGCGACATCGGTCCCAAGGTCGTGGTGCTCGCTCAGGCCGAGGACCTCCCGTCGCACGGCGAGGCCGTGACGGTGCGCCTCGACGCCCCTGAGGGGAGCGCGTCGTGACCCTCCCCGACTGGGTGCCGATCCGTGACGACCTGCGCCCGTACGAGCCGTACGGCGCGCCGCAGCTCGACGTGCCGGTGCAGCTGAACGTCAACGAGAACCCGTACGGCCCGTCCAAGGCGACCGCCGACGACATCGCGGAGTCGCTGCGCGTGGCCGCGACCGAGCTCAACCGCTATCCCGACCGCGAGGCGTGGGCGCTGCGCGAGGCGCTCGCCGGCTACCTCGGGCACGGCTTGCGTGCGGGCTCGGTCTGGGCCGCCAACGGGTCCAACGAGATCATGCAGCAGATCCTGCAGGCCTTCGGCGGCCCCGGACGCACGGCGGCGTCGTTCACGCCGACGTACTCGATGTATCCCGAATACGCCCGCAACACGCACACGCGCTGGCTCGCCGGGCGCCGCGCCGACGACTTCACCTTCGACGTCGACGCCGCGCTCGCGCTGATCGCCGAGGAGCAGCCGGACGTGGTGCTGCTCGCCTCGCCCAACAACCCGACGGGCGAGTCGCTGACGCTCGACGCGGTGCGCGCGGTGTGCGACGCCGCGCCGGGGATCGTCGTGCTCGACGAGGCGTATGCGGAGTTCCGCCGTCCGGGGACGCCGACCGCCCTGTCGGTGCTCGGCGACTACCCGCGACTGGTCGTGACGCGCACGATGAGCAAGGCGTTCGCGTTCGCCGGAGGCAGGCTGGGCTACCTCGCCGCCGATCCCGCGATCGTCGACGCGCTGCGCATCGTGCGCCTTCCGTACCACCTCTCGACCGTCACGCAGACCGTCGCCCTCGCGGCGCTGCGGCATGCCGACGAGATGCTCGCGCGCGTCGCGGACCTGCGGACGACTCGCGACGAGACGGCAGCCTGGCTGCGCGAGCGGGGGCACGACGTCGTCGACTCCGACGCCAACTTCGTGCTGTTCGGGACGTTCGCCGACCGGCACGCCGTGTGGCAGGGTCTTCTCGACAGGGGGGTGCTGATCCGCGAGACCGGGCCCGACGGCTGGCTTCGCGTCAGCATCGGCGCGCCCGAGGAGATGGCGGCGTTCCGCGAGGCGCTGAGCGGCGTGGTCGCGACCGACGGGGTCTCGACGGGCTCGACCGACGGACGTACCGACCAGGAGGACGCATGACCACGACGATCGAGACCGCCGGTCCCCGTCGCGCCCGTGTCGAGCGCAAGACGTCGGAGTCCCACGTCGTCGTCGAGGTCGACCTCGACGGCACCGGCGCGCACGACATCGCGACCGGGGTCGGCTTCTACGACCACATGCTGACGGCGCTCTCACGGCACTCGCTGATCGACCTCACGGTGCGCTCCGAGGGCGACCTCCACATCGACGCGCACCACACCGTCGAGGACACGGCCATCTGCATCGGCGAGGCGATCAAGGCCGCGCTGGGCGACAAGGCGGGCATCCGCCGGTACGGCGACGCGCTTGTGCCGCTCGACGAGGCGCTCGCGCAGGCGGTCGTCGACGTCTCGGGCCGCCCGTACTTCGTGCACACCGGCGAGCCGGAGTCGCAGGTCACGGTCGTGATCGGCGGCCAGTACAGCGGCTCGCTGACGCAGCACGTCCTCGAGTCGCTCGCGCACCACGCGGGGCTGACGATGCACGTCCGCCTGGTAGCGGGACGCGACCCGCACCACATCGCCGAGGCGCAGTACAAGGCGGTGGCGCGTGCGCTGCGTCAGGCCGTCGAGCGTGACCCCCGCGAGACCGGGGTGCCCAGCACCAAGGGCGCGCTCTAGATGGCACCGAACGTCGTCGTGCTCGACTACGGGTCGGGCAACCTGCGGTCTGCCGTGCGCGCGTTCGAACGTGCCGGGGCGGAGGTCACGCTGACGTCGGACTTCGATACGGCGCTCGAGGCCGACGGGCTCGTCGTCCCCGGTGTCGGCGCGTACGCGGCGTGCATGCAGGGTCTGCGTGCGGTCCGTGGTGAGCGCCTCATCGGGCGCAGGCTCGCGGGCGGTCGGCCCGTGATCGGCATCTGCGTCGGCATGCAGATCCTCTTCGGCACCGGCATCGAGCACGGCGTCACGACCGAGGGGTGCGACGAGTGGCCGGGCACGGTCGAGCGGATCGAGGCCGACATCGTGCCGCACATGGGCTGGAACACCGTGGAGGTCCCCGCAGGCTCGGTGCTCTTCGACGGTGTCGAGGACGAGCGGTTCTACTTCGTGCACTCGTACGGTGTGCGCCGCTGGGAGCTCGACGAGCCCAACCCGGCGATGCCGGCGCGGGTGACCTGGACCTCGTACGGTGGCGACCGCTTCGTTGCGGCGGTGGAGAACGGTCCGCTGTCGGCGACGCAGTTCCACCCGGAGAAGTCCGGCGACGCGGGCGCCGCGCTGCTGCGCAACTGGGTCACCTCCCTCTCCTAACGCCCGCGGGTCTGTCTCTGCCCGGGCCGGGTCGCTGCCTGCGCACGCCGGGTCGCCTTCTGGCGGCGCCGGGTCACCGTGGCTTCCGATCCGCGTGCGCGAAACCCTGCCCCGGGCGCCCTCGCGTCCCTAGCCTCGCGGGCATGTCGCCCGATCCTGCGCCTTCGCCCTCCCTCGCCCGCCGCGACGTTCTCCGGCTCGGCGGCGGGACAGCCGCCGCGCTCGTCGCCGCCCGTACGGTGGGCAGCGGTGCCGCCGCCGCAACGCCGTCGCCGTTGACCTCTCCCTTCACGCCGGCGGTGGCGGGCCCGATCCTCAAGCCGCTCCCGCCCGAGTGGTTCGTCACCTACGGGACCAACGCCGAGATGCGATGGGACTCTGTCGATCCTCGCCGCTACCTGACGGCGACCGAGCGATTGTTCGTCCGCAACCACACGACCACGCCGACGATCGATCCGGCGTCATACACGCTGCGCATCTTCGGTGACGGCCTCGCTGATGCCCGGACGCCCGAGCGCGCGCACGTCCTCTCGTACGACGACCTCCTGCGGCTGCCGTCTCGTACGGTCACGAGCCTGCTGGAGTGCACGGGCAACGGGCGCAGCTTCTTCGCGAGCCAGCAGGGCACCCCCGCGAGCGGGACTGCGTGGCAGCTCGGCGCCGTCGGCACGGTCCGCTGGACCGGCGTCCCGCTCGCGACCGTGCTGCGGCGGCTCGGAGTGCGGCCTGACGCCGTGGACGTCCAGGCGGCCGGGCTCGATGCGCCGTTCGTGAGCGGGGGAGTCGACTACGGCCGTGTCCGGCGCCCGTTCCCTGTCTCGAAGGCGCTCGACGACGCCCTGCTCGTCTACGCGATGAACGGACGCCCGCTGCTGCCCGACCACGGCTTCCCCGTACGGCTCCTGCTGCCGGGATGGGTCGGGATCGCCAACATCAAGTGGCTAGGCGAGCTTGAGGTCTCGCGGGCGGCGCTGACGTCGCCATGGAACACGAAGTGGTATCGGATGACGGGCGGTGACTACCCGGTCGACTCGCCCCCCTTGACCGTCCTGCCGGTGAAGTCGGCGTTCGAGCTGGCTCGTGACGCCGTCCTCCCCGTGGGCCGCCGTACCGTCCTCACCGGCCGCGCATGGTCGGGAGCCGCGCCCGTCGCGCGCGTCGAGGTGAGCACCGACGGGGGAGAGTCGTGGGACAACGCGCAGCTGACGCGGCGCGGGCACGGCGGCGGGTGGGCGCAGTGGGCGTACCCATGGCGTCCCCGGACCTCCGGCCAACACGTCCTGCTGGCCCGCGCCACCGACCGCGCCGGCCGTACGCAGCCCGAGACCGTGCCGTACAACGACAACGGCTACCTGTTCTCGGCGGTCGTCCGGCACCCGGTGTCCGTGGCGTAGTGACCCGGGGGCGCCCGGGAGTGACCCGGGGTCCGAGGTGCGGGCAGGGCCGGGCGTGTCCTAGGCCGTGGGTACGATCGAGGACGTGACCACGCTCGAACTCCTCCCCGCCGTCGACGTCATTGAAGGACAGGCCGTCCAGCTCGTCCAGGGGGTGGCCGGCTCTGAGAAAACGTTCGGCGACGCTGTCTCGGCGGCGCTGCGCTGGCAGGACGGCGGCTCGGAGTGGCTGCATCTGGTCGACCTCGACGCCGCCTTCGGGCGCGGCTCCAACGCCGAGCTCCTCGCGCAGATCGTGGCCGCCGTCGACATGAAGGTCGAGATGTCCGGCGGCATCCGCGACGACGCCTCGCTCGACCGGGCGATGGCGACGGGCTGTCGTCGCGTCAACATCGGCACGGCCGCGCTCGAGAACCCGGACTGGTGCGCCAAGGCGATCGCCACGTACGGCGACCGGGTGGCGGTCGGCCTCGACGTCCGCGGCCGTACGCTCGCCGCGCGCGGCTGGACCCGCGAGGGCGGTGACCTGTACGAGGTGCTGGCCCGTCTCGACGCCGAGGGCTGTGCGCGCTACGTCGTCACGGACGTCAACAAGGACGGCATGCTCCAGGGCCCCAACCTCCAGCTCCTCCGCGACGTGTGCGCGGCGACAGACCGACCTGTGGTCGCCTCGGGCGGCGTGACCACGCTCGACGACCTGCGGGCGATCGCCGGCCTCGTCGACGAGGGCGTCGAGGGCGCGATCATCGGCACCGCTCTGTACGCCGGCAACTTCACGCTCCCCGACGCCCTCGCGGCGGTCGCGCAGATCGGCGAGAGCACCGAGGGCGCAGCCTCGTGAGCCTGGCCGTCCGCGTCATCCCGTGCCTCGACGTCGACGCCGGGCGCGTCGTCAAGGGTGTCAACTTCGTCGACCTGCGTGACGCGGGGGACCCCGTCGAGATGGCACGTGTGTACGACGCCGAGGGTGCCGACGAGCTGACCTTCCTCGACATCACCGCCTCTTCCGACGCGCGCGCGACCACGTTCGACGTCGTCGCGCAGACGGCCGAGGAGGTGTTCATCCCGCTCACGGTCGGCGGCGGCATCCGTACCGTCGACGACGTCGACCGCCTCCTGCGCGCCGGCGCCGACAAGATCGGCGTCAACACGGCGGCCCTCCAGCGGCCCGAGCTCATCGCCGAGATCGCGGCGCGCTTCGGCAACCAGGTGCTCGTCCTGTCCGTCGACGCCCGCCGCGCCGCGGACCAGCCCTCCGGCTTCGAGGTCACCACCCACGGCGGCCGTACGTCGGCTGGGCGTGACGCGATCGCCTGGGTCCGGACGGCCACGGAGCTCGGCATCGGCGAGGTGCTGCTCAACTCGATGGACGCCGACGGGACGCGCGACGGATTCGACCTCGAGATGATCCGCGCCGCGCGCGCCGTCACCCACGTCCCGCTCATCGCCAGCGGGGGAGCAGGCACACCCGCGCACTTCTGCGAGGCGGTCGACGCCGGTGCTGACGCGCTGCTCGCGGCGAGCGTCTTCCACTTCGGCGTCCTCACCATCGGTCAGGTCAAGGACGCACTGCGCGCCGCCGGGCACGTCGTACGGTGAGGTCTCGACAGAGCTCGACCAGCGGAGAGGGCCGCTCGACCAGCGGAGAGGGCCGCTCGACCAGCGGCGAGGGCCGCTCGACCAGCGGTGTCCGTCCGGCGCGCAGCGTCACCCGCCGCGGCTTCGGCATCATCGGTGTCGGCGTCGCCGAGGAGAAGCGCCGCTTCACCCTCGCCGTCATCGGCTCCTTGGTCTACGGCGCGATGACCGTCGCCGACGCGTGGGTCCTCGGGTGGGCCACCGACCACGTCGTGACCCCGTCGTTCCGCGACGGCGAGATCGTCACCGGCGCGGCGGTGATCGCGTCGCTGCTGTTCCTCTCGGTCGCGCTGCTGCGGGCCTGGGGCGTGATCATGCGCCGGCTGATCGGCGGCATCGTCTACTACCGGCTCATGGCCTCGTACCGGCGCCGCGTCACGCGCCGCTACCTCGCGCTCCCGATGTCGTGGCACTCGCGCCACCCGACCGGCCAGCTCCTCTCCAACGCCAACGCCGACGTCGAGGCGACCTGGGGCGTGATGATGCCCCTGCCGATGGCGGTCGGCGTGATCGCGATGCTGGTCACCGCGGTCGTCGTGATGCTCACCGCCGACGTGGTCCTGACGTTGGTCGGGCTGGTGGTGTTCCCGGCGCTGTTCGCGATCAACGTCGGCTACCAGCGCCTGCTCTCGCCGCGCGTCACCCGAGCCCAGGAGCTGCGCGGGCACGTCAGCGCCGTCGCTCACGAGTCGTTCGACGGCGCGCTCGTCGTCAAGACCCTCGGCCGTGAGGCGGAGGAGACCGCACGCTTCGCCGCCACGGCCGAGGAGCTGCGCGACGCGAACGTGGCGGCCGGGCGGATCCGCTCGATCTTCGATCCCGTGATCGAGATGCTGCCCAACCTCGGGGTGCTCCTCGTCGTCGTCCTCGGGGTCGAGCGCGTCCTCGCCGGCGACATCGAGGCCGGTGCGGTCGTCCAGGTGGCCTACCTCTTCACGGTCGTCGGGTGGCCTGTCCGCGCGTTCGGCTGGGTGCTGGGCGAGCTGCCTCGTACGGTCGTCGGCTGGGAGCGAGTCCAGGCCGTG
This sequence comes from Mumia zhuanghuii, assembly GCF_042681565.1. NCBI lineage: Bacteria > Bacillati > Actinomycetota > Actinomycetes > Propionibacteriales > Nocardioidaceae > Mumia > Mumia zhuanghuii. The sequence continues at coordinate 980,844 of NZ_JBHUFT010000008.1, forward strand.
CTGCGCGCCACCGGTGACATGCCGTACGGCCAAGCCGCGCTGGCCGGAGACGGCCCGCTGCGGGTGGAGGTCAAGGACGTGTCGTACGGGTACGAGGCGCGCCGCCCCGTCCTCGACAACCTCGATCTCACCCTCGAGCCGGGCACCGTGACCGCGATCGTGGGGCTCACCGGCTCCGGCAAGAGCACGCTCGCCTCGCTCCTCGACCGGTTGGTCGACCCGAACGACGGCCGGATCCTCCTCGACGGCACCGACATCGCCTCCCTGTCGCACGAGGCGCTCGCCGAGGCCGTCGCCCTCGTGCCGCAGCACACGTTCATCTTCGACGACACCGTCCGCGACAACATCACGCTCGGCGCGGACGTCGACGACGCACGGGTCCGCGAGGTGCTCGCCCTCACCCAGGCGGCCGAGTTCGTCGACGCGCTGCCCGACAGTGTCGACACCCGGCTGGGGGAGCGGGGCACGACGCTGTCCGGCGGCCAGCGGCAGCGCCTGGCGCTCGCGCGGGCGCTCGTCCGTGACCCTCGGCTGCTCCTCCTCGACGACGCGACGAGCGCGCTCGACCCCGACGTCGAGCAGCGCATCCTGTCTGCGCTGGCGCGCTCGACGGCGTCGGGCAGCGGGCCGACGGTCTTCGTCGTCGCGTACCGCAAGGCGACCATCGCGCTCGCCGACGAGGTCCTGTTCCTGCGGGGCGGCCGCGTCGTCGACCGCGGGACGCACGCCGAGCTCGTCGCGCGCTCGCCCGAGTACGCCGACATCGTCCAGGCGTACGACACGACCCGGGAGGCACCGTGAGCACCCGGGTGACCACGACCAGCAGCGCCGTGGGCGGAGCCGAGACCCCGCGCGTGCGTGGCCTCGGCGTGCTCCGTCGTGGCTTCGCGCTGACGCCTTCCCTCGCCACGGGGCTCCCTCTGACCTTGCTGCTCGCGGCGCTGAGCACGGTCGGCGGCGCCGTCGTCCCGGTCGTCGTCCAGGTCGCGATCGACCGTGGGCTCGCCGTCGAAGGCGGACCCGACGAGGGCCTGGTGGTGCGCTGGAGCATGGTGGCCGCCGGCATCGTGCTGCTCACCGCGGTGTGCGCGTGGGCGATGAAGATCCGCCTGTTCGTCGCCAGCGAGCGCGGCCTGACCGACCTGCGCGTCAAGGCGTTCCGCCACGTCCACGACCTCTCCGTGCTCACCCAGGACCGCGAGCGCCGTGGCGCCCTCGTGTCGCGGGTGACCTCCGACATCGACCAGGTCTCGCTGTTCCTCCAGTTCAACGGGATCATGATCGTCACCAGTCTCGGTCAGGTGGCGGTCGCGACCGTCATCATGGCGTTCTACAGCTGGCAGCTGACGATCGTGGTGTGGATCTGCTTCGTCCCGCTCGTCGTCACGCTCGTGGCGCTTCAGGGCCGGATGGCACGGGCGTACGACCATGCCCGCGCGACCGTCGGCACGATGCTGGCGGTCATCGCCGAGCCCGTGGTGGGTGCCTCGGTGGTTCGTGCGTACGGGGTGGAGCGCCGCACGCAGCGCCGGATCGACGAGGCGATCGACGTCAACCTGCGAGCCAACATCCGCGCCCAGCGTCTCGTCGCGGGGACCTTCGCCTCTGCGGGCGTCGCGGGCGGTCTGGCCAACGCGGCCGTGATCGTCGTCGGCGTCATGCTCGGAGTCGCCGGCGACCTCACGCTCGGCGGGGTCATCGCGTTCGCGTTCCTCGTGTCGCTGTTCGTCGGCCCCGTGCAGACGGCGACCCAGGTGATCACCGAGGCCCAGAACGCGATCTCCTCGTGGCGGCGGGTGATCGAGATCCTCGACACCCCGGCTGACGTGCGCGACCCCGGCGAGGGTGTCGCGCTGCCGGCTGGAGCGCTCGAGATCGGGTTCGACCACGTCCGCTTCGCCTATCCCGGTGGGCCGGACGTGCTCCACGACGTCGACGTCACGATCCCGGCGCGTCAGCGCGTCGCCGTCGTCGGCGAGACCGGCTCGGGCAAGAGCACCTTCGCCAAGCTCCTGACCCGCCTGTCCGACCCGACGGCGGGCACGGTCACGCTGGACGACGTCGACCTGCGGACGATCGGCTTCGCCACGCTGCGCTCACGTGTCGTGATGGTGCCCCAGGAGGGCTTCCTGTTCGACGCGACGCTCGCCGAGAACCTGCGCTACGGCGATCTCGACGCCTCGCGAGAGCGGATGCGCCACGCCTTCACCGAGCTCGGCATCGACGACTGGTTCGCGTCGCTGCCCGACGGGCTCGACACCGAGGTCGGACAGCGAGGCGAGTCGCTGTCGGCGGGGGAGCGGCAGCTCGTCGCGCTCGTACGCGCCTACCTCGCCGACCCCGACCTGCTGGTCCTGGACGAGGCCACGAGCGCCGTCGACCCCCAGACCGAGATGCGGGCCTCGCGGGCGCTGGAGCGGCTCCTCGCCGGTCGTACCTCCGTCGTCGTCGCCCACCGGCTCTCCACGGCCGAGGCCGCCGACCGCGTTCTGGTCTTCGACGCGGGCATCCTCGTCGAGGACGGGCCGCACGCCGCGCTCGTGGCGCAGGACGGCGTCTACGCCCGGCTGCACGCCTCCTGGGTCGCGCAGGCCCACCTCGGCATCGAGGCCGCGCCTTCCGGCGAGGGCATCGACGACGCCGAGCCTGGAACGGCCTGGGAGAATGGGACGCGTGACTGACTCCGCTCGCCTCGACCCCGCGATCGCCGCACGGCTCAAGCGCGACGAGCACGGCCTCGTGCCTGCCGTCGTCCAGGAGGTCGACACGCACCAGGTGCTGATGGTGGGCTGGATGGACGACGAGGCCCTCCGCCGGACGCTGACGACGGGCCGTTCGACGTTCTGGAGCCGTAGCCGCCACGAGTACTGGGTGAAGGGCGCGACCTCCGGCCACGTCCAGCACGTCCGCGAGGTCCGCCTCGACTGCGATGGCGACACCCTTCTGGTCACGGTCTCGCAGACCGGTCCGGCGTGCCATACCGGTGCCACGACCTGCTTCGACGACGACGTGCTCCTGGAGGCGCCGGCGTGAGCGCTCGCGGCTACGGTTCGACCGTCCTTCTCGGCGTCGTGGGCGGTGCTGCCGCGTTCTTCACGGCCTCGCAGCCGTGGTCGCGCGTCACCGTCGAGACCGAGGGCCTGGCGCGCGACGTGGTGAGCGTCAACGGCAACGAGGCGCTCCCGGTCGTCGGCGGGCTCGCCCTGGTGGCACTCGCCGGCATCGTCGCGGTGCTGGCGTCGCGCGGCCGGGTCCGTACGGCCGTCGGCGTCGTCGTGACGCTCGCCTCGCTGGCGGCCGCGGTCGCGGTAGCGCTCGGCGGCGACGCCGTCCACGACGCGCTCGTCACCTCGCTGGCCGAGTCGCCCGCGATGGCCGGAGACGCCGCGCTGCAGAGTCGCCTCGCCGACGAGGCGTCGACGACCGCCTGGCGGTGGGCATGTCTCGTGTCGTTGCTGGTCAGCGCGGCGGCGGGTGCGGCGGTCGTGCGCTGGGGCCGCGCGTGGCCGTCGATGGGGAGCCGCTACGAGTCTGTCGGCCAGCAGCGGGCCGAGACCGTCGACGACGACCCGTGGAAGGCACTCGACCGTGGCGAGGACCCGACAGTCTAGGCTTGGGCACTATCCCCGAGCGCCAGTCGCCCCAGAGAGGTTTTGAGAACGATGCATGGTTCTTCCCCCGCAGCCTGGACCGCGGTCGTCATCTGCCTGATCGGATTCACGGTCGGCGGAGTGGCGCTGCTGATGGGGCCGAACTGGGTGCTCTTCTGGGTCGGCGTCGCCCTGACCCTCGGCTCCGCAGTCGTCGCCAAGGTGATGTCCGCGGCGGGTCTGGGCGTCAAGGCGCACTGATCTACGGGACACTGCTCCCCTAGACCGCACGCCGACGTCTGCGACACCGGCGACGAAGGGAGAGTCCTCGTGTCCTCCGACCAGCCTCCGTACCCCCAACAGCCCCCGCAGGGTCCCTACGGGCCGCCGCCGCAGGGGCCGTACGGCCAACAGCCGCCGCAGTTCGGCCAGTACGGGGGCGGCGGTTACGCCCCGGTCCCGGAGTACGTGCCGCCGTCGCCGTACGCGAGCTGGTGGGCACGCGTCGCCGCCGTCCTCATCGACGGCCTGATCGCCTCGCTGTTGACCGTGGTGCCTGTCATCGTCGGCGTGATCGTCCTCGCAGGGGCGACGGAGACCACGAACACCTCGCTCGACGAGACGAGGAGCGAGATCACCAATGGCGGCCAGTTCGCCCTCGGGCTCGGTCTCATCCTGCTCGGCGTGCTGATCGGCCTCGTCTTCCAGATCTGGAACCAAGGTATCCGTCAGGGGCAGGGCGGTCAGAGCCTCGGCAAGCAGCTGCTCGGCATCAAGGTGATCGAGATGCGCACGGGGGAGCCGCAGGGCGCGGCCAAGGGCGTGCTCCGCTACGTCCTGTACGCCGTCCTCGCGAACGCGTGCTTCCTCGACGTACTGTGGCCGTTGTGGGACGCCAAGAAGCAGACGTGGCACGACATGATCGTGTCGTCCGTCGTCGTGAAGGCGTGACCACGACCGCGACCGCAGCCCGCCCCGTCTCGCGGTGGCAGGCGTTGCGGACGCCGCTGCTCGTCGGGGGCGGCGGCCTCGCGGCGGCCGCGCTGCTGCACTTCCGTGACCCGAACGTCTCCGGGAGCTACGGCTACTGCCCGTTCGCGCTGCTCACCGGGCTCGATTGCCCAGGGTGCGGCGGACTGCGTGCCGCGCACGCGCTGACGGACCTCGACATCGCCACAGCCGCGTCGAGCAACATCCTCGCGGTGGCACTCGCTGTCGCGCTCGTAGTGGCCTGGGTGGCGTGGCTCCCTCGGCGGTTGCGAGACCCGCGGGCGCGGATGATCGTCCTGACGTCGCGCGTCGGGGTCGCCGTGCTCGGCGTCGCACTCGTGTTCACGCTCCTGCGCAACACCCCGTGGGGCGCCTGGTTCGCGTCCTAGCAGCAGCGACCGGCCCGCAGACGTGACGAGGCGCCACCCCGGACAGCGGGTGGCGCCTCGCCGTGCCGGTACGGCTCAGTACGTGCCGGACTCGGCGTCGATCGCTCCGGTCGCGAAGAGGCCGACGTAGAGGAGGACGCCAAGGACGGTCAGCACGATCGAGACGATGCCGAGGATGAACCCCGCCTTGGCCATGCCGGTGCCGGTGAGGCGACCCTGCGAGGCCTCGATCTCTGCCTTCGCCTGGTTGCCGAGGATGATGCCGGCGATGCCGATCACACCGCAGCACAGCAGGCCGAGGAGGCCGGTGACGAGCGCCCAGATCGCCTTGTTGGAGGTCTGCGGCGGCACGCCGTACGGGTCACCTCCCGGGGGCGGGTTGTAGCCCGGGGGAGGTCCGCCGTACCCACCGCCCGGGGGCGGGTTGTAGCTCGGGGGCTCGTTGCCCGGGGGCGTCGGGCCGCCCGGAGGGGGATAGCTCATGGTGCTCCTTCGTCAGGGCTCGGAGTGCGCCATTGTGCCGTAGCGGTCGGTGGGGGAGAGAAAGCCCCCGTCAGGCGCTCAGCAGGGCCAGCGGCAGGAAGAAGGTCCCGAGCGTGAAGAGCAGGTAGAGCGCGGAGATCGTGGTGACGACGATTCCCACGATGAAGCCCGCCTGCGCCAGGCCTGCGCCGTCCAGCTGCCCGTACGACTCGGCGATCTCGCGTTTGGCTTGCGCGCCGAGGACGATGCCGGCGATCCCGACGGGGAAGCAGCACAGGACGACGCCGATCAGGCTGCACACGAACGCCCAGACGGCCTTCTGCGAGGTGGGGCGAGGAGGATGCCATCCCGGGGGTGGGGGCGGGGCGCCGTACCCGCCAGGTGGGGGCGGCGTGCCGTACCCGTACGGGCCGGGCGGCGGGGGAGCGCTCACAGATGTCCTCTCGTCCGAGCGCCGCACGGTAGCGCGGCGTCGCAGCGTGCATTCTGCCGCACAGCCATGCCACCAGGGGGCGGTGATCCTCCCCACACCCGGCTGGCTACCCTGGGAAGGACAGACTGCGGCGCAGCGGCGAGCGCGACGCGGTGTCTACGGGTGGGAAGGCAGGTCGGCGATGTCCGTACTCGACGACATCCTCGAAGGAGTGCTCGAGGACCTCGGGGACCGCATGGCCGCGGTCCCGCTCGACGATCTCAAGGAGCGTGCGAGCCGTCAGGACCTCGCGCTCGACCCCATGCCGGCGTTCCGCGCCGACGGGGTCTCGGTCATCGCAGAGGTCAAACGAGCCAGTCCGTCCAAGGGTTCCCTCGCCGACATCAAGGATCCGGCAGCCCTGGCTGTGGACTACGCCGAGGGCGGCGCGGCCGCGATCTCGGTGCTGACCGAGCGCCGGCGCTTCTCCGGCAGCCTGGACGATCTGAAGGCGGTCCGGGCTCAGGTGGACTGCCCGGTCCTGCGCAAGGACTTCATCACGACCTCCTACCAGCTCTGGGAGGCCCGTGCGGCGGGCGCCGACATGGCGCTGCTGATCGTCGCCGCACTTGACCAGCCGGCGCTGGAGTCGCTGATCGAGCGTGCGCGCTCGATCGGCCTGACCCCGCTGGTGGAGGTGCACGACGAGGAGGAGGTCGAGCGCGCGGTCGCGGCCGGCGCCGACCTCGTGGGTGTCAACGCCCGCAACCTCAAGACGCTCGAGGTGGACCGCACCACGTTCTCCCGGCTCTCTCCGCTGATCCCTGACTCGGTCGTGAAGGTCGCCGAGTCGGGAGTGCGTGACACCAAGGACGTCATCGAGTACGCCCGGGCGGGCGCACAGGTCGTCCTGGTCGGAGAGACGCTGGTGACGGGCGGCAACCCGCGCTCGACCGTCGCCGACCTGGTTGCGGCCGGGTCGCACCCCGCTCTGCAGCACCGATGGTGACGGTGGACGACTTCTTCGGCCCTCACCGTCCTCGTCGACACACCTGTTGACGCCACCTGCAAGGATCGACGCATGACCAGCACCTCGGCCTCGGCCGACCCGCGTCCCTCGAGCCTCCCCGACGAGCACGGCCACTTCGGCCGGTTCGGCGGGCGCTTCATGCCCGAGGCGCTCATCGCGCCTCTCGACGAGCTCGAGCGCGCCTGGCGAGAGGCGCTCGTCGACCCGACGTTCACCTCCGAGCTCGACCGGATGCTGCGTGAGTACGCCAACATCCCGAGCCCGCTGTACGAGGCCACGCGGCTGTCGGAGCGGGCGGGGGCTCGGATCCTCCTCAAGCGCGAGGACCTCAACCACACCGGCGCCCACAAGGTCCGCAACGTGCTCGGTCAGGCGCTGCTCGCCAAGCGGATGGGCAAGCACCGCGTGATCGCCGAGACCGGTGCCGGCCAGCACGGGGTCGCGACCGCGACGGCCTGCGCCTACCTCGACCTCGAGTGCGTCGTCTACATGGGCGAGGTCGACACGCAGCGCCAGGCCCTCAACGTGGCCCGCATGCAGATGCTGGGCGCGACGGTGATCCCGGTGACCACCGGCAGCCGTACGCTCAAGGACGCGATCAACGAGGCCCTGCGTGACTGGGTCAGCACGGTCGACGACACCCACTACCTGCTCGGCACGGCCGCGGGCGCGCACCCGTTCCCCGAGATCGTGCGCGACCTGACCCGCGGCATCGGCGACGAGGCGCGCGCGCAGTCGTTCGAGCGGATCGGCGGCCTCCCCGACGCGGCGGTGGCCTGCGTCGGCGGCGGGTCCAACGCGATCGGGCTGTTCGCCGGCTTCCTGAACGACGAGGCGGTGCGCCTGTACGGCTTCGAGGCCGGTGGCGACGGGTTCGAGACCGGACGCCACGCGGCCACCATCACGGCCGGTGACGTCGGCGTCCTGCACGGCACCCGCTCCTACCTCCTCCAGGACGAGGACGGTCAGACCATCGAGTCGCACTCGATCTCGGCCGGGCTCGACTATCCCGGCGTCGGACCCGAGCACGCCTATCTCGCGGAGACCGGTCGCGCGACGTACGAGCCGGTGACCGACGACGAGGCGATGGCCGCGTTCGACCTGCTCTGCAAGACCGAGGGCATCATCCCGGCCATCGAGTCGGCGCACGCGATCGCGGGTGCGCTGCGGATCGCGCCGCAGCTCGCCGAGGAGCTGGGACGGCCGGCGACCATTCTGGTCAACCTCTCGGGGCGTGGCGACAAGGACGTGCACACCGCCGCGGAATACTTCGGCCTGCTCGACGACGGAGGCAAGGCATGAGCGCGCTCGCCGACCTGCTGGCGCGCACGCGCGCGGAGAACCGCCCGGCCCTGGTCGGCTATCTCCCCGCCGGCTTCCCTGACAAGCAGACCGCGATCGACGCGATGGTGGCGATGGTCGAGGGCGGTGTCGACATCGTCGAGATCGGTCTCCCCTACTCCGACCCGGTGATGGACGGCCCGACGATCCAGCGCGCCGCTGACGCGGCCCTGGCGGCCGGTACGAAGATCGCCGACGTGTTCGACACCGTCGAGGCAGTCGCCGCGACCGGTGCGCCGACGCTCGTGATGACCTACTGGAACCCCATCGAGCGGGTGGGCGTCGACACGTTCGCCTCCCGGCTCGCAGCGGTCGGCGGTGCGGGGCTCATCACGCCTGACCTGATCCCTGACGAGGCGGGGGAGTGGGTCGAGGCGTCGTCCGCGCACGGGCTCGACCGCGTGTTCCTCGTCGCCCCGTCCTCGACCGACGAGCGCCTCGCGATGACCGCGAAGGCCTCCAGTGGCTTCCTGTACGCGACGGCAGTGATGGGTGTGACCGGTGCGCGCGCCGCGACCAGCACGGCGGCGCCGGCGCTCGTCGCGCGCGTCCGTACCCACTCCGACATCCCGGTCGGCGTGGGGCTGGGCGTCAGCAACGGTGACCAGGCGGCCGAGGTCGGCGCGTTCGCCGACGCCGTGATCGTCGGCTCTGCCCTCGTCTCGCAGCTACTCGACGCGGGCACCGACACCGCCCGCGGCATCGCCGGCGTACGCCGCCTGGCCGAGGACCTGCGTGCCGGCGTCGAGCGCGCCCGTACCCTCGTTCCCACCCCTGACAAGGGAGCCCTCCCGTGATCCTCGCCTCGATCCCGAGCCCGTCCCAGTCCGTCTGGGAGCTCGGCCCGTTCCCGCTCCGCGCGTACGCCCTGTGCATCATCGCTGGCGTCGTCGCTGCGATCTGGGTCAGCGAGAAGCGGTTCCAGGCCCGGGGCGGCAAGCCCGGCGCGGTCGCGGACGTCGCCGTGTGGGCGATCCCGTTCGGCCTGGTCGGCGCTCGCCTCTACCACGTCGTCACCAACCCCGAGCTCTACTTCGCAGAGGGTCGGGAACCGATCAAGGCGCTCTACATCTGGGAGGGCGGCCTCGGCATCTGGGGCGCGGTCGCGCTCGGCGCGCTCGGGGCCTACATCGGCTGCCGTCGCCACGGCATCAAGTTCGCGCCGTTCGCCGACGCGCTCGCGCCGGGTGTCCTGCTCGGACAGGCGATCGGTCGCTGGGGCAACTGGTTCAACCAGGAGCTCTTCGGCAGCCCGACCGACAGCCCGTGGGGCCTCGAGATCGACGCGTCGCACCGACCGGTCGGCTACGAGCAGTTCGAGACGTTCCACCCGACCTTCCTGTACGAGTCGCTGTGGAGCCTCGCCGGGTTCTTCGTCCTCATCTGGGCCGATCGCCGCTTCAAGCTGGGCGGTGGCCGCGTGGTCGCGCTGTACGTGGCGATCTACACCGCGGGCAGGTTCTGGATCGAGGGCATGCGCATCGACACCGCCCACGAGTTCCTCGGCCTGCGCCTCAACCAGTGGACGTCGCTGGTGCTGTTCGTCGCGGCCGTCGCGTTGTTCGTGTGGCTCACCAAGACAGGCCGTGGTGCACGCGAGACGGTCGTCCAGGTCGACCCGTCTGCCTCTCGTGACGACTCTGCGGCGGACGACGACGCCGACGACTCGTCCGACGCCGGTGACGGCGACGCGGCGGTCAAGGATGACGCGGAGCCCAAGGGGGACGTGTCTGACGACACGGCTGAGGCAAGCCCATCCTTGGATGACGGCGACGGCTCCCGGTCGTAGATTCGTGGCATGACCGAGGCACGGGCGCCGCAGGAGTCGTCCGGGGAGCCGTACCCGCTCCCCGATCCCGAGACGATCGGCAAGGAGCATCCTGACGTCACGGGCGGCTGGCTGCGCCCCTCGGTGTTCGGCGCCTCTGACGGTCTCGTGTCGAACTTCGCGCTCATCATGGGCATGGCGGGCGGCACGGACGACCCCAAGCCGGTGATCATCGCCGGCGTTGCCGGGCTGGCGGCCGGTGCCTTCTCGATGGCCGTCGGCGAGTACACGTCGGTGGCCAGCCAGGCCGAGTTCGCCCGTGCCGAGGTCGAGCGCGAGCGGCGCGAGATCTTGCGTCACGACGCGCAGGAGCAGGCCGAGCTGGCGTCGATGTTCGTCGCGAAGGGCGTCGACGAGAGCGTGGCGCGCGAGGTGGCCCAGCAGATCCACAGCGACCCTGACAACGCCGTACGGGTTCATGCCCGCGAGGAGTTCGGTGTCGACACGGAGGACCTCCCCTCGCCGATGCTCGCGGCGGTCTCCTCGTTCCTCTCGTTCGCCGTCGGCGCGCTCATCCCGCTGCTACCGCTGATCTTCGGCATCACGTCGATGGTGCCGACGGTCGCCGTGTCGCTGCTGGCGCTGTTCGGGACGGGGGCGCTCGTCACGGCGATCACCGACCGCCCGTGGTGGTTCGGCGGTCTGCGTCAGCTCGTTCTCGGCAGTGCCGCCGCGGGCCTGACGTTCCTGGTCGGGACGTTGGTCGGCGGAGTCTCGGCCTGACACGCTCCGGTGTCCCCGTACGGACGAGACGTACCGCAGAGTCGGAGCCGGCAACAATCGTGTAACCTGGGCAGGCCATGTGAGGGCCAAGGTCGTCCCTTCGGTGTGGTTGTTCCCCGCTGACGGACCGGCATCTCGCACTTTTGAGCAACTCAGTCTTGCGAGCCCCCGTCCGCAGCGCCATAGCGATGACGACGGGAGAAGCGGCATGCGCGGGATTCCCCCAGCTCAAGGCCTTTACTCCGGCGAGGACGAGCACGACGCCTGTGGCGTCGCCTTCGTCGCGACCCTGACGGGCCAGGCCACCCATGAGATCGTCGCGCAGGGCCTGACCGCCCTGCGCAACCTTGACCACCGCGGTGCCGTGGGCGCGGAGGTCGACTCCGGCGACGGTGCCGGCATCCTCATCCAGGTGCCTGACGCGTTCCTGCGTGACGTGGTCGACTTCGTGCTGCCTGAGGCCGGCTGTTATGCGGTCGGGATCGGCTTCCTGCCGGTCGACACGGACGCGGCGGCGACAGCCCGCAAGGCCGTCGAGGCGCTCGCGGCCGAGGAGGGCCTCGAGGTCCTCGGATGGCGCGAGGTGCCGATCGATCCGATGATCCTCGGCTCGACCGCGCGCGGCGCGATGCCGTCGTTCGCCCAGCTCTTCGTCGCCGACGCGGCCGGTGAGCGTGCGGGGATCGCCCTCGACCGGGTGACGTTCGCGCTGCGCAAGCGCGCCGAGCACGAGCTTGACGTCTACTTCCCGTCGCTGTCCGCGCGCACGCTCACCTACAAGGGCATGCTGACGACCGACCAGCTCGACAACTTCTTCGCCGACCTCACCGATCCCCGGATCGCATCGGCGCTCGCGGTCGTGCACAGCCGGTTCTCGACCAACACCTTCCCGAGCTGGCCGCTCGCTCACCCGTTCCGCTTCATCGCGCACAACGGCGAGATCAACACCGCGCGCGGCAACCGCAACTGGATGCGGGCGCGTGAGGCGCTGCTCGAATCCGACCTGATCCCCGGCGACCTGACGCGACTCTTCCCGATCGTCGACCCGGAGGACTCCGACTCGGCGTCGTTCGACGAGGCGCTCGAGCTGCTGCACCTCGGCGGTCGCAGCCTCCCTCACGCCGTGATGATGATGATCCCGGAGGCGTGGGAGAACAACCCCGAGATGGACCCGAAGCTGCGGGCCTTCTATGAGTTCCACTCCACGATGATGGAGCCCTGGGACGGACCGGCCTGCGTCGTCTTCACCGACGGCACCCAGATCGGGGCGGTGCTCGACCGCAACGGGCTGCGCCCGGGCCGCTTCTGGCAGACCGAGGACGGGCTCGTCGTGCTCGCCTCCGAGGCCGGCGTCCTCGACCTCGACCCCGCGACGATCGTCCGCAAGGGCCGCCTCGAGCCCGGGCAGATGTTCCTGCTCGACCTCGACGAGCACCGCGTGGTCGGCAACGACGAGATCAAGTCCGCGCTCGCCGGCGACCACCCGTACGAGGAGTGGCTCTACTCGGGCCTGGTCCGGTTCTCGGACCTCCCCGACATCGAGCACGTCGTCCACACCCACGCGTCGGTGACGCGACGCCAGCAGGTCTTCGGCTACACCGAGGAGGAGCTGCGCATCCTCCTCGCGCCGATGGCGCGCACGGGTGCGGAGCCGATCGGCTCGATGGGCACCGACACGCCCATCGCCGTGCTGTCGAACCGCTCACGACTGCTGTTCGACTACTTCAACCAGCTGTTCGCGCAGGTCACGAACCCGCCGCTCGACGCGATCCGCGAGGAGCTTGTCACGTCGCTGCTGAGCACGGTCGGCGCCGAGGGCAACCTGCTCGACGCGACGCCGGCGTCGTGCCGCCAGCTGCAGATGTCCTTCCCGGTGATCACCAACGACGAGCTGGCCAAGATCCGCCACGTCAACCGGCACGGCAACATGCCGGGCCTGTCGACGTACGTGGTGCGCGGTCTGTACGAGGTGGGCGGTGGCGCGGACGCGCTACGCAAACGCCTCGACGACCTGTGCACCGAGGTCTCCGCCGCGATCGCCGACGGCGCGCGCATCATCGTCCTGTCGGACCGCCACTCCAACCACGAGCTGGCTCCTATCCCGTCGCTGCTGATGACCGGCGCGCTGCACCACCATCTGGTCCGCGAGAAGACCCGCACCCGCGTGGGCCTGCTCGTCGAGACCGGCGACGTCCGCGAGGTGCACCACGTCGCGCTGCTGCTCGGCTACGGCGCGTCGGCGGTCAACCCGTACCTCGCGCTGGAGACGGCCGAGGACCTCGCCCGCAGCGCCGTCTACGTCGACGGAGTCGCACCCGAGAAGGCCGTGGCCAACCTGCGCTACGCGCTCGGCAAGGGCGTGCTCAAGGTGATGTCCAAGATGGGCGTCTCGACGGTCGCCTCGTACACGGGGGCGCAGATCTTCGAGGCCGTCGGCCTGTCCGGCGAGCTCGTCGCCCGCTACTTCACGGGGACGACCTCGCGTCTGGGCGGCATCGACCTCGGCGTCGTCGCGGAGGAGGTGCGGATGCGGCACGCCAAGGCGTACCCGACGTCCGGCATCTCCGCGTCGCGCCGCCAGCTCGACGTCGGCGGCGAGTACCAGTGGCGCCGCGACGGTGCCGAGCACCTGTTCGACCCCGAGACCGTCTTCCGGCTCCAGCACGCGACGCGCGCGGGCCGCTACGACGTCTTCAAGCAGTACACGCAGCGTGTCGACGACCAGTCGGAGCGGCTGATGACGCTGCGTGGGCTCCTCAAGCTCAGGGAGGACGTCCGCCCGGCCGTGCCGATCGACGAGGTCGAGCCGGTCTCCGCGATCGTCAAGCGGTTCTCGACCGGTGCGATGTCGTACGGGTCGATCAGCCAGGAGGCGCACGAGACCCTCGCTATCGCGATGAACCGCCTCGGCGGCAAGTCCAACACCGGCGAGGGTGGCGAGGATCCGGAGCGTCTTTACGACCCGGAGCGTCGCAGCGCGATCAAGCAGGTCGCGTCGGGTCGCTTCGGCGTCACGGCGGAGTACCTCACGAACTCCGACGACATCCAGATCAAGATGGCGCAGGGTGCCAAGCCCGGCGAGGGCGGTCAGCTGCCCGGGCCGAAGGTCTATCCGTGGGTCGCCAAGACGCGTCACTCGACGCCGGGTGTCGGTCTCATCTCGCCGCCGCCCCACCACGACATCTACTCGATCGAGGACCTCAAGCAGCTCATCCACGATCTCAAGAACGCGAACCCGTCCGCGCGGGTCCACGTCAAGCTGGTCGCGGAGGTCGGTGTCGGTACGGTCGCCGCCGGTGTCTCCAAGGCGCACGCGGACGTCGTGCTGATCTCGGGCAACGATGGCGGTACGGGGGCGTCGCCGCTGACGTCGCTCAAGCACGCCGGCGGCCCGTGGGAGCTCGGCCTCGCCGAGACGCAGCAGACGCTGCTGCTCAACGGGCTGCGTGAGCGCATCGTCGTCCAGGCCGACGGGCAGCTCAAGACCGGCCGCGACGTCATCGTGGCGGCGCTGCTCGGTGCCGAGGAGTTCGGCTTCGCGACCGCTCCGCTGGTCGTGTCCGGCTGCATCATGATGCGGGTCTGCCACCTCGACACCTGCCCGGTGGGCGTCGCCACGCAGAACCGTGAGCTGCGCAAGAAGTTCTCGGGCAAGCCGGAGTTCATCGTGAACTTCTTCGAGTACATCGCCGAGGAGGTGCGCGAGCACCTCGCCGCGCTGGGCTTCCGCTCGATCGACGAGGCCGTTGGGCACGTCGAGACGCTCGACTCACGTGAAGCGATCGCGCACTGGAAGGCCAGCGGGCTCGACCTGACGCCGATCCTGCACGTGCCGGCGCTGCCCGAGGGTGCGGCGCTGCACCACACCACCGGCCAGGATCACGGTCTCGAGCGCGCGCTCGACAACGAGCTGATCGCGTTGTCCGCCGACGCGCTCGAGCGTGGCGAGCCGGTACGGGCGCAGCTGGAGATCCGCAACGTCAACCGCACGGTCGGCACGATGCTCGGCCACGAGGTGACCAAGCGCTACCGCGGCGCGGGTCTGCCTGACGACACGATCGACATCACGTTCACCGGGTCGGCCGGTCAGTCGTTCGGTGCCTTCGTCCCGCGCGGCATCACGCTGCGCCTCGAGGGCGACGCGAACGACTACGTCGGCAAGGGCCTGTCGGGCGGGCGGCTGGTGATCCGGCCGTCGCGCGAGGCGGGGTTCGTCGCCGAGGAGCAGATCATCGCCGGCAACGTCATCGGGTACGGCGCGACGAGCGGCGAGATCTTCGTCCGTGGCCGCGCCGGCGAGCGCTTCTGCGTCCGCAACTCCGGTGCGACGGCGGTCGTGGAGGGCGTGGGCGACCACGCGCTCGAGTACATGACCGGCGGGCGCGTCGTGATCCTCGGCGCCACCGGCCGCAACGTCGCGGCGGGCATGAGCGGCGGTGTCGCGTACGTCCTCGATCTCGACCACGACCTGGTCAACCGCGACATGGTCGAGGTCCACGAGGTCGGTGACGCCGACGAGCTCAAGGGGCTCGTCACCCGGCACGCCGAGGAAACCGGATCGGAGGTCGCCCGCACGCTTCTCGCCGACTGGACGACCTCGCTCGTCCGGTTCACCGAGGTCATGCCGGTCGACTACCGCAGGGTGCTGCAGGCGCGTGCCGCAGCCCAGGAGGCCGGTCTCGGCGAGGACGAGACCACCGCAGCGATGATGGAGGCAGCGATCCGTGGCTGATCCGAAGGGTTTCATGAAGACGCCGCGCCAGCTCGCGCCGCGGCGGCCGGTCGGGGAGCGCATCCACGACTGGAACGAGGTCTATCCCGGCACGCCGGGGCGGGCGCTCCTGCCGATCATCACCGAGCAGGCCGGCCGCTGCATGGACTGCGGCATCCCGTTCTGCCACAGCGGCTGCCCGCTCGGCAACCTCATCCCCGAGTGGAACGAGCTCGTCTGGCGTGACGACTGGGAGGCGGCGCTCTCGCGGCTGCACGCGACGAACAACTTCCCGGAGTTCACCGGGCGCCTGTGCCCCGCACCGTGCGAGACGGCGTGCGTCGTCGGCATCAACCGCGAGGCCGTGACCATCAAGAACGTCGAGGTGTCGATCATCGACCGCGCCTGGGACGACGGTCGCGTCACGCCCGAGCCGCCGGAGTGGCTCACGGGCAAGACCGTCGCAGTCATCGGCTCGGGACCGGCTGGTCTCGCGGTCGCCCAGCAGCTCACGCGCGCCGGACACACCGTCGCCGTGTACGAGCGTGACGACGCGCCTGGCGGTCTGCTCCGCTACGGCATCCCGGAGTTCAAGATGGAGAAGTCCGTCCTGGACCGCCGGATCGAGCAGATGACGGCCGAAGGCACCATCTTCCGCAACGGCGTCGCCGTCGGGGTCGACCTGACGGGCGAGCAGCTGCGCGACCGCTACGACGCCGTGGTCCTCGCGACCGGCGCGACCGTACGCCGTGACCTGCCGACCGTCGGGCGCGAGCTCGGCGGCATCCACCAGGCCATGGAGTACCTCCCGCAGGCCAACCGTGTCGCCCGGGGCGAGAGTGTCGACGGCCAGATCACGGCCGAGGGCAAGGACGTCGTCATCATCGGCGGCGGCGACACCGGTGCCGACTGTCTCGGCACCGCCATCCGCCAGCAGGCCCGTTCGATCACGCAGCTGGAGATCATGCCGCGTCCGAGCGAGGAGCGTCCCGGCCACCAGCCGTGGCCGACGTACCCGATGACCTACCGGGTCGCCTCGGCGCACGAGGAGGGCGGCGAGCGTGTCTACGCGGTCTCGACGCAGGAGTTCCTCGGCGACGAGGACGGCCACGTCCGTGCGTTGCGGATGGTCGAGGTCGAGATGGTCGATGGCCGCTTCCAGGAGGTCGAGGGGAGTGTCCGCGAGATCCCGGCACAGCTCGTGCTGCTCGCGATGGGCTTCACCGGCCCGGAGACCGACGGTGTCGTCGCGCAGCTCGGTGCGAGCCTGGACGAGCGGGGCAACGTCGCGCGCGACTCCTCGTACATGACCGACATCGATGGCGTGTTCGCCGCCGGCGACGCGGGCCGTGGGCAGTCGCTGATCGTGTGGGCGCTCGCCGAGGGTCGCGCGTGCGCGGCCGGCGTCGACGCCTATCTCAACGGCTCGACCAACCTGCCTGCGCCGATCCTCCCCACGGAGCGTCCGCTCGTCGTCTGACGCCGTCCGCGTTGTGAAAGCAATCTGCCCCTTTCCGACCTCGGAAAGGGGCAGATTGCTTTCACAACGCGGACGGGTGGGGGCGTCCCACCCTTCGAGAAATTCTGCTGACGAAACAACAAACTTCGTGGGTCGGGTCGCGCACGTCCGGCCACGCGTTCTAGGGTTGACGGGTGCGTAGAGCAAAGATCGTCTGCACCATTGGTCCCGCCGTCTGGTCCGAGGAGAAGATCCTCGAGCTTGCCCGCGCGGGCATGAACGTCGCCCGCCTCAACCTCAGCCACGGTGACCACGCGACCCACGACCGCTCGTACGAGTGGACGCGGCACGCGGCGGAGGTGCTCGGCGAGCCCATCGCGGTGCTGGCCGACCTCCAGGGCCCCAAGATCCGGCTCGGCAGGTTCGCGTCGGGGCCCGTCCCGCTCGCTGTCGGGGACGTCTTCACCATCACGACGCAGGACGTGCCTGGCGACAGCGAGCGCTGCTCGACGACGTACGACGGCCTGCCCGGGGATGTGAAGCCGGGCGACACGATCCTCATCGACGACGGCAAGGTACGGCTGCGCGCCACGGAGGTCACCGAGACCGACGTTGTCACCGTGTGCGAGGTCCCCGGCGTGCTCAGCAACAACAAGGGCATCAACCTTCCCGGTGTGAACGTCAGCGTGCCCGCGCTGTCACAGAAGGACCGCGACGACCTCCGCTGGGCCCTGCGCACCGGCGTCGACTTCATCGCGTTGTCGTTCGTCCGTCGGGGTGCCGATGTCGACGACGTCCACGCGATCATGGATGAAGAGGGCGTACGCCGCCCGGTCATCGCCAAGATCGAGAAGCCGCAGGCGGTGGAGAACCTCGACGAGATCATGAACGCCTTCGACGGTGTGATGGTCGCGCGCGGCGACCTCGGCGTCGAGCTGCCGCTCGAGGACGTCCCGGTCGTCCAGAAGCTGATCGTCGAGAAGGCGCGACGCAACGCCAAGCCGGTGATCGTCGCGACCCAGATGCTCGAGTCGATGATCTCTGCTCCGCGCCCGACTCGTGCCGAGGCCTCTGACGTCGCCAACGCCGTGCTCGACGGCGCCGATGCCGTGATGCTCTCCGGCGAGACCAGCGTGGGGGAGTACCCCATAGAGACGGTGCGCACGATGGCGCGCATCGTCGAGAGCACCGAGGAGCACGGCCTGCCGCGCATGGCCGCGTACCACTGGAACCCCAAGACCCGCAGCGGCGTGATCGGCCGCGCGGCGTCCGAGGTGGCCCAGGCCGTCGGTGCGAAGTTCCTTTGCGCCTTCACGACCTCGGGCGACAGCGCGCGCCGGATGACTCGCTACCGCTCGACCGTGCCGGTCCTGGCGTTCACCCCCGACCCGGTCGTACGCAACCAGCTCGCGCTTTCGTGGGGCGTGCAGTCGTTCCTCGTCCCGGAGGTCGAGCACACGGACATGATGGTGCTCCAGGTCGACCGGGCGCTGCTCGAGATCGCGTTGTGTGCCGAGGGCGACGAGGTGGTCATCGTCGCCGGCAGCCCCCCGGGGATCCCTGGCTCGACCAACGCGCTGCGCGTCCACCGGATGGGTGACGCGATCAAGGGCATCTCCCCGGCGTACTCGACGCGCCTGGTGCGCGACTGACGCCAGACTCGGACCACCAGGCCCTTTGCATGGGGCCCCACGCAAACGTCGCGCCCCACCTGAATGAACAGGTGGGGCGCGACGTTTGCCTTGGGGGAGTGACCCCCGTACGGCGAGGCGTCAGGCAACGCCGAGGTAGGCCTCCTTGACCGCGGGATCCGCGAGCAGCTCCGCACCGGTGCCGGACCGCGTGATGCGACCCGTCTCCAGCACGTACGCACGGTCGGCGCGGCTGAGCGCCTGGTTGGCGTTCTGCTCGACGAGGAGGACCGTGATGCCCTGCTCGTTGACCTGCGAGATGATCGAGAAGATCTGGCGGATGAACTGCGGCGCCAGACCCATCGAGGGCTCGTCGAGGAGAAGGACCTTCGGCCGGCCCATGAGGGCACGTCCGATCGCGAGCATCTGCTGCTCACCGCCCGACAGCGTGCCGCCGGCCTGCGCTTCGCGCTCCTTGAGACGGGGGAACAGCTCGAACACCCTGTCGAAGCTCTCGTCGACGGTCGTCCGGCCCTTGAGCGCGTACGTGCCCATCTCGAGGTTCTCGCGGACCGTCATCGCCGGGAAGATGCCTCGGCCCTCGGGAGTCAGCGAGATGCCGCGGACGACACGCTTGTGCCCGGCGAGCTTGGAGATGTCCTCGCCCTCGAACGTCACGCTGCCGGACGACAGGCTGAGCAGTCCGGCGAGGGCGCGCATCGTCGTCGTCTTGCCGGCACCGTTGGCGCCGATGAGAGTCACGATCTCACCCTCGTTGACGGTCAATGAGATGCCGTGCAGCGCCTGGATGCGGCCGTAGTGGACAGAGACGTCGTTGATCTCGAGCAACGCCACGTCAGTCTTCCTCTCCGAGGTAGGCAGCGATGACCG
This sequence comes from Mumia zhuanghuii, assembly GCF_042681565.1. Taxonomy (NCBI): domain Bacteria; kingdom Bacillati; phylum Actinomycetota; class Actinomycetes; order Propionibacteriales; family Nocardioidaceae; genus Mumia; species Mumia zhuanghuii. The sequence continues at coordinate 1,000,322 of NZ_JBHUFT010000008.1, forward strand.
TCGGGTCGTTGCGGATGTCTTTGGGGAGCCCGTCGGCGATCTTCTTGCCGAACTCCAGGACCACGATCCGGTCGGTCACGCCCATCACGAGCCGCATGTCGTGCTCGATGAGCAGCACCGTGTAGCCGTCCGCGCGGATCGTGCGGATGAGCTCCATGAGCTCTTCCTTCTCCGCAGGGTTGAAGCCGGCCGCAGGCTCGTCGAGGCACAGCAGCTTCGGGTCCGTCGCGAGTGCACGCGCGATCTCGAGGCGGCGCTGGTAGCCGTAAGGAAGCCCGCTCGCCTGGACGACCGCCTTGTCGGCGATCCCGACGAACTCCAGCAGCGCCATGCCGCGATCGATGGCTTCCTTTTCCTCGCGGTAGAGCCGCGGGGTGCGGAAGAGCGACCCCCAGACGCCTGTCTTGTGGCGGGCGTCGAGGCCTACCACGACGTTCTCGAGCGCCGTCATCTCACCGAACAGACGCACGTTCTGGAACGTGCGGGCGATGCCGCGTCGGGTGATCTTGTGCTGCTTGCTGCGCCCGATCGGCTCGTTCTCGAGGAGGACCTGGCCCGAGCTCGGACGGTAGACGCCGGTCATCGCGTTGAAGCACGTCGTCTTGCCGGCACCGTTCGGGCCGATGAGCCCGAGGATCTCGCCGCGCTTGATGTCGAACGAGACGTCGTCGAGCGCGGTCAGACCACCGAAGCGGACCGTGAGGTTCCGGATCTCGACCAGCTTGTCGCCGACGTCGACAGCGATCTCGCGCTCCGCGGCAGCGAGCTGCGCTACCTCAGAGTCGAGCGGCGGAGGCGCATCCGGCTTCGGCGTCGCCGGGGGACTGGGGTGCTCGGTCACTTGCCGGCCTCCTTCGCGACGGGTGCGGACGTCGGTGCGTTGGCGAGGTTGGCGATCCGTTTGTGCGCACGCCGTTCGAACGTGAGCAGGTGCGGACGCTTCCCGAACAGCCCCTGCGGACGGAAGATCATCAGAACGACGAGCACGGCACCGAAGATGAGGTACTTGTACTCGGCGATCGCGGTGAACCGCAGCGGGATGTACGCCACGAGCGCGCCGCCGATGATCGCACCGAACTTGTTGCCCTGACCGCCGAGCACGACGGCCACGAGGAACATGATCGACATCTGGACGTCGAAACGCTGGTTGTTGACGAACCCGATCTGGCCGGCCGCAATCGCGCCCGCGGAACCGCCGAGGGCAGCACCGATGCCGAACGCCCACAGCTTGTAGCGGAACGTCGGGACGCCCATGATCTCGGCGGCGTCCTCGTCCTCGCGCAGGGCGATCCAGTTGCGGCCGACGCGGGAGCGCTCGAGGTTGCCGAGCGCGATCATGACGATGATGATCACCGTGATCGTCAGCCAGTACCAGGGGGCGCCCTCGCTGTTGGCGAAGACAGGGTTGCCGTCGGCGTTCTCACCCGGCGGGCGGCCGACGTTTTGGAAGCCGACCTGACCCTTTAGCGCGGGGATGATCGTCGCCAGCAGACGGATGATCTCGCCGAACCCGAGCGTCACGATCGCGAGGTAGTCCCCTCGTAGCCGTAGCGTCGGGATGCCGAGCAGCACGCCGAACACCACCGTGACCATGGCCGCGAGCGGCAGGGTCAGGAGGTAGGGGATGTGGACCATCGTCGAGTCGGGTGACGTCCACAGCGCGGCGACGTAGGCGCCGACTGCGAAGAAGCCGACATAGCCGAGGTCGAGGAGACCGGCCTGGCCGACGACGACGTTGAGGCCGATCGCGACCAGGGCGTAGCGAGCCATCTCGGCACAGGCGAGCGGCCAGTTGTTGCCCGGCTCGGTCGTGAGCAGCGGGATGTTGACCAGGGGCAGCGCGAACGCGGCCGCGACGGCGATCAGCAGGAAGCCCCACTGGCCGACCCGGGGAAGGTGGTTCCACCAGTCCGAGAGGCCCCGGAGGCGGGACGGCTTCGTGGTCTCCTCGACCAGCTCGTCGGCGCGGGCCTGGGACTCCGAGGCCCCGCCCATCGGCGTACCGGTGCTCATGCCCTCACCTTTCCGAGGTTGCTGCCGAGGATGCCCTCCGGCCGGACCATCAGGACGATGATCAGGACCACGAAGCAGACCACGTCGGTCCACTGTGCGCTCCCGAGCAGGATCTGGCCGTAGTTGCCGATCAACCCCAGAAGCAGGCCACCGAGGAGCGCGCCGCGGACGTTTCCGATGCCGCCGAGGACGGCGGCGGTGAACGCCTTGACGCCCAGGACGAAGCCGCCGAGGTAGAGGACGCCCGAGGGCACCTTCATCACGTAGAAGAGCGCGGCCACGCCGGCGAGGAGTCCGCCGATGATGAACGTGCTGATGATGATCCGCTCACGGTTGACGCCCATCAGCGTTGCCGTGTCGGGGTCCTGGGCCACGGCGCGGATGCCGCGCCCGAGCTTGGTGCGCCGGATGAACTGATCGACCAGGATCATCATGAAGATCGCTGCCGTCACGATGAGGATCGAGTCGAAGTAGATCAGGGTCCCGCCGATGTCGAAGATCGCCTTGTTCTCGAACATGATCACCGACGGCTCGGGGTTGGGTCCGCGCCAGACGAAGATCAGGTACTGGATGACGAACGACATACCGATCGCGGAGATCAGGAACACCAGCCGTGGTGCGCCTTTGACGCGCAGGGGTTTGTAGGCGACACGTTCGACGATGAATGCGGTGATCGCCGAGGCCAGCATGCCGAAGATGACGGCGAGCAAGAGGTTCGCGGCGATCTGGTACCACTCGAGGTTGGGCACCGACGGGCCGAAGCCGAGCGACGTGAGGGTGAAGACGATCGCGTACGCACCGACGATGAAGACCTCGGAGTGCGCGAAGTTGATGAGGTTGAGAACGCCGTACACAAGGGTGTAGCCAAGCGCGACGAGCGCGTAGATCCCGCCGAATGTGAGTCCATCGACGGTCGCGCTCCAGAAGTTCGCACCCAGGGCATCCCAGTCGAGCGTGATCCACTGGTCCACTAGGGCTCCTTTTGGGAGTCGGATGAGCAGAGAGGGGGCCCGTCTTGATGAGACGGACCCCCTCCGTTGACAGCTGGCTCGTTACTCGATCACGCCGACCGAGACGATCTTGCCGTCCTGAACCTTGTAGCCGTAAACGGGAAGCTCGGTGAGCTCACCGGTCTCGTCCCACTTGAACTTCTTGCTGATGCCCTGGGCGTCGTAGTTCTTGACCCAGTCCTTCAGCTTCGCGCGGTCCTGGTTGCCGGCGTCGATGCCCGCGAGGAGCACCGTCGTGGCGTCGTAGCCCTCGACCGAGTAGGTGCCCGGAGCAGTGCCGTTCGAGACCTTCTCGTAGGCGTCGGCGAAGCTGGTGATCAGCTCGCCCGGGATGCACGGGCAGGTGAAGTAGGCGTTGCTCGAGGCATCGCCGGCCTGCTTGATGAACTGGTCGTCCTTGACGCCGTCAGGGCCGATGAAGGCGCCCTTGTAGCCCTTGGCCACCAGCTGCTGGTTGAACGGCGCAGCCTCGGCGTAGTAGCCCGAGTAGAACACCGCATCCGGGTTCTCCGCGAGGATCTTGGAGATCGTCGCCGAGAAGTCCTTCTGACCCGTTGTCACCGCGTCGGTGCCGGCGAGGCTGTCGGCGAGCGCCTCGGTGGTCGAGGTGGCGAGGCCGATGCCGTAGTCGGAGTCGTCCTGGACGACGTAGACGCTCTTGGCGCCGATCTTCTCGGCGAGAGTTGGGACGGCCGGGCCCTGGACGTTGTCGTTGCCCAGACCACGGAAGAAGGTCGTCCAGCCGTTGGTCGTCAGCAGCGGGTTGGTCGCCGACGGCGTGATGTGGACGAGGCCGGCCTGCTCGAGGATGTTGCCGGTCGCCTTCGACTCACCGGAGAACGGAAGACCGATGACTCCGATGATGTTCTCGTCGTTGGTCGCCTGCGTCACCGGGCCGGTCGCCTTGTTGGGGTCGCCCTCGGTGTCGAACTTGCGCAGCTGGACCTGGCAGTCCTTGTTGGCCTCGTTGTGCTCGTTGATCGCGAGCTGGACGCCGTTGACGATGTTGATGCCCAGCTGGGCGTTGGGGCCGGTCTCGGCACCGATGTAGGCGAGGGTGGTCGTCGCCGGGCACTCGGCCTTGCCGTCGCCTGCAGGCGTGACGGCGTCCGCAGGAGCCTCGATCGAGGTCTGGACCTCGAGCTCAGGCGCTGTGGAGCTGTTGTCGCTGCCGCCGCCGTCGTCGTCGTTGTTGGCACACCCGGCCAGGGCCAGGGTCAGCGCTGCGGCTACTGCGAGCGCCTTCGTGGAACGAGACACGATGGTGTCCTCCGATTCGTTGGTGCCCGGCCCGTGGATCGTCTCGGGGCGGACGTGCGTCCCAATGCATTAACTGCATCGTTGTAGCACAGCGGCGGTGCTTCCGAACCCCGAAGATTCCAAGCCGTTATGAAACCGGCGCGAAGTTGACGGCATCCGGTTGTACGCGGCAACCGTGCGTGTGAAGAGGACCGTAGCGGACGCAGGTTGCGAAAAGATTTCCGCGGGTGCTGAGTAGCAGCGACCATGAAGTGCCGGGTGCGGGACTCGAACCCGCACATCCTTTCGGACAGTGGTTTTTGAGACCACCGCGTCTACCATTCCGCCAACCCGGCCCGGCGCGGCGCGTCGAACGCGCGGGATAACCTTCTCACGTGACTTCCGCAGAGAGCACCCCTGGTGCGCGCCCGACCGTGCGCCGTGTCGTCATCGCCGAGGACGAGGCCCTGATCCGTCTGGACCTCGCCGAGATGCTCGCCGAGGAAGGCGTCGAGGTCGTCGGTCAGGCGGCCGACGGCGAGCAGGCCGTCGCCCTTGTGGAGGAGCTGCGACCCGACCTCGTGGTCATGGACGTCAAGATGCCCAAGCTCGACGGCATCTCGGCCGCCGAGCGCATCGCGTCTCAACGCATCGCGCCCGTCGTCATGCTCACGGCGTTCAGCCAGCGCGAGCTCGTCGAGCGGGCGCGCGACGCCGGCGCCATGGCCTACCTCGTCAAGCCGTTCAGCAAGTCCGACCTCGTCCCCGCGATCGAGATGGCGGTGAGCCGCTTCGCCGAGATCGCCGCCCTGGAGGCGGAGGTCGCGGGACTCGAGGACCGTCTCGAGACGCGTCGGGCCGTCGAGCGCGCCAAGGGGCTCCTCCAGGAGGCGCTCGGGATCACCGAGCCGCAGGCGTTCCGCTGGATCCAGAAGACCGCGATGGACCTGCGCATGTCGATGCGCGCTGTTGCCGAGGGGGTCGTCGACCACGGCCCTGCGCTCGGTGGTGCGGCGGGCGTCGCGGACACGTCCGACGTGCAGTAGCGACCTTCTCCCCGTCCCGTTCGGCGTCACGCCACGCATCGGCGGATGCCCGCTCCTCGCCCGCTCCCGCCCGACCTCACCGCACCTCGTACGCGATGTCCTTCGCGAACGAGGTGGAGGAAGCTCGGCTCGCCCTCCCGACGGCAGCCGGGTCGACGGCGCGACGCGGCATCGGCTGCTCGGGTACGACGAGGGACCGGAGCTCCCGCTCGAGTTCGTGATCGACCAGGACCAGCACCGCGAGCTGGACGGGGTCTTCCTGCACCGGACGCTCGCGTTTCCACCCCTCGACACCGTCGGAGTCACGCCGGCGGCAGCGTTCATCCGGTGCTGCGAGCGGCAACGGCTGATCGACCTCGTCAAGCGTGGCGACTGGTTGTTGCACCGCGGCCACATGGCTCTCGGGGGGCTCGTCGAGCTTGCGACCGAGCAAGCGTGGCGACCGGGTCGGCTCGCGTGCGCTGATGTTGCTGGTGCACCGCCTCCTGCGCGAGCGCGGCTACGACGGTCCGGCGCCCGCCTTCGGTGCGCAGTGGCGTGCGCTGTTCGAGGTGGTTCCCGGGCGTCGTCCGCGCCGTGCGTCCCGACGGCGCGCCCGCGGGGTCCGCAGGCGCTCAGCGCAGCCAGATCACGGACTGCACGAGCACGGGCGCGACGATCAGCGCCGGGAGCATGTCACCCACCGCGATCGGGCGGATGTTGAGCAGCCGCAGGGCGACTCCGATGAGCAGCACGCCACCCGTCGCCGTCAGGGCGATGACGTGCGGCTCGGGCACGAACGAGCCCATGACCGCACCGAGGATCGTGAACCCGCCCTGGATCACACCCACCGCGAGGGCCGACGCCATCACCCCGACGCCGAGCGAGGCGGCGAACGCGATCGCCGCGAATCCGTCGAGCGCCGACTTGAGCAGCAGCTGCTGCGCGCCGCCGCCGAGCCCGTCGGTGATCGACCCGAGGATGGTGAGCGGCCCGACGCAGAAGACCAGCGACGCCGTCATGAATCCTTCGACGAAACGTGCACGCGCCCCCTCGTCGGCGGCACCGCCCATCCGTGCCTGGAGGACGACGCCGACATGCTCGAGGCGGTGCTCGATCCGCAGCAGCGAGCCGATGAACCCGCCGAGGACGACGGCCCCCAGCACGATCAGCACCGGCGCGCTCGGCCCCACGGCGTCGGACAGGAGCCGGTCGGTGACCGCGACGGCCGACAGGGCGGCGATGAGCAGGGTCACGAGCCCGAGGCCGTCGGTGACGACGGCGCGGGTGCGTGCGGGAAGCCGGTGGCCGACCAGGAGCCCGATGCCCGACCCGGCCAGCACTGCGAGCACGTTCACGACCGTCCCAGCCCCGATGAACACTGGCTCTCCTCGGCTCGTCCGGGTGCCGCCCCGACCTTGTGACAGGAGCGCCCACCACGGCGTAGTGTTTCACCCTTGAGTCGACCCGAGGGGGGCCTGGTGGCACGTATGCCGCTGGAGGTGCGTGAGGCGGTTCCCGCCGACGCGAAGACACTGATCGACCTCTGGAGGGTGTGCGTGTCGGGAGACCCGGGCACGGCTGAAGCGACCACGATGACGGTGGTTGCCTGGCAAGAGCCCTCGGTCGCCGAGGCCACCGAGGCCCTGGGGCTCCTCGATACCGATGCGCGCCGACGCCTGTGCGTGGCGACGATCGCCGACCAGGTGGTCGGTGCGATCCAGGTCGAGCTGGCCCCGCAGACACCGCTCCACCTGAGCAGCATGGTCATCGTGAGCGAGCTGCACGTCCATCCGCGCTTCCGCCGCCGAGGGATCGCGTCCTCGCTGATGAGCGTCGCCGTCGACTGGGCCGAGGACGCCGGCTCGAGCCTGGTGTACGCGTGGGCGCCGTCCGCCTCCCGCGACGCCCACCGGTTCCTCACGCGGATCGGTTTCGGCCAGTTCGCGACCGTACGCGCAGCCCGGGTGCGGATCCTGCGCGCCCGTGCTGCGAAGCGGGCGAGCGGGCGGAGCACTGGGAGGCTGATCGCGGTGCGTCGCTCCCTGCTCCGTACGCACGACGCGCTGGCCCGGACCGCCCGCGAGTGACCGCCCGCGACCGACGTCACGCGGCTGGCCGCCCGACGAACGGGGGCGCGATCCGCGTCGGTGGCGACCGTTAGAGTCGGTGCGTGGACTCGACCAGCACCGCTGACCCTGCTCTCGCCGACTCCGGCCGCCTCCTCCTCATCGACGGCCACTCGGTGGCCTACCGGGCCTTCTTCGCCCTCCCCGTCGAGAACTTCTCGACCACGACGGGCCAGCACACCAACGCGGTCTACGGCTTCACGTCCATGCTGATCAACGTCCTGCGCGACGAGCAGCCGACCCACCTGGCGGTCGCGTTCGACGTCTCGCGCAAGACCTTCCGGCGCGAGGAGTACGCCGAGTACAAGGCCAACCGCTCCAAGTCGCCCGACGAGTTCACCGGCCAGGTCGCCCTGATCAAGGAAGTCCTCGACGCGCTGCACGTGACCTACCTCGAGCTGGAGGGCTTCGAGGCCGACGACATCATCGGCACCCTGGCGACGCGGGCGGAGCAGGACGGCTTCGAGGTGCTCATCTGCACCGGCGACCGCGACGCGCTCCAGCTGGTCACCGACACCACGACCGTGCTCTACCCGCGCAAGGGCGTCTCTGACCTCGCACGCATGACTCCGCAGGCGGTGGAGGAGAAGTACGGCGTCGTCCCAGCGCGCTACCCGGACGTCGCCGCCCTGGTCGGCGAGACCAGCGACAACCTCCCCGGCGTCCCCGGGGTCGGCCCCAAGACCGCGGCCAAGTGGCTCGCCCAGTTCGACGGCCTCGACGGCCTGGTCCGCGATGCCGACAAGGTCACTGGCAAGGCGGGGCAGTCATTCCGCGACCACCTGGCCGACGTCATCCGCAACCGCCGCATCAACGCCCTGGTGCGCGATCTCGACCTCCCGGTCACCACCGCCGACCTCGCTCTCCAGCCGTGGGACCGCGACGCCGTCCACCAGGTCTTCGACGGCCTGGAGTTCCGGGTGCTGCGCGACCGGCTGTTCCAGACCCTCTCGACCGAGGAGCCCGAGGCCGAGGAGGGCTTCGAGGTCTCCGGCGTAGTCCTCGGTGAGGGCGAGGTCGCGGCCTGGCTTGACGAGCACGTGCCCGAGGGGGTGCCGGTCGGCGTCCGCGTCGGCGGATCCTGGGGCCGGGGGACCGGCCGCGTGGACACGCTCGCGCTCGCCACGGGCAACGACGGCGCGGCGTGGTTCGACGTGGCGACGCTGACGCCGTCGGACGAAGCCGCCGTGGCCGCGTGGCTCGCCGACGGCGCGCGGCCCAAGGTGCTCCACGACGCTAAGGGCCCGATCCTCGCCCTCCGCGCGCAGGGGTGGACGGTCGCCGGCCTCGCGAGCGACACCGCACTCGCCGCCTACCTGGCGCGGCCCGACCAGCGGTCGTACGACCTCGAGGACCTGGCCCTGCGCTACCTCCACCGCGAGCTGCGCGTCGAGGACCACGGCGACCAGCTCACCCTCGATGTCGCCGACGACGCCGCCGCGCAGGACGCGATGCTCCAGGCCGCTGCGGTCGTCGAGCTGAGCGGTGCGCTCGACGCCGAGCTCGACAAGCAGGGCGGGCGTACGCTCCTCGACACCGTCGAGCTTCCCCTCGTCAGCGTGCTGGCCGACATGGAGGAGGTCGGCGTCGCCGTCGACACCGACGCGCTCGAGACCCTCGAGGAGGAGTTCGCGACGCGCGTCCGTACGGCGGCCGACGAGGCGTACGAGGTGATCGGCAAGGAGATCAACCTGGGTTCGCCCAAGCAGCTCCAGGTCGTCCTGTTCGACGAGCTCGGCATGCCCAAGACCAAGCGCACCAAGACCGGATACACGACAGATGCCGATGCGCTCCAGCAGCTCTACGCCAAGACCGAGCACCCATTCCTCCTGCACCTCCTCGAGCACCGCGACGCGACCCGGCTGCGGGTGACGGTCGAGGGGCTCCGCAAGACGGTCGCGCCGGACGGCCGCATCCACACCACGTACAACCAGACGATCGCCGCGACCGGGCGCCTCAGCTCGGCCGACCCCAACCTCCAGAACATCCCGATCAGGACGGCCGCGGGGCGCCGCATCCGTGAGGCCTTCGTCGTCGGCACGGGCTACGACACGCTGCTCACGGCCGACTACAGTCAGATCGAAATGCGGATCATGGCCGACCTCTCCGAGGAGCAGGCGCTGATCGACGCCTTCAACTCCGGCGCCGACTTCCACACGATCACGGCGTCGCGCGTGTTCCAGGTCGAGCCCGAGGCCATCGACGTCGGCATGCGCTCACGCATCAAGGCGATGAACTACGGCCTCGCGTACGGGCTGTCCTCGTACGGGCTGAGCCAGCAGCTCGGCATCGAGACGCGCGAGGCGCAGGCGCTGATGGACGAGTACTTCACGCAGTTCGGCGGCGTGCGCGACTACCTGCGCGGCGTCGTCGACGATGCCCGTCGTACGGGCTTCACCGAGACGATCATGGGCCGTCGCCGCTATCTCCCCGACCTGGTGAGCGACAACCGTCAGCGCCGCGAGATGGCCGAGCGGATGGCGCTCAACGCCCCGATCCAGGGTTCGGCGGCCGACATCATCAAGGTCGCCATGCTCGGGGTGGACCGCGCGCTGCGCGAGGCCGACCTTCGCTCGCGGATGCTGCTGCAGGTCCACGACGAGCTCGTGCTCGAGGTGGCCGCGGACGAGAAGGACGCCGTCGAGCAGATCGTGCGCGACGAGATGGCGCGGGCCGCCGACCTCAAGGTGCCGCTCGACGTGTCGGTCGGCATCGGCCGCTCGTGGCACGAGGCGGGCCACTAGCCCGGTCTCACCCACAAGGGGTGACGGAGTCGGAGCCGTTCGGGGTCACGGTGGGTATGAGACACCCGACCCGACGGAGGTGGGCCGATGCGCCCCGACCGCCACGCGCGCTCGATGCTGCCGATCCCTGATCGCCGGCCACCAGGACTGACGACGTACGACGCCAAGGACCCGGAGACCTCGTACCCGCCGATCGAGCCGCTCCTCCCTCCCGAGGGCGCACCCAACGTGCTGGTTATCTTGCTGGACGACGTCGGTTTCGGCGCCTCGAGCGTGTTCGGGGGGCCGTGCCGTACGCCGACCGCGGAGCGACTCGCGGCCGGCGGGCTTCGCTACAACCGGTTCCACACGACGGCGTTGTGCGCGCCGACCCGGCAGGCGCTGCTGACCGGGCGCAACCACCACTCCGTCGGCATGGGCAGCATCACCGAGACCGCGACCTCGGCCCCGGGCAACAGCTCGCTGCGCCCGAACACCAAGGCGCCGTTGGCGATGACGCTCAAGCTCAACGGCTACTCGACGGCGCAGTACGGCAAGTGTCACGAGGTGCCGGTGTGGCAGTCATCGCCGCTCGGTCCGTTCGACGCGTGGCCGTCCGGTGGCGGCGGGTTCGAGACGTTCTACGGCTTCATCGGCGGCGAGAACAACCAGTGGGATCCCGCTCTGTACGACGGGACGACGCCGGTCGAGCCACCCCGTACCGCGGAGGAGGGCTACCACCTCACCGAGGACCTCGCGGACCGGGCGACCAGCTGGATGCGGCAGCAGAAGGCACTGATGCCCGACAAGCCGTTCTTCGTCTACTTCGCGCCCGGGGCGACGCATGCGCCTCACCACGTCCCGAAGGAGTGGGCCGACCGCTACGCGGGGGCGTTCGACGAGGGCTGGGACGTCCAGCGGGAGCGGACCTTCGCTCGCCAGAAGGAGCTCGGCGTGATCCCGGGGGACGCCGACCTCACTGTCCGGCACGACGAGATCACCGCGTGGGACGACATGCCGGACGAGCTGAAGCCGGTGCTCGCGCGTCAGATGGAGGTGTACGCGGGCTTCCTCGAGCACACCGACCACCAGGTCGGGCGCCTGGTCGACACGCTCGAGGAGCTCGACATCCTCGACAGCACGCTCGTCTACTACATCATCGGCGACAACGGGGCGTCCGCCGAGGGCACGATGAACGGCGCCTTCAACGAGATGGCCAACTTCAATGGGATGGCCGCGATCGAGACGCCCGAGTTCATGCTCAGCAAGAAGGACGAGCTCGGCTCGCCCGAGTCGTACAACCACTATTCCGTCGGTTGGGCGTGGGCGATGAACACGCCGTTCCAGTGGACGAAGCAGATCGCCTCCCACTGGGGCGGCACGCGCAACGGCACGATCGTCCACTGGCCGGACCAGATCGCGGACAAGGGTGGCGTCCGCTCGCAGTTCACCCACGTGATCGACATCGCGCCCACAGTCCTCGAGGCCGCCGGGCTGCCGGAGCCGACGATGGTCAACGGCGTGCTCCAGTCGCCGATGGAAGGGACGAGCATGGCGTACTCGTTCACCGACACGGAAGCAGCAGAGCGCCACGACCTGCAGTACTTCGAGATGTTCGGCAACCGCGGGATCTACCACCGCGGCTGGAGCGCCGTCACCAAGCACCGGACGCCGTGGGTCATGCTCGGCAGCAACGTTCCGCCATTCGACGACGACCTCTGGGAGCTGTATGACAGCAGCACCGACTACAGCCAGGCCCACGACCTGGCCGCTGAGAACCCTGAGCTGCTCGCCAAACTCCAGCGGCTGTGGCTGATCGAGGCCACCAAGTACGACGTGCTCCCGATGGACGACCGTCTGGCTGAGCGCATCGACCCGGCGGCGGCGGGGAGGCCGACGCTGATCCACGGCGACTCCCAGCTGTTCTTCCCTGGCATGGGGCGGCTGTCGGAGAACAGCGTCGTGAGCATCAAGAACAGGTCGTTCTCCGTTACCGCCGACGTCGAGGTCCCTGACGGCGGTGCCGAGGGCGTGATCATCGCCCAGGGTGGACGGTTCGGGGGTTGGTGCCTGTACGCGAAGGACGGCCACGCGAAGTTCGTCTACAACGTGCTCGGCATCCACGAGTTCGCGACCGTGGCGGATGCGCCGATCCCGTCCGGCCGCCATCAGGTGCGGATCGAGTTCGCGTACGACGGGGGCGGGCTCGCGAAGGGCGGCGACGTCACGCTCTTCCACGACGGCGACCAGGTCGGTTCGGGGCGGGTCGAGGCGACCCAGCCGATGGTCTTCTCGGCTGACGAGACGACGGACATCGGCTATGAGTCGGGGACGACCGTGTCGCGCGACTACACCGCGGCGAGCAGCAGGTTCACTGGGACCGTGCACTGGGTCCAGATCGACGTCGGTTCCGACGATCACGACCATTTCATCGACCCCGACGAGCGTCTGCGGGTCGCGATGGCGCGCCAGTAGGGGCGGGTCAGCCGGCGGCGCGCACCGCACGGGACTCGCGGTACGACATCGCCCACGCGGCTGCGGCCACGACCGCTGCCGTCCCGACCATCGTGACGACGACCCCCGCGACGTGCAGGGGCAGGACGAGGATGAGCGTCGCCGCGACGGCGCTCGCGATCCACAGCACCGCCACGATGCCGTGAGAGCGGCGCGCGAGGGCGTCGAAGACGAGGAGTTGGACGATTGCGAGCAGCGATCCCTCGAGGGCGAAGAGCCACAGCAGCGGCTGGACCTCGGCATACTGGTCACCGCCGACGAGGATGAGCGCGATCCCGGATAGCGCGGCCGTCACGGCCGTCGCGACGGCACCGACGACGGCGACCGCGAGGGTGGCGAGGCGGCGCGCGCGATCGGCGCGGGCGCGGGCGAGCCGGGGGAACGCGACGATGCTGACGAACTGCGGGAGGAACAGCGCCGCCTTCGTGAGGATGAGGCCGGCGCCGTACAGCCCGCTGTCATGGGGGTCGAGAGCGACGCGCGCCAGGAGCGCGTCGAGATTGCTGAGGACCAGGTAGGCGAGCATCGCGTGCGAGCCCGCCAGCACCTCCCAGACGTACGGGCGGGCGCCGCCGACGCCGCCTGCCCGCAGGAGCCTGCCGCACACGAGGATCGGGAGCCATGCGCCGACCATCACACCGGCGACCGCGGCGGTCGGCGTCGCGCTGATCAGCATCGCGGCCGTCCCGAACACGATGCGGCCGAGCCCGCTGGTCACGTACACGACCGACAGCGACGTCCAGCGGTGCTGGCCCTGGGCGATCCCCGCGAGCGCGCCCATCAGCGTGAGCGGGACGACCGCGGCGCCGCACAGCACCACGGGCCAGGCCGAGTCGAGCCGGAGGACATCGGCGATGAGCGGGCTCAGCACGGCGAGCACGCCACCCACGGCCGCGCCCATGCCGACGGAGACCGCGGTCGCTGTCGCGGCGATGCGGTCGGCCGAGCCGGGGGAGACGGCGATCCGGCGGGCGGTGGTCGTCTGCACCGCGAGGGATCCGACATTGGCGACGAGGATGACGCCGAGCAGCGCGGTGAGCGCGCCGAACGAGGCAGGGACCAAGAGGCGGGCGGCGAGCAGGGTGAACGCGTACGCGCCGACGTTCTGGACCATCATCGCGACGGCGATGCGGCCTCCGGCGCTCACTGCGGTCGAAGGGCGGCTCGGTGGGGGCGCAGACACGGACCCGATATAACCATGCGTGATGGGACGACGTCTTTTGGGGAACGCGTGGCCGTGGGTCATGGCGCTGCTGGTGTGCGCGCCGATGCTCGCCTCCGGCTACGTCCTGTCGTACGACATGGTCTTCGTCCCGAGGCTGGACATCACCCGCCCGGACGTGTGGGGACTGGGATCGGCGACCCCGCGGGCGGTCCCGTCCGACGCGGTCGTCGCGGTCGCGAACCTCGTGGTCCCCGGCTGGCTCCTCCAGAAGGTGGTCCTCGTCGGGAGCCTGGTCGCCGCCGGTGCCGGCGCGATGCGGATGCTGGGTCGGTTCGGGCTCGGCGCGCAGCTCGCAGGCACGACGTGGTTCGTCTGGAACCCGTACGTCGCCGAGCGACTCGTCATCGGGCACTGGCCGCTCCTGGTCGCGTACGCCGCGCTCCCGTGGCTCGTCGTCGCGTGCCTGGAGGTTCGTGAGGGCGGTACCCCGCGATGGTGGCGCTGGGTCGTGCTGCTCGCCGCAACCGCGCTGAGCCCGGCCTCGGGCGTGATCGGCGCGGTGCTGGCGGTGTCGGTGTGCGGGTGGCGGCGCTGTGGTCGGGTCGGCCTCGTGGCGGTGGTGGTGAACCTGCCGTGGATCGTCGCCGGGTTCGCGCACGCCGGTGCGGGCCGTAGCGACCCGGCGGGCGTCGCGGTGTTCGCGCTGCAGCCCGAGGCGGGCCTGGGCCGGCTGGGCGCGGCGCTGAGCCTCGGCGGCATCTGGAACGTCGACGTGGTTCCGGACTCTCGCGACCTCGTGACGGCGACGCTCTTCTGCCTGGTCCTGTGGACCGTGATGGCGGTCGGCGCGGTGACCGCATGGCGGGGTGGTCCGGCCCGAGAGCCCGTACGCGCGCTGGTGCCCGCCGCGGTGATCGCACTGGCCATCGCCCTGGTCGGGGCGTATGTGCCGGCGGTGCTGGAGTGGGTCGTCGAGGTCGTGCCGGGTGGCGGGCTGCTGCGTGACGGCGCGCGCTACCTCGCCCTGCTCGCGCCACTGCAGGCCGTCCTCGTCGCGGCGGGCGTGGCGGCGCTGGCGGGCCGGGTGCGTGACGGTTTCGCGCGGACCTCCGTCCTCGTGGTGGCCGTCCTGCTTCCGATCGCGGTGATGCCCGACCTGGCGTGGGGCGCCGCCGGCCGGCTCGAGGCGGTCTCGTACCCCGCCGAGTGGGACGAGGCGCGGGCGGCGATCGCCGACAGCGATGCCGAGGGCGACCTGGTCTCACTGCCGTTCGGCGCGTTCCGCGCACCGGCATGGAACGACGGCCGGGTGGTCCTCGACCCGGCCGGGCGCTACTTCCCGCGGGAGACGGTCGTCGACGACGAGCTCGTGGTCTCGGGGACGGTCGTGGGCGGCGAGGACGCGCGCGCGGCGGCGGTCCGCGAGGCACTGGCCTCCGACGATCCCGCCGCTACCCTGCGCGCGGAGGGGATCGGCCTGGTGGTCGTGGCCCTCGACGCGTTCGGAGCCGACGACCTCGACGAGCTCCAGGCGGAGCTGGAGCCGCTGTTCACCGGCGAGGAGATCGCCGTGTACGAGGTGCCGTCGGACGCGCGGTAACGGGTCAGGTCACGACTTCGCCACGGTGTTGGTGGGTTCGCCCTACCGGCTGGTACCCTGGCGGCTCGGACTTCAGGAGGGAAGATACTCGTGGGCAGTTTCCTTGGTGGCGTGGCCGCGATCGTCGTCGGCGCCGGCCTCGGTGCGGCAACCGTCGTTGGTGTCGTTCAGTCGCAGGCGACGTCGGACAACCCGACGCAGCCGACGTCTTCCGTCGTCAACTACGGCGCGAACCGCTGACGACCCACTGAGCCCTCCGCCGTGAGGGCTCGCCAGGTTTTATCGAGAGGGCTTCGCCAGGACACTGGCGAAGCCCTCTCTCGTCTGTGTCCAGGTGAAGGCGCGGCTCTTGTCGAGGGCACCCTTGCCGAGCCGCTCACGCAGCGCGTCGTCGGTCATCAGGTGACGGACAGCCGCGACGAACTCGGCCTGGTCGTCCACGAGGACGCCCGAATCGCCGTCGTCGACGGACTCCTGGGTGCCGCCGGCCGAGCGGTAGGCGACGGTGGGTGTGCTGTGCGAGCCGGCCTCACCCACGACCAGCCCCCAGCCCTCCTTGAGTGAGGGGAGGAGCATCAGCCAGGACGACGCGTACACGTCGTGCTTCGCGCGCTCGTCCACGAACCCGGTGAACACGACGCGGTCGGCGACCCCGCGACCGGCGGCGTACGCGCGCAGCTCGTCCTCCCACCAGCCGTCGCCGACGACGGTGAGAGTCAGGTCGGGGAGCTCGGTGAGTGCGGCGACGGCGTCGATGGCGTGCTCGACCTGCTTGTGCGGGACGAGGCGACCGACGACGCACATCGATGGGTGCGTCGAGCGCTCGACGTCGGTGGCAGGAGTCGGGTCTGTGCCGTTGTGGACCACGGAGACGCGCTCGCGTCCCACACCGAGGGCGACGAGCTCGTCGCGCGTCGCGGTCGAGACGGCGACGTAGCGGGAGCGGCGGTAGAGCCGCGGCGCGACCCAGGACTCGATCCACCACCCGACACGACCGACGAGGCCGGGATAGACGACCGGCCACTGCTCGCGGTGGACGTGGTGGACCAGCACCACGACGGGCTTGCGGGTCGCGAGCCGGGTGAAGAACGGAAGGCCGTTCTGGACATCGACGACGAGGTCGACGTGGCCGAACCGGCGCAGCAGCAGGCGGAGGAACGCGAACACGTAGACGGCCATCTTGTCGCCGCGGCGGACGAAACGGATCCCGTCGCGCAGCTCGTCGCGCGGCGCCTGGTCGTGCGCGGCGCAGAACACGGTGACGCGGTCACCGCGCTCGACCAGCCCTCGCGCGACCTCCTCGACGAACCGTTCGGAGCCGCCGCCCTCGGGGTTGCGGGTGTCGCGCCAGTTGCAGATCAGCACGTGGCGCCCCGGCCGCAGTGTCGGCAGGCTCGTTGGCATGTCGTGGTCTCCCTCCCAGCAGCCGCCAAGGTTACCAGCGAGTCAAGGGACGTCGGGTCGGCTCACACCCCGTCGGCTAAGGTCGGCGCGTGACCGCTCCCTCCCCCGTTCTCGCGCGCCCGACGCTGGGCAGGTCCGTCCGCCTCTTCCGGGCGCACCGGGTGGAGCAGAGCGACCCTGATCGCTTCTACGGGATGCTCGCCGCCGATTCCGTGGCCCAGCTGTCCCGCTACGGGTCGTTGGACGGCAGCCATGTGCTCGACGTCGGCGGCGGTCCGGGCTATTTCGCGAACGCCTTCCGGTGCGCCGGTGCGCGTTACACGCCCCTGGACTCCGACCTCGGCGAGCTCTCCGGGCTCGGTGACCCGGAGCCGGGGACGGTCATCGGCAGCGGGATGTCGCTGCCGTTCCGCGACGGAGCGTTCGACGTCACCTATTCCTCGAACGTGCTCGAGCACGTGCCCGAGCCGTGGACGATGGCCGACGAGATGATGCGCGTGACGCGTCCCGGCGGCCTGGTCTACCTCTCGTACACGCTCTGGTTCGGGCCCTGGGGCGGGCACGAGACCGCCCCGTGGCACTACCTGGGCGGCTACCGCGCTGCCGATCGCTACGCCCGTACGCACGGTAAGCGGCCCAAGAACGACTTCGGCACGTCCCTGTTCCCGGTCACCGCGCGCGACGGGCTGCGCTGGGCGCGTGAGCAGACCGCGGGCGAGGTGCTGGAGACGATGCCGCGCTACCACCCGTGGTGGGCGTGGTGGACCCTGCGCGTGCCCGCGCTACGGGAGGTGACGACGTGGAACCTCGCGATCGTCGTCCGGAAGCACTGACCTGGCGCTTCCGCCTGTTCGCGATCAGCCTCGGGCTGGTCGCGCTCGCGTTCGTTCAGTCGCCGGGGCGGGTCGTCACCGACACCAAGCTCGACCTCACCGTCGACCCCGGCGGTTTCCTGGCGCGGGCACTGACGATGTGGGACCCGGTCGGCGCGTTCGGACAGGTCCAGAACCAGGCGTACGGCTATCTGTTCCCGATGGGGCCGTTCTTCTGGCTCGGTGATGCCGTCACGCTTGAGCCGTGGGTGATCCAGCGCCTGTGGTGGTCGCTGCTGCTCGTCACCGCGTTCCTCGGGATGGTCAAGCTCGCCGGCGCGCTGCGCATCGGTGCCCCGTGGGCTCGGGTCGTTGCCGCGCTCGCGTACGCGCTGTCGCCGCGCATCCTGTCGGTCATCGGACCGAGCTCGATCGAGGTCTGGCCGATGGCGCTCGCGCCGTGGGTGCTCGTGCCGCTGGTGATCGGGATGCGCAAGCACGATCCACGCTGGATGGCGGCGCTCAGCGCGCTCGCGGTGGCCTGCGTCGGCGGGGTTAACGCCGTCGCCACGTTCGCGGTGATCCCGCTCGGTGCACTGTGGCTCCTGCTCTCCCCAGCCTCGCCGCGGCGCCGCTCGCTGATGATCTGGTGGCCGGTCTTCGTGCTGCTCGGCACGCTGTGGTGGCTGATCCCGCTGTTCCTGCTCGGGGAGTACAGCCCGCCCTTCCTCGACTACATCGAGAGCGCGTCGACGACGACGTTCGCCGCGACGCTGTTCGACGCGCTGCGCGGCACGAGCGACTGGGTGCCGTACGTCGATATGAACTCGGTGGCTGGCAACGACCTCATCCGCTCGATCGGGCTGATCGCCAACGGCGCCGTCGTCGTCGCGCTGGGCGTGGTCGGGATCGCGACACGCGGGACGCCGCACCGGCGGTTCCTGCTGTCGGGCGTCGTCCTGGGGCTCGTGCTCGTCACCCTCGGTCACACCGGCGCCGTGGACGGCTGGGGCGCCGACTCGCTCCAGCGCGCGCTGGACGGTCTCCTCGCCCCGCTGCGCAACACCCACAAGTTCGACCTGCTCATCAGGATCCCGCTCGTGCTGGGTCTCGCCCACCTCCTCACCGTGGCCGGCGCGAGGGCGAGGTCGGCGGACCAGGCCCGCACCCTGCGGGTCGGGGTCGCAGTGCTCGGCGTCGCCGCGGTGGTCGGCGCGACCGTGCCCGCATGGACGGGTCAGCTGGCTAACCGCGGCACGTTCGCCGAGATCCCGCAGTACTGGCGCCAGGCCTCGACGTGGCTCGCCGAGCATGACACCGGCAGCCGCGCGATGGTCGTCCCCGCGGCGTCCTTCGGCGAGTACCTGTGGGGACGGACGGGTGACGACGTCCTCCAGCCGTTGGCGGAGTCGCCCTGGGCGGTCCGCAACGTCATCCCGCTCGCCCCCGGCGGCAACATCCGCACGCTCGACGTCATCGAGCAGCGGCTTGCCGAGGGCAAGGGCTCAGCGGGTCTCGCGCGCAACCTCGAGCGATCAGGCGTGCGCTATCTCGTCGTCCGCAACGATCTTGCGATCGGCACCGCACACACCGACCTGGAGCGCGTGTACGCGACGCTCGCCGGTTCGCCTGGCATCACCTCGGTCGCCCGCTTCGGGCCTACGCTCGGCGGCGACCCGGTTGTCACCAGCAAGGAGGGCGACGACGTCTTCGTCAACGGAGGCTGGCTGGCCGACCGGCCGGCGGTCGAGGTCTTCGCCGTGGGCGGGGGAGGGGGCCCCGTCAGCGAGCAGCCCGTCGGCGACACGTCCGTCGTGGCGGGGGGGCCGGCCTCGTTGCTGGCGCTCGACGAGTACGCCGGAGCGTCCGGGGCCTCGATCCTCGCCGATGACTACCCGTCCGACGATCGGCCGTCCCACGTGGTGCTCTCCGACGGGGCGCGCCGCCAGGAGCAGGCGTTCGGGCGGGTCGAGCAAAACCGTTCGGCCGCGCTCGACCCCGCGTCGCCGTACACGATCGACCGGCCCGTCCACGACTACCGTGTCAGCCCGACGGAGGACTTCGTCTCCGAGCCGCGGTTGGTGGGGGCGAAGCGCATCGCCGCATCGTCCTCGGCGGGGTACGCCTCGTCGTCCGGCGCCGTGGTCCCTGGCCAGCAGCCCTGGTCGGCCTTCGACGGCGATCCTCGTACGTCCTGGCGCGCCGGCGGCGACGACGCGAGTGCGCGGTCGTGGCTGGAGCTGGAGCTCGGTGGCCCGGTCGCGCTCGACCAGCTCGCCGTGACCCTCGACCCCCGTGCCGAGCGCAACCGGCGCCTCGTCATCGAGACCGACGACGAGAGCGTCGAAGTCGACGTCGAGCCAGGCTTGCCCGTGGATGTCCCGCTGTCGGGTGCGGGCACGACGAAGGTTCGGATCAGTGGTCAGGGCAGCCTGCTCGACCCGCTGGCGATCTCCGACGTCTCGCTGCCCGGTCTGGAGATCACCCGCCCGCTCGTGATGCCCGAGCTCCCCACGTCGTGGGGCGTGCCGGACCAGATCGTGATGACGGTGGACGGTGCGTACCGGTCCGGCTGCCTCGATGTCCGAGGCGAGGCGCGCTGCGTCGCCGGGCAGGAGCAGTGGGGTGAGGACGGACGCTCGCTCGACCGCGAGGTCACGCTCGGTGCCGACGCCACGTACGACGCCACGTTGCGGGTGGCACCCATCGGCGGCGCGGCTCTCGACGCGGCCCTGCAGCAGGGCCGTTTCGCCTCGGCCTCGGCCAGCTCGTACCTCGTCGAGTCCCCGGGCGACAGCGTCCTGCGTGCGGTCGACGGCGACCGCGGCACGGGTTGGGTCGCGGCGGAGGACGACAACGACCCGCACCTGACGCTCCAGTGGCTCGGCACGCGACGCGTCAGCCAGGTCCGCGTCGTGACCGATCGCGCACTGAGCGCGTCGATCCCGCGCGAGGTCACGCTGCGCTTCTCCGACGGCACCGAACGCGAGGTCGCGCTCGACGGCTCGGGCCTGGCCCGGTTCCGGCCGGTCGCCGCGTCCTGGGTCCAGGTGCGTTTCGGCGACCTCGAAACGCGACGCGCCCTCGATACAGCGGGCTTCTCGCGCCCGCTCCCCGTCGGGGTGAGCGAGATCAGCCTGCCGAGCAACCCGCGGCTGTTCCCGACCACCGGAGCCAACGACCGCCGGGTCGCGCGGTGCGGGGAGGGCCCGGCCGTGGAGATCGACGGCGTGACACACGTGACGCGCGTGGACGCCTCCGCGACCGACGTTCTTGCCGGAGGCGAGACCTTCGCGGAGATCTGCGGCCCCAACGCGATCGACCTCACCGAGGGGAGGCACCGGATCCGTGTGCTCGGCACGGAGACCTTCCGTCCGACCGCGCTCGTCCTGGGCGATGCACCCGAGCCTGTCGTCCCGACGACGACGCGCCCGTCGGACTGGGGTGCCACCGAGCGTTCGGTCGACCTCGCGTCCGACGCCGAGGGCGAGCGGCTCGTGACGGTCGCCGAGAACCACAATGCCGGATGGCAGGACACCGAGGGCCGCTCGCCGGTCCAGGTCAACGGCTGGCAGCAGGGGTGGTTCGTCGGTGAGGACGAGAAGTCGCTGGCGCTGTCCTACGCGCCCGCCACGCCCTACCGGGTCGGGCTCGGGGCAGGGCTGCTCACGCTCCTTGTGCTCCTCTTGGTCGTGCTCCGGCGTGGTCGCCGGAGCTTCGCTCCTGTCGCGCCGCGCTCCGCCGTCCGTCGGCCCGTGATGGCCCTGGTCGGCGGTGTCGTCGCCGTCGGGCTCGTCGCAGGCTTCGCCGGTGTGGTGGCCGCGGCCGTGGGCTGGGCGGTGGGCCTGGTCGTACGCCGCTGGTCCGACGACACCCCGGCGTGGGCGGCAGGCGGTGCCGTCCTCGTGGCGG
Source organism: Mumia zhuanghuii (assembly GCF_042681565.1). Taxonomy (NCBI): domain Bacteria; kingdom Bacillati; phylum Actinomycetota; class Actinomycetes; order Propionibacteriales; family Nocardioidaceae; genus Mumia; species Mumia zhuanghuii. The sequence goes on from NZ_JBHUFT010000008.1 coordinate 1,021,868, forward strand.
CCGGTGCCTATGTGATCCGGCCGTGGGGGGCGGAGTCGGGCTGGGCCGGAGAGCTCGCCTGGCCTCAGCTGGTCGTGCTGGTGGGGCTCGGACTCGTCGCGTCCTGCGTCGTCGGCGGCTTGCGACGGCCGAGGTTGCGCAACCGCATGCTTGGACGCTCGACGACGCGGTAGAGGATCTCGGCGACTGCGAGACTGATCGCGAGAGTGAGCACCCACAGCTCGAGCCAGCGCCCGCCGAACAGCTCCATGTCGCGCCACTCGAAGACCAGCATCAGCACGGTCATGTGGACGCAGAAGAGGCCGTACGAAATGTGGCCGAGGTGGCGCGCCCACGGCACCGACAGCGCCTGTCCGAAGCGAGTGCTGTCCGGCGCGAACACGCCAGGGAGCACGACAAGCCCCGCGATCGCGGCGTACAGCAAGTGCTTGAGCGTCGCCTCGCTAAAGGTCGGGACATCCAGCGTCGCCGGACCGGCCACGGGCGTCGACGAGATCACGAGCAGTGCCGCTGCGAGCACCCAGCACGTCCAGGGGGTCTCGCCAAGACGTCGGACGATGAGCAGACGCTGCGGCATGTCCGGAGTCGGGAGGGACACCGTTGCCAGCGCCAGGCCCGCCGCGAACCAGCTGAGGTAGGCCGGGAGCCACTGCGCTGCGAAGGTCGTCTCGATGCCCATCCAGGTGTACAGGCCAGACGTCCAGGCGATGTTCACCGCGACGAGCACCGCGCACAGGACGAGAACCCGGCCTGGATGCCAGCGCGAGCGGCACAGCAGACGTGCTACCAGGAGCGCAAGGAGCGGGAGGACGAGGTAGAACGCCACCTCGACCGCCAGGCTCCACATCTGGGCCAGCCCGAGGGGATAGGCCCCTTCGCCGTACAGCGTGGTCAGAGTGAGGTTCTTGACCCAGGTCAGGGGCGACGCGCCGTGGTTCTCCTCGAGGAGGAGCATCGCCGCGACGACCGCGATCCAGTAGACCGGCAGGATGCGTAGGGCCCGCTTCCAGAGGTAGCGGCCGGCACCCGGGAGCCGGCGCCGCTCAGCGATCGCGAGCAGGTACGGGCGGCCGAGGAGGAACCCGGAGAGCACGAAGAAGATGGCGACGCCGATGTCGAGCCGCGACGCGACCGCGCCCCAGGCGCCGCTGGTGTAGAGACCTGCCTGGAACGCCGTGTGCGTCGTCAGGACGAAGAGCGCGGCGATCGCGCGGAGGGTGTCGAGCACCGGGAAGACCGGGGCACGCTCCTCGACGAGCACGGGCCCGGCGGTCACAGCGACGGCTCCAGGTCGCCCACCACGATCCTGTCGACGCACAGCGTCACGTCGCCGACCGGTCGTACCTCGATCGTCTCGATGTCGCCCTCCACGTCGACGAAGAGTGTGTGCGGGCCGCGCCTGACGTCGACGACATCGGTGCGCTCGCCCGTACGGACGGTCACGCGCCCGTTGCCCGACCCGAGATAGGACATCGCGAGCCACTGACCAGGGTAGTCGTGGACGGTCTGCCCGAACGCGAACGTCCGGGGTCGGTCCACGAGGACGCCGCAGCCGGGGGTCCCGACGAGCTCCGCGTGGATGCCCTCAGGCACGTGTGCGGCTCGAATCATGCCATCGTCGTTGAGCACGGAGAGGTCGGTGGCTGCGCGCGGCGTGGCGAAGAGGTCACCGACCGGCGCGAGGAGGTATGAGGGCTTGTGGTACGGGTGGGTGTTGGCCCACATGACGGGGTCCGGGACCGGCTCGTCGGCGAGGGGTCGGCCGGGATTCCCCTCGAGCTCGTCGACGGCCGTGCCGACGAACGCGCGCGTCGGAAAGTCGTCGTGCCACGGTGCGACGTACGTCAAAGTCGACCACACGCCGCCGAGGCCAACGACCAGGCCGAGGGCCACCAGGAGCGGGCGAGGCGGCGCCCAAGAGAGCAGGGGAGGGTCACGCGGCTCGCTCGGCTCGGTCGCCCCGACGATCGGGAGGAACATCGCTCCGACAGCGAGCACGGTGAGGGCGAAGACGTCGGCGATGTAGCGGGGTTCGCGCCCGACGAGCGCCCCGAGGAACTCGGCACGGCTGGTCGCGAGGAGCGCGTAGCTGAAGACGAGCGAGGTCGCGACCAGCACGAGCGCGCGCGCCGCCCGTCGACGGGTCAGGAGTGCGAACGCGAGGACGAGACCTACGAGGACCGCCGAGGCCGTCGCGGCGAGCGCCGGAGGGAAGACCACCTGGACGGGGTCGTTGAACATCTCCCAGCGCCAAGGGCCGCCGACGAGCCCGGGAAGGAGCGTTCGGGTGAGGACCGTCTCGGCGAGGCCCGCATAGTCGGTGTCGTCCCCGAGCGAGTTGATCGACGGCGCGACGGCGAGGTAGATGCCCGCGTAGGCCGCCGTCACGACTCCGTACATCAACCAGGCCGGCCAGAAGGTGCGCAAGGACCCAAGGGCGCGCCCCCGAAGGCGGCCCTTGGCGAAGTAAGCGAGCGTCAGCAGCACGAGCAGGACGGGAACGACGAGGGTCTTGACGTACGCGAGGTAGCCGACGACGAGCAGCAGGGTCGTCGCCGAGGCATACCGCAGGAGCCGTGTCCGTAGGTAGAGGACGTGGGTCGCGATCGCGCCGAACAGCACGATCTGCAGCGGCAGCTGGTTGAGCGCGACGGCCCACCACATGTCCGACGGCACGGTGAGCGCCGACGTCAGGTACCACGCGAGGAGCCAGACGATCGCGGGGCGGTCGCCGAAGAGCGTGCGCAGCGCGAACCAGCACGCCAGCGATGCCAGCGCCTGCAGGACCATGATCTCGAGGGCCGCGATCGGCCAGGCGAACCCGCCCGGAAGGGAGGCGAGCGCGGCGAGGCCGAGGCCGAGGGGCATGACCTGGGCGTCGTGCGGTCCGAGGACGGACGACCAGCTGATGCCGTCGCGGGCGAAGTCGGAGAGGAAGACGAAGTCGTCGGTGTAGAACCACCCGCCGAACACCGCCCAGGCGCGGAAGGCGACCTGCACGGCGATCAGGACCAGCGCGACGGCCGTGACCTTCTGGGCGCGCGACAGGTCGGCAGGGATCCAACCACGGACGGCCCGCTTCGTGTCCGCGGCAAGTGAGCTCACCGGACGAGTGTAGGTGCCGGATAAGTCACGCTGAGCAGGGAACCCAGGCGCCGAGTTGCTGGCGATGCCGAATCGTTGTGAGCCGAAGGCCGTAGTTCTCACTACCGGCTGGTAGTGTCGCGTCCGTCTCATCGACTGTGAGGGAGTTCACGTGGGCAAGAAGACCGGGTTCGCAGCCGTCGTCATCGGCGCGTTCCTCCTGGTTCTGGCCGTCCTGGCCAAGACGTATGCGTACGACCAGTTGGCCACCGTGCCGCTCGACCAGGAGACCGAGACCGTCTCCAAGACGGCGCCGGGTGACGACGCCACCTATCTCAACGTCGGAGCCGAGGGTGGCCCCGCCATCGAGACCGGCCCGCTGGAGTCGCGCCGCTTCGTCGTCGGTCAGGTCGAGGCCAGCAAGGAGGCCAGCGACGAGCTCGACGAGGACATCGCGGTGTGGGACACCTTCTCCTTCACGGCGCCTCCGGGCACCGCTTCCGAGGACGCCCTGAGCGGCACGCGTGACCTCGTTCCGTTCGAGCGCTACTCCGGCGAGACCGTCCGGTGGACCGGTGCGAGCACCGAGACCAGCGGTGTCAAGATCGAGCCGACCGTGTTCTACGGCCAGTACTTCAAGTTCCCCTTCAACACCCAGAAGGAGGACTACGAGTTCTGGGACGGGTCCGTCAAGAAGGCGACGCCTGTCACGTACGAGGGCACCGACGAGCTTGAGGGCCTCTCGGTCTACAAGTTCGTCCAGGAGATCGAGCCGGTCAAGATCGCCGAGCTGCAGGTCCCGGGCAACCTCGTGGGCAGCACCGAGGCGACCGTGCTGGCGGACCGCATCTACGGCAACACCCGCACCCTCTGGGTCGAGCCGGAGACCGGCGTCATCATCAAGGGCCAGGAGGCGCAGCTCGCGACGCTCGAGGTCGACGGCGAGACCAAGGCGACGATCACCGACGCCAAGCTCGGCTACGACGACGAGACGGTCAAGGCGACGGTCGACGACTACGCCACCAAGGCCTCGCTGCTCAAGATGATCCGCGTCTGGATCCCCTTGATCGGCGGCATCCTCGGTGTGGTGCTCGTCCTCGGTGGAGCCGTGATCCTGCTCCGCGGCCGCAATGGCGGCGACGACACCCCGAAGCACGCGTCGTCCGACTCCGACGCGCCAGCCGACACCGCGAGCGCGAAGGTGTGATCGTCTGACGTCCTCGTGGTTGGGCTGACTACGATGACGTCGATGTCTTCCGAGAGCACGACCCCCAGCCCACTCGACGAGCGCGCACAGGACCTGTGCGCGCTCGTCGACGCTTCTCCGTCGCCCTTCCACCTGTGCGAGGAGGTCG